>NZ_NFIP01000009.1 GCF_002161805.1 Collinsella sp. An307 | reverse complement strand
TTAACCCTGTACGTATATATAGTCTGTCCCATACCGCCAGCCGCGCCATCGCCCGTGGCGGCAAAGGAGTTGCTCGTGCCCGACCCTACTTTTGGACGTAGGGGGGGGGGTAGCCAAAAATGGCGGCCCTTCCCAGACAGCAAGCCATAACCCACTAGCGGATGCTCCTGCCTCGGGCAAGTCAAAAACGCGCTTCCGCAACGGACGCTCCGCCGGTGCCGACTGGGCATACCGAGGGACCCTCACGCGCGAGCAGTGGCTCCTCACCGAGATCCGCATCGTCGCCCGCCTGCGCCTCGACGGTACCTCCGATGCAGAGGTTCTCGAGAAGAACCTCTGCCACAACTACTTCCAATATCCCACGGAACGCGAGATCCGCTCACTCACGCGGGCATGCTTGCTGCGGCTGGACAATCTGAGCGATGACCCAACCCTGCAACTCGAGCTCACTCGTCTCATCGCACACGGCACCGGCAACCAGGCGGCACAGGCTAACCTGTACGCCATCATGCGCACTTACCGCCTAGTGTGGGAATTCATGATTGGCGTGATAGGGCAAAAATACCAAACGCTCGACATGCGCCTCGCAAAGCACGAAATAGCCGAATACCTTCAAGGGCTTCGCAGCCAAAGCGACGTAGTGGCCACCTGGTCAGACGCCACCCTCAACAAAATCCGCCAGGTACTCGCCAAGTGCCTCACAGAGGCTGGTTATCTTGCGAGCCCTCGCAGCGATGAGTTGCGCCCTGTCCTTTTGGATCTCGATCTGGAACGCCTCATGCACGCTAACGGTGACGCCACCGCGCTTCCCGCGTTCAACTGCCTGGAGTAAGGAGGGGGCATGACGTCGCAGCAATCAACCGACATCGCCCGCGATTTCGACCGCCTACGTGAGCGCGTGGGCAGCGAGGTGTTCCTCGACAACCGGGGTCTTGCCAACGAGGTAGGGTTCTACGTGTTCCCCTACGATGCCGCGAAAGAACTCGAGGTGCGACGCCGTACTGCGGAGCTCGTGGCTGACGCGCAGTCCGGCGCCATCTCCGCTCACATCATCGAGCGCAACCTATGGCAGGTGTTCCTTCAAATCTGCGAGGACAAGAAGATCCTGCACAAGATACCGGCGCTCGAGCAGAAACGCGGCAGCGACGCGCTGCTCGCGCGCCTACAAAAGATTGCCACGCCCGAGGTGTTCGTGCGCACCATGGACTACGCGACCCACCAGCCGGGGCGTGACGTGCTCCTCATCACCGGGGTGGGGCAGGTGTACCCCTTCGTGCGCGCCCACTCCATCTTGGAGAACGCACAGAGCGTCTTCGAGGACATCCCGGTAGTGCTCATGTACCCCGGTCGCTACGACGGCCAGCACCTGCATCTGTTTGACCGCATAAACGACGGTAACTACTACCGGGCGTTCAACATCCTCTAGCCTGCGAGCCTCCCGCTCGCGGGAGGGGAAAGGATGGGCACCATGCGCATCCAGGACATGTTCCAGAAGGACATCGACCGCCCCATCAACGGCGTCATCAAGGTGGCGGAGAAGAGCGATGAGACCATTGAGCAGGAACTTTCCGAGTATGTGGTAACCCATGAGCTCGCCGGACACTTCGATGCGTTCTACCGCGTATACGAGCGCGCCCTCGAGGCGCCGACCGACGAGATGGGCGTATGGATCTCCGGCTTTTTCGGCTCCGGCAAGTCGCACTTCCTCACCATGCTCTCCTACCTGTTGGAGAACCGCGAGGTCGCCGGCAAGCACGCCGTGGAATACTTCGCGGACAAATTCGAGGAGGCCCGTCTCTATGCGCGGGTGCAACGCAGCGCCACTATCCCCACCGAGGCAATCCTCTTCAACATCGACAGCAAAAACGTGGGAGGTCAAGATCGCGACGCGCTTGCGCGCACGTTCGCGCGCGTGTTCTACGACCATTTGGGGTTCTATGGCGAGGACCTCAAGCTCGCGCGTCTGGAGGAATTCATCGACAGCAAGGGCAAGACGAGCGAGTTCCGCGCCCGCTACGAGGAGCTTACCGGCGAGTCATGGCTCGAGACGCGCGAAGCCTACGAATTCAACAGCGACGATGTGATCGGCGCTCTCGTCGACGCCGAGGTGATGAGCGAGGCAGAAGCCGAGCGCTATCTGGAGGGCGATGACGAGGCGGGCTTCTCCATCGATACGCTCACCGCCAAGATTGTCGCCTACGCCAAGCGCCGCCAGGCTGAGGAGGGTGGACAGTTCCGCCTGCTCTTCATGGTGGACGAGATGGGTCAGTTCATCGGCAACGGCAAAGACACCGCCCGCATGCTCAACCTGCAGTCCATCGTGGAGGAGCTCGGCGCCAAGGGCAAGGGCCTTGTCTGGGTCATGGTCACGAGCCAAGAAGCCATCGACGAGGTGGTGAGCATGTCCGGCAAGAGCGACGACTTCTCAAAAATCACTGGCCGCTTCAAATGCCGCCTGTCGCTCTCGGGCATCGATGCCGATGAGGTCATCAAGCGCCGTATCCTGGAGAAGAACGAGAACGCGCGCGACCTGCTCGCCATGGTGTACGGTCAGAAGGCGTCCGCTCTCAAGAACCTCTTCCACTTCAAAAGCGGCACTGCCAAAGAGGACCTGGGCGGCTACCCGAGCACCGAGGACTTCATCGAGTCCTATCCGTTTGTCACCTACCAATTCACGCTGCTTCAGACAACGCTCAACGAGATTCGTCGCCATGGCAGCTCGGGCAAGCACACCTCGGGCAGCGAGCGCTCCATGCTCTCCGGCTTCCAAGAGGCAGCACAGGCGATCGAGGATAAGGACGAGAGCGCACTCGTGCCTTTCTGGCGCTTCTACGACACCATCGAGACCTTCCTCGAGGGCCATGTGCGCCGCGTGATTAACCGTGCGGACGAGGCGGCACGCAAGGGCCAGGGGCTCGAGCCTGTCGATGTTGAGGTGCTCAAGCTCCTCTTCCTCATCCGCTGGGTGAATGACGTCGAATCCAACCCCGAAAACATCGCCATCCTCATGGTGGATGACATCGACGCCAACCTGCGCGAGGTACGCAGCGCTGTCACCGACTCACTCGCGCGCCTGGTGCGCCAGAACTACGTGGGCCGCAGCGGCGAGGCGTACCAGTTCTTGACCGATGACGAGCAGGAGATCGCTCGCGCAATCTCTAACACCGTGGTGGAGCCCGCACGCATCACCGAACGCCTGGGGCAGATTGTTTTTGGCGAAATCTTTGACAGCAACAAACTGCGCTACGGCGAGAACGATTTCGATGTGGAAAAGTACATCGACGAAACCCGCTACGGTGCCCCGGGCGGCATGGTACTGCGCGTCATGACCGCCGCCTCTGGTCCTGAGGCCACCTCGCATGAGGCGTTGCTCGCGCGGTCGCAACGCAATGAGGCCATCTGCCTGCTCTCTGACGATGCGCGCTACTACGACCTCATCCAAGATGCCCTGCGCATTGAGGGGTATGCCAATACGCAGAACCTCAGTCGCCAGCCCGAGAACGTCCAACGCATCATCCGCGACCGCCGCTCCGATGCGCAGGCGGAGCTGCGCGAGGCGCGCAGCCTCTTAGAGGAGGGGATCCGCAAGGGAACGTTCTACGCGGGCGGCTACGAGGTAAAGGCCCAAGGCACCACAGCCAAGGCCGTACTCTCCAGCGTGCTGGAGAACTCGGTAGAGAGCGTCTACCCAAAGCTCTCCCTCATCACTACCAACTACCACACCGACGCCGAGCTCACCGAAATCCTGTGCGGGCAGCGTCGCACACTCGACGGCACTACTCCTAATGAGGGCGCCGTCGACGAGATGAAGCGCTACCTGGAAAACCAGCGCCGTCTACATATAGACACCCCCATGGCGGAGGTGCAGAAGCGCTTTCAAGATAGTCCCTTCGGCTGGCGCGAAATCGACGTAGCCGCCGTGGCTGCGGAGCTCCTCGCGGCGGGCGACGCCAAGCTAAGCTATGCCGGATCCACGGTGGATATCACTGCTGCAGGCGCGGTCAACCGCCTGCGCAAGGCAACAGAAACCAAAGACACCCTCATCGAGTTGCGTATAAAGGTTCCGGAACATGTGCGCCGCGCCGTACGTGACATCATCACCCAAGCAACGGGCCAGCAAAACCTCCCCTTGGAAGAGGGAGACCTTGCCGCCCGCGCCGTGAGCGCCCTGCGCGAGAAGTTGGAGGAGCTCCAAAACTTGCTCGAGCGAGAGTACCGCCGCGCAGGATACCCGGGGCGCGAAAACGTGGAGCATGGCATCTCCGTCATCAAGGGCGTTCTTTCCGCGGGGTCCGACCCATCTGACCTGCTGCCGCGCATCGCCGACGCCGAGGATGACCTACTCGACGCTGCCGATGATCTGGAGGACATCTTTAAGTTCTTCCCCAACCAGCAGCGTATCTGGGATAAGGCAACCACACTTCGCCAAGACATGAAGCGTGAGCGCGAGTACCTCGCGGGCAGCGCCGACGCTACCGAGGCGCTCGCCACCATCGAACGCGTGCTTGACGCGGCATCCCCCTACAACCAGATAAACCTCCTCTCCGGCGCCATGCAGACGGTTGAGGATGTCTATGACGAGAAACTCGAGGTCAAGCGCAACGAGCTCCTCGATCGCATCGAGAGCATGTACGCCGATATCGAAGCGAAAGCCGAGCGGAGCGAAGTCAAGCTCGCCGCCATCGGACAGCGCAAGCTCACGCGGCGTGACATGGCACATGACACGCGCTCGCTCAGCGACCTCGACGCGCTCGCAATCCGTCTCAACAACGACCAGACGGATTTCTACACCCAGATTGATGCCGAGGTTGAGAGGCGCAAGCCCAAGCCACAGCCTTCGGCCATCGACAGCAAGACCCATACGCCCCCAGCGCCGCCCAAGCCCGCGCGCATCAAGCATGTGGAGCGCAGCCTGGTCTTCAAACCCGAGACGCTCCGCACCGAGGCAGACATCGACCGCTACCTCGACCGCGTACGCGCCGAGCTCGTCCGCGACCTCGCAGGTAACGACGGCATCCGCATCCAATAACCCATCCGGCACCGCAGGAGATATCCATGGACACCAAGGCGATTGAGAAGTTCTCCATCGAAGCGCGCGAGCAGTTGCTGAAAGACATGGAACAACAACTCTATGTCTATGCACTCGACGATGCGGGCCGTGCGGAATACGCCGCGGATGCCGACGCCATTCGCGGCGTGGTGCTCTCCCCCGCCGAGCACGCTCAACGCACCGAGCTCTATCGACGCATCGAGCGCGAGGGGACGCTCCCTTTCATCACCACCATGGCCTACACCTGGTTCAACCGCTTTGCCGCCATCCGCTACATGGAGCTTGCCGGTTACCTGCCAAGCCACGTGCGCATGCTTACCGCCGCAGATGGCAGCTTTAACCCTGAGTGTCTGCGCGTAGCCACCACGCTCGATCTCCCCGGCCTCGACCAGGTGGAGGTCGCCCAGCTCATTCAAACGGGCGATGACGAGGCGCTCTATCGTGCCATCCTCATCGCGCAATGCAACGAGCTCGCTGCCTTCCTGCCGTCGGTCTTTGGTACCGTCACCTCAGACGCCCTCACCTTGCCGCAGAACCTGCTTAACAAAACCGAGTTCAACGTGCTCTACCGCCTGGTGACGAATATCCCGGAGGATGCTTGGGTAGACGTTGAGATTCTGGGCTGGATGTACCAGTTCTACAACTCCGCAGTGAAGGCCGAGTTCT
This sequence comes from Collinsella sp. An307, assembly GCF_002161805.1. Classification (GTDB taxonomy): domain Bacteria; phylum Actinomycetota; class Coriobacteriia; order Coriobacteriales; family Coriobacteriaceae; genus Coprousia. The sequence goes on along the minus strand of NZ_NFIP01000009.1, from coordinate 122,550 downwards.
TCAAGTCCAAGCGCAAAGCCGGTGCAGAGGACATTGCCCCCGCCACACAGCTCTTCACGCCCGACTGGATCGTGCGCTACATGGTAGACAATTCGCTCGGACGCCTCTGGATGCTCAATCACCCCGAGAGCACACTGCGCGAGCACGCCCACGCGGAGAACCCCTCCGACCGCCTCATGGAATACTACATCGAGCCAGATGAGGAACATGAGGACTTCATCCGCATCAACAGCCCCGAAGACATCACCTTCTGCGACCCCGCCTGCGGCTCGGGGCATATTTTGGTCTATGCGTTCAAGATGCTCATGGCCATCTATCAGGAATGCGGCTATCGTGAGCGAGAAATCTCCGCGCTCATCCTCACTAAGAATCTCTCGGGCTTTGAGATTGACCAGCGCGCCGCGCAGATCGCGCAGCTCGCGCTTGCCATGTGCGCCCGCGCGTACGACCGACGTTTCTTTACGCGCAACATCACAGCCAACATCTGCGTGCTGAACAGCATCGATGTCGACATGGATGAGCTGAGTCTCACAAGCCCGCTCCGCAACAAAGAGCAACTCCTGCAAGACCTTGCCCATCTAAGCGAGATCGGCAGCTTGATGCAGCCCACCCCCGAAGACATCGCAGCCCTTGAGGGGGATCTTGTCGAATCGAACGCGGGCGACCTCTTCTCCTCAAACGCCAATGAGCACGTCGCGCAGGCAATCGCTGCATGCAAGGCGCTCACTCGCCGTTTCGATGTAGTGGTTGCCAATCCGCCCTACATGGGATCAAGCAGCTTCAACCCGTTCATGAGCAAGTGGGTGAAGAAGCACTATCCCGATGTAAAAAGCGACCTCTTCGCCTCCTTCATCGTTCGCATTATGGATATTGCAAAAGACCATGGCGAAGTCGGCATCATGTGCCCCTTCGTATGGATGTTCATAGGCAGTTACGAGAAGCTACGAAATAAGCTAATCGACGAAAAGACAATTACAAGTCTTATCCAACTTGAGTACTCAGGCTTCGCCGGTGCAACTGTCCCTATCTGCACTTTCACTTACCATAACTCCCATATCGACGGCTACAAGGGCGGCTACGTGCGCCTGTCAGATTTTGTTGGCGCCGCCACACAGGCGCCCAAGGCCCTCGAAGCCATTCAGAATCCCGATTGCGGGTGGTTCTATCGCGCTGATGCTGGGAGGTTCCATGACATTCCCGGCTCTCCAATCGCCTATTGGGCAGGAAGTGGACTTTTTCATGCATTTAAAATGGGACTTTCGATGCGCGACCAGTTTCTCGCAATAGTCAAAGGTATTTTCACCGGGGATAACGCACGTTTCCTTCGTTTGTGGTATGAAGTATCCTCCAAAGAAATAAAACGTAGTTCCTGGGCTTTATACACCAAAGGAGGGGCCTTTAGACGCTGGTACGGCAATATCGAACATGTTGTCAATTGGCGTAATGATGCACAAGATCTGCGCAGTTTCCCGGGGAGCGGGCTAGGGCCTTCCAAGTATTATGGAAGTTATACATTTACTTGGTCAAAAATAACATCTTCAATTTCCAGCTTTAGATTCAATGATGGTAGTGTTTACTTCGATGATGCGAGTCCGGCTCTCGTCATTCGCACTGAAGACAAGCCAGAATCTAGATACTATATCCTCGGTTTGCTTAATTCTTCCGTAGCTCGTCATATTTTGAGCATCATCGCCCCAACCTTAAATTGCCAAGTTGGAGATGTTTCTGCAATACCCGTGTTTTATCCAGAAGGCGCACTGACTTCTTCAACTGCCCAAATCGTTTCATCAAACATCGCTCTCTCCCACGTCGACTGGGACTCCCAAGAAACCTCTTGGGGTTTCAAACGCAATCCATTGGTCTAGGCGGTGCAGAGATGGGTGAAACACGCAAGGCGAAGACACTCACCGCGCTCGAAGCGGCGGAACGATGGAATTGCTCAACGAACGACATATACGATTGGTGCAAGAGCGGGAGCATTGAGGGCGCCCAGAAGGAGAAAAGGGCCTGGGCAATTCCGCAGGATGCCATGCGCCCGTTCGACAAGAAACTCATTCGGGAGATACTGTGGCAACTCCTTGAGCTGAAGAATGGAACGGTGACGCGCTTCGATCTGAGCGAATGGGGCATCAAGCAGGCCGATCTGGCGCGATATATCGAACCTCTTGTTGATATCTGCTATATCGAGCAGACCCCATCAGCACCTGTTGCTGGGCGAACGCTGAATTACCGTATCACCAATAAGGGGCTTCATTTGCTCGGACGGACGGGGTCAAAAGATTCTGGTGCCGATGTTCCCCAACCGCTCATGATTGGTGCATCGGTAGCTGGACGATTTACCTCACAAATCATTTCCGATCTTATGGGCACAACAGTATGATGGCAACGAACCTCGGGCATTGTCCCAATCTTAGGAGCACGCTTGGGGCCGCCTACCGCTTATCGGCGGCGGCTCCGGTTCCTCCCCTCACGTATGTAGCCTCGAGCCTTGGATACGAGCTCGATTGCCTCGTTCAAGAGCTTGATAACCAGGGCCACCAATCTCAGGAATCCGTACAACCAGTCCATAGGCAGATCACCTCCCCTCATAGGAGGCGGCGCTGCCAGCTCGCTGAACTCTTATAGAAAGGCGGCATGAATGGCGATTCTCATCCGCGACAAGTACGAAGCGCACAAAGCCGAAGTTAACGCGCGCTTTGACCAGCTCAAGGCCAACGAAGAAGAGCTCAACCGCATCTTCGCCGAAATCTATAACATGGTGGGCGAGGTTCCCATCGAGGTCGAAGACAAGTACGTCTCGGTCGCACGCATCTTCGATACCAAAGAAGAGATTCCTGAAAGCTTCAAGGGCAACAACTACGTGCGCACCAAGCGCGATGAAATCGTCTCGCTCATCAGCTACGCGGTAGGCTGCATGTTCGGACGCTACTCGCTCGATGTGGATGGACTCGTACTCGCCAACCAGGGCGATACGATCGCAGAATACCTTGCCAAGATGCCCGACCCTGAGCACGTGACTTTTATGCCCGATGCAGACAACGTGCTCCCCATCACCGATGACGTGTACTTCCCCGACGACATTGTGGCCCGCTTTGAACAGTTCGTTGTCGCTGCATACGGCGCCGAAACGCTCGAGGAGAACCTTCGTTTCGTAGCCGACGCCCTTGACCCCGGCGCCAAAGGCACATCACGCGACACCATCCGCCAGTACTTCCTGCGCGAGTTCTTTGCCGACCACTGTAAGACGTATAAAAAGCGCCCCATCTACTGGCTGCTCGACTCCGGCAAGAAGAACGGCTTCAAGGCGCTCATCTATATGCACCGCTACCAACCGGACCTTATGGCCCGCGTCCGCACCGACTACGTGCACGAGCAGCAGGAGCGTTACCGCAGTCGCCTCGCCCATCTTGATGATGCCGTTGCAGACGCGGACGGCCGTCAAAAAGTCGCCCTTACCAAGGAGCGCAAGCGCGTTGCCGATCAGGCTGCGGAACTCGAGTCCTACGAGGAGAAGATCCACGAGCTTGCCGACCAGATGATCGCCATCGACCTCGATGACGGTGTAAAGGTCAACTACGCCAAACTTCAGAGCGTACTCGCGAAGATCAAATAAGGGCTAACGCGATGCAGACGCTAATCAACCACTCTGAAGCGATTGCGCGGATCACGCCGAGAATCTTCGATAGCGAGCACGGTCACCTTCTGCCTCTCCTCATCGATGGCGTAGTAGATGCCGTACCGGCCTACGAAGAGCACCCTGCACGGCACCGAAGGACGAGCGGCCTCGTAATAAGGATCGTATTCCTCCCCATATCGTGGAAAGGTCGCCAGAACAGAGAGCATCTCGTTTACGCGCTGGTAGACGACATCTGGCATGACTTCCGCCAAGCCGTAGACCGCCTCATCGGTGAGCTGCACCTCATATTCAGCCCTGTCGTCCAGCTCCCTATGCCCCATGGCGGGCCTTCCGAATGCGTTCGGCGTCTTGCCGCGCCTGGTCAAGCGGACGTACTCGGCCATTCAAGAGGTCGTCGTAGCCGCGGGAGATGGCGCGCTCAACGCGCTTCTCGCGCTCACGAAGTTCATCAAGGGCGGCAAAGCGACTATCAAACTCGGCGGCATCCATTACCACAAGAGACGCTTTACCGTTCTTCGTCAGGTAGATGGGCTGCTTGGACTCGTGGCACTGGTCCGCAATGCTCCCCATATTTCTCTGCAATTCCGAAACCGGCAGTACTACAGGCATATGAACCTCCTACATATTATTGTAGGTATTACTACATGAAAGTTTAGCATACAGAACACGGAACCGATACATGCCTCATTCGCTTCAACAACAACTCGACGACTTCCTTGCATTCGCCACCGGCGACGTGCTCGTCTGGCATGATCTCACAGGAGCCGCCTATGAGCTTGGACGTCGTCTCAATCTACCCGATGACGTCAAGCTCTATGTCGAGACTGACACACCGCGTTTCGAGCTGATTTGTGCGCTCAACAACATTGCGCCCGATGAGCGCGCGTTCGTGATTCGCGCGCGCCGGCACCGCGTCGAGGAAGACGATTGGCTCGCCGACATAGAAGCACGTGCCGAAAACTTTGAGCCAGACCTCGCAGGGCTCTCGCTCGTCGATATCGAACCCTCCGCCACGCCCTCTGACCCCACCGCACCGGAGGAGTGCGCGCACGATATTGAGCTCTCCGCTGAGGCCGAACAGACCGAGCAGGACTTGCAGACGTCTCAGATAGAGCCGGCGGGCGTTTGGTATACGCGCGAAGCCTTCCGCGAGGCACTCAAACGCGCGGGTATCGCCGCTTCATCCGACGGCGAGATTGCTGCTGCGACCGCGGCTGGTTACACGCTCTTTGCCGATTGCGTCATCCGCGGCGACCATGATAGTCCCGCGGAATACTATCGGATGCTCTTCGCAGCACCGCTTGTCACGCATGACAGCCTGCCTACAGACATGCTTTCGGCGTCTTCGTTCAAGTCCTATCTTTCCAGCGCCCAGGCAGCCGGGACTGTCTTTGGCTACGACAAAGACACTTGGATTACCACCGCTGGCTTACAGGAGCTAGAGATCAGTCGGGCCGATCTCGACGCGTTCGCGAAGGAGTCGGTGGCAGCGAGTGTGGCCGCCGGCATCCCGCAGTTCACCGTGCCGTGGTTGCGCGCGAACGCCCCCGGCATTGCCCTTCTGGCATATGGCCTGTCAGATATCTTTTACGAGTCCGTCCTGCTCTCGCGCAAGCGCTTTTGCACGCGCGGCCACCTTGGCGGACGCCGCATCTTTGCGGAACCACACACCCAGGCGCGAGGGCGAGACTTGGTGACATCGCTTCTTGAGCGCGAAAGCTCACTCGACATCGACGAACTATGCGAGATTCTGACTGAAGAGTATGACATCGACATCACAATCCCCCAGCTTGTCTCACTTATTCGCGCGACAAACCTGTTCTACAGCCCGGAGCTCGACCGGGTGTATGTTAGTCATGACCAATTCATACGAGAGGTGGAGTAAATGGAAATCAACGAGTTCTTCCGCACGGGCGAGGCCGAGGGTTGGCTGCACGCGACCGACAACGTCAACATGATTCGCGTTAACGGGCAAAACCAAGACCAGCGCGTCTATGAGGTGCGTATCGACAAACTGCACTACAACGTGCAGAACGGTCGTATCGCCACGTTCATCACCCGGTACGAGATGGAGCACGGCGCACTGCCCACCGATACCGAGGAGCTCGACCGTCTTATCGAGGGCATGATTGAGGACGACAATCCCCAGCGCCTCAAGACCACCAAGCTCGATATCAAGGCGAAGGGCCAGCAGGAAGTTGCCATCATTCTCTCCAACGGCATCGTCATCGACGGTAATCGCCGCTTCACGTGCCTGCGCATGCTTTCACGCGAAGAGGCAAGCCCGCGCTTTCTGCGCTGCTACGTTTCCCCGACACCTACGACGAGAAGGCGATTAAAGGCCTCGAGCTCGAAATCCAGCTCGGCCGCGACGAGAAGGTCGACTACGACCCCATCTCGCGCCTGGTGGATATCAACACCTGGGTCAACGGCGGCAAGATGACCGCCGACGAGTACGGCGCCCACGCCAACATCTCGAAAAGCGATATGAAGAAGTTCCTGCGCCAGATTGATGTCATGAACGACTTCCTCGAGTTCGTCAACGCGCCCGGCGCCTACCATATCGCACAGGACCTCAAGATTCAGGGCATTGTTGAGTCGCTCGCCACCAAGCTGCAGAAGTGCAAAGACGATGACGACCGCCAAGATATGGAGAACATCGTCTTTGCCAACATCCTTATGGGCAACTTGGGCGACCGCGTGCGCGCTATCCGCGACATGTGCGACTACATCGACGCCTCCCAGCACGGCGACGGTGAGTATGTCGATGAACAGCTGGATATCGTCGAGCAGGTCCTTGAGAAACTCGAGGACATGCCCCAGGACACCGCGGTTTCCACCGAGTTCATCCGCGACCATGTTGCGGCTGACGATGACCTCAAGAACGAGCAGAAGGCCTCCAATGAGAAAGCGCGCACCAAGGCGGGTAACAGCAAGATCAAAAACGGCCAGGTGCGCAGCGTGCATGATTCGCTCAGCAGCCTTGAGGGGGTCGACATGGCGCTGCTCAGTAAGCTCTCGCCTGAGCAACTCGATGACATGAACGCAGGCCTCGACCGCGTGCTTGAACTTGCCGCCAAGCTCAAGGTGAAGATTGAAAACCTTCAGAGGGAGCTGTGATGCGACTTTATCTAGATGGCGAGCAGCTGCTGCTCGACCCCGCTCCACTTGATGCAGCCGCCCTTCGCCGTAACGCCAAATTCAAGATCCGCTGCCGTCGCTACGTCACCGGTGACGGCGCAAACGGAATGCTCGCGCTCAAGATGCCCAGCAACTACAGCGACTACGAGCGCGTCGCGGGACGCCTGTCCGATGTCGCCGAGGCGCTGGGCACTGTGCTCGAGATCGACCCCGGCCTCGACGCCCATTTCAATACGATGCGCGAACTCGCCGAGGAGCACTACCGCGCGGGTAACGAAATCAAGCGAGGCGACCCGAAGTACGACGAGCGCCTTGCCGCATTTGCAGACGTGGTAAATCGCTCGATGGTGCGCCCCCTCAAGGACCGCCAGATGCGCGATGCGTTCTTCCTCGCCACCATGGCACGCGCGGGCAACTTCTCTGTCCCGGGCTCCGGCAAGACGGCAACGGTGCTCGGCGCCTTTGCCTTCCTCGCATCCCAGGGCAAGGTCCGCCGTCTCATGGTGGTCTGCCCCAAGAACGCCTTCGATTCCTGGCGCACCGAGTGGCATCTCTGCTTTGGCGATACCCGGCCACTCTCCTGCATCTCCACGCAGGATGAGGCCTACAAACGCCTCGGCCGTAAGGACCGCCAACGCTTCATCCGCGCTCAGATTGGCGCTTACAACCTCATCCTCGTCAACTACGAGGCAGCGCCCAGCGTCGCCGACGAGCTCGCGCAAGTTGCAGCGCATGACACCATGCTCGTCTTCGACGAGGTCCACCGCGTGAAGCGCGTGGGCGGCAAGCAGGCGGAGGCAGCGCTAACCATCGCGCAAGACGCGCCCTATACGCTCGCCCTCACGGGAACACCGCTCCCCAACACCTACGAGGACCTCTACAACTTCTTGCACATCCTCTACCCGCATGAGTACGACTCGTTCTTCGGCTTCACGCGCGGCGAACTCCGTCGCGCCGAAGAGGAAGATCAGATCGCCATCAACGAGCGCATCCAGCCGTTCTTCTGCCGCACCACCAAGCGCGACCTGGGCGTACCGCCCGCCTCACCGGACAAGGTGCTCGAGGTATCCGCGGACACACGCACTAACCAGCTCGTCCGCGTGCTCAAAAACCACTACCGCAAGAACAAACTCACCCTCATGCTGCGCATCCTCCAGCTCGAGAACGATCCAGAGGACCTGCTCGATGACCTCGACCCCAATGAGTTCCGTTGGGTGCTCGAGGTGGATGAGGACACGGGAGACGTTGATGTGGCGGACTACTCGCAAGACATTGTCGAGATGATCCGCACCACCGGCATCTCCGAGAAGCGTCTTCAGTGCACGCGTCTAATTCAGGACCTCGTACGCGACGGGCATCCCGTCATCATATGGTGCATCTTCATCAAGAGCATGGAGGCCCTGCGGCGTGACCTTGCCCGGCAAGGCATCGAAGCGCATGTGATCTCGGGCGACGTGATTTTGGACGACCGCACGCGCGTGCTGGACGACTTCCGCGCAGGCCGCTTCCCCGTACTCATTACCAACCCGCACACGCTCGCGGAATCGGTGTCGCTGCATTCCGTATGCCACGATGCCGTCTACTACGAGTACAGCTTCAACCTTGTGCATCTGCTGCAGTCCAAAGACCGCATCCATCGCCTCGGCCTGCCTGCCGGGCAGGACACTCGCTATTATTTCCTGAGCGAGACATACGACCAGGGAGGAAAGCCCTACTCCATGGATCAGGAAATCTACGAGAGGCTGCAGATGAAGGAACAAACGATGCTTCGCGCCATCGACGCCGAGCTCATCGAGACGCAGCCTACCACCGAAGAAGACCTGGACGCCATCTTCGCTGGCCTATTCGACGACTAACCGCACCCCACAGCCGACCTGCCATCGCCTAAAGGACCCTGCATGAAGCCCATCGAGATACAGAAGCGCTTGAACAGCCTCTTCCAAACAAGTCCTGTCATCATCTGGAATGACGCCGGCGCTGAGTTTGCCGAGACCCTTGCGGAACTCGACTTGCCAGGCGTTGAGGTATTCAGCGATGTAGACGGCGATAGGTTCGTGCTCAAAGAGACGCTTAACAACCTGGCACCCAACGCGCGCCTTTTGATCTATCGCCCAAATGCATCCGCAAACGAACCCGACTGGTTAGCGGACGCCGTAAGCTATGCCCCCGCTTTTGCCGCAGACCGCGTTACGCTTCTTCTTGATGAGCTGCAGGCAAGCGACACGCCTGAGATGCGCTCGGCACTTGCCACCTTCTCCTCGTTCCTATCGGCCAAAGGACGCCTACGCCACGTTCAGGAGCTTAGATCGCACTACGCCACACCGCAGCAGCTTGCTCTCGCCGTTATGGCAACAACGCTTGGGCGAGATGTTTCAGCAGACCCCGGCTACGTCATCGTTGCCTATCTTTGTCGGGCCTATGAGCAAGGGGGCGAAGGGGCTCAAGAACTGCTAAAGCGTTCTGGCGTACTGCCGGCATTCTGTCAATTGCTTGAGGACTATGTTGGCTATGCCGGCGACGTTGCTTGCGAGCAGGACCTCGCTACGCACGTGCTGCTCTCAACGCTAACGCCCCTCGCAATTCCAAATCTTCCCTCATCTGCCTGCAGCGAAATGGACCTTCGCCATGCCAACGACATCGCACGCCTCTGGCTGCGGCTCGCACAAGGTGACCCCACCGTTCGTAACACGCTTCTTCGCGCCGCCTCCTCTTTTGAGGCAACATATTTTCTCAAGGAGCATCTACGCCCATTGCCCAGCACTGAGCTTGCGGACATATCTTTCTTCCCGGTCGTTGACGAACTTCTCATCCGCCGCATCATTGTCGAGCTTGGCCGCACTAGCTTTGATTCGGACGCCTTGCGTACCATACTGGATCGCCGTCGCGCAGGCATCTGGGTCGAAACCTTCCGTACGTGCTACGCTGCCCTCGACGCTGCCCTCGCGCTGCGCACATTCGCTGTTGCACATCGTGGCTCTCTCGCCCAAGAAGATGCCGTTGCGGTCTGGCGGGAATATACGACCAGTTGGTCGCTTGTCGACACAGCCTATCGTCGATTCCACACGGCTTTTGCCGACATTCGGCTCAACGCACCTCGAGATCTCGATGCACCTTTTCATGACCTCGCCGAACAAATCGAAAGTTGGTATCGCGGCTGGTTCCTGCGTAAGATCTCATCCGCTTGGGAGACCTGCGTGGCAGAGCCCATCGCCCAACACGGCGCAGCCCCCGGCATTCCCCGGCTCACCGACTTCTATATCACGCACGTTGATTCCCTTGCCCGAAAAAAGAAGCGCACATGGGTCATCATTTCTGACGCACTGCGCTACGAAGTTGCACGGGAACTTGCTGAGGCGCTCGAAGCATCAACCCAAGGACAAACGGATCTTACAAGTATGCAGGCGCCCTTTCCGTCCATCACGCTCTGCGGCATGGCGGCCCTGCTTCCACACGATAGTTATCTATTATCGGCTTCCGGCACCTCTGCCCACAACGGCATCACAGTGACCGTTGATGGCATGCCCACCCAGGGCACGCCCGCACGCAGTGCCATCCTTGATCAATACCTCACTACGCATCAGTCAAACGCACAGGGTCTTGCCCTCCAGGCGGCAGACTTTACGCGTCTCAGCAAGGCGGAGCGGAAGGAAACCGTTGGAGAAGCGGCTGTTATCTATCTCTACCACAACCGCATCGATGCAACGGGCGACGACGCAACAACCGAAAACGATGTATTCCGAGCATGCACTGATACCGTTGAGGAGCTTTGCAAGCTTGTCTCGCTTATCGTTCGCGATTTTCGAGCATCTGACATTCTCATAACGGCGGACCACGGGTTTCTTTACACCTATCGGCCGCTTGCGGAGACCGACAAAATCTCTCAAGAAGAAGTCAGCGGGTCGGTCGTCGCCCTCGGCAGACGCTATGTTGTAGGCGACCGCGCACTTTCCTCCCCGGTAATGTTGCCCGTCTCCCTCGATCTTGTAAGCAACGGCGAGCTTGCAGGCCTCTGCCCGCACGAAGCGGTGCGCCTCAAAAAAGCCGGCGGCGGTGATAACTACGTTCACGGTGGCATCTCGCTGCAGGAGCTCTGCGTGCCCGTTATCCACTTCAAAAACTATCGAGCTGGCATGCTCGGTTTTGCCGAGCGTTCGCACGTCACGCTCTCACTCGTCACGCAGCTCTCGGCCATCACCAATCTCACCTGCTCGCTCGAGGTTCTGCAGAACGATCCGGTAGGCGGGAAAGCGCTATCCGCCACCTACGAGGTTTACCTGCAAACGCTTGGCGGTGAGCTCATCAGCGACGTGGCGACCATCCATGCCGATCGCACGAGTGCCGACGCCACCAAGCGCACGTTCGCGTTTGCCCTTCATATTCGGTCAGCATATCTTGGTAAGAGCGGCGTTCCTTGCCAGCTTGTCGCGCGCCTTGTAGCTGACAGTAGCGCGACCGTGCTTCCCGACGACCAAGGCCCCACTGTCCTCTCCGACACACAGCTGCAGATCGCCTTTGCACCAGAGGAGAACAGCACCTGGTGGTAGCCGTCCAACACACCCATCGGTGTCGGCCTACATCCGCGTTATATCGTCCGTTGCTTTGGCCGCCCTCAACGCATAGCTCACGCCACCGTCCCTGCACACGCAGGTGAATCCGGTCGCGTATCATATGCCGAGCGCATACGACGCGCAATCATAGGAGGACATTCATGAACGGAACCATGCTGCAGGGCTTCTCTTGGTACCTGCCCGCCGACGGGTCGCACTGGTGCCGCCTGGCCGAGCAAGCGCCCACCTTTGCCTACGAGGGCATCACCGCGGTGTGGATGCCGCCCGCCTACAAGGGCGAGCACGGCGCCGAGGACGTGGGCTACGGCGTCTACGACCTGTACGACCTGGGCGAGTTTGACCAGAAGGGCAGCGTTGGCACGAAGTACGGCACGCGCGCCGAGTACGAGGCCGCCATTGAGGCACTGCACGCTAACGGCATCCAGGCGCTCGCCGACATTGTCCTGAACCAGAAGCTCGGCGCCGACGCCTGCGAAGACGTGGTTGCCCGCGAGGTCCAAATGAACGACCGCAACGCCGTCGCCGAAAACACCCAGACCATCTCCGCCTGGACGCGCTTCACCTTCCCGGGGCGCGCGGGCGCCTATTCGGACTTTACGTGGGACTGGACGTGCTTCCACGGCGTCGACTGGGACGACAAAGCCAAGCGCAAGGCGCTCTTCCTTTTTGACGGCAAGCACTGGGACGCCACCGTCGACCATACCGAGAACGCCAACTACGACTACCTTATGGGCGCCGACGTGGACGTAAACGACCCGCGCGTGTACGAGGAGCTCGTGCGCTGGGGCACATGGTACGTGGACGCCTGCAAGCTCGACGGCTTCCGCCTGGACGCCCTCAAGCACATTGACCGCGGTTTCTACCTGCGCTGGCTTGCCGCCATGCGCGAGCACGCCGGTCGCGAGCTCTTTTGCGTTGGCGAGTATTGGAAAGACAGCATCGACGAGCTCGACACGTACCTGGGCCAGGAGCGCGCACTCTCGCTCTTTGACGTGCCGCTCCACTACCATCTCTACCAGGCGTCGTGCTCCAACGGTAACTTTGATCTCTCCAAGATCTTTACGGACACGCTCGTCGAGCGCGACCCGGCGCACTCCGTGACCTTTGCCGAGAACCACGACACGCAGCCCGGCCAGGCCCTGCAGTCGTTTGTGCAGACGTGGTTCAAGCCCGCGGCCTACGCCCTCATCCTCTTGCGCGAGGCCGGCTACCCCTGCGTCTTCTACGGCGACCTCTACGGTATGCCCAACGACGACAACATTCCCGCCGTGCGCGAGCTGCCACTGCTGATGGAGATCCGCCGCCGCTTTGCCTTTGGCACGCAGCACGACTACCTCGACGCGCCCGACGTCATTGGCTGGACGCGCGAGGGCGATGCCGAGCATGCGGGCAGCGGCGTTGCCGTGGTGCTCACCGACCGTGACGGCGGCGAGAAGCGCATGTTCGTGGGCAGCGCGCACGCGGGCGAGACGTGGACCTGCGTTGTGGGTGAGCAGGACGACGTTGCCATTGATGCGGAGGGTTGGGGCACGTTCCACACTCTCGGCGGGCGCCTTTCGGTCTATCTGCCGGAGAAGACCGCCGATGCCCTCGAGCACGACCGCGAGCTCCATCGCATCGTCCGCGAAACGGCCGAGGATACCGAGGAGCTGCGCGCGTAGAGCCAAACACGAACTACAGGCGAGCCGCTCGAGATTATCGAGCGGCTCGCCACCTTTGACCTAAACGACACTCAGGGAACCCGTTACGGAATTGAACGTCACAGCGGTTGCGCCGTCACCGTATACGTAGGCTCCATCATCCCGCACGGTGCCGATCGTACGGCTGCTCGATACATCGCCCGAGACAGTTGCCGCCTTTACGGTAAAGCCAGCGTCTTCGGGCAGCTTCAATGTGGCATTTGCCCCTACAGAATCGAGAAGGATATCCCCTGGTAACGTGCCCACCAACTGGATGTTTTGCTTTCCTGAAACGGTGTTGATCTCTAGCACCGACGTCACCGTGCCATTTACCGTAACCGACCCGTGCACGGTATCGATGGAGACAACGTCCGCCGTGAAGCCACGTAGCGTGCACGCAGACGACGCTGAGTCGATCCCCACCTCTTCACACGTCACATTCTGGATGGAGATATCCGCCACGATGCTCTCGACCGAGATGGATCCAAGGGCCTTACTTGTCTCTTCAGGTAGCTCAATGGTGAGATGCGACGCAGGATAGGTGTCACCACCGTCGTCAGGGAGACGATCGTCGATCTGCAAAACCCCCTCATGCACGATATCGGCCGTCGCGCGCGTCGGGTCCATGATATAGCTGCCCGCCGGAATCTCTTCGCGCACGACTACTTCGTCAACCGCGCCGCGCTTAATCTCAACCGTGCCACCATGCCATGCGATATCGAAATCGCGCACAGAAGCCGCGTCGAACGTATGGGTGCGCTCTACAGGCTCTTCCAGCGTTGTCGGATCATATGAGGAACCCGGGGTTCCTTCTGAATCAAGGTGAATACCAAACAAGGGAAGTCGCCAACCGCCAGTGACGGCGTCTAGGACCGGCACCGCAACAACCGCGAGGATGAGCGCAGCCGCAACGGCGACCTTAATCTTTTCGGACTTGGTGAGCTTTGCCATGGTCACTCCTCCCCGCTATCGCTCGCAGGGCTATTGTCCACTGAGGGCCGTGAGGGACTGCACCCGCCGCCAAACTCGGTGTGTTCCTCGCGAGCGAGGGCGCCGTCCATAATGTTGGCAAGCCAGTGGTACAAAGGAATAGTTAGAAATATGAGCCACGACGTCCCAAACGAGCCCCAGAATCCCAAGACGAAGAACAACAGGGTCGCCACCACCCCATAGGGAAACGACCGCCACGGGCCGCGACGGTGCTTGCCCTCCACTGCGTTCTGGCTTGCCTGGGCGGCAGCCTCGGCGGCCCTGGCGGCAGCACGACTCGCCTGGGCCGCAGCCTCGGCAGCCTGCGCGGCAGTAGCGCGGTCTGCGGCGCGCGCCTCGGCATCCGCTGTCTCACGCTCGATACGCTCCGCAGCCATCGCCGCCTCACGCTCGGCACGCTCGGCGTTCTCAAACGCCACATCGTCCTCAACCTCAGGGGCAACGCGAATCAGCTCATCGAGGCTCACGCCATATAGCTTTGCGAGCGCAATCAGGTTCTCGGTATCCGGCGAGCTCTCCGCCCGCTCCCACTTGGACACCGCCTGGCGCGAGAGGCCCAGCGCGTTGGCAAGCGCCTCCTGGCTGTAGCCCTTCTTGCGCCTGAGCTCGGCCAAGCGCTGTGCAATCTCTACGTTCATGGTCTCTCCCACCCTACGCCGCTCCCGTCCGGACGGTCGCTCCTACATGGTATCGGTACCGCTTGTCTCCACCCTACGGAACGGGGGTTATACATGCCAGCATCTCTGGTGGGAATTTCCGCAACTTTCGGTTGCGGCCACGTTGAACAGCGGTTATTTGCTAAGCGCGGGCAGCCTCAATCTGGTCGGCGAGCCATGTGCTCCACGCGTCCATGCCCTCACCGGTGCGGGCGGACACGGCAAAGCGCGGCGCGGTGGGATTGAGGTCGTCGAGCACCGCGTTGTAGGCGTCCCGGTCGAAATCGAAGGCCGGCGCCACATCGACCTTGTTGAGCAGCTGCGCGCCCGCATGCTGGAAGATGCCCGGATACTTAACGGGCTTGTCGTCGCCCTCGGGAACCGAGAGGATCATCACAGAGAGGTTCTCGCCCAGATCAAAATCGACGGGACATACGAGGTTGCCCACGTTCTCGATAAAGATGACGTCGATGTTCTCGAGCCCCACGCCCTGGTCGAGCGCGTCGATGGCGTCGCGGATCATATTGCCCTCGAGGTGACACAGGCCGCCCGTGTTGATCTGTACGGCCGGCAGCCCGGCCTCCTTCATGGTCTGCGCGTCGACGTCGGAGGCAATATCGCCCTCAATAACCGCCGAGCGCAGGCCGCGCTCGCGCAGGCGCGCGTCGGTGGCGAGGATCGTGGAGGTCTTGCCCGAGCCGGGGCTCGAGAGCACATTCACCACAAAGGTGCCCGTTGCGCGGAAGCGCTCGCGCAGCTCGGCGGCGAGGCGCTCGTTGCGGCTCAGGATGGGGCTTTCGATGGTGAGGGTCTCCTCGGACATGGGCTATCTCCTTCCAACGGTTTGCGCAAACCGAGTCAGGCATTAGTCGGGGTGCTCGACCTCGATGGACACGATATCGAGCTCGCGCCCGTGCACAAGACGCGTGTCCGCGCTGCCGCAGACAGGGCAACGCAGATGAAAGCGGTCGTGGGAAAACACCGTGCCGCACGCGTTGCAGACGCTCTCGGGGTGCACGTCCTCGGTTGCAAGCTCGCAACCGTCTGTGAGCGGGTCCTCCTCGCAGAGGACCTCCCACGCAAGCGCCATCGCCTCGGGCACAACCTCGCGCATATCGCCAATGCGCAGGTTCACCTTGCAGATGCGCGAGGCCCCGGCGTTGCGCGCCACGGCCGTCACGCTCTCCAAGATACCGCTGACGATGCCCATCTCGTGCATGATGCGGGACTACTCGTCGTCGGCGAACAGGCTCACGCCGCGCTTGGTGAGACCGGCTTTGCCCTCGCGCGCCACGATGACAAAACGCGTGATCGCAAGCGCGATCTCGTAGAGCGAGATGAGGACGGCAAACATGAGAAGCATCGTGACCGGGCTCGCGTCGGGCGTGATGCAAGCGGCAACCACCGCAAGCACCACATAGATGACGCGCCAGGACGCGCGGAACGCGGCGTAGGGCACAATGTGGAAGACGGCGAGGTAGAAGACGATGAGCGGAAGCTCAAAGGCCACGCCAAAGCCAATCATAAGGAGCATCTCGGTGCCGATGTAGTCGTCGAGCATGGCGAGCGGGTTGGCGATGGCCGCGACCTCGCTCGTGAGCCACTCAAACGCCGGCGGCACGATGAAGAAGTAGCAGAAGATCATACCCACAAAGAAGAGCGCCGTAGCGGCGAGCACCGTCGGGACGACCCACTTGCGCTCGTTGGGCTTGAGCGCCGGCAGGAAGAACGCCAGCAGCTGCCACACGATCATGGGCGAGCACATCACGAGCGCCGTGCGGAAGCCGATGGTGAAGCGCGTGGTGAAGCCACCGAGCGCCGAGCCAATGTAGAACTCGTCGCCCACAAAGGGCTTGATGGGATCGGTGAGCAGGTCAATCACCGTGGAAGAGGCGAAGTACATAACAAGCGTGGTGGCGATGAGCGTCACGACCACGATGGTGAGGCGGCGACGCAGCTCACCCAGGTGATCCATAAGCGGCATACGCGCGGGTCCGATGGGCATTACTGCTCACCCCCTTCCTGGGCGGCGTCCTGGGTGGGCGCCTCCGGGGCGGCGTCGCTTGCAGCGGCATCGCTCGCAGCAGTGTCCGCGGTGGGCGCGGCATCCTCGGCGGTCGCAGCCTTGGCGCGCTTGCGCGGACGGCGAGCGTAGAGGTCGGCGGTGGTGCGGACGGCGTCCTCAGCAGGCGCGGAGGCCTGGTCTTCGGCGGCAGGGGCAGCCTCGGCGGGCGCGGCGTCCGCAGCGGGTGCGGCGGCCTCAGCGGCAGCGGGCTCGGTCGCCGAAGCAGCAGCCTCGGCGGCAGGTGCCTCAGAAGCGTCGTCAGCCGGAGCAGCCTCGGCCTCGGCCGCAGCCTTCTCGGCAGCAAGGCGGGCACGGCGCTCGGCAAAGGTCTCCTTGCGCGGAGCGGGCGCGGCGGACGCGCCGTCCTCGGCATCGACATCTGCGTCGTCCGCAGCGGCGGCGCTCGCGGCGGGCGAGGCCTGCGCGGAGGCGTTGATGGTCGCCGCCATGGGGTCGATGACCTCGGACTGCACCATGGACGTCATGCGCTGCTGGGTCTCGCGGAACTGCCTGAGGGCGCGACCGATCGTGCGGCCCATCTGAGGCAGCTTGTCCGGGCCAAAAAGCAGGAATCCAAAGATCACAATGATGAGCAGCTCGGTACCACCGATACTCACGAGTTACCTCCTGGGTGTTGCGAATCGCGTCCCGCGCCGGCAGCGCCGCGCGAGACATAACCGATTAAGTATAGCGTTCGCACGCGCCGGGCGTCACGCACAGACGGACTTACTGGGCGGAGATGGCAATCTCCTGGTCAACGCCGAGCAGCTGCGCCACGCGCATAACGCCCGCCTGAGCGTTGATGGCGCTAAAGCCCTTGCCGTGGTCGGCCGCGTGATGCGCCGCGCCCACGAGCACGCCAATGCCCGTTGAGTCGATGTAGGCCACGTCCGTAAGGTCGAGGCAAATCTCCTCGGTCGGCTGCTCGAGCGAGAAGTCGATGGCCTCGCGCAGCTTGTCGGCGTTAGAGATGTCCACCTCGCCGCTCACGCGGATGGTGTAGCGCTCCGGCGTGGGGCTGGTGCTGATGTTGAGTTCCATGTTTCTCCTATCTTGGGGCGTATGCCCTGGTCGTCGTGGTGGCCGAGTGGTCGGCGTGCCCGTCATACCGGGACGAGCAACGCGGACCGTCCGTGCCTAGCCGAGTGCGTCGAGGCGCCCCTGAGCGTAGTCGCGCACGCCATAGGCGTCGGTCTCGCCCGCCGCCTCGATGGCGGTCTCGTAGGCGTCTCGCGCCTCGTTGGTGCGGCCCTCGCTCTCCAAGAACATGCCGAGGTTTGCCCAGGCGGGAGCAAAGCCGGGGTCGGTGTTCTGGACGAGGTCCTCGAGCGCCTCGATGGCGGACGTGTGGTCGCCCGCGTAGAAAACGCAGATGGCGCGGTCCACCATGGCGGACTTGGCCTCCGGGTTATCGGCGAGGTAATCGTCGTAGTAGCCAACGGCCTGGTTGAGGAGCTCGATCGCGTGGGCAGAGCCCTCGTCGTCCGTTGCGTGGTTGAGAGCAGCCACGCCCCAGTCAAAGTAGCCGTTTGCCACGTTGAGAAGCGTCGTGGGGTTGGTGGGATCCTGCTCGTACTGGGCAAGAAGCGCCTGCGCGGCCGTGCCGTACTGGGCGTCGACCGTCTCCATCGCCTCGGCAGCGTCTGCAGAAGACGAAGTGCCCGCCGTGTCCGCGGCAACGTCGCCCAAGGTAGCGGGCGCAAGACCGCCCATGACCACAAAGGCGGCGAGCCCGGCCACAATCACCAGGGCCGCAATGAGCACCGCGGCGCGTGCGCGCGAGGCCTGTTGGGTGTTGAACGCCATGGGCCCTCCTACTCCGTCGCCTCGGTGCCCTCGGCAACATGCGCCGTGCCGTCCTCGTCGACCTCTACCTGCGGGTGCCCCGCGGGCAGGGCGTAGGCGTCACTCGAGGTATCGGTCGTCTGGGCCGCCTGTGCGTCCTCCTGGGCAGCCATCATGGAGCTCATAGCGGAGGAGGAGCCGAGCAGGTAGCCAATGATCACGCCCAGAAGCAGTGCGATTGCCGTGATTACGAGCACCATCCAGAAGGGCGGCGGTGTGGGACCGGTGCTGGCAGAAGACGCGTCGGCCGGCGCCTCGGTGCGCTTGGGGCGGCGCGCAGAGGCGTCCGCGGCAACATCGCGCTCGGGCACAGCAGCGTGATCGGGGTCAACGTCGCGAGCGGGGCCCTCGGCAGCGGCCTCGAGCTCGACCTCGTCATCAAAGAACTCGTCGGTCACCTTGTCCGTCATGCGGCACGCTCCCCTTGCGCGAGCTCGGCCGAGGTGAGCTTGGTTGCAAGCACGAGGATGTCGAGTGCCTGCTCAAGCTCGTCGACCGTGGGATAGGTCGGCGCGATGCGCAGGTTGGTGTCGTCGGGGTCGTTGCCGCCCGGCCACGTGGCGCCCGCCGGCGTGAGCGTGACCCCCATGTCGGAGCAGAGCTGCCAGATGCGCTTGGCCGAACCCTTGGGGCCATCGAACGAAACAAAGTAGCCGCCGCGCGGATGCGTCCAGCGGGCGCAGCCCAGACCGCCCAGGCCCTCGGTGAGTTTTCGCTCGACCGCCTCAAAGCGCGGACGAAGGAACTCGGCATGCTTGGCCATGTGCGCCTTGACCGCCGCCATGTCGGGCAGAAAACGCGCATGCATGAGCTGGTTGAGCTTGTTGGCCGAGATGAGGCCGACCTGCAGGGTGCGCGCGACCTCGTCGACGTTGGCCGGGCTCGAGCCAAAGAAGGCAATGCCCGCGCCGGGGAAGGTGATCTTGGAGGTGGAGGCAACCTCGAGGATGCGGTCTTCGTTACCCACCTCGCGCGCCACGTCGTGGATGTTCAGGAGCTGGTCGCCCTCGTCAAAGAGGTCGTGCACGGCGTAGGCGTTGTCCCACACGATGCGGAAATCCGGCGCCGCCTTCATGACGGCAAGGCGGCGGACCGTCTCGTCGGAATAGGTGATGCCCGTGGGGTTGGAGTACTTGGGCACGCAGAACATGCCCTTGATCGAATCGTCGGAGGCGCAGAGGTACTCGACCTGATCCATGTCGGGGCCCTCGTCGGTCATGCGCACCGGGATGTTCTCGATGCCGAGGTCCTGCGTGAGGCCAAAGTGACGGTCGTAACCGGGGCTCGGGCAGAGCCACTTGACACGGGGCAGCTTGCACCAAGGGGTGTAGCCGGGCACGCCCTTCTCCCAGTAGTGGATGAGGACGGACTGCATGATGTTCAGGCTCGAGGAGCCGAGCACGATGGTCTGCTCGGCCGGCACGCCGAGGAAGGCGCCTGCCAGGCGGCGCGCCGAGGGGATGCCGTCGAAGCAGCCGTAGTTGGAGCAGTCGATGCCCTCATCGGTAAGGTCGGAGTCGTGGGTGAGGATGTCGAGCATGGGGCGCGAGATGTTCACCTGAGCAGGGCTCGGCTTGCCGCGCGCCATGTCGAGCTTGAGGCCGAGGGACTTGACCTCCTCAACCTCAGCACGCAGCGCCTCGATGCTCTGGGCAAGCTCGGCGTCGTCCATACGCTCATATACGTTTCGGGTAAGCTCGGCTTCTGCCTTCTCGTAACTCGTCTGCATGCGCAAACCTCCTGCAGCTCATGATGCGGCGGCGTCGGGTGCCGCCCGCGGGCGCGTGCCCGCACCCGGGAAAGCCGGGTCAAAAGGTCAATCTGTACCAGTATAGCGGCACCCCCTCTGCCGGGCCTCTCCGGCAGCTTTGCGCGCAGGTGTTGTAACGATATCCCCATGAACGAACATAATCTGAGCACGAACGCGCTCGCCCTGCACGGGAGTTGCGGTGCGCGCCGGCGGGGCCTCCGCGTAGCCGCGGCGTGCAAGATGCGCGCATCGCCCGCGCGCACCGGGTAAGATAAGACGGCATACGAACGACGGCGAAAGGACCCCTATGACCGCCCGCAGCACCGCACGCATCGGCGCCGCGCTCGCCCTCGCCTGCCTTATAGGCGCAACCGGCTGCTCGGCAGCGGCGCCGGCCACCTCGGGGAGCGGCACCGCCAGCGCCGCCCGCAACATCAGTGAGGAGGATGCCATGTTTGAGAGCGAGGCCCTCGTCATCGCCTCCGATGAGGCCGGCCTTCTGTTTGTTGATACCGAGACGGAGACCCCCTATACGCCCGGCGACCTCGCGCAGGCGCGCATTGTGGGCACGGACGGCGAGGAGATTTCTGCGTCCGACCTTGCGCGCGGCAACCTGGTGCGCGTGGTTGGCAACGGCATCATGCTCGAGAGCTACCCCGCGCAGTACCCCGGCATCTCTGAGGTCGAGGTGCTAAAGACCGGCTCTGCTGCTGACGCCGATCCCTACAATGAGCTCGTGGCGCGGGTGCGCCCTACCAAGGACCCGGCCGAGCCGCCCTACGCCGCCCTCTCCTACCGCACCGATGACGCTGTGGTAACGGTCGCGCTCACGCTTGTTAGCTCCACGTGGCAGGACGGCGAGGACGCGACGGGCGAGCGTCCCGCGCCTGCTGTCGCACTTGCGCCGGACGCTCTTGCGGACGCGCGGATTCCCCACGCGCTCGAGGCAACCGTCGAGCTTGATACCCCGGCGACGGCGGTGCGCGCGGTGCGCTGGAACGAGAGCGACCTCGCCCGTGCGGCCGAGGCGGCCGGCGGCTACACGGCGCTTGAAGAGAACCAGCCCAACGAGGAGGTCGCCGTCTCCACCGCGGACGGCGCCGCATCACTCACGATCGAACCCGGCTGGCGCTACGCGCTCACGGTAGAGTTTGCCGACGGCGAGGTCACGTACGCCTTCACCGTTGTCGACCCTGGCGCCGCTGCCTAGCCGCCCGACCTGACCGCCGCTCTAGCTACCCCATCTGACCCACAGGGAGCCCATCATGCAGTTCCAGAACTTTCAGGCAGAGGCCTTTGGTGATCTCCAGCGCCTCGTGGACAGCCTCTTTACCGGCCGCGACGCCGTGGAGCGCCTCGACGTAGTGGTGCAGGCCGAGCTTGTGGACCTCGACGCCGACCTTATCGAGGTCGTAAACCTCCTGCCACCCGGCCGCTACAGCCGCCAGCGTCTCTGCGACCAACTGAACTCCGCGCTCGCCGCACACGGCTGGGGCGCCACGTACGGAACGGTGGAGTAAGGCGCCCCGGAGGAAGCGCCTTCGAGCAAACCACGTTTACCAGCGCATTTTTGGCCCTATTTCGCTGGTAAGCGTGGTTTCGTGAAGGCAAGCGCTGCAAACGCCGGGCGGAACTACGCCACGGGATTAGGCGGCGTGCTTGCGGCAAGCGACGCGCATATAGGCAAGCCCGATAAGTGCGGCCGAGACCGAACCGGCAAGAATGGCGGTCTTAGCAGCCAGAAGCTCGGCGGGGATCTGCGTGAAGGCAAGGCCAGCGATAAGAATCGACATGGTGAAGCCAATACCACCCAGAATGCCCACGCCTACGATGTGGCGCATCCCCACACCCGTGGGAAGGTCGGCCACATGAGTCTTGACCAGAAGAAACGTCATGCCCGCGATGCCGAGCGGCTTGCCGAGCAGCATGCCCGCGTACACGCCAATCGCAACGGGGTCGAACACGAGCGAGAGCGGATCGACCCCCACGAGGCGGACCTGCGCGTTCACAAAAGCAAAAATGGGCAGGATGAGGAAGTTCACCGGTGTGGCGATATAGTGCTCAAGACGCTGCAGGGGCGGCGTCACCCGGTGCACGACGCGCTCCACCCCGCGGGCCGCGTGGGTGAAGTCGTGCTGGCCGAGAATGTGCGCCTCGTCGTCAAAGCGGTCCTCGAGCTCGGGGAGCTTGGCGCCCAGCCAGCCGACGAGCTCGGAGGCAACGATGTCGGAGCGGGCGGGAATGGTAAACGCCAAGATCACGCCGGCGAGCGTGGCGTGGATGCCCGACTGGAACAGGCAGAGCCACAGCACCAGGCCGAGCACCAGATAGGGCGCCAAGCGGAAATGGCGTCGCACGTTGAGCAGAACCAGAAGCCCCGTCACCACCGCGGCAGCAGCGAGCCAGCCCAGATGCGGCGCGTGACCGTAAAACAGGGCGATCGCGGCGATGGCAAGAAGGTCGTCGGCGATGGCGAGCGTCGAGAAGAAGACCTTGAGCGCCGGCGGCACGCGGCTGCCCAAAAGCGAGAGCACGCCGAGGGCAAAAGCGATATCGGTCGCCATGGGGATTGCCCAGCCGTAGACCGCGCCGCCCCGATTGATAAAACCGTAGATGCACGCGGGCACGACCACGCCGCCCACCGCGGCGAGCATGGGCAGAAGCGCCTGGCGCGGGCGACGGAGCTCGCCCACCGTCATCTCGTACTTGAGCTCGATGCCCACGAGCAAGAAGAAGATCGCCATCAGAAAGTCGTTCACAAAAAGCTCTACCGATAGCGAGAAGTTCCACGGGCCAAAGGTGATGGCAACCGGCTCCTGCAAAAACGCGTGCACGGCGTCAAAGGCGGGCGTGTTGGCGCAGATGACCGCCGCAACAGCGGCAACAATCATAACGAGGGCCGAGATGGTGCCGTTTCCGGTAATGCGCTCAAACGTGCTGCGGCGCTCGAGACGGCGGCGCTGCTGCGGCGTGATAAGCGACGCCGGCGCCGTGACACCCCCAACCGGAAGCTCCGCCGCAAGCGCCTTGCGCTCAACCGCCTTCACGGTCGGACGGGCGTTCTTGCGTACGGTACGCTTGGCCATGTCGAGCTGCCGCCTTTCTTCTTGGGTGGGGCTTGGCGCCCCCTTTACATACATCGCGCCGCCATTAGGGCTGCGCTTCAAAAAAGACGAGGCACGCGGGGCGCCTCGCCTTTTTGTGTTGCATATATTGTTACCCAACCCGTGCCGTTTCAGCAGGGTCTTGCCGAGCGCATCCAGACCAAATCCACAGGTCTCTCGCGCTGCAAACTACTCGGCGGCAGCGAGGATGGGAGCTGCAACCTGCTTCTTGCGCGAAAGCACGCCGGGGCACCAGACGCCCTCGGCCTCGTCGGTGATGCCGAGGCCCTTCTGAGCGATGGCGGTGTCGCCCTCGAGAAGCACCTGCGAGCCCTCCTCCATGATGTCGGTCACGCAGAGCACGATGCCGTCGGCGCCCTTATCGGCCTGATAGGCGCGCATGGCCTCGCGAATCTCGGGCACCATGCCGAGCGCGCGGGACTTGTCGACCGTCTCGTACTGACCGATGAGGAGCTTCTTACCGCCGACCTCAAAGAGCTTGATGTCGTTGCCGACCATCTGCTCGGGCGTGAAGGAACCGGACGGGCGGGAGAGGAAAACCTCCATGCCAAACTTGACCGGATCAACGCCGAGCTGCTCGCCGAGCGCGGCCGCCACAACGCGATCAACCGCGGTGGTGGTGGGGCTCTTGAGCATGAGGGTGTCGGTCATCATGGCAGCGAGCAGGCACTTTGCTTGAGCGTCCGTGGGCTTCTGGCCCAAAACGTCAAAGAGCTTGGTGACGATGGTGCAGCTCGAGCCCCAGGGCATGGCCACAATGGTGAGCGGGGCTGCCGTGGTGAAATCGCCAAAGCGATGGTGATCGACCACGCCAACAACCTGAGCGTTCTCGATGCCGGCAACGGTCTGACCGACCTCGTTGTGGTCGGTCAAGATTACCTGCTGCGGCTCGTCTGCAGCCGGGATCTCCTCAAGGAGCGCCGGCTCGTCGATGCCGAGGTCGCCAAGGAGCTTGGCGGTCTCAGCCGGCAGCTGGCCCAGACGGCGGGCCTCGTAGGTATCACCGTTGTAGTTCACCTGGTTCAGAAGCTGGGAGAGAACGACCGCCGACATGATGGCGTCGTTATCGGGGTTGAGGTGTCCGAAGACAAGAACGTTGCTCATGGATGAGCCCCTTTCTGATGCGTATCGCCAGATATCCCTATCTTAGCGAAAAGCGCCGCCCCGGACAGGGCGGCGCCAAAAACGATGCGGATATGCGCAGGCGCAAGCCGCGCATGAACAGACGCTACTAGGCCTCGCGGCTCGCGCGAAGGGCAACGTAGGCCGCGCCGATGATGCCGGCGTCGTTGCCAAGGGTCGCAACCTCAATGGGCGTGTCCTTGCTCACCTTGAGGGCGCGGTCGGCAAACTTCTTGCGCAGCGTCTCCAGGTACACGTCGGAGGAGGCGGAGGCGCCACCACCGAGGACGTAGATCTCGGGGTCGACCACGGCGGAGATGGTCGTGAGGCCAAGGGAGAGGTAGTCGGTCATGGTCTCCATGGCCTCGAGCGCGACCTCGTCACCCTCGCGGCAAAGCTGGAAAACGGTGCGGGAATCGCTGGAGCCGGAGAGCTCGTGCGGCTCGACGCCGTGGGCCTTGCAGGCGCGCAGGTAGTTGGTGACCACGCCGGAGGCAGAGGCGTACTGCTCGAGGCAGCCGCGGCGACCGCATCCGCAGGTCTCGGTCTCGTCGGGGTTCACCGTAATGTGGCCGATCTCGCCACCTGCGCCAAAGGCACCACCGATGACGTCGCCGTTGACGACCACGCCACCGCCGAGGCCGGTGCCGATGGTCACCATGACCATGCTGTCGCGACCCTGGGCACTGCCGCGCCAAAGCTCGCCCATCGCTGCGGCGTTGGCGTCGTTGACGTAGCGGACCGCCGCCTCCGGGCAATGACCCTCGAGTGCCGCCTTGAGCGCGGGCGGATCGATCTCGATGTTGGCGGCAAGCGTAATCTCGCCAGAAGAGGGAACCGGGCAGGGCACAGCAAGGCCGACACCCTTGACCGCGGCCGCCGTGGCGTCCGCACCGGCAACGAGCTGATCGATGCCCGAGATGACCGCGTTAAAGCCCGCCTCATCGGTAAGCGGCGGCGTAGGCACGCTGATCTTGCCCAGAAGCTCGCCGTTCTCGTTGAAGAGACCCTCCTTGACGGAGGTGCCTCCCACGTCGATACCAATGTAGAGCTTGATATCGTCCGCCATGTGAATCCCCTTTCATTGCCAAGGGCGCCGCACATCCGGCACCCCGCATCCGTATGCCGTCTCCGATTGTGGCACAGCCACGGCATGAGCGGGAGATGTTTCCGGTGAACGCTCTCAACTATACTTGAAGAGGTACCAGCGAAGCCCGGGGCTATTAACCGGAGCGGGCGGCGCGGGTATTCCCGACTAGAGAGCCCGGTGGCACCCGGGTTCTACTAATTACTTAGTGGCGCTTGCCAAGCGCCGACAGGCAGATGCCGAGCACCATTCCCACAACGGCGAGCAAAACCCAGCCGAGCCCCATATCGGCAAACGGCAGGGCGTCGAAGATGACCCTCGTGCCGGGCGCAAAGGCGTCACGCAGGCTCACCACAACGCTCGAGACGCCCACAAGCCCAACGGTCACGGGCCACGTGAGCGGATAGGCGTCGAGCACGCGGTGCGCCATGCCGCCAATGACAAGCACGATCGCCACCGGGTAGAGGGCGTTTAGGAGCGGGACGGAAAAGGCGAGAATGGCATCGAGCCCAAAGTTGGAGATGACGCACGAAAACGCTGCAAACCCGATCGCCCAAACGCGGTAGGGCACGCGGGGCAGCTCCTCAGCAAAATAGGTGCCGCAGCAGCTGATGAGCCCGGTGCACACGTTCAGGCACGCAAGCAGAAAAATCGCCGCAACAACCGCCGTGCCGAGCACGCCGTAGTGCATCGTGGCGGACGCTGTGATGACCTCGGCACCGTTGGTCGCCCCTGCAAGCGCGGCAGAAAGGTCAAAGCCCACCACCGCAAGACCACCGTAGATCGCCATCATGAGCACGCCGGCGATGACGCCCGCACGGCACACCTCGCGCATGACGCCGCCCGTATCGGTCACGCCGAGGTTGCGGATGTTCGTGGCGATCACAAGGCCAAAGGTGAGTGAGGCGAGTAGATCCATCGTCTGGTACCCGGTAAGAAAACCCTGCACCGCCGCGTTGGCATCGTAGGGCGCAACCGGCGCGGGCGCCGCCTGGACCTGCCCGGTAGCGAGCGACACAAGCGACGGCACCACCACGCCAACGATAAGCAGGATAAGCGCGGGGCCCGTCACGCGGCCCAACAGGCGCGTAAGGCGCCCAGGGTGCATGGCGAGCGCAAACGAGAGCGCAAAGAACCCGACGGAGAATACGAGGCGCGCCACCTCGACGGAGATGCCGGCGGGCAGCAACGGGGCGAGCATCTCAAACGCCGTGGACGAGGTACGCGGGATGGCAAGGCACGGCCCGATGGCAAGATACACCGCCGCCACGAACACGCGGGAGAACACGGGATGCACGCGGTCGGCGAGCTCGCGCACCGTACCGGCGAGCGCCACCGCAACGATGCCAAGCACCGGCAGTCCCACACCCGTGATAAAGAACCCTATGGTTGCGGGCAGTGTTGCTGTGCCCGCCTGCACGCCGAGTAACGGTGGCAGGATGAGATTGCCCGCGCCAAAGAACATCGAGAAGAGCGTTGCGCCCACCATAAGGGTCGCTTTAGGGCTCAGAGCTTTTGCGTTGCCGGCCATGGTCTATCCCACCTTCACGATGGGGGCAAACCCCTTCATGAGCTTCTTGGTCTGACCGCTCTTCTCAAAGGTGACCTCGAGCATATCGCCCGCCACGCCAATGACCGTACCGGTGCCAAACGTCTTATGGCTCACCTTGTCGCCCACGGCAAAGGTCTCGGCGCGCTTGGCGGCGTCGGGCCGGCGCTGCTCGACCACATGACCGTCCGCACCCATAGGCGTGCGCCGCCGCGGCACGCCGCTGCCAAAGGTCGCGGGCTTGCGCCCCGCATCGGGGCTGATGCCCGTGTGGCGGGACACGCTCCCACCGGTCGAGCGGGTGTAGGAGCCAAAGACACGGCCGCCGTACATGTCCTCGCCCACGCCGGAGCCATAGGTGCCGCGGCGATCGCCGCGCTTCTCCCAACCGATGCCCTCAAAGCCCGCCGAGCCTACGCCCGTGAACTCGATATCCGCATCGGGAATCTCGTTCAGAAAACGGCTGCGTGGGTTTGCCTGAGTGGAACCGTAGGTGCGGCGCGTGGCCGCGTAGGTGAGAAAGAGCCTCTGGCGGGCGCGCGTGATGGCCACGTAGGCAAGACGGCGTTCCTCCTCGAGCTTGGCGGGGTCGTCCGCCGCGGCAAAGTTGGCCACGTGCGGGAAGATGCCCTCCTCAAGGCCCGCCACAAACACCGCGGGGAACTCCAGGCCCTTAGCGGAGTGCACCGTCATCATGGTGATGGCGTGGCTCTCCCCCGCAAGCGCGTCAAGGTCGCTGCGCAGCGCCAGCCACTCGAGGAGCGCGGGCAGAGCACGGCAGGCAAGGGCGCCATAGGTGCGCTCGATCTCTGCGGCGGTCTGGGCGGCATGCTGTGGCGGCACGGGGGCGGCGGCCAAGGTGTTGCCGGCGATGAGCTGGGCGAGCGCCGCTTGGGCGCCCGTCAACGCCGCATCCAGCGTATCGGCGGAAACGGACATCTCGACGCTGGCGGACGCAGGGGTCATGGGCGCTGCGGCCGCAGACGCCGCCTCGGCGGCGGGACCGGCAACGTGATCTGCACGATTTGAACCCGTCCCCAACGAAGCATCGGCGATGCCGGCGGCGCGCAGCTCCTCCAAGCTCTCGAGCGTGCCCTCGATATCGTCGTGCGTCTCCTCAAACTCGGCGGCAACGCCCAGGAATTCCTGAATGTTCTCGACGCGTCCCTCGGACTCTACCGTGCCCTCGGCACGCAGCGCCTGTATGAGGCCCGTCTTCTCGACAATGGCCTCGACCACGCTCTGAAGCTCGCCGTCCATGCGGCGCCCCTCGCGCACGATGGAGACAAAGTCGCCGAGGGCGGCGCGCACCTTGGCGGTAAAACGACCGGTCTCTGCAGTGGCGATCTCGCACGCTTGGAAGAAGCTGCAGCGGTTCTCGCGCGCGAGCTCCTCGATCTTTTGGATGGAGGTGGAGCCAATGCCACGGCGCGGCGTGTTGATGACGCGCTTGACGCTCATCTCGTCCGCCGGGTTTACGATCATCTTGAGGTACGCCATGACGTCGCGAATCTCTGCGCGGTCGAAGAAACGCGTGCCGCCCACGATCTTGTACGGCACGCCCGCACGCAGGAACATATCTTCTAGGATGCGCGACTGCGCGTTGGTGCGGTAGAAGACGGCGATGTCGTCATAGCTCATGCCGCCTGCATGCAGCTTCTCGATCTCGCCGGCAATCCAGCGGCCCTCGTCGCGCTCGTCCGATGCTTGGTAGGCCTGAATCTTGTCGCCATCGCCCGCCGCGGTAAAGAGGCGCTTCTCCTTGCGCTGCGAGTTATGGCGCACCACCGCGTTTGCCGCGGAGAGGATATGGCCCGTAGAGCGGTAGTTCTGCTCGAGCTTGACGACCTTGGCCGCGGGGAAATCCTTCTCGAAGTCGAGAATGTTGGTGATGTCGGCACCGCGCCACGAGTAAATGGACTGGTCGTCGTCGCCCACGACCATGAGGTTCTGGTACTTGCCCGCAAGCAGGTTTGCGATCTCGTACTGCACATGGTTGGTGTCCTGATACTCGTCCACCGAGATGTAGCGGAAGCGCTCCTGATAGCGGTCGAGCACCTCGGGGCGCGTGCGCAAAAGCTCGAGGGCGCGCACGAGCAGGTCGTCGAAGTCCATGGCGTTGGCCGCGCGCAAACGACGCTCGAGCTCTTGGTAGACCTGCGCCGCCTTCTGCTCTTGCGGGGAGCTGGCCTTTGCCTGGAACTCGTCGGGGCCGATCATGGCGTTCTTGGCGGCGCTGATCTTGCTCCTGATCATGTTGATGGGGTAGCTCTTCTGCTCGATGCCGAGCGCCTGCATGATGTCGCGCACCATGCGACGCGAATCGTCATCATCGTAGATGGTGAACTGCCCGGTGTAGCCCAGCAGGTCGGCATCCTCGCGGAGCATGCGCACGCACATAGCGTGGAAGGTGCACACCCACATACCACGCGTACCGTCCGGCAGAAGCGCCTGGAGACGCTCGCGCATCTCGGCCGCCGCCTTGTTGGTAAAGGTGATGGCGAGCACCTGCCAAGGGCGCACGCCCAAATCCGCAATCATGTGCGCGATGCGGTAGGTGAGCACGCGAGTCTTGCCCGAGCCCGCGCCCGCAAGCACCAGAAGCGGACCCTCGGTGGTCAAGACCGCCTCACGCTGGGCGGGGTTGAGCGAATCGATATCAACGGCATACGCAGCCATGGAGTGCATCTCCTCACAGACGGACGCCTTGGGGCGGCGTGTGTTTGAGCCTACCTAGTATACCGACCCGTACGGACAGGGGCCACGGTCGAGCCGCGGCCCCTGTGGCTTTTGGAGTCGTTAGCCTTGCGTTGCGCCTAGCTACGCAGCGATAAACAGAAAGTACGCGAGCACAATGGCGCCGAGCACGATGCGGTAGACGCCAAAGGCGATAAAGGTGTGCTTGCGGACAAAGCCCATGAGCCACTTGATGGCAATGAGCGACACCACAAAGGCAACCACGCAGCCCACGCCCATGATGGCGAGCTCGTTCATGCCAAAGGTGCCGCCGTCGAGCACCACGTACTTGACGAGCTTGAGCGCACTTGCGCCAAACATGACGGGGATAGCCAAGAAGAAGGTGAACTTGGACGCGACCGAGCGGGTGCAGCCCAAGAGCAAACCGCCGATGATGGTGGAGCCGGAGCGCGAGGTACCCGGAATGAGCGAGAGCACCTGGAAGCAGCCGATGCCAAACGCCGTGGAAACCGGCAGGTCCTCCACGCGCGTGATGGCGCCAAAGTCGTTGCCATCGGCGGGCTCGGCGGCCGCGGCATGCGCAAAGTGCGAGCCAGCGGGTCGGCCCGCGGGGGCAACGTCGCCCGAGGCGATGCGGCGCGCGAGCGTGCGCTTGCGCCACATCTCGATCACGATGAACGCAATACCGTAGGCGATGAGCGCGAGCGCGACCACCGTGCCGTTATAGAGGTGCTCCTCCATAAAGTCGTCGAGCGGGATGCCAATGACAGCGGCGGGTATGCACGCCAGCACGATCTTGCCCCAGAGCGCCCAGGTGGCGCGGCGCCCCTCTTTGCCCTTGCTCGGGCTGAAGGGGTTGAGCTCGTGGAAGAAGAGCGCGCAGACGGCGAGAATGGCGCCGAGCTGGATGACCACGAGGAACATGTTCAGGAATTCCTCGGTGACGTTCAGCTTCATGAACTCGTCGACGAGAATCATGTGGCCCGTCGAGGAGATCGGCAGCCACTCGGTGATGCCCTCGACCAAGCCGAGGAACGCGGATTTCAAAAGTTCGATGGGATCCAAAGATGCCTCCCCTATCGCAATACGGCAAGCGCGCAACACGAGCGTGCGGCGCGGCTGTGAACCATTATCGGACAGCGCGCACAACGTCTGGAGCTCGCAGGCCTACGTTCACGGAAACCCAAGAACGATTAGGGGCATTGCGGGTATAACTCGGGCGAGGCATAAACGTCCGGCGGCAAAACGCCCGCCACGACACAAGGGAGGCTCGTATGAAGGAAGGCTATTCGAAGGTGTTCGTTGCGCTTGACGGTACCGAGCAGCAGGACTTTGTCCTCGCGCGCGCCATCAAGGTCGCTGCCAACAACGGCGCCAAGCTCATCATCGGGCACGTCATCGATTCGACGGCGCTCGAGTCCGCAGGCGCCTATCCCGCCGATCTGGTGAAGGGGCTTGAGCAGGCGTTCCGCGACTCTATCGCCGCTCAGGTTGAGGAGGCAACCGCCAACCCCGATATCCCCGAGGTTGACGTCCTCATTCGCGCCGGCCGCATTCGCGAGACGCTTAAGGACGAGATGCTCGACGTGGTCCAGCCCGACCTGGTCATGTGCGGCGCGCGTGGCCTGTCGTCGATCAAGTACGCGCTTTTGGGCTCGATCTCGACGTTCCTGCTGCGCTGCACGGAGTGCGACATCCTGGTCGTGAAATAGGTTTTGCCCATCAAGGGGGTTGCAAACCCCGCCTGGCAATCTTTGGGGAGGGAGGCTCTCGGCGGCCTCCCTCCCCTTTTGTGGCGTCACTCGAAGTACTGGAACTTATTGGTGGAGAACCGCAGCGTAACGGTGAAGCCTTCGCCTTGAACCGAGGACGCACTAATACCCACGCCCATCTTGTCGCACAGCCGCTTCACCAGGTAAAGGCCAATACCCGTGGAGCGCTTGCCTGTGCGCCCGTTCTCCCCGGTGAAGCCCTTCTCAAAGACGCGGGGCAAATCCGCCTCCGACACGCCGCAGCCGTTGTCGGCAACCGTGAGCTCCACGGCCTCGGTCGCAAGCCCCTCGTCAACCAAGCGGGCGGAAAAGGAGATGGTGGGCTGCTCGGCATCGGCGTATTTGACGCTGTTTTGGATGATCTGGCCCAAGATGAACGCGCACCACTTCTCGTCGGTAAAGACCTCCAGGTCTAGGCCGTCGACCACCGGGGCCACGTGTGCGGCAATCAGCGACGGCGCGTTCGCTTTGATGGCGGCGTTCACCAGGCTTGTCAGACGATACTTGCGGATAAGGTAATCGCGCTCAACCGCCTCGGAACGCGCGTAGAACAGCGCCTGATCGATAAAGCCCTCGACGCGGCGCAGCTCGTCGCCCACCGCCTCGATACGCTCGTAGCCGAGCGTATCGCCCGCGCGCTCCTCGAGGTTCTCGAGCATAAGGTGAGCCGCGGCAAGCGGGGACTTTGCCTCGTGCACCCAGGTCTCGATGTACTCGCGGTATTCCATGAGCTGACGGCGACAGGCGGCCTCGTCGTCGCTTGCCGCCTTGGCGATCGCGTGCACTACATCGTAGACGAGCTCGCCCTCGAGAAAATCGGGGCGCGCAACGGTTTCGGCAACCCAACGGGGCTCCGCGTCCCCGGCGGTGGCCCGGGCAAGGTCGCCGAAAAAGGCCCGCTTCCGCATGAAGGAAAGCGCAAACGCAGCGACAATACCCGCAAAAACGAGCAGCGTCACGAGCGCGGTTATGTATGGGTTCACGCCGGCGACGGTAAGGATAAACGCCGCGAGCGCATCTACCGCAACGAGCGGTGCCCACGAAACAACGGTGTCGCGAAGGTATGCCCTAGCGGTCATGGCACCCTCCTATACCGAATACCCGCGCCCACGATGCGTGGTGAGGTAACCGGTGACGCCGATCTTCTCGAGCGTTGCGCGCAGACGGTTGATGTTTACGGTAAGCGTGTTGTCGTCGACAAAGGCATCGGAATCCCACAGCTCGCGCATGAGCGCCTCGCGCGAGACGATCGTGCCCGCGCGGCGCATGAGCAACGCCAAGATGCGCATCTCGTTTTTGGTGAGCTCCACCTGACCGCCCGCGGCGACGGCAACGGAGCGCGACAAGTCGAGGGTAAGTCCCTTGTGCTCGAGCCCGCTTTTTGTGTCGGGGCCGGCGGCACGGCGCAGCAGCGCCTGGATGCGCGCAACGAGCACCCGTGCGCTGTAGGGCTTAGGGATAAAGTCGTCCGCCCCCATGGTCATGCTCATGACCTCGTCAATCTCGGTCACACGACTGGTGAGGACGATGATGGGGACGTCGGAGGCGGCGCGCAGCTCACGGCAGATAAACTGTCCGTCGGTGCCGGGCAGCGTGAGGTCGAGCAGGACGAGGTCGGGATGCGCCGCGATGATGTCCTCGGTCACCTGCGCAAAGTCGGTGGTCGCCACGGTATCGAATCCGTTGCGCTCGAGCACCTCTATAAGCTCGCCGCGGATGGCGGCATCGTCTTCCACTACGTAGATGAGGGGCATGAGAACTCCTTTGCGGTGGGCATCCGTTCCACAGCGCGGCTAGACACGCAACTTATCGTAGCCTTGGGCGAGCATCTCGATAAAGGCCGATTCCTCGCCCGCGAGCGCAGCGTCGGTTGCAATGACGACGCCGTGCTCGTCGGACAGCAACGCAAGCGCACCCGCGCAGGCGCCCGAGAGCGTACGGTACGCGAGCGCCGGGTCCCGCTCGACGCGCAGGCCACGCGTCTCGGCAAGCTGGAGGGCAAGCGATGCCGTCCCGGCAAGCGCATCGTCCTCCGATACGCCAAGCACCAGCGCGCCGTCCGCAGCGCAGGCAAGCACCTCGGGCGCCACGCCCGTCTCGTCCGCCTCACGACGGGCGCCGAGCGCGCGGTAGGCAAGCGCCTCTGCCGCGATGTTGGCAAGCGGTTCGTAGACACCGGTCGACATAGCGGCATGCCCCGCCTTGTCGATAACGAGCATGAGCACGCCGTCGTCCGGCACGGCAACGGTCGTGTCATCCGCAAGCGACCACTCGATATGCTGCTTTGCCCACGACAGCAGGCTACGGGGCACGGCCTCTCCGTTGAGGCGCCGGGCACCGAGCGCCCGAATATGCCGGTTGAGCAGCGGCACGCGACGCGCCGTCATGCGCCAGCGGCACACCAGCGCAGGCTCGCCCAGCGTAAAGGCCTCTTCTTGGGGCGTAGGTTCCTGCGTATCCATACTGCTTCGCTTCCAATCGCTCGGGCCCTGCACACAGGGCGGATGGACGAGCGCCCCGAGCCGCCTCATGGGGCTCGGGGCGCTGTTGCACACGCTGCGGCTGCCTCCCGTATAAGAGGGCAGACGTTAGTGGCGGAAGTGGCGCGTGCCAGTGAACACCATGGCGATGTTGTGCTCGTTGCACGCCTCGATGGATTCGTCGTCGCGCACCGAACCGCCCGGCTGGATGATTGCCGTCACGCCGTGGGCCGCGAGCACGTCAACGTTGTCGCGGAACGGGAAGAAGGCGTCGCTTGCGCAGGCAAACTCGCCCTTCTCGATGCCCATGCGCTCGCACGCATCCTCCGCGCGCTCGCACGCAAGGAGCGCCGAGTCAACACGGTTAGGCTGGCCGGGGCCCATACCAATGCCGGCCTCGTTCTTGGCGATGAGGATGGCGTTGGACTTGACGGTCTTGACCACGCGCCAGGCAAAGAGCAGGTCGCGCATCTCGGCGTCAGTGGGCTTGCGCTCGGTGGGATACGTGAAGTTCGCGGGATCCTCCTCGACCGTGTCGACCTGCTGCAGGAGCATGCCGCCGTCGACAGAGCGGACCTCGAGGCGGGCATGCCCCTCGGCACCGCCCGTGGCGAGCACGCGCAGGTTCTGGCGCTTGGAGAGGCGCTCGAGGGCCTCGGCCGAATAGCTCGGCGCGATAAGGACCTCGACAAACTGCTTGTTCTGATCGGCAAAGTGCTCGACAAGCGAGAGCGGAACCTCACGGTTCACCGCGATGATGCCGCCAAAGGCGCTCTTGGGGTCGCACGCAAAGGCGCGGTCATAGGCGGTGGTGACATCCTCGGCGGTAGCGGACCCGCAGGGGTTCTGGTGCTTCAGGATGACCACAGCGGGATCATCGAACTCGCGCACCGCGTTCCATGCGGCGTCGGCGTCGAGGAAGTTGTTGTACGAGAGCGGCTTGCCCTGAATCTGCTCGGCACCAACCAGCGGGTTGGCGGAGCTGCCGTAGGCTGCAAACTCCTCGGAGAAGCGGTAGACCGCGGCAGCCTGATGCGGATTCTCGCCATAGCGAAGATCCTGCGTCTTGGCGAGGTTCAGGGTGAGCACCTCGGGCGTCTGGAAGCCCTCGTCCCCGCTCGCAGCGGCAACAGCGGGCTCCTCAGCGGCCAGGTAATCGTTCAGCCACGTGGAGATGGCCGAGTCGTAGGCAGCCGTGCGGGTGAAGACCTTGGCAGCGAGGCGGCGGCGCGTGGAGCGCAGCGTCTTGCCCTCGTGAAGGCGCATTTCCTCGAGGATGGCCTCGTAGTCGTTGGGATCGCAGACAACGGTCACGGCATCGTTGTTCTTGGCGGCAGAGCGGAGCATAGAGGGACCACCGATGTCGATGTGTTCGATGGCATCGGCAAAGGTGACGTCGGGGTTGGCAACCGTCTTCTCGAACTCATAGAGGTTCACAACCACCATGTCGATGAGCTGGATGCCGTGCTCGGCGGCCTGAGCCATGTGCTCCTCAGAGTCGCGGCGGGCAAGCAGCGCGCCGTGGACCTTGGGGTGAAGCGTCTTCACGCGTCCGTCCATCATCTCCGGGTAACCCGTGAAGTCCTCGATGGGACGTACCGGAACGCCCGCCTCCTCGATGGCCTTCGCCGTACCGCCCGTGGAGACAATCTCCACCCCGAACTCCTCGACCAGCGCACGGGCGAAATCGACAACGCCCGTCTTGTCGGTCACCGAGATCAGCGCACGCGCGATCTTACGCTCAGTTCCCATATATCCTCCTTGCCTCCTGCCGACCCCGCCCGATGCGGCGCCGCGAAAGAAGTCCCTCTAATGTAGCGCAACCGCGCACATCCGGCACGCGAGAGATGCCGCCGGCACCTTAAAAGGTACCGCCGCCTCCGCCACCGACGCCGCCTCCGCCGCCAAAGGAGAAGCCACCGCCCGTGCCCGCCGCGGGGCTTCCCGCGCTCACAGCAACGCTCGCCACGGCGCTGCCGTATGCATCGCTCGCGTCGCGCATAGGGCTTGCGTGCATACCGTAGTGCGGCCAGAACCACCACATGAGCGGATAGGGGTAGGATGCGACCCCCGCATAGGCAACGTCTGCCACACCAGCGGCGGCATGGGCAGAGGACTCGTCTGTCTGGGCCACAAGCCTGCGCAGCGCCCCCTCACCCACGCCGACCGCTGAGGCGTAAACGAGCATGAGACGCCCCTCCTCAGAATCGAAGTCAACCGCCTCGCCCGTCCGTGCTGCGCGCTCGATCCAATGGCGAAATGCCTCGCAGCGCGCTCTGAGCTCGGCAGCCTCACGCGTGACGATACGGGCGGTAAGCGCAATCACCAACGCGACGATGGTAAGTGCGAGACCGATGCCAAAGGGCAAGAGGGTCGCCCCGTCTGTGGCAAGAGCGAGAATGAGCGAAGCGCAGAACAGGACAGCCGCCGCCACGGTTGCGACGGACTTGAAGGTGTCTACAGACGCGACCAAGCCGCGCACCTTGAGGTCGCGCTCGACGGCGTCGGTGAATCCCGAGGTGAGCGCCTCCGCGGTGGAGGCATCACCCGACGTGCAGGTAGAGAGCGCCGCAAACGATGCCAACTGCGCGTCCTCGCGGAAGAAGAGACGCAGCGCCGCACCATCGATACCCGACTCCGCAAGGCGCGCGGGATCGCGCAAAACGAGACGGTAGGATGCCTCGCCCGCGGCATCTTTAGCCGGGTGATCGGATACGTCGATCACGCCCTCGTCGGTCAGCTTCATCAGCGTGACAACAAACGAGCGACGCCCCACGCGCCCGTCATCCATAGAAGCCGCGACGGTTGCCGGATGGGCATCGGTGGGCACCTCGCGAAGATACTCCTGCTGGAAATCCGCCTTAGGGGCACGGCAGCACAAGATGCGGTAGGCGGCGACCACTACGAGGAGCACCGCGGGAAGGGCAATCTGCGCGCCCGAGCCGACGGAGATGAGCGCCTGCATCTGGGCGCGACGCGCGTTGGCATCCTCCGCAAAACCCGCCTCCTCGGAGAGGACGCGGTCCATGCGCTCCGTCTGGGCGGCATCGCCCACCGGTGCCAGTCCTGGCACCCAGCTACGTGGGAAGACCACACGTACCTCGGCATATTCGCCGTCACGCACGCGCGGCACGGTTGCCGTCACGCTGGGGACAGCCCCGTCGAGTGCGACCTCGCCCTCAAGCGGGCCGTGCGCCCACGCACGAAAGTTCTCGCCCACAACGCCGTCCTCACCCGAGGCATCAGCGCCCGCAAAGCGGACCGTGAGCTCGACGTTCTCCGAGCTCTCCTCCCAGTCCGGCCCCACAAACTTCCAGTACAGCTCGGCCGTATCCGCCCACGCCATAACGGCACCCGTAAGGCCGTAGCTCAGGCGAAACGTTGCCTGTGTATCATCTGCGTGCGGCGAGAAGAGCTGGATACGAATCGCATCGTCCTCTTCTGTAACGGTAAAGACCCCGTCATCGCCCGGCTGCGCCTCGCCCACGCGCTCAAGCGCGCGCTCGGCGCCGCCCTCGTCCACAATAGCGGCACTCAGAGATGCCACATCTACCCAAGAGGGGCGCCCCTGCTCGTTTGAGGCAATGGGAATCGTCCAGAAGACGCCGTTCACCTCGTCATCAAACGCGAATGTGCGCTCCTCCTCCACATGAAGGGCGCCGTCCTCGAGCACCGTCGCCTCGATGCACACGCGCGGCATCTCGTAAGCTTCCGCAGACAGTGGCGTAAGGGCCGCAAGCGCGCAGGCCGCAACAAGGCAGGCAATCACAGCGAGGGTTCGCGTGACGATGGGCCGCAGCGCCGCCCGTGCAGGGATCGAGACGTTCATGTCGTGCATGGGGACCTCCCATCGCTTTTGGTTAGAGCCATTGTACCGTCGCGTGCGGACACCTATACGCCGCGCCCTCGCTTGCGGGGCGAGTGGCAATTGCGGAGAGGAGATGGGGCGGACGTGGGGGAATTGTGGACGCGTTTGAACGGCGCCACGCGGGTATACAGACAGTGCGACTCGGAATCGCACACACAACGGATGGGAAAGGAACACTCATGGCACTCACCGAACAGGTAACGACGGTCCTGAACGATCAGATCAACAAGGAGCTCTACTCCGCCTACCTGTATCTCACCTTTGCCGATTACTACGAGGATCGCGGCCTCAAGGGCTTTGCCAACTGGTACGAGATCCAGGCGAAGGAGGAGATGGACCATGCCATGGCCATCCGCCGTTACCTCCTCGATAACGACTTCACGCCCACGATGGAAGCCATCGCCAAGCCCGACAAGGTCTTTGAGAACGACCTCCAGCCGCTTGAGGCGGGTCTTGCACACGAGGAGTATGTGACGAGCCTCATCCACCACTGCTACGAGGTCGCGCATGAGCAGCACGACGTTCGCACCATGAAGTTCCTCGATTGGTTTGTAAGCGAGCAGGGCGAGGAGGAAACCAACGCCCGCGACATGATCACGAACATGAAGCTCTTTGGGTGCGACCCCAAGGGTCTCTACGACCTCGACCGCGAGTATCAGGCGCGCGTCTACACCCAGATGACCGCGCTTCCGCTCTAGCCTCCCTTCCTTTGCGGGGCGGCTCCCCCCTAGCCGCCCCGCACAAACCGTCCCCCCTTTTCCAGGAGCCCCCGGGTATGCAGGCCCGGGGGCTCCAGCCGTTTGCGGGTAGACGCCCGGCACGCCGCATACCATGACGGCACGCTTTTCTGGCCGCGAGCGCGGCAGCTCCCCTATACTCTCTAACCATGAGTAGCACATCCAACATAGTCGGGCGCTTTGCCCCCACGCCCTCCGGCCGCATGCACTTGGGCAACATCTACGCCGCGCTCGTGGCATGGCTATCGGTCCGCAGTGCCGGCGGGCGCATGGTGCTGCGCATAGAGGATCTCGACCCGCGCACCCAATCGGGACCGTGGACAGACTACCTGCTCGCCGACCTGCACTGGCTTGGTCTCGATTGGGACGAGGGACCCTACTACCAGCGTGACCGTGTTGAGGCGTATCAAGCCGCCCTCGAGCAACTCCGCGACGCGGGACTACTCTACCCGTGTTTCTGCACACGCGCCGAGCTCCACGCCGCAAGCGCACCCCACGCGAGCGACGGCACGCCCATCTACGCGGGCACCTGCCGAGGTCTCTCCCCCGAGGAGGTCGCGCGACGCTCTGCCGAACGCCCCGCGGCGCTCCGCCTTAGGGTGCCCGACCATGATGACCCCGCGGGCACGATTTCCTTTATCGACCGTGTCTTTGGCCCGCAAACCGAGGTCCTCGCCCGCGATTGCGGCGACTTCCTCGTCCGCCGCAGCGACGGCGTCTTTGCCTACCAGCTTGCCGTGGTAGTTGACGACGCGCTGATGGGTGTCACCGAGGTTGTCCGCGGACACGACCTGCTCAGCTCCTCCGCACGCCAGATCTATCTGCAGCGCCTGCTCGACTACCCAGAGCCCGCCTATGCCCACGTGCCGCTTCTGGTTGCCCCCGACGGACGCCGCCTCTCCAAGCGCGACCGGGATCTCGATATGGAGGGCCTGCGTGAACGTTTTGGCACACCCGAGCGCCTGCTGGGGTGGGTCGCCGGCACCGCTGGCCTTGCGCCGGATACCGAGCCGCGCAGCGCATCCGGACTTGCCGAGCTCTTCAGCTGGGACCTCGTCTGCGCGCATCGCGGCGATATCGCGGTAACAACAGCCAGCGACTTCTGTCAGTAGCCAGCAGATCTTGTCAGCAAGCGCACCGCTACGCTACGTGTTGCCCCTTTGCCTGGAGCACGATACTGCGAAGCTCTTCCGAGCGCGTCCAGCCATGGGCGAGGGCGCGCTCATCTACAAATGACATGAGGGATACGGGGAATCGCACGGTATAGGGCCGAACTTCTTCAGGGGCAAGCGATGGCCTTCCTCGGCGAGGTTTACGGAGCGTCTTTTCGTCCCACGTGTCCTCTTCGTACGACGTTCCACGCGCATCGGCTTCGGCTTCGGTCATCCCGATACTCTGCAGCAGTCTTTCATCGCTCATGGAAATCACTCCAATCCCAATTCACGGCGTGCTTTGGGCGTCGGCGGTGTAAAGGCATGCCAAATAACCCAGTCGCCGTTTTCGTTTGCTCTGCCCACCATTTCGATAAGCCTTCCGCGCGCATCGTAACCAACCGCAAGATATTCAAATGGCCTTGCATCGGAACGTGCCGCCGAAACAATGGCGTGCTCCCAAGCGTGCGCAACGTCCTCAGCTCTCAGTTCGGGATGGCGAGCATGAATCCTTTCCAAAACAAATACCATATGCCTGCTCCTTTATTGTAAGACAATATTTAAATGAGCGCATGCCTCCCTCCGTCCTTTCTCCTTGCTGCGGCCAGATAACAAAAAACGCCCGCCTCCCAGCAGGGAAACGGGCGTATCAAATTCGGCTGGCGGAGAGCTGGGGATTCGAACCCCAGATTCCCTTTGGGGGAATACTCGCTTAGCAGGCGAGCACCTTCGGCCTCTCGGTCAGCTCTCCGTTAGCAGCATCACATAATACCGTACTTGCGCGCCGCTGCACAAGTTGCATGCGGAACTTTCGCAAACACGTCGAGCATTCAGGCGGAACCACACGGGCAAACCGCCCGTCCGCGCCAGAGCGCGTCGCAGTCCCTATGCCTCGGCCAAAAGCCGCGCGAGCTGCTTACCGTCCGGCTCGTAGGGCTCGCGCACGTCATGGCGCAGCATAAAGGCATCGTTGCCCTTGCCGGTCACCACTACAACGGCCGGGCGCTTTGCACCTTCCACGGCACGCACGATAGCCTGAGGACGATCGAGCACAATCTCCCACCTGTTATGACCCTGTGCGCTCACCGCGCGGGCGATAGCGTCGCAGATGACCGCCGGGTCCTCGGGGCCGGGGTCGTCCTCCGTGATGATGATGCGGTCGGCGAGCTTGCCGGCTGCCTCGCCCATCGTGTCGCGACGATCGACGCCCTTGCCGCCGGTGGCTCCAAAGACCACCGTAAGCTCGCGGTCGGGGTAACTCTCCCGCATCTCGCCAAGCAGCGCCGTGAGGCTCATGCCGTTGTGCGCGTAATCGACCACGCCCACAATCTCGCCCGACGCACTCGGGTAGACCTCCATACGACCAGAGACGCGAACCTCGGCAAGACCCTGGACGATATCCTCAGCATCCACGCCGAGCGCCTCTGCGCACGAGATAGCCCCGAGCGCATTGGCAAGGTTGAAGTGAGCAGGGGTGGGGAGGTAAACGTCGCAGGTAAAGCGCGGCGTGCGGACCGTAAAGGAAATGCCCGAGCCCGCGCGCTCCCAGCGCGTGAGCACCACATCGGCGGCATCGTTCTCAAGCGAATAGGTCAGCACGCGCTCGCAGGACTGCGCCGCCTCAAGCACCTGCGGGGCTACCTGCATGTCGAGGTTCACCACGGCGGTACGGCAGTTGCGGAAGAGCATGAGCTTGCTTGCGAGGTAGTCCTCGACCGTCGGGTGCTCGATGGGCGAGATATGGTCCTCGCCAAAGTTGGTAAACGCGCCCACGGCAAACTCCACGCCGAGCGTGCGGTGGAGCTTAAGGGCCTGGCTCGACGCCTCCATCACAAAGATGTCGCGGTCCGCAAAGACCGCATTGGCAAGGCGCCGCTCGAGTTCGGGCGCCTCGGGCGTGGTAAGCACGCTCTCGCCGCGCTCCGCGCCGTCGTCGTACTCCACGCCGGTAATGAACGCGGCCTCGGGCGCACCCGTGCGCTTGGCGCGCGCCGCAAGAATGCTCCGCAGGTAATACACGCTCGTGGTCTTGCCCTTGGTGCCCGTGAACGCACAGACCTTGATGCGGCCCGAGGGGTGGTCCCACGCTGCGTCGGAAAGGATGCCGAGGGCACGCCTGATATCGCACGCATGAATGAAGGGGATATTGACCCCATAGTCGACCTCGGAGATGTAGGCAACCGCACCCGCCTCGATGGCATCGAGCAGGTAGTCGCGCTTAAAGGAGGCGCCTTTGCAGATAAAGAGCGTGCCGGGCTTTACCGCATGGGAGTCGCACGAAACCCAGCGGATGGGCAAATCGGCGAG
Organism: Collinsella sp. An307; assembly: GCF_002161805.1. Lineage (GTDB taxonomy): Bacteria > Actinomycetota > Coriobacteriia > Coriobacteriales > Coriobacteriaceae > Coprousia. The sequence goes on along the minus strand of NZ_NFIP01000009.1, from coordinate 80,324 downwards.
AATCGGACCCGCCGGGGGCTCTGTCACCAGCGCGTCGTACGCGCGGAGGATCTTTAGGTAATCACGCAGCGAGCGGACTCTTTGAGATGCGGGCACAGCGCCTCTCCCCTCTTGTCTGCCGGCAATACGCCGCAGCCGTTGCGGCCGCACAGCGCCTGACGCTGCAGCTATTGCGCGCCAAGCGGGTAGCCAGAAACACCTTCGCGAGCTACCTTACCCCCGTAGAATCTCGCGGGCAAGACTCAAATCGCTTTTTACCTCAGGATAGCTGTCGCCACGGTGCTGGCGCGTCTCGTCCCCCTTGGCAAGCAAGAGCACGGCCGAGGGCCGCTCGTCGGCAAGGGCCGCGTGCAGAGCGTGCGCGACCGCCTCCTCGCGGTCGGGGATTATCTTGTAGGCAACACCTGCCGGCGTGTTTGCCGCAAGCTCGGCGCAGATGTCCTCCACCGCCTCGTGCGCGGGGTCTTCCTCGGTGTATATGAGCAGGTCAGCATAGGCGCCGGCAACGCGCGGCAAGGTGCTGCGGCGCTCTTGCGCCTTATCGCCCGGCGCACCAAAGACCGCAATGACCCGGCGATCTGGATACTGGCGCTTGACCGACGAGAACAGCGCGTCAAAGGAAAGTTCGTTGTGCGCGTAATCGACAATGGCGAGCACATGCCCGTCGCCCGAGCTCACGAGCTCCATGCGCCCGGGGACGCGAACATGTGCGAGGCCGCGGGCGATGGCATCGTAGTCAAATCCCATCAGGCGGGCGATGGCACAGGCGGCAAGCGCGTTGTCGACGTTGAAGAAGCCCGTCATGCCAAGCACGATGTCATGGCGCGTCGTGCGCATCGTGCCCGCCGCACCGCGCGCCTCCACCGTGAAGGCGATGCCCCCGTCAACCGTCTCAATTTCAGTTGCGCAAAAGTCGGCATTGCAACCGCGCGCGGACGCCGCCGAGCCCTCAGCCGAGACCGCGGGTGCATGATCGGTGTGCAGGGTTACCAGCCGCTTTGCCGAGGCGGATGCAGCAGCAAGTACCTCCTCTACGCGCTCGGTATCGAGGTTCACCACGGCGGTTTCGCACTGCTCAAAGATACGCAGCTTGCTCTGGAAGTAGTCCTCAAACGTGGGATGTTCGATGGGCGAGATATGGTCGCGTCCGATGTTCAAAAAGCAGGCGATTTCAAAGGGAACACCGAGCACGCGGCCGTACTTGAGACCCTGGCTCGACACCTCCATGAGCATCACGTCTCGCCCGGCATCCACCGTGTTGCGCAGATGCAGCCACAGGTCGGGTGCCTCGGGTGTAGTGTTGTGGCTCTCAAACGCGCACACGCCGTCGTCCGTCTCAATCGAGCCCAAGATGGACGGCGTCACGCCCGCCGCGCGCAGGATGGAGCGCAGCATGTAGACAACGGTCGACTTTCCCTTGGTACCCGTGATACCCACAATGGTGAGGTCATGCTCAGGATGCATGTAGATGAGCGGCGCCACGAGCGCCATGGCACGGCGGACCTTCCCCTGATACACTACGATGCAGGGTACGCCCGGTGCTTGGGCGGAGAGCTCCTCGGCCCGCTCATCGTCCTCACAGAGATACGCAGCGGCGCCGTGGCGCACGGCATCCGCAAGAAACGCGGGACAAAACGCGGCGCCCTTGCAAACAAAGAGGTTGCCCGGGGAGACCTCACGCGAGTCAATGGCCATCCCGTGCACCTCGGTACCTTCGTCGCCACAAACGCGTGCCCCCATGCCTCCCTCACCAAGAAGGGAAGCGGCCGCACGCAGCGAGACGGCGGGAAAACGATCGATAGCAGGCAGATGCTCACCCATGGTAGCCTCCAGATGGCTGTTGACCATGAAACGCGGACAGGACGCGACCTCGCTATACATAGAAGTATGCGGCCGGAAATGTATCCCGACCGCATGAATGGCATCCGTACATCGATTGTTCCGCACATCACCACATTCCGCACATCGCGGAACGGAGAGCGATTACTCGTCGATAAAGTAGCGCTTGTACCAGATGAGGAACGTGAGCGCGGTATAGATCTTGCGCTGGTTGAGTGCGCGACCCTCAAAGTGATCGTCGAGCATCTGCATGAGCTTGCTCGTATCGAAGAACTCCGACGCCCACGGAGCTGTGAAGTACTCCTTCACGTAGTCGTAGTACTTCTGCTCGCGCAGCCAGAACTTGAGCGGCACGGGGAAGCCCTTCTTGGGGCGCGTCGCCCACTCGTCGGGCAGGCAGCGGTTCGCCGCATGGCGAAGCACCTGCTTGTTGCCGTTCTCGTTCACGCGGAAGCGCGCGGGCACGTGCTCGGCAAACTCCATGACCTTCTTGTCGAGGAAGGGCACGCGCAGCTCGAGCGAGTGTGCCATGCACATCTTGTCCGCCTTGAGCAGGATGTCGCCCGGCAGCCACATGTTCATGTCGAGGTATTGCTGTTTGGAGAGGGCGCAGAAGTTCTTCACGCGCCCGTAGACCGGCGCGCAGAGCTCAAAGGCGTCCGGGCCCTTGGCGTACGCGGGCTTGAGCACGTCGTTTGCCTCGTCCTCGCGGTAGACAAACGCCTGGCCCACAAACCACTTCTCGGGCATCTCGGCGCCCTTGAGCAGGAAGTTCCTGCCCTTGAAGTAGTGCTTGTTCTCCACAAAGCGGCCCAGCGCGCGACGGATGGCGCGCGGCACGATGCGCTTGTAGCGCGCGACCTCGCGGGTGTCCTCGTACCATGCGTAGCCGGCAAAGAGCTCGTCGGCGCCCTCGCCCGAAAGCACAACCGTGACGTCCTTGGCGGCAAGCTCGGCCAAGAACCACAGAGGTACGCTCGAGAGGTTCGACTGCGGCTCGTCCATGTGGTACTGGATCTGCGGGAGCACGTCAAAGAACTCGTCTGCCGTAATCATCTTGCGGACGTTCTTGATGCCGAGCTTATCGGAGAGCTCGGCGGCGTAGTTGGTCTCGTTGAAGTCCTTGTAATCAAAACCCACCGAGAAGGTGGTATCGGGCATGAGGCAGGCGGCAATGTAGCTCGAGTCGACACCGCCAGAGAGGAACGAACCCACCTTAACGTCGGCGATGCGGTGCGCGGCCACGCTCTCGTGGACCACCTGGTCGCACGCCTCGACGTACTCCTCAAAGGTCTTGGAGTTGTCGTCGGAGAAATCGGCGTCCCAATAGCGGCGGATGTCGATGGAACCGCTCGCAAGGTCATAGGTGAAGCAGTGGGCCGCGGGCAGCTTGTAGACACCGGCGAAGAACGTCTCGTCGGTGGCGGGGAACTGCAGCGTGAGGTAGGGGCGCAGCGCCTGGGGGTTCACGGCCTTCACGAAATCGGGGTGCTCGAGGAAGCTCTTGATCTCGCTACCAAAGAGGAAGGCGCCCGTGTTGGGGCGGCCGTCGCGGCCGTCGGCGCGATAGTAATAGAACGGCTTGATGCCAAAGATATCGCGCGCGCCAAAGAGCTTGTGGGCGCGGCCATCGTAGATGACAAAGCCGTACATGCCGCGCAGACGGTCGACGAGTTTCTCGCCCCACTCCTCGTAGCCGTGGACGAGGACCTCGGTGTCGGCATGGCAGTGGAAGGTATGGCCGGCGGCCTCGAGCTCGACGCGCAGCTCCTGGAAGTTGTAGATCTCTCCGTTGAACGTCACAAATACGCTGCCGTCCTCGTTGCCCATGGGCTGAGCGCCTGCCTCGGAGAGGTCCAAGATGGAAAGACGGCGGAAGCCCAGGGCCACCTCGTCGGTGAGATGGCTACCGCCCATATCGGGGCCGCGATGGACAATGCGGTCCATCATGGCGTCAAGAACCTGCTGCCTGTTATCTATCTGGCCGGTAAAGCCGACGAATCCGCACATAGAGACGTTCCTTTCATGCGGTGTGCTCGCGCATAATCGCTATCTGAGTAAGCGTACCACGCCTCACCGCCTGCGCCTTAGGGTGCATGTAATCTCCGTGCTATGTAACCAACTGTGCATCTAGAAGACAAAGGCGCGCCGCCGGCTTCGTACCGGCGGCGCGCCTCACAAGCGTTCTATCGCAGAACAGCCAAAGCTACTCGGCGTCCTTCTTGGCGCGAGCCTCGAGGGCGGCGCGCACCTTGGCGGCCTTCTCGGGGTCCATGGCAGCGAGCTTGGCCTCCATCTTGGCCTTGCGCTCGGCCTCCGCCGGATCCACGTCGGCGGCAGGAGCCTCAGCGGGCTTCTCCGCCTCAGCGGGAGCCTTGCCGGCCTCAGCAGCCTTCGCGGCCTTCTTGGCAGCGGCGGCCTTCTTGGCTGCCTCAACGCGAGCCTGCTGCTCGGGGGTGAGCTCCTTCTTGGGCTTCGCGGCGGCAGCGGCACCGGCGGCGGCGCCAGCCTTGGCAGCGGGCTTTGCCGGCATGTCCTTGTGAAGCGTAATGGTCGAGAGCTCCTCGGCGGGCTCCGTCGGCCAGAGGCCCATCGTCAGGCAGTTCTTGGGGCACTCATGCGTGCAGCTCGCGCAGGCGATGCACATATACGGGTCGAGCACCCAATCGCCGGCCTTGCGGTCGACCGTGATGGCGCCCACCGGGCAGGCGCGCTGACACATGCCGCAGAGGATGCAGGCGTCGATATCGTTCTCAAGATGTCCGCGCATGCTCGGGAAGAGGTTCTCGATGTCGCGCTTCTCATAGGGGTAACGCACCGTCACCGGTTTGTGGAACAGCGAGCGGAGCGTCATCTTGCCCAGTTTGAAAGTTCCCATGCCGGCCTACCTTTCCGTGCAGCTGATGCACGGGTCGATCGTAAGGATGATCATCGGGACGTCAGCAAGGTCGACGCCCTGCAGCGCCTTCACCAGGCCGCCCAGGTTCTGCGAGGTGGGCGTGCGCAGGCGGAAGCGGTCGAGGTACTTGGTGCCGTTGCCGCGGACGTAGTAGAACGCCTCGCCGCGCGGCTGCTCGATGAGCACGTGGCTCTGGCCCTCGGGGACGACCTTGGCCTTGGACTTCTGACCAATACCATCGTGCGGGATCTTGGAGACGAGCTCCTTGATGATGTCGATGGACTGGATGACCTCCTCGGCGCGGACCTTGCAGCGCGCGTAGCAGTCGCACTCGGTGGAGATGATGGGCTCGAAGTGGTCGAGGTCGCCGTAGGCGCCGTAACCGGTCGAACGGATATCGTGCTCGATGCCGGAACCCTTGGCAAAGGGGCCAACCATCGAGAGCTCCATGGCGTCCTCAAAGCTGATGACGCCCACGCCGCACAGACGGCTCTTGACCGAGACGTCGTTCATCATGGTGTCCATGATCTCGAGGTAATCGCGCTTGATGCTGTCAAGCTTGTCGCAGATGGCCTTGAGGTCGGCGTCGTCGATATCGTGCGCCAGGCCGCCCACCACGAGGATGGAGAGGATGATGCGGCCGCCGCAAGTGCGCTGGAAGATGTCGAGAATGGTCTCGCGCAGGCGCCAGCAGTGGTTGAAGAGCGCCTCGAAGCCAAAGGCGTCGGCAAGAAGGCCGAGCCACAGCAGGTGCGAGTGCAGGCGCGTGAGCTCCTCCAGGATGTCGCGGATGTAGACGACGCGGCGCGGGACCTCGATGCCGAGGAGCTTCTCGGTGGCGCTCACGTAGCCGTAGCCGTGACCGTGGCTGCAGATGCCGCAGGTACGCTCGGCAACGTAGACAAACTGGTTGTAGTCACGCTTCTGCGTGAGCTTCTCGAGGCCGCGGTGGATGAAGCCGATCTGGGGGATGGCCTCAACGACCTTCTCATCCTCGACAACGAGGTCGAGGTGAATGGGCTCCGGCAGCACGGGGTGCTGCGGGCCAAACGGAATGACGGAACGGGTTGCCATGCTTACTCACCATCCTTTTGCGCGGCCTTGGCAGCAAGCGCGGCGCGAACCTTAGCGGCTTTCTCGGGGTCCATGGCGGCGAGCTTCGCCTCCATCTTGGCGGCGCGCTCGGCCTCCTTGGCAGCAGCGTCGCCAGCGGCGGCAGCCGGGTCGGCCTTGTCGGCAACGGCGCCGGCGCTCTTGCCGGCCTCGACGGCAGCGACCTTGGCGTCGGCGGCGGCGTCGGCCTCGGCAGCCTGCTTCTCCTCCGCGGCCTTGCGGGCCTTGGCGGCAGCGGCGGCGCGCTGCTTGGCGAGCTTGTCGCGCTCGGCCTTCATCTCGGGCGTGATGATCGTCATAGGAGCCTCTTCGGCGACGTTGAAGAAGTTGCCGCCAAAGTCGAGCTTCATGTTGGTGAAGTGCACGCCAAACAGGTCGTGCGTCTCGTTCTCGTAGCTAAACGCCGCGAAGTAGAGCTCCTGGATCGAGGGAACCTCGCTCTTCTCGTCGATACCGTAAACGCAGAGGTTGTAGGCGTTGTCGACCGTCTCGTCGTAGAACGTGTACAGCAGGTCGATGCCGGCCTCGGTGGTCTCGGCGCACATCTGGACAAAGCGGAAGCCCTGATGCTTGAGCGTCTGCACGCGATAGAGCAGCTCGCCCAGCGGGACGTCAACGAACTCGGTGGTATACATCCGCGCCCTCCTTAACGGTTCTTCTCGGAGGCGCCCATCTTGGCGGCCTTCTCGTCGAGGATCTTCACGGCCTTGAGCACCGCGTCGATGATGGTCTCGGGACGCACGGCGCAGCCGGGGGCGTACACGTCGACCGGGATCGCCTTGTCGGCGCCGCCGATGACGTTGTAGGCCTCCTTAAAGACGCCGCCCGTGCAGGCGCAGATGCCGCAGGCCACAACGACCTTGGGCTCGAGCATCTGCTCGTAGATGTGCTTCACCACGTTGACGTTCTGGTGGTTGATGGCGCCCGTGATGAGGAAGATGTCGGCATGCTTGGGGTTGCCCGTGTTGATGATGCCAAAGCGCTCCACGTCGTAAAGCGGCATCATCGAGTCGAGCACCTCGATGTCGCATCCGTTGCAGCTCGACCCATCGTAATGGATGAGCCACGGTGACTTAGATGAATAGCTCATAGCTGCGCTCCCTTAGATGAACGGGGTGATGAGGACGTAGAACAGGTTCACGACGCCCACCACGAGCGCCACGAGCCACGCGCCGGACAGGCAGTTCTGCCACTTCATACGCGCGAAGTTGTTGTCGATGAAGACCTCGAAGAACCACGCTGCGAGCGCCGCCACAATGGCGATCACGATCGAGATGGGGTTGTCCCAGACAAAGAACATGCCGACCCACATGAGGAAGAGCACGCTCTCGCACCAGTGCATGATCTCGACCTTAGCGAGGGTGCGACCGGTCATCTCGGTGGTGACGCCCTTGACGATCTCCTGGTGCGCATGGTGGCTGTAGGAGAGGTCAAACGGCGACTTGCGGAGCTTAATGGTCAAGATGAACATCAGGCCAAGGAAGATCGGGAGCAGCGGGATGATGATGGGCGACTCGATCTGGAAGAGGCGCGCCACATCGAAGGACTGCGTTGCGGTGAAGAAGCCCACCGTCATGATCATGAGCATCGGCTCGTAGGACATAACCTGCAGGCACTCACGGTCGGCGCCGGTGTCGGCGTAGGGGCTGCGCGCCGAGTAGGCGGCAATGACCATAAAGAGCGTGGCGAGCGTCACGAGGAAGACGCACAAAAGCAGGTTCGAACCGGAGATGAACATGCCGCCCGCGAGGATGGCAAAGATGAGTGCGCAGGTGACGTAGGCCTCGTCGACCGCGTTCACGCTCGCGTCCTCCTTACCGAGGAGCTTGCGCACGTCATAGTAGGGCTGGAGGATGCGCGGACCAACGCGACCCTGCATGTGGGCAGAGATCTTGCGGTCGCAACCATCGAGCAGGCAGCCCAGGACGGGGGCGACGACGGCAAAGACCACGACGCCGATGAGGATGCCGATGAGGTTGGGGCCAACGAGCAGCACCGTACGCTCCACAAAGAACGAGCCGCCCACAAGGAAGGGCACGGAAAGGATGAAGCACGCGGCGAAGGCCATGATGATGATGCTCGTGCAGAGAATCACGCCGAGCGGGGTCAGGCGGGACTCCGGGAAGACATCAGCCATGTACCAGTTGCGCTTGGACGAAGTCATGGTGCGGCCCATGGAGCCGTGATACTGGCGACCATCGGGGTCGGTGCAGGTGCCGCCGAGGTAGACCGCAACGCGGCGCTTGTCGGTGGCGCGGCCCCACGGGGTCAGAAGCACGATGGCGATGAAGACCACGATAGCGGCCATGATGAGCAGGTTGTCAACGCCAATGAGCTGCGGCACCACCTGGTACACGCCCTCGAGGTACGGGCCGACGACGACCTGGGAGATAACCGGGAGCAGCACGCAGCAGGCGAGCAGCAGCACGGAGATGAAGCCGATGGCGGCCCACTCGCTCTTGTGCACGCCGCCCTCGACGTTCTCGGCCTTCTGCGCCACGCCGGCGAGCTTGCCGAGCCACTTGGCCCAGAAGAAGAAGGTCGCGGCGGAGCCAAAGGCGAGCAGGATCAGGAACAGGATGTTGCCGGTCTCGGCGAAGGAGACGAGCGTTGCCCACTTGGAGATGAGCATGCCGAAGGGCGCCACGAACATGCCCATGATGCCGAGCATCATGAAGCGCGTGAGGCGCGGCAGGCGGCTGAAGAGGCCGTCCATATCCTCGATGTTACGGCTGCCGATGCGGTGCTCGACCGTACCGACGCACAGGAACAGAACGGACTTGGAAACGGTGTGGAAGATGATGAGGAAGATGGCCGCCCAGACCGCCTCGGCGGTACCCACGCCCGCGCAGGCGGAGATGAGGCCGAGGTTGGCGATCGTGGAGTAGGCGAGCACGCGCTTGGCGTTGCTCTGGGTGATGGCCATGAACGAGCAGAGCGCGAAGGTGACGCCACCGATGGACACGACCATAGCGGACGCGGCCGGGTAGACGAGGTACAGCGGCGCGAGCTTCACCAGAAGGAAGACGCCTGCCTTGACCATCGTCGAGGAGTGGAGCAGAGCCGAGGTGGGCGTGGGCGCCACCATGGCGCCGAGCAGCCAGCTGTGGAACGGCATCTGCGCGGCCTTGGTGAGGCCGGCGATGGAGAGCAGCATGATGGGCAGCACGAGGGTCGGCGAGAGGTAGGAGTTCGCGACCGTGGTGAGCGAGGCGAGCGACAGCGGCAGACCCCAGATCTGGATGATGAGGAGCGCCACGAGGAACGCGATGCCGCCAATCATGTTCAAGATAATCTGACGGAAGGAGTTCTTGATGGCCTCGGGCGTGCGGGTGTAGCCGATCATGAGGAAGGAGCACACCGTGGTGATCTCCCAGCCCGTGAACATCCACTCGAGGTTATCGGAGAGGACGATGACAAACATCGCCGAGAGGAACAGGAACATGAGGGCCGCGAAGAAATGGCGGCGGTCAGGAGCACCTGCCGGCTCATGATGCTGGAAGTCCTTCATGTAGCCCAGCGCATACACGCAGATGGCGCTGCCGACGAGGCCGACGATAAGCACCATGATGACCGAAAGCTGGTCAAAGTAGATGGGCGTGGTGAGCATGTGCTCGGCGCCGTGCGGAAGCGTAAGGTTGGCGAAGTAGATGACGCCGACCGTCTGCACGAGGCCGATAACAAGCGCGAGCTTGTTCTTATAGCGGATCGAGAACCAGAGGATCACCGCGCAGAGCACGATGTCGACCGCCGTCATCACAAGCGTGATGATGAAGCTCGTCTCCTGCGGGAGCTCGTACACGGTGTAACCGCCGAGCAGGTGCTGGAATGCGAAGATCGCGGACGCAACGCCCGTGATGCCCGCAGCCGCGATGGTGATGACAGCGCGCTGGCTCTCGCTCCTAAAGAGCATGAGCGCAACCGCGGCCACCAGAGGTGCGGCGACGAGAAATGCGATGAGACCCATAGCTTTTCCCCTCTTGACCTGAGATTCGAGCGCCTCTGCGCTCGAGCCAATATCCGCATTATTGTAACGGATATGCACACACACTTCGCCCACAAATGGCTGCTTCCGGGCGAGGGAGAGCCCCACGACGGACGCGCGCCTTCCTGTTAACAACCGATAGACAGGTATTGCACTTTAGTTTGGTAAAGAGTATGCTGCTGTCGTTTCGTAATTCACTTTAGTTTAGTAAAGTACTTTCTGGAAGGATAGCTCATGAAGACCATCTCCGCCCTCTCCCTCGACCGTCGCGCGTTCCTCGGCCTTAGCGCCGCCGCCCTGGGGTCCGTCGCCTTCCTCGCCGGCTGCTCCACGGGCGGCACGGCAACAGGCTCTGCCGGCGCCGGGTCCGCGCCGGCCTCTAGCGACGACACGAGCGCCGTTGCCACCGGTACGCTGATCGTTGGCTTTGACCAGTCCTATCCGCCCTACGGCTTTGTGGGCGACGACGGCGAGTACACCGGCTTTGATCTCGACCTCGCCCAGGCCGTTGCCGACCGCGAGGGCTGGGACGTCCAGCTCGAGGCCATCGACTGGGACGCCAAGGACGCCCTCTTGGGCTCTGGTGCCATCAACTGCATCTGGAACGGCTTCACGATGGAGGGGCGTGAGGACGGCTACACGTTCTCCGAGCCCTACATGCTAAACGGCCAGGTCGTGGTCGTGCGCGCCGACAGCGGCATCGCGAGCCTCGACGACCTTGCCGGCAAGGCCGTCATCACCCAGGTTGACTCCGCCGCACTCGACGTGCTCGAGGGCGACCAGGCGAGCCTTACCGCAACCTTTGCCTCGCTCGAGACCATAGGCGAGTACAACACCGCGTTTATGCAGCTCGAGAGCGGTGCGGTCGACGCGGTGGCGTGCGACCTCTCCATCGCCGAGTACCAGATGGCCGCCAACGAGGGCGCCTACACCCAGCTGCCCGAGATGCTTTCTGAGGAGCACTACGCCGTCGGCTTCAAGAAGGGCGACGACGCCACCGCCGAGGCCGTCAACGAGGCGCTGCGTGCGCTCGTTGAGGACGGCACGGCGCAGGAGCTCTGCGACAAGTACGCCGAGTACGGCATCTCCTTTGAGAACTGGGTCCTCGAGTAGACCCTCCCCTACCGGGCACGATACACTCATTCCTTGCGGCGCCCGCCCAACCGGCATGGGCGCCGCTCAGCGCAAATCCGCGTCTTGCTGCATCCGAAAGGCCGCGTATGTCCTTCTCCGTCATGCTGACGATGCTCACCGAGGGCTTCCTCGTGAGCCTCCAGATATTTCTCTTCACGCTTCTCGGCGCTGTGCCGCTCGGCGTGGCCGTGGCGCTTGCGCGCATGAGCCGCATCGCGCCCGTGCGCTGGATTGTGCGCGTCTACATCTCCATCATGCGCGGCACGCCCCTTATGCTCCAGATGTTTGCCATCTACTTCGCACCGTACTATGTCTTTGGCATCCAGCTCACACCTGACTCCAAGTGGCAAGCGACCATTGTTGCATTCATCGTCAACTACGCCGCTTATTTTGCCGAAATCTACCGCTCCGGTCTGCAGTCGATTCCGCGCGGCCAGATCGAGGCAGCCGAGGTGCTTGGCTACGCCCGCGCGCAGACCTTCTGCTATATCGTGCTTCCGCAGGTGGTAAAGCGCATTCTCCCCGCCATGGGCAACGAGATCATCACGCTCGTGAAAGACACCTCGCTTGCCTTCTCCATCGGCGTGGCCGAGATGTTCTCCACCGCCAAGGCGCTCGTCGCCTCGCAGGTGAGCATGGTGCCCTTTGCCATCGCCGCCGCGTTCTACTGGGTATTCAACTTCCTCGTCGAGATCGTGCTCGGCGCGGTCGAGAAGAGGCTGGATTACTACCATGACTGAGTACGTAATGTCGCTTGCCGGCGCCCGCAAGGCGTTTGGCGCAAACGAGGTCCTGCGCGGCGTCACCCTCGAGGTGAGCCCGGGCGAGGTCGTGGCCATCATCGGCCCCTCCGGCGGCGGCAAGTCAACGCTTTTGCGCTGCGCCACCCTGCTTGAGACCCTCGACGGCGGCAGCCTCGCCTTTGGCGACCTCACGGTGGCGCACGACGAGGCGGGGCGCACGGTATATGCCAAAGGCGACGCCCTCAAGGCAGCGCGCAGCCGCTTTGGCCTCGTGTTCCAGAACTACAACCTCTTCCCGCACCGCACGGTCCTGCAAAACATCGCCGATGCCCCGCGCCGCGTGCAGAAGCGCGATCGTGCGGAGGCCGAGCGCGAGGCGCGCGAGCTCATTGCCAAGATGGGGCTTGCCGGCTGCGAGGACAAGGTGCCCTGCCAGCTCTCCGGCGGCCAGCAGCAGCGCGTGAGCATCGCGCGCGCCCTCGCCCTCCACCCCGAGGTCCTCTTCTTTGACGAGCCCACGAGCGCCCTTGACCCCGAGCTCACCGCCGAGGTGCTGCGCGTCATCAAAAGCCTTGCCGCCGAGCACATGACGATGGTCATCGTGACGCACGAGATGTCGTTTGCCCGCGAGGTGGCCGACCGAGTCGTCTTTCTCGACGGCGGCCAGATTGTAGAAGAAGGCCCCGCCGAGCAGGTCATCGACCGCCCGCGCGAGGCCCGTACCAAGGCATTTCTCTCCCGACTCGCCGATTAAACGGAATGCTGCGGCGTCACCTCGGGCATGAGCTCCTCGGACATGACGGTGAGCATCTCCTCGAGCTTAGCGAGGTCCTCGGGCGAGAAGCGCTCCTTGATGCGCTCGATCACCTCGTGCACGTACGAGGCGCTCACGTTGTAGTAGTCGAGGTACTTCTGCGTGGGGCGCAGGTGGTACTCGCGCCCGTCGAGCTCTGACTGCACCTTCTCGACGTAGCCCTTGCGGATGAGGCTGCCGATCTTGTAGGCGGCGTTTGATGAGGATATGCGCATGAAGTCCGCAAACTCATGGATCGTCGGCGCACCGAGCGCGTAGATGGCCTCCATGGCAAAGGACTCGACCGTGGTGAGACTCGCCTCGCGATTCTGGAAACGCGCAAACGTCTCACGGTAGAAATGCAATTTGAACTTGCTGTACACCTCGTTGAACCGATCTTCGAGCATATAACCCCCTAGGTGCGCGGTCGCGCCTAGCGTACACCCTCACCGGAGCCCAGCGCGAGCGTGAGCTCGGCCGTGGCCGCGACCTTGCCGTCGACGCGTGCCTCGGCGTCGATAAAGGCAAAGGCGCCGCGGGTGCGGGTCACGCGCGCCTCGAGCTCGAGCACGTCGCCCGGGCGCACCTGCTGCTTAAAGCGAGCGTCCTTAATCTGGGCAAAGAAGCCGAGCTTACCGGTGTTCTCGGGAAGCGAGAGCATGGCCACGGCTGCCGTCTGGGCGAGGGCCTCGACGATGAGCACGCCAGGAAGCACGTGGTAGCTCGGGAAGTGGCCGCAAAACACCGGGCTCGAGGTGCTCACGCAGAGACGCCCCCGTGCCCATACGCCCGCCTCGCCATCGGTGATGCGGTCGACAAGCGCAAAGGGATAGCGGTGCGGCAGGATCTGGGCGATCTGGTTGGAGTCGAGCACAAGGTGCTGTGCGCTCGCCTCGGTAGCAACAGCGTTATCAGCCATGGGTTAGCCCTCCCATTTCTTGAGGAGCAGGCACGCGTTGTGCCCGCCAAAGCCGAGCGAGTTGGAAAGCGCGTAGGCAATGTCCGCCGCGCGGCCCTCGCCAGGAACGTAATCGAGGTCGCAGTCAGGGTCGGCCTCGGCGTAGCCGATGGTGGCGGGCAGGTACTGGTCGCGAAGGGCGAGCGCCGTAAAGATCGCCTCGACCGCACCTGCGGCACCGAGCATGTGACCTGTCATGGACTTGGTGGACGACACGGCAAGCTCGTAGGCGTGGTCGCCAAAGACGGTCTTGATGGCTGCGGTCTCGCTACGGTCGTTCAAGGGCGTCGAGGTGCCGTGGGCGTTGATGTAGCCCACTGCCTCGGGCGCGACGTGGCCCGCATCCTCAAGCGCCTGCGCCATAGCACGGGCACCGCCCTCGCCACCGGGAGCGGGCGCGGTGATGTGGTGCGCGTCGCAGGTGACGCCGTAGCCCACAACCTCGGCAATGATCTGGGCACCGCGAGCGCGGGCGTGCTCGAGCTCCTCGAGCACGAGCATGCCGGCACCCTCGCCCATCACAAAGCCCGAACGGCGCGCGTCAAAGGGGATGGACGCCGCAGCGGGGTCGTCGCCCGTGTGGAGGGCGCGCATGGTGGTGAAACCGCCGATGGAAAGCGGGGTGATGGCCGCCTCGGAACCGCCGGCGAGCATGACCTCGGCATAGCCATCACGGATGTGGCGGAAGGCATCGCCCACCGCGTTGGAGCCGCCGGCGCAGGCGGTCACCGGACAGGTGCACATGCCCTTGAAGCCCATCTCGATGGCAACCTCGCCGGCCGCCATGTTGGAGATGCCGGAGGGGATGTAGAAGGGCGAGCAGCGGTCGAAGCCGCGTTTCAAGCAGCTCGTCTGCTGGTTCTCGGTCTCTTCGACGCCACCGATACCGGAGGACACGATCACACCGGCGCGTGTAGCGTCGATAGCGTCGGTGTTAAGGGCGGCCTGGGCCACGGCCTCGCGGGCGGCGATAAGGGCAAACTGGGTGAAGCGCGCGAGGTGCTTGGCGCGCTGCTTGCCCAGAAGCTCGGCGGCATCCCAATCCTTCACCTCGGCGGCGAGCGTCACCTTGCGGTCGGTGGGATCGTAGCGGGTGATGCGGCCGATGCCGCAGGTGCCGGCGCGAACGGCGTCCCAGCTCTCGGCAACGGTGTGACCGATGGGGGTCACCGCGCCCATGCCGGTGATGACCACGCGGCGCTTCTCTGTGCTCATGGATGGCTCCTTTCGGGAGAGGTCAATAAAAATCGAAAGCCTTCGACAAACCTCCGGGCGCCTCGGGTGCGCCGGATCGCCACGAAAGCGGAGGGCATAGGCCCGAGGGCCATGCCCGAACGCTTGAGCGGCGAGGCGGCGTGCCCGAGTCGTCCGGCTACATGGACATGCCGCCGTCGATGGCTATAACTTGCCCCGTAATGTAGGCGGACTCGTCGGAGACGAGGAACGCGACAGCATGCGCCACGTCCTCGGGCTCGCCGAGGTGGCCCGCCGGAATCTGGGCGAGCGTTGCGGTGCGCGCGGCCTCGGACATAGCGTCGGTCATGTCGGTTGCAATGAAGCCGGGGGCGACCGCGTTCACACGGATGCCGACAGCGGCGACCTCGCGGGCGATGGACTTGGTCATGCCAATAAGGCCTGCCTTGCTAGCGGCGTAGTTGGCCTGGCCGGCGTTGCCGCGCAGGCCCACGACCGAGCTCAGGTTGACGATGGCACCGGCGCGGGTGCGCATCATCGGGCGCAGGACCGCCTTGGTCATAAGGAATGCGCCCGTGAGGTTAGTGGCGATGACGGCCTCAAAATCCTCGGCGCTCATGCGCGCGGCGAGCTTGTCGCGCGTGATGCCGGCATTGTTGACGAGGATATCCACCCCGCCGAGCTCCTTGGCCGCATCCACCAAGGTGCCCGCCGCCTCCGGGTCGGTCGCGTTGGCCTGGATAGCGCGGACCTCGACGCCGAACGCCGCAACATCTGCGCGGGTCTTCTCTGCCGCGGCGGCGTTGCCCGCGTAGCTAAAGACGATGTTTGCCCCGCGCGCTGCAAGCTCGAGTGCGACGGCACGGCCGATACCGCGGCTGCCGCCGGTGATGATGGCGCACCTACCGGCGAGGTTCTTGGGATAGTCCTGCATGGCGATCCTTTCTTGCGCGGGGCCGGCAAGCCGCCCCGCCCCTTTAGTCACCGTTGATTACTACGCGAGGGCCTCGACGTCTGCCACCGTCTCAACAGGCGTGCAGGTAATGCCGGGCTCCGTCTTGCGCACAAGGCCCGAGAGCACCTTGCCCGGACCGATCTCGATCACGCGGTCGACGCCGAGCTCGGCCAGGCGATGAATCGTCTCCTCCATACGCACGGCGCTTTGCACCTGGCGGACAAGGAGGCCGGGCACAACCTCGGCCGTGTTGCCGGTAAGTGATGCGGCGTCGAGCTCGGCCTCGCCCATCTCGCGCCCAAGGGTGTTAAAGAGCACCGGCACGCGCATGGCGCCAAAGCTCTCGGTCACAAAGCGCTCACGGAGCGCCTCGCCCGCAGGAGCCAGAAGCGAGGTGTGGAAGGGGCCGGAGACCTTGAGCGGGATGCAGCGGCGCGCACCCGCCTCCTTGGCGCGTGCCGCGGCGTCGGCCACAGGCGCGGCGTCACCGGCAATGACCGTCTGACCAGGGCAGTTGTAGTTGGAGACTTCAACGACCTCGCCCGCGGCAGCCGCTGCCTGGGCCGCCTCGACCGCCTGCTCCACCTGGGCGCGGTCCGCACCCAAGATGGAGATCATCGCGGTGTCGCGCCCCGCGGCGGCGTCGGCCATCGCGCGCCCGCGGAACGCCGCAAGCGCCACGGCCTGGGCCGGCTCGAACACGCCCGCGTAAGCGAGGGCGGAGTACTCGCCCAGCGAAAGGCCGGCGGCAAAGTCGGCCTCGATGCCGCGCTCCGCCAGCACCGCCGCCACGCCGCAGGCAAAGGCGACCATCGCCGGTTGGGTGTAGGCGGTATCGGAGATCTTGCCCTCGGGATCCTCAAACATAAGGGTCTTGAGGTCAAAGTCGACGGCCTCGTCCGCCGCGTCAATCACGCGGGCAAACGTCGGGTAGGCCTCGTACAGGTCGCGGCCCATGCCCGCATGCTGCGAGCCCTGGCCGGCAAAGAGAAATGCGCACGCCATGACGTTTACGCCTCCAATCCGGCAATGACCGAGCGGCAGCCGGCCATCATGTCCTCCAGAATGGCGCGGACGGGCCGCACCTCGTGCACCATGCCCGCCACCTGGCCGCACATAAAGCTGCCGGTGTCCACGTCGCCGTCAAACACCGCGCGGCGGAGGCTGCCGAGGGTGAGGGCCTCGAGCTCATCGCGCTTGGTGTCGGTGCGCTCGAGCTCCAGATACTTCTTGGTCATCTTGTTCTTGAGGCAACGCACGGGGGCACCCGCCGGACGGCCCGTGACCACGGTGTCGTTCACGCCCGCAGAGACGACCTTCTCCTTATAGTTCTGGTGGATGGGGCACTCCTCGCTCGCGAGCAGGCACGTGCCAATCTGCACACCGCAGGCGCCGAGCGCAAAGGCAGCCGCCATGCCGCGGCCGTCGGCAATGCCGCCCGCCGCGATGACGGGAAGCCCCGGCACGGCATCGACCACCGCGGGAACGAGCGCCATCGTGGTGGCCTCGCCCACGTGCCCGCCGGACTCGGTACCCTCGGCAATGATGCCGTCGATGGGCAGGCGCGCGAGGCGCTTGGCAAGAATGGGCGCGGCAACCACGGGGAACACCTTGATGCCGGCCGCCTTCCACGCCTCGATGTACTTAGCGGGGTTGCCGGCGCCGGTGGTGATGACCGAGACACCCTCCTCGATAACGACCCGCGCGCACTCGTCGATGTGCGGGTTCATGAGCATGAGGTTCACGCCAAACGGCTTGTCCGTCGCGGCGCGGGCAGCGCGGATCTCTTTGCGCAGGCTCTCGCCGTCGAGGCCGCCGCCGGCCACAAGGCCGAGCGCGCCGGCGTTGGAGCACGCGGCCGCAAACGCGCCGGTGGCGATATTGGCCATGCCTCCCTGGATGATGGGGAACTCGGTCCCCAGAATCTCGTTCAACTTCTTCATAGGTAGTCGCAACCCTTTCTATCGTTTTGCCGCCGCCTGTTTGGGGACGGGGTCGTTTTGCTCATGCCTTGCTGTCACGCTGGGGGCAGGCCGCTTCATGAGCAAAACGACCCCGTCCCCAAATGAGCGTCTATGCGAGCTCGGCCAAGCAGCCCGCCCAGGTGAGGCCGGCGCCAAAGCCTGCGAGCACCACGCGGTCGCCCGGGCCAAGGGCGCCCTCGCGCACGAGCTCATCCAAAAGGATCGGCACGCTCGCCGCGCTCGTGTTGCCCGTATGGTCGATGTTGCCGGCGCACTTGGCGGAGTCGAGCCCGAGCTTTCTCACGGCAACGTCCACGATGCGCTTGTTTGCCTGGTGGAATACGTAACGGTCGACGTCTGCGGCAGAGGCGCCCGCGCGCTCGAGCACCTCCGCGCAGCAGCGCGGCAGCACCTCGGTCGCAAAGCGAAAGACCGCGCGGCCGTCCATGGCGAGATACGACGGACGCACCGCACCCGCCTCGTCGCGCGCGGCGTTCACGCCCGGCGCGGCGAGCGCCTCGCCGTTGCCGCGCGAGCCCCAGACCGCGTGCAGGGAGGGATAGCCCTCCGCGGCCTTAAGCACGCACGCGCCGGCGCCGTCACCAAAGAGCACGCAGGTGGTGCGGTCGGCCATATCCATCACGCGGCTGAGCTCCTCGGCACCCACCACCAGGGCGTAGCGCTTGCCACCGCGGGCAAGCAGGCTCTCTGCCACCGCAAGCGCATAGACAAAGCCCGCGCACGCCGCGTTGACGTCCAGGCAGAAGGTGTCCTCGGCTAGGCCCAGGTCGCGCTGGATGAGGCAGGCCGCAGACGGCGTTGCCGCGCTGGCCGTGAAGGTCGCCACGAGGCACACCCCCACCTCATCGGGCGTGATGCCGGCAGCGTCGAGCGCGCGCTTTGCGGCGTCGCGAGCAAGCGTGTACTGGTTCTCGCCCGAGGCGCACCAGCGGCGCGAGCGAATGCCCGTGCGGGTGGAAATCCACTCGTCGGAGGTATCGACCATCTGCGCCATGTCGTCGTTGGTGACAACACGGCTCGGCAGCGCCGACCCGGTGCCGACAATCTTCACGCCCCTCATGCGCGCCCCCTCTTGACGGCGGCGGCGCCCATAGCGCGGAACTTGCGATAGCGATCCTCGGCCACCGCGGTACGGCTCATCTTGGTCACGCGCGCGAGCTCGCGAGTGAGATAGGTGTCGAGCACCTGGTAGAGCGCCTGCGGGTTCTCGTGCGCGCCGCCCTCGGGCTCGGGCACCACGGCGTCGATCACGCCGAGGGAGAGGAGGTCTGCCGCGGTGAGCTTCATGACCTCGCAAGCCTCGTCCGCGCGGCTCGCGTCCTTCCACAGGATGCTCGCGAAACCCTCGGGCGAGAGCACCGAGTAGACGGCGTTCTCGAGCATGAGCACGCGGTTGCCCACGGCGAGCGCGAGCGCTCCGCCCGAGCCGCCCTCGCCGGTGATGACGGCGATGGTGGGAACGGTGAGTGCGCTCATGAGCTCGATGGTGCGGGCGATGGCCTCACCCTGACCGTGCTCCTCGGCCTCGAGGCCAGGGTAGGCACCAGGCGTGTCAACAAAGGTGATGATGGGGCGGCCGAACTTCTCGGCGGCGCGCATGATGCGCTGCGCCTTGCGGTAGCCCTCGGGCGAGGGCATGCCAAAGTTCATTTCGACGCGCTCCTCAATGTTGGAGCCCTTGCGATGGCCGAGTACCGTGACGGGGACCCCGTGAAAAAGGGCGATGCCGCCCATAATGCTCGGGTCATCGGTGGAGGAGCGGTCGCCCTTCTGCTCGAAGAAGTCGCTAAAGAGGGCCTCCACAATCTCGGCCGTGCCGGGGCGACCGGGGTGGCGCGCCAATGCCACGCGCTCCGCCGCGGTGGGCGCGCCCACCGTGATTGCCGCGCGGGGTGCGCCAGCGCTTGCGGTCGTATCGGCGCTTACGGCCGTGACCTCATGCGTGTTCTCGTTGGTGCTGTTAGCGGACATATTCGGCACCTCCCTTGCCATGAAGCGCAAGCAGGCGGATGAGTGTGCGGCGTATGCGCGCACGCGGAACCACGGCATCGATGAAGCCGTGCTCCATCTGGAACTCGGCGCTCTGGAAGCCGTCGGGGAGCTTCTCGCCAATGGTCTGCTCGATCACGCGCGGGCCGGCAAAGCCCACAAGCGCGCCGGGCTCGGCAAGCATGATGTCACCGAGGCTCGCAAAGCTCGCGGTCACGCCACCCGTGGTGGGATGTGTGAGTACGGAGATGAAGAGGCCGCCGCGCGTGGAAAAGCGCTCAATAGCAGCGGAGGTCTTGGCCATCTGCATAAGCGAGATGATGCCCTCCTGCATGCGCGCGCCACCCGAGGCGGAAAACACGATAAGCGGCAGGTGCTGGCGCGCGGCACGCTCAATCAGACGAGTGAGTTTCTCGCCCACCACGGCACCCATGCTGCCCATGAGAAAGCGCGTGTCGAGCGCGGCCACGGCCACGCGCGCGCCGCCGATCTTGCCCGTCGCGGTGACGAGGGTGTCGGCGAGGTCTGTCTTTTTCTGCAGGTCACGCAGTTTCTCGGGATAGCCGGGGAAGTCGAGCGGGTTTTTGGAGACGAGGTTGCGGTCGAGCTCGCGGAAGCTTCCGTCGTCCAGCACGAGCGCGAGACGCTCGCGCGCGGGCATGGCAAAGTGGAAGCCGCAGTAGGGGCAAACGCGCTGGTTGGCGACGAGTTCCTCTTCAACCAAGGGCCGCCCGCAGCCCGGGCAGGTGCGGCGCTCGGCCTCTACCGCAGGCGCGCCGCCGCGAAGCTTCTTGAGCGCGAGCAGACGGCGCCGGCGCTCGGCAAGGATTCCGGACATCAGGCCTCGCCCTCCTTTGCAGCATCGGTTGCAGCGGCGCCCTCGGCCAGCTCCTCGTCCACGCCCGCGCTCCAAGCAAGAAGCGTTTCGAGGTTGGCGTCGATAAACGACGTGTCGTAGGTGCCGCGCACAAACTGGGGGTGGTACATGATCTGGTGCAAGAGGTCGATGTTGGTAGTGAGGCCGTCGACGATGGTCTCTTCCAGCGCGCGGCGCATCCGGCGGATGGCCTCGAGGCGCGTGGGCGCCCAGACGATGAGCTTGGCGATGAGCGAGTCGTAATACGGCGGCAGCTCACAGCCCGCATAGAGGCCCGAGTCCACGCGCACGCCCGCGCCGCCGGGCAGATGCAAAAAGCCCACGTGCCCGGGCACGGGCAAGAAGTTGCGGGAAGGGTCCTCGGCATTGATGCGGCACTCGATGGCGTGCCCGTGCGGGCGGATATCATCCTGCGTGAAGCTGAGGGTGAGGCCGGCGGCCACGCGGATCTGCTCGCGCACGAGGTCCGTGGCCGTCACAATCTCGGTGATGGGGTGCTCAACCTGAATGCGCGTGTTCATCTCGATGAAGTAGAACGCGCCCGAGGGGTCGAGGACGAACTCGATGGTACCGGCGTTCACGTAGCCGGCGGCGCGGGCTGCGCGCACGGCGGCGGCGCCCATCTCGGCACGGAGCTCGGGCGTGAGCTGGCGCGAGGGGGTCTCCTCGATCATCTTCTGGCCACGGCGCTGGATGGAGCAGTCGCGCTCGCCGAGCTCGACCACGTTGCCGTGGGCGTCTGCCATGATCTGGAACTCGATGTGGTGCGGGTTCAGGACGAGCTTCTCGAGGTACATCTCGTCATCGTTGAAGCACGCGCGCGACTCGGCGCGGGCCTCCTCAAAGAGGTCCTCAAACTGCGCGGGGTCAAAGACGCGGCGCATGCCGCGGCCACCACCGCCCGCCGCGGCCTTGATGAGGACGGGATAGCCAATTTCCTCGGCAATCTTGGCGCCTGTTTTGGCGTCCGGTACGCTGCCGTCGGAGCCGGGGACCACGGGCACGCCTGCGCTCTTCATGAGCTCGCGCGCGGCGGCCTTGTTGCCCATCTGCTCGATGACCTCGGCAGACGGACCGATAAAGGCGATGCCCTCCTCCGCGCAGCGACGCGCGAAGTCGGCGTTCTCGGAAAGGAAGCCGTAGCCGGGATGGATGGCGTCGCAGTGTGCCGCCTTGGCGACGGTGAGGATGGCGTCGACGTTGAGGTAGCTCTCCGCAGAGGGCGCCGGGCCAATGCAGTAGGCGTGCTCGGCGAGCTGCACGTGCAGCGCCTCGCGGTCCGCCTCGGAGTACACCACCACGGGCTCGATATCGAGCTCGCGGCACGCGCGGAAGATGCGGACGGCGATCTCCCCGCGGTTTGCGATCAGAATACGCTTGAACATGGCGGCCCCGTTAGTCCTCGCGATAGCGGATGAGCGGCGCGCCAAACTCCACGAGCTCGCCGTCGGCGACGAGCACCTCCTCGATCGTGCAATCGCAGGGGGCCTCGACCTCGCTCATCATCTTCATGGCCTCGAGCAGACAGACCGTGTCGCCCTTCTTCACGTGATCACCCGGCTGGACGTAGGGGTCCTTGTCGGGCGCGGGCGCGGCGTAGAACACGCCCACGAGCGGGGCGGTAATGGCGGGCGCGTCGCTCGCAACCGGCGCGGGCGCGGCCTCGGCGGGCGCCGGGGCTGCAGGTGCGGCTGCCGGAGCGGCAACGGGCGCGGGCGCTACAGCACCCGGCATGGCCGGCACGGCGACCGGCATGATCTGCGGCGCCACGGGAGCGGTCGCCCCGCCCTTCTCGAGCTCGAGCTCGACACCATCCCAATTGAGCTTGAGGCGCGTGGCGCTACCCGCCTCGAAACGGTCCATCAGATCGTAGATGTCCTGAGCTTTCACGCCCATGGGTCCTCCTTCACACGTGTGGCGCGCGCCCGCGCACCCTGACAAAAACGCACCTGCGCGGGGCCTAGGAGGCGAGGCGCAGATGCGTTTTTAGGCGATGCCTCACGGGCATCGAAACAGCAGTTAGGCGAGCTTGCCCTCGACGTAGTCAGCGAGGTCGCCCACGGTCTTGAACTGATCGAGCTCGGCATCGTCGATCTCGACCTCAAAGGCCTCCTCAAGAGCCATAACGAGCTCCATAGCGGCGAGGGAGTCGGCGCCGAGGTCCTCCTCGAGCTTGGCCTCGCGGGTAACCTTCTCAAGGTCGCAACCGACGGTCTCGGAGATAACCTCACGCATCTTCTCGAAATCCATGATCTGTCCTTTCCGGGCGCGAAGCCCTTCATCTCGTGTGAACGGAGCGCCACGCGGATCTGCCGACGCGCCGGAGTCTATTGAGAGCGGCTCACAACCAATTCTCTCAAAAAACTTAGTTAAAGTATTTTAGTTAAGGATTTTGAGATATAGCTGAGAACCTCGGATTTCTCCATTCTCCTTATGCTCTGCACAAATTGACGTTTATTGATATAGCGTCAATACATTTTGCTGCACATCGTTCTTGCGATTCGGCTGGGCTGCGCCCGCTTCAAATTGCCGCGCCCCTGTCTCAGAAATGCAGCTATTCAATAATCTCAGGCGAAAGGGCGAAGTATCCCCCCGCACCTTCCCCTGCGTCTATCTGGGAAATCCGACGCACATCATGCTGGATAGTCACGCACTCTGCGCAGGATTATTGAATAACTGAAAAACGTCTTCACATCAGGGCACAATTGCCTTGTTACGCGCCGCGCTAGAAGACGACAATCCGCTTCGGGAGGTTCACATGAAGCAGCTGCTCATCCGCGCCGATGACATTGGATATTCGCACGCGGTGAACGTCGGTATCGCCCGCACGGTCCACGAGGGACTCATCCGATCGGTGGGCGTTATGCCCAACATGCCCGAAACGGCGCGCGGCGTCGACTGGGTGCGGGATGCAGACATCGCCATCGGCCAGCACACCAACCTCTGCCTCGGCACGCCCTGCTCCGACCCTGCCGCGATTCCTTCTCTGATTGACGAGAACGGCCAGTTCAAGAGCAGCCGCACCTACCGCGAGGCGTTCAAGCGCGGCGAGGACTTCGTGGTCTTTGAGGAGGCCGTCGCAGAGATCGAGGCGCAGCTCGCACGCTTCCTCGAGGTCGTGGGACGCGACCCGGACTACTTCGAGGCGCACGCCGTGGTCTCCGAGAACCTCAACCGTGCCATCGAGCACGTTGCGCGCGAGCATGGCTACCGCTATCAGGCGGCATCGTTCGATCCGGCAGCAACGGTCACGTGCGGCACCACGCCCGTCCGCATGGTGATGCGCTCGATGACGCCCGGCTACAATCCTGCCGCCGCGATCCGCGAAACGGTGGAGGAGATGGGCACCGATGAGACCGTGGTATTTGTCTGCCACCCCGGCTACCTGGACCAGTTCATTCTGAGCACGTCCTCGCTCACCGAGGACCGCACCAAAGAGGTCGATGCCCTCGTCTCGCCCGAGCTCCGCGCTTGGCTCGAGGCCCAACCCGACCTCAAGCTCATCGACTACCGCGACCTGTAGGGCCGCCCAGGCAATACGCCCAACATAACGTCGAGTACTCGACGCAAGTTTTGTCGAGTACTCGACGTTTTGATTTGTCGAGTTGTCGAGTTTTATCGCACACAGGACTGGGTTTCCCAGGTGCCGCAGATCGGTGCGAAAGAGGAGGGCATAGGCCTTGCGGCCATGCCCAACGATTGAGCGCCGAGGTGCGGCGTCTGGGGAAGCCAGGCTACTCCGTGCGCAGGGCCGTGACCGGATCCTTCTTGGCTGCCATGCGGCTGGGCGCCAAGCCCGCCACCCACGAGAGCGCAACCGATATCACCACGAGCGCGATACCCGGACCAACCGGCACCGCCGCCAAGTTCTCCACCCCGGCGACCGCGTAAATGATCGCGTTCACGGGGATATCCAGAAGCACCGTAATACCTACGCCAAGCAGGCCGCTCACCAGACCAATAATGAACGTCTCCGCCGTAAAGATACGGCTCACGTCGCGCTTGCTCGCACCGATGGCGCGCAGGATGCCGATCTCCTTCGTACGCTCGAGCACCGAGATATAGGTGATGATGCCGATCATGATCGAGCTCACCACGAGCGAGATGGCCACAAACGCAATCAAGATGTAGGTGATGGCGTTCACGATGTCGGTCACGCTCGACATGAGCATGCCCACAATGTCGGTGTACTGGATCTCGGTCCCCTCACCGTCGGCGCGAATCTGCGCATTGTAGTCGGCGATGAGCTTGTCGATGGTTTCCTTCGCCTCAAAGTCGATGGGATAGATGCTGATGGTCGAGGGACTGTCGAGGTCGCCCTTGCCCAGCAGCTCGAGGTTGCCCTCGTAGGTGGCGTTGTCGGTCTGGTTCGCCATCTGCTCGGAAAACGCCTCGGCAATCTCGTCGTCCGTGAGGCCCTCGGCGCGGAGCTCGTCCACATAGGACTGCAGCTGAGCTGCCTGCTCGCCACCAATCTGGTCGAGCATGAGCTCGATGGCCTCCATCGTGAGCCCGGTCGAGCTCTCCTCAAACGGCAGGCCCGTAAAGATGTCCGTCGTGGGGTCCGCCTCCTGCGCCTTCACGGCGGCGCTCTCGTCACCAAGCTCAATCACATGCTCAATAAGCTCGGGCGTGTAGAGCAGCGTGCCCCAGTTGGTCTCGTCGTTACCCTCGGCGGGGCGCACGATACCTACCACGTGCAGCTCTTCGGCGGAGTTGATCACGTCCGCCATATAGGCATCGTCGTCGCTCTTATCTGCCCATGTGCCGTCCGCCTGCTCGGCATACTTCGACGCCTCGGGCACGAGCTTGAACGTGAGCCCCATGAGGTCGTCGTAGGTGTAGCTCGTCCCCTCGACCTCCTCCACCTCGCGGCCGGCGACCACGTCTGCCATCATGCCGCGCAGGTCGCTCTGGTCAAGCAGCCCCAGCGCATAGAGCGTGTAGTCGGAGATGCGCCCGTTCTCGTCCACGTACAGCACGACCTCGTCCCAGCTCTCGGGCATATGCCCAGCAAGGACCTCGTAATCGGTCTTCCACGTGTCACGGTTGGGCAGAAGCTCGGTAAAGACGTCGTAGGACGAGCCCATGGAAGAGAGCATCTCGCCCTGCGTCTCGCCAATGGAGAACCCCAGCGCGTCCATCACGGTCGCAGGGTTCACCTGCACGGGGCCGTCCGAGGTGTCGCTTGCGTAGATGTTGAGCGGCACGTCGTAGGTGTACTCGATCGCCGTGGTGATGTCGTCAATGTCATCGGGGTTGGAGTCGAGCCACTCCTTAATGGTGGGCATATCGTTCTCGTTGGCGCCATCGGCCACGCCGGTCACCATGTCGGTCACCAGGTCCTTGGAGGCGACCGTGCCCTCCTCCACCGCGCTCGCGGCGGTCTCTGCGGCAGAGCCCATCATCGAGGTCATCATGCTCGCCATGTCCACGCTCGTCTCGTTGATGGTGAGCGGGTAGCTTCCCATAGTGGACTGCTCGGTCTCGGCAATGTAGTTCTGCGCGCCGTCCGAGAGCGAGAGGATAAGCGCAATGCCAATAATGCCGATGGACCCGGCAAACGCCGTGAGCAGCGTGCGGCCCTTCTTGGTCATGAGGTTGTTGGCAGAAAGCGAGAGCGCCGAGCGGAAGCTCATCTGCCGCTTGCCCTTTTTGACGTCCGCCACGGCGTGCGCCTGAATCTCCTCGGGCGTGAGACGCTCGCGCGCTGCATCCACCGGCGCGGTGTCGCTTGTGATGAGACCGTCCGAGATGCGCACGATGCGGTCGGAGTACTCCTCCGCCAGCTGCGGGTTATGCGTGACCATGATGACGAGCCGGTCGCGCGAGAGCTCCTTTAAAATCTCCATCACCTCAACGGAGGTCTCGGTGTCAAGCGCGCCGGTGGGCTCGTCGGCGAGGATGATCTCGGGGTCGTTCACAATGGCGCGGGCGATGGCCACGCGCTGCATCTGCCCGCCGGAAAGCTGGTTGGGCTTCTTCTTGAGGTGCTCGCCCAGGCCCACCCGGCGCAGCGCCTCCTCCGCGCGGCGGCGGCGCTCGGCCTTGGGCGTGCCGGAGAGCACCAGCGCCATCTCTACGTTGGAGATGACCGTCTGGTGCGGAATGAGGTTGTAGCTCTGAAACACAAAGCCCACACTGTGGTTACGGTAGGTGTCCCAGTCGCGGTCGAGGTAGCTTTTGGTCGAGCGGCCGTTGATAACAAGGTCACCGCGGGTGTACTGGTCAAGGCCGCCAATGATGTTGAGCAGCGTGGTCTTGCCGCAGCCCGACTGGCCAAGGATGCTTACAAACTCCTGGTCGCGAAAGGTGACGGAGATGCCCTTGAGGGCGTGGACGACGGTGTCGCCCGAGGGGTAGTCCTTGGTGATGCCTTTGAGTTCGAGCACGGGTCGGGACCTTTCTTGCAAGGTGCGGGTGGCCGAGCAACGCGGCTGCCCGTCTATCTGTTTGCGCGGCGCATGCGCGCGTCGCACGGCGGTTCATGATGGTCATGGTACCCGCAAGCGGCGGGCTGAATCATGCGAGGGGCTCAAGTGGCAGCAGGTGACGGCGAACCTACAAACCTGTGTTTTTCGCAAAGCGCATGTTGCCTGCGCATAATAGAAATAACCAGCCGCTCACTCCCGGGCATCGCCCGGCGCATAAGGAGAGGACGCCCGCGATGCGCTCCCGCACCCAACGACCCGCGCAGAAGAAGCACAGCGCGCCCGCAAAGCACGGCGAACGCGCCAAGCAAGCCGCACACGCCAAACGCACCGCGCATACCAAACGCGCCGCGCAAAGCAACCAACCTGCACCGCGTCCCTCGGCATCTGCCGAGCGCCGCGCCCGCAAGGACGCCGCCGGCCCCTGCCCCATCATGCGTGCCTGCGGTGGCTGCGCGTGGATCGGCATGCCCTACAAAAAGCAGCTCGCCCACAAACAGGCGACCATCGAGGAGCTTTTTGCACCGCTTATCGCCCAGTTTGGGTGGGACGTTGTGCCCGACGCTGTGGCAGGCATGCGCGCCAACGTGGGAGACGCCGCGCGCGAGCCCGGCTACGACCCCCTCCGCGACGGGACCATCACCGCGGCTGAGGGCAAATGCCCCGCGCCCCGCGCTTTTCGCTATAAGGCGGCAACGCCCTTTGCGCCCGGCCCCAACGGTGAGGTGCGCTCGGGCTTCTACGCGCGCGGCACGCACGACATTGTTGCCGTCCCCGACTGCGTGGTCGAGGCCCCGGGCGCGCGCCGCACGTTGAACGAAGTTGCCCGCGCGGCAGAGCGCCTGGGCATTCCCGCCTATGACGAGGACCGGCGGCGCGGCATCCTCCGCTACGCCGTGCTGCGCCTGGGCTGGCGGAGCAGCGAGGGCATGCTCACCCTGGTGACCGCGCAGCGCGACGTGCCCGCGCTCGAGGAGCTCGCGCGCGAAATCATGGCCTTTGACCCGCGCATTGTCACCGTGGCGCAAAACATCAACGGGCGCGAGGGCAACGCAATCTTGGGCGCCGAGACGCGGCCCCTCCTGGGCCCCGGCACCATGAAAGATGGCCTTCTTGGCTGCACGTTTGAGATATCGCCCACCGCGTTCTACCAGACAAACCCTCAGCAAACCGAGGTGCTCTACCGCCTTGCCATCGACGGGATGGGCCTGCGCAGCGACGACGTTGTAGTGGACGCGTACTGCGGCAGCGGCACCATCGGCATCACCGCGGCGCATGCGGCACGTGCGGCAGGCGCAGAGGTGACCCTGCGCGGCGTGGAGCGCAACCCCTCTGGCATTGTTGACGCGCGTCGTAACGCCGAGCTCAACGGTATGGCCGATACCTGCGATTTTGTTGCCGAGGACGCAACGCACTATCTGCACCGTGCCGCGACAGAAGGCCTTGCGGCAGACGTGGTTGTGCTCGATCCGCCGCGCGCCGGCTCCACGCCGGAGTTTTTGGCAGCAGCTGCGGACATCGCCCCCAGGCGCATCGTCTACGTGAGCTGCAACCCCGTCACGCAGGTGCGCGACCTCGCGCTTTTGGGCGAGGCGGGCTACCGCATGATCCGCCTGACGCCTGTGGACATGTTCCCGCACACCGACCATATCGAGACCGTGGCGGTGCTTGAGCGCAGCTAGCTTTGGGGCGTACCCACAAAGCTCGCAAGCCATGCGATGTAGACGCTCGGATAGTGCGCGTACAGGAGCTCCCACGGGCTCACGCGCAAAGCAACGGTCGACGCCACCGACGCCACGCCGGCGGGCGTGTAGAGCTCCTCTACCGTCTTCACCTGGCCGGCGATGTCTGAGGTAAGGCTCTCGATCAAAAGCTCGTCGTCGGGGTTATAGGGCGAGGTCGCGCCCATAACCTGCTCAAAGGTACGCTGCATCTTTTCGTAGCGAGCGGCAAAATCGGCGTCCGTCACGCCGGGAAGCGTAACGTCCACCCCGTAGCGCGCGTATCCCCACTCCTCGAGCGGCAGGTGCGTCATGATGTCCGCCGGGTTGGCGATGTTGAAGATGTTTGCGTAGCGGGCGCATGCCGCATCGGCGGAAAGCGTCGTTGCCGGGGAGGCATAGGTGTAGGCGCGCACATTGACCCCGTCCCCAAATAGGGCATCGTCGGCGCGGGCGGCCACCAAGTTGGCGATTGCACCGCCGCGGCTGTGCCCCACGAGCAGAAGCTCCACAGCAAGACCCGCCTCTTGTGCGCGCTCGATGCGCGGCGCCAGTGCGCGGGCGACCTCGTCAGCCGCACCGGTGTAGCCGGGATGGTCCTCCCCGCCCATGACCGAGAGGTTGCTCAGCCATTCCGACCCGTAGCTGCCGCGGATGCTCGCCACAATGAGCTGGCGCTCCTCGCCCTCGTTGCTCACAATCCGCTTCTCGGCAATGCCAAAGGCCGCGCCGTCCGCCTCTTGCGTCACCAAGCCCAGCACCTCGTCCACCACCTCGCTGCGGTAGCGGTACGAATCGGTGGAGATGTTGGTCATGCCAAGCGCAGACAGGCCGAGCTCCATATAGGGCAGGCAATCGGAATCCGCCTGGTAGTAGCCGGACTCCGCATAGGCAAGGCTCGCAATCACCGAGCCCGCGCAGGCAAGCTCGGGGTTGTATGCCGTGCTCTCGTCAAAAAACCAGTTGTCGTCCCAGGTGAGCGCAATCTCGGTCTCGCCGTCGCCCGGCACGGCAAAATCCGTGAAGGCGATGTTTGCCGTGAAACGCCCCGCGCGCGCAAGGTCGTCGCCCCACGCGGTCGTGGCGTTGAGCACCGGTCCCTCCACCGCGCCGACGCCGAGCGTGCGCTGGCAGTGGCGGACGTAGAGCGAGATGGCCCCGATGAGCATCATAACGAGGACCGTGAGCCCGGCCGCGAGGACCAGACGGCCGAGCGCCTGGCGGACCGGGTGTGCTGTGGCTATATGCGAGGGGTGGCGGCGCACGGGTCTCCTTAAGGCTCAGACGTCGCCTGCAACGATGTCGTCCACAGAAAGCTCGGCACCTTCCACATAGTACACGTGCTCGCCGGCGCAGCGGCGGCAGTACACGTGGCCGTCACGCTCGATGCCGCGACCGTCGTGGATGCGCTCGCCGCAGCGCTCGCATACCTGCGTCTGGCGCGGCTTGCCCGGCAGGTCGTACTCGGCAAAATCGGGAAGCTCCACCTCGTGAACGCGGAAGAACTCGGCGTCCGAGAAGCGGGCGTAGAAGGCGCGCATGTCCTCCCCCTTGGGGCAGTGCGGCGAATCGGGCTGCTGCGAGATGCGGATAGCGCGGCCGCTCGCCAGGTCCAAGAAGCTTGCAGACATGATGCCGTAGTCGTACCACTTGAGGCGGCGGCGCCCCAGATGGCAATTGGCGACCGAGATCACCGCGTCGGCGAGGCAGCGGTCGCACTCAACAAAGGCGACGAGGTCACGGTAGGTGTCCGTGTCCTCGATACCAAAGTAGGTAAGGGCAAGGCGTGCCATGCGCGTGCCGATGATCTGCCCGCCACACAGGTGACCGTGGAAGGCGATGGCGCGGTCGAGGTCCTCGTCGAAAGTTCGCTTGAGCATGGTGATCCTTTCTTGCGGCGCGGGGGCGGGTGCGCCGGGCGGTGCGGCGCGTCGGATGCGCCGGGTCCGCCGGGTGCGTG
This sequence comes from Collinsella sp. An307, assembly GCF_002161805.1. GTDB lineage: Bacteria > Actinomycetota > Coriobacteriia > Coriobacteriales > Coriobacteriaceae > Coprousia. The sequence goes on along the minus strand of NZ_NFIP01000009.1, from coordinate 49,748 downwards.
GCCGTCAGCCTACTTGACCTCGAGCCCGGCTGCCGCCATGGCGCCAAGCAGCGCGTCGCGGCCGCGATTCATGATGAGCTCCTCGGGGAAGTGAATCTCCTCGAGCATGCGCTCGGCACACGGGAACTTACCGATGGCAGGCGCGATGTGCGCGTCGCTCGACACCACAATGCCCACACCGAGCTCGGCAGCGCGCTCGGCGATCTTTTGGCAGACGTCATGGTGGCGCCTGCTCTCGAGGCTGTGGTTGTTGATCTCGATAAGCTTGTGGTTCTCACGCGCAACGGTGAGCACCTCGTCAATATCAAAGGGAATACCGGAGCGGCCTGCATGGCCAAGCACGAGCACGCGTGGGCTCTCCAGCACGGCGGTGTACATGGCCGTGGTCTGGGCGACGGTGGCGCCGTCGGCAAACATGCCGTTGTGCACGCTCGCAATGAGGTAGTCGAGGTCGCGGGTCACGATGTCAAACAGCGTGCTGCCGGGGCGATTGAGATGGCCAACGATGCCCTCGGGACAGGGGATGTCCTGCCCAAAGAACGTGCCCGCAAGGGAGACGATGTCCACCTCGGCACCGTGCAGCACCGTGACGCCGTCCCACTCGCGCGGCCAGATGCCCTGGTTGATGAAGAACTGAAAGTTGCGGATGTGCTGCTCGGGGTAGAGCATCATGCTGAAGTGGTCGGTCGAGCCCAGCACCTCGACCCCGGCGGCGCGCGCGGCGGCGACGTTCTCGCTGATGGTCGCGTAGGCGTGGCGCGAGGCCAGTGTGTGGGTGTGGATATCGCCAGCGATGGTGTAAGGCACGGTACCGTCCTTCCCGCGATGGGCCATGTACCCGCGTGCGCGGGCCGCCGCTATTGTCTCACGTATGCGGGCGCGCGGAGGCGTGAGTGCGCTTCTAGCGGTAACTCTCCGCAAGGGCGCGCCACGCGGGAAGCGAGCGCTCGATGGTCTCGGGGGCCACGCAGTAGCCCACGCGCACCCAGCCGCCCACGCCAAAGCTGTCGCTCGGTACCGGCAAAAGCTCAAAGGCGCGCGCCCGCTCGCAGAAGGCCTCCGCATCGGGCTCCAGCGCACGCACCCACAGGTAGAAGGCGCCGTCGGGCTCCACATAGGTGTAGCCCGCCTCGGCAAGCGCTTGCGTGAGCATGCGGCGGTTGCGGGCGTAAGCCTCCACATCGGTGGGCGTATCCACGCAGTCGATGACCACGCGCTGGAAGAGTGCCGGGGCGCAGACAAAACCGAGCGCCCGCGCCGCGCCGGCAACTGCCGCCATAACGCGGCGGGCGCCCTCGCTTACCTGCGGGACCAGAATCCAGCCCACGCGCTCGCCGGGAAGCGAAAGCGATTTGCTGTAGGAGTAGCAGACCACCGTGTGCTCGTAGAGCGCCGGCACCCAGGGGACCTCCGCGCCGTAGGTGATCTCGCGGTAGGGCTCGTCGGAAATGAGAACGACGGGCTGCGGGTGCCCCAGCTGTTGCTCGCGCGCTTGGTTGACGAGCTCAAGCTCGGCGGCGAGCGCTTGGAGCGTCTCGCGCGGGTAGATGGCGCCGGTGGGGTTGTTAGGCGAGTCGATAATGACCGCGGCGGTGCGTGGTGTGATGGCCGCAGCGACCGCTGCCGGATCTATCTGGAACGTCTCCTGGTCCGCCGGGACCTCAACGCAGGTCGCGCCTGCCGTCTCAATCCACACGCGGTACTCGGGAAAGTAGGGCGCGATAACGATGATCTCGTCACCCGGGCAGGTGACGGCGCGCAGCGTGCACGAGACCGATGCCGCGGCGCCCACCGTCATGAAAACGTCCGCGGCGGTGTAGGCGGTACCAAAGCGCCGGTTGAGCGAGGCCGCAACCGCCTCGCGCGCCGCCGGCAGGCCGGGCGCCGGCGTGTAGCCGTGAAGCTCCGCGGCGGGCACCTCGGCAAGCGAACGCTCGATGCTCTCGCGCACCGCATCGGGCGCGGGGATGGAGGGGTTGCCCAGGCTAAAATCGAACACGTTCTCGGCGCCGATCTCTGCCTTGCGCGCGCAGGCGTAAGAGAAGATCTCGCGAATCTTGGAGCTCTCCGCTCCGTAGGCGTACATCTGCTCGTTGATCATGGGGCCCCTTCCTATCACGTTGCGACGCGCAACGGCGCTCCGCCGTTTCATTGTAGGCCGAAGCCCAGCGCGGGCAGGGCCCGAAGCGCACCTGAGACCTTACGGTAACCAAAACGGGGGAGCGGCGCTTGCCACTCCCCCGCATGCGCTAGCGCTTATGGGCGCGTGTGCACGTTTTGAACCCGTCCCCAAATGTGCAACTAAGCGCGGGCGTCCTCGATGACCTTGGCCACCGTCTCCTGCAGCGCAGTGAGGTTCTCCTCGCTGGGGATCCACTGCTGCGCCACGACCGGGCACGCCATGTTGAACTTCATGTTCTCCATCTCGGTGTAGACCTGCTTGGGACCAAGCGGCGCCCAACCGTAGGAACCAAACGCGATGCCGATGCGCTGCGTGTTCACCGGCGAGAGACCGCGCATATAGGTGAGGAAGCTCGCCATGGTGGGCATCATGTTGGAGTTGAGCGTGGGCGAGCCGCAGGCAACGTAGCGCGCGTCGCACAGCTCGAGCATGATGTCGGAGATGTGGGTGTGCTTGACGTCGATGAGCTCGGCCGGCACACCCTCGCGGATGAAGGCGTCCACGATCTCGCGCGCCATAGACTCGGTGGAGTGCCACATGGAGTCAAAGACCACCACGGCCTTCTCCTCGGTCTGATAGGTACTCCACGCCTGATACTTCTCGAGAATCTTGGCGATGTTGCTGCGCCAGATGACACCGTGCGACGGGGCGATGAGCTTGATGTCGAGCCCGCCGAGAGCGCCAAGCGCCTTTTGCACCTGAGCGCCGTAGGGCCACACGATGTTGGCGTAGTACTTCTTGGCCTGCTTGAAGACCTCGCAGAGGTCGTTCTCGTCATCGAAGCGCTTGGTCGAGGCAAAGTGCTGGCCAAAGGCATCGTTGGAGAAGAGGATGCCGTCCTCGGGGCACCAGGTGACCATGTTGTCCGGCCAGTGCACCATGGGCGTCTGCACAAAGTGGAGCGTGCGCTCGCCGATGGAGACGGAATCGCCGGTCTTCACACCCTCGACCTCAATGCCGTAGTGGGCGCGAATCTCGTTCACGCCGGCGGGGCCGCTCGCCACCAGGCGGGCGTTGGGCGCGAGCTCGTGGATCTTGGGGAGGCTCCCGGAATGGTCCATCTCCACGTGATTGGTAACCACAAGGCCGATCTTGGCGGGGTCGACCACCTGGCTGATGCGCTGGAAAAACTCATCGGTAAACGTGGCCTTGGCCGTGTCGATAAGGGTGATGGTCTCGTCCATGATGAGGTAGGCGTTGTAGGTGATGCCACGCTCGGTGGTGTAGCCGTGGAACGAGCGCTCGTTCCAGTCGATGCCGCCAACCCACCAGACCTTGGGCGAGATCTCGATTGCGTTAAGCATGACGCGTCCTTTCTGCCGCCCCGGGCGGCGTTGCCGCATGCCGCGGCGAGGTTGCTTTGCACCCATCATACCACGCGCAAACCCGCGAACCTCCTGCTAGAAGGGCAGTTGCGGGTTTACGCATAAACGCTACATTGCTTCTATCATTTAGATGTCGTCGCGGCGCTCTCCGCTGGCAGGACGCCGACCACGGCGCTTCTCCACTAACGCGTCGGCGCCACCGTCGCGGTACTTGCGGCACCACATCTTTACCGAGGACTCGCTTGTCACCCCGTGGGCAATCATGACCTCGCGAACCGACTTACCGCGCTCGACACGGTCGCGCGCAACGGCGAGCTTGGTCTCAAAATCGTATGCCCTGTGGTGTGACCCGCCGTTCATCACCGCGTCCTCACCGCCCGCGGCAAAGGCGCGCGCCCACTGGCGCGCCGTAGCGTCGGGAATGCCCAGCTCGCGCGCAAGCGAGCGATGCCCGGCGCCCTCGCTCAAGATGCGCACGGCCCGTCGGCGCATCTCCTCGCCATACGCGTTTCGTCCTGCTTGTGCCATAGCTATCAGATCCCATCGGCCGCACCGCGACCCTCAGACGTGCAGAGTTGCTACCGCTCGATATGCCCAGCGTGAGGCAGCCTATACCGGCAAGCGCCCGGCGCCACGCAACAACAACAGCTTCATCACGCACCGTCACAAAACGGTAAGGAATCCGTAAGAGCTCTCTGCGTTTTACGCGAAGTAGCGCCGCCGACCGCCGGTTTGCGGTATCGTCTGCTGCCAGCTGCGGCAAAGACCTATCGCGGCGCCGCCCGTGCGCGGCGCGCAGAAACCGCAAAGGAGGTCCCCGTGATTACCTGCTACAAGACCGACCTCAATGGCATCACCTCGCTTATCGAGGCGCCCGAGCCCGGCGCGTGGATCAACGTCGTCGCGCCCACGGACGAAGAACGTCGTTGGCTGGAAGACGAGATCGGCGTTCTGCCCGAGTTTGTGCGCTCCGCCCTCGACGAGGAGGAGACCTCCCACATCGACTACGACGACGACGTCAACCAGGCCCTCATCATCGTCGACTACCCCTGCGCCGAGGATGCCGAGGACATGCAAGACCCCACGATGCTGCAGTACACGACGCTGCCTATCTCGTTTTTCTCGCTGCCCGAGAAGAGCCTCGTGGTCACGGTGAGCCTAGACGAGAACGCGATCGTCGCCGACATGGCGGCCGGGCGCGTGCGCGGCCTCAATACGCGCCTGCGCACCCGCTTTCTGCTGCAGATGCTGCTACGCATCTCGCAGAGCTACCTTGTGCACCTGCGCCGCATCGACAACCTCTCCACCGCCACCGAACAGCGCCTCTACGGCTCGATGCGCAACGAAGAGCTCCTGCAGATGCTCTCGCTCGAAAAGTCGCTCGTCTATTTCTCGACCTCGCTTAAATCGGCCGAGGTCACGCTCAATAAGATTCAGCATGGGCACATCATCACCCTGTACGAGGACGATCAGGACCTGATGGAAGACGTCATGATCGAGGTCCATCAGGCGCAGGAGATGTGCAACATCTACTCGAACATCCTCTCGGGCACGATGGACGCCTACGCGAGCGTGATCTCCAACAACCTGAACATCGTCATGAAGGTGCTCACGGTCATCACCATCGTGATGGCAATCCCCAACATGGTGTTTGGCTTCTTTGGCATGAACGTCACGCTGCCGCTTGCCGGCGCGGGCGGCGACAGCTGGATCTTGCCGACCGTTATCACCGTCGTTGCCTGCGTTGGAGCGGCCTACGTCTTCAAGCGCAAAGGGCTCTGGCGCTAAGGCGCCGAGGGGCCGAGCGCTTGGGGCCGGGCTCCCTACGCTCGAGCTGCCGAGCGCTCCGTAGTCTAGGCGCCAAGCTAGAGCTCGACCGTAGAACCGCAGGCGAGGTAGCTTACGCGCGGGCCAAGCTCGTCGCGCAGAACGCTGTACGCGGCGAGCCCGGTGCAATGGAATGTGAAGTAACGTGCGGGGTGCGCGGCGAGCTCTCGGGCGAGGGCGCGCACCGTCGCATCATCCGCCGTGCCCAGCGCCGAGGGCGCCATAAGGTGAAAGCCGGCAACAACCACATCGAGCGGCCTGGCCGCCAGACGCTCGGCCTCGTCCATGATGTTCAGGATGCCCGCGTGCGAGCAGGCGGATATGAGGACCGTGCGCCCACCCTCGCGCACGAGCAGGCTCTGCTCGTGGGAGAAGTCATCTGCAACAACCTCCGCGCCTGCGGCATCTGCCGACGTGCCGGCCGGCACGGCAAAGAGCCGAGCGTTGGAGGCGGGCTCCGGATGCGGGCGAGCCGTCGTCGCAAACAGCGTGAGGCCAGGCGCGATGTCGAGGGCATCTTCTGTAACCGTCACAAGGCGCGCCGCGCCTGCAAGCGCGGGGTCGAGGCTGATGGCGTGGCGGCGCTCCCCCGAGCCCGAAAGATGCACGTCAAAGGCATGGGCGCGCACAAAGATCGGCACTTGCGCGCTGCGTGCGTCCGCCGCTGCAAGGTATGCGCCGAGGCCACCGCCGTGATCGGCGTGACCGTGGGAGAGCACTACGGCATCCGCCGTGGCCGCATCGATGCCGAGCTCCTCGGCATTAGCCAAAAACGCAGCGTCCGGCCCCATATCAAAGAGGATGCGCCGGCCCGCCGCCTCGACCCAAAGCGCAAGGCCGTGCCGCGCGGCAAGGCGGCTCGTGGGCGTGGCGTTCTCTAACAGAACCGTGACCTTCATGCGCTCCCCTTTCCCCTTTGCCTTGCTACCATAGGAGCATACCAGTCAAAACACCCCCGCAGAAAGGGCTCCCATGAAGCACCTCTACCTCATGCGCCACGGCGAGACGCTCTTTAACCTCCGCCACAAAATCCAGGGATGGTGCGACTCGCCGCTGACGGAAGAGGGCATTGCCCAAGCGCGGCGCGCGGGAGAGGCGCTGACCGAGCGCGGCGTTGTGCCCAGCCTTGCCTTTTCCAGCACGGCGGAGCGCGCCTGTGACACGCTTGAGATCGTGCTCGGGACGCTCGGCCGCCCCCTTGTCTACGAGCGCGTCAAGGACCTGCGCGAGCGCTACTTTGGCACCTTTGAGGGCGAGAGCGAAGACCTCAACCCCGCGCCCGAATACTACGACAAGCTCTTTCCCCTATACGGGGGCGAGACGCGTGCCGAGGTCCGCGAGCGCATGCGCGGCGCGCTGACCGAGATTATGGAGCGCCCCGAGAGCGATACCGTGCTTGCCGTCTCGCATGCCGGCGCCTGCATGAGCTTCACCTCGCACCTCACCGATCCTCGGGAGCTGATTGGCGGGCGCCTGCCCAACGGTGGCATCCTCCACTTTGGCTATGAGGACGGGGCGTTCTCGTTTATCGAGCTCATCAGGCCTTAGCGCGCAGCGGCGCTTTATTTCTGACGGAGGCGCCTGGTGACGACACCCGCCGCCGTAAGCACGGCGCCCGCCGCCACCAGCGCGGCGATGACAAAGAACGCAAATGAGAAGCCCGCGAGGAAGAGTTCGGGCTCTCCCGGCACATACGATGAGACCGTGTGTCCGGCGAGCGCGCTCATGCGCCCGTAGAGAAGCGCCGTGCCCCCGGTGATGCCCACCGCCATACCGAGGTTGCGCACAAGCGAGACCATGCTCCCCGCAAAGCCAAGGTTAGCGGTATCAACCGTGCCCATAACGAGCGAGTTGTTGGGCGCCTGGAACATGCCGGTGCCAAGCGACATAACCACAACGGTGAGATAGATGCGCGCCGCGCCCGCGTCGGTGGGAAGCACGCCCACCACCGCGATGCCGATGGCGTAGATCCCGAGCCCCACGAGGCACGGGATGGCGCTGCCCACACGGTCGGACACCGCGCCCGCGATAGGACCTACCACCGCCATAGCAAGCGGGATAGAGGTGAGCATCACGCCGGCAACATCGGGCGAAAAACCGCAGGCGTCCTGCAAAAAGAAGGGCAGCAACAGCTCGGTTGAGCCCACGGCAAAGAAGCAGAGAAACATCGTCACGAGGTTAAGCGTGAAGGCACCGTTAGCAAACAGGCGCCAGGGCGAGGAAGGCGCCGCCGGCTCCAACGTGGCCGCGGTACTGCACCCGTCGGCGGGCGCGCGCCGAGGCGCATCCGCCGGCAGCGTCCACAGTCCTGCCGCAAAAGCGGCAATGCCAACCGGCACGTTGACCAAGAAGATGGACTCCCAGGGGAAAGCCGCCACGAGCATGCCGCCGAGCACCGGGCCGCACATGAGGCCGAGCGACACGAACGTGCTCACGATACCAAGGGCGCGTCCGCGCTCCTGCGTGGGGAACGTCTCGGTAACGATACCCATGTTGTTAGAAAGAGCGCTCGACGCACCGACGCCCTGCACCACCCGCGCCGCCACGAGCACGGGCAGCGTTGTTGCAAGGCCGCACAACAGCGAGCCCAGCGTGAAGAGCGCCACACCGAGCTGGAAGTAGCGCACCTTGCCGCCGCGATCGCCCAGCCGGCCAAAAGGAACGGCGGCGGCGCAGCAAACCAGCAGGTAGACGCTCGACACCCACTGGATGTCGCCCGCCGAGACGCCGAGCTCGCGTTGCATGGCGGGAAGGGCAACGTTCACGACGCTACTGTCGAGCGTCGACATGAACGACATCACAACTACCGTGAAGAGCACGGCCCATTTGTTATACGAATCTGCCTGCGTGCGTCGGGCGCGCATGATACCCATGGCTTCCTCCTCCAAACGAGCTGAGTTGGTACGCGCCATGGCTGCGCGCCTCCCCGGCAAAGCCGGGCGCTATAGTGCGGCATCGCCGCGCGCGAGGCGCTGGGCCCCGACGCGCCAAACCGCAATTGGCCACGTGATGATACCAGATTCGCAGCTGGGACAAGCGTGATGAGCCTATTTGCCCCACAGCCACCCGAACGATACAAGTTCGAGTCGATAATGGGTATCAAAATGAGTTTCGTTCCAAGTACGCTTTATCTTTCTAAAGTACTCCCTGCGGATTTTGCTCCGCATTCAACCGATAGAAAGGGCGCTCCGCACGCAATCGATTATTTGATGCCCACTTCCGGGCCCAGCCCGCCGCGCAAGGGCGCCAAAGCAAACACGGCGCGGCAAAAAGACGCCCATTTACTTGAAGGCGGCGAGCAGGACCCCCATGCACGCGCTGCTCCGCACACAAAGGAGGCCCAGCCGGGATTCCCTAAGCGAACATTCCGCAGGCCGCAAGGCCGAGGACGTTCGCTTGGGGAACCCAAGCGAGGCCTCCCGATAAGAATCGAGCGCGTTGCTCGTTACTTGTTCACCTGGCCGGCACGCACCGCGGCCTTCTTGCGATCGGTCGCGTTCAGGATGCGCTTACGCAGGCGGATGTTCTTAGGCGTGACCTCCACAAGCTCGTCGTCAGCGATGTACTCGAGCGCCTCCTCAAGCGTGAAGGTGCGCGGCGGGGTGAGCTGCACCGCAATGTCGGCAGTGGAGCTGCGCTGGTTGCCGAGGTTCTTGGTACGAGCGATGTTGACCACCATGTCGCCCGGCTTGTTGCGCTCGCCCACGAGCATGCCCTCGTAGCACTCGGTACCGGGCTCCACAAAGAGCTGGCCGCGCTCCTGCAGCGTGCCGAGCGCGTAGGCAACGGCCTTCTCGGTCGTCATCGAGATCATGGCGCCGTTGTTGCGCCCGCCCAGATCACCCGCAAAGAGGCCGTACTCCAAGAAGGTGTGGTAGAAAACACCCTCACCGTGGCTGACGTTCAGGATGCGGTTCTTAAGACCCATGATGCCGCGGGTGGGGATGCGGAACTCAATGTGGGTCACGGTTGAGCCCGCGTTCATGCTCGTCATGGTGCCGCCGGCGTTACCAAAGACCTCGATGACCTTGCCCGCGTACTCGTCGGGGCACTCCACCACGGCCTGCTCGATAGGCTCGAGCTTGTTGCCGTGCTCGTCAGTCTTGATGAGGACGCGCGGACGGCCAACCTGGAACTCGTAGCCCTCACGGCGCATGGTCTCCATAAGAACCGACAGGTGCAGGATGCCGCGGCCCGAGACCTCGACGCCGCTCTTGTCCTCGAGCTCCTCGATCTTCATGGTCACGTTGTTCTCGGCCTCGGCAAAGAGGCGCTCCTTCAGCTGGCGCGCGCCCACAATGTCGCCGTCGCGGCCCACGAGCGGCGAGGTCGACGCCTCAAAGACAACCGACAGCGTCGGCGGGTCGATCTCGATGGGATCGAGGTACACGGGGTGCTCCGGATCGGTGTAGACGTCGCCGATATCGGTGCGGTCGATACCCACCACCGCGGCAATGTCGCCCGCCTGAACCTCCTGGCACTCGGTGCGGCCGAGGTAGTCAAAGGTGTAGAGCTGCTTCACCGTGGCCGTGGAGCTCGAACCGTCGTTTTTGACCACAAGGATCTGGTCGCCATTGTGGATGGTGCCGGAGTACACGCGGCCGATGCCAATGCGACCGACGTAGCTCGAGTGGTCGATGGTCACGCATTGCATGGCGAGCGGCGCGCCCTCCTCCACCTCGGGCGCGGGCATCTCGTGGATGATCATGTCGAGAAGCGGATACATGTCGTCGCCGTCGGCGAGCGGGTCGAGGCGCGCGTAGCCGTTCACCGCGCTCGCGTACACCACGTGCTCCATGGCAAACTCGAGCTGCTCGTCGGTAGCACCGAGGTCGGCCATGAGGTCGAGGCAGTCGTTGTAGGCGCGATCCGGCTCAGCACCCGGGCGATCGATCTTGTTGATAACGATCATAATCTTGAGGCCGCACGCGATGGCGTGAGAGAGCACAAAGCGCGTCTGGGGCATGGGGCCCTCAAAGGCGTCCACCAGAAGCAGGGCGCCGTCGGCCATCTTGAGCACGCGCTCGACCTCACCGCCAAAGTCGGCATGGCCGGGGGTGTCGATGACGTTAATCTTCACGCCCTTGTACTCAATGGAGCAGTTCTTGGCGAGGATCGTGATGCCGCGCTCGCGCTCCTGATCGTTGGAGTCGAGCACGCGCTCCTCGACCTGCTGATTGGCACGAAACGCGTCCGTGGCGCGCAGCAGCTTGTCGACGAGCGTGGTCTTGCCGTGGTCGACGTGTGCGATGATGGCGATGTTCCTCAGGTTCTCGACGCGCATACTTGCAGTTCTCCTTGCCTCTTCTATCCCCAAAGGTTGCCCGGCGCCGTACTCTTCTCCCGCGCTCAGCTTCGCACAGCTCAGAAATCGCGCGGAAGAAGAGCGCGGCGCCGGGCACGCCGGGTTGTAGACGATATCAATCAGAATGCGCAGTAGGGCCATCGGCCGGGTAGGACCAACAGGTCATAGGGGCCAAGGCGTCTCTAGCGCAAACGGTACTAATAGTAAACGATGTGCCGGTCAGCGGTTGTTTGCGTTCTGTAAACGCAAGGCGGCTCCACACACCTAGATGAGCGCGGGCTCCTCGCCTGCCGGCTCCGGGTCGCTCCAGCCAAAGCGATCCCCTGCACCGGGGTTCTCGTACAGAACGTAGGCGGAATAGCCCGTGGGCAAGGCGCGCTCGTAAAAGCTCACGAGCACAGCATCGCGATAGGCGCCCCCAATCTCAACGGCACCCGTGCAGGCAATGGCATAGCGGTCGATAGCGCGCAGCCCTTCCTCGGCATTGCCGCGGGCGTTATCCGTGATAAACGCCTGCGCCGCCTCCAGACAGGCTTCCTCGCCGTCGTCGGTAAAAACGGCCTCAATGCGCCCGTCCGCCTCGTCCTCTGCGCAGGCAGCGGTGCCGGGGTCGCGCCCCTCGGCAAGCTCGTCGAGCATATAGCCGATGAGGTCGCAGACCATCTCGTCGAGTTCCGGCGACACGGCGCTGGGGTTCGAGTTGTGGTTCGTCATGTCGCAGGTCCTCTCTCTCGCAGGGCCATTCTAGCACGCAAAACGTATCTGGTCGCGGGCCGCCTACAGCTCGCGGGCGCGGCGCGCAATGTCGGCGGCGCTGTCGCGCTGGCGCAGAAGGTTCTTGGCGCGACGGTCGAGCACGCGCGTCTGGCTGGCAATCATCACCACATCGACGATTCCCCACACCGTGAGCATAGACGCCACCGAGAAGATGAGCGTGCCGAGGGTGCCGCGCATGCGCATGGTAACGAGCATAACAAGCGCCGAAACCACAGCGAGCGTGAGCATCCCGCCGCGGCGCTCGCGCAGCGTCCGCGCCTGGGCCACCACGGCAAGGCGCGCCGTCTCGGCGGCATGCGCCCGGACCTCCGCCTCAAAGGCGATGGAGGCCGGCGTGCGTGAGGCACCTGCAGAGGACCGGACGCCGGAGGCAGCGGGGCCGCCCGCGGACCGCGCACGTTGCCCAAAACCCTTGAGCAGCATATCGCGCGCCTCGTTGATGGAGCGCATCTGCGCCTCGGCACGCTCACGCAGGCGCTTGTTATCGGCAAACTTATCTGGATGGAGCATTTGGGCGAGCTCGCGATAGGCAACCTGCACCTCATCGCGCGTGGCACCGGGCTTGAGCCCGAGCACCTGCAGAGCTTCGTCGTGGGTCATCGTTCGCCCCTCGCCATCGCACCCCGATACAAAAAAGGCTCCGCAAGCGCGGAGCCGTCGATTCTATGGTGGAGGTTAGGGGGATCGAACCCCTGACCTCAGGCTTGCAAAGCCCGCGCTCTCCCAGCTGAGCTAAACCCCCGATGTAATAAACACCCCAGCGGCGACTCGGCTCTCGCTGGGGTGTTTATTGCGAAAGGAATGGTGGACCTGACAAGATTCGAACTTGTGACCTCCCGGTTATCAGCCGGACGCTCTAACCAACTGAGCTACAGGTCCAACGCACTCGGAAATATTACCTCGTGCCCCCGTACCAAGTCAACAAGTTTTTTTGAACGACTTTGCCAATGCCGAATTCCTGTATTCTGCGTGAAGACTTGTGGGCAGACCGGCGCGGCCCGCGCCGTCGCTCGCTTTAAAACATGCCCTTTTACCTGCGCGGTTAGAAAAGACAAGATTCCTTTTGGACCGCCGTTTGCCCTTAGTTAGAGACGCCTTTATTTCTGTTAGAGCACCGGGCGTATCCTTCCCTCCCGTTTTCGAGGGGAAGGAGAGCCATGGGCACCAAGCCATTCAGGCCACGCCAGAGGAGCGCGTATTCAGGTAGACATGCAAGATCCGCTATGCCGCCAGGGTCGTATTGCCGCAACCTAAAACCAACGCTACGCAGGGCAAAGAGGCGCGGGGTGCGCCTAAAGGGCCTTCTGCCCCTCTTGCTCGCTCTGCTCGGCTGTACCGTCGCTGCGCTTCTTATCAGCCAAAGCGCCCGCGCGGCAACCACGCTCACCATCGACCAGGCCCTCGGCTGCACGCGCACCATCCAGTCTGTTCTCGAGGCGCACGCGTCAGACAGCTACTATCTGGGCACGCCGTACGGCAACACCGGCCCCAACGGCGAGGGCGGCCTCAAGGCCGACTGGGACTGTCGCTGGCCCAACGGCAGTCCCAAACCGGGCGTGGGCGCCTACATGAACTGCGCGGGCTTTGTCTCGCGTGTCATCATGGATGCCGGCGGCGACGTGTCGGGCGTTGCCACCTGGCGCTCGTTCGCGAACGGCGCGAACCCCGACTACAAGAGCAACGATACGAACGCGCGCAAGTGGTACTACTGGGCGCTCGACCACGGTGTAGCGACCTACCGCTTCGCGACCAAAGCAGAGATGCTCGCCTCCGGCGTGTTGGAGAAGGGCGATATCATCTTCATCGATACCAATCGAGCAGTGGCGGGAAACGATTATCATATCGGCTTCTTTTGGGGCAACACGCCCTCTGAAGACAAGTTCTGGCACAGCTCGAGCCACGGCGACGGCCTTACTGCCGGTTCCCAGCCGGGCAACATGATTTCCCAGATAACACCGAAAAGCCCCGCAACAGGGTTTCTCGTCATCAAAACACAGCACACCATTGAGATAGACTTTCAGAAAGCCTCTTCCATGCCCGAGGTCAACACAACGGGAACGTTCTACAGCCTCGCTGGAGCAACCTACGAGATCCGCCGCACGCAGGATGACACACTTGCCGGCACAATCACCACAAATGCCGACGGTCGCGCCTCAATAACGCTCAAGGCAGGGGAGTCGTATTACGCACAAGAAACCAAGGCGCCAAAAGGCTATGTGCTCAATCCCGAACGCATCTCGTTTACCGCTGGTGACACAGCAAACGTCGTGCTGCCCGAGGAGCCATATGTTCCGGTGACGTTTCGAAAGGTAAGCTCCCTTCCGCAGGTTGATGTAACGGTTGAGGGCTACTCAACTGCTGGAGCCGGTTACGACATCTTTATGAACGATGGAACGAAGGTTGGCTCCTACACAACCGGTGATGATGGAACGTTCATGCTACACCTTAAACCCAACACCGATTACTACGCCGTAGAGACCAACGCCCCGGAAGGTTTCACGTTGAACCCGGAGAAGATCGCGTTCAACACCGGCAGCGGCAGTACCGTCGCCCTGCCCGATGCCCCACATGTGACCGTTACCTTTACGAAAGTGTCAGCGGATGCGACCGTAAGCGACGGCAACGAAGAATATGCCTACGCTGGAGCGGTCTATGAGATATTCCGGGCCTCGGACGACAAGCACATGACGACTATCACTACTGACGACGCAGGCCACGCCAGCTATCGGCTCGATGCAAACGAGCGCTATTACGCTGTGGAGAAGCAGGCGCCCGTTGGGTTTGCGAAAAACCCTGAGCGCATCGCATTTGCGACCGGCAGTGCGTCCTCCTCCGTTACTCTCACCGACGAGCCCGGCACCGTCACGCTGCGCATCGCGAAAAAGGACTCTGCAACCGGCGGCGCACCCCAGCCGGGCGCCTCGCTCGAAGGCGCAGTATACAAGCTCATCGATGCCAACGGCGACACCCATACCGCAACGACCGACAGCGCCGGGCACGCCAGCTTCAATCGCATCCCCTTGGGCAGCATACGAGTGATGGAGGACGAAGCGCCTGAGGGCTACAAGCTCGACAGCACGGTCCACACTTACGTTGTCCATGCGGGACAGATAACGGATGCCGGCACATTTGTGCTCGAACCAGAGGACGATTTTGTTGAACACCCGATCGCCTTCGACATCGAACTCGTAAAGTACCTCGACACGGGCGAGGAGGGCTCCGGCCTCCAGCAAGCCGCTGGGGGCGTGCGCTTCGAGATCGTGAGCAACACCACCGGTAAGGTCGTGGGCTCCCTCGTAACCGACGAGAACGGCAAGGCCACGACAGACGGCCTCTGGTTCGGGGAAGGCGAACGCAATGGGGAAATCTCTGGCGCGCTGCCCTACGACGCCAAAGGCTATACCGTACGCGAGGACGCCTCAACGACGCCCGAAGGCTTCGCCGCGGCGGACGAGTGGCAGATTGGGCCCGACCAGATGGTCGACGGTGCCACGCTGCACTACATCGTGGACAACGCGCAGGTGCAAGGCAGACTCCGAATTGTGAAAACCGACGCCGAGACCGGCCTCACGGTCCCTGCCGCCGGCTTCACGTTCCAGCTCCTCGATAAGGACAAGAACCCCATCACGCAGGAGGCATGGTACCCCAATCATGTCGAGCTCTCCGAGTTCGCCACCGATGAGACAGGATCGGTGACCTTGCCCGAGCCGCTTCAGGCCGGAACCTACTACATCCGTGAGACTGCCGCCTCGCCGGTGTATCTCCTCGGCGGTGAGGACCTCGAGATCGAGATTTCCGGTACCGCGGTCGCCGCCCCGCTCGCCGCGGTCGCATTCCCCGACGAGCAGGCCATGGGCCGTGCGACCGTCACCAAGACCTGCACCGATGGAGAGCTCGATGGCGAGCACGTACATGACGAGGGCTGCGCCGGCACGCTCGCCGGCGCGGAGTTCGACGTCGTCGCGATGCAGGACGTCATCTCCCCCGACGGGACCGTCCGCGCGGTCGAGGGCGAGGTCGCCGACCACGTCGTGACCGGCGAGGACGGCAAGGCGACCACCAAGGACCTCTACCTGGGCGCGGGATCCGCGACCTACGCCTTCGTCGAGACCGTCCCGCCCGCGGGGCACGTGCTCGACGAGACGCCGCACGAGTTCACGCTTGCCTACGCCAACGCCGAGACCCCGCTCGTGGAGGTCGGCGTGGAGGTCTCAGACGCCCCGACCGAGATCGTGCTCGACAAGACGGTCATGGGCCACAGCGACGCCCTCCCCGGGGCGGAGTTCGCGGTGTGGAGCGCCGATGACGAGCTCGCCGTGACGCCCGACGAGGGCATGGCCGCCCTCGCGGTCGACGCCGACGGCGCCGGGCACAAGATCGAGCTCTCGTCGCCGGCCGCCTACGCGGAGCTCGCGGTCGAGATTCCCGACTCCCTCGCCGCCACACTCACCGGGGAGGACGGCACCAGCTTCGCTGTGGAGGCTGGCACCGTCGCGCTCGATCCGGGCAAGTACGCCCTCGAGCTCCTCGACCCCGAGACCGGCGAGGCGGCGGAGTTCGACGGCGACGACGAGCTCGAGCTTGCAGCCGACACGTCCTACACGCTCACCGTATCGGAGAGCTTCTTCACGGGGATCACCTCGGCCCTCGCGACGGACGGCCGGGTCTCCGAGACCGTCGAGGTAGCCTACGACGAGGATCTCGGCGCCT
This sequence comes from Collinsella sp. An307, assembly GCF_002161805.1. Classification (GTDB taxonomy): domain Bacteria; phylum Actinomycetota; class Coriobacteriia; order Coriobacteriales; family Coriobacteriaceae; genus Coprousia. The sequence continues at coordinate 33,622 of NZ_NFIP01000009.1, read as the reverse complement.
GCGTCGCCACGTCCCTCGAGCCCAGAACCTACCGGGTCGCGGTCGACGGCGAGGACACCGGCGGTATCAACCTCATCGCGGGGGAGACGAAGGTCTACGGGCTTGGCGAGGAGTGCTCGCTCACAGAGCTTCCCGCGCTGCTCGCCGACGGGACCGCGCCGCAGACGGTCACGACCGGCGATGACGGCCTCATAACGATCCGCCACCTAGCCGAGGGCAGCTACCGGATCTGGGAGACGTCCGCGCCGGACGGGTTCCTCCCCGACGGCGTGGTCCACTACTTCACGGTTGACCGCAACGGAATGACCGAGGGGCAGCCGAGCTACGGCATCCACATCGAGGACGACTTCACCAAGGTCGACCTCTCCAAGCGCGACATCACCAACGAGGACGAGATCCCCGGGGCGACGCTCACCGTCCTCGACTCCGAGGGCAACGTCGTCGACACCTGGGTCTCCACCGAGGAGGAGCACCGGATCGAGGCCCTCGCCCCCGGCGACTACACGCTCGTCGAGGAGATGACGCCCCACGCCTACGACGAGGCGACCGCAGTCGAATTCACGGTCGAGGAGACCGGCGAGGTCCAGCGCGTGGTCATGTACGACGAGCCCATCGAGATTAGCGGTGAGATCGACAAGCGCCAGCAGATCGCCGACCCGACGCACCCCTACACCGACGCCGACGCGACGGCCGATGAGGGCGGCAGCAACAATGCCCCCGTCACGGTCTCCGAGGACGGCAGCTACGACTACACGGTCGACTTCCGCAGCACGAGCAGCACCTGGGTCGACGAGTTCACCGTGACCGACGAGCTCCAAGCGGTCGCCGACGGCTTCGCGGAGCTCACGAGCATCACCACGGCCTCCGCCGGCGAGGACTACGACGGCCTCGTGAACGTGTGGTACAAGACGAGCGCAACCCCCGCCGACTACGTCGACCCGAGCGGCGCCAACGCCACGCTCGGCGACGGGCACGACAACCCCTGGCTCTCCGACGAGACGACCGCCGAGCGCCTAGGCGACGACGGCCGGGTCATCGACTACACGGGCTGGCGCCTCTGGGCGGCGGACCTCTCCGCCACCGAGGCGACCGAGCTCAGCGTCTCCGACCTGGGGCTTGCCGACGGGGAGACCGTGACCGCCGTGCGCCTCGAGTACGGCCGTGTCGAGGAGGGCTTCACCACGCGCGCCGGCGGCTGGGACCGCGACGGCCTCAAGGACGCCCACGACGACATCGAGGGCATCGGGGAGGACGAGGCTGGGTCTCCGCTCACGCTCCACATGGCAGTCACGGACTCGTACCGTGCCGGCAGCGGGCTCGAGAACTCCGCCTCCGTGGCGCTCTACCGCAACGGAGGCAACATCGAGGAGCACGAGCGCCTCGAAGATAATGACGAGGACCGCGTCGAACAGACTCCGGTCGAGGCGCTCCCCCGCATTTCTACTGCACTCGTCAATGCGGATGCAGGCACGCATGAGGCGGCGCCCGGATTCGTCAAGCTGATTGATACCGTCACGTTCTCTGGACTCGAATGCGATGTCGAACACGTTCTGGTCGGCACGCTTTATGACCGCGAAAGCGGACAACCCTTACGCAACGCCGACGGAGACGAGTTGAGCGAGTCCATTGTCTTTGCACCTCATAAGCGCGAGGCCGCCATTGAGATGGGATTTCACATAGACGCCGCGGAGCTCTCGGGCCACGATATCGTGGCGTTCGAACGGCTATATCTAGTCGATGATTCGAAACCGGACAGCAGGCGCCTCGTTGCCGAGCACGCCGACCTTAACGATGCAAACCAAACAGTCTCCATCAAAGAAAGCGAGCCGGAAGAAAACCCGGCGCCCGATCTGCCTCAAACGGGGACTTTCAGCATCTGGCCAATCCTGCTCAGCATGGGCCTTATTATCGGCATCGGTCTCGCGGCGACGCCTGCGCGAAAAGGCGGACACCCCAAACGTAACCGCCGGGCACGATAGGAGGATACGTGGATCCTGCCCAGAGCCGCGAACGCGGTAGAAAACCGTTGCGAAATCTCGTACGCATAACCAGCGTCGGCCTCTGCATCTGCGCCGGCATAAGCGCCGGCATCGCGTCCCTGGGCGAGATCCCCTACATGCGCCTGCAAGACACCGTCGCGTACCAAAGCGCCGCTGAGGTGATGACATCACTTGACGGCGACAACGTTTCACACGCCTGCGCTTGGCTTGAAGTCGCAGGCACAGATATCGCCTATCCTGTCATGGAGCTCAGCGCCCAAGATCCCGACGATTATTTCCTCACACACGACGCCTGGGGCGCCCCATCCCCTATGGGGTGCCCCTTTCTCGATCGACGCACGAACCCGGACGGCTCCCATCTCATGGTGTATGCTCACAGCGCTTTTGGCAGCAGCGCCATGTTCGGTCCGCTTCACCGCGCGTACTTGCCTGACATCTTCTCGTCGATTGGAAACGCTGCCTGGCACGATGCTCGGGGCCAAGTAACAAAGTTCCGCCCGCTATGTGCCCTACAGGTTGATAAGCGGTTTGCAGCGATACAGCAGTTTGACCTTACGGACGATAAATGCGCGCACCTCGTATACGATCTGGCACAGCAAGCAAGCGCGCGCTCGACGCGATGGGAAACTCAGGCCGCATCTTGCGCCCGAATACTTACCCTTGTGACCTGCTCACAAAATGCGCCCCGCTCAGCGGGGCGCACCCTCGTCATCTTCACGGCGACGGCGTGAGAACACGCTCAGTCCGCAGCAACCTCTCCTGCCTCATCAACGACCTCACCGGAGAAATCGTTCAGGCCCTCATCGACGCTGCTGAGCTCATTCTCGCGCTGCTGCTCGCTCTCGCGACGCTCCGCCCGTACGTCAACGGGCGTCGACCCGATTACACCGACAACATAGGAGGCGCTGAGCCCAAGCGCAACGGCAACCGCTACGCCGATCAAATAGATGAGCCAATGCTCCTTGATATATCTGAGCACGGTGCCCCCTCTCCCTAATTACGAGCGACGAATGACCTCGGTCACAACGTCAGCTACGCGATTGATATTATCCACATCGAGGTTAATCGGCAGGTCTTCCTCGCTATGCGAGCATGCAAGGCAAGAACCCTCCACGCCAGCTATGGTGAGTGAGCGCAGGCTCATGTTCATTGCCACATATGCGTCGGTAGCGAGATAGGGCATCTCAACAGAGCCGATCTCGTGATGGAGTGCCGAGGAAACGCGGCTCACCAGATTCATGATGCGCTTATCGCCCTTAAGCACACGCCGATCTCCTTCAGTTGCAAGCATGGCGAGCTGACCCGCGCCCACGCACTCGAGATTGATGAGGAACACGCCGCGCAGCTTATCACGATGGGAGGCGAGGAACGCCTCAAGCCCGGCGTTTCCGTACTCAGATGCGCCCGTTGCCACAAACCAGATATCATGTCCGAGAAGCTCGTCATCACCAAGCGAGGTCACCGCATCACGAAGCTCGTCAGCCCCGACGCCCGCAGCACCGGCTGCGCCACCTTTCCAGCCATCATCCTCGAAGTTCTCCCACGAGCCAATGTTGCGACCGGAACGCTTGGCGTCGAAATCATCGTCGACACCCAAGTACTCGCTCATGGAGGACTCATCCTTCTTCTTGCGACGAAAGAGGCCGCCAAGGCCATGGCGCTTCTCCTCCTTCTGATAGCTCACCATCGGCGCGTCGGAGGAGATCACCTCGAAAGCACCCGTTGCGGTGGCAGGAGCCGTGACGGGGGCAGAGGGTGTAGGCGACGGAGCCGCGGCAGGGTCAATTACGTTGAACGAGCGACGCTTGCCGGGCGCTTCGGAACGGGCGACCGCGGGCAGCGACCCCGTAGCACTCTGCGGCGCGAAGGGATCCACCTCGGGCGCCGAGGGATCGGGAAGATCAAACAGCGACGACCGACTAGCAACAACTGGCTGATTTAGCGAGGGATGCTGAGGGTCAGGAATGACCATGCTCGGGCGTTGTCGCGGCATATCGGACGGGTCAAGCTGCGCCACGAGCGCATCCATCGTATCGCCAAGGTTGGGCGCAACAGGGACGCTCTGCGAAGCGGGTCCCGCCGCAGTGGACATCATCTCGGAAGACGGCGTCGTAAATGCTGCCGTCTCACCCAGAAACGGACCTGTGCTCGCGTCCTCATTAGTGGTGACGGTATCGTCGGAAACCTCCGACGATACCTCAAACGAGGGGAGATCCATCGGATCGACAGCGTCTTCGGGCTCATCCTCAGACACCTTGCTCGTCATGGAAATCTCAGCGGCACTATCCCCATTGACGGGGCCTCCATCGGCAGATTCGTCGACGGCGTAATCCTCACCAGCGAGATCCTCGGCAGTAGCCACGTAGCTCTCATCCTCCGGCAAAGCATCCTCTACCGTCTCCGCTGAAAGATTGGAATCTACCTCGTCGTCGACGACATCGCCATCATCCTCAGTAGAAACCGGAGTGAAGACCGCCGTGCTTTCCGTGGTCTGGCCGACAGAAGACAGCTCGGGCGCGGTGTCGATGGCCTCGGTCGCTGAAAGCGCCGTATCCGGGATGGCCTCGTACGCAACGGTCGGCTGGTCGACCGTTGAGACCTCCTCACCCTCGAGATCTTCCTCATCATTGTCGAACCCGATAGTCTGATCGGAGAACAGCTCCTGCTCATCGAGCTCGGAACGCTCATCGGCAAAATCGTCCACGCGCTCGGCAGAAGAACCTAAGCGCCCGGCCATATCGCGAGCGGTGTCCTCGAGGTTACGCAGGGCTTCCCTACCACGATTGAGCGCGTCACCAAAGAAGCGTGACGCACCGGCACCTACCGCAGAGAGTGCTCCCGCGATACCCGTAGCACCACCGCCGAAACGTGCGAGGCCGTTCGTATCGTAGGCAGAAGGCTGATAGGCAAAGTCGGAGAACTCACCGTCATAGTCGTCGTCCTCGTCCTCGCCCGCGTCCTCAAAGTTATCGTTCGCATCCGCGTAACTGCCGTGGCCATCATCGTCATAGTCGTCGTAATCGTCGCCGAGGTAGTCTTCCTCGTCGTCGGTGTAGGCGTCGGCATAAACGTCTGCCTCGTCGGCAACCTCGTCCTCGGCAAAATCGCTCGCCTCGGCCTCGGTCTCCTGCTCGGCCTCGTCCTCAACAGGAGCAGGGGCAGGCGCGGGAGCGGGCTCCGCCACGGGCTCGGGAACCGCGGGCTCCTCATACTCGAGAACACAGGACTTGGAAACCATTCCGAGCGAGCGGATGGTTTCCTCACCAAAGCGATAGTTTCCGGCGGCGTTGAGAATGCTGGGCTCCGCAGGGGCAGCCTCCACAGGGGCAGGCTCCTCCACTGGCTCCTCGTCAGCCTCATCGTAGGCAGCATCGACGTAGAGATCCTCGGGCCCTGCCGTCTCCTCTGCAAACGCGTCGGCGTCGGCCTCGCCCTCAGCTTCGGGCGCCTCGTCGGCATTGGCAATGCCCTCGGCAATCGCACCCGCGGCAGCACCAACGAGCGTAGCCCCAAGCGCGGCCTCGGCCACCTCGGTAGCATCGACAGCGGCACCCTCGGGCGCCTCGTCAACAGCGGCAACGTTGGCAGTGGCAACGCCAGCGGCGGCAACGTCTTCAACGGGCTCGCCATGCTTGGCCGCCTTGGCGGCAGCCTCCGCAGCAGCGGCCTCAGCAGCGGCACGGGCCGCAGCCTCGGCGGCACGACGCTGCTCGCGCATGTACTTCTTGAACGGAACGTCAGCGGGGAACTCCTTGTCGCCCTTAAACGGGGCGACGGCGTTCATCACACCGAGCATGGCGGCAACGGAGGACTTATTGCACACCGCGCCGGAGGTGTAGGGCAGCACGAAGCGGTTGGCGAACGTGGCAACCGCGGCCGCGAGGGGCACCAGCGCAGCGACGATCGCGAGGACCCAGAGGACAACCTTAAGTGCGCCCGGAAGCGGCAGCAGGCGAACGATGGAGATAACCGCAGGCGCCAGCATGGCGTAAGGCAGGAGCTTGACGATCAGCGGTCGGTACGCCGCGTAGGGCATCTGCGAGAGCAGGTCGGCGCGCGGAGAGTCGTAGTGGGCGACCACCACAACGGGGCGGTTGCGCGGCGAGGCAAGCGGGCCGGACGCCTTGTGGTAGGCAATCACGTTCTGGGAGAGACCCGCCGCACCAATGCTCGACAGCGACGTTTTGCCCATGCGCTCGAGCGTAAAGAGCACACCGCCGGCGATGGCCAACAGAATGCCGATGAAGCCGATAGCACCGCCGATGCCCATGAGCAGGGCGCCCAAAAAGACAAGCACGCCCAAGACCGCGTTCACGATCTTCTTTGAGCCCGAAGCGCTGAACTCCTGCAGCTCCGGCTCGAAGCCGTGGTTGCGGAAAATCTGCGCCAGGTCCTCGGCGGCAAGGCGCTCCTCCTCGCTGCATGCGGGCGTGATGCCCGAGCTCTGGAGCAGGTGGTTGATATAAGGGCGGACGTTAGCCATAGGGGACTCCGCATCGCTGTGTTCTCAGATGCTCCCGCCGGGGGCGAGGCATTCTCCGTATGTAGTCGAAAGTATAGCGCGAGTTTGCTGTTTCTGCAGCTATCGACCCACCCGTTATGGTGAGAACGCGATGGCGCGCGCCGCAGCGGGCGCATCGTCTAGAATGGGGCACCGAGACAGGCGCCGCGAGCGCCCTTGAGCGTTGCCCGCACAACCGCACGGAGGGAGGCCGCAATGGCAGATCGACACGCAGCCGAGGCGCATGACGACCCCGAGCCGATGCCCGTCGACGAGACGGCTCAGCGCCTGCTGAACCTCCTGTTTGTGCTCAATGCCGCCGTGCGCCCTCTTGCCACCGAGGAGATTGTCTCTGACTCGGACCTTGGTTACGGGTCGGGCAACCGCGCCTCAGACCTGCGTAAGTTCAGACGCGATCGCGAGAAACTCGAAGAGCGCGGCGTGTATATCGCCGAGCTTAAGACCCCCGGCTCTTCCGAAACCGAGCAGAGCGCATGGGCGCTCGACCGCGCGCGCACCTTTGCCACCGGCGGCCTCGTGCGCGAAGAGGACGCGCGCCTGCTCGTGGCCACCATCGACGCCCACCTCGCCGTGCCGGGCTCGCCGTTCGAGCCGCCGCTGAGGGCAATCCGCACCAAGGCGCTCGAATCTCTCGAAGCGGTGGAGGGTGAGCTGTCGGTTGAAGACGGAGCAACGAGGCGCGATTGCACCGCGCGCGACGCCATAACCGACGCGCTGTGGACCGCCTTCTCGCTCCGCCGAACGATCAAGATGCGCTACACCGATGCCGCCGGCAAACAATCGGAGCGCGTGATTGCGGTGTACGGCATCTTCTCACACGAGTCTGCCGGCTACATCGCCGCGCTCGACGATGCATCTGGCGAGGTCCGCACGTTTCGCATCGACCGCATCGCGCGCCTTGGTGCACTCGGCAGCCCCTATGAAATCCCCGATGGGTTCGACGCCCGGGCCTATCTGTTTTTGCCTTTTGACCTCGCAAGTGGCCCCACGGCAACGGCGGTGTTCACCCTACCCGCCGAGCGCACCGAGGCAGAGGTGCAGGCGATTACCTACGGACGCGGGCGCGCCCAGCGCGAGGCCGACGGCACCTGGAGCTGGACGGTGGAGGCGCGCGATGTGAATGCGGCGGCAGCCTTTGCCCTTTCGCACGCGCACGATGGCATGCGCCCCCAGGGACCCGCGCCTCTCGTCGACGCATGGCGAGCGCATATTGAGAGGACGGTGGCCGCACATGCCTCGTAAGCCGCGCAAGCAGCAGCGCAACACCGCGCTCACCCTCTCCGACACCCGCGTTGACCGGGCCATTCGGCTGCTCGAGCTTCTCTCCTCCACAGAGGACTCGCTCGTAGCTGCCAACGAGGCAGCTCGTCAGCTCGCCTGTACAGATGCCCAGCTGGACGAGGCAATCGAGCTCATCTCAGCCCTTGCCGACCGCGAGAGCGGTGCTCGCGCGGTCATCTTTCGCGACCATGGCGACATCGTGCTTGCCGGCGACGGGGCGCACCTCACACCGCTTCGCTTAAGCCTGGGCGAGGGCGCCGTTCTGGCGCACGTCATGGGCTCGCTCGCGCTCGATGCCAACGTGCGCGACCGCCTGAGCCGTGCACTCCTGCCCCTTGCGCACACGGGCGGCGACGCTCCCCTCGTTGCCGGTTCGACCTCGTTTGGCACGCACTACCCCGCGCTCAGGCGCGCTCTTGAAGGCCATCGGCGCTGCCGCATCTCCTACCGCTCCCACGGCGAGACGGCACCGCGCGAGCGCGTAGTCGACCCGCTCTCCATCGACGTCACCGGCGACGGCGCCTACCTGCTTGCCCAAGATGTCGAGAAGAACGCCCCGCGCCGCTATCGCCTTGAGCGAATCGGCCGCGTCGAGGTTCTTGACGAGCCTGCGCGCAGCGCGACGTGCGCTGTTCCCGCTGTGGCGGACAGCCTGCGCGCGAGCGGGACCGCCATCGAGCTCGAAATCGCACCCGACAAGCCCGTCCCCGCATGGAGCGGTATTGAGCAGGCACGCCCGCTGGCAGACGGCAGCACGCGCTTTACGGTACGCACCAGCTCGTTGCCCTGGCTTTACGACCATGTGCTCGCTGCCGGCGGAGCCATGCGCATCATCGCCCCCGCCGATGCACGCGAGGGCCTCGTCTCCTACGCTCGCAGCCTGTAAAACGCCGCCGCGCCACGCCGTGCGGACACCGCGCATAGCAAAAGGGGCCGCAGCGCAGAGCTGCAGCCCCTTCTAACCAGAATCGGTTTCACCGAGAGCGTTCGCTACTCGGCGGCCTCCTCGGTCTCAACCTCGGCGACCTCGGCCTCAGCGGTCTCGGCCTCAGCCTCAACCTCAGCAGCGGCCTCCGCGGCGTCCACGCCCACGAGAACCGTGACCGTGGCGCGCACCTCGCGATAGAGCGAGATGTCGACCTGGTGGGTGCCGGCAACCTTGATCGGCTTACCGAGCTCGACGCGCTTGCGGTCGACCTCGACGTTCAGCTGATCCTTGATCGCGTCGGCGATCATAGCGGCGGTCACCGAGCCAAACAGGATGCCCTCGTCGCCAACCTTGGCGTCGACGGTGACCTGCTTGCCCTCGAGGGTCTCCTTGAGCGTGTTGGCGTCCGCCATACGGACGGCCTCGCGCTTAGCGATGTTGTTGCGGCGCTCCTCGAGCTGCTTGAGGTTGCCCTTGGTAGCCGCAACGGCGAGCTTCTTCGGGAAGAGGTAGTTCTCGGCGTAGCCCTGGGCCACGTCTACGACGTCGCCTTCGCCACCCTTGCCCTTGATCTCACCAAGAAGAATGACTTTCATGAGATCTCCTTTAGTCAAGCGCCACTAGCCGCGACGACGCTCACCGCGGGAAGAAACCACGGGAACGGTGTACGGCAGCAGGGCCATCTCGCGGGCGCGCTTGATGGCGTTCGCGATATCGTGCTGATGCTGCGTGCAAGCGCCGGTGACGCGACGCGGCTTGATCTTGCCGCGGTCGGTCATGTACTTACGGAGGAGCTGAGTATCCTTGTAGTCGATGTACTCAGTGCCCTCCTTGCAGAACTGGCAGTACTTACGACGCGGCTGACGTGCTGCAAAATCATTAGCCTTAGCCATGTCAAAATACCTTTCTTCTGGCGAAGCGTGGGCGCTTTCGCCTGCGGCGCGGCTCTCTGCCGGCCGCCTTACCTTACCGACATTCCGCCAAGCGGATACTAGAACGGAATGTCCTCATCGTAGACATCCACCGCAGGCGGAGCCTGGACGGGTGCCTGGGGCTGCTGGGGCTGAGGTGCCGGAGCGTAGCCTGCCTGCGGAGCCGGGGCGTAGCCACCCTGACCCTGCTGGCCCTGCTGGCCGCGGCTCATGAACTCGATCTCATCGACGATGACCTCGAGCTTGCTGCGGCGCTGACCGTCGCGCTCCCACGAGGAGTAGCGGAGCTTCCCCTCGATGGCGACCTTGCTGCCCTTGGCGAGGTAGCGGCTCACGGCCTCCGCCCGGGAGCCGAACATGGTGCAGTCGACAAAGTTGGGGTAGTCCTCCCACTCGCCGGTCTGCGGGTTGCGGCGACGGTCGTTGACCGCCACGCCGAACGAAAGCACCTGCGTGCCGCCGGAGGTCATGCGGACCTCGGGGTCGCGGGTGAGGTTGCCGGAGATGTTCACTCGGTTGATGCTCATGTGAATTCACTACCTCTCAAAGATGGGCCGCGCTCATGCCGCACAGCCCGGCGTCGCGCTGGCATCGGCGCCGCGCGACCTTCCAAACGCATTTACTCCATGTCGTCGCGACGGACGATCATGTGACGCTCCACCGCATCGGTGATGCGGAGAACGCGGTCGAGCTCGGCGATCTGCGCCGGGTCTGCGTGGAAGTTGATGAGGGTGTAATCACCTTCGGTGAGGTCGTTGATCTCGTAGGCGAGCTTGCGCTTGCCCCACTCGTCAACCTTGTCAACCGTGCCGTTGCCCTCAGCAATCGTGGTGTCGATACGCTTCATCACCGCGAGACGAGTCTCGGGATCGAGTGCAGGATTGACAAAAAACAGCAGTTCATAAGCCTTCATGTGGTCACCTCCTCTGGGCATAAGGCCCCGGGTCGTGAAGGTGCGCTCGGGGCAGGAAAGGACCTAGCTACTATAGCCGCTTCTGCCCGCGCGCTCAAGAAGACCCGGTCACCCCTCATGACCTCCACATCTGCTCTGTCCTACAGGCCCGAGTATCCCGCTCGCGTCTTACAGATTTCACGCGGAATATGCCCGCGGTCTCACAGACGTTTGACCACTTTCTGATCGGTTTCTGATTTCCGCTGGTAAAGCCATCGTAACGTGCCGCGCTCTTGGCCGGCACCTCGGCAATCGCAAGAAAAAGAGCCACGATATCAACACACGAAAAAGGCCCGATGCCGCATTGGCGCCGGGCCCATCCCTCATATGGAGCGGGCGACGGGATTCGAACCCGCGGATACCAGCATGGGAAGCTGGGGCCTTACCACTTGGCGACGCCCGCGTGCGTCTTCGCCGGAAGGACCGGCGCAGGGGATAGTATACCGTGCCCGTTTTCGCAGGACAAGGCATCGCCGCGGAAACGAGCACGATCCGCACGAAAACGGCTCACGCGGCGACTGCCTCAACCCTGCCCATGTAGCGGTTCGAGAGTTCAGCGCTTGTCGACGGTATGTACCCGACATAGAGGTCGAGGGTGTACGACGGGGTCGCGTGGCCAAGGACGACCGAGATGGTCTTGATGTTCTCCCCGTAGGCGAGATTGAGGGTGGCAAAGGTGTGCCTGAGCGCATAGGGCCTCGTGCCGTCGAACCCGGTCTTCTCGATGAACTTGTGCCACTCGTTGATGAAGGAGCTGTACGGCTTGACCGCGTCGAGCTCCGCAACGACGGGCAGCCCGTCAACCGACCTGATTCCCATTCCCCTCAGCCGCCTCCGCTTCAGGTCGAGCCACTCGCCGACCGCTTCGGCGGTGTAGTCGTCGAGCGGGACGGTCCGACGCGACGTGCTCGTCTTCGTGTACTCCTCGACCTCGTTGCTGTCGCGCCGCACGGCACCTGTGATTCGGGCCGAAGGCGCCCCACGGAGGGAGAGCCCGCTCGGGCGCACGCCCAACATCTCCTCCGGCCTCATGCCGCTCGAAAAGAGGAGCAGCACCTCGACCTTGAAGGAGCACAGAGGGAGCGCCTTGACCTCGGCGAGAAAACGGGCAGCCTCCTCCTCCGAAAGAGGGTCTATGAGCGGGCGGCCCTTCCTGAAGTTCTTCGAGAGGAATCGAGACTTCGCCACGTTGCGGTCGATGACCTCACGGTCGACAGCGTCGTTTAAAACCTCCCGGAGGAACTTGAGGACCTTGTGTTGGAGGTCGGGCCCTCCAACCCGCAGGGGGCCGAACGGCTTCTTCACTCGATGGTTGCCCTCGCGCTCGAGCCTGCGCCTGTTCTCCTCGTACTCGCGCCTCTTCTCCAGCGCCCACTCCTTCGAGAGCCTTGGGACGGCAAGGATGCAGCGCTCGACGTCCTCGGAGCTCAGAAGCCGAAGCGCCACGTCGCCTATCGACGCCTCGACATACTGGGCGTAGCGCTTCTCGCTCGTGAGCGTCTGCCTCGAGATCGCCCCGGAGCTTCGAAGCTCAACATAGCGATCTATGTAAGCGGCGAGCGAGCTCTCGCCTGTAAGGGATGATCTGGCCTCGGTCCTTATCTGCACCTTGCCGAGCAGGGCTTCGAGCTTCGCGTTCTGCTCGTCCTCGAAGTCGTGCACTTGGGTGCGCAGGTCATCCTTCTTGTTGAGCGCGTAGACGGTCTTGGTGACCTTCTTTCGGCCCATGACGGTCTGGTACTCGTCGGGTATCCTGATCGCTAGCTCGTAGCACGTCGTCTTGGGGTTCGCGCGCTTCTTCTCGGCAGCCCCTTCCGCTTCCTCGCCTCGTCCACGTTATACGGCTTGTCACACCTCAGCCTCACCATAGGCCCTCCCGTCAGTCGCCCGCCTACTGGCGGTTCCCGTTCAGGTAGCGCAGGAGACAGACCTTCGGGATGACCCAGCGTGCGCCCATTCTGCTCCCCTGGAGCTCCCCGCCTGCGAGGAGCTTGCGGACGCCCGCCGGGGTCGTTTGGGTGAACGACGCGACCTGGGCGGGCGTCATAAGGTAGGGGAAGCCTGAGAGGGCGTCGATGAAAATCCTCTCGGGGTCGGCATCCGCGAGGAGTCGCTCGTCAGCCTCGACTGGGCACTTATGCGCGGACATGGTGGTCACCCGGCCATGCTTCGCGCGCATCCGGCACCGCCTTGCGCCACGCCATATCCTCATTTGAGAAGAGGCGGGACGCCATGATGCGAGGCGTGCGATTGCACCCTTGACAGCTGTGCATCACGGTGTCCCCGCCCCCTTCTCGACGAAGTAGTCGAAGCCGGGCCGCGAGCCGCAGTACGCGCACGACTCGCCCGAACGCTGCCCGGGGTCGACGCGCGTGACCTCGTACCCGCCGTCGTTGCGGAACGTCCGGGCGCACCGCCCGCAGAGGGTCATGACGCCGGCCGTCCCCCTGAGGCCGAGGCTCACCGCGATCGCCGCGTCCACGCGCCGCATGGGCGCCCGGTCGAGCGAGCCGATCGACCGCAGGAGCCGGGACTTGTCGATCGTCCTGATCTGCTCGAGCATCACCGTCGGACCCCCGCCCCGCCGGCTCCCGCGGGCAGCGCGACGTGCGTCGGCAGACCCGGTTTGCACCTGCTTGTGAGCGCCGCGACGATGACCGCCCCCGCGTGCCGATTGCCCGCGTTGTTCTGGATGACGAGCACCGGGCGCACCCCGCCCTGCTCGCCGCCTACCACCGGGTCGAGGCCCGCGAGGAATATCTGACCGCGTCGGATCCCATCCACGTGAGACCACCCCCGCTCCTTCCTTCGTCCTGTCGGTATGTACGGGGACGGCGCGGCGCCGCCCCCGGATCGCCGCTGAAAGCGGCTCCCGCCCGCCCCCCGAGGGCCCTCATCGCGTGGCGCGCTCATGCCCTTGCCGTTGCGGACGGGTATGCGGTTCTCAAGGTCCATGAGGGGAGCGCCCCCCTCATCCATACGGACAGGGGGCGCTCAGGAGGGGAAGCCCTCGGGGAGGATTTCTTTCATCTTTCTCCTCGCCTTCGCGAGGCTGCACTTGACGGCGCGCTCGGAGCACCCCTCGCGACGGGCGATCTCCCTGACGGGGAGCTGGGCGACCGCGTGCATGAGGAGGCGGCGGAGCTGCACGGCGGGAAGCTGGGCCAAAGCCGCAACGAGCTCGCCCTTCCGGCACTTGCTCAAGAGGTCGAATCCCGGCTCCGACTTCGGGCCGGCGGATGGGACAAATGAATCCATCGCGTCGAGGCTGAGCGTGTGCCTGGCCTCCCTGCGCTCGATCCGCCATGTCTCGCGCTGCATGTCCCTGAGGGCGCTGGCGACCTCGTCCGTCACCTCGACGGAGACTCTCGCTCCGCCGGGGAAGGCCACGGTGACGGAGGCGCCGCGCGCGCCACGTCGGACGGAATCGTGGGAGTGCTCCATCCTGCCCCTCTTTCTTTGAAGAGAAGCACGGTACACAAAAAGACGGCCCCTCTTGCCCTTACGGACAAAAGGAGCCGCTCAGGGGAAGCCTCATGACATAACTTGGCGCACAGGAAACTGCGCCGGGCAGACAGGTGCCCGGAGGCTATCGCTCGCGCACGAGCCTTCCCCGTTTGAGACGGAAAACGCGGTCTGCCCGACGGGCGAGGTCGCGCGAGTGCGTGACCGCGACCACGCAACGCCCCTCGTCGTGCGCGGCCGCCACGAGCAGGTCGGCGACCTCAGCGGCGGTGTCCTCGTCGAGGCTGCCCGTGGGCTCGTCGCAGAGAAGCGCCCGCGCGTCGCTGCCCAGCGCCCGGGCGATGGCCACGCGCTGCTGCTGGCCGCCCGAGAGCGCCAGCACGCTGCGCCGCGCGTCCTCGGCGGAGATCCCCACCTTCTCGAGGAGCGGCAGCGCGGGCAGGCGCGTGGCGAGCGCCACGTTCTCCGCCGGCGTCAGGTAGTCGACGAGGTTGTAGCCCTGGAACACGAAGGCGACGTTCTCGCGGCGGTGCCGGGCGAGGTCGCCCCGCCCGAGCGGCGCGCCGGCGGCCGCGACCTCGCCGGACACGGGCACGTCGAGGCCGCCCAGGAGCGAGAGCAGCGTGGACTTGCCGCAGCCCGACGGGCCCACGACCGCGTACATCACCCCCTCCTCGAACGAGGCGCTGACGCCGTTGAGGATCTTGAGCCGCGGGCGCGAGGCGTAGGCGTAGGACACGTCGCGCAGCTCGAGCGCGGGGGCGCCGCTCCCGTGGGCCTCAGGGTTCTTCTCCATGGTCTTCCTCCCTAGCTGAGCGTTGACAGGATCTCGCGGGGCCCCATGCGCCTGAGCGGCAGGCTGGCCAGAAGCACCGCGGCGGCCGAGACGGCGAGCCCCACGCCGAAGAGCGCCGCGACGGACTCCGGCCCCACCTCGACCTCGATGTCGGTGAACGAGGCACCGTCGACCTCGAAGGTCGGCGCGAAGGGGTCGCCCGAGACGGTGGACACGCCGTCGGCGGTGCTGACGCCTCCGTCGCCGCCGCCCGTCTGGACGCTCTCGGACGCCGAGCCCAGGAGGGCGTCCCCCATCGTGCGCGCCGCGATCGAGCTCGCCGGCACGGCGAGGGCGAAGGCGACGGCGGCCACGAGCAGGACCTCGCAGAGGTACTGCCCCACCACCGAGGCGCGGCTGAGCCCGAGCGAGAGCAGCACGCCGCTCTCGTGCAGGCGGTCGCGCACGCGCCCGGAGAGCACGAGGTAGAGGACCACGGCGCCCACGGCCACCGACGCCGCCGCGAGCGCGGTCACGAGGCGGTCCATGTTCTCGAGCGGCGCGCTCACCGCGTCGACGTCGGAGGTGTCGGCCGAGACGAGGTAGCCCTTGCCCGCGAGGGCGTCGAGCCCCTCGACCTCCCCGGTGATGCGCCCGAGCTCGGCGGGGTCGTCCACCTGGAAGGTCACGCGGTCGTAGCCCTGCTCGGCGGTGCCCTCGCGGGCGTGGTCGAGCGTCGAGATGGTGCCGAAGATGGCGTTGTCCATCGACCAACTGGCGAGGTCGGCCTGGGACTTGGCCGTGGGCTCGAAGACGCCGGCGACGCGCACCCGCGTGCGGGTGTCCTCCACGTCGATGCCTGCCATCTGCGCGTGGACGGTCGCCCGGCGCACGCTGAACTCGTCGCCGACGGCAAGGCCGTTCTTCTCGGCGAACTCCCGGCTCACGAGCACCCCGTCGCCGGAGTCCTCGGTGACGGGCTCTCCCTCGACGAGGCGCAGGTAGCCGTTGGCGAAGTAGGAGTCGAAGGCGCTGTCGCTCACGGCGAAGAACTGCACCGTGCGGCCGAAGTCGTCGCCTGCGTAGGCGGCCGCGAGCGAGGAGTCGCCATCCGCACCCTCGACGAGCTCGAGCGCCGCCGAGCCGTCCGTCGTCTCGGGGATGAGGACGTTGGACACGCTGCCGGAGCCGCCGCGCACGCCGTCCACGCCCTCCACGACGTCGCGCACGAAGTCGGCCGTGAGCGGCTCGCCCTGGAACGTGATCTGCGAGCCCGTGCCCACGCTCGAGCTGCCCCAGTTGGACATGTTGGAGGAGTCTGGCTCCACGGTGAACGTGCCGCCGAGCGCCTGGCGGACGTTCAGCTGCGCCGTCTGGGCGGCACCTCGGACAGACCAGCTCGTGAGCGCGAGGACCGCGACCACGAAGAGTAGGGCAAGCAGCGTGAGCGTCTTGCCACGCTTGCGCGCGAGGTAGAGCAGCGCGCGTCTGGGAAACGACATGGAACCACCTTTCCATCGGGTTCGGCGGCCGCAGCCGCCCTGACGCCCCCGATGGTGGCGCGCACCCGTTCGCGCACGGTCCTCGTTCGGTTAGTCTTCCGTTCGCGCCGGCGCGGCGAGGCCGGAGAGGTCGGCCTCGAAGACGAACGTCCCGTCCTCACAGGAGAGCTCGAGTGGAGTACCCAGACGCTCGAGGGCACGTGCGGCGAGGTGAAGCCCCAGGCCGGAGCCGCCGCCGTCGCGCGAGCGCGAGGCGTCTGGGCGGAAGAAGGGCTCGGTGAGCCGGGCCGCGACCTCGGGCGGCAGCGGCTCGCAGCGGTTCTCCACGCGCAGGTGGCCGCCCCCGAGCGAGACGGTCGCGCGGGTCCCGGGCAGGGCGTGGCGCGCGGCGTTGGAGACGGCGTTGGAGACGGCCCGCTCGAGCTGCGCGCGCTCGGCCACCACCGGGCAGGGCGCCCCGGGGAGCAGCGCGAGCTCCACGCCGCGCGACGCGGCGAGCTCCCGCGACGCCGACACCGCCGAGGCCGCGACCTCGCGGGCGTCGAGGGCCTCGGGCGCCGCCGCGGGAGCGGACTCGGCCCGCGCCGCCGCGAGCATCTCGCGCACGAGGGCGTCCATGCGGTCGAGCGCCGCGAGCGCCCGCGGCAGGTGCGCCTCATGATCCGCGAAGTCGCCGATGCCGAGCATCATCCCCTCAACCTGCGCCCGCGCCGCGGCGAGCGGGGTCTTGAGCTCATGGGAGGCGGCGGCAAGGAAGTCGCGGCGCTCCCGTTCCCGTGCGCGAGCCGCGTCGGCCTCGGCGCGCAGGCGCTCGTTGGCCCCCCGGAGCTCGCCGATGGTGCGCCCGAGCCTCGCCGCCATGGCGTTGAGGCTCCGCGCGAGCACGCCCACCTCGTCTGCGCGCCGCTCGTCGCAAGACCACGTCATGTCGAGGCGCGACAGGCGCTCGGAAACGTCGGCGATCTCCACCACGGGCCGGGCAACCAAACGCGTGCATGCCCAGGCGCCCACAGCGGAGAAGGCCAAGATGAGCAGGGCCGCCGGAGGAAAGAGGCGCAGGAATGCGTCGCCGATGATTCCGAGCGCACCCGATGAGTCGGTGATGGTGAGCAGCTCGCTCGACCCGTCGGCCAGCTCGACGGCAACGGACACGGTGTAGGCGGAGCCCTCCGAAGCCCCCTCCCCGGCGGCCGCGGTGCCGGGCTCCCCGGAGAGCGTCACCGCCGCGCCGTTCTCAGCGGCGAAGCGCTCGACGATGCCCGCCGCCTCCCCGGCGTCCGCCTCGGAGAGCTCGGCGGCGAGCGCCGCGGCGGCCTCCTCGGCGCGGGCTGCGGAGAGGGCGCGGTAGCCGCCCGGCAGCGCGAGCGCGACGGCGACGTAGAGGGCAAGGCACCCGACGGCGAGGAGCGCCGCCGTGAGCAGGAACACCTTCGCGGAGAGGCTGCTAGCGATCGCGCGGCACACGGTAGCCCACCCCCCTCACGGTCTCGACGACGTCGGCCCCGAGCTTGCGGCGGATGTTCATGACGTGGAGCTTCACGGCCGACTCGCCGGCGGTGGGGTCGGCGGGGTCGGCCTGCCCGCCCGCGGAGGCGAGCTCGGCGCGGGAGAGCACCCTACCCGGCCGCGACATGAGGGCGAGCAGGACGTCGAACTCGGTCCTGGTGAGCCCGACGGGGACCCCGCCCCGCGATAGTTCGCGCGAGGCGGGGTCGAGCACCACGTCGCGCCACGCCAGGGCGGCGTCCGCGGGCGCAGGCCGCGCTGAGGAGCGCCTGAGCAGCGCGCGGGCGCGCTCGAGCACCACGGGCAGCGAGAAGGGCTTGGACACGAAGTCGTCGGCGAGCAGGCGGAAGGCGCGCAGCTGGTCGTCCTCGCCGTCAAGGGCGGTGATGACCATGACGGGGACGTCGGAGGAGGACCTGATCGCCTCGCAGAGGGTAAAGCCGTCGATCCTGGGCATCATCACGTCCAGCATGACGAGGTCGAAGGGCACGCTCCGAAGGGCCTCCTGGAACGCGCGGAGCCCCGCGAGCCCATCCCTCTCGCCCCGCACCTCAAAGCCCGCGCTCGCGAGCAGCTGGACGAGCGCGTCCAGCACGTCGGGCTCGTCCTCGACGACGAGCACATGCTTCGCCATAGATGCACCCCTTCCGGCATCACCCAGCGCAACGGTAGGCCAGATCCGTTAGCTTTTGGTTAGCGGCCCGCATTTCGCACGGGCCGGCCCAAGGGCCTACTCCACGTTTACGGCAAGGGTGGGCGCTCGGAAGACGGCCCGCTCGCCGAGGGCGTAGGCAAGACGCACCAGGAGCCAGCACACGAGGACGAAGAGCGCAACCGGCGCCACCGGCATGCTGGCGAGAAACACCAACGGCTCAACCGGGCTCGCGGCAATCGCGAGAACGGCGATGACGACGTTGAGGGCGAGCGCCCACGCCAGCGGCCTGGCGATGATAAGCACCGACTCTGCCGTGAACATGCGCGAGGCCTGCCTGCGGTCGATGCCTGCCGCAAGGAGCTGGGACATCTCGCGCCGGCGCGCCGGAATCCTGCCGAGGACGCTCGCGAACACGTCCGCGATCCCAACGCAGGCGAGCACTCCGGCCAGCACGTCGACGAAGAGGCGAAGGCCGGCCCGCACGCTCGCGTCGCGCGCCGCCTCGGCGCGAAGGCTCAGCACCTCAACGTCGTCCCGCCCCGCGAAACGGCGGGCGAGCTCGTCGGCGACGCGCGCCTCGGACGCCGCCGAGTCGGTCAGGACGTTATAGAACAGGTCGCCCGAGCCGACCTTGTAAGCGTCGCCGGTGGAGACGCCCGTCACGCCGTCGGTCGCAAGCAGCTCGTCTACAAGCGCCTGGTCGGGACCCGCGGCCTCGGCGCCGTCCACGGTGACGCGGACGTCCCAGACGCCCGCGTAGCGATCAAAGTACGTCACCTGCGTCGAGAGGTGCGAGAGCGTCTCAAAGTTGAGGAGCGTCACAAAGGCGAGCACGGCCAGGGCGATCGACACGTTCGCGGTGCGCATGCCGCGGCGCCGGGCGCGCAGCGACGACGCCGCCAGCTGAAACTCGATGCCGAGGCCGCTCCCCATGATGCGGGCAAGGACGCCGGGCCGCTTGGCCGCGCGACAGTCGTCATCGCCCTGCCGCATCGCCTGGACGATGCTCACGCGCCCGATGCGTCGCGCCGGGAGCAGGGCGGAGACAAGGACGGTCGAGACGGCGACGGCGAGCCCGAGGACGACCGTCTGCGGCGCGATCTCGACCACCGGGTCGTATGTGCGGCTCTGCGCGGTGGCAGACACCACGGCGCTCACCAGCGCGAGCGCCAGCCCAAGGCCGACAAGCACGCCGGCGGCGGCCGCGGGAAGCGAGAGCGCGCAGCCCTCGGCGAGCAGCAGCCGCCTGACCTGACCGTCCTTGGCACCCATGCTCTTGAGAAGCCCGAGCTGCCTGATGCGCGCGCTCATGGAGACGTCGAAGGCGCTCTTGAGCATGAGAACAACGGCGACGGCCGCCAACGCGATCACGAGGCCGAAGGCGATGGTCGACCCGGTAACGTCGGGGGCCTGGCCAAGCGCCGCCATGCGCACGAGGTAGTCGGTGACCATGAGGCTGCCCACGCCCACGATGAGCCCGAGCAGGACGGACGCCACAAACGAAAGCGAGGCGAGGGCGGCAACGGGCGCCCTGTTGTGGCTGATGTACGCCTCAAGGTAGGAGCGAAGCACTGCTCAGCCCTCCTCGACGACGCGGCCGTCCGAGATGCGCACAACGCGGTCCGCCGCGGCGGCGACGCTCTCGTCGTGCGTTACCAGAACGACGGTGGTCCCAAAGCGGTCGCGCGCCCTGCCGAGCAGCTGCACCACGCGCCCTCCGTTCGCACGGTCGAGGCTGCCCGTCGGTTCGTCCGCAAGCACCACGGCGGGCTTGGCCGCGAGCGCCCGGGCGATGGCGACGCGCTGCTGCTGCCCGCCCGACAGCTCGGAGGGGAGACTCTGCTCGCAATCGGCTATGTCGAGAAGGTCGAGCAGCTCCGCCACCTCGGAGGGGCCGGGCCTGGCTCCGTCGAAGCGCAGGGGCAGCTCGATGTTGTCGCGCGCCGTGAGGAACGGAACGAGGTTGTGCGCCTGGTAGACGAGCCCGACGGTGTGCCGGCGGAAGAGCGCCAGCGCATCCGGCCCCAAGGTGGAGAGGTCCATGCCGTCAACCACGACGCGGCCCGCGGTGGGCGCGTCGACGCCGCCCAAGATGTGCAGGAGCGTGGACTTGCCCGATCCCGAGGCCCCCATGACGGCGACGAACTCCCCGCGGCGCACCGTGAGCGAGGCGCCGTCGAGCGCGCGGCGCTCGGCCGCCCCCTCGCCAAAGACGCGCGTCACGCCCTCGACGATGACTGCCGGGTCGGCGTGGTTGGCGCCCACGGCGAGCGACGGCACGGACGCCCGTGCTCCCGCCGCGCCGTCGAGCGAAACGTCGAACGGGATGCGCCGCTCGCGGTTGACCTTCTTGGCGAAGAGCGTGAACGCCGTGGTCATGCTCATGCCGAGGTCTCGACAGACACCCTCCATCGAGCGCTTGGTGTCCTGATCGAGCCGGAAGTTCACGAGGGTCGTATCAGCCATGCGGCACCTCCTTAAAGACAATGTCTTTACATTGTCTGCTTAGCGAGGAGCCAGGTCAAGAAGGCGGTCGGCAAACGCTACGCCAGCCGGTCGCGCTCGGCGGCGAGCTCGCGGGCGAAGCGGCGGCACCCCCGCGCGGCGAGCGCGGCGGCAGCTGCCGTCCACGCGACCGCGAGGGCGGCGAGGACGGGGGCCGGCGCCGCGGTGCCCGCGCCGCACGCGGCGCGCACCGCCTCGGCGGCGGGGCCCAGGGGCCAGAACCACGTGAAGGACCGGACCGTCCCGGAGACGAACGAGAGGACGGGGGCGACGGCGACGACCGTGAGCGGCACGGCGAGCAGGCTCGAGGCCATCTGCTCGCGCGCGTAGAGCCCGGAGGCGAGGCCGGCGAGCAGGAGGGGCTGGGCGCCCGCGGCGGAGAGCGCGAGGAGCGCGGCCGTGGTCTCGGGCGGGAGCCCCAGGAGCAGGCACGAGACCGCCTGGGTGACGAGCGTGGCGATGGTTCCGGAGGCCCACTTGGAGATGGCGATCTCGCCCGGGGCCACGCCCGCCTCGGCGAGCGTGACGTAGGCGCCGCGCTCCCGCTCCTCCGCCATGACGTAGAGCTCCACCACGCAGCCGGCGAACGCCGGGGCGATGCAGAGGGCCGCGACGAGCGCGAACGCGTCGCCTTCGGCGGCGGAGAGCCTTGGCGCGCCGGCGACCACGCGCCCGAAGAACGCGGCGACGAGCGCGCCCGCGGCGCACGACATGAGCGTCGTGGGGTTGCGGACGGCGTCGAGGAGGTCGCGCGCGACGAGCGCGCGTATGTTTCGGAGTGCGCTTGTTCCCATGCGCCCCATGATACCCGATATACTTGGTTTCGCTTTCCATTGGACGAGGGACCGGGAGGGGCACGTGCCGGACACAGCATCGTACGAGACCGTCGAGGACCTGCTCGCGGACCGCGAGGGCGAGAGCGTCCACCTCGAGTGCCGCCGCGAGACGGTGGACCGCGCCGTGCGCTTCGTGCACGGGCGCTACGCCCGGCGCAGGTGCGCGTTCTACGTGAGCACCGACCGCGGCTTCGACCGCGAGACGGTGCGCTCCTACCTCAGGCTCTTCTCGCGCCTCGCGGGCGGCGCCGTCGCGCCCGAGGACGCCATGGCCCACTTCGGCCTTGCCCCGGCGGCGCGCACGCAGGTCAAGAACCTCACGAACGAGCAGCGGGCGCTGCTCAACTTCGCGCGCATGAGCCTCTCCGAGCCGGAGGTGGTCTTCTGCGAGCGCCCGCTCGCCGACGTGACGCCCGCCACGCGCGGCCTCGTCACCGCGTGGATGGGCCAGGTCGCGGACGCCGGCGGCGTCCTCATCACCGCGGGCGAGCCGCTGCGCGAGGCGCTGCTCATGCCCGGCACGGCGTTCTACGAGGAGGACGGGGTCCTCCGCGAGGCCAAGACGGCCGTCGAGGGGGACGAGGAGGACGGCGCGGGGTTCGCCGGCGACGAGGTCCGCGTCTTCAAGGTCCCGGCGAGGTCCGACGGGGCGACTCTGCTGTTCGACCCGCGCGAGGTCGACTTCGTGGAGAGCGTGAACCGCGCCAACTTCGCCTCCGTGCGCGGGGAGCTCTACCCCGTGAGCATGACCCTCGACGAGCTGGAGGCCGAGCTCGAGCGCTACGGCTTCTTCCGCTGCCACCGCTCCTACATCGTGAACGTCCAGAAGGTCGCCAAGGTCGAGCGCTTCACGCGCAACAGCTTCAACCTCACGCTGGCCGACGCGGCGGCGACGCAGATCCCGCTCGCCAAGGGGCGCGCCGAGGCCATGCGCGACCGCTACGGCTGGAGGTAGGCGCGCCCCCCGGCGCTCCTCTCGTGGCCCCTATTGCTCCTCTCGTCGTTTCCGCAGCTCCTGATGGTCGAAACCCCTTGAGGCGGCGTGTCGCGCCGGCGAGGATGGTGCCATCGGAAAGGCACCCGGCTCCGCCCGAGGGGGCGCCGGGGAGACGAGAAGGGAAACGCCATGACCGAACAGCAGATCCTCGACATCGTGGCCGACGCGCTGGGGCCCAACGCACCGCTCACGCTGGAGCAGCTCTCCGCGCTCCTCATGGTGCTCGCCATCGCGACGGTGCTCCTCGCCGCGGGGCTCGGCTACCAGATCGCCCGCGCCGAGAAGCGCATCAAGAGCCTCGAGGCCGCGCTCGCCGCCGGCAACCGCACCGCGAGGGAGGCGATGTAGCATGGACCCCGCGATCATGGGCGTCATCATCATCGCGTGCTGCTTCGCCGCCGGCGTGTTCGAGACCGGCAGGCGCAAGAAGAACCGGAAGGACGAGAAGGGCGGGAGCGGGGAGGCTCCCCGGAAGGAGGGCGACGATGGCCGCGACGCATAGCCCCGTGCTCTCGATGGAGGGCGTCTGCCTCTCCTTCGGCGCCAAGCGCGTGCTCGACGGGCTCACCTTCGCCGTCGCGCGCGGCGAGTGCTTCGGGTTCCTCGGCCCCTCCGGCGCCGGCAAGACCACCACGATCAAGCTGCTCACCCGCCAGCTCTCGGCGGACACCGGGCGCATCACGCTGTTCGGAAGGCCCATCGAGAACGCGTCGGGCGCCGACTACGACCGCATCGGCATCCTCTCGGACACGAGCGCCCTCTACGAGCGGCTCACCATCGAGGAGAACCTGCGCCTCTACGCGAAGGTGCGCGGGCGCGGCGAGCGCGGCATACCGGCGCTCCTCGAGCGCGTGGGCCTCGAGCGGGACCGCAAGACGCTCGTCAAGAACTGCTCGAAGGGCATGCGCCAGAGGGCGGCGCTGCTCGCGGCCCTCGTCCACAGCCCGGAGCTCGTCTTTCTGGACGAGCCGACGAGCGGCCTGGACCCGGCGGCCCGCGCCGAGGTGCACCGGATGCTCGCCGAGCTCCGCCGCGCCGGGACCACGGTCTTTTTGACCACGCACGACATGGCCGAGGCCGAGGGCTGCTGCGACCGCCTGGCGATCCTCAACGAGGGACGCATCGCGGCGACGGGGGCGCCCGCGGAGCTCACCATGGAGCACGCGCGCAACCGCGTCGTGGTCGCCACGCGCACCCGCGGCGCCGTCGAGCTCACGAAGGACGCCGCGTCCGCCGACGCCGCGCGCGAGCTCTTCGCCGCCGGCGAGGTGCTGTCGATACACTCGGACGAGCCCGACCTCGAGGAGGTCTTCCTCGAGCTGACCGGAAGGGAGCTGTAGGATGGACGCCACGATGAGGCGCATCGGCGCGCTCGCCGCGAAGGACCTCGCCGACCTCTTCAAGAACCTCACGATGCTCGTGGTGCTGCTCATGCCCATCGGCTTCATGCTGCTGTTCCGCCTCGTCATCGGCGACACGGCGGCGGACGCGGGGCTCGCCGGCGCGGGGCTCGCCGGCGCCGAGGGCGAGTTCCAGAAGTTCCTGCTCGGCTCCGGGCTCTGCATGAGCGTCGGGATGGTCGCCTCGATGGTGCTCATCTACGGCATCGCCGAGGAGAAGGAGAAGCACACCCTGCGCACCCTCATGCTCGCCAACGTCGGGGCCGGCGAGGTGGCCGCGTCCAAGGGCGGAGTGACGCTCGCCGCGGTGGTCGCGGTCGGCGCGGCGTGCTTCGCCGTCGCGGAGGGCGACCCCGCGCTGCTGCCCGTCTACCTCGCCCTCACCGCGCTGGGCGCCGTGCCCGTGGTGCTCGTGTCGCTCGTGCTCGGGCTCGCCTCGCGCGACCAGATGACGGCGGGCTTCTACAGCGTGCCCGTGCTGCTGCTGGCCCTCGTGCCCACCTTCGGGACGGCGAACGACGCCGTCGACGCGATTGCCGCGTTCACGCCGCTCGGGGGCGTCTACGACCTGCTCGGCCTCGCCGTCGACGGGCGCCTCCTCACGACCGACTCCCTGGCCCCGATGGCGGCGACGCTCGCTTGGGCCGTCGCCGGCGCCGCGGTCTTCGCGGCCCTCTACCGCAGGCTCGCCCGGGACAACTAGGCCAGGGCCCAAAAGACAGTCCCCACGAGCCCCGGTCCCTGGGCGAGACGCCCCCGTGGGAGAGATCCCGCGGGGGCGGCCCAGGGGGTAGAATGGGCGGGAAGCCCCGCCGGAAGGAGACCAATGAGAGCCCGCGCCGCCATCGCCGCCCTACTCGCCGCGACCGTCGCGCTGCCCCTCGCGGGGTGCTTCGGCCTGCCCGGCCTCGACGACGTCGCCGACCAGGCGGAGGACTTCGCCTCGCAGACGCAGGAGCTCGCCGACACGCTCTCGGACGTCGATTGGGGCAAGGTCTCCCGCCTCGTCGTGAGGGACGCCCAGACCGGCGAGGTCGTGCGCGAGCTGACCGACCAGGACCAGATCGAGGGCGCCTTCGACCCGCTCTCCGACGAGAACGGCCTGGCCGCGGAGCCGGACGCCGACGCGGAGTACGCCTTCGAGCTGTGGCAGCCGGAGACGCAGAAGCTCGGGCAGAGCGCCGACGACCTCGACGAGGTCAAGGTGCTCGAGGTCACCACCTACGAGGGGTCGCCCGTCGTGGGGCTCGAGGTGAGCCCCATCGGGCTCAGGCTCCACATCACGTCGCGGGCGGCAGCCGAATCGCTGCGCGCGCTCGCGGGGTAGCGCCTACTCGCCCGCGACCTCCCGCTGCACGCGCTTGGGCAGCTTGGCGAAGACGAGGTCGTAGCTCATGTCGCAGAGGTCGAGCATGAGCTTCTCAGACAAATCGGCGTCAAGGTCGACCGAGACCCACGTGCGACCGTCGGAGTAGTAGCCGGGCAGCACCGCGCCCGGGTGCTCGGCGCGCAGCTCCAGGATGCGGTCGGGGTCGCACTTGAGCGAGAGCAGGTGGCGCCCCGCGTAGGGCGGCTTGGCGTCGGGAGAGGCGGTGAACTCGCAGGCGAACTGCCTTCCGCCCACCCAGTAGACCATCCAGCCCCACTTCTCGTGGAGGTCCTTGGTTGCGCCGGAGCGCGAGAGCAGGCGGGCGTCTATGCGCGAGAGGTCCATGGTCGTCCCTAAGCTACCGGGTGCCGGATGACGGTCCTGAGGTTCTCGGGCTTCGTGCGTCTGGGGTCGCCCAGGTAGATCTCGTGGTGGAGGCGGACGGCGGGGACGCCGCCGTCGCAGTCGAGCGCGCCGAGGATGTCTCTCGGGCGCGAGCCTCCCACCTCACTGATGTCGAGGCGAAGGCTCTGCGCGCCGATGAAGGCGGCGAGCTTCGAGATCGTGGCGCCCTCCTCGTCGTAGGGGCCTCTGTGCATGGACTGCGCGCAGCGCCCTTCCGAGAACCGCACGAGGCGGAGCTCGCCCGACTCGAGGGCGCCCGCCAGGTCGGGCTTCTTCTCGGCAGCCATCTCGCGAATCGCGGGGAGGGTCCCGGGCGTCACGAAGTCGGGCTGGCGGATGAGCGACACCCACGAGAGGGCCGCCTTGTCAGCGACACCCGTCCCGTCGAACGCGCCCTCTCCGCCCCACCACAGGCCCTCGAGCGGCGGCACAACGTAGTCGAAGTAGCCCTCGGGCTGCCAGTCGCCCATCTTCGACATCTTGACCGTGTAGGAGAAAGCGTACAGGAGCTCGAGGGCGCGCTTGTAGGCGCCCCCCTCCTCGTTGGGATCCCCCGCTCCGGCGACGGCGGCGAAGGTCATCGCCGGAACGTCGACGAGCGCCGGGGCGGTCTTGGGCTGGTACAGGTCGCGGAACTCCCTCTTGAAGTCGTACGCCATCGTGGCCTCCGTCCTCGCTTGTGGTAGCATCATGGTACAGGAACATACGTTCGTTAACAAGGGGGTCATCATGAGAAGAGAGCTGGGGATCGCGCGGTGCGGGCTCGCCTGCTGCCTGTGCTCGGAGAACAACGGGTGCGACGGCTGCGAGTCCGAGTCCTGCCCGGACGCCGCCACCTGCGAGGTGAGGTCGTGCTCAAAGGGACGGGGGATCGCGCACTGCTACGAGTGTTCGAGCGTCTGCGAAGCCATGGCGGGAGCCCAGCTCAAGGCGCGCGCCTTCGGCGAGTTCGCGCGCAGGTTCGGAGAGGGGCACCTCCTGGACTGCCTCGAGCGGAACGAGGCCGCGGGGGTCGTCTACCACCGCGGGGGGCATCACGGGCGACTACGACGACTTCGACGACCTCGAGGAGCTGATTGTATTCATCGAGACCGGGCGCCCTGTGTCCGCGCCCTAGCCGCCGCAACCTCGCCCAATGCCGCCTTTGGTTGACGGATCGCCAACCGTCGTTGGTGGCGCCAGGGCCCGCTCTGCGGTTCCATGGTCTCGCACCAAGGCGGTGCGGACCGCAGGACCGACCGAAAGGAGCGACCATGAACTTCAACGACAGGCTCGCCGACCTCAGGAGGAAGCGGGGGCTCTCGCAGGAGCGGCTGGGATACGAGCTCGGCGTCTCGAGGCAGACGGTGTCGAAGTGGGAGCTCGGGCAGTCCTACCCCGACTTCCAGCGGCTCGTCCTCCTGTCCGACTACTACGAGATGAGCCTCGACGAGCTCGTGAGGGGCGTCGACGTGGGCGACGTGCGCGCGCTCAACGAGTCCGAGAAGCAGATCTCCTCGATCTACTCGGACGTCGAGCGGGGCAAGGAGGCGGCGCTCAGGGCCTGGCGGGCGTTCCTCGTCGTCGGCTACGTCGTCCTGGCGCTCTTCGCCCTGGTGGTGGCCTACGGGGTGTCACAGGGCGGCCTTTTCGTGAGGTAGGCGCCGGCGGGAGGCGCGGGGCGCGATGCTGAGGCGATGGGGGCGGACCGTGGCGACCCGCCCCCCGCTTCTCTCTACGGCCAGCCTACTCCCCGTGTGCCACGCATGCGATGCGCATGGCCCCGTAGGCGGCCGCCACTCGAGCGTAGCGCGGGGTCGTAGCCGATGCGGTCGATCTCGGCGACGTCGTGCGCATCCTTCTCGCGCCCGCTCGCGACCTTGGCCGCGCGGACGGACTCGAGCGTGGCGCAGCCGATGACGGTGCCGCCCGGCAGCGCGCGCACCTCGAAGAGGTCGCCCTCCTCGACGCAGGGAACGACCGCCTCGAGCAGGGCGTCGAAGCCGTCGGTCGCCGCGAGCGCGGCGTTGCGCTGGCGGAGATCGCCGCCCTCGAAGCGGAACGGGCAGAAGCTCACGAGCACGCCGCCCGCCACGGCATGGACGCCGAAGTCCCCGTGGCCCGCGTTGCACGGGAGGTTGAGCGAGTCGAGTGCGGGATTGTACAGGCCCTCGGCGGCGAGCCATGCGCGCACGGCCGGCATGTCGGCCATGCGAAGCGAAATGTCCACGTCACCGTGAAGGCGCCCTGAGTCGCGCCCGGAGGCGACCCAGGGAACGAGGCCTCCCTCGATGGCCTTGAGCATGGGCATCCCGCTCACCTCCCCAGCGCGGCGATCACGCTCCCGCTCAGCGCGGAAACCTCCTTGCGGAGGGATTCGATCCCGGGCTGCATCCCCGCCAGGGTGCGCTCCGCCCGCGCGAGCTCCTCCATGACCTCGGGGGCGTCCATGTCGTTGGACCTCAGGTAGTAGGCGATGGCGTTGAGCGCGTGCACCGCCTGGTTGTAATGATGGCCCCAGCGCGTCATCTCGCGGGATATCCTCGCCGCAGTCGTGCGGTCGACGACCACGAGGGAGCCGCCCCCGCGGACGGCCTCGGCGGGAAGCTGCAGGAGGACCCGCAAGAGGTCCGAGACCGTCATCTCGAGCTCCCGCGCGAGCCGTTTCGCCGAGGCGATCTCCGCCTCGGACATCCTCACGTGGAGCTGCTTGGGGTGCCTTTCCATCTTCGCCGGCTCGCCTCCTCGAACCCCGTTCGCGGGGGCGGGCCGGCGCCCTAGGGGCGCGGGGGATCCCCCGCACGGAGCGTAGCGGAGCCGAAGGCGGCGCGTGCGGACGCCGCCCCGGACGGGGACGGTTCGTCGCGCTCCGGATGACGCCGGGAAGGCGCCGTCGGCGCGTCCCGCAGCCGCCGCCCGGAGGCGGCCAAGAGCTATTCCGTGGACCTGTGTACACGGAATAGGCCTCTTGCTTTGCTTTGTTTAATCCAAGAGACTTAAGAACGAAAGATTACGCTAGCCAGGTTCGGAAACGATTCATCAGTAAGGTGGGATAGGGCTCCAATACATGTTCGATCTGCGCTCGTTTTATCAAGGCATTCAGTTTTAAGGCCACACTTCTATTCGTTGCAGACGGCCCTAAAACAGCGGCGATCTCTTTGACAACCAGTCTGTCGTCAAAGAGCTCTTCGCAAAGCTGGGCTTCTACCATCCCGCTCACGCCGTATTTTAAACGCTTTTGGAGTGCAAGAAGGTTTTCTTCGTGCTCTTTGGTTCCGAGAACAATCGACGAGGCGTCACTAACCTGCGAGACGAAATGGGACAAATCATAGCTTACGGTTTCTGCGGTGACCTTGCTGATCGATTCTAAGCTCGGACGGCTTCGCTTCGACGAGGCGCAATCGTTTTCAACCTGTGCGAGGATTGACTCAATGTTCGCGCCCTCTATCCACATGCGGGCAATAGCGGCAAGCCCTTGAGCAGTCAACCATTTTTGATGATTCGGATGCTCAATATCGAAAAACGCATCGACGAGCAGCGCAAGGTTGCTGCAGCCGCCTTTCAAGAAAGAGGAGCATTCTTCCGTAACTATCCAATTTCGCAGCGCGGTCGACTTACGAATTCCCGCTTGGGTTTTCGCCACCATCGCAATCCTCTGCTCGCCATCCTGCTCTTCGAAGTGGTCGTAGATTGCTTCAAAGAGTTTAATCAGAAGCTCTTGCTTGTCATCGTCCATGCAGAAATAGGCATACGTGTTCGAGCAAATCGTTTTAGTTTCCGACATTTGCTCGCCTTTTGCATCCGCCATGTTGGCAACGTAGTTTTCCACTGCTTCAAGCGAGGTGATTTTCTCAGAAACGTTCCTGCTAATTTTCTCAGGCGCGCATCTGAAGGCTGATGCCAGAGCGTCGACGAGCTTCGATTCGAGGTCGCCGTCGTCGAAATGCTCCAAAATGAAGTTGGCTATATCCGAGCCTTTCACCCTTCGTTTCACTTTCCTGTCCCACAACGTCACATCTTCGAACAAACTGAGTATCGCGCTCTCGCATTTTTCTACTGCAGAAGCCTCGAACAGCCTTCGGTAAGCTCTTCTTGCACGCTGGTTCTCCAAATCGACATCGCAAACAATGATGCTTCCTTCGCTGTATTTTCCGGCGCGTGCAGTCCTCCCGATAAGATTCTGGAAGTCCCTTACAGTGGTGTTTTCGAAACCGTTTGACCTGTCCGTAACCAGCAGATATCGAATAGGAAGGTTGACGCCCTGCGCCAGCGTGGAAGTGCATGAGACGCATCTCACGGCCCCGGTTCTCATAGCGTGTTCAATGGCCTGCTTGAGCGCGCCTTGGAGAGTGCCGAAATGCGGGAGTATTCCCGATGATGCGCTTTTCGAGAAGGCGCAATGCTCTCCGTAGTGCAATGCGAACAACCGCGCAATTCTCTCCAACTCCTCGGGATCGCTAAGCGAGGTAATCCGGGAGAAATCAAGACCGAAGGAGGCTAATTCTGCTATACGTTCATGAAAAGCCCAGACGTTGCTGCGTTGAGGTATGAAGATGGCGGCCGGCCCCCCGTGGGCCAACCGTATTGAGTAGAACAAAGCCAGGTCGCCCGATTTCCGTCTTTTGGCAGATGCCTTCAAGTCGGGGAATTGCGTTGTCGTTCCGTCGTGCGATGGCGAAGGAAGAGTGAGAGCCGATATATGATAAGGGAGGAAATAATTCAGATCTGCAGAACCTCCGTATTGAAAGAAGTCTATGCTGCCCGTATTACGGGAGAGAAACCCTATCGTCTTTTCCGTGGACTCGATCCCATCTCCAGTGGTACATCTTGAGGGGTCGGAGAACGCCCATTCGGATAACCTGTCCGGATTCGATGTCACTGCGGAAATTAAGACGAGTTGGGCATTTTCCTTTGCCGCTATTATTTCTGCCAATAGCAGTTCATACGAGGGCCCTCGCGACGCATTGTCAATCAGATGCGATTCGTCGAATACGAATAGGTCAATATCCGTTGCCCTCAATTCGGAATGATGGAGCACAAATGACAGCTTTTCCGGGGTGAAGACAAGCACTTCCGGCTTGGAATCACCCAGATTAAGCCAACCGTCCAGTTCGAAGATGTCGCTCGCATGATGAACGCACGCCACGTCACCCAGGCTGTCTTCCAAATCTTTGGAGATTTCGGAGCAAAGGGCCCTTAGCGGAGCAACGACAATCGAAGTGTCGCAGCCTCCCGCAAGAATCCTCGATCGAATAATCAGCTCGATGCTCTTGGTTTTCCCGGATCCCGTCGGAAGCTGAATGAAGAGATCCTTGCCCGCAAAAGCACCCTTTTCCCCGATCCGCTGTTGCGCTTGCCATAAGAGCTTTCCGAACTTGTTCGATTTTAGAGACGGCTCCCAGGAACTTAGGGGTATCCCCGAATAACGAGGAAGAAGAGTTGCCGCAGCATACTCCATGGAGAGGGCTGTGCAAGTGCTGACGACGTCGGCAAAAAAGCTATCTGCTGCGTTGTCCTCGGTCAGATTCTGTCTCACCTCTTCAGCCACTTCCCGCTTGTCTTCAAAGCGCCCTTCCATATATGAGACAAAAAGGGAAAGCGGAAACGATTCGTCTTTTGCGCAGTTGAACAGGTAGTCTATTATGCTTAAAAAGAGACGTGCGTTGTGCCCCAACACGTCCTTCGAGCTTATTCTACTCAGAGCAAATTTTGAGCTTCCGTAGTTTCCGAGAAGGAAGTATGCCGTGCAAGCCAAAGCCCAGTAGCTGTCGGCTTTTTTAGCGTGCCTATTTTCATTTGCGGCGGCATTGAGGAAAGAGGCCGTATAGGACAGATCTCTTTTGGGTCCGTCATCCAGCTCGCCTTTTTCCGAAAGAAGATCCAAAGCGTCGGAAATTGCTAGAACGCTTTCGAAGCAAAGGGTGTCAGAGTCGAATGCGAATTCCGGCATTTCGTCGGAGTCCACCATGAACTCATCGATCTTTGCCCTGGTTCGAGCGTATTTCAACCCTCGTTCCGATCTTCTACCGAATATCATTTCACGCACCTGTCGTAAACGCTATGCACTAGTTCCATCAGTTTGCTTCCGTGGACCACAATCAGCCTCTCGTCTTTCGAAAGCCCTAAGGACTCAAGGGAATAGCCCTCGAGGGCGGTGACGTCTTCCAGCGAAACCATAACCGCAGAGCCCCTTTTGAAAGTAAGGGGATACTCCGTGAGGTTCATAAGCCTCCTGCATTCCAAAGCAGTGAGGTCATCGCCCGCCGCCCTACTTCGCTTTCCGATAGCCTTCAATGAAAACGGGACCCTAAAATCCTCACCGGGCTCATCCTTCTTTGAATGCTCGCCGGCGTTTTTAATAACTTCCTCTAGTTTCACCGAACCCGTCAGCTTCGCTTTGACTTCAACAACAAGCAGAAGGTCGTCTCTTTGCGGGTTGCCGGGATCATCGACTTTGTATGCGACTACGTCCGATCCTGGATCGGATATGTTCGGATTGGTTCTCTCGATTTGTTTGTATCGGGGAACGCTTAACCCCTCGATGAACTGCAGCAAGTCGCTAACGACAATTTCGGCGAAATCGCCAGCCCGGACCGCCGGTCCGCGCTTGTCTCGCTCGTAGCGCATCGGAATGCATAATGTTGAGAGATAGTCTTCTACGCTCATCTCGTTAAATGAGCTGTCTTCGAGCAGTTCGTCGTCACGAACGTAATGCCTTCTTACGTGAAGGGCCCAAGCCTCAAGTTCGGCTTCGTCAATAGTCCAATCAAGAAAATAGCAGTCGGTTGGAATCCCGGGAACATGTTTCTTCTCGCGCAGAAGCCACTTAATATAGCTCGGTCGAGGAAGATCCCGGATATTGTCTCTATTGATTGGTGCAGATGGATCGGCTATCGCCAAATGCTCCTCCAATCGCCCATGCCGCAAATCGTATATAGCGAAATTATATTCCATGGTGATCGGACTAGACGTTCGTTCGTGCATCGTGAAGCGATTTCGAGGACGCCAACCCGCAAAGCGATAAGGTAACGCTCGAGACGATGGAGAGCCCCAGCCTGACGGCCGAGGCTCTCTCGAGAGGAGCCAGGAGGTCTTAGACGACCCCTGAGGGAAGCGCGTTACCGGCAACGTCCGGAATCGCGTCGGAGAGGGCGTTGATGTGGTGGCGGAGGAAGGCTTTGCCCTCGCTGAGGACCACCAGGCTCACGTTGTCGAAGCGGACAGGGCGGTCGACGCCCTCATGCTCCGCCAGGTACGCGATGGCGGCAGTCTCGCGGCGCCCGCGGTCTTTGGGGCCACTGCTCTCCGGGAAGCCTCCCTCGGCGGCGGTTCTCGCCGACACTTCAACGAGCACGAGGATATCGTCCTCCATCGCCACCACGTCGATCGCGCCCGCCGGGCACTTCCAGCCCGTTTCGACGACCTCGTAGCCGCGGCGCTCGAGGAAGAGCTTTGCTGCCTTGATTGCGCGTTCCTTCAGATTCTTCATTTCGACCTCCTTCGTCGTTCGGCGGAGCCCCTTTCGCCCCGCCTCGTGACCCGTTTCCCGCCGACTGCCCCTGCGGGCGCAAGGGAGACAAGCGAAACCCCGGAGGGGCCTCGAGTTTTCGCGC
>NZ_NFIP01000008.1 GCF_002161805.1 Collinsella sp. An307 | reverse complement strand
TTCCGGTCGGAGCGGGCGTCGGCGGCGCTGGGCTGGAGGACGCCGGACGAGAACCGCAGGCTGCTCGGCTACGCGGTGTAGGATGTACAGGAAAACGTCCGCAGTCCCAAGTCGCTTATGAGCGTAAAGTTCGAATATCGCGACGCATACATCGGTGCTGGCCGATTGTGCAGCATTGTTTTCCCAGTTAATTGCTTTATCGCACTAGAGTGACGTTGAATACCTCGTCTGTTTTACGCTCATAAGCGACTTGAGCCTCGAAAAGCGGAATGCTCTCAATATGATGCCGGCAAACAAATGCGCGCTTGACGCCTAAAGGAAACCACGCTTTGGCCAGCCTTCTTGACGAATACCGACCAAAACGTGGTTTCTTTCAGCGCATTAGCGCGATCCCTAGCTACCGGAGCGTTCTGTTACTTGCCCACGCCCTCGCCCAAACGCTCAGCGACCGCGGCCACCACCTCGTCAGAGACCGCACCGCATGCCCGGCAAGCGCCCGTATCGGAGCTCACCCCCGCCGCAGACGCGGCGCCGGCGGCCGTGTGGCCCTCATCACCGGTATGGTCCGGGCGGAACTTGCTGTCGTCCATGTCCATGGCGAGCGGCTTCACGCTCTCCATCTTGAAGCCCTTGCCGGCGCGCATGTTCTCCTTGGCGACCGAAATCATGAGCTTGATGCGGTTCAGCTGGTTCACCTCGGAGGCGCCGGGGTCGTAGTCCACGGCCACGATGTTGCTCTCGGGATGCAGGCGGCGCAGCTCTTTAATAACGGCCTTTCCCACCACGTGGTTGGGCAGGCACGCAAACGGCTGCGTGCAGATGATATTCGGCGCACCGTGATCGATGAGGTCGAGCATCTCAGCCGTAAGGAGCCAGCCCTCGCCCATGTTGTTGCAAAGGGAGAGCACCTGCGTTGCCTTCTCGGCCATGACGGAGATGGGCTCAGGCTGCTCGAAGCGCGCCGACTTCTCCAACAGCTCGTCCACGGGCTTGCGCATCCAGTCCACCAGACCAATGGCCGCGTCCATGGTCGCGCGCGACACCGCTGAGCTGCCGAGCTCGTCCTTCTGCACCTTGGCGTTGCTCATCGAGTAGAGGAAGAAGTCCAAAAGACCCGGCACCACGGCCTCGCAGCCCTCGTTCTCAATAACCTCGACCACGTGGTTATTGGCCGTGGGGTGGAACTTGACGAGAATCTCGCCGACCACGCCCACGCGCGGCTTGGTGCCCTCGCCCACCAGCGGCATGGTGTCGAAGGCGCGGATGGCCTCGCGGGAGAGCTTGGTGAAGCTGCGGCGCGTGAAGTTGGGCGCGAGCTTGCGCGCACGGGCCATATACTCCTCAAAGAGCGCGTTCGCAGCGCCCGGCTCTGCCTCGTAGGGACGGCAGCGGTAGAGCATCTGCATCATCACGTCGCCAAAGAGCACGCAGTACACGGCCGCCTTGAGGAGGCCCGGCGAGAGCTTGAAGCCGGGGTTCTGCTCGTCGAGCTTGACCGCCGCAAGCGAGATGACCGGAATCTCGGGGTGACCGCTCTCGCGCAGGGCCTTGCGGATGAGGGCGATGTAGTTGGTTGCACGGCAGCCACCGCCCGTCTGGCTGATGATGACGGCGGTCTTCTTGAGGTCGTACTTGCCGCTCTCGATGGCCTCCATGATCTGGCCCGTCACGAGAATCGACGGGTAGCAGATGTCGTTGTTGACGTAGCGCAGACCCGCCTCAACGGCGCCGCGATCGGTGGAGGGCAGAAGCTCGAAGTTGTAGCCGCCCGCCTTCATGACCTCCTTCACCAGGTCAAAGTGGATGGGCGCCATCTGCGGGCAGAGGATGGTATAGCCCGCATCGCGCATCTCCTCGGTAAAGGGCACCTTCTCAAATGCGGCGGAGTTGGCGCGGCGCTGCGCGGAAAGGGCGTACTTGTGCGTAGAGAACGCGGGCGCGTCCGCGCTCGGCGCCACCGGCGCGGCATCGCCCTGCTCGTAGGCCTCGCCCGCAGCGGCCGCGGCGGCGGCACGCTCGGCCTCCTGGTCCTTGAGGGCGGCCATGAGCGAGCGGATACGGATGCGCGCGGCGCCGAGGTTGGAGACCTCGTCGATCTTGAGCACGGTGTAGATCTTGCCGGAGCCCTCGAGAATCTCCTGCACCTGATCGGTCGTGAGCGCGTCCAGGCCGCAACCAAACGAGTTCAGCTGGATAAGGTCGAGGTCGTTGCGCAGCGTCACGAGCTTGGCCGCACGGTAGAGACGGCTGTGGAACATCCACTGGTCCACCACGCGGATGGGACGGTCGGGCTTCACAAGGTGCGCAACCGAGTCCTCGGTAAGCACCGCAAAGCCAAAGCTCGTGATGAGCTCGGGCAGGGCGTGGTTGATCTCGGGGTCGTTATGGTAGGGGCGCCCAGCGAGCACAATGCCGTGGCCGCCGTGCTCCTCGATCCAATGGATGGCGTCCTCGCCCATGGTCTGGATGTCCTCGTGGAACTTGGCGTCCGCCTCGTAGGCAGCGTTGACCGCGGCGTCAATCTCGGAGCGGGTGAGCTTGGGCCCGCGTACGCGCCCGCGACCGGCCTCGGCATCGGCCACGCGCTCGACGGCCAAAAGCTCGTAGAGGCG
This sequence comes from Collinsella sp. An307, assembly GCF_002161805.1. Lineage (GTDB taxonomy): Bacteria > Actinomycetota > Coriobacteriia > Coriobacteriales > Coriobacteriaceae > Coprousia. The sequence continues at coordinate 138,998 of NZ_NFIP01000008.1, read as the reverse complement.
GCGCTTAAGCTCGACCTTATCGTGGTACGGCACGAACGGGTACATGAACTCGACGTTCTTGCTCGCGATGTCGTCGATGTTGAGTCCGAGCGCCGTGGGATAGCTCATGACGATGGGGCAGTTGTAGCAGTTGCCCGCCTGCGGGTCCTCCTGGCGCTCCCAGCGGATGCAGGGCATCCAGATGAAATCGACGTCTTTGTCGATAAGGTTCATAACGTGGCCGTGCGACAGCTTTGCCGGGTAGCATACCGACTCGCTCGGCATGGACTCGATACCGGCGTCATAGGTCTTCTTGCTCGAGTTGTCCGAAAGCACGACGCGGAAGCCGAGCTTGGTGAAGAACGCATGCCAGAACGGGTAGTTCTCGTACATGTTGAGCGCACGCGGGATGCCCACCGTGCCGCGCGGGGCGTCTGCCTCCTCGAGCACCGGACGGTTGAACAGCAGCTCGTTTTTCTTGCTGAAGAGGTTGGGGGCCTCGGTCTTCTCCTTCTTGTGGCCGGCGCCCTTCTCGCAGCGGTTGCCCGTGATGAAGCGGCGCCCGCCGCCAAAGTCGTTGATGGTGAGCAGGCAGTTGTTGGAGCAGCGTCCGCAGCGCGCGTGCTTCTGGGTGACCGTGAGGTGCGCAATCTCATCCGCCGGGAGGATGGTCGACACGCCGTCTGCGCCCGCGCGATCGCGTGCGAGAAGCGCCGCGCCGTAGGCACCCATGCAGCCCGCGATGTCGGGGCGGATGGCGTCGACGCCGGTCAGGAGCTCAAAGGCACGCAGGGTCGCGTCGCTCATGAACGTACCGCCCTGCACGATTACCTTCGTGCCAATTTCCTTAGGATCACGCAGCTTGATGACCTTGAAGAGGGCGTTTTTGATGACCGAGTACGAGAGGCCGGCGGCGATGTCGCCCACCGTGGCGCCTTCCTTCTGCGCCTGCTTCACACGGCTGTTCATAAAGACCGTGCAGCGGCTGCCGAGGTCGACGGGGTTCTTGGCGCGGATTGCCTCAGCTGCAAACGCGCGCACATCCATGTTCATCGACACCGCAAAGCTCTCGATGAAGCTGCCGCAGCCCGAGGAGCACGCCTCGTTCAGCATGATGTGCTCGATCACGCCGTCGCGGACGCGCAGGCACTTCATATCCTGACCGCCGATATCCAAGATGAACTCGACACCCGGCAAAAACGCCTTAGCGCCGCGCAGGTGCGCCACCGTCTCGATCTCGCCCGAGTCGGCCTTGAGCGCCTCGATAAGCAGGGCCTCGCCGTAGCCGGTGGTGGTCACGTGCCCAATCGTAACGCCCGCGGGGATGTGCGCGTAAAAGTCGGCCATGATGACCTTGGCCGTACCCAGGATGTCGCCGTTGTTGTTGCCATACCACGTGTGCAGGAGCTGCCCGTCCTCGCCCACCATGGCGGCCTTCATGGTCGTGGAGCCCGCGTCGATACCAATGAACACGCGCTTGCCCGTATAGGTGGCAGCGTCGCCTGTGGGCACGACCTCGCGGTCGTGACGGTCCTTGAACGCGCGATAGGCGTCCTCGTCCGCAAAGAGCGGGTCGAGACGCGCCACCTCGGAGCCCTGCGTATCGCCGAGGGCATCGATGGCAGCAATGAGCTCGGGGAAGGTCGAGAGCTTGCTCGACTCGTGCGCCATGGCAGCACCCGATGCCACAAACAGGTGCGCATTCTCCGGCACAATGCGGTGCGCCTCGTCCAAATCAAGCGTGAGGTAGAAGCGATGACGAAGCTCGGAGAGGTACTGGAGCGGGCCGCCCAGGAAGGCGACGTTGCCGCGGATGGGGCGGCCGCAGGCGAGGCCGGAGATGGTCTGCGTGACCACAGCCTGGAAGATACTCGCCGCCACGTCCTCGGGAGCAGCGCCCTCGTTCAGAAGCGGCTGCACGTCGGACTTGGCGAACACGCCGCAGCGGCTTGCGATTGGGTAGATGGTCGTCGCGTTCTTGGCGAGCTCGTTCAAACCGCTCGCATCGGTGTGCAGAAGCGTCGCCATCTGGTCGATGAACGCACCCGTGCCGCCGGCGCAGGTACCGTTCATGCGCTGCTCGATACCCTGGTCAAAGTAGATGATCTTGGCATCCTCGCCACCGAGCTCGATGGCCACATCCGTGCTCGGGATGAGGGTCTCGACGGCTCGTTTGCTCGCAATGACCTCCTGCACAAACTCGAGGCCGAGCCACTGGCTGAGCAGAAGACCGCCGGAGCCGGTGATGGCGCACGTCATGGGGGATGCGCCGAGCAGGCCCTTGGCGCCCTCGAACAGGTCACGGGCGCAGGCACGCACATCGGTGTGATGGCGCTGGTACTTGGCGTAGACGATGCCGTTGTCGTCGTTCAGCACCGCAAGCTTGACCGTGGTCGATCCCACGTCGATACCAAGGTGGAGCGTCCCGTAGTTGTTCTCGGGCTGCCAGATGGCGCCCTCGGGCACCTTTGCGGAGCCGGCCTCGTCCACCGGAGCCTCTACCGCCGGTACCTCGGCAAGCGTCTCCTCCGCACCCTCGACAGGAATCCTAACCATTGACGACCTCCTTGGCCTCAGGGTTTTCAGATGCGGGCCTCGCCATGTTGAGGCCCAGAAGCTTCATGCCGTACGCCGGCACGTTGATATCGATTGGCTTTCCGTACAGGTCGCCGGGGCGCACGAAGGCGACCACCGTCATGATGCGCGCCATGGTCTCGGGACTCTCGGCAAGGCCGGTCTCAAACCAACGGCAGACGATACCCATCTCGGCGGCGACGACGTAGGAAAGGTAGTAGTCAAAAAACGTATCGAGCACACCGGGGAAGATGCCCGTTTTCATGCGGCTCGATACCGTCTCGCGCGCAATGTCCTGGATGCGCGGCGCAAGTGCGGGGTCGCCGCCCGGCCCCAGGAGCGCCCCGATGAGCGCGCCGTTGCGCTTAAGATAGCCGAGCAGCTCGACCGCGCCGGGCGCCGGCTCGAGTGCCTCGATGTTGCGGTAGAGCCCGGCCAGATCCGTTGCGGCAAGCGAGGCGATGCGCGCGCGAATCTCGGCAAGGATGAGCTCCTCGGTCTGCGCGACAAAATCGGGAATGTCCTTGTAGTGCGTATAAAACGTGCGGCGCGTGAGGCCGGCGCGCTCGGTAAGCGAAGCCACCGTGATGCGCGACAGGTCCTCGCCCTCGCCGATGAGGTCGCTGAGTGCGGCGCGCAGCAGGCGCTGGCTGCGAGCCGAGCGGCGGTCCAACTTGGCGGGACCGGGTGAGACCTCCGTGGTGACGGAAGAAGCCACGTATGCTCCTTGCTTCCTATTATTTCACGACATGAGCATTATTGCACATGCCGTGAAATATATTCACCACCGTACGAGTTCGCCGCCATCGCACACAGGCTTTCCGTATCCGCCCCGGGCACGGAAAGCTGGTAAACAACGCTGCGATGCGCCAGTTTTTATTAAAACCGTGTTTGCCAGCGCTCCAGGGTGCTGGAGAGCTGGCAAACACGGTTTTGGCGTTTAGGAGTGTTAGGGCGGCGAGTCCGCGCCGACAGTGGCGCCTCGGCGCCAAGTGCGCCCAGGGCAGTGCCCGCCCATTCGGCACAGCAGCCCGCTGGGCGGAAAGCTATCCAACCGTCACGCGCTGGCGCTCCCAGCGAAGCGTCTGCATGATGTGGCGCGGCGCAGCGTGGAACACGTTGCTGCCGATAACAGCGCTAGCTGCCGCTTTTGCCTCGTCGCTGCCGTTGGCCATGGCATAGGAGTGGCGGAACCGCTTGAGCATGGCGATGTCGTTGCCGCCGTCACCGTAAACGGCGCACTCGTCCTCGGTGTAGCCGTAGTAGGAGGCCAGCCAGGCAACGCCCGCGCCCTTGTTGGCGTCGCGGTCGGAGATCTCGAACATCATGGGATTGAAAGGCGCGTTCACCAGCGTATCGGTATGCTCGGCAAGGTAGGCCTCGAGCTCGCGGCGGCGACCCGGGTCGGGGACGCGGCAGTTAACCTTGCACACATCGGACATGCGCAGGATGTCGTCGGTCGTCTGGTCAAAGTGCATGTCGTTCATGTTGAAGGGACCGCGCATGCCACGCACGATGATGCGCTTGATGGGGTTGTCGCGCTTAAAGCCCTCGTCGTGCTGCTGCCTAGAGCCGCGAATGAACATGCCCTCGGGCGTGGCACAGTCAAAGGGGATGGTCGGAAACGTACGGAGCAGGTCCTCGAGAGCCGCAGGATCGATGGGGAAGGTCTTGAGGAGGTGCCCCTCGCGGTCGCGCACGATGGTGCCGTTGGAGCCGAGCATGTCCACCGGCGCTCCGCGGAACCCATGATCTGAGGTCGACTGCACCGCGCGCCCGGTGGCAACCGCTAGGTGCGCGCCGGCGGAGACGACCTCGTGCACGCACTTCAAGATGGTGCGGTCCGTCATATGGCGAGCGTTGAGGAGCGTTCCGTCTAAATCGCAGGCAAACAGTTTAATCATAGGTGCAGCTATCCTTCCCCTTGCCTTGTCATATCCGCAGGTACCCGGGCCCTATCCAAGGGCAACATCGAGCACCATCATAATCGTGAAACCGGCGATAACACCAAGCGTGCCTACGTTAGAGTGCTCACCCAGATGTGCCTCGGGTATGAGCTCCTCGACCACCACATATATCATGGCGCCCGCGGCAAACGCCAAAAGCCAGGGCATAAAGGGAGCAACCCAGCCGCTCGCCAGCACTACGAGAATACCAAATACGGGCTCGACGATTCCCGAAAGCGAGCCTGCTGCAAAAGCCTTTACACGACTCATACCTTCGCGATGCAACGGCAGGGAAACCGCGGCTCCTTCGGGAAAGTTCTGAAGACCGATACCTATGGCGAGCGCGAACGCCATGCCGAGGTACGCCTCCCCCGCCGCACCCGCTGTGCCCGACGCCATCGCAAAGAGCAGGCCTACGCTCATGCCTTCGGGAATGTTGTGGAGCGTCACCGCCGAGACGAGAAGCGTGGTGCGTTTCCATGCCGAGGGCAGCCCTTCCGGCTCTGCTGCACCCGCGTGCAGATGGGGCAGCAGCGTGTCGAGGGCGATAAGAAACGCCACGCCGAGCAGAAAACCGCCCGCCGCTGGAATCCAGCCTATCTGGCCGAGTTCCTCGGCTTGCTCGATAGCAGGGCTCAGCAAGGACCACATGCTTGCGGCAATCATGACGCCCGCGGCAAACCCCAGAAAGATATGGTGGCTGAGGTCTCCCTTGTTAGGGTCCTTTGGACTAAAGAGCACCACGGCGGACCCGAGCGTAGTCATAAGCCAGGTAAACCCGCATCCCAGCGCAGCCCACATGAGTGCCTGCACGGTATCTTGGCTAAACATCGTCGTATCCTTTCAGACGCGAGCGGCGCGCATAGCATCGCGCTCGTCACCGATGGCTGTCGTTACTCGTTAGGTGCCCGCTTTCTGGGCGCGGTAAACCCGCATCGTTTGAACCTGAGTTTTAACACCTTGCATTCCCTTTCGTAAACAGAGAATCTATCCCCTCGTGTGCGCGGCCGCGGCGGGTGCATCTGGCCCCCAGCCGACTCGGACCGCTCGTCCGCGCACACGGTACGCACCGTATAAGGAGGAACATCTTGCAAGCAAAGAAAGTCACCGCTGAGGCTTTTGGCACGTTTGTGCTCACGTTCTTTGGCTGCGGCAGCGCCGCCATCGCTGGCGCCACCCTCGGCAACCTCGGCATCGCCGCCGCCTTTGGCCTGTCCATCGTTGCCATGGCCTTCGTCATTGGCAATGTCTCCGGCTGCCACATCAACCCCGCCGTGTCCCTTGGCCTTTTCCTCGATAAGCGCCTCTCTGCCACCGACCTCATCGGCTACTGGATCGCCCAGTTTGTGGGCGGCCTCGTTGCCGCCGGCGCGCTCGCCCTCGTGGTGAGCCTCTGCGACCTCGGCGGCGTGCTCGAGACCGGCCTTGGCTGCAACGGCTATGACGCCGCCTCTTCGGTTGGCCTCAACGCTGTCGGCGCCTTCGTCGTCGAGGTGATTCTCACCGCCGTCTTCGTGCTCTCCGTGCTCGGCTCCACCGCCGACGCCAAGACTGCACCCTTCGCCGGCATGATCATCGGCGCCACTCTCGCCTTCGTGCACATCATGGGTATCCCCCTGACCGGCACGTCCGTGAACCCGGCGCGCAGCTTTGGCCCGGCCGCTGTCATGGCGATCAACGGTGACGTCACCGCGCTTTCGCAGGTCTGGGTCTTCATCGCCGCTCCGCTCGTGGGCGCCGCGGTTGCCGCTCTCATCTGGCGTTTTGTCTGCAAGGCGGATGACGCCGCGTAGGGATTAACCCCCATCAACGTACGTTTCAGGTAAAACGGCGCCTGTCGGAGCCACCGGCGGGCGCCGTTTCGCACATTTTGGGATGGTTATCAACGACTCGTTGAACGGGACTCAAAGGGTTTCGCCCTCTCTTGTCACGGGCATACACTGTTGACATGACGGCTTTGGGCTGTCATTCCTTTTCTACGACCACCGGAGATGAGCATGGACATACGTCAAATTCGCTATCTTGTGGCCGCGGTTGAGGGCGGATCGCTCTCGTCGGCGGCAAAGCAGCAGTTTGTTACCGTTCAGGCAGTTTCCAAAGGCATTTCCGAGCTCGAGAACGAAGTCGGCACGCCCCTACTCATCCGCGGCAATCACGGCGTCAAGCCCACGGCCATCGGGCAGGGCTTCTACGACCGTGCGCGCAAAACGCTCGAGAGCTTCCAAGAGCTTCAGGACTTCTCTGAGCGCGTACCCGCACGCAACTCCGCAAACCATCTTCTTGTCACCTTCTGCGCGCCGCCATTTGAAGGTGGCGACGATGCCATGCGGCGCCTCTCGGCACTGCTCGGCGCGCGCCTCGGCATCGAGATTGAGATTCTTATCGTGCCCGGCAAGACCTCGCTTGTGGCGCTTCGCTCGCACGCCGTGGACGCCGTGTGCATGATTGGCGAGTACTCCGCCCCGGATACGGATTGCATATCCATCGGCAGCCTTCCCACCGGCGTGGGAATGACTGCAACGCATCCCCTCGCATCCAAAAAGACCGTCCGCCTCGCTGACCTTGAGCCCTACCCCGTCATGTGGTCCGAGAGCTTTGACTCGTTCAACCGCTCCATCTGCACCATCTATTCCGAGCGCGGCCTCACCGCACCGATTGTGCGCATCGCGGAGGACGGCACGCCCACGCCCGATGACGCCGACCTCTCGCAGGCAGTCTACTTCTCGGTCTACCTCTCACCCTTTGGGCAGCCGTTCCGCAACAGCCGCGTGGTGCCCATCGATCCGGCGGAAGCCATCTCCATTCCCATTTGCTTCGTTACGCTCAAAAACGCCAAGTCTGAGGCGTATCTTGCGCTCGAGCGGCAGATTCGCACGGCGTTCAAGCTCACCTCGCTTCTGCGCGTCTAACATCTGCACCCTTCGCAAGTCAAAGCCCTGCCGACGCCGAGCCGCCGGCAGCGCCATGCGTCTATACTGCAAGCAACACCTCGATTTCCGATACCGCCTGCCATGGGAGGACGATGGACGCACGCAAATTGAGCCGCTTCGCTACCTGTGAGGACTATCTTGCCTGCCCGGTATGCGGAGATGCGCTATCGCTCGACGGCACCTGCCTTGCCTGCTCTGCCGGACACCGCTTTGATATTGCCCGCCAGGGCTATGTGAACCTGCTGCGCGGCAAGCACAACCACGATGTTTATGACCGCGAATCCTTTGCATCCCGTCGCACGGTATTCGAGAGCGGCCTCTACGCGCCTATTGCAGATGCCGTATGCAAAGCGCTGGAAGAAGCCTTGGGCGAGCTTCCCACCCGCACCACGCAGCCGCTCGTGGTGGATGCCGGCTGCGGCGAGGGCTATTTCTCGAGCGTGGTGCGCAAGCGGACGCAGGCCCGCGTGTGCGCTTTTGACATCTCGCGCGATTCCATCCAGCTAGCTGCTGTTCGCGAGCCTGAAGACGGCATCGCTTGGCTTGTGGCGGACCTTGCTGCTATCCCGCTTCAGACGGGCGTTGCCACGGCCGTGCTCGATATCTTCTCGCCGGCCCGCTACAACGAGTTCCACCGTATCCTCAAGCCCGGCGGCCGCGTAATCAAGGTCGTTCCCACAGCCAACCACATGCACGAGGTCCGAGCGCTCGCCGCAGGCTCCCTGCAGCAGCACGACTACTCCAACCAGCGAGTGCTCGATCATTTTGCGGCGTCGTGCACCCCGCTTGCACGCCATACGGTATCCAACACCATCGCCCTCACGCCCGAGCTGCGCGACGCTCTCATTGCCATGACGCCGCTTTTGTTCTCGGTCGATACGGCCGCCATCGACTGGAGCGGCCTCACACACGCGACCGTCGAGGCCGAGGTGCTCGTCGGAACGTGGAACGCCTAAAAAGAGCCGCTTCGCGTGAACGGAATTACAACAGCAAAGGACCGCCCCGAATATCTTCGAGACGGTCCTCCCTCAATTACGTTACGCAGCTAGCCAGGCCAACCGCGTCAGTACGCTGTTACTCCGCCGGGCAGAGCGCGAGCGCAGCCTCGTCAGCAACAACCACAACGTTGTCGTGCAGCTGAAGGATCGAAGCGGGGCACTGCGGGGTAACCGGGCCGTAGCACATGTCGTGAACAGCCTGAGCCTTGGCGGAGCCGTTGGCGGCAATGACGATCATCTTGGCAAACATGATGGTCTGAACGCCCATGGTGTAGGCCTGGCGAGGCACGTCCTCGATGCGGTCGAACAGGCGGCTGTTGGCCTGAATCGTGGACTCGGTGAGGTTGACGCAATGCGTGCCCTTGGAGAAGTGGTCATCGGGCTCGTTGAAGCCAATGTGACCGTTGTTGCCGATGCCAAGGAGCTGCAGATCGGGATAACCGGCAGCGGCGACAATGCGGTCATACTCCTTGCAGGCGGCATCAGCGTCGGGGTTGGAGCCGTCCGGCACGTGGGTGTTCGCCTGGTCGATGTTCACATGGTCGAAGAAGTTAGTCTTCATGAAGTAGTGGTAGCTCTGCGGGTCGTCGTGGGAAAGGCCGCGATACTCGTCCAGGTTGTACGTAGAGACCTGGGAGAAGTCGCAGTCGCCCTTCTGGTTCCACCCGGCGAGCTGACGGTACGCGCCAATGGGCGTGGAGCCGGTGGCAAGGCCCAGCACGCAGTCGGGCTTCAAGATGACCTGTGCCGAGATGATATTTGCGACCTTGCGGCTCATATCATCGTAGTCACGTGCGCGAACGATCTTCATAGTGCGACCCCTTTCAGAGAGCCTCCTGTACTAAAAGCGGCGCCGGCAAAACCGACACCGCCGCTTACCCCGTTTAACGCTCCCGCGCCGTGATGAGTCGATCGAGCTCGTGGACGGTATCGCCCACGTTACCCTTGATGCTCGAGAACTCAACGGCATTACAGATGAGTATCGGCGCCGTGAGGTCGTAGCCTTCGGCCTTGATGGCGTCGCCGTCAAACTCAATGAGGACGTCGCCGCGATGCACGGTATCGCCCACCTGCGCGTGCACCTTAAAGTGACGGCCCTCAAGTTTATAGGTGTCCAGACCGACATGAATGAGCACGTCAAGTCCGTCGTCGGTGTGCAAGGCGACCGCATGCCCGGTGGGGAACACGGCCTTTACCTTAGCATCGGCAGGGGCAACCACGGTGTTGCCCGAGGGTAGGATCGCCACGCCCTCGCCAAGGGCCCCAGAGGAAAACGTAGTGTCTGCGACCTCTGACAGCGGTATCACAGTACCGGCCAGCGGCGAGAGCAGTACTTCGTTTTTGCTCCGAGAAACCAATGAGTTGAAGAACTGGCTGAACATAACCCCCCTAACTCATCACAGCGGCAACCCGACATCTGTTATGCCTCAATGGTACCCCAAATCGGCAGGCGTATTTGCGTGGTATCACACGAATCCCCTGCCGCCTGAGGCATGCCGCGAGCATCGTAACGTAATGAGGATATTTCGAAAAGAGTATCTCTCGTGACATGAAAAAGCGGGGCCGCCCTGAGGCAGCCCCGCATGCAATCCAGTATGTCTCCGGCAGATTAGCGCTTGGAGAACTGGGGAGCGCGACGGGCCTTCTTGAGACCGTACTTCTTGCGCTCGACCACGCGCGCGTCACGCGTGAGGTAACCGGCGCGCTTGAGGTCGGCACGGTAATCGCCGGCGTCGAGAAGCGCACGGGCGATGCCGAGGCGCAGAGCACCAGCCTGACCGCTGATGCCACCGCCATCGCAGAGGGCGATGACGTCAAAGGCGCCCTGGGTATCGGTCACCTTGAAGGGAGCGAGCGCGTCGTCAAGCAGGTTCTGACGGCCGAAGTACTCGGCAGCGTCACGCTTGTTGACGGTCACCTTGCCGGTGCCGGGAACGAGACGGACACGGGCCACAGCGTTCTTGCGACGCCCGGTGCCCTGGTAGACAACGGAGTTCTCAGCCATGTTTTACGCCTCCAGCTCGATCTTGACGGGGTTCTGGGCAGCATGGGGATGCTCGGAGCCAGCATAGACCTTGAGCTTGGTCAGCTGCTTGCGGCCGAGGGTGGTCTTGGGGAGCATGCCGCGGACGGCGCGCTCGATGACCTGCTCGGGGTGCTTCTCCATAGCTGCGCGGAAGCTCTCCGCCTTGAGGCCGCCGTTCCAACCGCTGTGGCGATAGTAGGTCTTGTGAGCGGCCTTGTTGCCGGTAAGCTGGACCTTATCGGCGTTGATAACCACCACAAAGTCGCCGCAGTCGGAATTGGGGGTGAACTGAGGCTTGTTCTTGCCGCGCAGGATCATGGCGATCTGGGTGGCAAGACGGCCCAGCACGGCACCCTCGGCATCGATGAGGACCCAGTTGCGCTGGACCTCACCCTGCTTGGCGTAGTGAGTCGACTTAGAAATCACTTGGACTCCTCCAACAGTACGTGTCTTGACAGAGATTCACGGGGCTCTGAAAAGTAACTTGTCGAGTATACCGCCAAGTGCGTATCCGTCAACCGTCAAGCGGGTGTCATTCTCATAGTCTCCGCATGTTGTTAGGCGAGGAAATCCTTGATGCGCGCAAGCAGACGCACCGCCTCTTGGCGACCCTGGATGTAGAGGCGCAATAGCTTCTCGGGATCACGCTCAACATGCGCCACCTCAACCGGCGTGGGTGGCGCCACCACGATGGCACGGCCGCTGTCCTCATAGGCCCAGATGTGCTCGCGCTGCTCGTTGTAACGCTCGTGGCGGTTCTCAAGCGCCTCCAGGAAGTACGGATAGTCGCCGTAGCGCGCGTGCGCCGGACGCATGTACTCGTAGGGACCCTTGACGTAGCTTCTGTCTTGGGTGAGCACCACCACGGCGCGGTCGTAGCCGTCGTGCTCGAGGGCGCGCTCGATAGGAACCGAGTCGGCAATGCCGCCATCCAGATACAGATGTCCGTCAATCTCCACCGGCGGTGTCACAAGCGGCATCGAGGTCGAGGCGCGCACGGCATCGATATCGAGAATGGGGTCCTTCACCTCAAGGTAGTCCGCGGTACCAAAGACGATATCGGAGACCGTGGCAAAAAGCGGCATGGGGTTTGCGAGGTAGGTGGACGTATCAAAGGGATCGATGCGATCTTGCACGTCGTAGAGGATGAAGTCATAACCCACAAGGCTCCCCGACGTAGCCACCGCGCGCGAGCCCATGTAGCGGCTGTCGTTGCAGAAGGCGAGGTTCACACGATTGGGACGACCAATTTGGTGCGACTTGAAGCTAAGGCCGCAGAGCGTTCCGGCAGAGACACCGTAGCAAGCGCCAAACGTGACGCCGTTTTCCATCAGTACGTCGAGAACGCCCGCTGTGAACTGGCAGCGGAAACTACCACCCTCGAGGATAAGGGCAACCTTGCCGTTGGTGGTCTTGCCAAACCCCTGCTCTGCCATGGCGTGTCCTCTCATGTGGGAAGCGGGCGCTCCCCGCGTGCCCGCGTTTTGGTCCTTGTTTGCCCTTCTACCCAATACGACCGGCCTCGACACCGCAAAGCAACACGTCCCACCATCGCAACGCCACACCGCTCGCCGCGGCTCTACCATGCCTATGAAGAGCGCGTCCTCTGCGCGATATTACGCATACCAGCGGCTTTTTTCGGGTAACTATGCTACGATGCAATATCCCTATCCCGCAGATAGGGGACGTTCTTTGACAAGGTCGAGTCTGGCATCCAATGGTGCCGGCCCAGACCTCTCGCATGAGGGGGCGACTGGTTTCGACGCGATAGCTCTGAGAGAGGAAGCAGGCCGTGGTCTCCTCGCCACGTTAAACAGGGGTACCGTCAAAATGAATTGACAAGAATTCTTCTTACGAGCCCCAGCTGGCTCTTGCTGCTTAATTAATTAGCGGCACGCCAATCCCGGGAATTCCCCGCCCCGGGTGCGGTGTCATCTTAGGGGAATGCTCCTGTGCACGTAATCGGTATGGCACAGGCTAAGACTGAACCGGTTGGGATGCTGCGAGCGTGTCGCTGCGCGCAATGCGTCCGAGATTAAATCAGCGACTGAGCCTGGAGATGCCGATCAGGGGGCTTTCGTGGACCGGAGTTCGATTCTCCGCGCCTCCACCACCATTTACCTGGGGTTTCTGTCGTACTCGATGACAGAAACCCCGTTTTTCATCTTTTCAGACCGCAGCAACAAGTAACTGCGCTCTATAGCACGGGCGCCTCAGCCCACACAGAGCGTGATGAGCACCGGTACGAGGGCGGAGCAGACAACACCATTGATAAACGAGTAAACCACGCAGCGTTCGTCGGTGTAGCGAATCATCATGGGCAGCGTGGTGTCCTCGCTCGTAGCTGCCGCCGCGGCGATGCAGGCGTATCCGTTGAGGTGCCGGGCAATCCACGGGATGCAGAAGAAGGACCCGATCTCGCGCATGAGGTTGGCGAGAAACGCGACGCCGCCCAGCTGTGCGCCGACCATACTCTCGAGCTGCACACCCGCAAGGCTGTACCAGCCAAGGCCGCTCGCCGCCGCCATGCCCTCGCGCACGTCGAGGCCGATAAGCGGTGCCGCAACGATGCCGCCCACAAGCGAGCCTGCCACAACGCCCAGGGGAATGACGAGCGTCTTGATATGGTGCTCGCGAATACTTGCAAGAAGGCCGCGGTGCATGCCCACGCCAACGCCCACAAGTGCCATGAGCACCCAAAGCACCGGCTCGCTCAAGTGGCCGAGGACCGCGACAAGCGGGCTATTGGGCGCAGCGACACCGAGCGCGATGCCTACCGCAAGCATGACAAGCGCCGCGAGCGCCATGCCGTCGATGCAAAAGCGCGGGCGAGCGCCGCCGGTGGCTGCGTTCTCGCGGACAGAAGTGTTTACGCTCGCAGACTCGGCATCTCCAAGCAGGCGCTTTGTTAGGAGGTAGACGAGCGCGACCGAGCAAGCCGTGGGCAAAAGGCAGAGGACCGCGCTCGCGCCGCCCCAGGCAACGACGCTCTCTACGAACCCCTCCTCAGACCCAATAGAGGCGCCCATGGCGCCAATGAGCAGGCACGTGCAGAGCGTCTGGAGCCGGCTGTTGATGGGGCGAAACGCCTCGGGCACCGCAAAGCGCCCGGCAACCATGCCCGCCGCCATGATGATGAGAATGTCCATGCGCATCCCCCGTGCCGCCTCGTGTACTTCCGGCGACACAGTATCCCACAACCGAACGCGCTCTGCGCTCTTGCTGCTCCCCTGCTACTTTCGAGCGCCGCGCTCGGTGCGCAGGAGCGCATCCACAAGTTCGTTGTCCTCGCGCGCGGGAGAGCCCAGCGGCAGGCCGCACGCCTCAAAGAAGTGGCTTCCCGCAAACTGCCGCGCGCGGAACGAGTCGTGGGCACCATCGTCCAAATAGCGCACGCGGCTCCTACAGTCCGTTGTACCGCAGAAGAGCGGGCCGTGGCCGCGCACGTAATCGAGATAGAGTGGGTCGCTCGACCACAGAAGCACACCCGCCATATTCTCGAGCTCATAGGCAGCCGCATAGGCGCGCCAACTCGTCTTGCGCGCGCGAACGTAGCGGTCAAGGAGCGACGCCATGCGCGTCACGCGGCGCAGCGTGTCTGAGGCGGACATGACGCGCGTCTGGGGCACGGCGGCCGCCTGCGCACCTGCGACGGCGAGGCTCTCGCCCTCCCCTTCCGGCATCAGCAAAGGCTCGCAGGCGCGCCTGAGCTCGGCCAGCGCATGGTCGCGCTCAGCTGGCGCGCAGAGCACCGCCGGAACCGTGAGCTTGATTGACTCGTCGGGAAAGAGTTCGATGGCAGAATGCGGCACCATGCCGTCGAAGGCGACCGACGTGCGGAAGATAAGCGAGTCGTGGGCATGCTGCACGTGGCAGTCGAGCTTCTGGGCCGCAAAGGCGCGGCGCATAGCGTCGGCGCAGGCGCCCACCTCGTCGCGCGTGGGCACATCGCGCCCGGGCGCGTCCATACGGTAGAGGTACAGGTCAAAGAGGGGCACCGGCCGCGCAAAAAAGACGGTGCGCCGGCAGAACTCGGTAATGTGCGCGCGGCGCTGCGTTGCCTTGCCGTAGAGCTCAACGAGTGCGCTTCCCGTTGCGGGGCCGGAGGTGGATCCCTCGCGGATTTCCACCACACCATCGGCAACGTAGGGCGGGAAACTCCCCTCGTCCACCCGAACCACCACAACGCCCTGGTCGTCGTTGGCGGGGTCGGGGATGAAGCGGACGTCAAACGGAGGAGCGGGCGAGACGTGGCGCCGACACATCTCGCCTATGATCTGCCCGTAGTCTGCCGAAAGGCGGGGCACGGGGCAAATCGAGCGGTCGTCGTCGGCAATACCGATCACGAGCCAGCCGCCGCGCGAGTTGGCAAACGAGGCGATGATCTTGGGCACCTTTGCCTTGACGCTCGCCGTGAAGGAGCGCTTGAACTCGAGCACGTAGCCCTCGTCCATATCGGCAAGTTGGGCGAGGTCGGCGTAGGTGATCTCGTGCAGGCCGAGTGGTTTGCCCCGGTCATCGCGAAACGGGCTGAACATGGCGCACCTCCTGTTGAGCCGTTAGAGGGGTTATACCCCAAGGCAGGAGGAGTGCGCATTTGCACATTTGGGGACGGGGTCAAAATGTGCAGTCCGCGTTTGGGACGCTGCATGAAACGAAGCCGTCCCCAACTATGCACGAAACGACCCCGTCCCCAAACGTGCACCCAACTGCACGAAACAACCCCGTCCCCAACTATGCAAAACGCGGCCCCGCAGCGATGATCGCATACGGGGCCGCACCTCGGAAGCGAGCGACGGGCAAGGCATGGCAGGAACTGACTCGCCGCTCGCCGGGAAGGAGGTCTGGTTAGGGCGCGACGGGCGCCTCGGCGTTGACCTCGGCATCCACGTCCGTCTCGGGCGTGACCACCGGGTCGGCGTTGGTGAGGTCGCTACCGCGGCCGTAGGTCGGGCGCGCCGCGTCGTACTGGATGTCGAGCGCGAGCTGGCGCACCGCATCGGTCGGCACGTTGTCGTAGCGATGGCACGAGCAGAGGTGATCAGGCAGGACCTCGCGCTGATCGGGCGAGGAAACATCGCAGGCACCGACCTTGGCAAAGCAGCGGCTCGCAAAGCGGCAGCCCGCCGGCGGGTCAATGGGACTCGGCACGTCGCCCTCGAGAATGATGCGCTTGCGCTGCAGCTTGGGGTCGGGGCTCGGAATCGCCGAGAGGAGCGCCTGGGTGTAGGGACACAGCGGCTCGTGGTAGAGACTGTTTTTAGGCGCAACCTCCATCAGGCGGCCGAGGTACATGACACCCACGCGGTCGGATATATGCTTCACGACGTTCAGGCCGTGCGCAATAAAGAGGTACGTAAGGCCAAACTGGTCTTTGAGGTCGTCGAGCAGGTTCAGCACCTGTGCCTGAATGGACACGTCGAGCGCCGAGACCGGCTCGTCGCACACAATGAGCTTGGGGTTTACCGCAAGCGCACGCGCAATGCCCACGCGCTGGCGCTGGCCACCCGAGAACTCGTGCGGGTAGCGGTTCTTCATGTAGCTCGCAAGACCAACGCGCTCAAGGAGCTCGTCCACCCGCGCGTCAACCTTATCCTTGGGAAGGATGTTGTTGGTGAGGATGGGCTCGGCAACAATCTGGCCGATGGTCATGCGCGGATTCAGGCTCGCATAGGGGTCCTGGAAGATGAGCTGGATGTCGGTGCTCATGCGGCGACGGTCCTTAGGGCTCATTGCGGTGATGTCTTTGCCCTCGAAAAGGATCTTGCCGCTCGTGGGCTTCAACAGGCCCACGATCATCTTGCCGATGGTGGTCTTGCCGCAGCCCGACTCACCCACCAGACCAAAGGCCTCACCACGGCGGATGGTGAAATTGACGTCGTCAACCGCCTGGACAAATGACGTGGGCTTGCCAAAGAAGTTGGTTGCAGCGACAAAGCTCTTGGTGAGGTGCTGCACCTCGATAAGGTTGTCGTTCACGTTGGACATGCTAGCGCACCTCCCCTTCTGTCTCGGTACGGCGACGCGGGCGCGCCGCGGCGGCCGCACGCTCAATGCGCTCGCGCTCCTGCGCCTCGAGGTCGGCCTTGACCTTGTGGGCCGCCTCGGTTGCCTCCTGGGCGCGGGCGACCTCGTCCGCATCCTCGTAGAGGAAGCAGCGCACGCGGCGCGTGGTGCCCGGCACCGTCATGAGCTCGGGGCGCTCGGTGCGGCAGCGGTCAAAGCAGCGCTCGCAGCGGTCTGAGAACGGGCAGCCGGGCGGCATCTCGAGCGGGTTGGGAACCGAGCCCGAGATCTGGTACAGGCGCTCGGACTCCTCGTCCTCAAGACGCGGAATCGACTGGAGAAGGCCCAGCGTGTAGGGGTGCAGCGGATGCTCGAAAAGCTCGAACTTCTCGCCCTCCTCCACAAGCTGGCCGCAATACATGACCACCACGCGGTCCGCGACCTCGGAGACGACGCCCAGGTCGTGGGTGATGAGCAGAACGGCCATGTTGAACTCGCTGCGGAGCTTGTAGATGAGGTCCAGAATCTGCGCCTGAATGGTCACGTCGAGCGCCGTGGTGGGCTCGTCGGCAATAAGGAGCTTGGGGTCGCAGGAGAGCGCCATGGCGATCATGACGCGCTGACGCATACCGCCCGACATCTGATGCGGGTAGTCGCGGGCGCGCTCCTCCGGGCTCGGGATGCCTACGACGCGCAGCATCTCCACGGCGCGCGCCCAGGCCTCCTTCTTGTCCATATCGGAGTGCGTCTGGATGGCCTCCACAATCTGGTCGCCCACACGGTAGACCGGGTTTAAGCTCGTCATGGGCTCCTGGAAGATCATCGAGATCTGACCGCCGCGCACCTGTTCCATCTCGGACTCCGTGGCAGCGAGCAGGTCCTTGCCGTCGAAGGTGATCGTACCCTCGGCAACGTGGCCCGGCTCCTGCAGAAGGCCCATGATGGAAAGGGACGTCACGCTCTTGCCCGAGCCGGACTCGCCCACCACGGCCAAAATCTCGCCGCGCTCGAGGTCAAAGGTCACGCCGTTGACGGCACGGACGATGCCCTTGCGCGTGGGGAACTCGGTGACGAGGTCGTGTACTTCAAGAAGTGCCATGTCTATCACCTCGCCCTGCTCTTGGGATCGAACGCGTCACGGATACCGTCGCCGAGCAGGTTGAAGGCAAGCACGGTCACGGTGATGGCGAGGCCCGGGAAGATCATGGCGTGCGGCGCGGCAAAGATGTAGTTGCGGCCGCGACCGAGCATGTCGCCCCACTCCGCTGCCGGCGGCTGAACGCCGAGGCCGAGGAAGCCGAGCGCCGCCGCGTCGAGGATGGCGCTCGAGATGCCGAGCGTGGCGCGGACGATGATCGAGGGCATCACGTTGGGAAGCACGTGGCGGAAGATGATGGTCGCATCGGAGTCGCCGATGACGCGGGCAGCAGCCACGTAGTCGGACTGCTTGACCGCGAGCACCTGGCTGCGCACGATGCGCGCGTACTCGGGAATGGACACGAAGCCGATGGCGATGATGGCCTTGTCGATGCCGCGGCCAAGCGCCGCCATAAAGGCGATGGCAAGCAGGATCGACGGGATGGCGAGCATCATGTCCATAAAGCGCATGATAACGGTATCCACCACGCCGCCCTTGTAGCCGGCGATGGCACCGAGTGTCACGCCGATGGCAAGAGAGATCGCCACGGAGAGCAGACCGACGGTGAGCGAGATCTGGCTGCCGATGAGGATACGGCAGAAGATGTCGCGACCCTGCTGGTCGGTTCCAAACCAGTGCGCCATGCTCGGCCCCTCAAAGGAGGCGGAGAGGTCCTGCTGGTACGGGTCGTAGGGCAAGATGCCCGGGGCAACAAACGTCACGATGGCAACAAGTGCCAGAAGCACGATGATGACGAGGCTCACCATGGCGGGCACGTTCTGACGCAGCGCGTACCAAACGTCCTTCCAAAGCGACTCGGTCTTCTCTGCCGCGGGCGCAGACGGGGTGTTATTGGGGCCCTCGGGGCCAGCCGCGGTCTGCTCGTTAAGCTCAACAGTAGCAGTAGCCATGCGTATCACCCCTCTTCCTTGGTATAGGTGATGCGCGGGTCGAGGTAGGCGTAGATAACGTCCACGACCAGGTTGATCACGATGAAGATCACGCCGATGAGGAGCACCGCTCCCTGCACGACGGGAAAGTCCGATTTCAAGATGCAGTCGACAACGTACTTGCCAATGCCGGGCCAGGCAAAGACCGTCTCGGTGAGCATAGCACCGCCGAGAAGGCTTCCCAGCTGCAGGCCGATGACCGTGGTCACGGGGAGCATCGCGTTGCGCAGCGCATGATGGATGTCGACGCGGCGCTTCTTCAGGCCCTTGGCTCGGGCGGTGCGCACGTAGTCCTCGTTGAGCGTCTCGAGCATGCTCGAGCGCGTCATGCGGGTGATGACCGCCATGGAGTACATCGAGAGCGCGAGCGCAGGCAAAATAATGTGCGAGAGCGCATCGCCAAAGGCCTCGAAGTCACCCATCAGCAGCGTGTCGATAAGGTAGAGGTCCGTACCTCCCACCGGCTGGAGCAGAGGGTCGATGCGGCCCGAGCTCGGCAGCACGTGCAGCACGCCGGCGAAGAGGATGATGAGCAGGACGCCCAGCCAGAAGATGGGCATCGACACGCCCACGAGCGCGAGGATCGTAGAAAAGCCGTCGATCCAGGAGTTCTTGTGGGTGGCCGACACCACGCCGAGCGCCACGCCCGCCACCGCGGCGATGACAATGGCCACGAGCGCGAGCTCGACCGTGGCGGGGAACCGCGAGAGCAGCTCCTGCGTGACGGGGGTGTGCGTGTAGTAGCTCTCACCCAAGTTGCCGGTAAGAGCACCGGTTAGAAAATCGAAGTATTGAACGATCAGCGGGTCGTTCAGCCCGTTTGCCTCGCGCCATGCCTCCATGGCCTCGGCCGTAGCGTGCTGGCCCAAAACGACGGGCGCCGGGTCAGCCGAAAACACGCGCATGATAAGGAACACGATGATGGAGACGCCGATGAGCACCGGAATCGCCAGCAAAATGCGCTTTAAGATGTATTTCAGCACGCTACCTTCCTCCTCCCCTAAATTAAGCGACGCGCCTGCCACGCGCCTGGACCACAGCGGGCCCATACACAGGACGGGCCGAGAGTGCCCGGCCCGTCCAACTTACCAGGTCATGCGATCGCGCACTTACGCGGTCTTGGTGACGAGCTCCATGTGCACGACGCCCGTCGGGTGATAGAAGAAGTTGTTGATGCTCGGCGCGTAGGCGGCGAGGTTCTTGGAGTGGCTGATGAGCATCCACGGCATCTGGTCGGCGACCATCTGCTCGCACTGCTTGTAGATGGCGTCGCGCTCGTCGCCCTCCTCGGTGGTGAGACCCTGCTGGATGAGCGCGTTGTACTCATCGTTGCGGAAGCGGCCGACGTTCATCGAGACGTTCTCGTCGGCGAGCAGGTTCATGAAGTTATCCGGGTCGCCGTTGTCGCCCACCCAGCCGTAGAGGCAGCAGTCGAAGGCGTCGGTCTCGACCTTGGTCTGGTAGGTCGTCCAGTCATAAGAGACGATCTCCATGTCCACGCCGGCGTCGGCGAGGTAGCCCTGGATGGCCTCGGCGAGCGCCTGACCGCCGATGGAGTTGTACGGACGCGGGTTGGTGTAGGCGAGCATGGTGCAGCTCGTGATGCCGAGCTCGGCAAAGGCGGCCTTTGCAGCCTCGGGATCGTAAGCGGTCTGCTTGATGTCCTCGTCATAGGGGGCCATCCACAGCGGCATGACGGAAGTGGCCACGCCGGCGTACTCGCCGTAGAGGCTCTCGACCATCTCCTCGACGTTCACCGCCTGGCAGAAGGCCTTACGGGCCTCAAGCGAGGTGAAGGCACCGGCATCGTTGCGGAACGCCATGTAGTTGATGTTCATGCCGTCCTCGCTGAAGAGCTCGTTGCCGGCGTCGGTGATGGTGGGCACCACGGAGGCGTCGATGCCGTCGATGATGTCGACCTCGCCGTTGTTAAGAGCGGTCACGCGGCTGGAGTTCTCGGCGATGAAGCGGAAGATGACGTTCTTGGTCTGGGGCTGGCGCTCCTCGTCCCAGTAGTCCTCGTTGGCCTCGAGCACAATGTTCTCGCCCTTGGACCAAGAGACGAACTTGTAGGGACCGGAGCCCACGGGCTCCTCGTTAGCGGTGCCGGCCTCGATGGCAGAGGGGGCGACGATCGGCGAAGCGAGAGTCATCGCCATGTTCTTGATGAACGGCGTCGAGGGAGCGCGCAGGGTGATGACGAGCGTGGTCGCATCCGTGGCCTCGATGGTCTCGATACCGGTGTTGGCGTCAATCGAGCCGTACACGAAGGAGGCATAGGGCATGTCCTCGGTGCGGTTGGGCTCGAGCTGACGGGTGATGGAGGTCACGATTGCGGAAGCGTCGCAGTCGGTGCCGTCGTGGAACTTCACGCCCTCGCGAATCTTGAAGGTATAGGTGAGGCCGTCATCGGAGATGTCGGGCATCTCGCCGAGGCACGGGAGCACATCGCAGGTCTCGACGTCGAACATGAGCACGGTGTCGTAGACGTTGGACATGATCTTTGCGGACTCGCCGTCATCCACGTACGCGGGGTCGAGACCGCGGGGATCGGCGCCCTGGGCAAAGGTGATGGTGTCGGCGATGCCGCCCTCGGCAGCCGCGCTACCGCCGCCGCCCTCGCTCGCGCGCTGAGCACCGCAGCCGGCGAGCGCAAACGTGCTCGTGGCCGCAACGGCGCCAAACGCCTGGACGAAACGCCTTCTGGAAATCTCTGCCATGGACATAGTGGTTCTCCTTCCCTAATACCAGAGTAATCGGTACTTTAGCTCGCTGGAGTGCGTGCAGGGGCGGGAAGGGCCATTTGGCACTTTATTGAAATAAAGTGGTTATCAGCCGGAAACGCTCCGGAAACAAACCATTTGGGGACGGGGTCGAAACGTGCAGTCCGCTGCACGAATTAAACCCGTCCCCAAATGAACCTAGATTGCCTCGGCGACCTCCACCTGCGGCGGGAGCCTCCGGTAAAGCGCAAGTTTATCGTGAAGCTTCCGGGCAAGCTCATCGGTCGCAAAACCGGGAAGCGCGCGCCACGTCCAGTTGCCGCCGAGCGTGGAAGGCGTGTTGATGCGCGCCTCGGTCCCCAGGCCCAGAAGATCTTGCATGAGCAGGACGGCAAGATCAGAAGGGCTCGCCAAAATACCGCGCATAAGGCCCCAGCCCTCGCCCTCCTCGGCGTTGAGCCCCAGATAGGCACGCGCCGCCGTCGTGTCCTCAGCGGGCGCCGTCTCGAGCCAACCGAGTGCGGTGTCGTTGTCATGCGTACCAATGTAGGCGACGCTGTTGGTCGGATACACAAAGGGCAGGTACTCGTCGGAGCCGCCGTCGCGGCTGTCAAAGGCAAACTGCAAGAGCTTCATGCCCGGATACCCCGTATCCGCAAGAAGCTTGTGCACCGACGGCGTGAGGAAGCCCAAATCCTCGGCCACAATCGGGCGAGGCCCCAAGCGCTCCTCCACCGCCTGGAAAAAGCCGATGCCCGGCCCCTCGCGCCAGCGGCCGCCCGCCGCCGTGGTGTTGCCGGCGGGAATGGCGTAGTAGGAGTCGAACCCACGGAAATGATCGATGCGCAAAATGTCGTAGAACTTGTACTGATGCGCAATACGACCGATCCACCAGCGGTAGCCGTCCTCTTTCATGCGCTCCCAATCAAAGAGCGGGTTGCCCCAGAGCTGACCGGTGGCGGAGAAGCCGTCCGGCGGGCACCCCGCTACCTCGATGGGACGCAGGTTCTCGTCGAGCTGGAACTCCTGCGGGTGCGCCCAGACCTCGACGCTGTCTTCGGCAACGTAAATGGGCAGGTCGCCCATAATCTCGATACCGGCCGTGTGCGCGTAGCCCTTGAGACGCCCCCACTGGAGGAAGAACAGGTACTGCACGCCCTTCCAGAAGGCGATCTCGTCGGCAAGCTCGGTGCGGGCGCGCTCGAGCGCCGCGGGCTCGCGCAGGCGAATATCGTCTTCCCACATGTTCCACGGGGCTCCGCCATGTGCGCGCTTAAGCGCCATGAAAAGCGCGTAGTCCTCGAGCCATGCGGACTCTCGGTCGCAAAATGCCTCGAGCTCGGCAGGCGCATTTGCAGAGAGGCGCGTCACCGCGCAGACAAGCACGTCAAAACGCTCGCGGTAAAGCGCGCCGTAGTCGACGTTTGCGGGGTCGCTTCCCCAGTCGCGCCCAGCGTACTCTGTCTCCTCAAGCAAGCCCTCTGCGGCAAGGTCATCGAGGTCGATGAGATAGGGGTTACCCGCAAACGACGAGTAAGACTGATAGGGCGAGTCGCCAAAGCTTGTAGGTCCGAGTGGCAAGATCTGCCACACGGCCACACCCGCTTGCGCAAGGAAATCGACAAACGACCGCGCCTCGGCGCCCATCGTGCCAACGCCCCATGGGCTCGGCAGAGACGTGATGGGCATTAGAACACCGGCTTTGCGCATACGCATCCCCCTTTGCGATGGCGCACGAACCCTCTGCAGCCGAGGGCTCGCGCGCTTGCTGCTTTACCTAGGGGTAGCCTAACACGCTACTTGTTCAGACAAGTTGACGCATCGGTGGGCGGGCAGATGCGGGGCATCAACGGAACAATTCACAGAGACGTCGCCGATGAGACCCTCGTTCCCCCGCTTCACTCAATGCCAGGGGCTGATGAGTTGTCCGCTCTCCCCGAGCCCCTTGTCACGAGAGCGATGCGCGCAGCAGCTCGTTGAAGAGCTTGGGATTGCCCTTGCCGCGGCTCTCCTTCATGCACTGGCCCACAAGGAACCCGAGGACCTTCTGGTTACCGTCGCGATACTGCTGAGCCTGGTCCCCGCAGCG
Organism: Collinsella sp. An307; assembly: GCF_002161805.1. GTDB lineage: Bacteria > Actinomycetota > Coriobacteriia > Coriobacteriales > Coriobacteriaceae > Coprousia. The sequence continues at coordinate 115,639 of NZ_NFIP01000008.1, read as the reverse complement.
CGCAAGCACTGCATCGACGATCTCCTGCAGGGCGCCGGTGTCGCTCACCTGGCGCATGCCGCGCTCGTCCACGATCTTGGCGGGGTCGTCGCCGGTCTGTGCCATAAGCGTAAAGACCTCGTGGCCCTGGTTGGAGCTGATGGCGTCCTCGGCAAGCAGGCGCGCGAGAGAGGCGACCTGCGCCGGGGTGATGCCACACGTGGCAAGGGTCACATCCGCGCCCGCCGCGTTCACGTAGCCGGTGAGCTCGTTCACGATGAGGTTGGCGACCGTCTGCGCCGCCTTGCCGGCAAGCCCCGCGGCGGCCTCCTCAAAGAAGTCCGCACCTGCAGGATCGCCGGCAATCTGCTCGGCGTCGGCGCGCTTGATGCCAAAGTCGCGCTGGTAGCGGTCGCGCTTGGCGTCCGGAAGCTCGGGAATCTCCGCCGCGCAATGAGCGATAAACTCGTCCGTCAGATCAAACGGCGCCAGGTCGGGATCGGGGAAGAAGCGGTAGTCGTCCGCCGTCTCCTTGGTGCGCATGACTACGGTGCGCTTGCGGCTGGGCTCCCAGTGACGGGTCTCCTGGTAGATCTCGCCACCCTCCTCAAGCACCTCGGCCTGACGGCAAATCTCATACGCAAGACCGTCGTGCAGCGCCTTGAACGAGTTGAGGTTCTTGAGCTCAGTCTTGGTGCCGAGCGTGGTGTCGCCGCGGCGACGCAGGCTCACGTTGCCGTCGCAACGCATGGAGCCCTTCTCCATGGAGCAGTCCGAGATACCGAGCGTCACAAAGATGCGGCGGAGCTTCTCCATAAAGAGGCGCGCCTCCTCGGGCGTGCGCAGGTCGGGCTCGGTAACAAGCTCGATGAGCGGCGTGCCGCAGCGGTTGTAGTCGATGAGCGACTCGGCAGCGCCGCCGATGCGGCCCTCCTCGCCACCCACGTGCACCATCTTGGCCGCATCCTCCTCCATATGGATGCGCAGGATGCGAATGGGCACGGTGTAGGAGCCGTCCTCATGACGCTTTGCCGTGGCGAGCGCGGCGGTGTCGTAAGATGAGAGGCCCGCGAGCGCGCCTTCATCGGAGGCACCCTCGGCCTTCTCCCCCGCCATGCGGGAGAGGTCAGCGGAAAGGCCGACCGCACCGGCGGAAGCCGAGGCCAAGCTCGCCGCCTCCGCCTCGCCGAAGGCGCACGCGGGGCGCTCCTCGGCGCCTCGACCGGTGACCTCAAGATCCAGATGCCCGTGCATGCAGAAGGCAACCGGACCCTGCGTGGTCTGGAAGTTCTTTGCCATATCCGGATAGAAGTAGTGCTTGCGGTAGAACATCGAGTGCTTCTGAATCTCGCAGTTGGTGGCGAGACCCGCCTTCACGATGCTCTCGATGGCGCGTTTGTTGGGCACGGGAAGCGCACCCGGAAGGCCCAGGCAGACGGGGCAGACGTGCGTATTGGGCTCGTCGTCGTGCGTGAGCTTGCAGTTGCAGAACATCTTGGTGTCGAGCGCCGTGAGCTCGGTGTGAATCTCGAGGCCGATCACGGCCTCCCAATCCTGAAGAACCTCGTTGAGCTCCTTCATCGAAGCTCACCCCCCTTCCCCGCAAAGGCGGGCGCCACGCCCAGAACCGAAGCGCCGTTGTTACCGTTGGCAAGACCGCGCTCGATCGCGGCCGCATAGGTCACGAGGCGCTCGTCGGCAAAGGCAGGGGCCACGAGCTGCGCCGCCATGGGCAGGCCCGTGTCCTCGCCAAGCCCCACCGGCACCACGATGCCACCGTTGCCGGCGATGTTGAGCGAGATGGTGTACATGTCGGAAAGATACATCTGCGTGGGGTCGCTGATCTCGCCGTGGCGGAACGCCGCATGCGGGGTGGCCGGCATGAGAATCGCATCCACCTGTGCAAACGCCGCGTTGTAATCGGCCGTGATGAGGGTACGGGCCTTCTGGGCGGCGTAGTAGTAGGTATCGTAGACACCGCTCGAGAGCAGATAGGCGCCGAGCATCTGGCGGCGCTTGGCCTCGTCGCCAAACCCATGCGCACGAGAGAGCGCACTCTGCGTCGCAAGGTTGGTGCAACCCGGCTCCTGGTACCCGTAGCGAATGCCGTCAAAGCGCGCGAGGTTGGAGAACGCCTCGGCGGGACCGATCACATAGTAGGCAGCGATGGCCGCGTCGACATGCGGGAGGTCCACCTCAACAATCTCGGCCCCGGCATCCGCCAGGGTCTGCGCGGCGCGCTCGACGCCACGGCGCACCTCGGGCGTGAGGCCCTCGGCCTCCATAAAGGCAGGCACCATGCCAATGCGCACGCCGGCAAGGCCCTCGCCCGCCGCAGCGGCTGCTGCGGCAAAGGCGGGTGCGACCTCCTGCGAGGTGGAATCGTACGCATCGCGACCACCCGCCACGAGCGCGTCCATGGCAAGCGCCACGTCCTCGACCGTACGGCCAAAGGGACCCACCTGGTCAAGAGAGCTGCCAAAGGCGACCACGCCGTAGCGGCTAACCGCGCCGTAGGTGGGCTTCATGCCCACGATGCCGCAGAGCGCGGCCGGCTGACGGATCGAGCCGCCGGTGTCGGAGCCGAGCGAGAGGGGCACCATGCCCGCAGCGACCGCCGCGGCCGAACCGCCCGAGGAGCCGCCCGGCACGCGCGTAGTGTCCCACGGGTTATTTGTGGGATGGTACGCCGAGCTATCCGTCGAGGAACCAAACGCAAACTCGTCCATATTGGCCTTGCCCACGGGGATGCAGCCCGCCGCAAGCATGCGCGCCACGCAGGTGGCGGTGTAGGGCGACTCGTAGGTCTCGAGCATGCGGGAGGCGCAAGTCGTACGCGTGCCCGTGAGGTTCATGTTGTCCTTGATGGCGACCGGCACACCCGCAAGCGGGGGCAGCGCCTCGCCCGCAGCGCGCGCAGCGTCGATACGCGCCGCGGCATCTTGCGCCAGCTCGGGCGTTACCTGCAGAAACGCTTGGACCTCGGGCTCACGCGCGGCGATGGCGTCAAGCGCCGCAGCGCACACCTCAGCAGCAGAAAAATCACCCGCCGCGATGCCCGCCGCGATCTCGGCGGCGGTAAGGGTGTCGAAGGAACGCGCCATCATGCCTCGCCCTCCCCCAGAATCGAAGGAACGCGGAAGCTGTCGCCACGCGTTGAGCTTGCGTTGCCAAGCGCGGCGTCGCGCGAAAGGTCGCGCGCGGGCGCCACCGCGTCGTCACGCATAACGTTTGAGAGGTCTCCGATGGGATGGAACGTGGGCTCTACATCGGGTAGGTTGTAGGCGAGCACGGGCTCGAGCATCGCCACGGCGTCGTTCATGTACGCCGTCATTTGGGCGAGTTCTTCGCCCTCGAGGGCGATTCGCGCGTAGTCGGCGATGCCGCGCACGTCTTCTTGAGTGAGTGCCATGGGCGCTCCTTCCTGAGCTTAAGCAATCCGCACCATTATAGTTAAGCGATGCGCGCGGGCGTACCGTCTTGCCCGCTGGTCACGCGATGGCAACGTGCCCGTACGGTAACCCCCCTATATCGCGCAGCTCCGCTTCCCCAAGCGTCAGATTCGGTCAATATCGCAACATATTCGGCAATCTCGCCGCACGCAATCGGTCCCGAAACACGGCATGCGTATAATGCGCTTTTGAGATGCCGTCGAGAGGGGATGCCATGGTTTCTGTCGCCATACTAGACGATCAGCCCGAGGCTGCTGCCACCCTCGCCGCGCTCGTGGAGACGTTCTCTGTGCGCGCGGGCACGACCGACATCGTCGGGTGCACCGATGGCGTGCCGACGAGCTTTGCCGTGAGTTGTTTCACCTCCGCCTCCGAGCTCATCGGTAGCATCATCGACGGCTACGAGCCCGATATCGCCTTTATAGACATTGTGCTCGCCGAACCGGAGCCAAGTCCTAACACCGCGGACAGCGCCGCCCCGGCGGGGGCAGATCAAACGGGCATCGACCTTGTCGAGCAGCTCCTCGCCCACCGACCCACCACGCAGATCGTCTATACGAGCGGCTACGACACCTTCCACACAAAGGTCTACCGCACGCCGCACGTAGCCTACCTCGCCAAGCCGTTCCGGCGCGACGACGTTGCCTACGCGCTCACGCTTGCGCTCGCTGCAAGAGAGCACACCAACGACGAGGCGCTCTGTTTTCGCCTCAAAGGTTCCGAGCGCATCGTGCGCCCCGCCGAGATCCGCTATCTGGAGAGCAAGCTCCATGTGGTGCATGTGCATACCGCGCGCGACACGTTTGAGATCTACGGCCGGCTCGCCGCGCTGCTGGGCGAGCTTCCCGCGCGCTTTGTGCGCTGCCACCAGAGCTTTGCCGTCAACCTCGACGCCGTGACCTCGCTTGGCGCCTCCTCACTCACGCTCATCGGCGGCGAGGAGGTCCCCGTGAGCCGCCGCATGCGCGCAGGTGTGCGCGACGCGCTTTTTGCCCATCTCCGCATCCGGCACGCCATGCGGTAGCGCCATGCGGTAGCGCCATGCTCCTGGAGATTCTTAACGTCATCACGCTTCTGGGCGTCAATGCCGCTGTTGGAGCTATCGACCAGTGGATGCTGCCCATGCGGCGACCCGGCCTTTTTATGGCGCTCATGGTAGGCGTCGTTCCGATTTTTGCCTTTGTACTCGCCAGCCCCACCACCATGAACGCCTGGAACATCGTTGGGTTCATCGGGAACTACATACTGCTACCGTCCTTGTTTTGGACAGGGCCATATTGGCAACGTTTTATCTGCGGCTTTCTTATACTGTTTCTCCAGTTTACGCTCGAGGTGTGCTTTGGCATCGTGTTCGTGTTTGCGGGCTGGGAGCTCAGCCGCGACGCCCTGAGCATCGAGGTTCTTGCCATACGCATCGTAAACATTGGCGGCATGCTCATTGGCGGGCGCCTCCTCGCCTATCTTGCTCGCCGCGTGTTCCGCCCCGCCGGCGCGCCGGGCGCGCCTGACACGCCCGAGTCAACAGAGCATGCCATGCGCCCTCGCCCGTATCTCATCTTCTTCTTCACCCAATTCATCTTTGTGGCGCAAGCAACGTTTCTGCTCATGACATACCGCAAGGCCCTACCCATTGTCTACGCCGTGGTGCTTGCCCTCATCGTCATCTGCCTCGCCGGCGATGCGGTAGCCCTCACGTCGCTCAGGCGGTTCAATCGCGCCGAGGCGGCACGCGCCCGCGCAGGCGCGCTCGAGGACCAGCTCGCCATCTACATCTCCGGCGCCCGCTCGACCGCACACGAAGCCGAGCGTGCCGCGCGATTCCGCCATGACCAGCGCAACCATCTGCAAGTGCTGAGGGGCCTTGTCTCCCAGGGCGACACCGAGCGTGCGCGCTCTTATGTAGCAACGCTCCGGCACACCCTCTCTCAGCCCGCAAGCGATGCACATGAACACGAGCGCGAGGTGAGCGCCCGTGAATAGCCTCATCGTCCTCGGAGCCATAGCCGTCGGTGCACTCGCCGTCTCTGCCGCGTACCTGATGCATCTGCTGCGCGCGCTGCCGCTCCTGCGACGCCTCCTCAACCTGCTCATGCCCGCAAGCCAAATCGCGTTTGTCGTCTGCGCGTTCTCGTTGCGCCCCTATTTTGGGCACTGGCAAACGATGGCGTTCTCCGCGGCCCTCATGGGCATCGCCTGCGCCGCGCTGAACCCCCTATTCTTCCAAACCCTGCTGGCAGCCGAGCGCGCAGACCGCGAGGCGGAACGGGCCGAACTCCTTGAAGGGCAGATCGCCGCCCAGAAGCACTACGACCTCCTCATGCGCCGCATGCGCAACGAGGCAGACCGGGTGCGCGCCGACCTTGACCGCGAGCTCGCCGGCATCGAGCAAGCCCTCGCCACAGGCGACACCGATGCTCTGCAGACGCACCTCAACGGTGCGACATCTGCCGTGCGCACCCCCGAGGCGCTTCGCTGTGCGCACCCCGTCGTCGCCGCGCTCTTGGACGCCAAGGCCGTATGGTGCACCGACCAGCACATCGACCTTTCAATCTCCGCTGAGGTGCCCGCTGACCTTTCCACGCCAGACGTCGAGCTCTGCGCGCTGTTTGCCAACGCGCTCGACAACGCCGTCCACGCCGCCTCAGCGCTGCCCGAGGGCGAGTGCTGGATCAGACTCGCCGCCCGCCCCATGCAGGAGTACTTCCTGCTCGAAGTTGAGAACGCCTGCGCGCCGCAGCACCCAGAGAAGCCAGCGCAACGTCAACGCGCCGCCGCGCTGGGCGCGCTCCCTCGCCACGGTCTTGGCCTTTCCATCATGCGCGAGATCGTAGAGCGCCACGACGGAAACCTCGCCTGCACACGCGCTGGGAACACATATTGTCTGAGTGCCATCTGGAAGCTGTAGCGCGGCGCCCGACACCGATGCTGCTCCTTTAGCTACCTGTTCTGCAAAACGTCTTTTCCCAGCTAAACCCTATCGTCATAATGGTTTTCACTGTGGCAATACCATGCTTTTGCCCCATGCCGGGCAAAGGCGAACAGGGAAAGGATGGGATGATGAGAAACAGGAAGGGAGTTCAGCGCGTCGTTTCGGTCGTGGCCTCGCTCGCGCTCGCCACGTCGAGCATCGCCGCCTGCCTCGCGCCTGCTACCGCATGGGCGGAGGATGAGATCGAAACACTCTCTGTCGAGACGGAGACGGACGCTGCCAATACGCTCGCCGCTGACATCACAACGCCGGGCACCGAGGCCGACTCCAAAGGCACCCAGGGCGAAAACGAAACCGCGCCCGAGACGGAAGCTGATGCGACCATAACGTATCTGGTGTGGTTCCGCTTGGGCGACTCCACCGGTGGTCCCACCGATTACGGCATCGACGTCGACCTCAGCCAGGGCAAAACCCTGAATGACCTTGTTGCTGAGCAGCGAGCCGAGGGCGTGCTGTACGACGCTGGCGACATTGAGATGTTCGGCGATGCCTCCCTCCACCGCTTCGTGGGCTGGGAGTCCACGGCCCCCCTTGACGAGCCCCTTGAGGCGTCTGACTTCGCCCCAATGACGAACAGCGCCTACTACTCGCTTGACATCACTGCCATCTGGGAGGATGTAGATGCTGTCGACCCCTGGATGCCAAACAGCGACCGACTGCTCCCCTACACCATCGAGAACGGCGTCATGACGTTCCCCCAAAACCCCGAACTCGGTGAGTGGTACCAGCTCACGGTGAACAAGGCGGACGGCATGACGCTCGACGTCCCCGGCGGCAGCGCCCCCTGGACGATGACCATCGACGCGTGCTATCTGGACTCTGACGATCCGCTCTACAATCCTGAGCCCAACTCAGGTGTGTACTTCCTGCGCGGTGACCGCGGCGGAGACTACTACACGAGCCTGTGGGTTTCCTATCCTGCCGACAAGGCGCTCTCCTACCAGCTCAACGGCACCGGCACCATCCTGCGAACGGGCGGTCCGCAGGTGCTGAGCATCCAGCTCGACTCCCCTGCGACGCTCGATTTGACGCTTTCCGGCGAGACCGTCATCACCAATGCGCAAGGCGCCACGCTCACGCACACCGTAAGTGGCGCGGTGGACGCTGAGGGCATGGGCGATGACGGCCTTTGGAGTATGCTCTCGCTCGTAACCAACTGGCTCGGCGAGGATGCCGCAGCGGCGGCGGGCGACGCCGTGAACACCGCCATCCAGGGCGTCACCACGATGTATGTCTACGACATCCATCTCGAGGACCCCAATGGTGCTGAGTTTGCTATTCCCGCAGGCGACCAGGTGACGGTCACCCTTCCCATCCCCGAGAAGCTCTCCGCCGAGAACCTGCATGTATTCCACGTCGCTGACGACGGCACGGTGACGGACATGAACGCCACGGTGGACGCTGCAGCGGGCACCGTGAGCTTCACGACCTCGCACTTCTCCACGTTCGTGCTCGCCAATGTCGCTCCTCAGCAGACGGCCGCCACGAACGCTAGCGAAACGCTCACCGCTACGGGCGATGCCTCGCTCATCGCCTGCGCAGGAGCCGCGCTCTCCGGTCTTGCGGGCGCGGGCCTCGTCGCCATGGGCTTCAAGCGCCGTCGATAACCAGCGCGCACAGCCTTCACTGTAATGAGCCGGATTGCATCCTCCAGATGCGATCCGGCTTTCTTTTTTGGCATCGTGGTCAAAGACCCCCGCAGAATAATAAAAGACCCCCTATCATTCATGCGGTGGGGATGCTGCGAGGGTCTCTGATGGGCACTGTCGGGTGGATATTGACCCGTTTTGTTGCCAAAATGGCACTTCCACGGGCAAAGTTGACTGCAGGCTGATCCTGTGAGGGCTCTCTCGCGCATTCAACCAGGGGGTCTTTTATTATTCTGCGGGGGTTTTTGACCATCATTCAGCAAAAGCGCGTATTAAAACGCCAGCAGCCCCAGGAACAACATCACCGGCATGGTCACCATCGAGAGCAAGGTCGAGATGGAGACAAGCCCCGCACCAAAACGATAGTCACCGCCAAACATCTGCGAGAACATGGCAGTCGTAGTACCACAGGGCGCCGCGAAAGCGATCAGCATCACAAGCTTGGCCTCTATCGACACCGGCAGCGGGGCCAAAAGTGCGATGGTAAGCAAAGGAACCACGATGAGGCGGATAACGTTCGTGAGATAGACGTTCTTGTTTCGCAGAATGCCACGGAAATCGGTCTCAGCCAGGTAGCTTCCCAGTACAAGCATGGCAAGACCCGTGTTGAGGTTCCCCATATCGACAGCGGTGACCTCGAGCACTCCCGAGAGGTTGACCGAACAGAAGAAGAGCACGATACCTACGGCCACCGCAATCACCGAGGGATTCGTGAGCACCTTACGTGGCGACATGAGACTCTTGTCCTGCGAGACGAGCCAGATGCCGTAGGTCCATGAGATCGGTACCTGCGCAGCGATGGCAGCAGAGACGTAAAAGACATACTCCTCACCGAGCACGCTCTGTACGAGGGGGATGCCGATAAACCCCATGTTGGAGATCATGATGGCGAACTGAGAAATGCGTTGGCGATCCCGATAGACAAGCCATGCGATAGCGGCAGAGCCCAACGTGAGGACCACGCAGAGCACCGCACAGATGCCTGCGTTCATGAGCTTGTCCCACGAGAAATCCGTGGCGAGCGAGTTGACCACAACCGCCGGCGTGGCTACGTAGACGGCAATGCTCGCGAGCTGCTGGGCGCCGGCGCGATCGAGGTAGCGAGCGGCGTGGAGCGCGATGCCAATACCCATCATGAGAAACATGGCCACCGTCTGCGTGACCATGATCGACATCGTCTGCCCCATATCCATGCGCTAACCCCCTTTGCCTGCCCTTCCATTGTACGCATTTGGGGACGGGGTCGTTTTATGCAGGAGCGCATAAAACGACCCCGTCCCCAAACACGCATGCCAAGGGCGGCGCGCCCGGTTGCCCAAGCACGCCGCCCCATGAGTCAAAACGACCCCGTCCCCAAATGAATTAGTCCAGGTCCTCGCCGTTGGTGGCAATGACCTTCTTGTACCAGTCGAAGGAGTCCTTGCGCTCGCGGTGGAGGTCGCCGTTGCCGTCGTTGTCCTTATCGACATAGATGAAGCCGTAGCGCTTCTTCATCTCACCAGTGGAGGCGGACACGAGGTCAATGCAGCCCCACGGAGTGTAGCCGATGAGATCGACGCCATCTTCGATGGCACCCGCCATAGCTTCGATGTGCTTGCGCAGGTAATCGATACGGTAGCTGTCGTGGAACTTGCCGTCCTCTGCGCGTTCGTCCACCGCACCGAGACCGTTCTCCACGATCATGAGCGGCACGCGGTAACGGTTGTAGACGTCGTTCAGGTAGTAGCGCAGACCCTTGGGGTCGATCTGCCAACCCCAATCGCTCGCCTCGAGGTAGGGGTTCTTTACACCAGAGAAGATGTTGCCCGCAGCCTTGGCGGCCTCGGGGTCGGTCGAGACGCAGCTCGACATGTAGTAGCTGAAAGTGTAGAAGTCGACCGTACCGGCAGCGAGCGTCTCGCGGTCGCCGTCCCGCCAGTCGAGCTCGACGCCCGCCTCGCGCCAGATGCGCGGGGCAAAGGGCGCGTACTCGCCGCGGACCTGCACGTCGCCGCAGTAGTAGTTGCCCTGATAAAACGCACGCTGGGCGGCAAGCTGGTCATCGGGGTTGCAGGTGTAGGCGTAGGGCATGTTGCCCGCGATCATGCAGCCGACCTTGTTCTCGGGGTCGATCTCGTGCGCAGCCTGAACGGCCTTGGCACTCGCCAGGAACTGATGGTGCAGGCCGCAGAAGCGCTTGGTGCGATCCTCGACGGTCTCGTTGGGATCCATGAACATGGTCGGGCCATCCTCCTTGGGAAGGATGCCGAGGCTCATGTAGTCGCCAAACTTCATGAGACCGCAGTTGATCTCGTTGAAGGTGAGCCAGTACTTCACGAGGCCCTTGTACTCGGTAAAAAGCGTGGTGGCGTACTTCACGTAGAAGTCGATAACCTCGCGGTTTGCCCAGCCGCCGTACGCGTCGCACAGGTGGAACGGCATCTCGTAATGCGAGATGGTGACAACGGGCTCGATGCCCTTGTCCTTCATGTGCTGAAGGATGCCGCGGTAGTACTCGATGCCCGCGCGGTTGGGCTCGGCGTCGTCACCGTTGGGGAAGATGCGCGTCCAGTTGATGGAGAAACGGTAGCACTTGAAGCCCATCTCGGCAAAGAGGTCGATGTCCTCCTTGTAGTGGCCGTACATGTCGATGGCCTCGTGGCTGGGGTAGTAGGTGCCCTCCTCGATGTCGTGCGTGTAGCGACGCGGGGTGTCGACCGTGCCGCCCGTGAGGTGGTCGGAGGTGCTATCGCCCTTGCCGTCGGCCTTCCAGCCGCCCTCGCACTGATTGGCGGCCGTCGCGCCGCCCCACAGGAATCCCTCGGGGAAACGTGCCATGTAAAGCTCCTTTCAAAACGGGACCAACAGGTTGATGATAAACCGCCGGCGCCTCGTACCGAGGTGCAGGCGGTAGGTGGTGTTACGTGTATCGGCGAGCGTACCGGTCCTTACCGGCACCTTTCAGACCGGCGATTCCGCAGCGGCAACGAGATTGCCTACGCCTGGTCCTCAACAAGTGCAGCCTCGGATGCCTCAACGCGGCGCTTGGCCTGCATGCGGACAAAGTGCCCGTAGGCGCCCACGAGGTTCGCGTCGTTAAAGAAGCGGCACGCCACGATCTTGGGCATGGGGAACGGGAAGGGCAGCAGGTCCTCGTTAAAGTGGCGAACGGCCTCGCGCACCTGCTCCACAAAGAACGGGTCCTGGCTGATGCCGCCGCCAAGGCAGATGGTGTCGGGATCGAGCAGGCACTGGATGTTGTGAATCTCGCGCGCAACATTGTCGAGGTAGGTGTCAAAAACCGCCACGGCATCGGCGTCGCCCGCGCGCACCAGCTCGAGCGCATGCTCGCCGGAGCACTCGTCAAGACCCTTGGCCTTAGCCATGTGCTTGGTGAACGAGATGGTGCTGCATGCATCGGAGAACGAGGCGCCCGAGGTATGGCTGCACTCGGTGGGCGTGGTGAGGTAAATCATGCTGGCCTCGCCCGCGTAGAGGTGAACGCCCTTGTAGACCTCGCCGTTGATGATGATGCCGCCGCCGATGCCCGTGCCAAAGGCAAGAACCACGCCGGTCTGGGAACCCTTGAGGTTGCCCTGGTCGTACTCGGCGATGGTGGCGCAACGAGCGTCGTTCTCAATCTCGACGGGCAGACCCCAGCGCTCGGCCCATGCGTTGACGTCGGTGTCGTAGTTATACATGAGCGCGCCGCCGGTCTTGAGATAGCGACGGTCGACGTCGATGGTGCCCGGCAGCGACATGGCCACACCGTCGAGCTCACCGCCGGCAACCTCGCGCAGCTTCTCGATCACGCCGTCGAGGGCCGAGAGGAACTCCTCCTGCGTGGCATCGGGCCCTTGCGGCGTGGGCACCTTGCCCTGTGCGATAAGCTCATCGTTGTGCATGAGGCCATACTTGACCGAGGTTCCACCCACATCAAAGGTAACGACGTCCATAGTTTCCCCTTTCCGGCGCCCGAGGACGCGCAAGAACTGCATGTACTTCTTTAGCGTACCGTCTCCGTCGCTCCGCCCGCCCATCAATTCGGGCAGCGCGGGCAACAGCCGGGGTGAAAGGAGAACAGGCGGCGGACCGTTCCCCATCGGTCCGCCGCCTGAAGAAGAGGGAGCTATGGTAGCGGGGCTGCTGCGTACGCAAGGTCGGCAGCGGCCCAAAGGCCCTTACCTGTTGTCCTCGATGAGCCCCAAGTGCACAAAGGCGTTCCACATGCCGTCGTCGTCCACGTCGGTGGTGACCCAGTCGGCCGCGGCCTTGGCCTCGTCACCGCCCGAACCCATGCACACGCTCTGCGCGCAGCACTCAAACATGGGGATGTCGATCTTGGCATCGCCCACGGCAACGGTATCGGCCATGTCAGCTTTGAGGTAGTCGACAAGCACGTGCACCGCATGCGCCTTGTCGATGCCCTTCACACCGAGGTCGCCAAAGAGCGCATGCTCTCCCTTGCCGCCCCAGGTGTTGGCCACCAAATCTGGGAACTCCTCGATGGAGTCGAGGTGGTCCTGATAGCTCGAGAGAATGAAGCTCACCTTGTTGAGGTCATCGCGGTAGAGTTCGCCGCCGTAGATGAGCACGTCAGCGAAGTCGTCGGCGGACTTCTCAGCGTCCTCCTCACTCGCGCCCTTGCCCTTGGCGTACTCGATCATCGTCTTCTTCGACGCCTCGCGGAAGTTCTCGCTCGCAAAGAGGCCGTTGTTGGACTCGAGGTAGAACTCAAGGCCGCGGCTGTGCAGCCAGTCCACGATATGGCGGCACTGCTCGAGCGTGATGAGCTGGTGCATAACCACATAGTCGTGGTCCTCCACATAGCAGCCGTTGCCGCCGATCATGCCGTCGAACCCAATCTCCCAGATCTCGGGCGGGTTCTCGGCCTTGCTGCGGCCGGTGCACATGTAGACGCGGTGCCCGTTGGCGCGGGCGAGCTTGATAGCCGCCTTCGCCGACTCGGGAATGTTGTTCTCGTAGTCGGTGATGGTGCCGTCCACGTCAAGGAAGATGATCTTCTTATCGGACATCGTCAGCAATCCCTTCCGGAGTCTCTACTCAAGCCCCTCGGCGCCGTTGGACTTGATGATCTTCTGGTAGGCGAAGAAGCTGTCCTTGCGGCGGCGCTCGTAGGTGCCGGTGCCGTCGTCGTGCTTGTCGACGTAGATGAAGCCGTAGCGCTTGCGCATCTCGCCGGTGCCGGCGGAGACGAGGTCGATCGGGCCCCACCAGGTGTAGCCGATGAGGTCGACGCCGTCGTCGATGGCCTCGCCCATGGCCTTCACGTGGCGCTTCAGGTAGTCGATACGGTACGGGTCGTGGATCGAGCCGTCCTCCTCGACGGTGTCGAAGGCGCCCATGCCGTTCTCGACGACCATCAGCGGGATCTCGTAGCGGGCGTAGATCTCGTTCAGCGCAACGCGCAGGCCCGTCGGGTCGATCTGCCAGCCCCAGTCGGTCGCCTCGAGGTAGGGGTTCTTGCCGCCCATGGCCATGTTGCCCTGCATCATCTCGACCTCGTGGGTGCCCACGGTGCCGCTCATGTAGTAGGAGAAGGTGTAGAAGTCGACCTTGCCGTCGGCGATGTCCTGCATATCGCCGTCTTCGACCTTAAGCTCGATGCCGTTCTCACGCCAGTAGCGCTTGGCGTAATAGGGGTAGGCACCGCGAACCTGGACGTCGGAGCAGTACCAGTTCATGCGGTCCATCTCCTTGAGGTTGGCGAGCACATCGGCCGGGTCGCAGGTGGCCGGGTAGGAGAGGATGAAGCAGTCCATGTTGCCCATCTTGAACTGCGGGTACTTCTCGTGGGCGAGGCGCACCACGCGGCCGCTCGCCACAAACTGATGATGAAGGGCCTGATAGCACTGCTGCGGGGTCACGACAACCTTGGATGCCGGGCCCTCAAAGCCCTGGATCATCGAGGTCTCAAAGAGCGCACCCATGGCCGAGGTACCGCAGTTGATCTCGTTGAAGGTGAGCCAGTAGGTGACCTTGTCCTTGTAGCGCTCGAACACCGTGGCGCAGTACTTCTCGAAGAGAGCGATGAGCTCGCGGCTCTCCCAGCCGTTGTACTTCTCCACGAGCGCGTAGGGCATCTCATAGTGCGAGAGTGTCACGAGCGGCTCGATGCCGTACTTGGCGAGCTCGTCGAAGACCTTGTCGTAGAAGGCGAGGCCGGCCTCGTTGGGCTCGTCCTCCATGCCGGTCGGGTAGATGCGGCTCCAGGAGATGGACATGCGGAACATGTTGAAGCCCATCTCGGCGAAGAGGGCGATGTCCTCTTTGTAGTGGTGGTAGAAGTCGATGCCGTCGTGGTTGGGGTAGAGCTTGTTAGGGTCGATGTCGAGCGTGATCTCGCGCGGCTTCTCCACGCTGCCGCCCATGAAGTGGTCGTCTACGCTCGGGCCGCGCCCGTCGACGTCCCACGCGCCCTCGAACTGGTTGGCGGCCGTAGCGCCGCCCCAATAAAAGCCTTCCGGAAACACAACAGCCATGTTCGTATCCTCTCTCGAAACCTCATCGAGCCGTCCCTCGGACGACAACCTGACCGATACGGTTCGACATGTTCGAGTATGCACCGCAGCCGGCTCGCCTGTGCCCCTCAACGGGCTTTCGGATACTTCTTTTCAGTAACTGGTTTGTGGCCTATGATACCTCTGATACGTTTTGATACCTAAGGAGCAAGCTTGGATATCGTCTACCGCATACGCGGCGCGCGCGACCTCACCCCCACCGAGCAGCACCTCGCCAACACGGTACTTGCCATGGGAGAACGCGTCCAGGACTTCACCATCAAGGAGCTCGCCAGCGCCACCTCGACCTCGATTGCGAGCATCCATCGCCTTTGCCGCAAACTGGGGCTCGAGGGCTACAAGGAGCTTAAGGTTGAGATCGCACGCTCCGAGGCGCGGCGCGTTGTTCCCGCGGATGCGGTCGATATCAACTTCCCCTTCAAAGCAGGCGAGACCGCGCGTGACATCGGCCCGCGCATGGAGCTTCTCTACGCTAAGACGCTGCGCGAGACGCGCGAGATGCTCGACGCCGACGAGATCGACCGCGCAGCGGAGCTCATCGAGCGCGCCAGTCAGGTGGATATCTACACGACCTCGCACAACCTCTACCCGGCGAATATGTTCTGTGACCGCCTGCTCTCGGCGGGGCGCTCCGCCACCTGCCATGAGTCGCTCGAGCGCCAGACGCGAACGGCACTCGCCGCCACCGAGGAACATGTGGCCGTGATGATCTCGTACTCGGGACTTGCCGATCAAATCTTCCGCCTGCTGCCGGTTCTGCGCGAGCGGGCATGTCCCGTCATCCTCATCGGCACGCCCTACGCCGCGCGGCGGCATCCGGGTCTGGCGGCTTACCTGCACGTGAGCGATAGCGAAAGCTTGCGCAACCGCATTACGCAGTTCGCAAGCCACATTGCCGTGCAGTATGCTCTCGACACGCTCTTTAGCTGCTTTTTTGCCCGCGCCTACCGCGAGGGCCTGAGCTTTTTGCGCGACTCCCTCCCCTACCTGGGGCACACGGACGAAACAGGCGCGCTGCGCCATGTGGGCCTGAGCCCTTCCGGCCCCGGAGAGGCGCACGGCGCCGGCACCGCGCTCGACATGCTTCAAAGCATGCGCTGACGCGAGGCTAGAAGGCGTCGCAGCTCAGAACCTGCTACATACTGTAAAGGCAAGAGAGCCTAGATCGGGTATTAATCGTTGCTGATTGCCACGTTGGCCAAATCACCCCGTGAGGGGGCATTTCTAGTCGCAGCGAGAGCATAAGTTCCAGTCTGTAGCCTCTATCGATGAAGGGCGGACTGGAATAAGCGCAGGTTTTTGAAGGTTCCTACCTTCCGATGAGCGAAATAACTGCTTTTCAGAGATGAATAAATGCCCTTTCACGGGGTGATTTGACCAAGCTAGTCGCCAACAATATCTCATCTAGAATCAACTAATCAACATACGGGTATGTGCACAATTTTGCACATATCTGCATTGTTATACGCAACGTGCCCCGACACTCAGCCGGGATACGCAAAACAGCCCGCCAAGCAGTACTCGACGGGCCGCGAAAACCTGTTTGTGGGCAGAAGCCGGCGCTAGTCGCGACGACCAAAGATTGCGAGCAGGCGCAGGAACACGTTGATGATGTCGAGGTAGAGCTCGATGGCGTACCACACGGCGTTAGTGAGCGTGGGGACCGCCGTGGCGGCACGATGCACGTCGTAGCCGATGAAGCCGCAGAAGAGCAGGATGACCACGATATCGGTCAGGGTCTGCTGAACGCCAAAGAGCATGAGCGCAAACTCCACGACGATGATGGCGAGAAGTCCCAGGCAGCAGATGGGCACGATGCGCTCGAAGAAGCGCGGGAACGCGATGCCGGCAAGACCGAAGACGATCATGATGCCCGCCGTTGCCGTGAAGGCGGCGGAAATGCTTTCCATCGAGTACATGGAGAGCGTCATCGACGTGGTGAAACCAAAGGTGAGCGTGAAGAGCGTGTAGCCGATCATGCCGAGCGTGAGGCTCTCACGCGCACGGCCGATGCTCATGGTGATGATGCCACCGATAGAGCCCGCGAGCGTGAGCAGGGTGAACATCATGGGGTTGCGCCCGACGAACATCCAGAAGTCAAGCGTCGAGGTCATCTGCGAACATGCGCCCATAATCACAAACGACAGGAGCACAAGGCCCGTCAGGACCAGGTTGTACATGCGGCGGGAGATGAGGCGCGGCGCAGGACCGTGTGCCTCCTCCGTATAGATGGGAGATTCATACTGTTCGAGCTCGTTCATGTGAGCCTCCTTTGGTACGCCGTGTGGGTCTAACCTCGGCACGCACGGCGAAAACGCACCAGCTGGTCTCCCTATGGTACCCAATTTGCAGGCGATGTACGTATGAACGTGCCGCCCGCACGCCATAAGCGCACGAGCGGCACATCTCACGTTTCCAGCGGTCGCAGCGCGGCCAGCGGTCGCAACGCGGTCATCGGCGACTTAGGAAAGATCCTCACCGTTGGTCTCGATGACCTTCTTGTACCAGTAGAAGCTGTCCTTGCGGGAGCGCTCAAGGGTGCCCTTGCCCTCGTCGTCGCGATCGACGTAGACAAAGCCGTAGCGCTTGCGCATCTCGCCCGTGCCGCAGCTCACCAAGTCGACGCAGCCCCACATGGTGTAGCCCATGAGGTCAACGCCGTCGATCTCGATGGCATCCTTCATGCTCTGGATGTTCTTGCGCAGGTAGTCAATGCGGTAGTCGTCGTGAACCGAGCCGTCGGCCTCCTTGACGTCGCTCCAGCCGATGCCGTTCTCCACGATCCACAGCGGCTTGCGATAGCGGTCGTAGAGCTTGTTGAGCGTAAGGCGCAGGCAATACGGGTCGGTCGCCCAGCCCCAAGCGTTCGTCTCGAGGTAGGGATTGGAGACACCCATAACAAAGTTGCCGCCCTCAACGCCCGCGTCCTCGGGATGCGTGGTCACGGTCGAGCCACCGTAGCAGGAGAACGACAGGAAGTCCGCCGGATAGGTAGCAAGAAGCTCGAGGTCGCCCTCTTCCATATCGAGCTCGATGCCCTGGCGCTCCATCTCCTTCAGGCGGTAGGCAGGGTAGTAGCCGCCCGTCTGCACGTCGGAGTACCACAGCGTATCGTGCTCGCGCTCCATAACGAGCAGGTCGTCGGCCGGGTCCGCGGTGTAGGGATAGGTCGGGCCAAAGGCGAGCATCTGACCGACTTTAATCTCGGGCGAAATCTCGTGCGCCGCCTTAACGGTGAGCGCGGAGGCCACAAACTGGTTGTGCGCGCCCTGAGCCTTAGCCTGCGGGGACTGGTCAACAAGGCCGCCGCCCATATAGGGGGCGTGACTCATCATGTTGATCTCGTTGAAGGTGAGGTAGTACTTCACCTTGCCGAGGTAATGCTTCATAACCGTCGTGGCGTAGCGCACAAACGGCTCGATGCACTTACGGCTCTTCCAACCACCGTAGGCGTTGGTGAGGTGCAGCGGGGTCTCGTAGTGCGAGAGCGTCACGAGCGGCTCGATGCCGTACTTGGCGCACTCATCAAAGACCGCGTCGTAGAAGGCAAGACCCTCGGGGTTAGGCCCGGCGTCGTCACCGTTGGGGAAGATGCGCGCCCAGTTCATGGAGAGACGGAAGCACTTGAAGCCCATCTCGCCCATAAGGGCAATGTCCTCCTTGTAGTGATGGTAGAAGTCGGTGGCGGTGTGGCTCGGGTAATACTCGCCGTCGATGATGGCCACCTCGGCGCCCTCGGGCACCTCCATGGGCGCACCAAAGCCCATGCCGGTGGAACCGGTCTCGCCGGTCGCGGGGTTTCTCCACGTCACGCGGCGCGGCACGGTGTGGCTGCCGTTGGTGAGCGCGTCGGAGGTGTTAGGGCCCTTGCCGCCCTCGTCCCAGCCGCCTTCGTACTGGTTGGCCGCTGTAGCGCCACCCCACAGGAATCCATCGGGAAATGCCATGGTAAGCTCCTTCTCACTCGTTTTTAGGGTGCCCTAGCCGAGCATGCCCTCAATCTGATTGAAGATGGCCTCGCAATTCTGGCGACCGTAGTCGAGCGGCGCCATCACCTCGACGGGAATCTCAACATAGCGGGTAACCTGCGCCTTGTTGAAGCCTACCTGAGGCCCCAAAAGAATGCAATCGTAGTTTTGCCAGACCTCTTTGCACTTGCCAATACCCACTGCGTCGATATGGAAGTCGTCGATCCCGTGCTCGGCCGCATAGGCCTCCATCTTTTTCATGAGCATCGAGGTTGACATGCCGCCCGCGCATGCAAGAAGAACCCTCATCGTTTGCCCTTTCGTCAAGACACGGCGCACCGGAGCGAAACCTTCTGGCTCCGCCACAGCGTACCGGTCGCTATAGCCGACATCGGTTCTTATACCGCAATGCTTGATAGCGTAGACGGTCCAAATCCTTAAACGGTATGTGCGCGCTCCGCCTGCTCGCGCTCGAGGCACTGCTTGTCATACATTGCCAAAAACGGCGCATAGCAAAGGTAGCCCACCACAAAGCCAATGATGGGAAGCATGCAGTTCTGGATTGCCATGGAGCTCAAGAACTCCGGGAAGAAGATGGGCAGCGCCGTCATAAGAAGCACCGAGGGCGGACGCAGAAAACCGATCTGGAAGAGCACGAAGGCGATGGCCGAGGTAAGAACCGTGTTGGCGATAAAGGGGATGGCGATCACGGGGTTCAGCATGACGGGCACGCCAAAGACCATGGGCTCCGAGATGCCAAAGCACGCCGGCACCAGACCCGCCTTGCCCACCGCGCGCAGCTGCTCGGAGCGGGCGCGCAGGCAGCACACCGCAAGCGGCAGAAGGTTTCCCGTACCGCCGCAGCACGAGACCGTGAGAAAGAGCATGGTGGGGTTGAACACCGGCGCCTCGCCAGCCGCGATGAGCTCGGCGTTGGTCTGGTAGGCCGTGATCATAACCGGGGTGATGACCACACCCACGATCGAGGTGCCGTGGATGCCGAGCGACCAAAAGAGCATGCAGATGGTGATGAGCACAAACATGCCGGGACCGGAGATGAGCACGCCGAGCGGGATCGAGAGCACCTCCATGACGGCGCCGGGGATGTTGAAGCCGCATGCCGCCTCGACCGCGGTGTTGAGGCCGCACCACAGCACGATGTTCAGCACAAGCGGAATGAGCGCCGAAAACGAATCGGAGAGAAACTGCGGTACGACATCGGGCATGCGGATGACAATGTGGCGGTCGGCGCAGAGCTTGATGATGCGCACCACGATGATGGGCAGGATAAGAGCGCAGAACATGCCGGTACCGCCCAGATAGGTGGTGTCGAGCACCGTTTTGGTGGTGCCGTCCGCAAGCGTGACGGACTCGGCCGGAGAGCTCACCATAAGAAACAGAAACAGCGCCACAAAACCGTTTGCCATGGCGCCCTGCATGCCGAGGTTCTCGGTATAGGCATAGGCGACGCCAAAGGCCACGGCAAGGGAAATGAGTCCCATGGTCATGTTGTAGGGAACCTGCAACCATTGGTAGGCGGCATCGGTCACCTCGAGCACGCCGGCGAGGTCGAGCAGCGTGGAGATGATGGTAAAGATCGCACCCGCCAAGATGAGCCCCATGGTGCCCATCATGCCGCCGGAAACCGCTCCAAACGCCGGGTTTTTCTGAAGGCGCTCACCCGCCGCCTGCAATTCCACCATCGCCGGAGACTGAGCCAAAGAATCGAGAGCGGACACGGCTACCACCTTCCCCCGAATGCGGGCCGCAGCAAATCCCCCATCTGCTGCGTTGCCCTATGAGGTGACGATAGCGCGCAGCACAGGGGCCCTCGCACCACATCGAACGAGTTTCCGCCGTGCGGTAGGCGTTTTGCGGCGTGCGGACGAGCTGCCGCCGATGCGGACGTGCCACGCGGCCAAGTGGCTCGGGCGGGCTTAAAAGACGTTCATCAGGCCGCAGATGCCGATGAGAACATAGGTGAGGCGACGCAGCAGCGCATCATCGATATGGCGCGCCAGCACGTTGGCGACGGCAAGCCCCGCGCAGATTGCCACAGCACCCAGCGCGATGATGGGCAGCGGGTTGGGCGGAAACGCGCCCGCCACCGCACGAATGACGGTCGTGTAGACCACGTTGATGGCGAAAAACAGCTGGAGCGACCCTAGACGTTCCTCACGGTTGGGGAAGCGCTGCAAGAAGTAGAGCACAAGAAGCGGTCCGCCGATGCCGAAGAACCCGTCGCAGAATCCCGATAGCGCCACATAGAACCACCCGAGCGCCGGATGCAGCGGTTTGTTCTCCGCACGCTCGCCAATTAAGAGGTAGTAGACCGAAAGCGCGATGAGAAAGACGCCGAAGGCTCGCTTGATGAACTCCTGGTCGGGAGCAACGGAGGTGAGATAGGCGGAGGAGCCGCTCAGCACCATGTAACAGGCAAGCGGGGCGAGAATCTCGCGCACGCGCAGATGGGCGCGGTAGCGCCACACCATCGAGATGCAGAGCACGAAAAAGACCACGCCCGAGATGGCGGCGGCCGTGGGCACGGGATAGAGCATGGGCAACGCCATCATGAGCACGAGCCCCGCTCCAAAGCCCGTCACGCCCTGCAGGATGCCCCCGACAAACGAGGCGACGACTATCAACAGGTAGACCACAGCGCACCTCCCCTCGGCATCACCTAGCGGCGCAGCCCGCACCGCGTCTCGCGCCTCTTACTCGCCATTGCCGCGCGAGACGGCAGTCGACATTAGCCCTGGGCTTTCAGCCAGCGCTCCACAACGTCGGCCACAGCCTCCTCGTCGTTCAAATCCACGGCGGGGACCTCAAGGCGCACATCGCGCACAAGGGCATCGTTGCAGGCTATGGCCACCGTGCGCCCGTCCACCAGGTCGAGCGAGTTTGCACCGCGCAGGCGATCGACGCCCGAGCGGGCGACCACGATGTTGGGGAGGCCGGCGGATTTGTAGCCCTCCACGAGCACGACATCGACATCGGTGTAGCGCGCGAGCAGGCGGTCGAGCGAAAACTCTGCCTCGGTATCGGCGTACTCTGCGTAGCGGGTCGCCGAGACAACGCCCACATGGCGGCTGCCCGCCTGGGCGTGGCGCCAAGAGTCCTTGCCGGGCACATCGATATCAAAGCCCGCGTGGCCGTGGTGCTTGACGGTACCCACGCGCACCCCGCGTGCGGTCAGCGCCGCGATAACCTTCTCTACCAACGTGGTCTTGCCGGAGTTCTGGTAACCGATAAACGCGAGGGCGGGCGCGGGGCGCTCCGAAGCGGCGATAGGAGCCTCCGACGGCGCGGAGTCGCAAGCGGCCGCTTCAGCCCCATCGGCGGCAGGGACGCTCGCATCCGCTGCCTCGGTGCGCTCCCAGAGTCCGGAGCGTCCGCCCTCCTTGCGCAGCAGGCGCACGTCGACGATCTCCATACCGCGGTCGACCGCCTTGCACATGTCGTATATGGTCAGGCACGCCGCGCTCGCCGCCGTGAGCGCCTCCATCTCGATGCCGGTCACGCCGGTCACGCCACAGGTGGCCGTCACCTGAAAACCAACGCGACCGTCCGCGCGGGGCGCAGCCCAACCCTCTGGCAGCGCCTTCGCGGCGTCATGCTCGCCGGGCGCAGCGATGGGCGTAATGTCCACCTTTGCCTTGGTGATCATGAGCGGATGGCACATGGGGATGATGTCGCTCGTGCGCTTGGCTGCCATGATGCCGGCAACGCGGGCGCAGGCGAGCACGTCGCCTTTTTTGGCACGGTCCTCAAGCACCATGGCCTGCGTCTCGGGATGCATAAGGATGGTGCCCTCGGCAATAGCGAGGCGGCGGGTCTCTGCCTTCTCGGACACGTCCACCATACGCACGTCGCCATGCTCGTCCACGTGCGTCAACTCATCACGATAGGCGTCGCGCGCCCCCGCAGGCATAGCGTCGGTCATGGCCATCAGCCTCCGATCTGGGACATGAAGCGCTCCGTCCCGTTGATGACATGGTGTTCCTCGGGTTTATGCGCCGCCGCATCACGCCAGATTGCCGCAACCGCCGCATCATCGCCAGCGCGGAGGGCGTCGCGGACGCGGTACTCGGCATCGGAGAAGAGACAGGGGCGGATGGCGCCGTCCGCCGTCAGGCGCATGCGGTTGCACGAGCTGCAGAAGTGGTTGGACATGGCCGAGATGAAGCCGACGGTGCCCGCGGCGCCGGGGAAGCGCCAGTACGCCGCCGGTCCTGCTCCGGAGGGGCCGCTGCCCGCGGCAACCGCCTCGAGCGCGCCCACGCCGGCTGCCTCGGCCGCGCACGAGATGCGGTCGCGCAGCTCTGCGGAGGGGACGGTGTCGCTCGCATCCCATGCGGACGCGTCGACGCCGCCCGGGCAATGCGGGTCGGCAGCCTTGCCGCCAGCAAGGTCCTCGGCCACATCATGGGCCCTATCCGCGCCGGTCTTTTCGTTGCCGATGGGCATGTACTCGATAAAACGCACGTGCACCGGGCGCTCGAGCGAGAGCTTGGCCAGGCCAAAGACGTCCTGCTCGAGCCGGCGCACGACCACGCAGTTGACCTTAACGGGCTCAAAGCCCCACGTAAGCGCGGCGTCGATGCCGGCAAGCGTCTGCCCAAGGCGGCCCAGGCGGGTAATGGCAGAGAACTGGGCGGGGTCGAGCGTGTCGAGCGAGATGTTCACGCGATTGAGCCCGGCGTCCTTGAGCTCCGCGGCCATGCGCGGCAGCAGCGCACCGTTGGTGGTGAGCGAGATATCCTCGATCTGAGGGATAGCGCGAATATCGCGAATGAGCGGCACAATGCGATGCGAGACGAGCGGCTCTCCCCCGGTCAGGCGCACGCGGCGCACGCCCTCGGCGGCGGCGATGCGCACGAACCGGGCGATTTCCTCGGCAGAGAGCAGCTCATCATGCGCGCGGGCGGGCACGCCCTCCTCGGGCATGCAGTACACGCAGCGGAAGTTGCACTTATCCGTCACGGCGATGCGCAGGTAGGTGATACCGCGGCCAAAGCCGTCGTGCAGCTCTTCTGCCATGCGCACCTCCTCTTCCGTCATACGGGTTTCGGGCTTATGGGCTCGAACCTTTATTCTCGCATCAGAATGAAGCAAGCGCAAACGCCTGCAAAAGAAACGACCGGCTGCGGTGCGCCAGATCGCCTTGAAAGAGGAGCGCCGCGTACTAAGTACGCAAGCGACGATTGAAAGGCGAGGTGGCGCGCTGCAGTCCGGTCGATTAATCGAGCTCCTTGAGCCCCTGGCACAGCTCCCAGTACGTCCCGCCGAGCGCGTAGAGCTCGTCGTGCGTGCCGCGCTCGATGATGCGGCCGTGGTCGAGCACCATGATGGCGTCGGCGTCGCGCACCGTAGAGAGGCGATGCGCGATCATAAAGGTCGTACGACCCTCCATGAGCTGCTTCATACCGCGGCTGATGAGCATCTCGGTGCGCGTGTCGATCGAGGAGGTTGCCTCGTCCAGAATGAGGACGGGCGGATCGGCAACGGCGGCGCGCGCGATGGCGAGCAGCTGGCGCTGGCCCTGGGAGAGGTTCGCACCGTCGGAGGTCACCAGGGTGTCGTAGCCCTGCGGCAGACGGCGGATGAAGCTGTCTGCGTTGGCGATCTTTGCCGCTGCGCGCACCTCCTCATCGGTGGCATCGAGCTTGCCGAAGCGGATGTTCTCGGCGATGGTCCCCGTAAAGAGGTGCGTGTCCTGCAGCACGATGCCGAGCGAGCGACGCAGCGAGTCCTTCTCGATGTTCTTGACGTTGATGCCGTCGAAGGTAATCTCGCCCTCTTGCACATCGTAGAAACGGTTGATGAGGTTTGTGATGGTGGTCTTGCCAGCGCCCGTGGAGCCCACGAAGGCGATGGTCTGGCCCGGCTCGGCAAAGAGGTTGATGCCATGGAGCACCTCGTGGCCCGGCTCGTAACCAAAGCTCACGTCGTGGAAGCGCACGTCGCCACGGAGCGGCAGCGCGCCCACGGCCAGCAGCGTGCCATCGACGCCGCGCGCGGTGGCACCCACCTTGGCGCCCGCCTCGAGGGCGGCCGGCGCAGCGGTAGCGGCGGGAACCTCAGAGCGCGCCGCATTGTCCGACTCGGGAGCTGGCGAGGGGGCTACCGGGTCGGCCGCGGGGCCAGCTGAGCTGCACGAAACGAACACGTCCCCATTTGTGCACCCGTCAGCGACTTTTACAAGCGAGCCCCAGGCGCCGATACCCCAACCCTCGGGAATGCGCCATACCCAAGAGCTGCGACCCGTCTGTTCGAGCCGTACGCGGCCCTCGTCCACCTCGGGCGTCTCGTGCATGGCGGCAAAAACGCGCTCTGCGCCGGCAAGTGCCGAGAGCAGGAAGTTCGACTGCTGCGTGAACTGGTTGATGGGCATGGCGGTCTGGCGCACAAAGACCAGGTAACTCGCAAGTGCGCCCACGTCGGTCGCGCCGGTAATGGCCATCCAGCCGCCGACCGCCGCCACGATGGCGTAGTTCACGTAGCTGATGGAAACCACGGCGGGGATCATCGACGCGGCATAGGCCTGCGCGCCCGTACCGGCAACGCGCAGCTGTTCGTTCTTATCGCCAAACTCTGCCACGTTTGCCGACTCGTGGTTAAAAACCTTCACGACCTTCTGGCCGGTGACCATCTCCTCCACATAGCCGTCAAGCTCGCCGAGCACCGCCTGCTGCTTTTGGAAGTACCGGCGGCTGCGGCGGGTGGAGAAGCTGATGTAGGCAAACATCACCGCATAGCCCACGACCACAATAAGCGAGAGTCGCCAGTTCAAGATAAAGATCATGGTGAGCGTGCCCACGATCATGATGAAGCTCTGGATGACCATGGCAAAGCTGTTGTTCATGGCCTCTGCCACGGTGTCGACGTCGTTGGTGAAGTAGCTCATGATGTCGCCGCGGCTGCGCGAGTCAAAGTAGCGCAGCGGCAGCGTCTGGATGTGCGCAAAGAGGTCGCGGCGAATATCGACAAGCACCTTCTGCCCGGCGTGCACCATCGTTTGGGTGTAGCCAAAGGTGGCGAGCACGCCTGCGCAATAGATGGCGGCGGTGAGCAGGATGTTTTTGACGAACGCGTCGTAGTTACCCGCGGCGAGCGCATCCACCACGGGGCGAATCATATAGGTGCCGACGAGGTTGGCCACCGCGGAGATGGTGACGAGCACCGCCACGGCCAAGAAGAGCAGCTTGTGACGGCCCAGATAGGCCATGAGTTCATGCAGGGTGTGCAGAAGGTTCTTGGGCTTGTTTCCCGGTGCCGGCATTAGCGCTCACCTCCCTTCGAGGCGGAGGTGACTGTCGCAGTGCACGAAACGGCCCCGTCCCCAACTGTGCCGTATTGCTGCGAGGTGTAGATCTCGCGGTAGATCTCGGAGCTGGCGAGGAGTTCGTCGTGCGTGCCAACGGCGCTCACACGGCCGTCGTCGAGCACGATGATCTGGTCGGCGTCTTCCACCGAGTTCACGCGCTGAGCGATGATGATCTTGGTCACACCGGTGAGCTCGGCAAGCGCGGCGCGAATCTGTGCGTCCGTCGCCATGTCAACCGCGCTCGTTGAGTCGTCAAAAATGATGACCTTGGGGTGCTTCAGAAGCGCGCGTGCAATGCAGAGACGCTGCTTCTGACCGCCGGAGACGTTCACGCCGCCCTGGCCGAGGTCGTAGTCGAGACCACCCGGCAAACGGTCGAGAAACTCGTCCACCCGCGCCTGCCGGCAGGCCGCCAAAAGCTCCTCGTCGGTCGCCTTGGGGTTGCCCCAACGCAGGTTCTCGCGCACCGTGCCCGAGAAGAGCACGTTTTTCTGCAGCACGATGGCAACCGCGTCGCGCAGGGCTGCCAGATCATAGGCGCGCACGTCGCGCCCACCCACGCGGACCTCACCCTCAGTCGCATCGTAGAGGCGCGGGATCAGCTGCACGAGCGTAGTCTTGCCCGAGCCCGTACCGCCGAGGATGCCCACCGTGGCGCCAGCGGGAATGGCGAGCGAAATGTGCTCGAGCACGTACTCCTGCGCGTCAGCGCGGTACTTGAAGGAGACATCGTCAAAGGCAACCGATCCGTCCGCAACCTCGGTCAGTGCACCCTCCGGCGAGGTGAGATCAACGGGCTCGTCCAGCACCTCAGAGATGCGGTGCACGCTCGCAAGCGAACGCGTGAGCAGCAAGAACACGTTGGAGATCATGATGAGCGAGTTGAGGATCTGCATGACGTAGGAGAGAAAGCCCGTGAGCTCGCCCACCTGGAGCGCTCCGCCTAAGATCATCTGTCCGCCGAACCACATGATGAGGGTCGTGGCCGTGTACATCGATACATAGAGCACGGGCATGTTGAAGACCGCCAGGCGGAAGGTCCGCTCGCTTGTTGCGGCAAGACCCTCGTTCACGCGGCGGAACTCCTCGCACTCGTAATCGCCGCGGACGTAGGCCTTGACCGCGCGCACGGCCGTGAGCATCTCTTGCACCACGTCGTTCAGCTTATCGACCGTTGCCTGCAGCACGCCGTAGAGCGGGCTTACACGGCGCACGATGACAACGATGGCGACGGCCATAACTGGCACCACGCCGCAAAAGACGAGCGCAAGCTCGGCATTGAGGTAGAACGCAAGCGCAAATCCGATGATGAGCATCACGGGTCCGCGCACCATGGGGCGAAAACCAGCATTGAGCGCGTTTTGGATAACCGTCACATCGGTGGTCATGCGAGTGACAAGCGACGACGTCTCAAAGTGGTCGAGGTTTGCAAACGAGTACTCCTGCACCTTCTGGTACTCCGCCGCACGCAGGTGCGCGCCGAGCCCGTAGGCGGCGCGCGCCGCAAAGCGGGCATAGAGCAGACCCGTGATGAGCGCGGCGATGGCGCAGGCGCCCATGAGCAGGCCCTGACCGGCAATGTAGTCGAGGTCGCGGTTTGCCACGCCTACGTCAATGATGTCTGCCATGAGGATGGGGATCACCATCTCAAAGGCGCTCTCGATAATGACGAGCAGAATGCCGAGGATGGCGTCGCGACGGTACTGGCCGAGATACGAGATGATACGGCGAAGCTCATGCACGGGAGGTCGCCTCCCCTGCACCGATCGCCTCGCTCGCGCCGGGCGCCTCACTCGCGCCGGGCTCGGCGGGTATGCGGCCGGTGGCCTGACTATCTGCCGCGGCGGCAGCGAGCTTCTGCCCGTAGGTGCGCAGGTTCGCGTGCGCACGGCGCAGGTAGTCGGCAAACGCCTCGCGTTCCTTGGGCGTAAAGCCGTCGAGCATGGCGCGTGCCTCCTCCACGCATGCGGCGTTCCACGCGCGGGCGACGCGCTTCCCCTCGCTGGTTAGCGAAACCACCTTGCAGCGGCGGTCGTCCGCATGCGGAGCAAAACTCACAAAGCCCTTGCGCTCAAGTGCGTCGAGCATGCGCGAGACGCCCGCTGGATCGAGCTCGTAAAAATCAGCAAGCTCGCGGGGCGTGCAGGAACCGTTCTCGGCCAAGTAACTCAGCAGCTTGGGCTGACCGGTGCCCAACCCAATGCTTGCCATATAGGGGTGAAGCAGCTGTTTTTGCGCATGAGACGCCCTAAAGAGCAGCATACGGTAGGCACCAAGATTGACTTGATCGGTCGCGTCTGCCTCTGAGGAATTTGCACGTTCGTTGTCTTGCATAGCTCCTCGCAATACTTGATATGTCAATTGTTGACTTATCAAGTATTACTTCACGCTATCACGCCTGTCAAGACAGTTGCACCAGCTTGTCACTATCTTGCAACCGACAGAGAATCGTTTTGCCGGTTGCGATAAACGCGTTCTCTCTACATGCAAAAGGGGCGACCGCTCGAGCCGCCCCTGTAAAGGAGACTTTTAGATGCGCTAATCGTCGTATCCGCTGTCAGCGTCGTAGCCGCTATCAGAGTCGTAGCCCGAGTTTCCGTCATCGTAGTCGTACCCGCTGTCGTAGTCATACCCACTGTCGCTATCGTAGGAGGGTGACGGGGCGGGAGCGGGTGCTGGAGTGGGCTCCGGAGCGGGAGCTGGGGCGGGAGCGGCGGTCGAGACCGTTGCGGTCACGCCGTAGTCGCTCGCGCCGTCGTCATACGCGGAATTTCCGTCGTCGTAGCCGTCCCTATCGTCGTCATAGGTCGAGTTTCCATCGTCGTAGGCCGAGTCGCCGTCATCATAGGCGGAGTTTCCATCGTCGTATGCTGAGTTGCCGTCGTCGTAGCCAGAATTGCCATCATCCCACGTATCGCGGTCGTCCCAGTCATCGTTGCGGTCAAAGTCGGCCTCGAGCACCTTGCCGGTACGAGCGTCAACCTCAAAATCGTATTCGGTGCCGTTCGCCGTGAATTCGAGCTCGTACACGCCGTCATCGAGTTCATACTCGTGCTCGTGGAAGGTCACCGTCGCCAGATCGAGTCCCAGCTGCCCCAATACCAGCTGCTTGGCAGCATCGATGCCGATGAGTCCGGTATCGTCCAGGTCGTCATCTCCGATGGCGTAGGCGCTCGAGCCCAAACCGCGGTTGCTTGCCACCTTCTGCACACTTGCCGCCATGTCATCCATAAAGCTATCGAAAGGCGCCCGCGACCCGTCCGCGATCTTGAGAACGATATTGCGCTCGCGCCCGCCGATGCCGTTCTCAAAGTAGCCATCGTCATCAATCTCGCCGACGAGCTCACCCGCAACCATCGTCGCCGGCCGACCGATAGCGTTGTCAAAATCGGCAAGCACGCTCTTGCCGTCCTCATTGGCGCCAGAAACCGCCACCACGTCACCCTGGCTGTCATAGGCGATCTCAATCTCGGGGTTCACGCTCAAAAGAACGCTACCGATGGCCGCCGTGCCACTACCCGAGGGAGTTGAGGGGAGCAGCGTTCCGCAGCCGCTAAGCCCGGCTATCAGGGCAGCGCACACGCCGATGCCTGCGATGCGGAAGAGAGTCCTTGTAGCCAACATGTTTCCTCCTTTGGTCACCGGTTCTTCCGGTTTTCCCTTCTGACAGTGATAGGTTGCGGAGGACCCATTCCCAAACCGGGGTCGCACGAGTACTTTTTGGACTTTTTTCTTGCCGCTACGCAGGAGAAGCTAGAACGCGAGCGTTAATCGTCGTAACCGCTGTAACCGGAGTTCCCATAGCCGCTGTCATCGCTGTAGGTTGCCGCAGGCGTCGGGGCGGGGGCTGGCGCGGGCACGGTCTCCACTGGTGCAGGCGCGGCCTCCACCGGCGCGGGGTCCGCGGGCTCCGGCTCGGGCACCTCGACGACTACCTCCTCAGGCAGATCGTCAGCAGCTGCCTGCGCGGCCTCGATGTCTGCCTTACGGGCGACCATGATGTCCTCGCCCACGTGAGCGGAGAGGTCAGCGATCAGACGCTCCTCGGTCTCGGCGCGCCATGGTTCGTCGTCCGAAGCCACATCAAGTGCCACCGCGCCACCTGCTGCAAGATCCCCCGCGTCGGCCGCGCGGTCGGTAAGCTCAAAGACCACCGTCTCGGCCTCCTTGCCGTAGGACCAATAGCCCTCGATAAGGGCCTCGCCGTCGGCATTCTCACCAGCAAGCCCAACCACACGGTCAAACCGGTTGACCTCAATGGCAACAGATGGGTTGATCTCCAAGTGCACGGTACCTCGCGGCGTCTGCCAGGACCACGCACCGCCGATGATCGCAGCGCAGAGGCAAGCCGCAGCCGCCAGCCACCACACCGTGCGCGCCGGACCGCGGCGCCGGGCCACGGCGTCGTCTATGGGCGTATCGGCAAGGTAGATATCCTCCCGCACCTCGCCCACGGCGTAGCCCAGGTTGGGCACGCGCCGCACGCGGCCCTCTTCGTCGAGCACGACGGCAAAGCTCAGAGCGCACTCGAGCACCAGGTACCTCATGCCGCATCACCCCCCGCTACCTCGGGCGCGGCACCAACCACCTTGTAGAGGTGGTCTCGAATGATGTCGAAGCCGTTGGTATAGATGAGAAGCATCGCCACAAGGTAGCGACGGTGGCGCTCGAGCGTCTTGCGCTCGACACCCGCGCCTGAGGCTATGGCGGCAAGCGGTAACTTACCCGTTGCCTCAAGCTGCTCGATGAGCTCAAAATGCTCGCGCGCATAGCGGATGGCGGTCCGGCAGGTCTCGAGTGTGCGGTCCTGCTTAGGGCAGTTGTCCACTACGTCAGCAAACGACACGCCGTAGGTCTCGAGGAGCGCAGCGAGCTCGCGAATCTCTTTTCGCGTCGCCTCGCGAACCATGCCCTCGTCCATTTCCGAATGTTCAGTGGCGATTTGGTCCACCAGAGCGGGACGCTCGTCACCGTCGGTGTCGTCGGTTGCGCTGTCGAGCGACACAACCGTGAGGTGGCGCGCCTCGCGGCGGCGGTAGTCGATGAGGCGGTTTTTGATGAAGCGGGCCGCAAGCGGCAGGAACGCGCCGCGGCGCGCATCATATGCCATCACCGCCTCGTGAAACGCAAACATAGCGATTCCCAGCTCGTCATCAGACCCCTCTTGGGGGCTTCGCCCCGTGAACTTTGCGGTCTCGGCCTTGATGAACGGCAGGTAGTCACGCACCAGGTCATCTGCCCGATGCGCATCTCTCTGCGCCGCCCGCACGCGCGCGGCAATGTCGTTCCGCAAGCCCATGGTCTCCCCTTCTGCCCATAGGATGCGCAGCGCGCACGCGCGTTTTGGGGTCGCGCGGGCAGATTGGTCAAAACTGCTGGAACGTCGAGCGTACCGGGTCGCCGGCGCACATTCGGTAAGGGGAGATGACGGATTTGGTAAGGAATCGGTAAGACGCGCCTATCGCTCGGGCACTACGCCGGTCGCCATGATCTGGGCGAGGTCGTCCTCGGTGAGGACCGGCACGCCCAGGCTCTCCGCCTTGGCGAGCTTGGAGCCCGCCTTCTCGCCCGCCACCACGTAGCTCGTCTTCTTGGAGACCGAGCCGGTAACCTTGGCTCCGAGGGCCTTAAGGACGCTTCCCGCCTCGTCGCGCGTGAAGCGCGTGAGGGCGCCCGTGAGCACAAAGGTGAGGCCGGCGAGCGGCTGTGCCTCGGTGAGCTCGGCCGCAACCCCCGCCTCCTCGGCAAAGGCCGCATCCGCCCCCGCGCCGCCAAGGTTCTCCTCCAGCGTCACGCCCGCCTGGCGCAGGCGCTCGAGCACCGCGAGGTTCTCGGGAACCGCAAAGAACTCCTTCACGCTTGCCGCAATCTTGGGACCGATGCCCTCGATACCTGCAATGTCCACCTCGCTTGCGTCGATGAGCGCGGGCAGGTTGAGGAAACGCTGGGCTATGAGCTCGGCCACGCTCTTGCCCACATGGCGGATACCCAGCGCAAAGAGCACGCGCGAGAGCGGCTGCTCTTTGGAGCGCGCGATCTCGTCTACCACCTTCTGGGCGATGGTGGCGCCCACGGGAATGGGGTCTCCCGCGTGGATGCCGCGGCGCTTGTTGTCCGTTTGGTAGGTGCGGCCGGTGTCGAGCGCGGCCACCGCGTCAACGGTAAGCGCATAGAAGTCTGCGACATCGCGCAGAAGCCCCGCCTCGACCATCTTGTCGATAAGCTCGGTGCCCACGCCGTCAATGTCCATGCAGGGGCGGCTCACCCAATGGGCCAGGCGCTCGCGCAGCTGCGCCGGGCAGTCGATGGAAACGCAGCGGTAGGCAACCTCGCCCTCCTCGTGCACCACCGGCGCCCCGCATGCCGGGCAGGTCGCCGGCATCTCGTACTCCACGGCGCCCTCCGGACGGTGGTCCAGCACCGGCCCCACGACCTCGGGAATCACGTCGCCCGCCTTGTGGACCACAATGGTGTCGCCCACGCGCACGTCCTTGCGGCGGATCTCGTCAATGTTGTGGAGGGTCGCGCGGGCAATCGTGGAGCCCGAGACCGTTACCGGATCGAACTCCGCCACCGGCGTGAGCACGCCCGTGCGGCCGACCTGGATGCGAATCTCGCGCAGGACCGTGCGCTTCTCCTCCGGCGGGAACTTGAAGGCGATGGCCCAGCGCGGCGCGCGCGCCGTGAACCCGAGCTCGTCTTGCTGCGCGAAGCTATCGACCTTCACGACAACGCCGTCGATGTCGTAATCAAGCTCGCTTCTGTGAGCAAGCGCGTTGGCGCAGAACTCATGCACTTCGGCCGGCGTTGCGCAGCGGGCCACATTGGGGTTGACGGAGAAACCGGCTTGGCGGAGCCAATCGAGAAAGGCATGCTGGCTATCGACGTGCAACGGCGCCGTGTCCGCCACGGCATAGAGGAAGGTCGCGAGATCGCGACGCGCCGTGACCTTGGGGTCTTTCTGGCGGAGGCTACCGGCAGCGGCGTTGCGCGGGTTTGCGAAGGGGTCGCGCCCCTCGGCATCGGCTTCCTCGTTCAGGCGCACAAAGCTCCCCTTGGGCATGTAGACCTCGCCACGCACCTCGATCACAGTGTCGCGGTCGGCGCCCATGTGGTCGAGCGCCGCCGCGGAGAGGTGCATCGGCACGTCATGGATGGTGCGGACGTTCAGGCTTACATCCTCGCCCGTGGCACCGTCGCCGCGCGTTGCCGCGCGCACAAAGGTGCCGCCGCGATAGGTAAGCGCCACGCCAAGACCGTCGATCTTGAGCTCGCAGGTATAGGTGACCCGCCCCGCGCCAAGCGCGTCCTCGGTGCGCTGGAGCCACTCGTCCAGCTCCTCGAGATTCATGGCGTCGTCCATCGAGTACATGCGCGCCATGTGCGTGACCGGCGCAAACTGCTCGGTGTCCACGTAACCGCCGCCCACGCGCTGCGTGTAGGAATCGGGCGTCACGAGGTCGGGATAACGCGCCTCAATCTGCTGCAACTCCACAAGGAGCTTATCGAAGGCGGCATCCGTAATCTCGGGTGCATCGAGAATGTAGTAGCGGTACGCATGGTAGTCGAGCTCGTGGCGTAGCTCCGCCGCGCGCGCGGCGGCAGCAGCCTTTGCCGAGGCATCGGCAACGAGCGCCGCGTCCTCCGCCACCTGCGAGGGCACCTTCTGGTCCTCGTCTACGATCTCGCCAAACAGATTCTTCTGCGCCACAGCATCCTCCTCGTTACGACATTGCTGACGTATAGGGTACCATCCCGCGCGGAGTTGCCCCGGACAAGCTCAAGTCGTTCATGAGCGTAAACCAAGCACTGCTGCCGTGACATCCGCCCTTTTGGCGCTGTCATGCCATCGTCGTGCCTGATGAGCGCTTTAGCTTACTAAAGTACTTTGTGGGCTCCTGCATTTTTACGCTCATGAACGACTTGAGGTTTCCAAGAGGGCACGCTGAAGATGTGCTAGAGACTTACGTAAAAGCCTGTGGGCAATGCGCCTACGAACCAGACCTTCGGGACTCTCCAAATGCTCGAGCTGGGCGGAGCACTTCATATGATCCGTGCAGAACAAAGTCCCCTTTCCGAAAAACACGTGAAGTAAGTGGCCTACTTCAAACAAACCGTCCAAACTGCTCGCTTCCGGTTCATTGTGAGCGCGTTTTCCCAGTTGATGCACAAGCCCCTTTGAGGTGTCATCTCGTATCCTTGCAGAGCCCACTTACTTCGCAGGTTTTTCTTCAACAGGCCTCTGTCCGCCCATCCCCTTGTGTGTCACGCCGTTTTGTTCCGCAAAAAGCGCGGCGCGCCCCTTGGAGCACGCCGCGCCTCGTCGCAGCATATGTTGGCAAGACGCCCTACGCCTGAGCAGCGTCCGTTTCCTCGGTTGCCTCGGCGGCTTCAGCAGCCTCTGCTGCAGCCTTGGCCTCAAGCCAGTCGGCACGGCGGACGGCGCGCGAAGCAAAGCCGATCACCGCAGCGGGGATGACCGCAAGCACAAGGATCATGATCGGCGGTGCGATGAGGTAGATTCCCATAGCTCCAACCCCCTTACACGAACATTCCGCCGGCGATGCCCGCAACGCCCGTGAAGGCGAGAGCCATAAGGGCCGCCGTGATGAGCGAGATGGGCACACCGCGGAGAACGCCCGGAACGAGGCGCTCGTCGATGCGGTCATGGATGAAGGCGAAGGCAACCACCGCGATGAAGATGCCCATGCCCGTGCCAAAGGCGATGCCGAGGGCAACGTCGAAGGTCGCCACATCAGCAGAGGCGGCCATCGAAAGCGGGGTAGCAAGCACGGCGGCGTTGACAGCAAGCAGCGCGCAGAGCTGATAGATGCGCGAGCGCTCGGCACGTGCGCGCGAAGCGGCCGCGATAGCACCGCCACCGAAGATAACCGCGGCGCTCACCAGCAGGTAGACCACAGGTGCCATGTAATCGATGCCCCAGGGCGCCAAGATGCCAGCGTAGACCGGCCAACCGATGAGACCGGCAGCAAAGCACGCGGCCCAAAGGGCGCCGCCCAAGCGGAAGGCGTCCTGCGGGCGCTCAGCGGCCAGAAAAACGATGACCATACCCACAAGCTGGCCAAAGACAATGTTCTGGTCGAGCGCTGCAGAGAACAGAGCGTTGAAGAACTCCATTAGCGCTCACCTCCCTCTGCGCTCTTGCGAGCGGCGTCGACGATCGAGTTCACGAAGGTGCACACGAGCGCGAGCACCAGAAGCGACCCAGCGGGCGTGCCGAAGATCGCGATGGGCGAGGCGGCGAGCTCACGCATGGTGAGGCCAAAGACCGCACCCGTGGCAAACATACCGTTGATAAAGCCCACGAAGACGAGCGTCACAAACGTGCACACTGCGCAGAACACGGCGGTGCCGAGCGGGCACTTGGCGGGGCCTGCCGTAAAGCCGTCATCGTAAATGAAGGCGGCAACCAGGCCGTTCACCGCAGCGAGCGGCAGGTAGATGCCGAGGTTCTGGTAGATGAGCGGGTCGATGATGCGCATCGCAAACGAGAGCAGCACAACGACCGTGGCGCTCACCATAAGAAGCACCGGGATGCGCGCCCAAACGCCCGTGATCGAGCGAAGAGGACGAGCGAGCACGGCCATAACCACAATGGCGATGGCACTCACCGCACCGATGGCGATACCGTTTTCAACCGAAGTCGCCGCGGCGAGGCCGGTCAGCGAGCCGGCAGCCACAAGGAAGGCCGGCGTGCGCACGAGGTCTTGGATGCGCGCATTCTGCTCGCGCACCACGTTCTCATTGAGAGCCATATTAGTTACCTCCCAACTGAGCGTACGCCTCGAAGGCAATGTTGAGGTCCGTGACAACGGCGGTGGAGGTGAAGGTCGCGCCAGAGACGCCGTCCACCTGTGTCTCGCCCGAGCCGGGCTCCTCGACGGTCAGCGTTCCCTCAGCGGCAAGGCCGGTGAACGTACCGAAGTAGTCCTCGGTCAGGGCGTTCGTGCCGATGCCGTCGGTCTCGTCCTCGGACACGATCTGGATACCCGCAACGGTACCGTCTGAGGCGATGCCGATCATAAGCTCGACATCACCGTGGTAACCGGCGGACTGGACGTCGAAGACGTAGTCGCCCGCATCGGTCACATAGGCGGAGTTGAGGCCGTCGATCGCCGGCGCATCGAGCTTCTCAAAGCTCGCCGCATCCGGGAAGAGAAGCGCGCGCTGGGCGCCGCCCTGCGCCTCGTCGAGGCGGGCGTCCGCATCGGCGAACGCGGTGGTTGCCCACTGGCCCTGGTAATAGGCGAAGCCGAGCACGCCGCCGCAAACCACGGCCGCGATGAGCACGGTCACAAACGCGTAGAGCGAGCCGTTGCGATGGCGGGCGATCCAGGAGAGCTTCTGGGGAGTCTCGTTAGACGAGGGCATTCTTGACACCTCCCACCGGCTGCGTCCGCGTATAGCGGTCGATCAGCGGAACGAACATGTTCATGAAGAGAATGGAGAACGCCACACCCTCGGGAGCGGAGGCGAACAGGCGCACGAGCGCGGTGATGACACCGCAGCCAATGCCGAAGATGATCTTACCCTTGGGCGTCATGGGCGTGGTGGTGTAGTCCGTCGCCATGAAGAACGCGCCGAGCGCAAGACCGCCGGCGAGCACCTGATAGACGACGTCCTCGCCGCCGATGCCCGTGATGAGCGCAACCGTGGCGATGAAGGGCACCGTCGCCCATGCGTCAACCACGCGCACCACCAAGAGGAAAATGTAGCCGATGAGCAGCGTGATGATGCAGGTCTCGCCGAGGGCACCCGCATGGGTGCCGAGCAGAAGGTCAAGGTAGCTCGCGGTGGGAGCGCCCGAGGCGGCCTCCGCAAGCGGAGTTGCGCCGGTGATGGCGTCAAGCGGCGTGCCCTGGACGGCAGGGTAGCTCGAAAGTGCCGACGGGAAGGCCACCATGATGAAGATACGGCCGGCGACGGCGGGGTTGAACACGTTGGAGCCGATGCCGCCGAAGAGCATCTTGACCACGATGATCGCAAACGCAGTACCGGCAACCGCCACATGGAAGGGGCAAGTAGCAGGCAGCGTGTAGGCGAGAAGCATCGCCGTCACGACGCAGGAGAAATCACCGGCGGTGGACTCGCGATGCATGATGATGCAGCACACGTGCTCGCACACGAGCGCCGTGGCGATGCAGACAAGCACCAGCAACGGAGCGGCGAGACCGTAGAGCGCGGTCGCCGCGATGAGCGTCGGCAGGAGCGCCAAGCAAACGGCGCCCATAATCTTCCACGTAAGCGACTTCCCGTGGAAATGCGGGGAGGCTTCGTTGATGAGGTTCATGCGCTTTACGCCTCCTTCGCGGGTTGTGTGAGACGCGCGGTCTCGGAACGGTAGAAGCCCTTGCCCTCGCGAATCGAGGCGGTGATGCGACGGTGCGCCGGGCAGGTGTAGGCGCAGGAGCCGCACTCCATGCAGTTCATGACGGCGTACTCGTCGAGCTTCACCACGTCATGGCTGCGAGAGGCAGCATCGAGCTGGAAGGGCATGAGGCCCAAGGGGCACACGCGCACGCAGCGACCGCAGCGAATGCAGGGCGTCTCGTCGGGCAGAATCGCCTTGTCCTCGAGGCAGAGGATGGCGTTGTTGGCCTTCAGGATCGGGCAGTCGATGTCGGTAATGGTACGACCCATCATGGGGCCGCCCATGATGATCTTACGCGGCTCCTTGATAAGGCCGCCCGTGGCCTCCACCACATCGTGCACGCTCATGCCGATGGGGATACGGTAGTTGCCGGGGTTCTTGACGCAGTCACCGGCGATGGTGACGGTCTTGCGCACGAGCGGCACACCGTAGCGGAAGTACTCCTCGATACGCGAGACCGTGGTGACGTTCAGCACAAGACAGCCCGCGTCGACGGGAAGCCCGCCGGCCGGCACCGCACGGCCCGTGGTGGTCTGGATGAGGACCTTCTCGCCACCCATGGGGTAGCGCGTGGGGACCATGAGCACCTCGACGAGGTCACCCACGCCCTTTTCCTTGATGGTCGCGTTGAGCTTGTCGACCGCCTCGGGCTTGTTGTCCTCCACGCCAATGACGGCGGCGGGGATGTCGAGCGCGCGGGCAATGCGGGTCACGCCGTCGATGATACGCTCGGCATGCTCCATCATCTGGCGATAGTCGCTCGTGATGAACGGCTCGCACTCCATGGCGTTTACGACAAGGAACTCGAACTTCTTGCCCGGCGGGCACTTCATCTTGAACCACGACGGGAACGAAGCGCCGCCAAGGCCCACGACGCCCGACTTGCGGACGCACTCGATGAACTCGTCCTTATTGGAGTACGTGGGCTTCTCGAGCGCCGGGTCGTTCTCCATCTTGCCGTCCGACTCGATCTGGACGACCGGGGCGTGCTGGCCCGTGGGCAGCGTCTCCTCGGCTACCGAGGTGACCGTGCCCGAAACCGTGGCGTGCACGGGCGCGCAGAGACCTTCGCCATCGCCGATGAGCGTACCGATGTAGACGTGGTCGCCCACGTTCACCACCGGCTTAGCAGGCGCCCCGATGTGCATGTTCAGCGGGATGCGCACCTGCTTGGGAGGCTCGATCGACGTGACGGGGCAGTCCCGCGTGTCCTTGCACTGCGGCGGATGCACACCGCCTAACGTCTTGTGCAGAGAGAACATCAACTCCCCTTCCCCCTCATGCTCTGCCGAAAGCAGGCTCTCCCGGCAGATAGAACGGTGTCTACACATGCATGCACTCTATTGTAACGGCATACCTTCACATTTTGAACACGAGAATGCGGGTCGCGGCGCGCACAATGCGGCCCTCATTATTCTATTTAGAGAATAATGCGTGGAAGAGGGGTCTGGCGGCAATCTTGACCTCCAACCAACAGCGGGGGAATTTGCCCAACATTTTTATCGCCAATATGATTGAGCAAGGATGATACCGCCAGATAAAAAATGCCCTTAATATCAATCTACTTAGCCATGTTATACGTCAACACGCTACCGTCTGATTGAATATCAACAACCTGTAAATCATCACTAGTACCACTCGACCCAAAGAACGGTACGAGTGGAAGGATGAAACCGGTAAACAAGCTGCCCTTCTCTCTGTATGCAACCTGCACCATTTGGTCGGGATTGTCGTAAAGACCATCAAAGCTGTAACCGATGCGGATATCTTGACCAATGTGGGCATCT
Source organism: Collinsella sp. An307 (assembly GCF_002161805.1). GTDB lineage: Bacteria > Actinomycetota > Coriobacteriia > Coriobacteriales > Coriobacteriaceae > Coprousia. The sequence goes on along the minus strand of NZ_NFIP01000008.1, from coordinate 76,575 downwards.
TGGGGAATGTTGCCCTCAAGCACCACAAACGTATTGGTTTCGATTCTGTCGTCTCCAGAAGTCATGTTGTAAAGGCGCACGGCAATAGCATCATCTGAACGATCAATAATGCTCGCCTCGCTCACATAACGCCCTGATACGATTTTGCAGCTCCAATGTTCCATGGGGATGAAAAATGTAGCCAGCAACGCAATGACGGCAATGACGATGATTGACTTCCATTTGTTTTTAGCCTTTGCATCACTATCGTTTGTCATGGCATTGACCCTTCCCTCGCCTCTCAAGCCTGTCGCTGACGACTACTCCGCCGGTGTGAATACCATGCTCTCAGGCTCAGATGTAGCCGTTGCAAACAAAGCGCCGTTCTTTATGAACTTGATGGTTACTGGCGTTTGGAGATAATAGGCAAATGAAGATGCATCACTGCGGAGTTCCTGTTCAATCCGTGCGCTACTGTTAGATATATTTTCACCATTGCTGGCAATCATTCCATTGCCATAAACATAGAACGTCACCTGTCCGTTCTCGACCACATATTCGCACCCATCAAATCCGCTATAGACACCAACAAATCCATCGAGAACGACAGAAAGATTGTCCGTAACTTTTGCGATATGCGCGTCACGTGCCTCCGCAGCAATTTGAGCAGCTCGTTCAATTGCTCCATCAGTTGTATCTGAATACAAGCCGACAAAGATGCCCATTAGATAACCATCGCTACCATAAATAAGCGACACAACGTTTGATTGAAGGCTCTCGGCCAACTGCTTATACCCATCCTGACTATCCTCCCATGTTGCATATATTTCCGGCTGTTGATCTTTTCCAACCGAAGGAGACACACGATATGTACCGTCGACAAACACTGGGACAGCGTGCACGGCTTTAAACACGACAACGTCACCATTATCGACATAGGTCTCATCTGCATAGCCATTTTCCAAAGAGCCGGATATCTCGCCTTGGATAATGGCGAGGCGCTCTGCCGCGCGGGTTGCTGCGTTTTTCTCAAGCGTGATGGTTATGGTGTTGCTCTCATCTTTCGAAAGCCGCTCCCCGACAGCAGGGTCAACCCCAACAACCTCATATCGTGCATCGATGTCCTCATCACTTAAACCAGAGAGATCATCCCCCGCTGCATACGCAACCTCCCATTTGTCGGAGATAGCCTCTATCTCGCTGGTCGACTCAGCGGGAGAATCACCTATAACATCCGGCACCTCGGCAAAACGAGATTCACGCCACGCAAACAAGCCGATTGCAGCAGCAAGAATCACGAGCAGCACAACCACAATAGGCTTAACCCATGAGGGCATGCGCCCGTTCACCGGCTTTTTTGCCAAAGAGCCATCTTCGGAAGGCGAAGCAGGTTGCTCGGTCGCTTTCCCATCTCCACCCGAATCCAACGTTTCATCAGGCACCTCATCCTCCGCTCCATCCTTCTCGCCCAAGCCCTCGACTGGCATTTCGTCCCGCTCTTGACAATCAGGCTGGCACTTCTCGTCCTGCTCGCGCTCGCCCTGGTTGATTTCACTCTGATTGGCCATTTTGAACTCCCACTTCCATACGATGCCTGCAACCAGCACACAAATCCCAAGAAACTTCCCCACTCAGACTGCTTCTCTTAAAACCAGAAGCAATCGACTGGCCCTCGGAAACAAGCGGAGAGCGCACGAGTCTGCCCCGGACGAATTCCGATAGACCGGGAAAGCTCAGGCGCGCATGAGTGATCTCATGCGGATACCTGAAGAGAGATTTCTTCGCACTTACGACAAGCCTCGACTCCGTCTCGTAAAACCACGGGGCAGACTTGGCGCAAAAAAGCGAAGCGCTGTCGCTTGATAACGTCTCTTTCAAAATCTCAAACCGAGGGATGTTGCGGATACGAAGTGCTGCATAGTCGGGCTTCTCGCCCATGGAGCCATCGACGATATAGGCAACATCGACAAGCCGCACTTCAACATCAGGACCTGGAAGGCGTGTTTCGATGGGTACGAAATCGCCGTCGCGGAAGTGTCCGAATTCCATCGTGTCAATGTTATCCTGCACAAACTGCGGTAACGATTGAGGGAAATCAATCATTGCGCCATCAACGTCGTGCCCTCCGTAGAGCATCCACATCGCGACGTTTTCGACGGAGAGCCACGAAAAAGAAATACCGAAGTGTTTCCAAGAATCATAGGGAGCATTGAAGCGACGGGCATCTATTGGATCGTTCCATGTTGAACCATCGCTTGCGATGAGCGTTTCGGATTCCAGAATCTTCACCGCACGATCCACCTTTGTATAATGCTTATACGATCTATGGGGACGCGTCCTTTCAAATATCCGATTCAATTGCTGGACATATAACTCATCCTGCATAATCACCCCAACGAGTTCATGTTTCCTGGAGGGATCAATAAGTTCTACCTTCAAGGTAGAACTTATCCTGATTATAGTCAGGATGCGTGCTTTGCTAACACAGAACGGCCAGCGGAGTCCGTATGCGGGCGACGCTTTCTCTTTCCGAGGAGGCAAAGCCTATGAACGTTGTTCTTGAAGTCCTGCAAGCCCTCACGTTCATCGCGAGCATAGGAAGAATCTCAATCGACTTATGGAGGGGGCATAAGCTCGAAACGAATAGCGAAGGGAGATAAGGAGGGACCGGCGGCAACCGGGCCCTCAAGTCACTAGAACCTGCGCCGCCCGCCCCTGTTAAGACCAACGGGCTTCGCTGGTACGTCTTCATCGTTACCCGCCCGCATCAAGCAATACGGTCGAACGGTCATTTTTCACGACAGAACCTATAGCGTTGACGATAGTCCGAGGACCGTCCAATACCGAAGCAATCTATTCGGACAGCTCGATCTGGCGGTAGCGGACGCCGCAGCGCTCGAGGATGTTCTTGGAGATGAGGTTGTCCTCAGTGCCCGCGTACTTGTCGTCGAGATAGACGACCTCGCCGATGCCCGCTTGGACAAGGGTCTTGGCGCACTCGTGGCACGGGAAGAGCGTCACGTAGACGGTGGCACCCGCCATGTCCTTGAGCGACCCGCGGTAGTTGAGAATGGCGTTGGCCTCTGCGTGGATGACGTAGTTATGCTTATCGTGCAGCGGATCGTCCGCCGTGCCCCATGGGAAGTCGTCGTCATTGAGCGCCGAGGGCGTGCCGTTGTAGCCGACGGACAAGATGCGATGGTTGGTATCAGCGATGCAGGCGCCCACCTGCGTGTTGGGGTCCTTCGAGCGTAGGCTCGCCGCGACGGCGGCGCGCATGAAGAACTCGTCCCAGCTGATGACATCCTGACGCTTGCCCGGCATGGCGACCTCCTCGTCGTTTAGGTAGGGCCATTCTACCCGCTTCATGCGGCCTATACCAGATGGGCGTGCAAACGACTCCGTGGTCAAAGACCCCCGCGGAATAATAAACGACCCCCTACCTCAAGGGTTTTTGACCGGCCACCCAAGTAAGTCCTATCGCACCGGAGTTTCGAATCCTGCGCAAACGTTGCGATCCATTCGGATCCAAGTCTCAAAGTGACCCTGATTTCCTCGCTCAAGGGGGTTCTTTATTATTCTGCGGGGATCTTTGACCATTACGGAGCAAATCTCAGAAACAAGAAGACCCACTCACAAGATTGACAACCGAAATAAACGCAAAGAGCCCTCCCGTGTTCCTCCGAGGCGTTTCCCGCAGCCGCGAAGCGGCGAGGACCACGCCTCTGAGGAACCCGGGAGGGCCCCTTAGCAGTTTTACATGTCGCTATCCGATCTGGCCGCCCTGGCCACCGCCGTAGCGACCGCCCATGAGCTCCTCGAGGTACTGCAGGAACTCTTCCTCGGTCATGGACGAACCGTTGCCCGAAGAGGTGTCCTGCTGCTCGGTCTGCAGGTCGGCATCAGAACCGAGCGTCACATCCACGTCCATGGTGTCGTTACCACGAACCACCGTGAGGGTGACCGTGTCGCCCACAGCGTGCTCGCGCAGCGCGATGATGAGACCGTCTGCCGAGGTCACCGCATCGCCGTCGACCGCCGTGACGATGTCGTTCACCTGAAGGCCCGCCTCAGCCGCCGGCGTTCCCTCGTTCACCTCGGCCACAAGCGCGCCCTCGGAGACCGAGAGGTTCTCACGACGTGCGGTGAAGGGGTTCACCGAGGTCACGCTCACGCCCAGGTACGGGTGCGCAGGCGTCTCACCGGCGATGATCTGCTCGGCAATCTGCATCGCGTAATTGACAGGGATCGCAAAGCCCACGCCCGAGCTCGAGCCGGAGTAACTCTCGATAATCGAGTTGATACCGATGAGCTGGCCCTCAGCGTTGACAAGTGCGCCGCCAGAGTTGCCCGGGTTGATAGCCGCGTCGGTCTGGATCATGTTGGCGTAAATCGAAGTGCCGGTAGAAGACTGCATGGCCGTGGAGCGGTAAAGCGCGCTCACGATGCCCGTGGAGACAGACTGCTCGTTGCCAAACGGGCTACCGATGGCCATAACCCACTCGCCCACGGAAAGATCGTCAGAGTCACCGATCTCGATCGGCGTGAGCGTCGAGGTGTCGGCGTCCACCAGACGGATGACGGCAAGGTCGCTCGACTCGTCGGTGCCCACGACCTCGGCCTCGTAGCTCGTCTCGTCGTTGACGGTGACCGAGATGGCCGTAGCGCCCTCGATAACATGATAGTTAGTGAGGATGTTGCCGTCCGTATCGATAATGGCGCCGGAGCCTACGCCGCCGCCCTCCTGGGTCTCGGTGGAGATGGACACGACCGACGGCAGGCACTTGGCGGCGACCGCCTCGGCAAGCGTGGTGTCCTCGGGGTCGATGTCGATCGTCTGAGTCACAGGGACCTCAGCCGAGACGTCGGTGTCGGAGATGCGGAACGCGCCCACCATAACAAGCGCGATTACCAGCACCGCGCCGACCACCAGGCCGCCGAGCGAGGCCAAAAAGACCGGGAGCTTCTTGGTCTTGACCTTAACCACGGTGCGGGTATCGGTCGCGGTCGAGGGGACAAAGGGGATGTGCTCGGTCGCGCCCGTGCCTTCCTGTGTGCCGGAACCCGGCATCTGCGTCGTCTCGGACGGCCCATCGTCGCGGTTCTGCGGAGTCGGTTCAACTGCCATGCGCGGTGGCGTGGGACCGCCGGCGTTGCTCCCCCACTCGGGGCGCTCAGGCGTGTGCTCGTTATCCATAGCAGTGCTTCCTTTCCTAGAATTGAAGTTCTGCTACGTTGTACCCCATCTCACCGGCAGCGTGAATGAAACCCCCCCGGTTTCACTGCTTCTTAAGAATGGTTTCTGCCCTGTTTTGGGATGTGGCGTCAATCCTTAAAGAGGTATCCCACGCCGCGAACCGTCGTGATGTGCGCCGCAATCTGCGGGCCCACCTTAGAGCGGATACGACGGATGTGCACGTCGACCGTGCGCGTGCCGCCGCAGTACTCGAAGCCCCACACGCGGTGCAGCAGCACCTCGCGGCTGTAGGCGCGGTTGGGATGCGTCGCCAAAAACGAGAGCAACGAGTACTCCATGAGCGTGAGGTCCACCGGCTCATCGTCGATAGTGACCTGATAGGTCGCGAGGTTGATGACCATGTCATCCACGCGCAGCACGTCGTCTGCGGCAAACGATTCCTCCTGACCCACCAGACGCCGCACGCGCACCGCGAGCTCGGTCGGCGTGGCCGTGGGGCACACAAAGTCGGAGTGCGAGTGAGCCGGCAGATGCAGCGCGCCGAGCGCCTCGTCATCGGCGATGACGAGCATGGGGATGCCGCCGCGGTCCTCGAGCCACTTGGAGATCTGCTCGATACGGTCGTTGCGCACACCGTCGGCATCGAGCAGCAGCAAACAGAAATCGTGCACGGCGTTGGGCGAATCGGGCGTGGCGAGCGCAACCTCGTAGCCGGCAGTTTCGGCGAGCGTGCGGGCAAAATCGTTGTAGCGCGTCGTGCGCGCCATGAAAAGGATGCTGTTCTCCGCCATGCTCCACCTCCTAGAAAAACGATCAAACTACCGCGGGTGCCTGCGCGCCCGCAGCCGGGCTTTTGTATAACGCCGAGGGCTCGCGAGCGCGTCCCTCGGCAACGCTACCTTACGAGTTTGCCAGGTAGTGCCTGACCTCCCACTCGGTCACCGTCGAGGCGAACTTGTTCCACTCGTCGCGCTTCTTTGCGAGGAAGAACGTGTGGATGTGCTCGCCGAGCGCGTCTTTCATAAAGTCGGACGCCTCAAAGATGTCGAGCGCCTCGTCGAGGTTGCGCGGCAGCGATGCGATGCCCGCGGACTCGAGCTCATCGGCCGACATGTTGAGCACGTCGGCCGTGCTCTCCGCCGGCAGCGTGAGGCCGCGCTCGATACCGTCGAGACCCGCCGCGAGCGTCACGGCGTTCACGAGGTACGGGTTTGCCATGGGATCGGGCGAGCGCAGCTCGATGCGCGTGGAGAGCTCCTTGTCCGGCTTGTAGATGGGGACGCGGATCATTGCGGCGCGGTTGCGCAAGCCCCAGGTAGCGGCCTTGGGCGTGGGACCCTCGTCGCCGAGGATGCGCTTGTAGGAGTTGACCGTGGGGTTGGTAATGGCGGCCATCTCGCGCGCGTGGGCAAGCACGCCTGCCATGTAGCTCTTTGCGGTGGGCGACAGGTGGTAGACCGGGTCGTCCGGGCCCCAGAAAACGTTGTTGCCGTTGTGGTCGAAAAGCGACTGGTGGAGCATCATGGCGCTAGCCGCCTCGCCCTTGATGGGCTTGGGCATGAACGACGCGTGGATGCCCGCCTGATAGGCCTCGAGACGGATGACGTGCTTTGCCGTGGTGATGGCGTCGGACGCCGTGAGCGCCTCGGCGTGGCGCAGCGAGATCCCATGCTGCGAGCGGCCCGACGAGTGGAAGGTGTACTCGACCGGGATACTCATCTTCTCGAGCATAAGAACCGTCTCGCGGCGCAGGTCGCGCGCCGAGTCGTCCGGCGTGAGGTCAAAGTATCCCACGTCGTCAAGCGGCTCGGGCGTATGGTCGTTGGGGAAGTAGTAATACTCGAGCTCGGCGCCCACGTTCAGCAGGTAGCCGCGTGCCTCGGCACGATAGAACATGCGGCGCAGGGCCTCGCGCGGGTCACCCGCAAAGGGCTTGCGGTCGGGGGTGCAGACGTCGCAGAACATGCGCGCCGCGCCGTCGTGCTTGGGGCGCCACGGAAGCACCTGGAAGGTCGAGGGGTCCGGGAAGGCCAGCATATCGGCCTCCTCTTTGGGCGTGAAGCCCTCGATGGCAGAGCCGTCGAAGCCAATGCCCTCCTCAAAGGCCGCCTCAAGATCCTCCGGCGCAATCGCGAAGCTCTTGAGACGCCCGAGCACGTCGCAGAACCATAGGCGGATGAAGCGAATGTCGCGCTCCTCGACAGTGCGCAGAACGAAGTCTATGTACTGCTGCTGGTCCATGGATATCCTTTCGCCCGCAGCCGGATCCCCGGCATAACGCAGATTGACTTACTCTCTCACACGTTTGTTACCGTGAAGTTTCTCATGAAAAAGGACCACGGTCCTCGCAAAAGAACCATGGCCCATCTGATACGCGCAACTTGCATGACCGAACGGCCTGCGTGGCTTAGCCCCTTTGGTCGATCGGGGTCACCTAACGCCGCGGCCGAGCTCCGCGGTAACTGCATCCACGCCCTTGCAGGCGGGGCAGCTCTTCTTCTGAGCAGAGGAGCAATGCCCTGTGCACGTGCCGCCCTCCGCGCAATCCGCACACGTGCCGCGGCGACGAATGCGCACGCAGACAGCCACGAACGCCACGGTGATGAGCGCGAGAATGACGATATCGGCTGGGGACATGGCTCCTCCTAAGTTTGCTGCTACCTACTCTACCCGCTTTGTGTGCAGTTCGCGCGGAGCGTGCTGAATGCACACGCTCCGTGCAAAACGAACGCTACGCGGTGGCAGCCACCGCGGTATCGTGCTCGTCGGTCCATGCGTAGCGGGGCATGGGACGGAAGAGCTGGAAGAGCATCGCGGCCGCGCACGCCACCGCCACGATGGTCCAGAAGCTGAACACACCGGTTGCCGCGAGGTAGAACTGGTTGATCATCAACCCCACGACCCACGCGAAGCCGCACTCGTAGCCGATCGCAATCGCGGTCCACTTGGCCGAGTTCATCTGGGCGCGGATGGTGCCCATCGCGGCAAAGCACGGCGCGCACAGCAGGTTGAACGCACCGAACGCGGCAATAGCGCCTACCGTGGGGAACATGCCGGCAAAGGCAGCCCAGAGGTTCGGGTCGGTCTCGGTGCCGTCGGCGATGTGCAGAAGCGAGCTTGCCGTGGCAACAACGTTCTCCTTGGCAACAAGTCCGGTGATGGACATGGCCGTCGCCTGCCACGAATCAAAGCCGAGCGGGGCAAAGATGGGTGCGATGGCGCTACCGAGCATAGCGAGCGCAGAGTAGTCGGTGAACTCCTCGGGGATGCCCTCCATAGCGGGAAGGAACCCAAAGCCGCCCTCGAACACGCCAAAGTTTGTGAGGAACCACACCACGACCGTGGAGGCGAAGATAATCGTGAAGGCCTTCTTGATGTAGGCAGAGACGCGCTCCCACACGTGCAGCGCCCACGAGCGAATGGACGGGAAGTGATAGCTCGGCAGCTCCATCACAAACGGCGTGGGGCGCCCAGCAAAGAGCCTCGTCTTCTTGAGCATGATGCCCGAGACGATAACGGCGATGACGCCCAGGAAGTAGAAGAGCGGGCTGATCCAGCTGGCCTCCGCGTCGCCCACAAGGGCGCCCATGAGCAGCGCGATGATGGGGAGCTTGGCGCCGCAGGGGATGAACGTGGTGGTCATGACCGTCATGCGGCGGTCCTTCTCGTTCTCGATGGTCTTGGTAGCGAGCACGCCCGGCACGCCGCAGCCCGTGGCGACGAGCATGGGGATGAACGACTTGCCCGACAGGCCGAAGCGGCGAAACACGCGGTCCATCACAAAGGCCACGCGCGCCATGTACCCGCAGTCCTCGAGGAACGACAGCAACACGAACAGCACGAACATCTGCGGGATAAAGCCGAGGACCGCGCCCACGCCCGCCACGACGCCGTCGAGTACGAGGCTCTGGACAAGATCACTCGCCCCGATCGACACGAGCCAGCCCTCGATAGCGCCGGGGATTGACGGGAACGCCATGCCAAAGAGCTCGAAGCCCTCACCAAAGAGGTTGTCGTTCACCCAGTCGGTGCCCGCGGTGCCGAATGCGTCGGCGCTCGTGGCAATGCTGTAGACCGCCCACATGATGAGGATGAAGATGGGAAGGCCCAGGATGCGGTTCGTAACGATGCGGTCGATCTTCTCGGAGGTCGACATGCGCGCCGGCGCCTTCTTCACGCAGGCGTCCATGATGTGCGCAATCACAGCGTAGCGCTCTCCGGTGATGATGGATTCCGCGTCGTCGTCGCAGTCGCTTTCGCACTGAGAGATGAGCGCCTCGACGCTCGCCGCAGCGTCCTTTGTGAGGTTGATGTTCTTCTGTGCGTCCGCATCGCGCTCAAAGAGCTTGACCGCAAAGTAGCGGCGCTTCTCCGCCGGCACCGATGCAGGCAGGAGCGCCTCGATCTTCTCGAGAACGTCTTCGATGGCGGAGTCGAATGCATGCTCGGCCACCTTGCCCTTCTGGGAGGCTGCCTTTTTCACCTCGGCAAAGAGTTTGTCGATGCCCTGGTTCTTGAGGGCAGAAACCATAACGACCGGGCAGCCGAGGCGGCGCGAGAGCGCGGCAGTGTCAATCCTGTCGCCGTTCTTCTCCACCAGGTCGGCCATGTTGAGTGCCACTACGACCGGCAGTCCGCACTCGATGACCTGCAGTGCGAGGTAAAGGTTGCGCTCGAGGTTGGTGGCGTCCAGCAGCTGAATCACCACGTCGGGCTCACCACTCATGAGGTAGTCGCGGCTGACGCGCTCCTCGGGGCTGTAGGGCGAGAGCGAGTAGATGCCGGGGAGGTCTGTCACGATGACGTTCTTATCGCTCGTAAGACGCGCCTGCTTCTTCTCCACCGTCACGCCCGGCCAGTTGCCCACGTAGCCGTTCTGGCCGGTGATGAGGTTGAATAAGGTCGTCTTGCCGCAGTTGGGGTTTCCCGCCAATGCGACGCGAAGCTCTGTGTCTGCCATGTATCCTTCTTTCTTGGCTTTGAAACGCAAGTTGTTCTGAGTCAAGCGACGCCGAATATGGGCGAAAGATATTTACCTCGGCTAACAAATGCTTCTCGTGCGGTATCATTTGTTAGACTCGCCTAACTCTACCGGTAAAAAAAGAGGTTACTGCACCTCCACGATCGCAGCCTCCTCCTTGCGGATGGAGAGCTCGTAGCCGCGGACGCTGATCTGGATCGGGTCGCCGAGCGGCGCGACCTTGACCACGCGGAACTGCGTGCCCTTGATGAGGCCCAGGTCCATGAGGTGGCGGCGCAGCGCACCGTCCCCGTGGAGCTTCACGATTGTGGCGCTATCTCCGATCGCCACCTCGCCCATCGTCTTCATTGGATTCCCCCTTTCTTGATAGCCTGACGCAACGCACGACCCTGTCATCTGCATCGCGCTCTATACGGTCATGACATGCTGCGCCACACGCGCATCGAGCCCAAGTCGGGCGCCCTTGACGGTCACGATGATGTTTCCCCCGCTTGACGAGATCACATGCACGCGAGAGCCGTCGACAAAGCCGAGGTTGCCCAGATGACGCTTCATGTCTTCGTTGCCGCGCACACGTTTGACCGTGACCGTGTCGCCGGCATGGACCATCGACAGCGGCATCGCCGGCATCGTGGGACCTTCCGCCACAAAGACCACCTCCTCGTATCACCGCAGCGAACATGCCAGAACCGCAAGGGCCGCCTGCGCGGCCCCTGCATTTGTTCACCTACGTAAACTATCACGAGAAAGCTGTATTGTGAAGAGCAAATTAGCCTAAGGAAACAAAAGTTTGCGAAAGACAATCCGCTTGGCTTTAGAACGGGGATTGGCCACGCCCCGCCCACTCATTTGGCGTGACTTCCGTTACTAAATCCCAGTTTGGTCAAATTGGGCCACGAGAGGGCATTTTCTTTCACGACCGTAGCACGAGAATGGCGCCTCTTGCTCACGACCGCCAGAGATGCCTATGATAAACGCCCCTATCCGTGGCCTCACGCCCCTGTCAGCCTTCGTTGCTGATTTCAGAACGCTCCAACGAAAGATTAAAATGCCCCCTCATGGCCCAATTTGACCAAGCTCGTAATCACCAATAGCGGAAGAAGCTCCTCTAGCCAAATGTGCTTTAGCAGTACGCCAAGACGACTTCCATGTCACCCTTGAACTCGAGTTCCTCGCAGGCTGCCAGCGCAAGCAGGCTGGAGCCGCGATGCACCGGCAGATCGCAAACCGTGCCCTCGCCCTTGGTCACCGTCACGCAGGTGAAGGGGTGCTGGGTCGGCACAGCAAGCTCGCCCGCAACCTCAACGCGCTCCACCGTGTAGCGGTCGTTTTGCTCGAGCACCTGCACGGGGCCTTCCGCCGGCGGAATCTCGCCGGATGCGGGGGTGGGGGCATCGTAGTCAATGACGTCGAGCGCGCGGTCGAGATGCAGCTCCCGGAGCGTTCCGTCTGCCTGTTTGCGGTCGAAGTCGTACACGCGGTAGGTGATGTCCGAGGACTGCTGCACCTCGAGAATCACCGTGCCGCCCAGAATCGCGTGCACGGTGCCCGCGTCGATCTGGAAGAAATCTCCCGTGTGCACGGGAATCCTGTTTACCAGTTCGTCCCAACGCTGCTCGGCAACCATCTGGGCAAACTCTTCGCGGGAGCGCGCGTTCTGCCCAATCACGATCTTGGTATTGGGCTCGGCGGAGAGCACGTACCAGCACTCCTTCTTGCCAAGCGAGCCGTCCTCGTTCACCGCGGCATAAGAATCGTCGGGGTGTACCTGGATGGAGAGGTCGTCGTCAGCGTCGATGATCTTGATGAGCAGCGGGAAGCGGTCGCCCTTGGCATTGCCAAAGAGCTCGCGATGATGCTCCCACAGCCAAGACAGCGCGTGCCCTGCGTAGGCGCCACTCGAAACAGTGCAGTCGCCGTTGGGATGCGCGGAGATGGACCAGCACTCCCCTATGCGGCCGTCGGGAATCTCAAACCCAAATTCCGTCTCGAGTTTGCGGCCACCCCAAAGCATGGGCTTGAATACGGGGTCGAGCGTGATGATGGAATCCATAGCAATCCTCCGCAGTTGAGACAATCCCGGGCCAGTATACCCGTTTTACGCGGTGCGCCCAGAAGGCTCCGGCGCGCCATCCTCCGCCGAGCGCCGGCCAAAACCAACCACCCAGTCGATAAGGAACGACGATAGGGTCACCGTCACCAGTGAGCAGGCGATTTTGAGCACCGGAATATAGCTGAGCGACAGTGCAAGCACCGAGAGGTCCGTCGCAAGGTAGCACTTGGAGAGGCGCAACCCTGTGACGCGCGAGATTACGAGCGCAAACGCATCGTCACCGCCCGACGACCCTCCCTGGCGCACGATAAGACCGCAGCCGATACCCACAAAGCATCCACCGGCGAGCGCCGCCACGAGCGGATGAGCGGAGAGGTCGGGCAAAAGATGCGGCAGGGCGTCCCACAGCGCATAGAACAGCGAGGTAAACGACGTAGCGACGCCAGACCATACCAAAAAGCGCCAGCCGAGGTAGCGCAGGGCAAGTACGTAGCAGACAGCATCGAGCACAAACGTCGCGGCAGAGGAGGGAATGCCAAACCAGTGGTTGATGAGGAGCATGCCACCGATGATGCCGCCCTCGGTAATGCCTGTTACCTGGTGGATGTTGTGGATGCCAAAAGTAAGAATGGCGGTACCGAGCGCGATGAACGCCACGCGACGGATGTTGCGAGGCTGCGTGACACGGCGCAGCGCATCGGCAAGCAAAACGAGCGGCCGGGTGGTATGAGCCGCGGTCATGGTATCAATCCTCCTGAGATTGCTTGACTATTTAGTCCGATTACAGACTATCTAAGCCACATGCAGCCGTCAAGCATGCGTATGTAAAGCGTAATGAGGCTACAGAAACTCCTTGCAGACGGCCTGCATAGTTGCCGCCGCGGACTCCTCGTCGGCACCTGCGACCGTCACCTCGACCGCCTCGCCACAACGCGCATCGAGACCCATGAGACCAACCATGTCCTTAGCGTCCGTCGAGCGGTCACGCACCGAGATAGTCACGAGGCTCTCGCAATCAAGGGCGCGGCGCGCAATCTCGGCAACAGGGCGCGCATGCAACCCCTGCGCACCGGCGATGACGTGCGTAAAGGTAATCATGGGCAACCCCCGTCTCGGGATCAACGGCAACAGGAACTCGCCCGCCTATTGTACCCCGCCCGACGCGGCGACACGCGTCAGACGCCTGCCGAGTGCGCGAACGCGCGGATCGATACGCGCGCGGCCGGGGTTGGCAAAAAAGCGCGCCGTGCAGGTCATAATCTCCCCGGTGATGACGAGGTCGTTCTCGCGCAGGGTCGTTCCCGTTGCAGTGATATCGACGATGCGGTCGGAGAGGCCGACGATAGGGCCGAGCTCGATGTTGCCGTGAAGCGCCACGATGTCCGCCGTGATGCCACGGCTCTCGTACCAGCTGCGGGCAATGCGCGGATACTTGGTTGCCACGCGCAGGCTGCCGCGCCGCGCATAGGCGCGCTCCGCCGCGCCGGCGCTGCCGGCCGGCTCCGCCTCGATGAAGCGGCAGGCGCCGTAGCCCATGTCAACAAGCTCGAGCAGGTCGAGGTCTGCCTCGATGAGCGAGTCACGCCCGCAAAAACCGCAATCGGCGCCGCCACAAGCCACAAACGCCGGCGCGTCGGTAGCGCGCACGATGATGAACTCGACATCGCCGATGTCCGTCTCGGCATCTTCTGTGCCCGCGCCCACAAGGTCGCGCCCGGCGACAATCAGGCGACGACCGGGCTCGCGCAGCTCGTCCACCGCGAGTCCCGCCGCCTCGAGCACCTCGAGCGTTCCAGCAAAAAGCGATCCCTTGGGAACCGCGATGCGCAGGGGCGCCGCAGCCTCACGGGTAACCGCACCCTCAACGGCAACCTGGCCGGTCCGCTCTGGCAGCCGGCAGGTTCCGGCAAGCCGCTCCAGCGAGAAGGCAAAGCCCGCGGCGGGAACTTGGTCCTTATCTGCAAACGTCCCGGTAAAGATGGCGTCATACCGCCCGCCCGAGCCCACGGGGTCGGAAAGCTCGCCAGCGTATACCTTGAGCACAAGGCCCGTGTAATAGTCAAACGAATTCGTGATAGAGAAGTCAAAGGTAATGCGGTCGGCAGCCGCCTTGGCACCGCGGCGCTCGAGCTCGAGGAGAAGCTCCCGCAGCTCCGCCGTTGCGGAGACAGAAACGCCCGCGCCAGCGAGCAGCGCATCGACCTCGTCGAGCGCGCGTGCATCGCCCACAACGCGCGGCAGCTCCGAGATGGCGCGGGCAAGCGGAGCGACAAGATCTGCCTGCGCCAAGCGCGCATCAAGATCCACCAGCTTGTTGGCATGGACGAGCGAGAGCGCGTCCTGCGCCAGCTCGGCGTCGCCGCAGCGGGCGAGCAACTCGGTAAAGGGGCGCACGCTCCCGCAGACGATGCGCACATCGTCGATGCCAAGGGCATACGTTACCTCGTGCACCAGCTCCACCACCTCGGCGTCGCCCGCCGCGCCGCCCGAGCCGATGAGCTCAAAACCAAGCTGGGTAAACTGGCGGGACCCTCCGGCCAGGCGCGCTTGGTCGCGCACGACCGGCGCCTCGTAGCGCAGACGCACCGGCAGCGCCGCCGAGCGCATGCGGGCCGACACCATGCGCGCAATTGAGAGGGTGTTGTCGGGGCGCACCACCAAAAGGCGGCTGTCATCATCAAACAGTTTGAAAGGCGTATCCGCGATGCGGCGGTCTGCCTCGAGCGCGGCCTTGTCCTCCAGAAGCGGCGTCTCCACCGGCAGATAGTCCGCACGCCGGAGCACTCCGCGCACGGTATCTGCCACCGCCTCGCGCACGAGGGCCTCTTCTGGCAGGATGTCTCTGAATCCCCAAGGGGTCGCGGGCATGGCGCGCCCTCCTTCACTCGTAACCTCGGATGAGTTCAGCGTACTTTAGCACACTAGAGTACGCCATGGGATAATACTGATGCCGAGGAAATCTGCCCGACACATCACAGGGCTACGCACACCCCCATTTGACCAAACCGTGTAACACAAACAACCGCCGTGGCTCGCGTATACTGGTGCGCATGGAAAATCGAGCGAACATACCGACCTCCCCCGCCCGTCGCGCGGCGCTCTACGGCGCCCTCACGGCGCTTGCCCTCATCGCGGGCTATCTTGAGGTGCTCGTGCCCCTGCCCGTCACGGTGCCGGGTGTCAAGCTTGGCCTCGGCAACGCCGTTGTGCTCTTTGCGCTCGTGCGCTTGGGTGCGCGACCCGCCGTCTTTCTCATGCTCGCCAAAGTGCTTTGCTCGACGATTCTCTTCGCCAACCCGCAGATGCTCGCCTTCAGCCTCGCCGGAGGCGCGCTGTCCTGGGCAGTGATGGCACTCGCATGGCGAAGCGGCCTCTTCTCGGTCGTCGCCACCTCGATTCTGGGTGGCATCGCACACAACGCCGGCCAGCTCCTTATGGTGGCCCTTCTGCTCTCGCCGCAGGTCGCCCTGGTGAACACGCCCGTGCTCGCCATAGCGGGGGCGCTGTGCGGTGCTGTGATTGGCATCCTTGTGCGCGCGCTTCTTGCCGCTGTTCCAGAAGGAGGCCCTCGTGCTTAGCCGTCGTGCCCTCCTTGCCCTCGCCGCACTCGCCGCCCCCTCGGCAGCGGCGCTCACCGCCTGCCAAAGCAGCGACGCTACCGACGCCCCCCGCGATCAGGCGAACGCGGAAGCTGAACCGAGTACGAGCTCTACCTTTGCCTTTGACACCTACTGCACGTTTACCGTCTATGGCGACGCGACCGCGCCCGCCCTGCTCGCGCGCGAGTGCGCCCGCTACGACGAGCTGTTTGACCTCTACGACCCTGCGAGCGACATTGCGCGCGTAAACGCCGCTGCCGGCGCGCCCGTGACGGTCGACCCCGCAACGGCAGAGGTCGTCGAGCAGGCGCTCGCCTTCTGCGCCGAGGCGGGCGGCCTTTTTGACATCACCATCGGCGCAGTGTCGCAGCTTTGGGATTTTGCGGAAGGCGTCCGCCCGAGCGATGCGGAGATTGCCGCCGCGCTCGCCCATGTCGATTGGCGCGGTGTTGCAGTCGATACCTCTGATCCCGAGGCACCCACCATTACGCTTGCCGACGCGCAGGCTGCACTCGACCTCGGCGGTATCGCCAAGGGCTTCATCGCCGACCGTTTGGTGGAGACCCTGCGCGCAAAGACCAAGGCGACCGCCGCCGTCATCTCGCTCGGCGGTAACATCATCTGCTATGGGGACAAACCCGATGGCGGCTCGTGGGATATCGGCATCCGCGACCCCAACGACCCCGGCGGATCTACCGTGATGGGAACGGCGCACGTACATGCCACGAGCACGCCGGATACCAGCGCGGGCGCGGTCTCGCTTGTGACGAGCGGCCTCTACGAACGCACCTTTGAACTCGACGGCGTCACGTATTGGCATATTCTCGACCCTCAAACAGGCATGCCCGTTGAGACCGACGTGGAGAGCGTGACCGTTTGCTGCCCCTCGTCCACGCAGGCAGACGCCCTGTCGACGGCACTCTTTGTGGCAGGCAGCGAACGCGGCATCACCCTTGTGGATAGCTACGAGAACACCGCCGCCTACTTCATTCTGGCCGACGGCTCCACGCGCGAGAGCGCGCGGTGGCAGGAGCTTACCGACTAGCTGAGGGCTCTCACTGGGCGGGTTCGCACCTAGAACTCGCCGATACGGCGCACCTCGGGCTCGAGCTCGACGCCAAACTTCTCACGAACCGTATCCTGCACGTGCTCGATGAGCGCGCATACGTCGGCCGCCGTGGCACCGCCGGTGTTGACCACAAAGCCGCAGTGCTTGGTCGAGACCTCGGCCCCGCCCACGCGCGCACCGGCAAGGCCGGCATCCATGATGAGCTTGCCGGCAAAGTACCCCTCGGGGCGCTTGAACGTGGAACCTGCGCTCGGCAGCTCAAGCGGCTGCTTCTCCTCACGACGCTGCTGGTAGGTATCCATATCCGCTCGAATCATGGCAGCGTTACCCGGTGAGAGGCTAAAGGTGGCAGAGATGACGATGAGCCCCTCGACGGCAACGCGGCTCTTGCGATACCCCATGCCGAGCTCGTCGCGACCGAGCGTCTTTACCGTGCCACGCAGGCGCGCCGCACCCTCGTCCGGACCGCCAGGCACGTACACCGTCACCGACTCGAGAACGTCTGCCGTGCAGGTATCGTAAGCGCCGGCGTTCATAAAGCAGGCACCGCCCACCGTAGCGGGAATGCCCGAGAGCGCCTCCATACCCGTGAGCCCGGCATCTGCCGCAACAAGCGCAACGTCGCGCAAAAGCGCGCCCGCCTCGGCCGTTATACGCGTACCGTCGAGGGCTATGTGAGCGTAGTTCTCGCGCAGGAGCACCACCACACCGCGGATGCCGCGGTCGCCCACCAGCAGGTCGCTGCCGTTGCCCACAATCGTTACGGGCACGCCGGCGATGGCACAGGTGTCGAGCACCTTTACGAGGGCCTCGGGCGTCTCGGGCGTGACGAGCACGTCGGCCGGACCGCCGATCTTAAACGTGGTGTGCTGGCTCATGGGCTCAACCATCGCCACATTGTCCTCGCCCGCCGCTGCCGCAAGCGTGCAGATAACGTCTTCGCTCAAGCTATCGTATTCGTGCATGGCGCACCGCCTTCGCTGTTGTTGCCGCGACCGCGCCGCGGCGGTGGACGCTAAGCGCCCGCGATCTATCCTCTCGATTCTACCGTACCGCGCCCGCGCTTTTACCGTTACCATAACCCCTATGGATATGCAGACCGACACCGCACAAACCGCGCCGCGACCGGCGATTGCCCTGCGCAACGTGTGCTTCTCCTACCCCGGCGCGCCGGCGCCAGAGGAAGGCACCGCATGCGTGGGCAACTGCGCCGAGGCGCTCGCTGGAGTCACCCTCACCATCGCCCCCGGTGAGCACGTGTGCGTGCTTGGCGCCAACGGGTCGGGCAAGTCCACCCTCATTCAGCTCATCAACGGGCTTTTGACCCCAACCGAGGGCACGGTCGAGGTTCTTGGCCAGCCGGTCACCAACGCCCACGATGCCGCCGCCGTCCGCCGACGCTGTGCGATGGTGTTCCAGCGCCCCGAGGACCAGATGGTGACGAGCATCGTCGCCGACGACGTTGCCTTTGGCCCCGAGAACCTGGGCGTGCCCGCCGCGGAGATTGCCGATCGCGTGGACCGCGCGCTTGCCGCCGTGCGCATGAGCGCTTACGCACAGGCGGACCCCACCGACCTGTCGGGCGGGCAACGCCAGAGGGTCGCCATCGCCGGGGCGCTCGCCATGGAGCCCGAGATCCTCCTGCTCGACGAGCCGGGCGCGTTTCTTGATGACGCCGGCAAGCAGGACGTCCGCCGCATCATCGAAGACCTGCGCGGGCAAGGCATCACCATCGTTCACGTCACGCACGACATGGAAGATGCCCTCGCCGCGGACCGCGTGGTCGTGCTCGACCGCGGGCTCATCGCCCGTAACGGCACACCTGCCGAGGTCTTTGCCGAGGGGGGAACGCTCCGACATCTGGGGCTCGAGCTGCCGTTTGCCGCCGCCCTTGCCGAGGAACTCGGCCGTCGCTCCCCTGTTTTTGCTGGGCTGCCGCACACAGCAGATACCGAAGAACTTGCCCGCGCTGTTGCCGAGCGCATGCACGCAAGCCCTCGCCAAAATGCGGCTCCCGAGCAACCGGGCGCCAGCCCACGCAACAGCGCGCCTGCCACCGCGGGCTCACCCGCCGCGGGCTCCAACGCAACAGATGCAGCCGCGGTGCGCCTCTCCCACGTATCGTTCTCCTACGCCGCCGATCGCCCCACCCGCCGGCGGCGCGGGCTCATCCGTCGCCGGGACGCCGCCCAAGCGGAGCTGCCGCTCGCGCTCTCGGATGTCTCGTTCGCGGTCCCCACAGGATCGCTCACCGCGCTCATAGGACGCACGGGCGCTGGCAAATCGACCACCGTCGAGCTCGTCTGCGCGCTCAAGTATCCCCTGACAGGCAGCGTAGCCGTCGGCGGCATCGACACTGCCGACCGCGCCCGTCGCCGGCTTTTGCGCGCGCAGATCGGCTACGCATCGCAGTTCCCCGCGCGCCAGCTGTTTGCCGAGACGGTATTTGACGATGTTGCCTTTGGCCCGCGCAACCTCGGCCTTACCGAAGACGAGGTGCGCGCCCGCGTGCACGACGCCCTTGCCCTCGTGGGTCTCGAGCCCGCGCCCGCGCTCCTCGCGCGCTCGCCGTTCACCCTTTCGGGCGGGCAGCAGCGCAGCGTCGCTCTCGCCGGCGTTCTTGCCCTCAAGACTCCGGTTCTTGTACTCGACGAGCCCATGGCGGGCCTCGACCCGCGCGGTCAGGCGCGCATGCGCGTGCTCATCGAGCGCCTCCGCGCGCACGGCACGACCCTGCTTATGGTCACGCACAACATGGACGATGTGGCGGAGCTTGCCGACCGCGTCGTGGTCCTCGAGGGCGGGCGCGTTGTCGCAAACGGTACGCCGCGCGAGGTCTTCTCCTCGGGCGCCGCACCTGGCACGCCCGCGGCCCTCGCCCTTTCCCGCACGCTCGCCGCACACGGCGTGCGCCTGCCGGAATACCCCCTTACGGGCACCGATCTCGCCCGCGCGCTTATCGAGGAGATGGACCGTGGCACTTCGCGTTAGCATCGGCCAGTACTACACCGCCAATTCACCGCTCCACCGCGTCGACCCGCGGGCAAAGCTCGTTGCCACCATCGCCTTCATGGTGAGCTGCCTTATGGTGCAAAGCCCCGCGACCCTCGCCGTCGCCCTCATTGCCGTAGGCGCCGTCGCGGCAGCGTCCCGCGTTCCCGCAGGGCGCCTTCTTGCGCAGGTACGGCCACTAGCAATCTTTCTTGCCGTGACCTCGCTTATCAACCTGTTCTTCATCCAGACGGGCAATATCGTCGCCACGCTCGGCCCCATCGCGCTCCATGCAGGAGGCGTCGAGGCGGCCGTTCTCTATACCGTGCGATTCTTCCTACTGCTGGTAGCCGGGTCACTTCTCATGCTCACGACCACACCGGTCGGGCTCACCGATGCGCTGGCGTGGCTCTTGGGGCCCCTCGAACGCTTGGGCGTATCCGCGGGCGAGACGGCGCTCATCATCTCCATCGCACTTGGGCTCGTGCCCGCGCTCTCGCAGGAAGCGCGCGATATCGTCGCTGCTCAGACAGCGCGCGGGGCAGACCTTGAGGGCAAGGGCCCCATCGCCTACGCCCGCGCATGCGCGCCGCTTTTGGTGCCGCTCTTTACCAGCGCGCTCCGTCACGCCGAGAACCTCGGCCGCGCTATGGAGGCGCGCTGCTACACCGGGCCGGCAGGTCGCACCCATTACCATGAGCTGCGCTTTGTCGTCCGCCGCGATGCGCCGTTCGCCCTGCTGGCCGCCGCCTACCTCGTCACCCTCGCTGCACTCTTCGCGCTCGGCATATAACCCGCTTACCTCGCCTCGTACGAAGCGGCGATTCCTTAAAACCGCGTTTACCAGCGCTCCAGCACCCAAAAACGCTGGCAAACGTGGTTTTAGCAAAACGACGCCATCGCAAAACCACGTTTACCAGCTTATGCTGGCTTAAACCAGCTTATCGGCCATCACGCACCGGACAACCTAGATACCGCCGCCGCCCAACAGGCCGCGGAGCACCTGCTCCGGGTCGGCCGAGCCGCCGCGCGGCACGAGCGCGGTGATCTTCTTCTGGACCTTGTACTCGGCAACCTCGTCCTCCAACTGGCGCACGCGGGCACGCAGCTCTTCAATCTCGGCCTCACGCTTCTCGGCGCGCTCCTTCATGTCAAGGATGCGCACCACACCGGCAAGGTTGATGCCCTCGTCGGTGAGCTGGTTGATGAGCTCAAGCCGCTCGATATCCGAGCGCGAGTACAGGCGCGTGTTGCCGCCCGAGCGCTTGGGGTTCACGAGGCCCTTCGACTCATAGACGCGCAGGGTCTGCGGGTGCATACCCGTCAGCTCCGCCGCTACGCTGATCATGTACAGCGGCTTGTCGCGATCTGCCTGAGCCATCTCAACCAACTCCCTCGGTGCCGGCGCCCCCACCCCTCACGGGACGGGGGCGCGGTGCCGTCACGTCCTACACTCTTGCGCGATACCGGTCCACGTTCTCGCGGTAGTTTCTCTCGTCGAGGTCGCGCAGCTGCTCAAAGGCGCGGCGCTCGGCGTCCGACAGGCGCGTCGGCACCTCAACCTCGACCTTTACCAGCAGCGCGCCCTTGCGACCGCGGCGCTTCACGTCCGGGGCGCCCATCTCCTTAAAGCGGAACGTCTTGCCCGTCTGCGTGCCCGCCGGCACCTTGAGGCGCACCGTGGCGCCACCGGGGGTGGGCACATCTACCTGGCAGCCCAGCGCCGCCTCGGCAACGGATATGGGCAGCGTCATGGTTACGTCGGCGCCCTTGCGCTTAAAGAGCGGGTGCTCCTCAACGTGCGTGGTGACCACCAAGTCGCCGCGCTCGCCGCCGTTTGCGCCGTACTCGCCCTTGCGCTTGTAGCGGAGCTTGCCGCCATCGACCGCGCCCGCCGGGACCGACACGGTGATGACCTGCTGCTCGCCGGTGGAGGGGATGCGGTAGGTCACCTTGCGCGTGGCGCCCATAAAGGCGTCCTCGGCCGAGACATCGACGGTAAGCGACAGGTCGCTGCCCCGCTGCGGGCGTGACGCGGCGCGCTGGCCGCCCATGCCGCCAAAGCCCTGGGCCCAGTCGCCACCAAAGGCCCCATCGCCGTTAAAGATGCTGCTAAAGATATCGCTCCAGCCGCCCGCGCCGGGGCCGCCGGCGTAGGTGTAGGCGCCACCCGGGCGCCCACCCGCACCGGGAATGCCGCCAAACATGAGCAGCTGGTCGTACTCTTTGCGCTTATCGGGATTGGAGAGCGTGTCGTACGCCTCGCTAATCTCCTTGAACTTGGCCTCGTCGCCGCCCGCATCGGGGTGATACTTCTGAGCGAGCTTGCGAAAGGCGCTCTTGATCTCTTTCTCGGAGGCGTCGCGCTTGACGCCGAGAACATCGTAGAAATTCTTACCTTGCGGCATACGCCTTGCCCCCTTTCGTATAAAAGGGCTCCGGGGTCACTGCCCCGGAGCCCCGCCACTTACTCTTGAGACGCCTCGGGCTCTGCCCCTTCGGCATCGCCCTCGTGAGCGTCCTCGGGCTCCGGCGCCGGTCGTTTGGCGCCGCCATAGGTCACCGTAACCATCGCCGAGCGAAGGATACGATCCGCCATGCGGTAGCCCTTCTGGTACACGTCGCGCACCGTCTCTTCGTAGACGCTCGGGTCCTCGACGCGGCCAACGGCCTGGTGCTCGAGCGGGTCGAACGGCTCGCCCGCCGGGTCGATGGTCTCAACACCCTCGTGCGCGAGCACGTCAACCATCTTGGTGTGGACCGCGTCCACGCCGTCGACGAACTGCTTGAGGTCGTCTGCCATCTCCTGCGAGCGCGCATGGTCGATGGCGCGTTCAATATCGTCAATCACCGGAAGGAGCGCGGTCACGAGCTTCTCGGTTGCGCGCTCGCGCTCGGCGATGCGCTCGGCAGCCGTGCGGCGACGGAAGTTCTCCCAGTCGGCCTGCAGGCGCGTCGCGCGATCCTGAGCCTCGCGCACGCGGGCATCGGCGCTGTCGCACGTCTCCTCGGCTTCGGCAAGCTGACGACGCAGCTCGACAAGCTCATTTTGGGCCTGCTCGTACTTGACCTTGAAGTCGTTCTCCGCCGCCTCTTCGCCAGCGCGAATCGCGGCCTCGATCATCTCGTCCTCGGTCATCTCGGCGGCAGCGCTCTCGCCACCCTCGCCCTCGACGGGCGTCTCGGCCGCAGCGTCGGCAACCTCGTCGGCACGGGCCTCGTCGGCGTCCTCTACGGGTATCTTCACGTCCTTCTCCTCAGAGTCAGCGGAGGCGGCGGTCACGTCCGCCTCCGTGCGAGCATCGCGCGCAGCCATGATTACTTCGCGTCCTCGTCGTCGACGACCTCGTACTCGGCGTCGACCACATCGTCATCGGAGCCAGCGGTAGCCTGAGCGCCACCGTCGGCCTGGGCCTGAGCGTCGCTGTAGACAATCTGGGCAAGCTTGTAGGCAACGTCCTGGAGCTTGTCGCCGGCGGCCTTGATCGCCTCGACGTCGGAACCCTCGAGCGCAGACTTGGCAGCAGAGATAGCGGCCTCGGCTTCGCTCTTCACGTCAGCGGGCACCTTGTCGCCCAGGTCGGAGAGGGTCTGCTCGGTGGAGTAGCAGAGGCTGTCGGTCTGGTTGCGGACCTCGACCTCCTCCTTCTGCTTCTTGTCCTCCTCGGCGTGAGCCTCGGCGTCCTTCACCATACGATCGACTTCCTCGTCGGAAAGGGCGGTGGAGCCGGAGATGGTGATCTGCTGCTCCTTGCCGGTGCCCTTGTCCTTAGCGGAGACCTTCACGATGCCGTTGGCGTCGATGTCGAAGGTAACCTCGATCTGCGGGACGCCGCGGCGGGCAGCCGGAATGCCGGTGAGCTGGAACTTGCCGAGCGACTTGTTGTCGCGTGCCAGCTCGCGCTCGCCCTGGAGCACGTTGATCTCGACGGAAGTCTGGTTGTCGGCCGCCGTGGAGTAGATCTCGGTCTTGGAGGTCGGGATCGTGGTGTTGCGGTCGATCATCTTGGTCATGATGCCGCCCATGGTCTCAACGCCAAGGGACAGCGGGGTGACGTCGAGCAGCAGGATGTCCGAGGGGCCGTCACCAGCGAGGATGGCGCCCTGGACGGCAGCGCCGCAGGCCACGACCTCGTCCGGGTTCACGGACATGTTGGGCTGCTTGCCCGTCATCTTCTTGACGAGGTCCTGCACGGCGGGCATACGCGTGGAGCCACCGACGAGGATGACCTCGGTCAGATCGGACAGGCGCAGGTTGGCGTCACGCAGGGCGTTGGTGACCGGCTGCTTGCAGCGCTCGAGCAGGTCGTGGGTGATGCGCTCGAACTCGGTGCGGGAAAGCGTGTAGTCGAGGTGCTTCGGACCGGTAGCGTCAGCGGTGATGAAGGGCAGGTTGATGGTGGCCTGCTGGGCAGCGGAGAGCTCCTTCTTGGCGTTCTCGGCGGCCTCCTTCAGGCGCTGCAGAGCCATGGGGTCCTGGCGCAAATCGATACCGTTGTCGGACTGGAACTTGTCGGCCAGCCAGTCGATGACGCGCTGATCCCAGTCGTCGCCGCCCAGGTGGTTGTCACCGGAGGTGGAGAGCACCTCGAAGACGCCGTCGGCAAGGTCCAGGATCGAGACGTCGAAGGTGCCGCCGCCAAGGTCGAAGACGAGGATGCGCTGGTCGGTACCCTGCTTGTCGAGACCGTAGGCGAGCGCGGCAGCCGTCGGCTCGTTCACGATACGCTTGACGTTGAGGCCGGCGATCTTACCGGCATCCTTGGTGGCCTGACGCTGAGCGTCGTTGAAGTAGGCAGGGACGGTGATGACGGCGTCGGTCACGGTCTCGCCGAGGTACTTCTCGGCATCGGTCTTCATCTTCTGCAGGATCATGGCGCTGACCTGCTCGGGCGTGAAGTCCTGACCGTCAATCGAGGCGACGGCGCGGCCGCCCTGGCCCTCCTTGACGGTATACGGCACGGTCTTGATCTCAGAGGAGACCTCGGAGAACTTGCGGCCCATGAAACGCTTGATGGAGAAGACGGTGTTCTTGGGGTTGGTCACGGCCTGGTTCTTAGCGGCCTTGCCCACCACACGGTCGCCATCGGAGCGGAAACCGACGACGGACGGGGTGGTGCGGTCGCCCTCGGCGTTGACGATGATGGTGGGGTTGCCACCCTCAAAGACGGCCATAGCCGAGTTGGTGGTACCGAGGTCGATACCGAGAATCTTGTTGCTCATAGGATGTCCCTCCTTTTGCCGGGGGCGGGACGCCCGCCGGTCGCTGCCGCGTGCCGCCGATTCCTTGTCGGCGTGACAGGACGGCTCTTTTTCGTTCGCTCCTATCTTATCCCGCCAAACGCTGCCCTATACGCCACGTTTCAGAAAATCTAAGTCAATTCATATAAGATTTTGTAGTCCGCCCACCTGCAGGTTGCGGTAGTCGCCCTTGAGGTGCACAACTGTTCA
The DNA here is from genome assembly GCF_002161805.1 of Collinsella sp. An307. Classification (GTDB taxonomy): domain Bacteria; phylum Actinomycetota; class Coriobacteriia; order Coriobacteriales; family Coriobacteriaceae; genus Coprousia. The sequence continues at coordinate 51,255 of NZ_NFIP01000008.1, read as the reverse complement.
CCACGGCTGACTCGGTGAACGGTATGAATTGGTCGCATTAGGGGCTTGCAAATAGACGATGCCGGGGTATATTGAAGCCACAAGACCCGGCTCATACGCCTGGACGCCGGGCGCTACTAGAGGAGGAAACTACCATGGCCCATCCCGTAATTTCTGCCGACGAGTGCATCTCTTGCGGCGTCTGCGTTGACGACTGCCCCCAGGGCGTCCTCGAGATCCAGGACGTTGCCACCGTGGTTGATGAGGATTCCTGCATCGCCTGCGGCATCTGCCAGGAGAACTGCCCGGCCGGCGCCATCACCGAGATCGCTGAGGACTAGTCCTTATCCGACTCACCCGTCGAAGAGGCGTCTTGCCGACGCCTTCGCACGAGCGCAAGCTCACCAAAGAGGCTCCCGCAAGGGGGCCTCTTTTATATATCTATGCGTTTAGAGCCGAGCGCCTCAACGAGATGCTCAGTACGGGGCGCCCGCGGGCGGGAGCTGCTTGAGATAAGCCCACACACGTTGCTTTGCCGCCGGGTCTTGCAAGGCAGTCTCAAAACCCCCGAGGGCGAGCACGCGCCTTCCCAGCACGTGCGCCACGAGCCCCGGCTCGAGCATTGCCACCTCAAACTGTTCGATGAGAGACAGGGCGTCTGCATAGGCCTCCCGCATGACGCTCGCCGCGGTATCGTCGAGAAGCACCACGGCCTCGGGGTCGAGCGCCTCGAGCGCCTCGCGGAACAGCTCGGGCGCCAGGAGCTCACCCGCGGCAGGCATATCTACCACGGACGGATCGCCCTCCCCTGCAACAGCGGACAGGGCACAGAAGTCCTCCGGCGCGTACCCAAGCCTGAGCAGCGCCGCCCGCAGGGCGCGACCGTCGTCTCCCGCTAGGAGCGTGCCGCCCGCTTGCTCGCCCTCATTTAGGTCGCCCTTGACGAGCACGATGGGCGAGAACCCGTCACCATCTATGCGGACGCCCCTTGCGGCAAGGTCCTCGAATTCCTGCTGCGCCGCCGCCAAACGGGAGGCGCGCACATCGCGCGACGAGACGGACACCGCCCCTCCTCTACTCACATCCGCGGCCACGGCCACGGGCATACATCTGCCCACTCATTGTACGCCGGGATACGCCGACGCGGCGGCTCTTCAGCGGCTCGCCAGCGGCGCGGGCCGGCGCCGTGCGCAACCATCGCAGCCACAGCACGAACAAAAAAGACAGCGATGCACCATCATTTGTGAAACACGACGGGTCTTGTGGGTATAACCCCAAACGTAACCAACCGAAGCGCAACCCACGCGCACTCCCCCGAGGAGGAACCATGGCAAATATCACCAACGTCACCGCCGAGTCCTTTGGCGCACTCATGAGCGAAGAGCTCCCCGTTCTCATTGACTTCTGGGCCCCGTGGTGCGGCCCCTGCCGCACACTTTCGCCGATTGTCGACGAGCTTGCCGACGAGCTTGCTGGCCGTCTCAAGGTCGCTAAGTGCAACGTCGACGAGAATCAGGACCTCGCCATGAAGTTTGGCGTCATGTCCATTCCCACGCTCGTGGTGTTCAAGGGCGGTCAGGAGGTTGGCCGCACGGTGGGCGCTATGCCCAAGGCGCGCCTTGCCGCTGAGCTCGAGAACTACCTATAGGCGCTGCGACGAGGTAGGGCAGCGACTCCCCCGCCTTAATCTGCAGCGCACCACGCTCGCCCCGGGCCCGCTCACATGAGCTGCCCGGGGCATTTTTGTGCACCGCTGCATTTCCGTTGACGGTACAATCGACGATAAGCGCGCAGGCTATGCCTTGCCGCCACGCACCCCGACCTAAAGCGCTGTAGAGGAGACAGGCCATGCATGATGTGGGAATGAACATGAACCAGCTCGCCATGAGCGTGAAGCAGGTGGACGATACCATCAAGCTTGCCCGGGGCTGGAGCCATGACCTGTATCATGCGACCGAGGCCTTTGACATGGAGCGCATCGAGGACAAGCTCGCCCGCGCCATGAAAGCGCTCGACGAGGCCCGTGCTGCGCTCGAGGGATACGAGGACGCCATCGAGGCGGATCACAACTCCGTCGGTTCCGTACGCTTGGTCTAGCCATGGGCACGCACCCCGCTGCAGGCGAGCTCGCCCGCTTCTCCATCGCCATTCCCGCCGATCTGTTGGCGGCCTTTGACGCGCAGATCGCGCGCTCGGGAGGTGCGACCAACCGCTCCGAGGCCATCCGCGACCTCATCCGGGCATCCCTGGTGCAAGACGAGCTACGCACCCCCGATGCCGAGGTCATTGGCTCGCTCACGATGATCTACGACCATCACACCGGCGACCTCACACGCAAGCTCGACGCCATTCAGCACGATTACACGCACGAGATCGTCTCGACCATGCACGTGCATCTCGATCATCACAACTGCTTGGAGATCCTCGCCCTCAAGGGTCACGGCGAACGCGTCTACGAACTGGCGGACAAGCTTCTGGGCCTCCGCGGCGTGAAGCACGGCGAGCTCACGTGCGCCGCCACCGAGGAAAGCCTCGAGCGCTAACAACCGCCTCACGCAAAACCGCCAAATCGTGCGCCGTCCACCGACAAGATGCGGCCGCTCGGGGGACGGCGTCGCCACATAAGGCGCCCTGCCGTAACGTGCAGCTAGACTATCCCTGTCGCAAGAATTGCATAGCATCGCGTGTTCCCGCAGAACCCGGTTTTTAGCCGGGGTTTTTGCATGTCTCGAGGAGCTCCACTGTGCGCACCCTCGAGCCTGCGCAACCACTCGTCGGATGAGGCGCTCGCCTGCATCCCCCATCCTAGAAAGGGAACACCATGGGACTCTTCTCCAAACTCTTCAACAAGGAAGCCGAAACCACCGCCGCGCAGACAGAGGCGGCAGCCCCGAGCGTGCTCTGCCCCGTCGCCGGCACGCTCGCCGACATCTCGACCGTTGCCGACCAGGCGTTTGCCAGCAAGACCATGGGCGACGGCGTGGCCATCGTCCCCACCGACAGCGCCGTAATCGCGCCGGTCAGCGGCAGCGTTGACGCGCTCTTCCCCACCGGTCACGCCTTTGGCATCACGGGCGACAACGGCATCACCGTCATGGTCCATGTGGGCATCGACACCGTGGAGATGCAGGGTGACGGCTTTACGTTGCACGTCGCACAGGGGGAGCGCGTCGAAGCGGGCCAGAAGCTCCTCGACATCGACATCGACAAGATCCGCGCAGCCGGGTTTGACCCGGTGACCATGTGCCTCGTTGCCGAGCACACCTGCGCAGGCGAGCTCCATAAGCACGCCGACGGAGCGGTGACCACGCAGGACACCGCCATCTGGTTCGCATAGCGCGCCGCGCGCCGCCACGGAGGCGCACAGGCTATACTTGAAAGCGATAGGCAGGGCGCAACAGCAGGCACAGGGGACGGAGGCTCGGTACACATGCAGAGGCTGACAGATACCGAGCGCGAGATTATCGAGAAGCTCTTTGCGAGCAACGCCGTCCGCGAGGAAATCTCGCTCACCGAACTCGCCGCGTCCTGCCATGTCGCTAAAAGCACCGTCATCAAAACCGTGAAGAAGCTCGGGTTCTCGGGCTTTAAGGATTACCTCTACGCCTACCAGACGAGCTCGAACATCCACAGCACGCGCGTGCTACCGCAGCACGTGACCGAAGGGGACTTCGATCTGGCGGTTGCCATGCTCGCCGACTGCCTCGAGCGCTGCCGCGGCAAACGCAACATCTGCTACTCGGGAGGCGACCCGGCTATCGGCATCGTGGCCGACTACGTCAACCGCAAGCTCAATATGTTCCGTCTTACATCGGTGTCCTCGTACGACTACATGACGTTCGACTCCCTAGCGCCCGAGGCCGGCGTCATGTTCTTCTTTTTGCAGGAAGTTCCCGCCTCGGACAAAAACTACGTCAACGTGCGCCCCGCCTACGAGGGCATCCTCTCTTACGCGGTGCAGCACGGCTACACCACCGTGGCGATTATCGACGCAGGTTTTCCCGATGACCTGCCCTATATCGATGTGGCGATAAAGCTTGCACGCACGCCGAGCACGGTAACCCAGATGTTTCCCGTAAAGGTGCTCATGCTCTTTGAGAGCGCGCTTGCCGCTTACTCGGCACACCGCTCCAACCGCTCGCCGCTGCCCGCCAGCCAGCCTACGGACGAGGGGGCGAGCGCATGAGGCACAAGAACCCCCTAGATATCGAGGCATCCGATCGCGCCGTCTATCAGGCGGTACGCAACCATCTGCGCGCGGGCGAGAAACCGACCATAGGCCTTATTGCCGAGGAACTCGGCATCTCGAGCTCCGCTGTCTACCGCGCCGCCAAGCGCTACGGCTATGCGAGCTGGAGCGATATGGTGGGTCAGCTCGGCCAGTATCTCAAAAACAACCGGCGCGTCGTCGAGCATACGGGAGATGACGCTAACGGCATCGACCTTCTTGCCCAAGCGTTCATGCGCCATCGTGGCGGACGCGTTCTTTTGCAGGGCACGGGTGACGCCGATATCTGCCGGCGTCTCCTTGTCTACCGCTTGGGCGCGCTCGAGTTCACCGCCATGCCCTATACGCCGCAAATCGCCCGCGCCTGCCTCGAGCAGTCTGAGGACGGTAACGCGGGCCTCGCCCTCATCTTTAACGAGAGTGGACTCGCCTGCTGGCAAGACGCGCTTGAGTGCGTGCAATGCGGGTTCGAAACGGTGGCTGTGACGGCAGACGCCAACACACCGGTGGCGCGCGCCTCCAACCTCGCCATTGCCATCAAGAGCAACAAGTCCGCGCTCTCCGCCTACGAGCCAAACTACTTCGCCGCCGGCTCGCTTGCCCTTGTGGAGCGCGCGCTCGAGCGCTTCATCTACCTGATGGAGCGCGAGAGCCTGAGCGCCCTTTCCTAGCGGAGGGCACAGGCGAGAGCTTGGCGGAGGACTCAAGAGAGGGCATAGCGGGCCCAGGCGAGGCAAAACGGAGCGAGGGCGCTAGGCCGCAAGCATCGCCCCGCCAAACTCAAATAGATAGATCACCACGCTGGCGACCGCGCCGGCAATGGCGCAGAACCGCCAGATGAGCGGGCTTTTGCGCCGCCACATGATAAGCGCCGCCACAAGCCCGATAAGCGGCCACAGGTAGGCAACGAGCATCTCGGCAACACAGAGGCATTTCTTGGGCAGCGTCAGCGCCTGGAACTCCAACGGCGCCTGCACGAGCACACCAGTCATGGCAATCTCCTACCTTGTCCGATACGGGCCGCCCCATGTGGACAGCCTACAACTCCAAAGAGGGCCGGGGGCTTTTGGCCCCCGACCGCATGTCGCAAGAAGTGCGGGATCGCGGTCCCCGCAGACCGTGCCGGCGCGGCGGGAGGTGCCGCGCCGGCACCAGGAGCACTTACTTGAGCTCGGGCCAGTAGGCCTTGTTGGCCTCGATGTAGTCATCGAGCAGGGCCTTGGCGGTGTCGGTGTCGTTCACGCAGCGGTTGAGGGTGAGCGCGTTCCACGCCTTCTCATAGGAGCCCTCAAGGCAGGCGTCCACGGTGAGCTTCTCGTAGGCAAACTGGTTCTCGAGCAGGCCCTTCTGGAAGGTCGGGATCTCGCCCACGTTCAGGGCCTCGACGCCGTTCACGCCCACGCGGACCGGCACCTCAACCATGGCGCCTTCGGAGAAGTTGGAGATGATGCCGTGGTTCTCGGTCATGCACAGGAAGATGTCCTGCGTGTTGTGGGAGATGGCGTAAGCGAGGTCCACGATGTAGGTGGCGTGACCGTCGTTGAAGTCCTCCTCGGTCATCTCGTACTTGGTGCCCTTGAGCTTATCGGCGGCGATGACCTCCTCGATCATCTCGAACGTGCGCTTCTCGTGGCCGTCCATGACCTCGTTGGCGCGGGTGTAGTCGGGGTTCTCGATCGAGACCATGTGCTTGGGATAGAGGTAGTACTGCAGGTAGGTGTTGGGCATGAACTTGTCGCCGCACTCGCGCACCATCTTGGACATGAAGCGGAAGGTCTCGGCCCAGGAGGCGTCAACCTCGTGGCCGGTGTGCTCGTCATCCTGCATGGGGGTGGCGAACATCTTCTTGAGCTTAGGCAGGTAGTCCTCGCCGGTCACCTTGTCGTAGATGTGGGTGAACCAGCCGTAGTGGTTAAGACCGAAGTAACGGGGCTCAAGCTGCTTCGACGGGAGGCCGAGGGCCTGGGCGTACATGCCCATGATGCCGACGGGCATGTCGCAGATGTTGATGATGCGGTAGTCACCGGGGAAGACGCGCTTGGTGGCCTCGGCGACGATGGCCGCGGGGTTGGAGTAGTTGAGCACCCAAGCCTCGGGCGCGTACTTGCGGATGTCCTTGATGATGGCGCACACCGCGGGCACGGAGCGCATACCGTAGGCAAAGCCACCGGCACCGCAGGTCTCCTGGCCGATGCAGCCGTGCTTGAGGGCGATCTTCTCGTCGGACTCGCGCATCTTCAGGCGGCCGGCGCGAATCTGCATGAAGGCAAAGTCGATGCCGGTGAAGGCGGTCTCGGGATCGGTGGTGTGGATGATCTCGCACTCGGGATAGTACTCGCGCAGCAGCACCTTGCCGTAGCCGCAGACGCGCTCCTGGCGCTCGGCCTCGTTGTCGTAAAGCACGATGGTCGAGATCGGGAAGCGGTCCTTCTCGGCCACGAGCATCTTCAGGATGCCCGGCGTGTAGCGGGAGCCGCCGCCGACGATGCAGATGCGAAACTTCTTGTTCTCGTTCATGGGTACTCCTTTTCTAACTGCCGGCTCCTGCCGCCGGCGGGTTACCGATGATTGGGGTAATTCCCGCCCGGCCGGACCCCATACCGGGCCGGGCGGGTTACCCCATCCTGAGAGGGATGCGTTACTCGAGGTCGCGACCGAGGGCCACCATGACCTTCTCGAAGACGTCCTGGACCTTCATGCCCACGATGATCTGGACGTTGTTCTTGCCGCGGACGATGCCGGAGTTCTTGAACTTGTTGACCTCGTCCTCGTTGATGAGGTTCATGTCCTTGAGGTCGATGCGCAGACGGGTGAAGCAGTTCATGAGCGACACGATGTTGTCCGGGCCGCCCAGGCCGTCGATGATGTGCTGGACGTTCGTGGCGTCATCATCCACAACCGCGGTGCCACCGCCGGCAACCGCCACCGCTGCGCCGCCGGCTGCCTTCTGCGCCTCAAACGCCTTGCGGTTCATCTTGGAGAGGTCGATCTCCTCACCTTCGTCCTCACGGCCAGGGGTCTTGAGGTCGAACTTCAGGATGAAGAAGCGGAAGGCCAGGAACCAGATGACGATGGCAGCAAGGCCAACAGGAACGATGAGGTAGATGTGCGACATATCCCACGGGATGATGATAGCGGCCGTGATGATATCGATGATCGAACCGCACTGCGCCAGATAGCCGACAGCGATGAGCAGCGTCTGGAAGATACCGTCGAGCAGCGAGTGCACAAGGAACAGCAACGGCGACACAAAGAGGTAGGTAAACTCAAGCGGCTCAGTGATGCCAGCGAGCACCGCAGTGAAGCAAGACGTAATCAGCAGGGCCTTGGTCTGGGCGCGCTTCTCGGGCTTGGCAGTCGCGATGAAGGCAAGCACGCAGCCAATGGAGCCGAAGACCTTGGAGAAGCCGAAGACGATGTAGCGAACAGACGGATCGACGGAGGTGATGCTTGCGATGTTACCGATCTCAGCGGTGTAGATGGGCACGGCGCCCTGATAAACCTGACCGGCGATCTCGGCCACGCCACCGACGCTCGTGTAGTTGAAGGGCATCCAGACAAGGTGATGGAGACCGGTCGGGATGAGGATGCGGTTCAGGAAGCCGTAGACAAACAGACCCGCGTATCCCGCGTTTTCGATGAAGCCCTGAAGGGCGGAGATGCCGCTAGCGACAGGCGGCCAGAAGTACGTGGCAGCTACGCCGAGGAGCGCCGCGGCGAGGCAGCAAACGAGGAAGGCCAGCTTAGTGCCGCCGTAGATGCGCACGGCATCAGGGAACTGCACGTCACAAAGCTTGTTGTAGATCCATCCATTAATGCAGCCGAGAATAATCGAGATGAACACGCCCATGTCTACAACTTGGACGCCGAGTACCATGGCCTGTCCGGTTCCATAGAAGGAGCCGTCCGCTGCAGGCTGCGCGAGCGTTCCGGTAAGGTTCAGCCAGTAGTTATCGGCGTACAGGTAGCAAAGGAACGACGCGATAGCGACGACCGCCGCATCGGTCTTTTGCTTTTTTGCGAACGCGCAGGTAAGACCAACAACGAAGATAACAACCAAGTTGTTGATGAAGCCGTTCATGAACAGGTTGTAGAGAAAGTCTCCCACACCAATAACAGCTGCGGGCATATAGGTCAGGCGCAGAACCGAGGCTAGCGCCAACATGATGCCGGCGACCGACAGAAACATAACAGGTTGAATCATCGCGCCAGAAAAGCGCTTCATGACTCCAGCCACATCTACCTTCATTGACCCCACTCCCCTCAAATAGACTGGGTCTTTGTTTAGGACATTTGTGGTTAGAGAAACGCGGCCGCAATCTCGTTCCGATTTGCATTATGCCTGTCACGTGGATCTTGTACGAACAAGATAGAAATCCGTGAACGAAACGGCGTCCGAAAAAACGCTTTTCGGTATAAAACCGTTTACAGGCCGTTTTCGACCGTTCACGGCAGAAACGTGAAAAAGAACCGAATTGCGCTCACCCTGTCACTAACCCGCCTGCTGAGCGCACGCCCCGAGCGAAAGGAATCCCATGGATCAGCAGAACCATCTCTCGGCACGCCTTGTCGTAGACGACGACTTTGAAGTTGGCGCCGTCCAGGACCGATTGTTTGGCTCGTTCGTCGAGCATCTTGGTCGCTGCGTCTACACCGGCATATACGAGCCCGGGCACCCGACCGCCGACGAATCCGGCTTCCGGCAGGATGTCATCGACCTTGTCAGGGAGCTCGGAGTCACCACCGTTCGCTACCCCGGAGGCAACTTTGTATCTGGTTATCGCTGGGAAGACGGCATAGGCCCCAAAGACGAGCGCCCGCATCGCCTCGACCTTGCCTGGCACTCCACTGAGACTAACGAATTTGGCCTACACGAGATGGCCGCATGGCTTGCGGCAACGGGCAGTAACGAGCTAATGGAGGCCGTAAACCTCGGCACGCGCGGCCTTGAGGAGGCGCTCGACCTCCTGGAGTATGCAAACGTGCCCGAGGGAACCGAGCTCTCTGAGCAGCGGCGCGCCAACGGCGCAGAGAAGCCGTTTGGCATCCGTATGTGGTGCCTGGGCAACGAGATGGATGGACCCTGGCAGCTCGGGCACAAGTCTGCCGAGGACTACGGCAAGCTCGCAGCGTCGGTGGCAGCAGGCATGCGTCAGATCGACCCGACTGTGGAGCTCGTCGTCTGCGGTTCTTCGTCACACGACATGCCAACTTTTGGCGCATGGGAACAAACCGTGCTCGAGAAGACCTACGAGAACGTTGACTTTATCTCATGCCATGCGTACTACCAACCGCAACGCAACGATGACGGCACGCGCGATATGGCGAGCTTCCTCGCCTCGGGCGTGGATATGGACGGATTCATCAAAGATGTCGCCGCCATCATCGACGCCACCAAGGCACGACTGAAAAGCGAACATGACGTCTTTATCTCGTTCGACGAGTGGAACGTTTGGTACCAAGGGGAGGAGCCGAGCAAGGTCCCCGAGGGCATCGACAACTGGCCGGTCGCCCCGCACCTGCTCGAGGACGTATACTCGGCAGCGGACGCCGTGGTCTTTGGCGACCTTTTGATCACGCTGCTCAAAAACGCTGACCGCGTGCACGCTGCCTGCTTTGCTCAACTGGTCAATGTCATAGCGCCTATCATGACCGAACCGGGTGGGCCGGCTTGGCGCCAGACCACGTTTTATCCGTTCTCTGCAACGGCACGCCTGGCAAAAGGCGGCACCGCACTGGAGCCAAAACTCGCCTCGGACCCCGTATGCACGAGCCGTTATGGCGAGGTCGACGGTATCAACGCAGTTGCCATACGCTGCGCCGACGGCACGCTTGCCGTGTTCGCCACCAACCGTTCGCTGAAGGATTCCTGCGAGTTTGAGATCAAGGTGCCCGGCACCGTATGCGCAGTCGAAGCGAACACCCTGCACGATGACGACCTCTTTGCTGCCAACACACTACAAGACCAAGAGCGCGTAGTGCCCCACACCAACGACACAGCGACCCTCGACGCGGCGTCCGGCACAATTCGCATCACGCTGCCCCCGGTCAGCTGGACCGCTCTGCACGTCAGGTAAGCTTCTTTACACAAACGCGCCCGCCTCATCGCAAGGCGGGCGCGTCCAACCATCGCGTCGCGGCAGTTGTTGGCTTACGCTTCCTCAAGCAGGAAGGTGATGCGCGGACCCAGCGCGTCGAGCAGGAAAAGCTCCTCGGGTACAATGTGGCCGATGTGGTTGCGCTGCCCGTCGTTGGGCATGTCCTTGAGCACAACCTGCAGCTCGGCGCGATAGTGCTCGAGGTTATCGTTCACCACCACGATGTCACCACGGTGGAACATGGGCTCCGCCCAGGCGCGCGGGGCGATCGCCTGGCCGCGGTAGGACATGCGCGTCATGCGGGAGCGCAGCATGTACTCGGTGCCGTCGCCTCCGTCGCTATGGCGGCGGTAATCAAGCGCAATCGAGCGCTCGACAGCAGAGATGTCCTCATCAAGGTCAATATGGAGAAGCGTCCGCTCTCCTGCACCAAAGAGGGCGGCAAGTCCGTCGAACTGGCGCGTCGGGTCGTCGGCAGCCCTGTCCTCCTTCTCCTCCTCGCCGGAAAGCTTGCACATAAGGGCGCCCACCGCGGTGAGCTCCTCGTCAGTTGCCGGCTCGTTGCCAATCAGAATCTCGTCCACATCGCCGAGCAGCAGCATGTGGCGAATCTGGAGCTCCAGCGGCATGTCGCGGTGATCTTCCACCGTGGGCAGGCCCTCACGGACCGGCCAGGGGCCGCGCGCGCCTTCGCACTGGCTACTCACAAAGGCGCCCACCCGCGCACCGCGCGCCTTCCAGAAGGAGTTCATCTGGCAGTATGCCTCGACGCTTTCTGCCGTGAAGCGCTGCGGATAGAAGTTGTGGCACACCGCGACCTTGGGCATGAGCTCGGCCGGAATGAAGCGGCAGAGCAGGTCTTCCATCATGGCGTTGAACTCGATGCCAATGCCGTAGGGGTTCTCAATCAGCGCGGCGTTGCGCTCGTCAAAAAACGGCATGTCCATGCGCAGGACGTCGATACCCATACGGTGGAAAATCTCGAGGTTATCGGCTGCGGCTCCAATGCGGTCGAAGAGCATGGGATTCACGTCGACCGAAAGCTCCATGCCGAGCTCGTGCACGCGAGCCGCGAGCGACCCAAAACGCTCCACAAGAGCATCTGCCCCCTCGTCGACCGAGAACATGCTGGTAAACACCTTTTTGAAACCGGCAGCCGCCACACGCTCGAGATACGAAGCGAGCTCTTCTGCCGACTCCTGCTCCGGGTAGACCGAGACTCCCAGCTTGACCATAAAACCTCCTGGCTCGAATTGTCTGCACAGCGAGTCAACTGTATCGAAGCTGACGCCCCTGCGCTGCAAGCCGACGGCGAACGCCGGCAGACGGCAAGCACGTATTCGGCGACTGGCTGCTCACGCACACCCCCTGCGGCAGGCCGGACGCAGGACCCCCCTTGCGTCCGGGCGCCTCACAAAGGGACAATTGTTTTCATCCCCTTCTTTCGTTAGAAAGGACCCCTATGCTCATCAGCGAAGTTATCCAGCACATAAAGGACTATTGCGGCGGCTACGATATGATGGGCGATCGCCCCATCGACGAGGCCACCACACGCGACAAGGTGCTCTACGGCAACGTCGACCAGGAATGCACGGGTATCATTACCTGCATTTGGGCAACGGCCGACGTCATCCGGCAGGCGCAGGAGCTCGGCGCCAACCTCATCATTCCGCATGAGGCGCTCTTTTGGAACCATGGAGATCACCAAGACGTGGTGGCGGAAAACGCCACGTTCCAGGCAAAGCGCGATCTTCTGAACGCCTGGGGCGGCGCGGTGTGGCGCTGCCACGACTACATTCACTCCGGCGTGCCGCTGGACGCAAACGGGGCGCTTGCCGATGGCATCTTCTACGGCTTTGCCTGGAAGGTGGACTGGCTTGAGGCGCGTACGGGCGACATCGCGCGCAGCATGGACTTTGAGATTCCCGAGGTGACCGGCCGGGAGCTCGCCCGCGACATGGTGAGCAAGCTCGGTCTTGCGGGCGTGCGCCTGGTGGGCGACCCCGCCGCGCGCGTGCGCCGCGTGCAGATTCCCATGCACGTCATGGGCGGTCCGCAAGACACGGCGCTTGCCAACGCCATGGATGCGGCAGGCGGGCCCGATTGTCTGCTCGGCATGGAGTTTATCGACTTCACAACCTGCGAGTACATTCGCGACGCTGCCCAACTCGGGCGCGGTAAGTGCGCCATCGTACTCGGGCACTTCAACTTGGAGGAGCCGGGTATGGAGCACATGGCGACGTGGATCCCCTCGGCGCTTGGCGCCGGCGCCCCGCAGGTGAGCTACGTGTCCGACGGCGACACGTACCACTATGTGACTTGCTCGGAGGAATAGCGTTCCCGCGTAGCGTTCCTAGGGCCTGCAACTTCGTTGATGAGCAACGGGAGAATCGGCGATAATACAGGCCATGAAAACGCTGGGGATTCATATCACGGGCATCGTTCAGGGCGTGGGCTTTCGGCCGTTCGTCTATCGCGAGGCGGCTGCGCGCGGTCTTTCGGGCTGGGTGCTCAATGCCGGCGACGGTGTGCATATCGAGGCGAAGGGTGCTACAGACGCCCTGCGCTCCTTTGTTCACGCACTGAGCTCGAACGCACCGGCAGCGGCGCGCGTCGCGCAGGTCGCTGTCGAAGAGCTCGAAGGACCCTCCGCCGAGCTCGCCGCCGGGGTCTTTCGCATCATCGCCTCCGACGCGGCGACCGAGCGCACCACGCTTGTCTCGCCCGACATCGCCACCTGCCCCGACTGCCTGCGCGAGCTCTTTGATCCGACAGACCGGCGCTACCACTACCCCTTCATCAACTGCACCAACTGCGGGCCGCGCTACACCATCATTCGACAGCTCCCCTACGATCGCGCGCAGACGTCGATGGCAGATTTCCCCATGTGCCCGGAGTGTGCCGCCGAATACGCCGACCCGCTCGACCGCCGCTTCCACGCTCAGCCCGACGCCTGCTTTGCCTGCGGGCCGCACCTCACCTGGCGCTCGCGCGGCGAGGCCGAGACGCTTACGGGAACCAACCTGGCCGCCAGCGACAGCATCATCGAGCGGTGCGCGGAGCTTATCGCCGACGGCGGCATCATTGCCATCAAGGGGCTCGGCGGATTCCACCTTGCCTGCAACGCTGCCGACGAGTCTGCCGTCACGGAGCTTCGGCGTCGCAAACGTCGCAGCAACAAGCCACTCGCTGTCATGGTGCGCGACCTTATGGCTGCCGAGGCACTCTGCCATGTCGACGACGCCGAGCGCAAACTGCTTGCCGGCACCATCCGCCCCATCGTGCTGCTACGGCGCCGCGCTGAGGACACACCGGGCAGCGCCCCAAGCAGCACCGACGCGCTCGCTCCGCAGGTGGCCGGCGACCTGCCCGAGCTCGGCGTCATGCTCCCCTACACGCCCCTCCAGCATCTTTTGCTCGCCGCTTGCGCGGACCGCGGCGTGCACACGCTTGTTATGACCAGTGGCAACGTGAGCGAGGAACCTATCGAGACCGACGACGCGCTCGCCTGGCACCATCTGGTCGAAGGCGGACTTGCCGACGCGCTTCTGGGCAACGATCGCGCCATTCTCGCCCGCTTCGACGATTCCGTGGTACGCGTGGTGGACGGCGAACATCACATCGTGCGCCGTGCCCGCGGCTATGCCCCGCGCCCCGTGGCGCTGCCGGCCATCGCAGGCGACGCGTTTGATGTGCCGTGCATCCTTGCCTGCGGCCCCGAGCAGAAGACGACGCTTGCCCTCACGCGCGAGCATGCCGATGGAAGCGCTGAGTGCCTCATCTCGCAGCACATCGGTGACCTCGAGAATGCCGAGACCTTTGACGCCTGGCAATCCTGCTGCCTTCACATGCAAGATCTCTTTGACCTCACGCCGGCGGCACTCGCCTGCGACCGGCACCCCGGCTATCTCTCCAGCCAGTGGGCGCGCGCGGAAGCGGCCGAACGCGGTCTGCCGCTGGTCGAGGTGCAGCACCACCATGCCCATATCGCGAGCGTCATCGCCGAGGCGGCAGCACGAGGCGATATTGAGCCTAACACGCGCGTCGTCGGCATCGCGCTCGACGGCACAGGAGCGGGAGACGACGGCACCGTTTGGGGCGGAGAGATTCTCGTCGCAGACCTTACCGAATTCACGCGCGCGGCACACCTGCGCACCTGGCATCTTCCTGGCGGTGCAACTGCCGTGCGCGACGCCCGGCGAAACGCTTACGGCTTGCTCCATGCCTACGGGCTGCTTGACCACCCCGGCGCGCAGCCCCTGCTCGCGACCATGACCGAGCAGGAACGCACGCTCACGCAGACGATGATTGAGCGCGGCCTCAACAGTCCGCTCACAAGCAGCATGGGGCGTTTCCTCGATGCCGTTGCCGCCCTGCTTGGCATCTGCACGCGCGCCACCTACGAGGGCGAGCCCGCCATCGAGCTCGAGGCCGCCACTGCACGCGTGGCAGCTGGCCACTCTAGCGATGTCCCCTCCCCCACAACACTCGACAGCGACGCTTTCTTCACAAAACGCGCGGGGCAGGCGGAGCCATCTGTCATCGACTTCACCGATCTGCTCACAGCCCTGCTCGATGCAACCGCACGTGGCGAGGATCCGGCATCACTTGCTTGGGATGCGCACAAAAACGTGGCGAGCACCATCTCCGCGTATGCAATGGCGGCAGCGCGCAACAATGGGCTCACACGCATTGCGCTCTCGGGTGGATGCTTCATGAACCGCATGCTGCTCACCCTCATCAAGCGCAATCTCGAGGCAAACGGCTTCACCGTACTTACGCCGCGCAACGCCCCCGTCAACGACGGCTGCATCGCCTACGGGCAGGCCGCCGTCGCGCGCGCCCACCTCGCACAGCAGAGCCTAACCACCCGCTAACACAATTCTCCCCGGGCTCCCCTACCAAAAGTGGCAAAATATTGCACTTCTGGGAATATGAAATATTTTGCACATTCCTCTTCACGTAATCATCGCGGCCACAGCATCTACGCCCCGTGTCTATACTTACAACACCGTTTTCCAGGAGGTGTCCTGTGTCCAGCGATTCCCAAAGCCCATTCGAGCCCATCACCTCCGCGCGCCAAGCAGGTATCTTCGTTCACGACACGCGCGTACGACAGGGGCTCTCGCAGGACGAGCTCGCGAGGCGGGCGAACATCTCCCGGCGCCAGCTCTCCGCACTTGAGCGCGGCAACGCCCCTGGCATTAGCCTCAGCCGCCTTCTGACAATATTTCAAGCTCTCGGCATCACCCTTGGGGCTGCGCTCCCTCCCCGTAAGGGCGACTTTCTTATGTAGCACCAATTCGGCACAGGAACCGAGCGGGCACGCCGATGCGCACCTACGCGCGGTTGCTCAAACGCTACCGGCGCGGTACCATCCATCCCAGTCCACCCGCGGCGCCGTAGCCGCACGCAGAAGCGCGCACAAGCCGCGCTTCAAAAAGGAGGAGCCATGTGCCTCGCCGTCCCTGGCAAGATTCTCGAGATTCGCGATGGTGCGCAAGCGACCGTCGACATGATGGGCGCCACCCGCGATGCATCGGTGCGCCTGACGCCTGACGCCAAGGTCGGCGACTTCGTGCTCGTGCACGCCGGCTTTGCTATCGAGGTTATCGATGCCGAGCAGGCACGCGAGACCATCGAGGTTCTGCGTGACCTCGAGGAGCTTGAGGCCGAGGAGCTCGCCGGTGCGGGCGCCATGTCCGCCACCGTGCCCACCGGTGCGGAGGCTTAGGCGATGGACGCCCTCGATCTCTCCGCCTTTCGCGACCCTCATCTCGTCCGCGCACTTCTCGACCATATCCGCGAGACTCTGGGGGAGCGCGAGATCAACCTCATGGAGGTCTGCGGCACCCACACCGTGAGCATCGGACGCTACGGCTTTCGCTCCATCCTGCCCGCCGGGCTCCACCTGCTCTCTGGCCCCGGTTGCCCGGTCTGCGTGACCGCCAACGCCGACATCGACCGCGCCGTCGCGCTCGTACGGGTACCGGGCGCCATCATCACCACCTTTGGCGATATGATCCGCGTGCCCGGGTCGACCTCGTCGCTCGCCGCCGAAAAAGCCGCCGGCGCCGACGTGCGCGTGGTCTACTCGCCGCTCGACGCCGTCGAGCTTGCCGCGGCAAACCCCGAGCGCGAGGTCATCTTCATGGGCGTGGGCTTTGAGACCACCGCACCCGCCATCGCCGCGTGCATTCTCGAGGCCGCCGCGCGCGAGCTCACCAATTTCTCCGTCTTCTGCGTCCACAAGACCACCCCGGCGGCGCTCCGTGCCATTGCAAGCGATCCCAAGACCACCATCGACGGGTTCATCCTCCCTGGCCACGTCTCCACCATCACGGGACTCGACCCGTACCGCTTCCTCGTGGACGAGTTTTCCATCCCCGGCGTTGTCACCGGCTTCGAGCCGGTCGACGTGCTCGAGGGAATCGCGCGGCTCGTCGAGCTCATCGTCGCAGGCACCCCCGCCATCGAGAACGCCTACCGTCGTGGCGTCGCCAACGAGGGCAACGTCGTCGCGCAGCGCTTGGTCGATCAGGTATTTGAGCCCTGCGACGCCTTGTGGCGCGGGTTGGGCGAGCTTCCCGCATCGGGCCTCGCCATACGCGATGCGTACGCGCACCTCGATGCGGTGCGGCGCTTCCCCATCGAGGTCGAGCCCACGCGCGAGCATGCCGGCTGCCGGTGCGGCGATGTTCTGCGCGGCATCATCGCCCCCACCTCCTGCCCGCTCTTTGGGGTCGCCTGCACGCCCGAGAACCCCGTCGGCCCCTGCATGGTGTCGAGTGAGGGCAGCTGCGCGGCGTACTTCCGCTTCCGCGACTAGTCAACACCTGCTGCCGCGCGGCGCGGTCGGCACCCGCCACTGCCGCGCGGTACAATAGCTGCCGTTACGCAATACACAGGCGCGTCGGGAGGCCTCATGCCAGCTATGCCAGATACCGTCCTGCTCGGCCACGGCTCGGGCGGTCAGATGATGAAGCGCATCATCGACGAGGTCTTCTACGAGGCATTCGGCTCCCCCGAGCTCCTCGCAGGAAACGACGCCGGCGTCGCGGCCCTGCCCGCGACCGGGCGCATCGCCCTTTCTACCGACAGCTTTGTGGTGACGCCCCATTTCTTCCCCGGCGGCGATATCGGGCGCCTCGCCGTGTGCGGAACGGTAAACGACGTCGCCACCTCCGGTGCGCACGTCCGCTACCTCTCGTGCGGCTTCATTCTGGAGGAAGGATTCCCCCTCGCCGACCTCCGGCGCATCTGCGCCAGCATGGCCGCTGCCGCGCGCGAGGCAAACGTGTCCATCATCACGGGCGACACCAAGGTCGTGGAACGCGGCGGCGCCGATGGCGTCTACATCAATACGGCCGGCGTGGGCGAGGTACCCGCCGGCATCGAGCTCTCGGGCGCCAGCTGCAAACCCGGCGACGTCGTCCTGCTCTCGGGTACCCTCGGCGACCACGGCATCGCCATCATGAGCCAGCGCGAGGGTCTGAGCTTTGAGACCACCATCAAAAGCGATGCCGCACCGCTCAACCACCTTATCTCCGCCGTCCTTACGGCAGCACCGCACACGCGCTGCTTCCGCGACCCCACGCGCGGCGGCCTTGCGAGCACGCTCAACGAGTTCGCCACCGCAAGCAACGTCTCCATCGAGGTCGACGAGGAGGCCGTCCCTGTCTCCCCCGCCGTGCGCGGCGCCTGCGAGATGCTCGGCTACGACGTCTTCCAGGTCGCAAACGAGGGCAAGATGGTCGCCGTCGTGCCCGCCGAGGAGGCAAACGCGGCACTCGCCGCCATGCAGGGTGCCCCGTACGGTGCAAACGCTGCCATCATCGGGCGCGTAGGCGAGCCGCATGAGGGCGCGCATGCCCAAGTCCGCGTGCGCACCGCTTGGGGCGCCACCCGCGTACTCGACATGCTCGTGGGCGAACAGCTCCCCCGCATCTGCTAAGCGCCGACCCCCGGCAGCGCCATCGCAAGCAACAGCCGACCGCTCACACTATTTGAAGGGCACGTATGAACTTCACCCACGTCATTTTTGACCTCGACGGAACGCTCCTCAACACGCTTGAGGACCTCGCTGCCGCCGGAAACCACACCTGCGCCGCTCATGGTTGGCCAACCTTCACGCCCGACCAGTACCGCTATAAGGTGGGAAACGGCCAGCCCAAGCTTATCGAGCGCATCATCCCGGCCGAATACGCTGGTGACGGGCGCATGTTCGAGCAGGTCATTGGTGAGTTTCGCGCCTACTACGACGCACATAAGGAAGACCACACGGCGCCCTACCCCGGCGTGATCGACATGCTCGACACCCTGCGAGACGCCGGCGTGCACCTGGCCGTTCTGTCAAATAAGGATCATCCGGCTGCCGAGCCCCTCGTTGCACGCTACTTTGGCGCGCGCTTCGATCTGGTTCAGGGCCGCATCGACGCCTATCCGCCCAAGCCCGCCGCGCCTATCACCCGCTATGTACTCGACCAGCTCGAGGCCGATCCCGCTAGCACACTCTATGTGGGCGATAGCAACGTCGACGTGGCGACCGGACACAACGCCGGGCTCGCCGTTGCGGGGGTATCCTGGGGATTTCGCGGCAGAAGCGAGTTGGAGGACGCGGGCGCGGACTACGTGGTCGACACACCCGACGAGCTGGCAGAACTTATCTGCACCCGGTAAACGAAACGCGCAACCTTACGCGCCGAGCCGCCAGCTCGCAAACGCACAGATAAGCCCGATGGCGAGCACTGCAAGCGCACCCGAAATATCGACAAGAACCCCTGTCACACCGCGGCGCTCGCGCCATTCCGAGAGCTCTCCGCCGGTCACCGGCCACATGCGCCACACGATGAGCGCCATGCCTGCCAGTCCGACGAGATTCTGCAGAAACGCCTCTGCGCAAATGAGGCCAATGACATTGCCGAGGGCATATCCCCCGTCGCCCGCGGCGTAGTGACGGTACGCAAAGCGCAAGATCCAAGCGGCGAGCGGCTGCGCCATAGCGGCGATAAAGCTCACGGCAAAGGCGGGGTCACTGCGCATGGCCTCTTCGAGACCCATGCCCGCAACCGACGAGTAACCCACCAGCGCAAACGGAAAGATCACCAAGATGACCTGCACGGTCATAACGATACGATGGGTGAGCTGTTCGCGTTTGGACGAGAGGTTGCGCGGGGACGACGCTGCAGCAAGCTCGCGCTCCGGGCTATCCGTTCGCGACGAGCGTCGCGCCGCCGCTGCCTGTGCACGCGTCATCTTCTTCTTGCCCATAGCCACTCCTCCGTCTCAATCCATCCTTGGTTGCCAGCTAATCCCCGTCCGCATGTGGAACACTTGTTGCCACACGCCCGACCGACCGCTCCCGCAGGGCGTTTCCCGCAGGCACGGGCGCGCGAAGCGCGCACCCGTGCCGAGGACCACGCCCGAAGGGAGCGTTCGGCCGGGCATCTGCGCCTAGTGCAGCTCAGGCCAGAAATCCTTGTTGGCCTCGATGAGGTCGTCCAAAATGAGCTTCGCGACCTTGGCAGAAGGCACGGTCTTGGAAAGCGTAAGGGCCTGCCAAAGCTTCTGGTAGCTGCCCTCGACCCAAGCCTGGACCACGAGCTTCTCCACGCTCACCTGCTGCTCCATCATGCCCTTCTGGAACTGCGGGATCTTACCCTGGCAGATGCGCTCGTAGCCGTTCTTGCCCACGATGCAGGGCACCTCGACCATAGCGGTCTCGTCAAAGTTCAAAACCGCACCCTCGTTGGGGACGATCAACAGGAACCGCTCGAGCGTGTTCTCCGCCAGCGCGCAGGCGAGGTCCACGATGTAGGTCGCGTGCGCGTCGGCCTCAAAGCCGCAGTCCTTGGCCGTACCAGCGTCGATGATGCGCTGGCACTCGCCAAAGACGCGCTTCTCGCGGCCGTCCATAACCTCGTTGGCACGGGTGTACTCGGGGTTGGAAGTCTCCACCACATAATCGGGGTACAGGTAGTACTTGAGGTACGTGTTGGGGATGGTCTCCGGGTCGACCGCGTAGACGTCCTTCGCCTTCTCGAACGTGTGGATCCAGCTCTCCTCGACATGCTGGGCGTGCTCACCGGTCATCTCGATGCCGTCCATATAGCCGTTCTTGGCCATATGCTCCTTGATCTGGGGCATGAGGTCGTTGCCGTCCTTGTCGTAGATCTTAGACCACCAGCCAAAGTGGTTGAGGCCGTAGTAGCTGTACTGCAGCTCGCGACGGTCCTTGATACCGCACATGTAGGCCATCTTGTCCATAAGATCGATGGGCATGTCGCAGATGTTGATGATCTTGGAGTTGGGACGGAGTACGCGGCAGGCCTCGGCCACGATGGCGGCCGGGTTGGAGTAGTTGAGCATCCAGGCGTCGGGCGAGTACTTCTCCATGTAGTCGAGAATCTCGATGACGCCGCCGATGGAGCGCATGCCGTAGGCGATGCCGCCGGGGCCGCAGGTCTCCTGGCCGAGAACGCCGTACTTCAGCGGGATCTTCTCGTCCTTCTCGCGCATGGCGTAGAGGCCAACGCGGATGTGGGCGAGAACAAAGTCGGTACCCGTAAAGGCAGTCTCGGGGTCGGTCGTATAGCTGAACTCGATCTCGGGCGCGTTCTCGCGGAAGTAAATCTCGCAGGCCTTGGCCACGATCTCCTGGCGCTCGGCAAAGTTGTCGTAGAACGTGATCTTGTTGACCGGGAAGCGGTCACGCTCTTCAAGGAGCATGAGCGCGATGCCCGGGGTGAAGGTCGACCCGCCACCGGCAATGGTAACGGCGTACGCTGACTTACCCATGATGACTCCAATCGTTTTGCCGCATCCTTTTTTCGTCACGGCCGCGGCATGCGCGCGACGATATGGGACCTAACGTGCGGTGCGCGGGGGATCCGTCGGGCGGGGCGCCGCGCACCGGGGCACCCCACCCAAAAGAGGGACCGTTAGAGCAGCTGCTCAAAGACGTCGCGGACCTTGGGAACGGACAGGCCAATGATGACCTGCATGTTCTTGCCGTTCTTGGCGATACCGTGCGTACCGATTGCCTTGAAGTTGGCCTCGGGTGCAACGAGCGACTCGTCGCGAACGTTCACGCGCAGACGGGTAGCGCAGTTGGTGACGTCGATGACGTTCTCGCGCCCGCCGAGCAAGTCGAGAATGTTCTCGGCGAGGATCTTGCGCTCCTCGGCCTTGCTGCCGGCAACCTCCTTGGAGGCGGCGGCACCGCTCTGGGCGGCCTTGAACTCGGCCTTGGACTTGAGGGAAACCTCAACGTCGTCGTCCTCGCGACCAGGGGTCTTGAAGTCGAACTTCAGGATGAGGAAGCGGAAGACCACGACCCAGATGGCGCTGAAGACAAGGCCGATGGCGATGGAGAGCAGGTACTGCAGACCGTAGGTAGCGCCGAGCGGCAGGAAGTCCCAGGAAGCCATGGAGATGATGCCACCGTCGAAGATACCCACGGTGCCTACGAGGTTCTGCACCATGCAGAGCGTCGCGCCGAGGATGGAGTGCACCACAAAGAGCTGCGGGGCGATGAACAGGAACGTAAAGTCGAGGGGCTCGGTGATGCCGCAGAGCATAGCAGTAAGGCCGACCGGGATGAGGAGCGTCTTGGTCTCTTTGCGGCGCTC
Source organism: Collinsella sp. An307 (assembly GCF_002161805.1). GTDB lineage: Bacteria > Actinomycetota > Coriobacteriia > Coriobacteriales > Coriobacteriaceae > Coprousia. The sequence goes on along the minus strand of NZ_NFIP01000008.1, from coordinate 29,320 downwards.
GGGCTTAGCCGTCAGGTAGAAGGCGATGCAGACACCGAGGGAGCCAAAGACCTTGGTCCAACCGGGGCAGGTGTAGGCAGCCCACGGAGCAGCCTCGGCGAGGGGCTCGCCGGACGCGGCAAGCGTGGGCAGAATGGTCGCCCACTGCGGGTAGATTCCGCCGGAGACAGCTGCGTCCGCATAGTAGAACGGGGTGTAGATGAAGTGATGGAGGCCGGTGGGAATGAGGATGCGCTCGAGGAACGCAAAGACCCAGACGCCCACAGCGCCCGTGGAGAGGATGAAGCCCTGGAAGAGCTGGATACCGTGCTGGATCGGTGGCCAAACCACGCAGGCGATGATGGCGCACGGCAGCATCACAAAGAACGAGACAGCGTAGACAAAGACCGAGCCGCCAAAGACGCCGAGCCAGTCGGGAAGCTCGGTATCGAAGAACTTGTTGTGGAGCATCACGGTGATACCCGAGATGATGAGCGCGCCCATCATGCCCATGTCGAGCGTCTTGATGCTCGCGATGGTGGCAAGGCCCGTGCCACTTGCAGCCTCGACGGAGAAGTCCACGCCAAAGACGCCGCCCCACTGGGCGAGGATCGTATTAACGAAGTAGTTGAACGTGAGATACGCGGCAAGCGCCTCCATGCAGGCACGCGCCTGCTGATGCGTGGCGAGCGTAATGGGCAGCGCAACGCAGAACAGAAGCGGCATCTGGTTGAAGAGCGTCCAACCGCCCTGGAGCAAGACGTTCCAGCAGTCGTACCAGGGGTTACCGGCAACCGCCAGCGACCCAAAGATGGCTTCGGTGGTAAACAGCGTGCCCAGGCCGACCACGATGCCCGAGAAGGCAAAGAGGATCGCCGGGGTGTACATGGCACCACCGAACTTTTGGATTTTCTGCATCATGACAGAGAACCTCCCTTTCTCCCCGCAGATACCCGTGCGGGCGTCTGCGTGGTGCAGGTATGAATCCGAAGAGTCCCAAAAGGCACGTCGCGCCGGCTCGAGTGCCTCCCCTTCTGAGTGCATCATACGCGCAAGTTGTCTAGACAAGAATATACCTGTCTAGACAACCGATAAACGGTAGTGATTTGCCGGTGAACGGTAGCTCTTGGGACCAGGGCGCGCTCCGCCGTCTGAAGCTGACTGTTCTTTTAGCTGGTATTACGCATGATTATGTGAAGATACAGACCGTTCTTTTTCAGCTCGCTCATTTCGATTTGAAATAGAGATAGAAACTTTACTTGTCTAGATAAGTTTGCTTTGTTAGACTGTCCGCAACATATACCTTTGCCACGGCTTCGATGCCGAGCGAGCAAACTGGGGAGGACCCAAATGAAAAGCGCGATGTTCTATGGAAAGCACGACCTGCGCATCGAGGAGGCGCCCAAGCCTGTCGTGGGTCCGCACGATGTTCTCATCCAGGTGAAGGCGTGCGGCGTCTGCGGAACCGACGTCCATATCTACGAGGGCGATAAGGGTGCTGCCGACGTGACGCCGCCCACGATCTTGGGCCACGAGTTCTCTGGCATTGTCGCCGAGGTGGGCCCCGAGGTGAGCGACTTTGCCGTGGGCGATCGCGTCTGCATCGACCCCAACCACCCGTGCGGCTGCTGCGAGCCCTGCCGCGACGGCATCAACCATTACTGCGAGCACATGACCGGCTATGGCACCACCGTGGACGGCGGCTTTGCCGAGTACTGCGCAGTCGACGCACAGCAGGTGTACAAGCTCGGCCCCAACACGAGCTTTGAGCAGGGCGCCATGACCGAACCGGTTGCCTGCTGCCTGCACGGCATCGACATGTGCAACATCCACCCCGGTAGCTCCGTGGTGGTCATCGGCGGCGGCATGATCGGTCTCATCATGATGCAGCTCGCCCGCATCTCGGGCGCCACCAAGATCGCGCTTTTGGAGCCCGTTGCGGGCAAGCGCGCCGTTGCCGAGCAACTCGGTGCCGACCTTACCGTTGACTCCATCAACGACGACCCCGCTGCGCGCCTTGCCGAGGCGGGCTTTGGCAACATCGACGTTGTGATCGAGTGCGTGGGCAAGCCCGTCACCATCGAGCAGGCCATCGGTCTTGCCGGACACAAGGCGACCGTCATGATGTTTGGCCTCACCAAGCCCGACGAGACCATTACGGTGAAACCCTTCGAGATCTTCCAGAAGGAGCTCGTGCTCACCTCGTCCTACATCAACCCTTACACCCAGCGCCGCGCCCTTGCGCTCATCGACTCGGGCCGCCTCGACGTGTCGAGCATGGTACACGCCGTCGCAAGCTTAGAGGAGCTGCCGGATATCCTCGGTAAACCCGAGGTCCGCGCTCTCGGCAAGTACATCATCTCGCCCGAGAAGTAGCCGCACGCCAGCCGCCGGACCGCCGGCACGCCAGCACGCCAGCAACCACCGTGCTCCCGCCCCGTTCGCCCTCCCCGCGAGCGGGGCTTATCTGTAAATAGGGGACGCGGCGCATGCCGAGGCGGAGGCACGACCCGCACGTTGACGTTGCCGTGCCAAGTCGTTACGCTTGGGTAGACAAGTTGTAGACAAGGAACGGCAGTATGTCGAAGTCAGTTTTTCAGGATATCTTTGCCGACATCAAACAGGCCATTGAGAGCGGCGACTATCCCTACCAGTCCTACCTCCCCTCCGAGAACGAGTTGAAGGAGCTCTACGACTGCTCGCGCACCACAGTGCGCCGCGCACTCGCAAGCCTTGCCGCCGAGGGTTATGTGCAGCCGCAACAGGGCAAGGGTGTGCGCGTCATTCGCGATACCTCCAGCGAACCGCCGCGCGGCATGGACGGACTCGAGACCTTTAAAGAGATTGCCGTGCGCCGCGGCTTCACGCTTGTGACCAAGGTGAACGTCTTTGAGCTGCTGGTTGCCGATGAGGCGCTCTCGCGCATCACGGGCTTTCCCGAGGGCAGCGACCTTACCCGGGTGAAGCGCATCCGCTATGCAGGCGGCGTTGCGGTGGGTAGCGACGACAGCTACTACCTCAGCTCAACGGTGCCCGGCCTCACGCCGGAACTCGCCGAAGACTCCATCTACCGGTATCTGGAAGAGGACCTCGGCATAAAAATCGGAACGGGCACGCGCGATGTGACCGTCGAGCACCCCACTAAAGAGGACCGTCGCTGCCTTGATTTGGGCGACTTCGATAGCCTGGCCGTCGTGCGCGGCAAGACCTACCGCATCGATGGCACGCTTATGGAATACACCGAGACCAAGCAGGTGCCCTCGTTCTTTGCACTGCACGAGACGGTGCTGCGCTCGGGCGTCCCCCGCGGCTAGGCGCCCCCGAAACTAGGTGCCTCGCCGCATGGCAACGGGCCCCGTGGTGGGCAGCGGGAGCCGATGCTCGCCGGGATGCTCGTTGTTGCGGAACTTTCCCACCATATCGAGCACCTTCAGGCGCCAAACCGTGGTCGCGGGCACCGTCTTGAGGTTGAAGGTAAAGTCGTCCTCGTGATAGTGACGCATGAGAATCTTGAGGCCGGCGACCTTTTGGTCGTCCGGCACCATCTCAATCGTGCCGTGACCAATGACGCTGCGGTATCCCATGGTGCAGCTCATACGCTCGTCGTAGAAGATGAAGCGGTGGTCGCAGTCCACCTCAAACGTGGCCCGGTTGTCTTGAGCGATAAGGTCGAGCTTTCTGCCCCGGCAGGCGCTGTGAAAGTACAGGTAGACCTGCTCGCCCTCAACGTCCAACCCAAAGTTCAACGGGATCACATAGGGAAACCCTGTCTCGGGGTCGTTCAGGGCGATGCGACACGCGTCGCAGTCACGCAAGATGGCGAGCTGCTCGCCCAAATCGGTAATCTCGCGGTCTTTACGGATCATGGCACCCATCTCCTCTACCAAGAACTCACCATGCCGTCTGTCATATCTTGGCAACCTTGTTCGTACAGGTCAAGCGCACACCATCTCCGGTAAACGGCCTGAAATGACCGCCGCACGGCATGCTGCCTGAGAGCGGTATGATGGTGGGAGCATGTTCGTACAACAAGAGGTGGTCTTGTGCCTAAGGCGGTCTTTTTAAACATCTACCGCGACCTGCGCGAGCGCATTGAGGACGGAACGTACGGCTATCAGGAGTTCCTCCCCTCGGAAAACGAACTCACGCAGGAGTTCTCCTGTTCGCGCAGCTCGATCCGTCGCGCGCTCGGCATGCTCGCCCAAGACGGCTACGTGCAGGCGCAGCAGGGCAAGGGTGTGCGCGTGATCCGCAATCCCGCTATCGCCAAGCGAGAGGGCTACATCGGGCTCGAGACCTTCAACGAGCTTGCCGGTCGCTGCGGGTTCTCCCCTCGCACCGAGCCGATTATCTGCGAGGAAGTCGTCGCAGACGAGGAGCTCGCCCAGCTAACTGGTTTTGAGGAGGGCAGCCGCCTCGCGCACATCCTGCGCGCCCGCTACGCGGACGGCGTCGCCATCTCTACCGACGACAGCTACTACCTCGCAGAGGCGGTGCCCGGCCTCACGCCCGAGGTGGTTGCACATTCGGTCTACGCCTACCTCGAGGGGACCCTCGGCATCCGCATCGCCACAAGCCGCCGCGTCATCACCATCGAGGCGGCGAGCGACACCGATAGCCGCATCCTTGACTTGAACGGCCTCAACGCGGTGGGCGTGATGCGCTCGCATGCCTTTGACGCCGACGGCATCATGATCGAATACACTGAGTCCCACCAGAAGCCGGGCTTCTTCGCCTTTAGCGAGACCGCCCTGCGCCCGGCCCACTGAGCCCGCGTCGGCAAACCACGCGCACCTCGAAAGGATGCCTATGGACCAGCCGGTCTTTATCATGATGATCGTTATCGGAGCGCTGCTTGTGGCGCTTATCGTGCTCGTTGCGCTCATGTGTGCGCGCCTCGCTGCGGGAGAGCGGCAGGGCGCCCAACAGCTTGAACGGAGCGAGGAGCTCGAACGGGCACTCGCCGGCGCGCAGGAGGAGCTTGCCCAGATGCGCGGCAACCTCGCCCTTATCGCCCAGCACGCCTCAACCGAGTCCGCGCTTAGCCGCCAGCGGCACGACACGCTGGTACAGCGCATCGGCGAGTCCGATGAGCGCACCGACGGCGTGCGCCGCGATGTTGCCCAGCAACTCGACATCAACCGCCAGACGATCGACGCGCGCCTCGCCCAGATGGGCGAGACCCTAAACACGCAGCTCACCGATGTGCGCGGCAGTGTCGAACGCCAGCTCACCGATATTCGCAGCGACACCAACACGCAGCTCGACCGCATGCGCGCCACCGTGGACGAGAAACTGCAGAAGACGCTGAACGACCGCATCACGCAATCGTTTGCGCTCGTGAACGAGAGCCTCGACAAGGTGGGGCGCGGTCTGGGCGAGATGCAGAGTCTGGCCTCCGACGTGGGCGGACTCAAGCGCGTACTCTCGGGCGTGAAGACGCGCGGCATCTTGGGCGAGGTCCAGCTCGGCGCCATCTTGGCCGAGATGCTCGCCCCCGGCCAGTACGACTGCGACGTGGCAACGGTACCCGGCAGCGCCAACCGCGTCGAGTTTGCCGTCAAGCTGCCCGGTGACGCCGGAGAGACCATCTACCTGCCCATCGACGCCAAGTTCCCCGGCGATACCTATGAGCACCTGCGCGAGGCGCTCGACACGGGCGACACCGCTGCCGCCGAGGCGGCCTGGAAGCAGCTCGAGCGCCGTTTGAAGGACGAGGCGCGCGACATTCGCGAGAAGTACCTCGAGCCGCCGGCAACTACCGCCTTTGGCATCCTCTTTTTGCCCTTTGAGGGGCTTTACGCCGAGGTCGCGAACCGCCCGGGGCTTCTTGAGGAGCTGCAACGCACCTACCGGGTGAACGTGGCGGGCCCGAGCACTATGGCGGCTCTGCTCAACAGCCTGCAGATGGGCTTTCAGACCGTTGCCATCCAGCAGCGTGCCAGCGAGATCCAAACGGTGCTCGCGGCCGTCAAGACCGAGTTTGGCACCTATCAGAAGATGCTCCGCCAGGCCCAAAAGCAGCTCGGCACCGTAAGCCGCACGGTCGATACGCTCGTGGGCACGCGCACGCGCGCGATGGAGCGCAAGCTCCGTAGCATCACCGAGCTCGAGGACCCCGCCGAGGCCGAGCGCATCATAGGGGTAGAGACCCTGGAAGCAGCCCACGCCTCGGACGAGATGATTGTCACCGCAGAGGAGGACTGACATGCCCCGCGAAACCAACGCCGCTAAGCGCGCCCGCGCCATCGAGGTCTGCGAGCGCCTGAACCGCCGCTACGGACCGGTCGAGTGCTTCCTCGACCACGAGAATCCCTTCCGGCTGGTCATCTCGGTCTTGCTCTCCGCGCAAACGACCGACGCCCAAGTGAACAAGGTCACCCCGGAGCTGTTCCGTCGCTGGCCCACGCCCGAGGCCATGGCGTCCGCCACGCCTGCCGAGGTCGCCGAGGTTATCCGCTCGCTTGGCTTCTACAAGACCAAGGCGGTCCACGCTGTCGAGTGCGCCCAGATGATCGTAGCCGATTACGGCGGCGAGGTGCCTGCCGACATGAAGGAGCTCGTCAAGCTCCCCGGCGTGGGGCGCAAGACGGCTAACATCGTCCTCAACGTTGGGTTTGGCATCGTGGAGGGCATCGCGGTCGACACACACGTCAACCGCATCGCCCATCGCCTCATGCTCTCGCCCAAAACGCATGCCAAAGAGCCCCTAAAGACGGAGCAGGACCTGTTGAAGATCCTCCCGCGCGAGTACTGGGACCAGGTCAACCACCAGTGGATCAGCTTTGGCCGCGAGATTTGCGACGCGCGCAGCCCCAAGTGCGGCGAGTGCCCTCTCGCGGACCTCTGCCCCAGCGAGCGTGCCTAACGCTGCCCCACGAATCGCCCTGATCCGTAGCTACCCTACGGCCGCCTGCGGTGCATCGTCTGCTATGTCCTCGTCAGCAGGGACGTCCGGCGCGCAGGTCTTCTTGGGACGACCTGCGCAGCGACGGCGCTTCATGTAGTTCTCGAGCGACTCCAAGTCGACCCACGCGCGCGTCCCCTCTCGCCAGCCCGTAATAACGTGGCCTTTAACCATCTGTGACACCCGCGCGGGTGTCACACCAAGACGGCGCGCCGCGTCCGCCGCGGACAACTTAGGGATAGTCTCCCTACCCGCCGACACGCCGATAACAACAATCTTGCTGTTCTCATACCGCGGCGTGTTGCCAAAGGTGGCTTTGGGCATGGGCTTCCCGGAAATCTCATGCTCTTCGATAACGCACTTGAGCCAGTCCGCTGCCATATCGCAGGCGTCGGCAAAGTCCTCGCCCTGCGTTCCTCCCCCCATATCGAAGGGGAGCACCACATAATAGCCTTCCGTTGGAATAAATTCGAATTCGTATACGCAAAACTGCACGATAGCCCCCCTTAATCTCGCCTTCTTGTCATGCAATCCTCCTCACTATTCCATAAACATTAACTAGGTTTAGTATTTAAGAGAAAACCGATTGCTTGCTTGAGATGCATACGCCTGAAACGTTGTGACCACTGAGTAGAAGAGATCATGCAGCAGCTCCCCCACCTCTGCGGGGGTGGCACCACTCGCAATACAGGTGAGCGCATAGCTGGCAATAAACAGGGCTATCAAAGCAATGGGGACGAGCACTACCGCGGCAAGCAATCGCACGGCAGCAAGCACCTTGCGACGCCGCTGGCGGCGCCTATCAAAGGCGAGCTCCTCGCGATACGCCTCTTGCTCGAGCGAGTACGACCTATCCGGTCGCTCGCCGCGCGCGCTCTGAGGACGCTTATCGTCCGATGGCTCATTCGATTGTCTGGGAGTTTCTGGCGGTGTAAAAAGCGGTCCCGCCGCCTCACCGACCACATGTGCGAGCCGCTTTGCCCGCGACTCTTCCGTCTCGATAAACAGGTCCATACCAAACGCCTCCTCTAGAGAGGAGTGCGGAGACGGAGCCTACAGCATGGAACGCGCAGAGCCTCTTGTCAACCCCCGCCAATAATAGGCGCCTCTCGACCCAGACCCCCGGCCCGTCCGAGCTTCAAACAAGAGGAGGCCCCCGAAGGAGATTCCCTAAGCGAACATTCCGCAGCGCGCAAGCGCGAGGACGTTCGCGTGGGAACTCCTTCGGGGGCCTCCCCCTCAGGTGTGAAGCTCAGACCTTAGTAGTTGACGACCTGCTCCTCGAAGTAGCTCTGCGGATGGTTGCAGACCGGGCAGACCTGCGGGGCAGCCGGACCAACATGCAGATGGCCGCAGTTCAGGCACTTCCAGACCTTGACGCCCTCGCGATCGAAGACCTCGCCCTTCTCCACGCGCTCAGCGAGCTTGAGATAGCGCTCCTCATGAGCCTTCTCAACCGCGCCGACGCCACGGAACTTGGCGGCGATCTCCTTGAAGCCCTCCTCCTCGGCGGTCTTCGCGAACTCGTCGTACATGGTGGTCCACTCGTAGTTCTCGCCGGAGGCGGCATCCTTCAGGTTGTCGAGGGTACCGGGCACCGCGCCGCCGTGCAGGTACTTGAACCAAAGCTTGGCATGCTCGGACTCGTTGAGGGCCGTCTCCATAAAGATGTTCTGGATCTGAACGTAGCCGTCCTTCTTAGCCTGCGAGGCGTAATAACGATACTTGGTGTGAGCCTGCGACTCACCGGCAAATGCAGTCTCGAGGTTCTTCTTGGTCTGAGAGTTCTCAAAGTCCATGGGTATCCCTTTCCCTTCTATGAGAACGGTATGTTGCGCGCTATCTGCGCGTTTACTTGTTATACCCATTTATGCGCAACGCCATCAGCGGCATCTGTTGCTACGCAATTGCCCAAACGCCATCGCTCTCAGCGCAAAAGCCCTCTCGCGCGAGCGCCGCGAGGATCGCCTCCACCTCATCCGCCGCAACGGGATTACGGCCCGCCGTTGCCTCAAACGCGTCCAAGCGGGCGCGGACATCGTCGAAGGCAAGCCCAGGTAGCCCCTCGTCACGAGCCGCCAGCAGCAAGCGTACGACCTCTGCCCGCTTCTGGCGACGCGAGCCCTCAAAACGAGACTGCCGCACATGCCCCGCCGAGCGACGCGAAGGATTAGGGATGGTCTTCTTGAGATAGGCGCCGTAGTCGAGCAGCGCATAGTACCAGTTACGCGGCGTATCGAGGGCATCTTGGGGCGCCGCATGAAGTTCGTCGGGCATAGAGTCGCTCCCCAGGGCATCCTCGGGCGCGGCGGGACAAGTTTGCTCGATCAGCGGAATGAGCTCGCGGTCGGGCACGCCGGGAACATCGGGAAAGAAGTGGTGGAGAAACACGGTCCGCACGTTGGTCTCGAGATACACGCCGGGCAGGTCAAAGGCAAACGCGCGGATGCCCTGCGCCGTAGCGGGGCCAATACCGGGGAGCGACACGAGCTCCGCCGTGTCGTGCGGAAACACTCCGTCAAAACGCGAGACGATCTGCCCCGCGGCCTCGCGCAGTGCGAGCGCGCGGCGATTGTAGCCCATACCCTGCCAAAGCTCCAAAACATCGGCAACGGGCGCGGCGGCGAGCGCCTCCACGGAAGGAAACCGGTCGAGCCAGCGCGGCAGATACCCCTCGACGCGCGGTACCTGCGTCTGCTGGAGCATGACCTCGGAAAGCCAGATGATGTAGGGCTCGCGTGTGCGGCGCCACGGCAGATCGCGGTAGAGGCGCGCGCCCTCGGCGCGCATAAGGGTCCTAAAGGCGTTGAGTTCCATGGCGGAGGTTACTGCTCGAGCTTCCAGGCAGTGCCGCAACCTGCGTAGGAGCAGAACGCCTCGCGGTCGGCGAACTGGCTCTCGACGGCGGGGAACCTGCGGTGCTTGACCACGTCTTCGAGCGTGACGGAGTCGAGGTAGCTTGCAACCAGGGCGGTGAGGCCGTTCCAGAGCGGGTGATAGCAGCAGCTGTCCATGCGCTCGCAGAAACCGTCGGGCGCGGTGCAATCGTTGAAGTAGAGCGGACCTTGGACCGCCTCCACGATGTCTTTAACGGTAACCTTGGCAGGATCCGCCTTGAGGCGCATACCGCCGTGCACACCGCGCAGACTCTCGATAATGCCAGCCTGCACGAGACCGTGCTGGATGGAGCGGGCAAAGGAGTAGGGTACGTCCACCTGGTCGGCCGCCGTACGGACAGAGAGCAGCGCACCGTCGCTCTCGACCAAGATAGAGAGGATACGCAGCGCGTAGTCGGTCTTTCTCGAGATGTCCATGCTATCCCCTTGCCGCTGCCCGCCTAAGCGGGCTGTAATCCGGCGACGCCACAAGCGGTACCGGTGGTTGGAAATGATACACGGTAGGTACTATACCATCCGGAAGAGTAGACAGAGCATCCTGCACGAATCGGACAGCTAGAAAAAAGACCCCGCCGAAGCGGGGTCTCAAAGCAGACAATGGCGGGAAGTACGGGGCTCGAACCCGCGACCTCCGACGTGACAGGCCGGCGCTCTAACCAAACTGAGCTAACTCCCCTCAGCAAATGCTGCGGTGGTAAGTATACACAGAAGACAATCGGCGGCGCAAGTACTTTTTTCAATAATTTTGGCAGAGCGTCCAACTCGTACTGCTACCTGCGCTTTTGTCTCAAGAATCGGCAACGGTAAGACGGACGCGCTACTCCCAGGCACTTGCGATGCGCAAAATGTCAACGGAGACCACCTTGCCGTCCTCAACGTACATGCGTGCAATGGAGGGCTTGGCGGAGTCGCGCGGGCTCGTGGCGGAGCCGGGGTTCACCACCAAACAACGACCCTGCTCGGCCACGCGGGCTCGGTGCGTATGGCCGCAAACACCCACGTCGATCGCGCCGACAGGCAGGTCCTCGCGATAATGCGAGACCGCAAACACAAGCCCCTCGTACTCAAAGGTGTTGAGGCGCTTGAGCGGCGGATCGTAGTTGTAGAAGGAGTCATTGTTGCCCAGGACAGCCTTGATGGGGCCGTAGTTTTGGAGCATGTCCCAATCGGCCTCGGAGGTCAGGTCCCCCGCATGGATGACAAGGTCGGCACCTTTGATTTCTGCCAGAAGGGCGCGCGAGAGCCGACCATGGGTGTCGGAGATGATATCGATGCGCTTCATGTCGCGAAAATCCTTTACTCGTGTATCCGAGCAGGCAGTGTAGCACATCTGAGCAGGGCGAACAGATTCTACATCTCGCTCAGCAGGCCCAAAGAGCCGTTTGATGAGCGCGCAGAACCCCACCGCGCGCCTACAGGCTGAGCGCCTTTTTGAGCGGCACGACACGACGGCGCGAGACGGGCACACGCTCGTCGGTACCAGTGATGCCGAGCTGGATTGCGCCGGAGGGCACCGTCTCGACGTCCTCGACGCAAGCGAGGTTCACGATGTAGCGGCGGTGCACGCGGAAGAACCCAAAGTCGCCGAGCTTCGACTCAAACTGAGCGAGCGAGGTCGTCGACAGGAAGCGGTCGTCGTCGGTAAAGATGCAGGAGTAGTCGTCCTTGGCCATGATGTAGCGAATCTGGTCGACGGGGATGAGGACCTTGCGGCCGCCCTTCTCCACCGGGATGCGCTCGATGCTCGACTTGGGCTCGGCCTGCGGCTTGACGTGCAGAGCGACCTTGGCGAGGGCGCGCTCCAGACGCTCCTCCTCCACGGGCTTGAGCAGGTAGTCGACCGCGTCCACATCGAACGCCTCCACGGCGTGGTCGCTGTAGGCGGTCACAAACACAACGGCAGGCGGGTTCTTGAGCTTGTGCAGGGCCTCTGCCAACTGCAGGCCCGACGCACTCGGCATGGAAATGTCGAGAAACACCACGTCAACGCGGCTCTCCATAAGCTTTTCGATAGCAGAGCGAACGCTCGAGGCCTCGATGATGGAGCTCGTCTTACCCGTCTGCTCCAACAAGAAACGCAACTCGGAGCGGGCGGGAGCCTCATCGTCGACAATCATGGCACGGAGCATTGGCACTTCCCTTTCGAACCTCTAACCGATTGCCCCCGGCAGCCGAGGGCTCTCCCGGATAACCGGGAACTCCATCGATGTGTCCGCAAGCACACGGACAATTCTCTATTTTACCCCATCGCCCCGCGCAAATATGCTGTCGGAGAGATCGAGGTGAAGCGTAACCGTCGTCCCCTTACCTGGAGTCGACTCCACGCGCGCAAACGAATGCGGGCCGTAGAAGCGGTGGATACGCTCGGAGATGTTGCGCATGGCAACACCCGCGCCGCCGCCCTGAGGAGAGCTTGTATCGGGCTTGGGCAGCGAGGCGTCGAAGAGGCGCGCCGCCGTCTGGTCGTCCATACCCACGCCGTCATCGGCCACTTCGATGCACAGAGCGTTGTGTTCGCTTGCCTGAACGCGAACGGCAATGTGGAGCGCCCCCTCGTCGGAAAGCGCATGGCGCACCGCATTTTCAACCAGCGGCTGAATGATAAACGCCGGCACCGGGGTGTCGGCAACATCATCGCCCACCTCAAACGTTGCCTGAATACGGTCCTCGCCAAAGCGTGCCTGCTCGAAGGTGAGGTAGCGGCGCGTCTGCGCGATCTCGCGCGTGACAGGGATGAGCGAGCCGGAGTTATCGAGCGTGGAGCGGTAGAACGACGAGAACTCACGCAGAAGCTCGCGGGCGCGCGTGGGGTCGGTGCGCGTGAAGGAGGCGATGGTGTTGAGCGTGTTGAACAGGAAGTGCGGGTTGATCTGCGCCTGCAGGGCACGGACCTCGGCACGCGCGGTGAGCTCCTCCTGAACCTCGAGCTCGTGGATGGCAAGCTGGGTGGAGAGCAGCTCGGAGAAGCCCGTGACCAGCGCGTACTGCGTGCGGTTCACCGAGCGCGAGGAGTGGAAGTAGAACTTGAGCGCGCCAACCGTGCGCTCGCCCACCTTGAGCGGCGCGATGATGCCGGCAGGAATCTGGATCTGGCGCCCGGTCTCGCCCAAGACACCGAGCGGGTTCATGAACGACTGAACGATGCCGTGCTTGATGGCGTAGTGGGTCGCCTTGGTGTGGATGGGAGACCCCGCGGGGAAGTCCTCGGCAAGGTCGCCCACGCAGGCGAGCACGTGCTCGGCATCGGTGATGGCGATGGTGCTCGCGCGGGTCTGCGGGATAAGGCGCATGCAGATCTCTTGGGCGCTCTCGGGCGTGAGGCCGTCTTTGAGGGCTTCGAGCATCTCGGAGGCGACAGAGAGCGTCTCTTCTGTATAGCGAGACCGCAGCGTATCGGGATTGCGACACAAGCGCGCAAACAGTACGAGAAAGACCACGAACGCCACCGTGGCGACGCCCGTGAGCGTGAACTCCACATGCGTGGCAAACAGGTATAGCAAGATCACGGCGATGATGCAGGCACACACCACGGTGCCCGCCCAGAGCGCCAGATCGGCGGCGCGCCTTCCCCGGTACGTCGATGCCATCAGGTCTCCTCAATCAGTGCCGCGAGATCGCGGTCGTTCCATAGGCCATCGACGATTGTAGGCCAGATGCTCGCAAAACGCAGGTAGGCATCTTGGTATTCGCGCGCATACTGCTCGGCCTCCGCGCGACCGCGGCGCCATATGCGCAGGTAGCTTGCGTGCTCGCGCGTAACCAGAGCGCGTACGAGTGCCGTTTTGCGCACCCGCTCGTCGAGCTCGGAGGAGATCCATCGCCCCGGATAAGGCATGAGCGACGCCGGTGTGACGGCGTTGAGGTCGTTTTGCCGGCTCGCGTGGGCGAGCTTGGCGCGCTCGTAGTACCAGCGGTAGATGTCCTGCATAAAGCGCGGGGCGCGCTCGCGGCTCTCCGGCGGCAGGTGGCGCACGACCCAGCGGTTGTCAAACCAGACGTCGAGGCCCATGAGGCGCATGTTGAACAGGTAGTCGAGGTCCTCGCCACGCGTGATGAACGGGTCGAAGGGGATGCGGCTATAGGCGCGGGCGTGCAGCGCCAGGCAGCCGCCGCACACGTAGTTGGACCGCGAGATGCGCGTGGCCGCAAGGGCGCGACGCATCCACGCGTTGAACTCCGTTCGCTTTGTCCACCAGCGGTGCTCGATGCCCACGTGCGACTCATCGGCAAGCGGGGAGCCCGCCCGGTCGTAGAAGTACCCGGTCTTGGCAAGAATGGGGAGCCCCTGCCGTGTTTGCTGGCCGAGCGCGTAGAGCGCCTTGCGCATAAAGTCGGGCCCGAGGACAACCTCGTCATCGTCCAAAAAGATAACGGCGTCGTGCCCAAAGATGGCAGCGACCGCGAGCCCCATGTTGCGGATTGCACCGTAGCCACGCAGCGAGACGCACTCGCCGGTTGCCGTTGGGGCGAGGTCGGCAATGCGGTCGGCAATGCGCGCCGCCTCCACGTTGGTGACTGTCGTTATCGAAAGCTTGGGATGCGCACCCACAATCTCGGCCACGCGGCGGGAGACCTCGACGGTTGCCGACACGGGGCACACCACAAGAAGAATGATGCGGACAAGATCGCGCACCTGTTCGAGCGAAGCGAGGCAGCGCTCGAGTTCCGGGTTGGGATCGCCCAGCTCAGTTGCATGGTCGTAGGCACCGGGAGACTGGAGCCCGTCCGCTCCGCTTGCCCAGTACGTCGGGATGACAATCGTGGCCCTCAAAGCCATCGCACTCACGCTCCCGCGCTCGGCAGACAGCGCCCGCGCTTGGCGCTATCGGCCAGCTCTGCCCTCGTAAACGTCCCGCACCATGCGCGACTTAGGAGCGTGAGGCCAGGCGCGCTTTTCTACCGGCGGGAGCCGGAGTCGCTCGCCAAGCCTGCGTGCGTGCCCGACCCGACGGAGGACTCGTCCGCAAAGGGCGAGAGGCCGCGGAAGTACGGGGCGCGCGCCAGGGAGCGTCCAAGAGGGTACCCTAGTACATACATGATAACCGCTTCGCCCGCGCCGGTGGTCACGAGGCCAAAGAGGTACATGAGCGGATACGCCCCGTCGAGCGAGATCGACGTGAATGGGATGGTGTAAAAGCCGGTCGCGGTGAGCAGGATCGGCAGATACGCCGGCACGATGAGCGCGTTGGCAATAACCGGGCCCGCAAGCGCCACGAGAGGATGGGCGCGGAGTTTCCAGGTAAAGAGCGCGCCGGCGCAGGTCGCGGCCGAACCAAAGACCACGTCGAGAAGGCCGAGCGCACCCGTACCGGAGAGCGCGATGTTGGCGACGTTGGCAATGGCGCAGCCGAGCGTGAGGCCGGGCACCGCGGCGGGCGTGAAGAGCGCAAGCGCGCAAAGCGCCTCGGAAATGCGGAACTGGATGGGTCCCCACGCAAGGTTGCCCAAGAAGAGCATGGTCATGAGCGTGCACGCCGCGTACACCGCAGCGATCATACCCGTCTGGGCGATGTCATTCGATTTCAAGAGATCACCTTCTGTTGTTGGAGGGCTTTACTGATGCCCAGAGCCCTCCCCCACCGCAGGTGAGCGCGCACCGCCTACCTAGGCGACGCCTTTGATGCGAGCGAGCCTCATGAGCATGACAAAGCCCACAACCAGCAAGATCCCGATGGAAAGCACTCCTAAAGAAGGATCGCCCGTGAGCGATGTCACCACCGATACTAGCAGAGTTCCCATAACAGAGGCGTAGCGCCCAAAGATGTCGAAGAAACCGTAATACTCGTTGGCGCGCTCCTTGGGGATGAGCTTGCCAAAGTAGCTGCGCGAAAGCGCTTGGATGCCGCCTTGGAACATACCGACCACGATGGCGAGAATCCAGAACTCCACCGCGGACTTTAAGAAGAACGCTGCAAAGAGCACGATCACCACGTAAGCGGCAACGGCGATGATAATCATCTTGAGCGTGCCCTGCGTCTTAGCGAGGCGCCCGTAGGCAATAGCCGACGGGAAGGCAACAAACTGCGTGACGAGCAGAGCCAAAATGAGCTGGGTAGAGTCGATGCCGAGCGACGTACCGTAGGTGGTCGCCATCGAGATGACCGTATGGACGCCGTCGATATAGAAGAAAAACGCGATCATAAAGATGACGAGCACGCGGTCGCGCGCGATGCGGCGCATGGTTCCCACCAGGCCGCGAATGGTCTTTGCGACCTCGCTCGCAAAGGTCTCGCCCGGCGCGAGCTCCTTGCCATAGCGCTGGCGATAGGTGCGCAGCAGCGGCAACGTGAAGGCGAGCCACCAAGCACCCGTGATGACAAACGAGAGCCTTGTGCAAAGCAGCATGTCGAGGCCGAGCACCGCGGGACCGCCCATGATGAGCGCGATGCAGACGATAAAGGGCACGCAGGACCCCACGTAGCCCCAGGCGTATCCGGAGCTCGACACGGCGTCCATGCGCTCGTCGGTCGTAACGTCGGGGAGCATCGCGTCATAAAACGTCATCGACGAGTTGAGGCCGATGGTGCAGAGCACGTAAACGATGAGGAAGGGCATGGCTCCCATGGGCAGCGCCTGCGCAAGACAGAGCACGAGACCCGTGAGGAAAAAGCCGAGGAAGAACTTGATCTTGTTGCCCGCAAAGTCGGCGAGCGAGCCCAGCACGGGCATAAGCAGCGCCACCACGAGCGAGGCGATGGTCTGGGCGTTGGCCCATGCGGTCACGAGCTCGGCGGAGTTGGCGGCGGTGTTGATGGCATCGAAGTAGATGGGCACCACCGATGTGTTGAGCAAGACGAGGGCAGAGTTGCCTACGTCGTACATCACCCAGTTACGCTCGAGCGTTGTGTATTTCATCGCCGGTGCCTCCCACTTTTCCATCGTGCATACGGCACTATGGTACGGCAGGCGCCGAGGTGGCGCACGTCACGTTTCGGTAAAGAGCGGGGACGCCGGCAACGGCGCCCCCGCATGCCGATACGACTTGGTAGCCGAGCGTCCGCAGGACACGCGGGCTCCGAGCACGCTACTCCTCGCGCTCAAACTCCTCGTGCGCCGCGAGCACACGGCCCGAGTAGTTGATGTGCCCGGTAATCTCCACAACGTCGGTGCCCATGAGGAAGCGCGACGCCTCGTCGGCGTAATCGTCGAGGGCACGCGCGAACACCTCGGGGAAGCTCTCGTGCGAGGTCTTCTGCGTGAAGGGGTCGTTCCAGGCGAGGTGGGCGAGGTTGCCGGCGGCAGCCGGGGGCTCTGTGGTAACCCGATGCGCGAGCGACGCCGTGAGCGGATAGTTTTTGACGATGCCCTCAACAGAGCCGAGCGCAAAGGACAGCGGTGAGCCGGCGGGCTCGATCACACGGTAGGCGAGCTTCATATCGGCCACCGCACCGCCGTACTCGGCGGCGCCGATGCGCATGCCGTAGACGCTCGAGGCGACAAAGCTCATAAGGGCACCGGCGACCTTGTTGATGCGCGCCGTGGTCACAAGCTCGCTCTCGGGCGGATAGTCCGCCGTGGTGGCACCGTCGCGCTTGAGCTGGAGCATCAGCACGTCGAGGTCACCCTCGATGATACCGTGCACCTGGGAGCCCGCATCATCGAGCGTGGAGTCCATCTCTTGGATCCCCCATTGCTGCGCGTAGACAAACGGGTGCGCCGCGCGATCGAGCACGTAATGTGACAGCAGGCCGAGCACAAACGCACGACCCACGCCGGCGTCATAGCGATGAAGGTGCCCTACGCCGTCACGCAGGGCCGTGAACTGCCGCGTCATGCGACAACGATGCATGCGCCGCCCAAACTCCATGCAAGCAGGGGCGTTGAGTGTGCGCACATGGAAGAAGAACGGGTCGGGGCCCTGGTTGCCAATGAGAAAGGCCGCGCGCTCATCTTCCGAGGTGATGATGCCCTGCGGGAGACGATCGATGCTCTCCTCGCCAAAAAGATGATGCGTGATCAGTGCGGGCATATATCCTCCTTTACAGCGGCACCACGCATTGCGGATTCGCGCGACGCCGAGGCACTTGCTAGCTGCCCCTCATTATGCCCAGAACCCGCATCCATCAACGGACGACAAGCGACTCCAAAAGCCATGCTACACTGGAGCAACAGGAAACGAGGTCGCATCATGACGCACGAAAACCCCAGACGTATGCCTCCCGGAGCGCGCGGCGGCCGTCGCGCGAGCTCATCCTCCGGTGCCCGCGCATCGAGGCGCCCCCGCAACGGCACCTTGCGCGCAGGCGCGTCCCGCAGTCCCCAAAGGCGCATCAATTTTGCCAATTTCCCCTGGCAGCTCGTAGTGATGGGTATCGCAGCTATTGCCGTCATTGCCCTGCTCATCTTTGGCGTCGTCACGGGCATGCGCGCTATAGCCCAGGCAATCTTCCCGCCTGCCGCCGAAAAGACCGTCGAGGGCACAGACGCTACGGCCGCAGAAGGCGCCGACGCATCTTCTGAGGCCCAAGGGGAAGACACCAATACCGCTGCGGCAGAAAATCCCAGCGGTCCCAACTCCACACCCAAAGAGTCCTGGCAGCAGGGCACCGTCCCCGAGCTCTTCCAAACCGATGCGACATGGGCAAACGAAAGCTATGCGGGCGGAACCATGGCCAAAAACGCCTGTGGACCGACCTGCATGGCAATGGTCTACATCGCGCTCACCGGAGACACCAGCATGGGACCGATGGAGATGGCAAACTTCTGCGAGCAGAACGGCTATGTAGAGAACAACGCAACCACGTGGGACTTCATGACCACGGGAGCATCCCAGCTGGGCCTTACCTCAACTGGCCTCAGCGCAGACGCCGAGACAGTTACCGCCGAGCTCCAAGCGGGGCACCCCATCATCGTTAACGTAGGCCCTGGATCGTTCACCTCCGTGGGGCACTTCATCGTGCTTACCGGGGTCGATGAGTCCGGCAAGATATGGGTCCACAACCCCAACGCACCCGAGGATAACAAGGTGTCGTGGGACTTCAACATCATCGCCCGCGACGCGCGCAGTTTCTGGAGCTTCTCGGCATAACGACCCGCTCTCGCACCTCAACCGCATCCTGAAGACAGCCGCCTGCGACGTTCCGCAGGCGGCTTTTCGTTGCAGCCAAACGGTCGATTTCCGCCTGCAGGCGGAAGGTCGTGCGTCATATTATCAAACAGATTTTCATCATCCCCATATTCGGATGACACGTTTGCATGCAACGCCTTAAATGGAGACATATTGGAGGTATGCCCATGACCCATGGTCTGATTTTGCGACTCAACGAGCAGCGCCCGTACGCAAGCCCGGCGGAGCGCAACATCATCGCCTATGTTCAGGCGAACCCGCAGGCCGTGCTCTCGCTCAGCATTCGAGAGCTCGCCAGCGAAACCTATACCTCCCCTTCCACCATCACCCGCTTCTGCAAGAAGCTCGGTTGCAGCGGCTTTAAAGAATTCCAGCGCGAGCTCGTCTTTGAATTCGCATCCTCGCAGGAACGTGGCGACATGGCGCTCGAGGTAATCGATGCGAGCGACAGCGCCGACGAAATCGTCGCCAAAGTGGTAAAGAGCGACCTGCGCTCCATCGAGGCAACCGGCCGTTTGATTGACGCTGCCACGCTCGAGCGCTGTGCACAGCTCATTCTCCAAAGCCGTGTGGTGGGCATCTTTGGCATAGGCGCGTCGCTTCTGGTGGCGCACGACCTTGAGATGAAGCTCACGCGCATCGACAAGATGTGCGTCGTCAACGACGACTGGCACAACCAGCGCCTGTTTGCCAAGAACATGCATCCCAACGACCTGGCCATTGTGATCAGCTACTCGGGTTTTACCGAGGAGATGATCGAGTGCGCCCGTTATGCGCGCCAGCAGGGGGCCCGGGTCATCGCTATAACGCGCATCGGAAACGATGCAGGGCTTGCGCGCCAAGCCGACTACGTTTTGGGTATCGCAGCGGACGAGCCACTGATCAGAAGCGGCGCCATGGGTTCACGCATGTCGCAGATGGTCATGATCGACGCGCTGTATGCCGTGTGCGTTGCCAAGGATTTTGAGCGCTGCTCGGCGCTGATCCGGCGCAACTACACCGTAAAGGAGGATCCGGAAGGACGCCGTAAGGCATCCAAGGAAAGGAGGGGAGGATCCGATGCTCGATCTGACAAAGCTGACCACTGAGACGCGCAATCCAGACACCATGGATTTGGACGAGATGTCGCCACTCGAGATCGTCACGACGATGAATCGCGAGGACGGCAAGGTCATTGAGGCCATCCACGAGGAGCTGCCTCACATTGCGCAAGCGATCGAGTGGTCGACGGAAAGCCTGAAGCAGGGAGGGCGCCTCATCTACATGGGAGCCGGCACGAGCGGCCGCCTTGGCGTGCTCGATGCCGCCGAGTGCCCGCCGACCTTTGGCGTCTCGCCCGACCTGGTCGTGGGCCTCATCGCCGGCGGCGAGCGCGCCTTCATCCAGGCGGTCGAGGGCGCCGAGGACAGCACCGTGCTCGGTGTGGAGGACCTCAAGGCGCTCGGTCTCACGGAGAAGGATACCGTCGTGGGTCTCGCCGCGAGCGGCCGCACGCCCTATGTCTCGCACGCTCTTGACTACGCGAAAAGCGTTGGTGCGCACACCGTCGCCATCGCCTGCAACAAGAACTCGGTCATAGGCCAGCACGCCGACCTCGTCATCGAGCCCGTTTGCGGGCCCGAGGTGCTCACGGGCTCGACGCGCCTCAAGGCGGGTACCGCCCAGAAGCTCATCCTCAACATGATCTCGACGGCAACCATGGTCGGTCTTGGCAAGGTCTACCAGAACCTCATGGTCGACGTGCAGCAGACCAACGAGAAGCTCGTGACGCGCGCGCAGAACATCTGCATGGCGGCCACCGAGTGCTCGCGCGGCGAAGCCATCGAGGCGCTCGCGGCTGCAAACGGCCACGTCAAGACCGCCATCGTCATGATCCTGAACGGGCAGACGGCAGAGGATGCCAGAGAAGCGCTCGACGCCGCCGAGGGCCATGTCCGCGGCGCGCTGAAGGCATAACGGATAAGGGAGGAACGTATGGCAAACGAAGAAAAGCTCGTTGAGCAGTTGCTGACCCTATTGGGAGGCAAAGACAACGTGCGCTCGGCCACCAACTGCATGACGCGCCTGCGCGTGCGCGTGACCGACGGCGACAAGGTCGACGAGGAGGGCATCAAGAACGCCGAGGGCGTGCTCGGTCTCGTTCGCGACGAGCCCACCTACCTCGAGATCGTCGTGGGTCCCGGCAAGTCGCGCAAGTGCGCCGACGCCTGCGCCGCCCTGGGCATCCCGGCGTCCGCCGCGGACGCCGGCGTCTCCACCGACAACGACTGGCAGGCCAACAAGGCCGCCGTCAAGGCGGGCCAGTCCGAGGGCAAGGTCAAGCGCGCCCTCAAGACCGTCGGCCAGATCTTCATCCCGCTGATCCCCGGCGTCGTCGCCGCGGGCATCTGCTCCGGCCTGGGCACGCTCCTGGCCCAGCTCTACCCCGACTACGCAAGCGATGTGGTCTGGGGCACCGTCTGGAACATGCTCGCCCTCATCAACTCCTCGCTACTCACCTACATCACCGCGTGGGCGGGCTACCGCGCTGCCGAGCAGTTCGGCGGCACCCCGATCCTCGGCGGCATGCTCGGCATGATGACCTCGCTCGCCAACATCGACAACATCTCGATGCTCGTCGGACTCTACAACGAGGCCCAGCCGCTCGACGCCATCCTGCGCGCCGGCCGCGGCGGCGTCCTCGCCGTCATCCTCGGCGTCTGGTTCATGTGCCAGGTCGAGCGCGCCATCCGCAAGCGCATGCCCGACGCGCTGGATATCGTGTGCACCCCGCTGCTGACCCTCATCATCACGGTCGTGCCGTACGTGTTCATCGTCATGCCGATCACCGGCTATGTCTCCACCGCCCTCGTGTGGGTCGTCGAGCAGGTCTGCATGAACCCGCTGCTCCCCGTGCGCATCATCGGCGGCTACATCGCCTCCGCGCTCTTCCTGCCGCTTGTCGCAATGGGCATGCACCACGGCCTCGTCGCCCTATACTCCGTCCAGCTTGAGTCCCTCGGCTACGTGACCCTGTACCCGACGCTCGCCATGGCGGGCGCCGGCCAGGTGGGCGCCGCCATCGCCATCTACCTCAAGGCCAAGAAGGTCAACAACGAGCGCATCCGCTCCGTCATCGACGGCGCGCTGCCCGCCGGCTTCCTCGGCGTCGGCGAGCCGCTCATCTACGGCGTCACGCTGCCCATGGGTAAGCCCTTCGTCACCGCCGGCCTCGGCGCGGGCTTCGGCGGCGCGTTCGTCATGGCCTGCCAGATCGGCGCCACGGCCTGGGGCCCCTCCGGCCTCATCGCCATCCCGCTCATGACGCAGGGCGCCAACAGCGCGACCATGTCGATGGTCTTCTACGTCGTCGGCCTGGTGATCAGCTACATCGGCGGCTTTATCATCACCAACATCTTCGTGAAGCCCGAGGAGGTCGCGGGCGTCTAACGCCAGACCAGGCAATTCCGTCCAGGCAGTAGCCGGCGGTCGGGGCGGGCCCGGGCAGAGCGCCGGGGCCCGCCCCTGTTTTGAGCAATTCGTCGCAGGCACGTCGCGCATTCGGCTATGATGCGGGCAGCGGGAAAGGAGATCGCCATGCAAACCGGAATCTCTCTCTACTTCAGCGAGGACATCGAGCAAAACGAGCGCACCATTGAGCGCGCCCACGCCGCCGGCGTCACCCTTGCCTTCACCTCGCTCCACATACCGGAGGAAACCGGGGTCGTCTATGCGGATACCGCCCGCCATCTTCTTACCTGCTGCCAAGACGCCGGCATCGACCTCATGGTCGACGTGAGCCCGGTCACCCTTGATAAGCTCGGCTGTTCGCGCATCGAGGACCTGCTCGAGCTCGGCATCACCACCGTGCGGCTCGACTTTGGCTTCAACGCACGCGAGACCGTCGAGCTGTCCCGCAGCTTCCGCATCGTCTTCAACGCATCCACCATCTCTGCGGAGGACATCCGCGCCTGGCAAGCGGCGGGCGCGGACTTCACGCGGTTCGCTGCGTGCCATAACTTCTATCCCAAGCGCTACACCGCGCTTTCCATCGATGAGGTGCGCCGTATTAACCAGCGCCTCTCCAGCCTCGGTTTCACCACCATGGGCTTCGTACCCGGCGACGGCAGGCTCCGCGGGCCGCTCTTTGAGGGCCTTCCTACCGTCGAGGAGCATCGCGACCAAAAGGAGCGCGTGGCGCTCAATATGCTCGAGCTCAGCGTTGCCGGCGAAACCGACGTTGTCCTCGTAGGCGATCCGGGACTTACCGATAAATCATGGGACGCACTCTCCTGCCTCTCGGCTGGGTATCTCCCGCTTCGTGCCGAGATTAGAGATTCCTACTCCTATCTGTACGGACAGATTCATCACGATCGGCCCGATTCGAGCGAATACATATTCCGCTCCCCCGAGTCGCGCACGACGCTCGCCCCTGCGACGCCCTTTGAGCCGAACGCGCCGGCGGCGCGCCCCTGTGGCACCATCGCTATCTCTAACGCTGCTTACGGCCGTTACGCGGGCGAGATGGAAATATCACGCGTCGATCTCCCTGCAGATGCGCGCATGAACATTGCGGGCGCGGTCATCGAAGCGGACCGCGCGTTTCTTCCCTATCTCGTGCGCGGAATGGGCATCAAACTCATGCGCCCGTAGGCAAAAAGCACTCTTGCGCCCTCCATAAGAGGGTGCGGTGGTCACAGACCCCGGCAGAATAATAAAAGACCCCCTCTATTAGAGCGCAAGGGCATCCCCTGTCAGAGGGCAGGCGCACTGTTTTCCCAGATAACGGGTTTTTAGGTCTTTGCCATGACGTCCGAATCAGTCTGTTCGGGGCCATCACGGCGCCCTCAAAGACCGCAAATCATTATTCTGCGGGGGTCAGTGACCATCAAAGGGATCCAATGCCCCCTTCAACACAGAAAAGCCCCGGAGGGATTTCCTAAGCGAACATTCCGCAGCGCGTAAGCGCGAGGACGTTCGCGTGGAAACCCTCCGGGGCTTTCCGTTAGGCGTTAACCCTTAACCCTTAGACCTCTGCGTAGACGTCCTTGAGCTTGAGCAGGTGCTGGTAGCGCGCCATAGCCGCGGCCTCGTTGGCCTGGAAGAGCGCGTCGACCTGATCCTGCGGCAGGACACGGCTGAGCGAAGCGTAGCGGGCCTCGTTCATCAGGAAGTCCTGGTAGCCGCCCTTCGGCTCCTTGGAGTCGAGGGTGAACTTCTTGCCCACCTCGGCGGCGGGGTTGAAGCGGAAGAGGTTCCAGTAACCGCAGTCCACGGCCTTCTTCATCTCGGCCTGGCAGTTCTGCATGCCGCCCTTCTTGATGGAGTGCATCTCGCAGGGAGCGTAGCCGATGATGATGGACGGGCCGTCGTAGGCCTCGGCCTCCTGGATGGCCTTGAGGGTCTGAGCGGGGTTGGCGCCCATAGCGACCTGCGCCACGTAGACGTAACCGTAGCTCATCGCAATCTCGGCGAGGCTCTTCTTCTTGGTGTGCTTACCAGCAGCGGCGAACTGGGCCACCTGGCCGAGGTTCGAGGCCTTGGAGGCCTGGCCGCCGGTGTTGGAGTACACCTCGGTGTCGAAGACGAAGACGTTGACGTCGTGGCCAGAGGCGAGGACGTGGTCCAGGCCACCGAAGCCGATGTCGTACGCCCAACCGTCGCCACCGAGAATCCAGAAGGACTTCTTGGTGAGGAAGGACTTGTCGGCGAGGATCTTCTTGGCAGCGTCGCAGCCGCAAGCCTCGAGGGCCTCGATGTAGGCGGCGGCAGCGGTCTTGCTGGCCTCGGCGTCCTTACGGGCGTCGATCCAGGCCCGACCAGCGGTCTTCACAGCCTCGGGCGTGCCGTCGGCAGCGATGAGCGCCTCGGTCTCGGCGACGAGCTTGTCCTGGACGGCCTCGTAACCAAGAGCCATGCCCAGACCGTGCTCGGCGTTGTCCTCGAAGAGGCTGTTGTTCCACGCAGGACCATGGCCGTCCTTGTTGACGGTGTAGGGGCTGCGGGCCGCGGGGTTGCCCCAAATCGAGGAGCAGCCGGTGGCGTTGGAGATGAACATGCGGTCGCCGCAGACCTGGGTGACCAGGCGCGCGTAGGCCGTCTCGGCGCAGCCGGCGCAGGAGCCGGAGAACTCAAGCAGCGGCTGGACAAACTGGCTGCCCTTGACGTTGTTGGACTCGAGGACCGGCTTGGGAGCAACGTTCTCGACGCAGTAGTCGAAGACCTGCTGCTCGGCGAGCTCCTGCTCGGTCGGCACCATGGTGAGGGCGTCCTTCGGGCAGACCTTCGCGCAGTTGGTGCAGCCCATGCAGTCGAGCGGGCTGATGGCCATCGTGAACTTGAGGCCCGTGTCCTTCGGGACCTTGATGTCGATGGTGCGCAGGTTCTCGGGCGCAGCGGCGATCTCGTCCTCGGTGAGGCCGAACGGGCGGATCGTGGCGTGCGGGCAGACATAGGAGCACTGGTTGCACTGGATGCACTTGGTCTCGTCCCAGTGCGGCACCATAACGGCGACGCCGCGCTTCTCGTAGGCGGAAGCGCCCTGCTCGAACTGACCGTCCTCGTGGCCCTTGAACGCAGACACGGGGAGCTCGTCGCCCTCCATGCGGTTGATGGGCTCCATGATCTCCTTGACCTGCTTGATGAGCTCGGGGCGACCCTTGAGCTCAGCGGCGGGAGCGTCGTCGGAGGCGTCGGCCCACTCAGCGGGGACCTCGTGCTTCTCAAACGCGGTGGCGCCGGCGTCGATGGCCTTCCAGTTGGCCTCGACGACGTCCTGGCCCTTCTTGGCGTAGGACTTCTCGGCAGCGGCCTTCATGTACTGGATCGCGTCCTCCTGCGGGAGGACACCGGCCAGCGTGAAGAACGCGGACTGGAGGATGGTGTTGGTGCGCTTGCCCATACCCACCTGGACCGCCAGGTCGATGGCGTTGATGGTGTAGAGCTGGATGTTGTTCTTGGCGATGTAGCGCTTCTCAGCCGCGGAAAGGTGCTCGGCAAGCTCGTCGAAGCTCCACTGGCAGTTGATCATGAGCGTACCGCCGGGCTTCACACCCTGAGCGATCTTGAAGTGCTTCGTGATGTAGCTCGGGTTGTGGCACGCCACGAAGTCGGCCTTGGTGATGTAGTACGGGCTCTTGATGGGCTTGTCGCCAAAGCGCAGGTGGCTGATGGTCACGCCGCCCGTCTTCTTGGAGTCGTACTGGAAGTAGGCCTGGACGTACTTGTCGGTGTGGTCGCCGATGATCTTGATCGAGTTCTTGTTGGCACCGACGGTACCGTCGCCGCCGAGACCCCAGAACTTGCACTCGATGGTGCCCTCAGCAGCGGTGTTGGGCGCATCGGCGTCCATCGGGAGCGACAGGTTGGTGACGTCGTCCACGATACCGATGGTGAACTCGCGCTTGGGCTCGTCGGCCTTGAGCTCCTCGTAGACCGAGAACGCAGCCGCGGGCGGCTCGTCCTTGGAACCGAGGCCGTAACGGCCGCCGACCACGACGATGTCGGTCTTGCCCGTCTCGTAGAGCGAGGAGACAACATCCTCGTAGAGGGGCTCGCCGAGGGAGCCGGCCTCCTTGGTGCGGTCGAGAACGGCGATCTTCTTGACCGTCTCGGGGAGAGCGGCCATGAAGTGCTCGAGCGACCAGGGGCGATACAGGCGGACCTTGACGAGGCCGGCCTTCTCGCCGTGAGCGTTGAGGTAGTCGATGACCTCCTCGAGGGTGTCGCAGAACGAACCCATGCAGACGACCACGCGGTCGGCGTCAGCGGCGCCGTAGTAGTCGAACAGGTGATAGTTGGTGCCGAGCTTGGCGTTCACCTGGTTCATGTAGTCCTCAACAACGGCGGGGAGCTCGTTGTAGGTGGTGTTGCAGGCCTCACGGTGCTGGAAGAAGACGTCGCCGTCCTCGTGCGTACCGCGGTTGACCGGATGCTCGGGGTTGAGCGCGTGATCGCGGAAGGCCTGGACAGCGTCCATGTCGCACATCTCGGCGAGGTCGGCGTAATCCCACGTAGCGACCTTCTGAATCTCATGGGAGGTGCGGAAGCCGTCGAAGAAGTTCAGGAACGGCACGCGACCCTTGATGGCAGAGAGGTGCGCGACGGCCGAAAGGTCCATGACCTCCTGGACGTTGGTCTCGGCGAGCATGGCAAAACCGGTCTGGCGGCAGGCCATGACGTCGGAGTGATCACCGAAGATGTTGAGCGCGTGCGAAGCAACGGTACGCGCGGAGACGTGGAACACGCCCGGCAGGTGCTCGCCAGCGATCTTGTACATGTTCGGGATCATGAGCAGAAGACCCTGAGACGCCGTGTAGGTGGTGGTCAGCGCACCCGCGCAAAGCGAGCCGTGGACGGTGCCCGCGGCGCCAGCCTCGGACTCCATCTCGATGACGTTCACCTTCGTGCCAAAGATGTTCTTCTTGCCCTGAGCTGCCCACTGGTCGACGTGGTCGGCCATCGGGCTGGACGGCGTAATCGGGTAGATACCCGCAACCTCGGTGAATGCATACGATACGTATGCAGCCGCCTCGTTGCCGTCCATGGACTTGAACGAACGCGCCATATACCCCTCTCCTCTCGTGTAGGTATACAGTCCCCCGGCATGCTCCCTTGCATGCCGGACAATCAACGGCGCTTGCGAATTTCTGCAGGTCATCTACCGTATCCGGAAGGTGGCGGAGCGACGGCGGCGAAAACGTCGAGCGCACCTTGCAACAGAAATACGCATGCAGGGTTATTGTACCGCGACACGGACCGAATAATTCGCTCGCGCGCCAACGTTTTGGACGAGCGGGTAATCGCAAGCCGCGGCGCCCGCCCGATTGCCCATTAAGCGAAAACGCTACGCCTCGGCATCCGCCTCCGCCGCATGCCGAAGCAGGGCCTTGAGACCGCGGGGATGGGCGTTGGCGAGGAGCTCGGCCGCAAACGCATATTCCTCGGGCGCGAGCCCTTCCCACGTGAACGCGCCAAACCCCTTGCCAAGGCGCGGGGCAAAAGCGCACAGGAACACCCATGGCAGCGCGCGGCGAACAGCGGTGCTCTTAAGGGCATCGCGCGCCCAAAAGACGGCCTTCTCGGGCAGAAGCTCTGCTACGTTACCGTTTTTTGCGGCATAGCCCTCGGCCCGGACTACCTCTACAATCGCGCTGGCAGGACCCAAAAGCTCCGCCCACTCGGCGTGCTTCTCGCGCAGGAACGTTACGCGGTCGATGCCGTAGCGCTCACGTTTGAAGTCTGCGCTCCCGCTGGTGTCGCAAAGAATGCGCAGCGTCTCGGTAAGCAGGGCTGAACACTCTTCGCGCGAGAAGTGCTCGCCCGCCTCTCTAAGGGCGCAGCACGAAGCGGCGAGGCGCTGCAGATCCGCCGGGTCCGCGTAGAACACCTCCAAATCAGGCCACCCTTTGACAGGCGCACCGCGACGTCGCGCAACGGCGGCCGAGGCGGCCTTACCCGCCACCATAAGACGAAGCGTGATATCTGGGTCGCGGGCAAGAAGCGGTGTCCCCAACTTGTCGCTCATGAGGAGGGCGATGAGCAGATTCTCTGAACCCGCGAGCTCCACCACCGCCTCAAAGCTCCAGGGCAGCTCCTCCTCATGCCAGCCATCCTCAGGATAGAGCGCGCTCGCCACGCGGCGGGCGAGCGAATCCGGCGCCAGTGCCTGCTCCGGACTCTCCGGCACCTCAACAATCAGGCGCCCGTAGAGATTGAAGTAGGGACCCGACTCCCCGCAGCTTATGACCTCGCAACACACGTCAACAGCATCCGCAATGCGCTCAAGCTCGCTGAGCACATCGCGCATTTCCCGAGCGAGCGTACGCGGAATGTGGCCCGCCTTACAGTCGCCGTGCGCAGTCGGCACCACCACCGCAACGGCATTTGGATCGTGAGGATTCTCCGGCTCCGGCACGAGCGTGAGCGGCTTGCCCACAGGATCCGCGCCCAGCGCAGCAATGCCCTCCGGGTAAAAGCGCGCGCCCGTCACCCAGAACTCAAGCCAAAACAAAACACATGCGTCCGCAGTGCCCATTTACGCCTCAAACCGCCGCAGGTCCCACCCGCGCTCCTCCGCTTCGCGGATGAGATCACGCGGGTCGGCATCTTCCAACTCGGCCACATCGGCAATCGCCCACGGCGAACCCGCAAACACCGCCGAGCCCGTATCGTCCACCAACGCCTCACGCAGCTTGTCGACGTCAACCAGAATCTTCTCGTCCATAGGGCGCCCCTCCAACCACCTCAAGCAGGTCGTTGCCTCTCAATGGTTAAAGTATCCCCCGTCGTGCGGACAACATAACGAACCATCCTGCGGGCATCGGCCAAGTGTCAAATCAGCCCCTCGGCAGACACGCATCCGTTTGCACAATACTCTATTATTAACCCTGTACGTATATATAGTCTGTCCCATACCGCCAGCCGCGCCATCGCCCGTGGCGGCAAAGGAGTTGCTCGTGCCCGACCCTACTTTTGGACGTAGGGGGGGGG
>NZ_NFIP01000007.1 GCF_002161805.1 Collinsella sp. An307 | reverse complement strand
GGGGCCATCCCCCGGTGGGGCGATGCCATCGTTTGGTCGGAGCTTCATCACTCGGAGCCCTACCGGATGGACTGGGACTAGCCGGACACACATTTTGTCCTATAAGCCTGATATGCATATAAGCTGTTCTAGTTGCACACGAAGCGTGCTACATGCACATGCGTGAGCTATGACGTGAGGCGATCCGCAAGAAGCTTTAGCGCGTGTCGATATCCCTCAAGTCCCTCGCCCGATATCCGCGCAAAGCAGGCCATACCGGCATAGGAGATCTGGCGGAAGTCCTCTCGCGCATCAACATCAGAGATATGGACCTCAACGGCAGGGATACTCACCGCCTTGAGAGCATCGAGGATGCCCACGCTTGTATGCGTGTAGGCGGCAGGATTGATGACGATGCCATCGAAGGCGCCATACGCCTCTTGGATCTTATCGATGATGGCGCCCTCATGATTCGATTGAAACACTTCGACCTTGTCAAAACCAAGTTCTGCTCCAGCCGTCTCGCATAGGGCAACAAGGTCGTCATAGGAATCGTTCCCGTAGATTCCCGGCTCACGAATGCCGAGCATGTTGAGGTTGGGTCCATTGATGACTAGTGCGCGCATAGCTCCTCCTTCAGCGCATGGGCGGTCGCTGCAGCGCTTTCACGGGAACGGATAATGATGTCGGCCCAGGCACGATAGGTATCCATACGTTGGGCTGCAAGCGCCTCTACGCCGTCGCGAGCAGTGATAGGGCGACCCTTGCTCGAGAGTTCCTCGAGCCGCCGGTCAAGCATGACGATGCGGGAATTCTGGTGCAGCAGAGGATAATTCTCCTGGCGGGTCACAACGCCCCCGCCGCACGAGATGACAAGTCCGCTGCGACCGGCGATGCGGCGCAGCGCTTCCGTTTCCTCGTGTCGAAAAGCGTCTTCGCCCTGAGAGGTGATGAAATCGGAGCAGGTCGTTCCCAAAACATTCTCAAGCTCGGCGTCGATATCGATATGCTCGCGACCAAGAAGTGCGGCGAGTTCAGAACCCACCCGTGTCTTGCCGGCGCCGGGCATTCCAATGAGGGCGATGTTTTCCTCCGCCGCATCAAGTGCCGCGGTGACCTCACGGATGCGCTCGATGGTAACGGTGTTTCCCGTGTACCGCTCCACAGCGGCCGCGGCTTGGGCGACGAGCATGAGAAGGCCGCCGATGGTGGGGATGCCGCGACGTTCCGCCTCCATCATAAGACCTGTTCGCGCGGGGTTGTACACGATGTCGACCACGGCCAGAAGGGAGGGAAATGCATCGAGAGGCCAGATGGTTTCCGGACAGTTGGGATACATCCCAACGGGTGTCGCGTTCACTACGAGAGCAGCATCGCGATATGCATCGAGCTCTTCATACGTGATGCTCGGAAACGCCGAGGCGGCTCCAGCCTGCTCGGCGCTCTCGACGGTGCGGCATACCGCGACAGGCTCCATACCCAGATCTCCGAGTACGACCATGCACGTGGAACCGGCTCCGCCATGGCCACCGAAAACGAGTGCGCGCTTG
Source organism: Collinsella sp. An307 (assembly GCF_002161805.1). Taxonomy (GTDB): domain Bacteria; phylum Actinomycetota; class Coriobacteriia; order Coriobacteriales; family Coriobacteriaceae; genus Coprousia. The sequence goes on along the minus strand of NZ_NFIP01000007.1, from coordinate 147,816 downwards.
CCGGCAAGCTCGAGCCCGAGTGCTTCCACAAGCATCTTGAAGCCAAAGTAGTCGGTGTTGTCACCCTTCAGATGGCCGTCCGCAAGGCGCGTGATCGTATTCACGTTTCCCAGACGCTGCGCGATGGGGGAGAGCTCATCTACTATCTCGGCAGCGAGCTTCTTGTAGGGAATGGTGACGTTCACACCCTCCCATTCGTCACCGCGTAGAAATGCCTCCACGTCTTTAGGCTGTCGCTCAAAACGAATGTAGTCGAGACCGGCAAGCTCGCGATAGATGGTGGGGGTGTAGCTGTGCCCGAGCACGCGTCCTAGAACACCGTATGGCCGGCTTTCGGCAACATGACATGTCTGTTGCGGGGACATCATCTAGAGCACCTCCGTATAGCTGCCAAAGTACCAATAGCGCTCGCATACATCCCCCAGTGAATCGAGGAGCTCGATAAACGAAGGGGCACTCACCGGACAGTCGAGGTCGAAGTAGAAGATGAACTCAAAATCACGACCCGGGATCGGGCGGCTCTCGAGTTTCACGAGGTTGATCCCCAGGGCGTAGAAGCGCTCGAGCACGCGATAGAGAGAGCCGGGCTCATGACTCACGGTCAGCATGAGGGAGGCGCGCGTTGCGCCAGCGTAGATTTCGGGCTCAGCGGATATCACGACGAACCGCGTGTAGTTGTTGTCCGAGTCCTGGACGTCTTCGTCGAGGAGATCGAGCCCGTACAGGTCGGCGCAGACGCGAGAGGAAAGGGCTGCGACATCGGTGCGCGAAGAAGATGCGACGGCCTCCGCTGCCTGAGCCGTGTTCTCGCATACATGAACGCGTACACCGAGAGATTCAAGATAGCCAGCGCACTGAGCGATTGCCTGCTCATGGGACCAGACCTCGCGAATATCCTCGATACGCGTTCCGGGCTTGGCGAGCAGATTGTGATCGATCTTAAGGCGGATGGAGCGCACGATATGGAACCGATACTCGGCCAGCAGGTCGTATACGGCGTTTACCGAGCCGGCCGTTGAGTTCTCAATGGGGAGGACACCGTAACGCACGAGGCCGTCCTTGACCGCGCGGCAAACACCATCAAAGGAGGCGAAGAACGCGATGCTCGGCAGCCTGAAGAGGCGGCTCGCGGCGATCTGGCTGTACGCTCCCTCCACACCCTGGCAGGCAATGGATGCGCGTGCTGGGAAGGGGACATCGGCGGGCTTGAGGGCGGATTTGGTCATCTCGGCGATGCTGTGCGGGTCGCCGGCAGAGAGGATGCGGGACTGCTCCGCCTTATTCATGCTCATCAAGAGCGAGAACAGTGCCACCGCTTGGGGTACGAGCTCCTCCGGTACCTGTTCGGCGACACGGGAGAGCTTCTCACGCTCACGTGCGGGGTCGAATACGGCCTTACCGGACTTCTTCTTTGAGGCGGCTACCTCGGCGGCAAGCTTCATGCGTTCGCAGAACAGGTCGAGAAGCTTAGCATCGATGGTATCGAGCCTATCGCGAATTTCGGTGAGCTCCATATCTCTCCTAACAGTCTTGCATGACCTGGGGGTCCGGCTGGGGGAAACGCCCATCTTCCAGAAGGGCATCGAGGAGCGCAAGCGCGCATACCGCCTCGGCAACCGGCACGGCGCGCGGGACGATGCAAGGGTCGTGCCGCCCATGGACGACGAGCTCGGCATCCTGCATAGCGTCCATATCGACGCTCTTCTGGGGTGCTGCAATCGAGGGCGTGGGCTTGACCGCCATTTGCCAAATGAGCGGCATGCCAGTGGAGATACCACCGAGAATACCGCCGGCATTGTTTGATTCAGTAGAAATCGCACCATCGATGATGCGGTACGGGTCGTTGTTCTCGCTGCCCTTGAGGTACGCTGCGGCAAACCCGGCGCCAAAGTCAACGCCTTTTACGGCAGGGATACCAAAGGCCAGACGCGCTATGCGATTCTCGAGCCCGTCGAACATGGGGTCTCCGATGCCGGCGGGCACGCCGTATGCGGCGCATTCGATGATGCCGCCGATGCTGTCTTTCGATGCGCGTGCATCGAGTATGGCTTGCGTCATACGTGCCTCAGCTTCAGAGGAGATGGTGGGGAAGGCCCGCACGCGAAGACGCGCGAGCTGCGACTCGTCAAGCGCGAGTTCGTCTAGCCCTTCGTCCGCAATTCCGTCTGGCCCAAGAGAGGCGATGTGGGCGGCTACCGTGATACCAAGAGAGGCGAGCGCCTGCAGGGCGATGCCGCCGACGATGCAGAGCGGCGCCGTGAGACGTCCGGAGAAGTGGCCGCCGCCCGCGACATCGTGCCAGTTTCCGAACTTGATGCGTGCGGGATAGTCCGCATGCCCCGGTCGCGGCACGGACCTTAGGCCCTCATAGTCTTTGCTGCGCGTGTTGGCATTGCGGATGATGGCGGCAAAGGGCGCACCATCGGTGACGCCCTCATGTATGCCGGACAGAATCTCGGGTCTATCCGCCTCATTCCGTTCAGTTGCCGTCTTGGACCTGCCCGGGGCACGCCGCTCGAGAAAGGTTTGCAGGGCGTCCATGTCGATAGGGATGCCGGCAGGCAACCCGTCTAGCGAGCAGCCGATGGCGGGGGAGTGAGACTCGCCAAAGATCGAGAGCTTGAGGACATTGCCGACGGTGGATGACATGGTTACATCGCCTCCTGGGTGCGTACGTCGCCGCCAAGCGTACGATAGTCGTCAAAGAAGGCCGGGTAGGACTTTGCTACCGCCTCCGCACCTTCAATTATGACAGGCCCCTCCGCGCGAACGGCTGCGACGGCGGCGGTCATGGCGATGCGATGGTCGTTATGCGCCTGCACTGTTCCGCCTGAAAGCGAGGGCTTACCGTCAATGACGAGCGAGTCTCCTTCGATACGGATATCTGCACCAAGGGCGCGCAGCATCTCAGTCGTCGTGGCCATGCGGTCAGATTCCTTTATGCGCAGGCGCGCGCAATCCTCGATGACCGTACGTCCCTCGGCGCATGCGGCAACGGCGGATATCACGGGAACAAGGTCGGGGATGTCTTTTGCTGAAAGCTTGATGCCGTGCAGCCTGTCCGGCCTTACCGTAACCGAATCAGCCCCGCGAACGACTTTCGCCCCAAACAAGACGAGCGCAGCCGTGATGTTTCGATCCCCTTGGACTGAGCGGGGCGACAGACCGCGCACCGTCAGAGGTTCCTTTCCCAGGGCGCCCGCGCAGAGCCAGAAGGCGGCATTTGACCAGTCGCCCTCGACGGCGACCGTTCCGGGGGTCCGGTATCCTTCTCCCTGTACGGTGTAAAGGGTCTGCGGCTCCTCTGCAGTGGCACCGACGAGCTTCCTCGTTCTCACGGACACGCCGAATGATTCGAGAGCCTGCACGGTTAAGGACACATAGGGCTTGCTCTCGATGCGTCCCCGCACCAGAATCTCAACCTCGCCCGGCAGCAGCGGTGCCGCAAGAAGGAGGCCCGAGATGTACTGCGAGCTCACATCTCCCGGCAGAATGAACCTGCCAGGGCGCATTCTGCCTGAGGTTCCGAGCGGGAAGGAGCCAAGTCCCGTGATATCGCAGCCGGCTGCGACAATCTCTCCGGCGAGCTCGCCGAGTGGGCGCTGCCCCAGGCGCTCGGAACCGGTAAAGACCGCGTTGGCGCCAAGCGCACAGGCAACGGGAAGCATAAAGCGTAGCGTGGAACCGGATTCACCGCAGTCGAGCTCACGGCCCTTAAGTGCGGAGAGAATGCCTTGTTCGCGACTTTTGGGAATGGGCGAGACAATATAGCCCGTATCGGTCCTATCGATATGGGCTCCGAGCGCTGTGAGGCAACGTACCGTCGCGTCGATGTCATCGCAAGTGGTCGCGCAGGCAAGCTCGGTCTTTCCGTTCGCAAGCGCTGCGGCGATGATGAGTCGGTGCGCCACCGATTTGGAGGAGATGGCGCCGACCTCGCCAACAAGGTCGCGGGGCTCGATGGTTGCAATCACGCTAGCTCAGCTCCTCTTCGGAAAGGCCGATTCTCATGAGTTCGAAAAACTGGTCGAGCTCGACTGTCTGAATAGTGCAGGAGGCAACTCCCAAGGGGAGCACCAGATCAATCGCGTCGCCTCGGCGCTTCTTGTCGTGAAGAGCGGATGCTACAAGCTCTTTTGCCTCATACGGACAGGACGTTTTAAGGCCATGCGCCTCGCAAACTTTGGCGATACGATGGGCGAGCTCGATGAGCGGCTCTGGGTCATCGGCCACGGAGGCCGTGGCGCGCGTGATAGCGACCATACCCATGGCGACAGAGGTGCCGTGGCCGAGCGCAAAGTGAGACCTTGCTTCTATGGCGTGACCAATACTGTGGCCAAAGTTCAAGAGTTTCCTCACGCCGGATTCACGCTCGTCTTGAACAACGACATTGCGCTTGATCTCAACGTTGCGTGCCACAATTGCGGCGATAAGGGGCAGGTTTTCGGAGAGGGACGCGAGGGTGATGGGATGTGCCTCTAGAATGTCGAGAAGGTTCGCGTCGGCGATGACGGCATGCTTGATAACCTCACCGCAACCGTCCGCAAGTTGCTCGGCAGAAAGCGTGCCCAAACAACCCACGTCGGCAATCACCGCTTTTGGTTGCCAGAAGGCTCCCACGAGGTTTTTCCCTTGAGGCAGGTCGACGGCGCACTTCCCTCCAACAGAGGAGTCCACCATGGCAAGCAGGCTCGTCGGTACCTGAACGTATGCGATGCCACGCAGATACGTTGCGGCGGCAAAGCCTGCCATGTCGCCCGTAACGCCGCCGCCGAGAGCTATGACGACGTCGCCGCGGTCAAGGTGGTTGTCAGCGAGGTGAGCGAGTATCTCCTCATAGGTTGCAAGTGTCTTGTTTGATTCACCTGCAGCGAAGACGAAGGTCGTTGTCTTAAAGCCGGCCTGCGCCAAGCTTTCCTCAACAATAGGGGCGTACAAGGGACCCACATTGGAATCGGTGACGATAGCTGCGTGTGCGCCTGCAACGAGCGGACGCACAATCTCGCCGACGCGCTCTAGAAGGCGTGTTCCCACATGTACGCGATAAGGGCGAGAGACATTCACGTCAACGGTGAGCGTGTCCATATAATCATGCCTCCGAATCGTCATCGAGCGCGCGTTTAATGCGGTCACCCTCCGCAAGGAGCGCCTTGAGGTGAGGAGTATCGCGCGCAACAAGGGCGTCGCGGTATGCGCCGAGTGAATCCATAAGCTGAGAAATCTCTTGTGCGAGGTTGTCAGCGTTATCAATCATGAGCTCGGACCACATCGAAGCGTTCAGATGGGCGACGCGCGTGAGGTCACGATAGCTGCCGGCAGAAAACCCGTGGTGCTCTTGCGCCGTGGGGCTTTTGACGTATGCATTCGATACCACGTGTGCGAGTTGGCTCGTGTAGGAGATGACCCTGTCGTGAGCCTCCGGCGTGGTGACGCTGAAGCTGCCAAAGCCGACCGGCAGGAGCAGGTCATGCGCTCGGTCGAGCAGAAGGAGCCGCGAGATGTCGTCGAGCTCGGGTGGGACGAGGACCATGGGAGCACCTACGAACAGGTCGGCGCGTGAGAAGGCAAAGCCGGACATCTCGGTTCCCGCCATGGGGTGTGTTCCCAGGAACGGGAAGCGTGCTGCCTGGGCGATGGCGAACGCTTGTGTGCAGATCGTCTCTTTGATGCCCGCAACATCGATAACCAAAGGCCCTGCCTGGCACTCGTGGAGCGTCGAGTCTGCGTCACGCGAGAGCTCGGCCGCTTTAGATAGGGCACCAGCGTGAGTTTCGAGCCATGTGATGCACGCATCAGGATAGGCTGCAAGTATGATGAGCTCGCATTCACCTAGAGAAGAGTCATCAAGTGCTCCCTGGATGGTCTCGATGCGCGCTGCGTCCATTACGTTAGGGTCGATATCGCTCGCAAGCACGCGCCAGCCGGCCTTAGCATAGGCCTTGGCAAAGCTTCCGCCTATGAGGCCGAGGCCGACGATGCCGACCGTGGGAGAACGTTTCCCGCCGCCATCATCGATGCTTGTCTTCCGCAAAGCGTCTACCTCGTCCATTATCTCTCCTGGCAGGCATCGGCAGTGATCGCCTCACGGATGATGCGGATGCGTGCCATGAGATCATCGAACATCTCGGGCGTAAGGGCCTGGGCGCCGTCAGACCAAGCATGTGCCGGGTCGTCGTGGACCTCGACCTCAAGGCCGTCGGCTCCGGCAGCCACGGCGGCGAGTGCCATGGGCTCGACGTAGCGCGTGTAGCCCGTCGCATGGCTTGGGTCGGCAACAACGGGTAGATGGGAGAGCTCGTGGAGCACCGGCACCGCGTTGAGATCAAAGGTGTTCCTCGTACGCGTTTCAAACGTCCTGATGCCGCGCTCGCAGAGGATGACGTTGTCGTTACCCTCGCTCATGATGTACTCGGCGGCCATCAGAAGCTCATCGATCGTGCCCGCAAGGCCGCGTTTGAGAAGGACGGGAACGCGGGTCTTTCCGACCTCTTTTAGGAGGGGGAAGTTCTGTGCGTTACGTGCGCCGATCTGCATGACGTCGATGCCGCGCGAAAGGAACTCGTCAATATCGCGCGGATCCATAATCTCGGTAACGATGGGAAGGCCCGTCTCGGCTCGGGCTTCCAGCAAAAGGTCGAGGCCACGGGGCCCCATGCCCTGATAGGCGTACGGGGATGTGCGGGGTTTGTAGGCGCCGCCTCGGAGCATCGTGGCGCCCGCTTCCTTCACGCGACGGGCGATACGGACGAGATTATCGCCTTCAACCGAACAAGGGCCGGCGATAACCTGGAAGTTGCCACCGCCGATGGGAACGCCGCCGCAGTCGATGACGGAGTCCGCCGGGTGGAACTTGCGGTTCGCTTTTTTGAACGGTTCGGACACACGCTGAACGCGCTGGACAATATCCATAGATTCCAGAAGGAACGGATCGATCTTGGTGGTATCGCCCACGAGGCCTATGATCGTCTCGTTCTCACCATGGCTCACGTGCGCGGTGAGTCCCTTCTTCTCGATCCATGAAACAAGATGGGCGACCGCATTTGAGTCGGCGTTCTTCTTCAAAATAGCAATCATCTGGGCTCCTCGGGCTCAGCGTGTAACCGTCAACGTTGGTACATAGTAACGCGAAGTATCTCGCGTACATAGAGAATTAACTCTGTCATCAGCAGCCCCTTTCGGCAGACTGGCACGCGCAGACGATTTGGGTATAATGGCTTGCGTCACGTCCCGTTAGCTCAGCTGGATAGAGCGTCTGCCTCCGGAGCAGAAGGCCACAGGTTCGAATCCTGCACGGGACACCCTAAACTGAACAGGGCCCGTTAGCACTCCTGCTAACGGGCTCTCTGCCTTTAGATCTCCCAGGCCTAGGCAACCGTGTTGCTATCGACGACGTCGTTGAACTTCGCAGGATTCCTGCGGCCTATCCACCATCGGGTATCGCGCTCGTTTCCTTCTAAAACGAGCAGTTGTGTGATTCCCGGACGATTGTCGAGCATTCTGAGGATACCGTCTGAGGTGAATGCAGCGACGACATTGCCCTTAAAGGGAAGCCCTCGCCGCATGTGTCCAAACTTAATGCCCTGGTCTTTAAACTTCTTGAAGAACGCGTCAACATCAACGCCTGACTCGAACCCGAGCATACGCTGGATGACTTCACGGGAATCAGCCGCCACAGTGCCACCGCCCTGCGCAATCAGCCAATCGATGCCGCGCTGCAGGCTCTCCGGAGCGTTAGCACCTGCGTTTCGCAAAACATAGCGTTCCATAGAACTCCTGTTGCCTCATGTATCAATACGTGATTGATGTTACCGCATGCATGACCGTTGCAGACGGCCCGATCTCTTAATACCCCTGCGATGTGCTTTAATGTCGTAGATTCATATGATCACCGGAACCGCATCCGCTTTGCGGGGGCGGTTGGGTATATCACGGTCTAAGCCTACCCGAGGAGCCTGCATGCCCCAAGACCATACCGAGCCCTTAACGGGACTCACCGCAGCCGAGGTTGCCGAACGCGTTGAACGCGGTCAGGTCAATCTCAACATGGAGCTCAAGACCAAAAGCGTTCGCCAGCTCGTTATCGAGAACCTTTGCACGCTGTTCAACCTTATCAATATCATACTTGCCGCTCTCGTGATCGCGGCGGGCTCATGGAAGAACCTCACCTTCCTTGCCATCGTCGTCTTAAACACCGGAATCGGCATCGTCCAGGCGCTGCGCTCTAAGCGCATGGTGGACAAGCTCACGCTACTTGCTACCAAGAAAGCGCGTGTTATGCGAGATGGGGAAGAGGTCGAGCTCGATCTTGAGGAAATCGTTCTCGATGACATCGTAAAGATCGGTCGTGGCGACCAGATACCTGCCGATGCGGTCGTGATTGATGGCACGGCGCAAGTGAACGAGAGCCTGCTCACCGGCGAGAGCGACCTTATTCGCAAAGATCCCGGTTCGACCCTTATGAGCGGCAGCTTCTTGGACTCCGGTCTTGTATATGCCCGCGTCATTCATGTAGGTGCTGACAATTACGTAGCTCGCATCAACAACGAAGCCAAGTACGTTAAAAAGGTAAACTCCGAGATCATGCGCGCTCTTAACGCCATCGTGCGCTTTGCGAGCATCATCATGGTCCCCTTGGGGCTCGCTCTGTTCTATGCGAGCGTGCACGAGGGCTATGAGGCTTGGGCGGCTCTTGCCCCGGACTCCTCGGCTGGATTCATCGATTGGGTGTTCTCCGGTGGCGATTCGTGGTCCCATGTCAGCGCGGCCATCCTCTCCACAGTCGGAGCGCTTCTTGGCATGATTCCGCAGGGTCTTGTTCTTCTCACCTCGTCGGTACTTGCCATCGCCACGGTGAGGCTCGCACGCCGCAAAGTGCTCGCCCAGCAACTCTACTGCATCGAGACGTTGGCGCGTGTAGATGTGCTTTGCCTCGATAAGACGGGCACCATTACCTCCGGACGTATGGAGGTCGAAGGGACCTATCCCATTGCTGTAGCAGCTTCCTTTGGGGAGGCGCTGTCCGGGGTCCCGGAGGGAGTCACCGCTCTGGACTATGCTCTCGCCAACATTGCACGTGCATCTGCCGAGGATGCTAACGAGACCGCGAAAGCCCTTCTCGATTACTATGCACGTCCCGAGAACGATGTTCCTCAGGCGGAGCTTGTTCGAGCCATCCCGTTCTCTTCTGCAAAGAAGTGGAGCGGCGCTGCGTTCAGCTGCGGGTCGTTCGTTATGGGTGCGGCCCAGTTTGTGCTCCCGCCCGACGCGTACGCTGAGGTCGCCGCCGAGGTGTCACGCCTTGCGTCAACCTGTCGTGTCCTTGTGGTGGCCGCCGTGGACGGCTTTGATGAGGACGGCGATATGGTTGGACGCGTAACGCCCATCGGCCTTGTCACCATTCGCGACGAGATTCGCTCCTCGGCAGCGGAGACCATCGGATACTTTGTCGAACAGGGCGTGACCTTAAACGTTATCTCGGGCGACGACCCCCGAACGGTCTCCTCGATTGCGCAAGTTGTGGGAATCCCCGGGGCGAGTGCTTACGTTGATGCGACCACGCTCGACACGCCGGCAAAGGTAGATGCTGCGGTCGATAGATATCATGTCTTTGGACGCGTGACGCCCATTCAAAAGCGCGAGCTGGTGCAGGCGCTTCAGCGCCGCGGCCACACGGTCGCCATGACGGGTGACGGTGTAAACGACGTGCTCGCCCTCAAGGAGGCGGATTGCTCAGTCGCGATGGCCGCCGGCTCCGACGCCGCGCGCAATGTAGCCGAGATCGTTCTTGTGGACAACGACTTCGCTGCCATGCCCGCCGTCGTGGCCGAGGGCAGACGTTCGATCAACAACCTTCAGCGCTCGGCCGCGCTCTTCTTGACCAAGACCCTCTTCTCTATGGGCCTTGCCGCCATCTGCATCGCGTTTCCGCCCTATCCCTTCCAGCCCATCCAAATGACGCTTATCAATTTCTTCTGCATCGGCTTCCCGGGCTTTGTGCTCGGACTGGAGGCCAACCGTGCCCGCGTCGAAGGCGTATTCCTCACCAACGTAGTGAAGCGCGCTCTCCCTGCATCCTGCGCTGTGCTCGTAGCCGCATGCCTCAATATGGCGGTCTGCTCCTTTGCGGAACTTGACGGTACGACTCTCTCCACCATGTGCCTTGTCACCACGAGCGCCGTGGGATGTTGCCTCATCGCACGCATCTCCTGGCCGTTCACACCGCTTCGCGCGGTGCTTCTCGGCGTTATCGTCGCAGGGCTTGCCGTCGGCATCATCGGTTTTTCTGACTTCTTCTCCATCGCCCGCCTCACCCTTGGGGTCGCAATCACCCTTCTGGTGATAAGCCTCGTCTCAGCAGTCATTTTCTTTGCTCTTGCAAAAATCATGGACAAGCATCAGACACGTCACTCGTTTGCGGCAACCGGCTTCGGCCGTGGCGTCCAAGTGAAGATGAGCCGTTCCGGTGGGCGAAGCGTTCGGTCCACACGCTCGTCGCTCCGTCGCTTTGTCTGGCGCTCGCGTGACCGCATCAACCGCTATCTCGCAGACAAAAAGCACGCCGAGGAGATGCGAGCCGCCGATACCGCCCTTCGTTCTGAGATCCCCAATGAAGCTCCCGCTCCCGGTGTTCCCGATCGGCGAGCAAAGTCCTCTGGCGCCTCAGGCAAGCGCGTTTCAACCAGTAAGGTCGCGAGTCCAAACAAGAAGAGAACGCGCACTGTTACAAAATCCGCGCAGGGAATTCGCGTGTCCATGCCGTCTCGTAAATCAAGTAGGATGAGAGACCACGACTGACCCTTGTTGAGGAGGCGTGTATGAGCCTTTCACATGTTGAGCACGATGTTTCCGGATTCTCCGAAAAACTGCCGCTCGAGCGCATCATAGAGGTAGGCGGTACGACGTATAGGATAAGCGACCTTTCCGCAATCGACGGTATCGATAAGGCGCCCTTCTGTCTTAGGGTGCTGATCGAAAACGTGGTGAGAAGGTCTAAGGACGACGATGCCGCACGAGCTGCTGCCGCCGCCATCGTGGACGCCACGGTCTCCGGCTCCGCATCGACCGAGATCGAATTCATGCCAGCGCGCGTGCTTTTCCAGGACTTCACCGGTGTGCCGGTCTTCACCGATTTTGCCGCCATGCGCGACGAGGCTGCGGCTCGCGGGAATGACCCGGCGCGCGTGAATCCGCTCATCCCTTGCACACTTGTGATCGACCATTCTGTTACGGCCGATGTCACCTCTTGCTCCTGCGCAGCCACGGAGAACGCCCGTATCGAGGCCGAGCGCAATGCCGAGCGATTCTCGTTTCTTAAATGGGCGGCGTCGAGCTTTGACAACGTTAAGATCGTGCCGCCGGGAATCGGCATCTGCCACCAGCTCAACGTTGAGCGGTTTTGCCGTGTGGTATGGACCGATGGCGACGTTGTCTATTTCGATACGCTCGTGGGAACGGACTCCCATACGCCCACCGCTAACGGACTTGGCGTGCTTGGCTGGGGCGTGGGCGGTATCGAGGCCGAGGCGGCGGCTCTGGGACAGCCCATCACCATGAGCGTTCCCCCAGTGGTCGGCGTTCACCTAACAGGTACTCTTGCTGAGGGAGTGAGCGGCATGGACGTTGCGCTCTCCTTTGCCGAGAAGCTGCGCACAGAGGGCGTCGTAGGCTGCCTTGTCGAGTGCTTCGGTCCCGGTGTTGAGGCGCTCAGCGTCACCCAGCGCACGACCATTGCCAATATGACGCCAGAATACGGGGCCACCGCCACCTACTTCCCGGCAGATGAGGCAACCCTCGCCGAGCTTACCCGTTTTGGGAGAAGCGAGGACGAGGTCGCACTCGCCCGTGCCTACCTTATCGCTCAGGGCATGTTTGGCTCAGCGAGCGACGTCGTCTACAACCGAGTTATTGAGATTGACCTCTCCGGTATCGAGCCATCCCTGGCGGGCCCCTCGCGCCCTCATGACCGCCTGCCGGTGCGCGAGCTTCGCTCACGCTTCCGCGCTGCGCTTGCAAAGCAGGGAAGGGCGCCAGAGGAGTCCTTTACTATCGATGTCGGTGGGCAGAAGGAAACCGTGCGGCATGGCGCTATCGCCATCGCGGCGGTTACAAGCTGCACTACGGCGACCGACCCTGCCATGATGATCGCGGCCGGACTTACGGCTAAGCGCGCGGTTGAACTCGGATGCACGGTTCCCGTTTGGGTGAAGTGCGTGCTTGCACCCGGCTCGCACGCTAACACCGAGATGCTTGAACGCGCCGGGCTTCTTGAACCGCTCGCGGAGCTTGGGTTTGCCGTGTGCGGATGGGGTTGTATGAGCTGCATCGGCAACTCTGGACCTATTTTGGACCTGTTTAAGCCCATTGCCTCCTCTTGCGAGCTCACGAGCGTGCTTTCCGGCAACCGTAATTTCGAAGGCCGCATCTCGCCGGATGTCAGCCAGAACTATCTCTGCGCTCCCGCACTCGTCATCGCGCTTGCACTCGCGGGTACCGTCGACATCGACCCGTCATGTGAGCCGCTTTGCGCCGGTTCGCACGGTCCCGTGTACCTTTCCGACCTCTTGCCGAGCGACGAGGAGATCGCGGCGGCGCTTGTTGCCGTTGATCTCTCAGACGTGTATGCAAAGGTCTCTCACGGCGAGCTTACGGGAAGCGCCGCGTGGCAGGCACTTCCGGTCGCCCAGGGAACGACCTACGCCTGGGATGAGGCATCGACCTACGTCCGCCGTCCAACGTTTGTTGACGACGTCAGCGCCTCAGAGGTCTTCTCTATTGAAGGTGGTCGAGCCCTCGCGGTGCTCGGCGACTTTGTGACCACCGATCACATCTCACCGGCAGGTTCCATCGCCCCTGATTCGCCTGCCGCAACCTATTTAAAGGATAGGGGCGTATCTCAGGGCGATTTCAACTCTTATGGATCTAGACGAGGAAACCACGAGGTCATGATGCGCGGCACCTTCGCTAATGTGCGCCTCGTGAACCAGATGGTTCCCGACCTTCGCGGCGGTTGGACAAAAGACCCGCTGACTGGCGAGACCGTGCGCATCTTCGATGCCTCGCAGACGGCGCGCGACCACAAGATTCCCCTTGTGGTCTTTGCCGGCAAGATGTACGGATCGGGCTCCTCGCGCGACTGGGCCGCAAAGGGCCCGATGCTTCTCGGCGTGCGCGCCGTCGTCGCCGAGAGCTTCGAGCGCATCCACCGTTCCAACCTTATTGGCATGGGGATCGTCCCACTGCAGTTCCGCGAGGGGGAGTCGGTTGCATCCCTTGGCATCACCGGTGACGAAGACATAGAGATCTCTCCCATCGATTTCTCCTCATGGGGTGCTCTCCCGGTTGAGACCAGCGTTGTCCTTCGTCGCCCAAACGGAGATACCTCGACGTTTTCCGTTATCGTCCGCGTTGATACGCCAACTGAGGCCCGCTATCTCGCATCCGGTGGTATCCTGCCATTTGTACTGAATCAGGTTCTTGAGCGCGCGTTGCGCTAGCTGGCCGAGTGAGGAGACGCTTCCGTGATTTGTCCGCATTGCAACACAACCGTTCCCGACGGATCTACGGTATGCCCGCATTGCAGCGCGCTCATCGGTACTTCGGGGAGCGCCTCCACACATGACTTCATTTTCTGCGAGGGCTGCGGCGCGCGCCTCACTCCCAAGGACCGCACCTGCCCCAAATGCGGACGACCTGCGCCCGGAATCCTCTCCACCGAGGCGTCGGCCGCAGATCTTGCTGCTGGAAAGACCGCAAGTTTTCCCAAGCTGACTGACGATGACGTTCGCACGCGCCCGTCTGCGGCGGAAGTGCTCGATGTAAGCCTTGATCCATCGGCCACTAACGTCCTCAAGTTCAACGATGATGCTCCTGCGACATCTTCTCATGATGAGGACCCCTATCACGCGCACCGCCGTCCTGTGGGCAAGATCGTCGCTGCTATCGCGGTGATTTCGCTCATTGGAGCCTGCGCTTTCTTTGTGGTGGCAGACCCCTTCGGTGTTATGCCCGGCGTCTATTCGGAGATTGAGCGCCAAGCGGCGGAGATGTTCCCCTCGCGTCAGGGTGCCGTGACACAGGATCAGGACAGTGACGAGGCGGGCGAAGAGGAAGCTTCACCCGAAGAAGATGAGATCGAGCTCACCGACGAGTCTCTGCTCACCGATGCCGAGGCCTACGATACGCTTACGCGCATCTACGAGGAGATCGGCGGCTACCAAGATCCCCTGGGTGATGTTATCGACGACTACAACGGGGGCTTCCTCCTGTCCAACCTTGAGCGTCGCCGCGAGGCCTCAGCGAGCGCTTACGCGCTGCGCGACCAGGTCCAGGCAACCCTCGACGAGCTTTCCGAGATTCACCTCGAGGACGGTTCCCCCTATACAGAGGACCTCAACCACCTGGTTCAGCTCGCAACATGGATGTACAACCGTGTTGACGTGCTGTGCGATTCCTGGGACATCTCTTTGAGCTACCCTGACGGCGAAAGCCTTTCCGCCCATAAATCCGAGATCTCTCAGCCTCTTCGCGATGCTCTCGATGGATCCGGTCAGAACCAGAACCTCACTCTGTTTGAGGAAAACTTCTATCAGTGGAAACCCGTTCAGCATTAGCGTGTGCGCTCTGGGCATCTTGCATGCTCACTTGGTGAAATTGCGAGGTTATTGCTAGAATAGCGAGCGTATACGTATCGTTTTCGGGGAGGACCTTGCATGTTCGGGTTTATTCCAGACCTATATACGCCCGCCTATCAGCTTGAGGGTGACGAAGAGGCTGTCATCGAGACGAGCCGCGGAACCATCCGCGTTCACCTTGATGGTGAGGGCGCACCGATTCACGTCGCAAATTTCTGCGAGCTTGCTTCGAGCGGCTTCTACGATGGGTTGAAGTTCCATCGCTATGTTCCGGGCTTTGTTATCCAGGGCGGCTGCCCCAATACGAGGGATATGACTCCCGAGGACGTCGCTGCGGGCAAGCCCGGCCCTGATGGCATGCCCGGCACGGGTGGTCCCGGTTACTGCATCAAGGCAGAGTTCGGCACCAACCCGCGCAACAGCCACGTCGACGGCGCGCTCGCTATGGCGCGCTCGCAGCGTCCGGATTCCGCCGGTTCCCAGTTCTATTTCTGCCTCGGTCCGCAGCATAACCTTGATTCCGGGTACACCGTTTTCGGCACCACCGTGGAGGGTATCGAGGTCGAGCGCGAGCTTCGCGCCGGTGATGTGATCGAGCATATCGAGATCGTACATTCCAGCAAAGGGGAGTAACCGTATGAACAACCAGTATCTCGAGCAGGCGCGCAGCGCCTATCGTGCCGGCGATTTCTCTGCCGCTGCCCAGATGTTCGCCGCCGCCAAGGATGCCAACGAAGTTGCAGGCGAGGTGGATCACCTTCGTGGTAACTCGCTTATGAAGCTCGGGCTTTGGCGTGACGCCGCATCCGCCTACGAGCAGGCTCTCTCCGACGCCGCCTATGGTAAGCGGGGTGCCCTTCATACGAACCTCGGTAAGGCTTACGCTGCGGCGGGGGAGTACGATCGTGCTGCCGATAGCTTCCGTGAGGCCGTGAAGGACGCCACCTACGCTACGCCCTATAAGGCCTATCTCGGCCTTGGCGACGCCCTTCTTGCGCAGGATAACGTTGTGGAGGCGGGCACCGCCTTCCGTCAGGCGGCGATCGATGCGGCTAACCCTGCTCCTTCGAGCGCGCTTGCCGACCTTGCCTCCTGCTTCATCAAGCTCGGCCGTCCCGGAGACGCCGTCGAGACCTACCGCACGGCGCTCGACTTCGCCACCCCGCGCGATGACACCCGCGCAATCAACGCCGGTCTCGGTCAGGCGCTCATTGCGCAGAATCGTCCGGCCGACGCCATCGATGCTTTTACTGCCGCTACGGCAGATGGTATCTACCAGCTCACGCGCGAGCAGCAGGATGATTTCGCCCGCGCTCAGGATGCGCTCGACGCGCTCAACGCCCAGCGTGCCATGGCGCCCACGGGTACGGCTCCGTCGGCTCCCGTCGACCCGCTCGATCCGCTCGGCAAGTCCGGTGCGTTCATGCCCGACCCCTCCGACACTGGCTTCTTCACGATGAGCGAGTCTGAGCTTATCCAGCAGGATCGCGAGTCCATGAAGGTGCGTCGCAAGAAGCGCCACACCGGCCTCAAGGTCTTTATTGTCCTTCTGTTTCTCCTTCTTATCGCCGCCGGCGGCCTTGGTTTCGCCTATACACGCGGCCTTGGTTTCCCCTCCCAGCAGGATGCGCTGACGGGTCTTTTCAACGCCGTCACCGAGGGTGAGGACACGAGCTCCTACCTCGCTCCGGGTCTTGACGAGGCCTCCCGCTCGCTTATCACCTCCACCATCCCCGAGGACGCCACTCCCACCATCACCGCCATGGATCAGAACATGACCTCTTCCAAGGCCGAGGTTGAGGTGGAGCTCTCGCTCGGCGGCACCCAGACCTATACTGTCGACTTCGTTCGCACGGCCAACCACATCGGCTGGGCGGTCGCGTCCATCGATATCGACTTCAGCGGATCCAACACCGTGTCCACGTCTGATGATTCCGACGAGGGCGCCGCTGATGAGGCCCCTGCTGACTCTACCGCCGAAGAGACTGCTGAGACGGACGGTTCTGCAGCCTAGTATGGGTATTTTGATGTGAGGCCGCATGCGCTCTGCCGTTATGTGGCCTTTGCTCTACACTAGCCGAAAGGGGCTCGTGCATTCTTCGAGCTCCGCTTCATGATGTTCGAACGATCGGGGAGCTGCATTGTTTTCTCTGACGGATATGTTATTTGGCCAGTACGCCGGTGACCTTGCCATCGACCTCGGCACGGCAAACACCCTTGTTTCCGTACGTGGCAAGGGCATTGTCATCCGCGAGCCCTCTGTTGTCGCCATCGATAAGAACGATGAGCGCATCTTGGCCGTGGGTATTGAGGCTAAGCGCATGCTCGGCCGTACGCCCGGCAACATCGTCGCCGTACGCCCTCTGAAGGATGGCGTTATCGCCGACTTTGACGTTACCGAGGCCATGCTTCGCTACTTCATCGACAAGGCGAGCGAGAAGCGCTACCCCTGGACGCCGCGTCCTCGCGTGGTCGTCTGCGTTCCCTCCGGCGTGACGTCGGTCGAGAAGCGCGCGGTCTTTGAAGCCACCATCTCTGCCGGTGCCCGCCAGGCCTACCTCATCGAGGAGCCCATGGCAGCCGCTATCGGTGCCGACCTGCCTGTTGAGGAGCCTACCGGTTCGATGGTTATCGACATCGGAGGCGGCACCACCGAGGTTGCCGTTATCGCTATGGGCGGCATCGTCGTCTCGCGCTCCATCCGTATCGCCGGCGACGAGTTT
Source organism: Collinsella sp. An307 (assembly GCF_002161805.1). GTDB lineage: Bacteria > Actinomycetota > Coriobacteriia > Coriobacteriales > Coriobacteriaceae > Coprousia. The sequence goes on along the minus strand of NZ_NFIP01000007.1, from coordinate 130,463 downwards.
GACCAGTCGATCCTCTCCCATGTCCGCGATGCCTACAACCTCGCTATCGGTGAGCGTACGGCTGAGGACATCAAGATCAAAGTTGGCTCTGCCGTTCCGCTGAAAGACGAGCTCGATGTGGAGGTCAACGGCCGCGACGTCATCACCGGTCTGCCCAAGACCGTGCGCATCGAGAGCGAGGAGATCCGCCGCGCTCTGCAGAAGCCGCTTGACGAGATGACCAAGGCGGTAAAGGACGCGCTCGACGCAACTCCGCCCGACCTTGCCTCCGACCTCATGTACTACGGTATCCTGCTCACCGGCGGCGGTGCGCTTCTGCGCGGTCTTGATGTGCGCCTGCGCGATGAGACCGGCGTGGCCGTAAACGTGAGCCCCACCGCGCTTGACAATGTCGTTAACGGCTGCGCGCGCGTGCTGGAAGCCAACGCCTTCGACGGTGGCTTCGTCCAGAGCAATGCTTAAAGGAGGGCTATAGCTCTTGCCTAAGTATCAGAGCTACTCGACCAACCTGAATCAAAGACGGCAATCAACGGGTTTGCGCCCGTTGATTGTCTTATGTGTGGTATCGATTCTCGTCCTCACGTTCTACCTTCGTGAGGGGGAGTCCGGTCCCATCCATACCCTGCGCGCCGGCGTCACGACAATCACCACGCCCGCGCGCATGGCCGGCAATCTCGTTTCGGCACCCTTCAACGCTGTCGGGAATATCTTTGGCAACCTCACCGCTTCGCGTGCCACCCTTGATGAGCTCGAGGCCGAGAATGCCGAGCTTACCGCACGCGTGGCTGAACTTGCTGAATACCAGGCGACATCCGAGCGGCTCGAGAAGCTGCTCGATTTGCAGTCTACCTACAACCTCCAGTCGACAGCTGCCCGCATCATTGGCCAGTCCTCGGATGCCTGGTCTGACACGGTCACCATCGACAAAGGGTCTCTTGACGGCATCTCCGTGAACATGCCCGTCACCAACTCCACGGGCGTTATCGGTCAGGTTATCGAGGTTGCCCCCAATGCCTCCACGGTTCGCCTTCTAACGGACGAGGGGTCTGGCGTCTCCGCAATGATCCAGGACACCCGCGCACAGGGCATGGTCCAGGGCCAGCCCGACGGCACGCTGCGCATGGATTACGTCTCCGTCGATGCAGACGTTAAAGAGGGAGACATCATCATCACCTCAGGCATTGGCGGCGTGTATCCCAAGGGCCTTCCCATAGGTACGGTTGCCTCGGTTACCAAGAACTCCAACGATGTCTACTACACGATTATTGTGAGTTCCGCATCGAGAACCGAGAGCAACGAGGAGGTTTTGGTAATAACCTCTCTTACCGAGGAGCAGACCGCCACTGACGAAGACGTTGTCTCGGCAAACAATACGCCCGCCGGTGGGGAGCGAAGCCAGGGTGACGCATCTGGCGAAGGCTCGACTGAATCAACCGACACAACCGAGGGGAGTGAGTGACGATGCCTTTTGATTACCGTGATACGGGGCGCGGCAACCGTGCCATCATCATTGCGGGCGTCATCGCTTTCATTCTCCAGGTGGCCTTGGGTCCGCAAATCTCCGTCTTTGGTGGCCGGATCAACTTCATGGCCGCATTCGCCTGCGCCATCGCTCTTCAGGGCGATGCGGGTCTTGCTGCCATCGTCGGCTTTATTTCGGGTCTCAGCTACGATCTCTCCGCGCCTGTTCCCGTCGGTCTTATGGCGCTCATCCTCACGGTCGGCTCGTTCTCGCTTGCCACAGCCAGCGCGGGCGTGGGCGGTGCGCTTTCATCCCGCTCCTTCCAGTTCCTTGCCATCACGCTCATTGCCGAGAATCTTGTCTACGGCCTCGCACTTGTCATTATGGGCGTTGAGGGAAGTATCCTCACCGCGCTGCTCGGGCATGGTCTTGCGAGCGGCATACTCTCGTCGCTTATCGGGGCGCTCTTTATGATGGGGCTCTCCCAGGTCTCTGGTTCAAGCCGCAGTTTCAGCGCTCGCGGCAAGGGGACGCGCTTTAAGGGCATCCGTTAGGAGTAGCGTATGGATGCTCAGATCATCGTTCTCGTAGCTGGCCTGGTGCTGCTCCTTGTCATCATCGCGTCGCTCATTTTTCTGAGGGGCTACTCGGGCAAGTACACCTACGACACGGCCAACGGCACGCGCCCACGCGCGTCGGAAGGGGAGGGAAACACCCTCGGCGTCACCTTTAAGGGGCGCTTCCGCTTCCTTATGGCAGGCGTAGGTGCGATGTTTGCCGCTCTCACGGCAAAGCTTTGGAGCATGCAAATGGTCAGCTCCGACTATTACGACACGCTCTCACAGCAAAACCAGACGCGCACCGTCCGCACCTCGGCGCCGCGCGGACGCATTCTGGACCGCAACGGCAACGCGCTCGTCACCAACCGCCCGTCGCTTGCGGTAACGGCCTACCGGGACCTTGCCGATGACACGGTTCTCGTACGTCACCTCTCCAATGTGCTTGGCATCCCCTATGTTGCCGCGCTCCGCAACATTCAGGACAACACTGAGGGCGCGCAGGCGCGCCATACCATCGCCACCGATGTGCGTCGCTCCACCATCGCCTACATCCAAGAGCACGCGGCAGACTTTTCTGGTGTTGTGGTGGACGAGAGGACCGAGCGTCAATACCCTTACGGGTCACTCGCCGCGCACGTTCTCGGCTACACCGGCACCGTCACCCAAGAGCAACTCGACGCTCAAAAGGAGGCGGGCGCCGGAGACGCTAGCCAGATCACCTACAGCTCAGGCGACGTCGTCGGTCAGGCCGGTGTCGAATACGAGTACGAGTCTCTTTTGCAGGGCATTAAAGGCGAGCAGATCGTAACTGTCGATGCCTCCGGCAACGTAACCGGGCAGAGCTCCTCGGTTGAGGCGCGCGCCGGTTCCGATATCAAGCTCACCATCGACGTCAAGATTCAGCAGGCGTGCGAGGACGGCCTTAAGCACGCCATCGACGTCGCCAAGCAGTCTGGTTACGAAAACGCCGGTGCCGGCGCCTGTGTGTGCCTCGATTGCACCAACGGGGAGATCCTCGGCCTCGCGAGCCTTCCCACCTTTGACCCGAGTGTCTTTGTGGGCGGCGTGTCCACCGAGGTGTGGAACGAGCTCAACAGTGAGGAAAGCGGCACGCCCATGCTCGACCGCGCCATCAACGGTCAGTACATGTCCGCATCAACCATCAAGGTCCTCTCCGCCCTTGCCGGTCTTGAGTACGGCATCTACTCGTCATCCCGCACTACGGAATGCACCGGTTTCTGGACGGGCAACGGCGAGGCGGATGGCAAGAAATGCTGGCTCGAATCAGGCCACGGCACCATGAACCTGCAGTCCGGTATTGCCAACTCCTGCGACCCGGTGTTCTACGATATCGGTCGCGATTTCTTCTACTACGACAAGGCGCCCGAAGGCCTTCAGGAGATGTTCCGCCGGTGGGGCCTGGGCTCGAGGACGGGAGTAGACCTCCCTAGCGAGGCTGAAGGACGCGTCCCCGATGCCAAGTGGAAAGAGGAGTATTTCTCGGACTGGCCCGCCGACCAACGTACGTGGAACCCGGGTGACATGACCAACATCGTCATCGGTCAGGGCGACATCCTCGTCACGCCGCTTCAGATGGCCTGCGTCTACGCGGGTATCGCCATGAACGGCGTCGAGTACACACCGCATGTCTTTCATTCCGCGGTCTCCCGAGAAGGGGAGGGAGACGCCTATCTCTACAACGAATCCGGTAAGAAGGTACGTCTCGAGGCAAAGATCAACTCAGAGGATGACCTCGCGCTGGTAAAGCGTGGCATCCATGATGTTATCTACTCCACGGACCGGTCCCTTGCCTCGCACTTCAACAACCTTCCCGTCGAGGTCGCCGGTAAGTCGGGGACGGGTCAGAAGAACAACGAGGACGACTACGCGTGGTTCTGCGCCTATGCGCCGGCTGACGACCCCAAATACGTGGTCGCCGCCGTGCTCGAACAGGGCGGTGGCGGCTCTGCCACGGCGTCACGCGCCATCCGCGATGTCCTCGGCGTTATCTACGATGCGCCCGATACCTCGTCCGACTCCGGCAACAGCGCGGTCCGGTAAGGGAGGTTGACCATATGCCGCTTCAAGCACAGTCGCGCTCTCAGAGCAGCCTCCGACGCGTAAACCGCTCTCGTTCGCAAGCTAAGGGTAGCTGGCGCTCCACGTTGCAGGTTGGCGTGCTGGCCGCATGGGTCGGTCTTATGGCGTTTGGCTCCCTGGTGATCTGGTCCGCATCGCTCACCATCGCCGACGCCTCCTTCTCGCGCCACTTGCTCGGCATCGCGCTCGGCATCATCTGCGCTACGGCCGTTTGGCGCTCGGACCTCCGCAACCTCGCCAATATCTCGACCGCACTTCTTGTGGCCGACATCGTCTGCATCTTCCTGCCGTTCGTACCCGGCCTTTCCCATAACGCGCAGGGCATGACGGGATGGATTCGCCTTCCGCTCATCGGACTCACCTTCCAGCCGGTAGAGATCGCAAAGCTCCTCACGGTCTTTTTCATGGCTTCGCTCGGTGCGCAGTACAACGGACGCATCGATACCGTGCGCGACTACATGAAGCTCTGCGGCATGCTCGCCATCCCGTTCGTATGCATCATCATCCAAGGTGACCTGGGCAGCTCGCTCGTGGTGTTTTTCGCCGGAGCAGTGATCATCATGATGAGCGGCGCGCGCAAGGAGTGGGTGCTTTCAACCATCGCCCTCATCATCGGTCTTGTGTCCCTCATCTTGGCAACGGACTCGGTCATTGACGGCCTCTTTGGAGACAGCGCCTCGCTTATCAAGCAGTATCAGATGAACCGCCTGCTCGTCTTCATCGACCCCTCCGCCGATACGTCGAGCGACGGCTACAACCTTCTGCAGTCGCTGATCGCCGTGGGCTCCGGCGGATTCTTTGGAAAGGGGATCGGCAACGCCACCCAGTCCGGGTCTGGCTTCTTGCCCGAGGCGCATACCGACTTTGTGTTCGCGCTTCTATCCGAGACGTTCGGCTTCGCCGGCGCCATGCTCGTCCTCATCCTCTTTGCCACCCTTATGCTCTCGACTATCCACGTAGCCGTGAAGAGCGACAACCTGTTTTTGCGCCTTGTATGCGTGGGCATCGTGGGCATGTGGATGTTCCAGATCTTCGAGAATATCGGCATGTGCATCGGCCTCATGCCCATCACGGGCATCCCGCTGCCTTTCATAAGCTTTGGTTCATCTTCCATGATCGCGCAGTGCACGGCCGTGGGCATCGTACAATCTATCTGGAGATGTCGCGCTAAAGCAGCGTGACAACAACCTTTGACGAAGGGCTCATCATGAAGATCCCCTGGGAGCAGCTTCCCCTAAGCGGCGTCATGAACGCCTTCAAGCTCGGCATGGACGCAACGCTCGAATCGGATACGCCGGTTCGCGTAGCCGTCTACGTTGACGCCACCGCTCCGCGCGCAACCGTCGAGGCGGTTCGCGACGCCTTCGTACCACAGACCACCTCAGCGCTCGTGCGCGTGGAGCGCCTTGTGGCCGAGCCCGTCGTGCCCAAGGCGGACACGGATGTGGTGCTCGTCCTCACCTCGGGCTCTCCCTACCTCGAAGATGCGGTGCAGAAGCTCGTGATCGGCGGCGCTCCCGTCTGCGTTATCGCCGACTCAAGCGTCGAGGTGCCCTTCATCGAAGCTGACACGCCGCTCCTTGGCCTCATCGCCGCTTCTGATCCTGCCCACCTTAAAGATGCGCTTTCTCGCTGGATCCTCGACCGCACTGAGAAGGACGCTGCTTTTGCGGCCAACTTCCCGTTCATGCGCGAGGCGGCGGCGAACCGCATCGTCACCACCACCGCGCTCGCAAACCTCGCCACAGGCGTCCTCGTGTTCATGCCCGGTTCCAATTTCCCCGTCATGACCTTCGCCGAGGTGGGTATGGCACTCAAGCTGGCCTCCACCTACGGCTACCGCCTGCGTCCCGAACGCGGTTATGAGATTGCCGGCGTGGTGCTTTCGGGCCTTGTGCTCCGCACGCTGTCGCGCGCGGCCTGCGCACAGGTGCCGCGCCTGTCCTTTGCGGTCAAAGGCCTCATCGGCGGATTCGGTACCTACGGAATGGGTATGGCGCTTGCCGCCCTCTATGCGCACGGCCTTGAGTACGACCGGCTGAACGAGCGCGTGCGGACGGCCGCCGGCGTCGCGCGCGACGCCGTATCACGCGGTAACGACCTCGTGAATCAGGTTAGGGCCGGCGTCTCTCAGGCACAGGGCTCTGCGGAGGTGATCTAGGGCGTGCGCACACCGTACCAGAACCGATTCGCGGACATTGAACCGCTTCTCGCCCATGTAGAGAAACCGAGCCGCTATATCAACCACGAGTGGGGTACGCTCTCCGAGCAGGATGCCTCATACCGCGCCTGCCTCATTTACCCGGATGTGTATGATGTCGGTCTACCCAACCAGGGCATAGCCATCCTCTACGCGGCGCTCAACCGTGCGCCCGGCATCTCATGTGAGCGTGGGTACATTCCCTGGGTCGATATGGCAGATGCGATGCGTACTGCCGGCATCCCGCTTCTTTCACTCGAGGGGGCGGCCCCGGCTGCGTCCTTTGACGTTGTAGGGTTCCACATCCCGCACGAGATGGCGGTCACCAATGTGCTCGAGGGCCTCGACCTCGCCGGCATCCCCAAGTTCGCTGCCGATCGCGGGGAGGATGACCCGCTCGTCATCGCGGGCGGACCCTCCATCTACAACCCCGAGCCCTACTGCGACTTCTTCGACGCCATCCTCATCGGCGAGGGTGAGGAGCAGATTGTCGAGTTCTGCGAGATCCATCGACGCCTGCGGGATGAAGGGCGCTCGCGGGCCGAGATCTTGCTCGAACTTGCCAAGGTAGGCGGCGTCTACGTTCCCCCGCTCTACGAGGTCCGCCATGACGAACTGTGCACGCGCTGGGGCTATACCGTTCCCGTAGATGGCGCAGAGGTACCTCCTGTCGTCTACAAGCGCGTGGTGCGTGACTTTGGCGCGACCGACCCCTTGGCGCAGTCCATCGTCCCCTATACCGAGCTCGTTCACGACCGCCTGTCGGTCGAGGTGCTGCGCGGCTGCGCCCGTGGATGCCGTTTCTGCCAGGCCGGCATCACCTACCGCCCGGTGCGCGAGCGTACCGCCGACCAGATTGTCTCTTCCGTTATGCGCGGCCTCGAGAAGACAGGCTACGACGAGGTCTCGCTCACCTCGCTCTCTACCACGGACCATTCCTGCGTGAAAGAGATCCTCACGAGGCTGAACCACCGACTGGAAGGGACCGGGGTCTCTGTATCGGTTCCTTCGCAGCGCCTGGACTCCTTTGGCGTTGAGATGGCTCTTGCCGTTGCGGGCGAGAAGAAGGGCGGCCTCACCTTTGCACCGGAGGCGGGAAGCCAGCGCCTGCGCGACATCATCAACAAGAACGTGACGGAAGAGGATCTTGAGCGCGCCGTCCACGCGGCTTTTGAGGCCGGATGGCGCCGCTGCAAGCTCTACTTCATGATGGGACTTCCCGGTGAGACCGACGAGGACATTGTCGCCATTGCCGAGCTTGCCGACCACGTCCTCGACATTGCTCGTGAGGTCGTCCCCAAAGGCCAGCGCGGAGGCCTCTCCGTCTCCGTCTCGGTCGCCGTATTCATCCCTAAGGCATGGACGCCCTTCCAGTGGTGCGCCCAGCTCGATGACGACGAGGTCAAGCGGCGCCAGCAGCTCCTGCTCAAAAGCGTGCGCAACAAGGCTGTGCGTGTGCACTACCATGACGCCGAGACGTCCCTTATCGAGGCCGTCCTGTCGCGCGGCGGGCGCGCCCTCGCCCCGGTCATTCTTGGCGCATGGGAGCGCGGGCAGCGCTTCGACGCATGGTCCGAGCATTTCGAGCTCGACCGCTGGCTTGACGCAGCTGCCGCATGCGGTATAGACCTGCGCGAGGTGGCGCATGAGGAGTTCCCCCTTGATGCGCGCCTTCCCTGGGAGCATACGAGTCCCGGCGTCTCGCGCGGGTTTCTTGAGCGGGAATGGCGGCGCGCCCTCGCGGGAAAGACCACGGCCGATTGCACAAGGGAGAGCTGCACCGGCTGCGGCGTGTGCCCGACGCTCGGCGCAGAAAACGTTCTGATAGGGGAGAGATCATGACCGTAGCGGAACCCACGCTTTTCTGTCTGCGCGTCCGCTATGTCAAGCAGGGGAGGCTCAAGCATCTCGGACATTTGGAAGTCGCTCGCACCGTCGAGCGATCCGTGCGTCGTGCAGGGCTTCCTTATGCCGTCACGCAGGGCTTCTCGCCGCATATGCGCATCGCGTTCTCTTCGGCCCTGCCGGTAGCGACGTCGTCAGTCTGCGAATGGTACGACCTCGTCCTTAAAAGCTACGTCCCTGCCCCAGAGGCGCTTGAGAGGCTTACCGCCGCAACTCCAAAGGACCTTGCTCCTACGCAGGCCGGCTACATCGATATGCGCGCGACTACTCTCGGCCTTCTGATCACGCGTCAGGATTACCACATCCACCTTGCTACGTCGTATACGGCAGAAGATATCGATCGTGCACTCGGTACCGTCGCGTCGCTGGGCAAGGTGAACTACCTGCGCGGTAAGAAGGAGAAGGTGCTCGATCTTTCCGCCACGCTCGCAGCGTGGTTTGTGGAGCAAGCTGACGGGGGCGTGAACATCACGCTCAAAACCCGCTCCAGCAACGAGGGCTCCCTTCGCCCGGAGATCCTCCTCACGGCAATCGACCGCGTTCTCACCGGCACGCTGGAGACCGAGCCCATCACCTCAACCGGAACACCTGAGCTCGCCTGCTTTACGCGTATCGAGGTCGAGCGTGCAGATCAGTACGGAGAGGACGAGCAGGGCGGTCGCATCGACCCCCTGTAAGCGTCCCGCACCGATAAGGTGTCAAAAACTTGTGTACGAGCTGGGAATTTTCATTGACGTGCACCTCAGAGGCTGCTATAGTTCTCGGCTGTTGCACTAACAGATGCATGAAGGGTCTAGAGAATGTACGCAATCGTTTCCACCGGCGGCAAGCAGTACAAAGTCGCCACCGACGACGTCATCACCGTCGAGAAGCTCGAGGGCAACGTCGGCGATAAGGTCGAGCTCCCCGTCATCTTCCTGAATGACGGCAAGAAGATCGTCACCGACGCCGCCAAGCTCGCTAAGGCCAAGGTCACGGCTGAGATCGTCGATCAGTTCAAGGGCGAGAAGCAGATCGTCTTCAAGTTCAAGAAGCGCAAGCGCTATCGTCGCCTCAAGGGTCACCGTCAGCAGCTCACTAAGCTGAAGGTCACCAAGGTCCAGGCCACCTCGCGCGCCACCAAGAAGACGGCCACCGCTGAGGCTGAGGCTCCGGCTGCCGAGTAGCACAGGCACTCCGCACGTAGTTTGAAAGAGCAGGTAAAGACATGGCACACAAAAAAGGACTCGGTTCCTCCCGCAACGGCCGTGACTCCCACGCCCAGCGACTTGGTTGCAAGCGTTTCGGCGGTCAGGTTGTGAAGGCGGGCAACATCCTCGTTCGCCAGCGCGGCACGCACATCCACCCCGGCGCCAACGTCGGTCGTGGTAAGGACGACACGCTGTTCGCCCTCGTTGACGGTACCGTTCAGTACCACAAGGGTGTCAAGCACCGCGTGAGCGTCATCCCCGCTGCCGAGGCTGTCGAGGCGTAGCAGCTCACCCTTCATAGAAGCATGATTGTCGGGAGACCCTCGCGCATGTCGGGGGTCTCCTGTCGTATGAAAGCGAGTCACTCGTGTCTCAGTTTACCGATCTGTCCCGCATCAATGTAAAAGGTGGAGATGGCGGCGCAGGCTGCATGTCCTTCCGTCGTGAGGCGCACGTCCCCAAGGGCGGCCCTGACGGTGGCGACGGCGGTCGTGGCGGCGATGTCATCATCGAGGCATCCGCTCAGCTCTCGTCACTTATCGATTACCGCTACAAGCACCATTTCCGTGCCGAGCGCGGGACCCACGGTAGGGGAGCGCGCAAGGACGGCCGCGACGGCGAGAACCTTATCCTCAAGGTTCCCGTTGGCACCGTAGTACGCGAACTTGACCCCGATACGCAGGAGCCGCTTTTTGAGATCGCGGACCTCACACGCGACAAGGAACGGGTCATCGTCGCACCGGGCGGCGCCGGTGGTCTGGGAAACACCCATTTTGTGACCTCGGTGCGCCGTGCGCCCGCCTTCGCCCAGCTCGGCGAGCCCGCTCAGGAGCATTGGATCGAGCTTGAGATGAAGCTCATGGCCGACGCGGCCCTCGTTGGATTCCCAAGCGTTGGTAAGAGCTCGCTAATCGCCCGCATGAGCGCCGCACGCCCCAAGATCGCAGACTATCCCTTCACCACCCTCATCCCTAACCTCGGTGTGGTTCGCGCCGGCGAGTACTCCTATGTAGTCGCCGATGTGCCCGGTCTTATCGAGGGGGCAAGCGAGGGTAAGGGCCTGGGGCACCAGTTCCTGCGCCATATCGAGCGAACCGCCCTTATCATGCACGTCGTCGATATCACCGGTGGCTTTGAGGGACGCGATCCGGTGGAGGACTACCGCATTATCAACGAGGAGCTGAGGCGCTACGCCTCCGAGCTTGCCGACCGCCCGCAAATCGTCGTCGCCAACAAGTGCGATGTCTCTGGCATGGAGGACCGCGTGGCTGCGCTCAAGCGCGCTGCGATCGAGGACGGTCATCGCTTCTTCGCCGTTTCTGCGGTGACGGGTGCCGGTCTCAACACGCTTATGCTCGCATGCGGTGAGCAGGTTGCGGAGCTTAGGCGCGCGCTTGCTGCCGAGGCGCCCGCAGAGGCTCTCGACGAGCACTGGGAGCAGCGCCGTCGTGCACGCGAGAAGCGCTTCCAAGTCGTGTGCGAGGAACCCGGCGCCTTCCGCGTCATCGGCACGCAGGTGGAGCGCCTCGTGGTCCAGACCGACTGGGAGAACGAGGAGGCGCTCATCTACCTCCAGCACCGCTTTGCGCGCATGGGCGTGGACGACGCGCTCGAGAAGGCGGGGTGCCGCCCCGGCGACGAGGTCCGCATCGTAGGCCGTGCCTTTATTTTCGAGGGTGCCGAGGAGATGGACGAGGACGGCGACGATGGTATCCTAGAGGAGGACGTCTTGACAGAGGAATCTGTCGATTAGCCGAAAGGGGAGCGCGTGGACCGCAGTGCCTCTCAACTTCCCGAGCTCGGGCAGGATCCGGGCCGTGAATACCGCCTCGGCATCATGGGCGGCACCTTCGACCCCATCCACTACGGGCACCTCGTTACCGCTGAGCAGGCGCGCGAGGCGCTCGCGCTCGACCTTGTCCTGTTCATGCCGGCGGGAAGCCCTGCTTTCAAGCAGGACCGAGAGGTCACGAGTCCGGAGGATCGCTATGCGATGACGGTGCTCGCAACCGCCGCCAATCCGTCCTTTTATGCAAGCCGCTTTGAGATCGACCGACCCGGCGTGACGTACACGGTGGACACGCTCAAGGCGCTCAGGAGCGCCTATCCTGCAAACGTACACCTCTACTTCATCACCGGGGCCGACGCAATCATCGATATCGTCACCTGGCACGACGCCGCAGAGATAGCGAGCCTCGCCACGCTCATCGCGGCGACGCGTCCGGGCTACGACATCCGTCAGGCTCAGGCGCGCATCGCCGCGTCGGGAATCGACTTCGACGTCCGTTATATCCAGATTCCCGCGCTCGCCATTAGCTCCACCAACATCCGTGACCGCGTTCGGCTCGGTAAGAGCGTGCGTTACCTCACGAGCGAGTCGGTCATGGGCTATATCAACAAGAACCGTCTCTACCGGATGTAGGGACGTTGTAAGGAGGCGAGCTCTTTGGGCCGCAACTGGATGCTAGAAGACGACGCCATATCCTTTGATGAGGAGAAGGATGCGACCATTCGTCGTATGCGCGATCTGCTCGCGGTTCGCATGAAGGATGCGGCAAAGCGCCATCGCCATTCGCTCGGCGTTGCCAGGACCGCGGCCTCGCTTGCTTTGGTGTACGACGTCGATGTGTTTTCGGCGTACGCCGCCGGCCTTATCCACGATTGGGATAAAGTGATTCCCGATGACGAGATGCTCGCCCGTGCGCTTCGCTACCATATCCCCATCGAGGGAGATCCCGCGCAGGCGTCCCCGCTTCTGCACGGACCGGTTGCCGCACGCGAGCTCGTCGAGCTCTTTGGAGAGCTTCCTTCTGAGGTGTTCCAGGCAGTTGCGCGCCACACCCTTGCTGCGCCGGATATGACGCCGCTTGACATGGTCGTGTTCGTCGCAGACGGCATCGAGCCCAACCGCCACGGTGCTTACGCCGAGCACCAGAGGGACCTTGTGGGCGACGTGACGCTTGAGGAGCTCTTCTTAACGAGCTTCATCGGCGGCATCTCCTACGTACTCGATACGAGGCGCTACCTTTATCCCGGCACCGTATCCATCTATAACGACTATATGACCAAGAAGGGCTGAACATGACCGAGACCACCAACGAGAACACGATTGAGGACATGCAGAACGAAGAGGATATCGAACTCGGCTACGCACATAGCTTTGAGCGCACGGCTGCCTCTCTTTCTTCCTCCGGCGTAGACGCGCGCGAGGTCGCCCTCACGGCCGCTCGCGCCGGTGACGACAAGAAGGCCGACGACGTGACGGTCCTCGACCTTACCGCGCTCTCGGACGTATGCGACTACTTCGTGATCATGTCCGCCTCCAACTCGCGCCTCGTCGATGCCGTCGTCGATGAGATCGAGGAGCGGATTGCAAAGACCTGCAACGAGCACCCGTTTTCCATCGAGGGTCGTGACCAGCGCAACTGGATCCTTATGGACTACGGTACCGTCATCGTTCACGTCTTCACCCCTGAGACGCGCGATTACTACCGCCTCGAGAAGCTCTGGGGCGACGCACCGCGTATCGAGATCGCGTAGTCCTTCGCAATATCGACTCACCATAGGCCCTGTCGTCTTCGGCGGCAGGGCCTATTCTGTAGGCTTATTCTGCGTGAGGAACTTGTCTTCCCGCACAAGATCGCGTTCAAAACGAGCGGCGCGCCCAAAGCTTACCGCGCCTGCGCCAAAGCGCTCTCTCACATGGTCGACGGCAACGGAGAGTCCTCTTCGGTCGCTCGAAACGGCACCGCGTTCATCCACATCGCAGAACAGGTCGGTCTGCACGCCCTCGTCGGCGTCGAAATCGCTGATGCCTATCCCCAGAAGGCGCACGGGCATACCGGGTTGCCATAGCGAGTCGACGAGCTCGCGCGCCACTGAGACAAACAGGTTCTCGTCATCGGTCGGGTGGGGGAGTTTGCGCTGCGCCGTGTGACCACTGCCGAAGGTGTAGCGGACCTTAACCGTAACGGTCCTTCCGACGAGCCCTTTTCTTCTCAACCGGCGGCCAACCGACTCACCCAATAGGGCGAGCGCAGCGTAGACGTCTTCACGAGCCGTGAGGTCGTGAGCGAAGGTGCGCTCGTTGCTGACCGACTTAACTTCGTCAGGAGCATCTTGGGGCTTAACCGAGCTCTGCTCGCGCCCCTGGGCGCGCAGTTTCATCATCTCGGCAGCTGACCCAAAGATGGGGGCGAGCTTTGCCACCGGTGCCTCCGCAAGCGCGCCGAGCGTGCGAATACCCGCTTTCGCCAGTGCGGCATCGGCGGCTTTACCGATACCGCTCATGGCGCGCACCGGTAAGGGCGCCAAAAACGCCGCCTCGGTACCGGGGAGCACCACCGTGAGGCCCCGGGGCTTGTCGCGCTCGCTCGCGATCTTGGCGACCGTCTTGTTGGGTCCGAGACCGATGGAGCAGGTGATGCCGAGCTCCGATACGCGCCGGGAGATGCGCTGCGCAATCTCAACAGGGCTCTCGCGCGAGAAGCGGCCCGGAGTGATATCGAAAAACGCCTCGTCGATGGAAACCTGGTCGATATACGGTGTCTCATCCGCGATGATGGCCATAACCTTCGCGCTCATTTCGCGGTACCGATCAAAATGACCGTGCGTCCAGATGGCATCTGGACAGAGCCGCTTGGCCTGCGCGGAGGGCATAGCCGAGTGCACACCATAGGGCCTCGCCTCATAGGACGCCGTGGATACGACACCGCGCTCCTCGGGGCTGCCACCGACGATAACGGGCTTACCGCGCCATTCGGGATGGTCGAGCTGCTCTACGCTCGCAAAGAACGCGTCGAGGTCCATAAGGCCGATGGCCGGACCCCTCCACCCGCCGAACAGGCCGGCGGTGACGTCGGTGAGATCGTTCCCTTGGGCGTATGTATGTTCGCTATCGTACATATGCGCAGTATAGCATCTTGTGCGTTGCGTGCGCATTCGTCGCAAAGGGGCCTTGCAATATTGTAAGAAGTGCGTATTATATGGAACCGCCTGCGGAAATACCGAAGTTCCTGCGCGTTGGCAGGACGCACGCCCCTCCGTTGGCGTATCATAACCATTTGTTTGTCTGTCGTCGCAGCCATACCGGCTGCCTGGTTGGAGGAGTTTTCATTGGCAGTCAAGATTCGTCTCGCCCGTCACGGCTCTAAGAAGCGTCCGTACTACCGTGTCGTGGTCGCCGATTCCCGTTCGCCCCGCGATGGTCGTCTGATCGAGGAGGTGGGCCGCTACAACCCGCTCACCAACCCCAAGACCATCGATCTCGACATCGAGAAGATCAACGACTGGCAGTCCAAGGGCGCCCAGCTGACCGACGCCGTCAAGGCGCTCGTCAAGGCCGCCGAGGAGGGCCCCAAGGCCGAGACCGCTGTCAAGAAGTCCAAGAAGCAGCTTGCCAAGGAGGCGGAGGCCGCTAAGGCGGCTGAGGCCGAGGCTGCCGAGGGCGCCGAGGAGTAAGCGGTGTCTGAGGAGCTTAGCGGCGCGCTCGAAGGTGAGGAGCTCCTCTCGGATCGCATCGCCGATCTGGTGGAGTACCTCGTCGTGAGCATTGTCGACGAGCCGGATGCCGTGAGTCTCGAGGTCATCGACCGCGAGGATGCCTCCACTATCGAGGTTTCCGTCGCGGATTCCGACGTTGCCAAGGTCATCGGTCGCCACGGCCGCACGATCAAGGCGATTCGCACGCTCGCTCGTGCACTCGCAGCCCGTCTTGGAACGGCTGTCGAGGTCGAGGTCCTGGGCTAGGCATCTTGCCCGTACGGTATCGAAATATCGCCCGTGTGGTTAAACCGCACGGCAAAGCAGGGGAGGTCGTCGTGCAACCGGTGCGCGGCCTCCCTCTCGTTTTGAGCGAGGGGCTCTCCGTGGCCTTGACGCCCCCTGCCCTTAAGCGAGACCGTTGGTGCTTGGTCGAGCACCTCTCGACAAGCGGAGACGGGGCACTTGTTTCCTTCTCCGGCATAGACTCCATGAGCGATGCTGAGGCAATCTCGGGTTGCTATGTCCTCGCACGCGAGGACGACATCGAACTCGGCCCCCTCGAGGCTTCCGTAGAGGAGCTCTCGGGTCGCGCGGTCGTGGACGAGCGCTACGGCGTGCTCGGCGTCGTGCGCGACATTCTCGAGCTTCCCGCTAACGATGTCTGGGTGGTCGACGGCGGCGCCTATGGCGAGGTGCTCATTCCCGTGGTGGAGGACGTTATCCCTACCATTCCTGAGTCTGGAGACATTGCCGTCCGCATCATGGACGGCCTCATCGAGATGAACGATAGCGAGGTGTCCTGATGCGTATCGAAGCGCTCTCCGTCTTTCCCGAGATGTTCGATACCGTCATGTCGACCTCGATCTTGGGCCGCGCCCAGCGAGCCGGCCTCTTTGAGTTTCGTGCCCACGACCTACGGGATTGGACCCACGACCGCCACCGCACGGTCGATGACGCTCCTTTTGGGGGCGGTCAGGGTATGCTCATGAAGGTCGAGCCCATTGCAGAGGCCCTCGATGATCTCATCGCCCAAAGCCCTCGTCCCCATATCGTCTTCTTCACGCCGTGCGGGGACCCGTTCACGCAGGCGACCGCTGAGCGGCTTTCCACCAAAGAGCGCGTCCTTTTCGTTTGCGGGCGCTACGAGGGTATCGACGAGCGCGCCTATGCTTATGCCGACGAGCGCATCTCCATCGGTGACTATGTGCTCACAGGCGGTGAGCTTGCCGCTATGGTGGTGACCGACGCCGTGGTTCGCCTCATTCCCGGGGCCCTCGGTGACGATATGAGCAACGTCGACGAATCCTTCGCAACCGGTGCCGGTGGCGGCCTTCTCGAATATGCCCAGTACACCCGCCCGGCAGAGTTTCGCGGGAGCGGAGTTCCGGAGGTCCTTCTCTCTGGGGACCATGCAAAGGTTGCCGCATGGCGTCGCACCAATGCCATCGAGCGCACGGTTCGCTGGCGACCGGACCTGATCGAGAGCGCGGACCTCACCGATGAGGAGCGAGCGTTCGCCTGCGACCTACTTGCCTCGGCCAACGGATCTGTCGACAGCTCGGTAAAGGGGGAGTGAGCATGGAGCGAGCCCGGTCCTTCCTCTACAGCGTTCTCGAATGGGTTGCGGTTTTTGCCGTCGCCTGCCTCTTCATGATCATCGTACGCACCTTCGTAGTTGAGCCCTACTACGTCCCAACGGCTTCCATGGAGCCCACGATCATGGTCGGCGACCAGTTACTTGGCCAAAAGGCGACGCTCGAGCTGGGGCAGGACGTTTCGGCAGGCGACATTGTTGTCTTCCGCAACCCTACGAGCGCCGGGGACCACGATGTTCTTGTCAAGCGCGTCATCGCAACCGGTGGTCAGACCGTGGACCTTCGCTCGGGTAAGGTCTACGTCGACGGACAGGAGCTCGACGAGCCCTACGCAGCGGGTCTCACCTATGAGCTTGCCCAACAGGCTCCGGGCATCTCGGTGAGTTTTCCCTACACCGTTCCCGAAGGTTCGGTCTGGGTTATGGGAGACAACCGCGAGAACTCCGCCGACTCACGCTATTTTGGCGCGGTGCCGACCGAGAACCTCGTCGCCGTAGCCTTCGTGCGCTATTGGCCGCTCGACCGCATCGGCGCCATCGAATAAAGCGGGTTTTTAACTATTGGCCTCGTCTGGCCCCCTCAACGGCGGCCTTCGGCTACCATATCCTATGTTTTGCACGCGACGAAGAAGGGAAGATAGGGGCGTATGAACGCATCTGCACTCACCTTCCAGGACATCATTTTGAAGCTCCAGCAGTACTGGGGCTCCCAGGGTTGCGTCATTATGCAGCCTTATGACTCGGAGGTCGGCGCCGGCACCTTCCATACCGCCACGACGCTCCGCTCGCTCGGCCCCGGCGCTTGGCGCACCTGCTATGCGCAGCCGTGCCGCCGTCCCGCTGACGGCCGCTACGGTGAGAACCCCAACCGCCTGCAGCACTACTATCAGTTCCAAGTGCTCATCAAGCCCTCTCCGGTGAACTCCCAGGAGCTCTACCTTGACTCTCTTAAGGCTATTGGAATCGACCCGGCAGATCACGACGTCCGCTTCGTCGAGGACGACTGGGAGAGCCCGACGCTCGGCGCCTGGGGACTTGGCTGGGAGGTCTGGCTGAATGGCATGGAGGTCACCCAGTTCACCTACTTCCAGCAGGTGGGCGGTATCGAGGTTGACCCCGTCCCGGTCGAGATCACCTACGGTCTCGAGCGTCTCGCCATGTATGTGCAGGGGGTTGACTCGGTCTACGACCTCATTTGGAGCTATTTGCCGGATGGCACCGCGATCACCTACGGCGATGTCTTCCTCGAGAACGAGCGTGAGTTCTCTGCGTACAACTTCGAGGTCGCCGACGTGCCCATGATGCGCCAGAAGTTCGACGACTACGAGCGCGAGTGCCACTCCTGCCTGGAAGCAAAGCTCCCGCTTCCCGCCTACGACTGCGTCATGAAGTGCAGCCACGCATTCAACATCCTCGACGCACGCGGCGCCCTCTCGGCGGTCGAGCGCGCCAACTACATCCTGCGCGTCCGTACGGTTGCCAAGGCGTGCTGCGAGGCCTACCTTGCCGAGGTGGCGTCCAAAACCGACGACAACGTATCCGAAGGGGAGGTGGCCTAAATGAGCGAAACCCGCGATTTCCTGTTCGAGATCGGCTGCGAGGAGATGCCCTCCGCGCCGCTTATGAATGCCGTGAAGCAGCTGCCCAAACTCGTCGCTGACGGCCTTGACGCCGCCGGTCTTGCCCACGGCGACATCCGTGTGCTCTCCACCCCGCGTCGCCTGGCCGTTCTCTCGACGGTGGCAACCGAGACCGAGGCTGTGCATGAGGTTAAGCGCGGCCCTGCCGCCAACATCGCCTTCGATGCCGAGGGGAATCCCACCAAAGCCGCCGAGGGCTTTGCCCGTAAGTGCGGTATCGGTGCCTCCGAGCTCGTACGTCGTGAGGACACCGACGGCCGCGAGTACGTCTTTGCCGAGCGCAGCGTGCCTGCAGCGCCCGCCATTCCGATCCTCTCCGACCTCTGCGAGAAGACTATCGCTAATCTTGAGTGGCCCAACTACCGCAGTCAGCGCTGGGGCACGACTCACGAGACCTTTGTACGCCCCATTCGCTGGATCTGCGCGCTTCTGGGCGACGAGGTCGTTCCTGTTCGCTATGCCGACGTCGTATCCGGCAACACCACGCGTGGCCACCGCGTTCTCGGCCCGGGCGAGCACGTCGTTGCGGAGCCGGCGCAGTACGAGGCCGTGCTCGAGCAGGCGGGCGTCCTTAGCGACGAGCGCCGTCGCCAGGTGATTGCCGAGGGCATTGCCAAGATTGAGCGCGAGCTTAAGGGCGCTCACGTCGACACGCCCAAAAAGGTTCTCGACGAGGTCGTCAACCTCTGCGAGTGGCCGAGCGTTCTTGTGGGCCGTTTCGATGAGGAGTTCCTCAAGGTCCCGCACGAGATCATCTGCGAGTCCATGCTCTCCAACCAGCGCTATTTCCCCATCTACGATGCGGACGGCAAGCTCATGCGCGAGTTCGTGGTCGTGGCGAACGGTCGTCCTGAGTGCGCCGACACCATCATCGACGGCAACGAGCGCGTGGTCCGCGCCCGTCTTTACGATGCCAAATTCTTCTACGACGAGGACCTCAAGATCCCGCTCGAGGAGTTCCGCTCCCGACTCGCCGATGTTGCCTTCCAGGAGAAGCTCGGTACGGTGCTGCAGAAGTCCGAGCGCATCGAGGACCTCGCCCTTGCCATCGCGCACGAGGCTCGCGTGGGCGCACATGCCGCTTCCGACGCGCAGCGCGCTGCCCACTTCGCCAAGGCCGACCTCGTGAGCTCCGCCGTCATCGAGTTCACGAGCCAGCAGGGCGTTATGGGCGGTTACTACGCGCTGGCGGCAGGGGAGACCCCCGAGGTTGCCTCGGCCATCCGCGACCATTATCGTCCGCGTTTCGCCGGCGATGAGCTGCCCGAGAACACGGCGGGCTGCATCGTCGCGGTTGCGGACAAGCTCGACACCATCGCGGGCATGTTCGCCATCGGCGAGCCGCCGACCGGCTCCAAGGACCCCTATGCGCTTCGCCGCTCCGCCATCGGCGTCATCAACATCCTTCGCGAGCGCCTCGGGTGCGCTTATGAGCCCCTGGTCAAAGCCGCGCTGGAGCTCTTCGCCGAGCAGGGGATCGAGTTCAACCTCGACGTAACGTCTGATGCGGTATGCACCTTCCTAAAGGGTCGCATGGAGCAGATGGCACGCGACGCCAAGATCCCTGTGGACGTTGTCGCCGCGGTCTCCGCCGGATCCGTTTCCGCGCCCGCAGACTTCTTCGCGCTCGCTCAGGCTCTGCGCGACGCGCGCGAGAGCGACCCGGAGACGTTCGAGAACCTCGCCACCGCCTATGCGCGCGCGAGCCATCTTGCCGACGGCAAGCTTGGCTGCGATGTGGACGAGTCCCTTCTTGGGGACGCCGAGCGTGAGCTAGCAGAGGCCTCCGATGCTGCCGCTGATGCCGTATCCCAGGCGCTTGCCGCGCGTAACTTCACCTCGGTCATCTCCGCTCTTGCCGGCCTCCGCGCCCCGATCGACCGCTTCTTCGAAGATGTCATGGTCATGGACGAGGATCTTCGCCTGCGCGAGAACCGCTTGCGCCTGCTCAACCGCTTCGAGGCTGTCTTTGCCGACGTGGCCGACATGGGAGCGCTTGCTAAGAAGAAGTAAGGCAGGCTCGTTTGGGGACGGGGTCGTTTCGTGCAGTCCACGCTGCGACCCCGATACGCGCCTTCCCCAAATCTCCACTTGCTTAACCGGGCGCTTTGCGTATACTTATTTCGTTTGTCAAACCCATGTGCCGGCTTACGGGTGCGGCACCTCTGGACAAGAGTAAGGATCAGAAATGGACTACATCCGCGCTATTGAGCGTCAGCAGATCCGCGAGGACATCCCGCAGGTCCGCGTCGGCGACAACGTCAAGGTGCACTACCGCATCAAGGAAGGCGACCGCGAGCGTATCCAGGTCTTCCAGGGCGACGTCATCCGCATGAGCGGTGCCGGTGCTCGTGAGACCTTCACCGTTCGTAAGATTTCCTTCGGTGTGGGCGTCGAGCGTACCTTCCCGCTTCACAGCCCCAAGATCGGCAAGCTCGAGGTCGTTCGTCACGGCCGCGTGCGTCGCGCCAAGCTCTACTATCTCCGTGATCGCGTCGGCAAGGCCGCTCGCATCCCCGAGAAGCGCTAAGAGCATTTCATATGCACCAAAGGGCCGCCTCAGGGCGGCCCTTTTCGTAAAGGGACAGGCAAGCTATGGCTAACCAACACCTCTCTCAATCCGCTTCCCAGATCGCAGGCGAACTTGCAAGCGCCGCTTTTGAGGATATTCCCGCCCTTATCGAGCGCTACGCCGAGGACCCGCGCGCGCAGGTTATCAAGGCATGCGAGCGCGCTCGGCGCAGATACGATAAGGAGCGCGCCGAGCGCGAGCGCGTTCTGTCGATGTATGCCCGCATGCGCGAAGTCGGTGGCGAAGGTGTGATCGTGGGCGTGGACGAGGTTGGCCGAGGCTCTGTCGCAGGCCCACTGATGGTCGCTGCCGTGGCGCTTCCCGATGAACCGATTATCTGGGGTATCAACGACTCCAAGAAGCTTTCTGCCGCACGTCGTGAGGTGCTTGCCGAAAGAATAGCCGAACACGCCATCGCAATCGGCTTTGGTCAGATACCCGCAGCCGATATCGACCGCATGGGCATGGCCGCCGCCCTCAGGGAGGCTGTGTGCCGCGCCGTTGCAGACACCGGCGTCACGCCGGACTGCGTGCTTATGGACGGCAACCCGCTGCACGCCGTCGAGAACGAGCGCGACATCGTGCACGGCGACGCAACCATCGCCTGCATCGCTGCTGCCTCCATCGTTGCCAAAGTCACGCGTGACGAGCTTATGGTCGAGCTCGACGCAGAGTATCCCGGCTACCACTTCGCTGAGTCCAAAGGCTATGCCTCACCGGAGCATATCGCAGCTATCAAGGCGATGGGGCTCTCTGAGGTTCACCGCGTGAGCTTCTGTGGAAACTTTCTGGAGACAGAATCGCTGTTCTAACGGACAATACCTTCTTCTGATCAAGTTTTCCACTACGCTACCTGCGAGGTTGGAAACTATTCAAAGCCGCATCAGCGTCCTGTGAGATGCGTGCAAGAGTCAGCGTGAAATCTGTAAGAAGCACCGTGGAGCATGTCCTCACCTTCAAAGAGAGGAGAGGACATGTTAGGACAGAGAACCGTATCCGAGAAATGGGACCTTGGCGACATAAGCCCCGAACTTACCGACGCGCTTGTCGAAGACATCGGGTTTCCCGCAGACGTCGCCGTGGAGAACCTCACGCCGCACGAGCTCGGAATCCTCGGGGAGGCGCTCGCTGGGGCGTTTCTCATCAGCAACGGCTACGAGATCTTAGAGCACGGGTACCTCTGCCGTGAGGGCGAAGCTGATTATGTTGCCTATGATCCGGCGGACGAATGTATCGTGCTCGTCGAGGTCAAGACGCGACGCAAGCGCAGCCTTTCACAAGGGACCTACCCCGAGGAGGCGGTAGATGCCCGCAAGCGTAAGCGCTACCGCAGAATCGCCGCGTCCTACCTCATGGATAACTTCCCGGTGCCGTCGCTTCGCTTCGATACAATCGGGGTCGTTGTAGACGGTGATGACCAGGTGGGTATCGTTCAAGCGTGCGGTGCGTTCGATTGGGAGTGTGAGATGTGAGCGGCGTCGTCTCTGTACGCGGCGCCTGCTTAAGGGGAGTCGAGGCATTTCCCGTCACGGTTGAGGTCGCCTTATCGGGAGGAATTCCCGGCATCCACCTCATAGGCATGCCCGACTCCTCCGTGCTCGAGGCACGCCAGCGCATCAGAAACGCGCTGCGCGCCTCAGGCTACAAGCTACCGAGGCAAAGCGTCACCGTGAACCTCGCCCCGGGTGATGTCCGAAAGACCGGCACCGGACTCGATCTTCCCATCGCGGTGGGCATACTCGCGGCGTCGGGACAGATTCCCCTAAATGGGCTCGAAGATGTGCTGCTTGTAGGCGAGCTCACCTTAGACGGAGATGTCAGCCCGGTTAAAGGCGAGGTAGCCTATCAGCTTCTCGCGCGTGAGCTCAACGTTGTCATTGTCGGTGCGTGGTGTGAAGGCCATGTCCCGCTGGAGGGCATCCGCTCCGCGAGAATCGTAAACCTAGCAAATTTAAACCACGGCATTGCGCACGGCATGTATACCTACGATGATGCTCCGGTGCCCACTCATGGCCTGGCTCCGCTACTTGATTATGCCGACGTCGTGGGACAGGAGTTTGCCAAGAGAGCATGCGCCATCGCTGCGGCGGGGGAGCTTGGGCTTCTCATGGTGGGCCCACCAGGTGCGGGCAAGACCATGCTCGCCCAGAGACTCCCCACGATACTTCCGCCCATCGACGATAGGACCAAGCAGGAAGCGCTTCGCATCCATTCGGTCGTAGGGGAGCCGATTGAGGGCATCCTTGCGGGAAGAAGACCGTTCAGAAGCCCGCATCACAGCGCTTCCTCGGCGGGACTCTTAGGAGGCGGCCGCCCCGTTCGACCGGGTGAGATCAGTCTCGCGCACGGTGGCGTGCTCTTCTTGGACGAGCTCGCGGAGTTTCCCCCAAACATCCTCGACATGCTCCGGCAACCCACTGAGGAGGGCGTGGTGCGAATCGTCCGCGTCGACGGGGTATACACCTTCGCCTGCCGCTTCCAGCTTGTCGCCGCAAGCAACCCCTGTCCATGCGGATATCTCGGGGATCCAGAGATTGGCTGCAAGTGCAGCATCTCTGCTATAGAGCGCTACCGTTCACGGCTCTCGGGCCCCTTTATGGACCGCATCGATCTTGTGATTGACGTATCGCGGCCTGATCCAGAAGAGGTGCTACGGGGAAGCGAGGGCCTCTCGAGCGATGAGATCTCCCAGAGCGTCATTCGCGGTCGAGCCTTTCGCGCCTGGCGTCTGCAAAAACGGCAGGGAGATGGGGGAGAAAGCCTCGCGTTATCGGCTGAGGCGGAATCGACCGCCATCGCCCTTGCGCAGAGGGCGCACCTGAGTGCGCGCGGCCTGGATAGGCTCTGTCGCGTAGCGCGGACCCTTGCTGACATGGACGAGTCTGCGCTCGTGGGGGAGTCACATGTGAAAGAGGCTTCGATGTACCGCGGAGATAGGAGGCTTTGATGGGATACGGCGCCTTTAGCGACGGTTGGGAGATTAAACGAGGGGAGTACGCCTATCCCGGGCGATTGGAAGATCTTGCATCGCCTCCCGAGACCATTTATGGGCGGGGAGACCCGTCGGCGTTGGCTGAAGAGGCACTCGCCATCATCGGTACACGTCAGATGACCCCTTACGGAGAAGGCGTCTGTACGTTAGCGGCGCGCATGGCGGTGTCCTTTGGCCTAGCTGTCGTGAGCGGAGGCGCCATAGGGTGCGACTCGGCGGCGGCACAATCCGCCCTCGCTGAGCGCGGAACGAACATCGTTGTGCTCGGAACAGGCGCCGACGTCACCTACCCGCTGCGCAGCGATCCCCTTATACAGCAGACGATCTCCCAAGGGGGCGCGGTTATCTCAATAGAGCGCTGGGGCACCCAGCCAAGGCGCTACGCCTTTCCCAAGCGTAATCGCATCATAGCTGCGCTTAGCCGTGCCGTGTTTGTCGCGGAGGCAGGTATGCCCTCGGGAACATTCTCTACGGCAGAGGCGGCAACCGAGATCGGTCGCGAGGTGCTCGCCGTGCCCGGCTCCATCTTCTCGCCCGCATCCCGCGGCTCCAATTACCTTATTGAATCGGGCGCCTGCATCATCGCCGATGAGGAGGCGCTCTCCTGCGCATTATCGCGCATCTTCTGTCGCCTTCGATCCGAGGCGGCAGGGAGGGCGCGCACGCCCGTCTTGGGCCCGTGCGGAAGCTTGATACTCGAGGCGCTTGTTGCCACGCCGCTGCGCGTGGATGCCATCGCGCGTGCTGCGCACATCGACACGCGCACCTGCCTTGAGCGCCTCTCCGAGCTGACCTTGGCGGGTCTTGTGGAGCGCATGGTTGATGGTCGTTACGCAGCGACCGCAGCAGCCCTCGTCAACAGAACCTCGTTTGGGGCACAATAGGTTGCGTACCGAACACTCAAGAAAGGTTTCTATATGACCCTTCCCACGGTTACCGTCGTCGGCGGCGGTCTTGCCGGA
Organism: Collinsella sp. An307; assembly: GCF_002161805.1. GTDB lineage: Bacteria > Actinomycetota > Coriobacteriia > Coriobacteriales > Coriobacteriaceae > Coprousia. The sequence continues at coordinate 105,802 of NZ_NFIP01000007.1, read as the reverse complement.
TCAGAATGCGCCCTCGACCTCGCGCGCCGCGGCGTACCCGTCCGCCTTATCGAGATGCGCCCCGAGACGACCTCCGCGGCGCATCACACGGCACATCTTGCCGAGCTCGTCTGCTCGAACTCGCTTAAGGCCACCAGACGAGACTCTGCCGCAGGCCTTCTCAAAGAGGAGCTTCGGCGAATGGGATGCACGCTGCTGGCGTGCGCGGAAAAGACCGCTGTGCCGGCGGGAGGAGCCCTCGCGGTCGACCGAGACGCGTTTTCCGCAGCGGTAGAGAAGTGCATAGATGACGAACCTCTCATCGAGGTGGTTCGCTCTGAGGTGCGCGACATACCCGACGGTCACGTCGTCATAGCTGCCGGCCCGCTTTGCTCCGACGCCCTCGCTGAGCGCATCCGCGAGAAGCTCGGTACCGAGTCGCTAGCGTTTTTCGATGCCGCTGCGCCCATCGTTGACGCCGCATCGCTCGACCGCTCCGTTCTCTTCACCCAGTCGCGCTACGACGACCAGGGCACCGGCGACTACCTCAATGCCCCCTTCAACCGCGAGGAGTACGAGCGCTTCATAGACGAGCTCCTTGCAGCCGATCGCGTGGTGCAGAAGGAGTTCGAGGCCCGTGACCTCTTTCAGGCGTGCCAACCCGTGGAGGAGATCGCGCGCACCGGGCGCGATGCCCTTCGCTTCGGCGCGCTCAAGCCCGTCGGCCTCACGGATCCCAGAACCGGTCATCGTCCCTGGGCTGCTGTTCAGCTCCGCGCCGAGAACGCCGAGGGCACGGCCTATAACCTCGTGGGTTTCCAAACAAACCTCACCTGGCCCGAGCAGAAGCGGGTGTTCCGCATGATTCCCGGACTCGAGAACGCCGAGTTCTTCCGCTACGGCGTCATGCATCGCAATACCTTCGTTGATGCACCGCACGTGCTCGACAAGACCTTCGCGATTCCTGGCACTACGGTGCGCCTCGCCGGCCAGATCTGCGGCACGGAAGGGTACGTCGAGGCCATGGCGTCGGGACTTCTCGCTGCGGCAAACACCTATGCGGACCTCATCGGCGCAGATCCGGTTTCGCTGCCCGTAACCGGAGCGCTCGGATCGCTCGTTGCCTACGCGACCGACCCTGCAACCGAGAACTACCAGCCCATGCACGTCAACTTCGGCCTCGTGCCGCCTCTTGACGACGGTCGTCGCCGCTCTAAGCGAGACCGCTACGCTGCCTACGCCGAGCGCGCCCTCGCCGACCTCGACGCCTACCTCTCAAGTAGAGGCGACCTATTTAACGATGGCGAGTGAAACTAGCCTTCCCGCCGAGGACTTCCTAGAGGCCCTCGACGGATTCATCGCCTACATCTCACGTGTCGAAGGACTTTCCCCCGAGACCGTGCGCGCCTACGAGGGACACCTGGACGCATACGGCTCCTGGACGGTGCGCGCCTCTGTAGACGCCCTGAGGCCCTCTGTCCGGGACCTCAGGCGCTACCTCGCGGAGCTGCACGCAGCTCGCTACGCGCCAAGAACCGTCTCCGCACATCTCTCGGCGCTCCGCTCGTTTTTCCGCTGGTGCGAGCTTGAGGGGATCGTCACGGGTGCGGCTGCGCTCACACTTCAGTCTCCTAAGATTCCCAAGTCGCTCCCCAAAACCGTAGGCGCGAGCGCTATGGAGGACCTGCTCTCTGCTCCCAATCTGACAACTCCTGAAGGGCTTCGCGATTCCTGCATGCTCGAGCTCTTCTACGCAACGGGCGCGCGCATCTCGGAGCTTTCTCGACTCGATATCGAGAGCATCGACTTCGCAACGAGGACTGTTCGGCTTTTCGGCAAGGGCTCGCGCGAGAGAATCGTTCCCATCTATCGGCGCGCCCTCGATGCGGTAAACCGCTACCTGGAGGAGGGGAGACCGGCACTGCTCGCCGCCTCCGGTCGCGTTGAGCAGCGAGGTACAAAGAGGCCTCTTTTCCTATCTGCACGCGGAAATCGCATGGACGCCGCGGCGCTCAGATACCGGTTCCGCAAGCTCGCAACCATGGCGGGGCTTCCTGCTGATATCACGCCCCATGCCATGCGGCACACCTTTGCAACCGACCTTCTCGCAGGCGGCGCCGACCTGAGGAGCGTACAAGAGCTCCTTGGCCATGCGAGTCTCTCAACCACGCAGCTCTACACGCACCTCACGCCGGAGAGGCTTCTGGGCGCGGTCGTTCAGGCCCATCCACGGGGTGAGGCTTGAGGCGGTTCTATAGAGAGCCTCACTTTGTGCGGAATTTACTTGGAAACCAGAGCGCATCCTGCTATGATTTCGACCGTTGCCGTTCTGGCGACGCGTATTCATCACACACGTGCGGCTACTTTCCCGCCGTGGTGCTCGGGCAGGGTAGCAGGTCCCGGGTGGTAGGGAGAGGTCGACCCCGCACGGAGGCGAACCACAGGAGGTTTACATGGCTACCAAGATCAACATCCGTACCCTTCTCGAGGCAGGCTGCCACTTCGGTCACCAGACCCGCCGCTGGAACCCCAAGATGAAGCCGTTCATCTTCGGTGAGCGCAACGGCATCTACATCCTCGACCTCAAGCAGACCATCATCAACGCCGACCAGGCCTACTCCTTCCTGCGCAACGCTGCCAAGGGCGGCAAGGTGCTCTTCGTCGGCACCAAGAAGCAGGCTCAGGAGCCCGTCCGCGCCGCTGCTGAGCGTGCCGGCATGCCTTACATCAACCAGCGTTGGCTCGGCGGCATGCTCACCAACTTCGTGACCATCCGCTCCCGCATCAACCGCATGGAGGAGCTCGAGACCATGGTCGAGGACGGCCGTATGGCGGTCCTCCCCAAGAAGGAGCAGGCTGTTCTCGGCAAGGAGCTCGCTAAGCTCCAGAACAACCTCGGTGGCGCCCGCGACCTCAAGGGTCTGCCCTCCGCGCTCTTTGTCATCGACACCAAGCGCGAGGAGAACGCCATCAAGGAGGCTCGTCGCCTGAACATCCCGGTCGTCGCTCTCATCGACACCAACTCCGACCCCGACGAGGTCGATTTCGGTATCCCGTGCAACGACGACGCCATCTCCGCCGTCACCCTCATGTGCGAGCTCATGGCCGACGCTTGCCTCGCCGGCACCGGCAAGGAGCAGATCTCCGAGGCCGAGATGGCCGCCGAGGCGCCCGCTGCCGAGGCTGCCGCTGAGGCCCCTGTCGCTGAGTAACCGTCAATACGGAAACGCTTCCGCTAAGAAAGGAACCGAACATGGCTCAGATTACCGCCGCTATGGTCAAGGAACTCCGCGAGATGACCGACTCCCCGATGATGGAGTGCAAGAAGGCTCTCGTCGAGGCTGACGGTGACATGAACGCCGCCGTGGACATCCTTCGTAAGAACGGCCTTGCCGCCGCCGCCAAGAAGGCCGGCCGTGAGACCAACGAGGGCGCCGTGGGTGCCTACGTCTCCGCTGACGGCCGCGAGGGCGCGCTCTGCGAGGTTGCCTGCGAGACCGACTTCGTGGGCTCCAACCCCAAGTTCACCGGCTTTGCCGCTTCCGTCGCCGAGGTTGCCTGCGCCACCGAGCCGGCCGACGTCGACGCTCTTCTCGCTGCCCCCATGGCAGCCGAGACCGTCCAGGCCGAGCTCACCGAGCTCATCCACACCATGGGCGAGAACATGAAGATCACCCGCTTCGCCGTACGCAAGCCTGCTTCCGGCGCCGTCTCCAGCTACGTCCACATGGGCGGCAAGATCGGCGTTCTCGTCGAGTTCTCCTTCGAGAAGGCCGAGACCGCTTCTGCCGACGCCTTCAAGACCTTCGCTCATGATGTCGCCATGCAGGTCGCTGCGACCGCTCCTATCTGCGCTGTCCGTGAGGACGTTCCGCAGGACGTCATCGATCACGAGGTCTCCATCTACAAGGCTCAGGCTGCCGAGTCCGGCAAGCCCGAGGCCATTCAGGAGAAGATGGCCATCGGCCGCCTCGAGAAGTACTACAAGGGCGTCGTTCTGAACGAGCAGGAGTTCATCAAGGATTCCAGCATGACCATCTCCGCTTATGCGGCCAAGGTCAGCAAGGAGCTCGGCGACACCATCAAGATCGTCGCCTTCGATCGTCTCGCCCGCGGCGAGGAGTAACTCCGCGCTCGATAGCGTACCGTACAGGGAAGGGCCCTCGGGTCCTTCCCTTTTTTATGGACCATCTTTGCTAGAATGGTCTGAGTTCAGGCTGTCCTAAGGAGGCATTCCGTGGCTGACTACCAGTACAAGCGCGTTCTTTTAAAGCTGTCCGGTGAGGCGCTGATGGGGGAGGGCGACTATGGCATCGACCCCGCCATCACCGATCGCCTCGCTCGCGACATCAAGGCCCTTCATGAGGAGGGCATCCAGATTGGCGTCGTTGTGGGCGGTGGCAACATCTTCCGTGGCATCGCCGGTGCCGCCGGCGGCATGGACCGCGCTCAGGCCGACTACATCGGCATGCTGGCCACCATCATGAACGCCCTCGCCCTGCAGGATGCCATCGAGCGCACCGACACGCCCTGTCGCGTCATGAGCGCCATCCAGATGAACGAGGTGTGCGAACCCTACATCCGCCGTCGCGCCATGCGTCATCTGGAGAAGGGCGACATCGTTATCTTCGCTGCCGGCTCGGGTAACCCCTACTTCACCACCGACACCGCCGCGGCGCTGCGCGCCTGCGAGATCGACGCAGACTGCCTCATCAAGGCCACCAAGGTCAACGGTATCTACGACAAGGATCCCGCCAAGTTCGATGACGCCGTCCGCTTCGACACCATCACCTACCACGAGGTGCTCGTCCGCGGGCTTCAGGTCATGGACTCCACCGCCACGGCCCTTTGCCAGGACAACCGCATGCCCATCATCGTCCTCAACATCGAGGGCGAGAACAATATCAAGCGCGCCCTTATGGGCGAGCCCATTGGAACCGTCGTCGTTCGGGAGGACTAAATCATGGCCGACATCACTGCTCATATGGACAAGTCCATCGAGAGCCTCAAGCACAACTTCTCCAAGGTGCGCACCGGTCGCGCCAACCCCAACATCCTGGGTGACATCACCGTCGACTACTACGGCGTTCCCACACCCATCACGCAGGTCGCCGCGGTCAAGGTTCCCGAGGCCCATATGCTCATGATCGAGCCGTGGGATAAATCGGTCCTGAACGCCATCGTACACGCCATCAACGCCTCCGACCTCGGCATCACCCCGAGCTCCGACGGCACCGTCGTGCGCCTGCCCTTCCCGGCGCCCACCGAGGAGCGCCGCCGCGAGCTCGTCAAGGAGTGCCGCGAGATCGCCGAGCAGGCTCGCGTCTCCATCCGCAACATCCGTCGCGATTTCAACAACAAGCTCGAGCGCGACGAGGAGCTCTCTGAGGATGAGGTCCGCCGCGAACAGGCCAAGGTCCAGAAGCACACCGATGACTACATCAAGAAGATCGACGAGATGCTGAAGGCCAAAGAGGCCGAGGTCATGGAGATCTAGGTCATGGACGACGATTCTACCTTCGAGACGTTTTTCGCCAATCCGCCCGAGGATATCGACCTCGACGCGCTCGACCGCACGAGGATTCCCCGGCACATCTCCTGCATCATGGACGGCAACGGCCGCTGGGCAACCGCCCGCGGCCTCAACCGCGGCGAGGGGCACCGCGCGGGCATTGTCTCCCTGCGCGAGATCATCACGGCCTGCGTCCGTCTCGACGTCGAGGTGCTCTCTGCCTATGCCTTCTCCACGGAGAACTGGAAGAGGCCAGAGGCCGAGGTGAACCTCCTCATGCACCTCTTCGCGCAGACGTTCATTCAGGAGCTACCCCTGCTCAAGCGCGAGAACGTAAAGGTCGTCTTCTTGGGCGACATCTCCGCTCTTCCGCTTGAGACGCGCGAGGTGTTTGAGCGCGGCCTTGCTGAGACCCGCAACCACACGGGTATGGTGCTCGCTCTTGCGGTCAACTACGGCGCGCGCGCAGAGATCGTACGCGCTGCCAAGCTCATAGCCTCTCGCGTTGCCGCAGGCGAGCTTGCTGTCGAGGACATCGATGAGGAGGTTGTGGCAGATAGCCTCTACACCGCCGGTCTTCCTGACCCCGAGCTCGTGGTGAGGACCTCCGGCGAGATGCGCCTTTCTAACTACCTGCTTTGGCAGGTGGCCTATGCCGAGTTCTACATCACGCCGACCTATTGGCCCGATTTCAACCGCTGGGAGCTCCTTCGCGCTATCCTTGCCTTCCAAGGGCGCGACCGTCGTTTTGGAGGTCTCTCCCAGAAGAAGGACGCGTAGCACACGATGAATCACGATTCCCAGACACAAGAGCATAAGCGCACCAATGTATCGAGCGTCCTTAACGAGGCGCGCAGTCGCGTCAAGGTAACCGAGGCTCCCAAGGACAGCTCGAGCGCCCTTCTCACGCGCATCATCTCTGGTGTCGTGTACGCGGCGCTCTTTATCGGCTGCCTTCTCGCGGGCCCCGTTCCCGCCGCCGTCTTTGTCGCACTCATCAGCGGGCTTTGCGCCTACGAGTTCTTCCTCATGACAAGACGCGACGGCAAGGTGCCCAACCTCGCCCTCGGCGTTGCCTGCAGCGCGCTCTTCCCGATCGCAGCGCTGGGGGAGAGCATCGCGATGACGGCTCTCATCTTCATCTTTGTGCTCTCCTGCGGCCTTTGGTACGTTTACACGCCCCGCACGCGCATCGCCGATGTGGCGGTGACGCTCATGGGCCCGCTCTACACGGGCTTCATGCTCTCGTCTATTGTGCTGCTGCGTGACGCCGCTCCCGGATTTGCGGGGGCGCTTATCGCCATCGGCTCCTGCGCGTCTCTTTGGGTCTCCGATTCCTTCGCCTACCTCGTTGGTCGCCAATTCGGCCGCCATAAGATGGCGCCCAAGATCTCGCCCAAAAAGTCATGGGAAGGTTTCGCCGGAGGCATCGCGGGGTCGGTCATCATCTGGCTCATTGTCTGGGCCACTCACCTCTTCACACTCTCGCTTGGCTACGCGCTGCTAACCGGTGTTGTCGTAGCCATCCTCGGCGTCTTTGGCGACCTTATCGAGTCGCGCATCAAGCGCGGCGTGGGCGTTAAGGACTCAGGAAACCTCATCCCCGGTCATGGCGGCATGCTCGACCGGTGCGATTCGCTTATCTTCGGCTGCATCGCAGCCATGCTCATGCTCTATTTTGGAGGCATCCTATGACCGACGCCGGGCGCATCCGCCTCGTCATCCTTGGCTGCACGGGCTCCATCGGCCAGCAGGCACTCGACGTCTGCCGCCAGCACCCCGACCGTATCGAAGTCGTAGCGCTCTCCGCGCACAGCCGTACTGCTGAGCTTGTCGCCGCTGCACGTGAGTTCAATGTGCCCCTGGTCGCTGTTACCGACGACGCCCATGCGAAGGACCCTTGTCTCTCGGAGCTTCCCGAAGGGACCACGCTTCTCACCGGTGTCTCCGCACTTGCCGAGCTTGCCGACACGCCCGAGGCGGACACGGTCCTTGTCGCCGTTGTGGGTGCCGTTGGCCTCGAGGCGAGCTATCACGTTTTAAAAGGGGAGAAGCGCCTCGCACTTGCCAACAAGGAGTCACTCGTCGTAGGCGGCGACCTCCTTATGCCCATGGCGTCCGCCGGGCAGCTGCTGCCCGTCGACTCAGAACACAGCGCCATCTTCCAGTGCCTCCTCGGTGAACGTGCCGAGGAGGTCTACCGCATCTGGCTCACCTGCTCGGGCGGTCCTTTCTTCGGTCGTACGCGAGCCGAGCTTGCCAATGTGACCCGCGCAGACGCGCTCGCGCACCCCACATGGAACATGGGCGCCAAGATCACAATCGACTCGGCAACGCTCATGAACAAGGGCTTCGAGCGCATCGAGGCCATGCAGCTCTTCAACCTCCCTGTAGAGCGCATTCCTGTCCTCATCCAGCGTGAGAGCCGCATCCACTCCATGGTTGAATACTGCGACGGAGCGGTGATTGCCCACCTTGGCGCCTCAGACATGCGCCTGCCCATCCAGTACGCCCTTTCGTACCCCGAGCGCTGGGAGACGCCGGCGGAGCGCATCGACTTCCGTGATATCGCCCAGCTCACCTTTGGCGCGCCTGATACCGAGGCTTTCCCGTGCCTCGCGCTTGCCGAGGAGGCCGCGCGCACGGGTGGTACCGCACCGTGCGTGCTCAACGCCGCTAACGAGGTCGCCGTGGCTGCCTTCCTTGCAGAATCGTGTACATTCACCGATATCGACGGCTGCGTTGCCCATTGCCTCGAGCAGCATGACGCAATGCGGGTAGAATCGCTCGAACAGCTCGAGCAGATCGACCTCTGGGCACGTTCCGAGGCGCGCACCTACCTCGCCGCCCGCGCCCGCTAGGTCCCCGTACCGAAAGGCTTGCCACCCATGGAGACGCTCCTTGGCATCATCCGACCCCTGTTCTGGGGTCTCCTCATGTTGTCCGCGCTCGTGTTTGTGCACGAGGGCGGTCACTTCTTAGCATCGCGCGCCGTCGGTGTGCGCGTCACCGAGTTCTTCCTCGGCCTGCCCTGCCGGTTCAATCTTCATCACGTCTCACGCCGCATCGGTACGAAGTTTGGCGTAACGCCGCTTCTGCTCGGCGGCTACGCCATGGTCTGCGGCATGGAGCCCGAAGGCGACAGCGCAATCGCCAAGCTCGTTCTTTCCGAGGTGCACCGGCGCGGTACGGCAACGGTCGCAGAGCTCGCCGAGGCGCTTTCAATTTCAGAGGAAGACGCGCTCGCTGCCTGCGTGCAGCTCCTCGACTGGGGCTCTATCGAGGGCAGGTATGATGAGGCGGCCGGCGAGAAGCCCGGTGTCTACTATCCCTCGACCTATGCGGCCGTCCCGCGCGACAAGGCGGGAGCCACGCTTCTTGATGGTGCGCAGTTCAAGCGTGATGAGGCGACCGGCTCCGGTGAGGCATGGGAGCCGCCGATGGGGGAGGACGCCTTCTTTGAGCGGGAGCGTTCCCACACCTATGCCGGCAAGGGCTTCTTCGCTCGTGCGTTCATCCTTGTCGCAGGTGTTGCGGTGAACCTCGTCTCCGGCTTTCTCCTCCTTATGGCCATCTACATGTTCGTGGGCGTTACCGCGACGGTAGATGTGAACACCATAGGAACCGTCGAGGCAGCCTCGCCGGCAGCAACAGCGGGCATCGAGGCCGGGGACACCGTCCTCTCGGTTGCGGGGACCGACACGGACAGCTTCTCCGACATTGCAAACGCCATCGGCGCGCTCGACCTGTCCGAGCCCTTCGACATGGTCCTCTCGCGTGAAGGCAAAGAGCTCACGGTGACCGTGGATGCCGAGGGCGCCGACGCCATCGGCATCACTGCGCCGCAGGAGTCGGTCCACCTCAACCCCGCTCAAGCTGCGAGCGTGACCTGGTCCTACCTTGCGCTTACCGCCGATTCCATCATGCAGCTCGTGAACCCCCAGCGCACGCTTGAGGTCCTCGACAGCTCCACCTCGGTGGTCGGCATCTCCGTCATGGCTGCCGCCGCGGCGGAAAGCGGAGCCTCCACCTTCCTCAGCGTGGCCGCCCTTATCTCGTTCTCGCTCGGTTTCATGAACCTCCTGCCCATACCGCCCCTCGACGGCGGCAAGCTTGTGATCGAGATCGTGCAGGCCGTCATCCGCCGCCCGCTTTCGGTAAAGGTGCAGAACGCGCTTTCCTACATCGGCATCGCCCTGTTCGGTGCCCTCTTTATCTACCTGCTCCGCGCAGACATCATCCGCTTCATCCTGTAGAGGGGGTCACGCATGTTTGAGAACGCCGCGCGCATCAAGACCCGTCCCGTCCACCTGGGCGAGGTGACCATCGGCGGGGGAGCGCCCGTCGTCGTGCAGTCCATGACCTCGACCGATACCGTCGATGCTGCAGCAACGCTTGGCCAGGTGCGCGCCCTCGCGGACGCGGGTTGCGACATCGTGCGCGTCTCGGTGCCCTCGCGCGCGGCTCTCAAGAGCTTCCGCACCATCTGTGCCGAGTCGCCCGTACCCATCGTGGCGGACATCCACTTCGACCATCGCCTTGCGCTCGGCGCCATCGAGGCGGGTGCGGCAAAGCTCCGCATCAACCCAGGCAACATCGGCTCTTGGGAGAAGGTGGACGCGGTAATCGACGCCGCGGGAGAAGCCGGTATCGCCATCCGCATCGGCGTGAACGCCGGGTCGCTTGAGGACGATATCGCGCAAAACGAGAATCTTTCCCTTCCCGAGAAGCTCGTTGCGTCCTCTCTGCGCTTCGTCGAGCATTTCGAGGGGCGCGGGTTTGAAAACATCGTCCTTTCCGCCAAGGCCCATGACGTGCCCGCAACCATCGCCACCTACCGCGCCCTCTCGCGCGAGCTTCCGCAGGTGCCGCTTCACCTAGGCGTCACCGAGGCGGGAACGGTGAAGCAGGGCACCATCAAAAGCGCCGTCGGGTTAGGCGCGCTTCTTGCCGACGGCATCGGCGACACGCTGCGTGTATCCCTCACGGCGGACCCCGTCGAGGAGCCGCCCGTTGCCTGGGGCATCCTCGAGTGCCTCGGCATTCGCCGCCGTGGACCCGAGCTCGTAAGCTGCCCCACCTGCGGACGCACGCAGGTGGACCTTATTCCTATCGCTGAAGAGGTCGAGCGCAGGCTCAAGGGCGTGACCAAACCCATCTCCGTCGCGGTCATGGGCTGCGTGGTGAACGGACCCGGCGAGGCTGCCGGGGCGGACGTGGGCGTTGCCTGCGGACGTGGCTGCGGGCTCATATTCCGCCACGGCGAGGTGCTGCGCAAAGTGAGCGAGGATGCTATTATCGATGAGCTCATGCGCGAGATCGAGACGCTGTAGCGCCTGCACGTACGGGCGCATGAATAATAGATGCAAGGAGTTGCGATGTCTTACATGCTCATGTCCAGGCTCTACGCCCCGACGCTCAAGGAGGATCCGGCCGAGGCCGAGCTCGCGAGCCACAAGCTTATGCTGCGCGCCGGCATGATCCGCAAGCAGGCCGCCGGCCTCTACAGCTACCTGCCGCTCGCGTGGCGCTCGCTTAAGAAGATTGAAGCCATTGTGCGCGATGAGATGGACGCCGCCGGCGCCCAGGAGATGCTCATGCCTATCCTGACGGATGCCGAGCTCTGGCGCGAGAGCGGCCGCTGGGGCGCCTACGGACCCGAGCTCATGCGCGTGACCGATCGTCACGGGCGCGAGTTCGCCCTCGGCCCCACGCACGAGGAGACGGTGACCGACCTCATCACCAACGAGCTCAAGAGCTACAAGCAGCTCCCTGTCAACCTCTACCAGATTCAGGACAAGTTCCGCGACGAGATGCGCCCGCGCTTTGGCCTCATGCGCGGCCGCGAGTTCATCATGAAGGACGGCTACTCGTTCAATGCCACGCAAGAAAGCCTGCAGGAGACCTACGACGCCATGAAGCAGGCCTATGCCAACATCTGCGAGCGCTGCGGCATCAAGGCGCTCCCCGTGGTCGCCGACTCCGGCCAGATCGGCGGCGACACCTCCGTTGAGTTCATGGCGCTCGCGGACGCCGGCGAGGCGGCGCTTGTCTACTGCGACTCCTGCGGCTTTGCCGCCGACGAGGAGGCAGCCACCACCACGGTCGCGGTCACCGAGGGCCCGGGCGACGGCACTCTAACCAAGGTGCACACCCCTGGTCTTGGCTCGATCGAAGACGTTGCCGCGTTCTTTGGCTTCCCCGAGAACGGCACGCGCAAATCGCTCGCGCTCATCACCGGCGGGGGCGAGCCGGTTGTCTGCATTGTTCCGGGCGACCACGAGCTCAACGACTGCAAGGCCGAGAAGCTCTTTGGCTCCTATCACCTTATGACCGAGGAGGAGCTTGTCGAGCACGGCCTCATCAAGGGCTTCATCGGCCCCGTGAACCTACCCAAGGGCATCCGTCTTGTGGTGGACGAGAACCTGCGCGCCTCCAAGAGCTGGACGTGCGGCGCCAACGAGCTCGACTACCACTACACCGGTGCCTGCCCGGACCGCGATTTTACCGTGGACGAGTGGGCGGACCTCATCACCGTACACGCCGGCGACCCCTGCCCGCACTGCGGCAAGCCCCTTCAGGGCGCACGCGGCATCGAGGTGTCCCAGGTCTTCCAGCTCGGCACCAAGTACTCCGCCGCCATGGGTGCCACCTTCACCGACGAAGACGGTCGTGAGAAGCCCTTCCTCATGGGCTGCTACGGTGTGGGCGTCTCCCGCACACTTGCCGCCATCGTGGAGCAGCACAACGACGAGCAGGGCATCATCTGGCCCGTCTCCGTCGCGCCGTACGAGGTCTCCGTCATCTCGCTGGACAAGAAGGGCGAGGCCTTCGACGCTGCCGAGAACCTCGCACGCGAGCTTTCTAGCGCAGGCGTTGAGGTCATCTTCGATGACCGCGCCGAGCGCCCGGGTGTGAAGTTTGCTGACAATGACCTCATGGGCTTCCCGTACCAAATCGTGGTGGGCAAGCGCGGGCTTGCGAACGGCACCGTAGAGCTTAAGGACCGCGCAACAGGGGAGCGCACCGACGTTGCCGTCGATGAGCTCGTCAAGCACGTTTGCAGCCTCGTTCTCCCTAAGCGTTCCTAAACAAGAGACATCTTCTTGCGCAAGAATTTGCCACAATTCACCCCTTGCGCTAGAAGAGCACTTCGCCTATAGTAATTTCTCGTTGCTTGGGGGCGTAGCTCAGCTGGGAGAGCGCTTGACTGGCAGTCAAGAGGTCAGGGGTTCGATCCCCCTCGTCTCCACCCAAGATCTTTAAGGCCTCTGGTTAATCAGAGGCCTTTTTGTTTGCGCGCAATTATGATGACATCATTCATTTTGAGGAATTTCAGTTATTCAATAATCTGTACTCGGGGAACGGACTAGAAGCCCCTATCAGTAATCGAAACGCCGAGGAAAAAGCGGATGTAGCCAGCACGCATACTCTGAAGAAGCGTCACGGATTATTGAATACTTGATATTATGGTTATGCCAGGCATCGATAAGAAGCAAACCTCAGCTTGTCAGCTTGAACTTCCTAAACATCTCGATTCTTAGTTCAGACAAAATCTCGCATGGAACACGCCGGTTTAAGCGCGCAATCTGGATTCTTTCATTTTGGGGCTTGCATTCAACGAGACGTTTCCGTATAGTATTTCACGCACCGCTTGGGGGCGTAGCTCAGCTGGGAGAGCGCTTGACTGGCAGTCAAGAGGTCAGGGGTTCGATCCCCCTCGTCTCCACCCAAGTGAACCGCCGCCCTCCGATTTCTCGGAGGGCGTTTTACTATTCGGGCTCATGGCGCAACGGTTAGCGCAGGGGACTCATAATCCCTGGGTTGCAGGTTCGAATCCTGCTGGGCCCACCAACTATCTTTAGGCCGGGCTTCGCGTCTGGCCTTTTTCTGTTCGTATTGCCGAACAGTTCGTTCTGCTATGCTGCTTCCCAGTACAGGTCAACCAATAGCAGATAAGGGGAGCAGATGCCCTACATCACGGCAGAGGAAGCGGCGCACCGTTGGGGCGTGACGACGCGCCTCGTGCAGCGCTACTGCAAGGAGGGGCGCATCGCGGGTGCCGAGAAGCTTGGCGGCTCGTGGCGTATCCCCGAGGGCACGGTCAAGCCTGATGACCCACGCAGGGGAGAGCGCGCCTTCGCACCGCAGGTGCCAAGCCCTCGTCCCACGTCCTCCTTCCAAAACCTCATGCCGCTCATGAGCACTGCCTATACCCCGGGAACTGCGAAGGCATTTGTTGCCTCCCTTGCGAGGGGCACGCGCGCGTCTGTCGCGCAAGCCGAGCTCGCCTACTTCTCCGGCAACGCGGAGCGTGCGCGCGACCTTGCCGCCCCGCTCCTCAAGAGCGACGACCCCGAGGCGCGTCTCTCCGCCTGCCTCATCTGCGCGTTCTCGAACCTCAGCCTTGGTCGCATCAACGACGCCCGCTTCGCGCTTGACGGCGCCCTCGGGAACATGAATTCTGAAATGGGGGGTACGCCTTCTGAAGTGACGGCCATGGCGGCCTTCATTGGTAACGCTGCGAGCGCCTTATTGCACCTGCCCGCACCCACGCCCGTGCAACACGTCTCCGACTTGCTTTCCCTCCTGCCGCCCGGCCTTAGGCTCTTCGCCTGTTACGTTAAGGCGCACCGCCTCTACCTCGAGGGCGCCTACGAGCAGAGCTACGGCATCGTGCTGGGAGCCTTCGTCATGGCGGATACGCTCTATCCCATACCGGCCATCTACCTGCACCTCGCGGCCGTCATGAACCTCATGGCACTTCGCCGAACCGACGAGGCGCGCCAGCACGTCCTCGCTGCATGGGACATCGCGCGACCGGACGGCCTCATCCAGCCCCTCGGCGAGCACCACGGCCTTCTGGGCGGCATGCTCGAGGCCGCGATCAAGCCCGCGTGGCAGGACGACTTCAAGCGCATGATCGACATCACGTATCGTTTCAGCGCCGGCTGGCGGCGCGTCCACAACCCGCAGACGGCCGACGACGTGGCGGACAACCTTACCACCACCGAGTTTGCGGTCTGCATGCTCGCCTCGCGCGACTGGTCGAACGCCGAGATCGCCGAGCACATGGGCTTTTCGGTGAATCGCGTTAAGGAGTGCCTGTCTAACGCGTTTCGCAAGCTCGGCGTGACGAGCCGCAAGGATCTATCGCAGTTCATGTTGGCGTAGGCAGGCTTTCGGGCACTTTAGCAAGTTTAGTGAGGCGATTTGTGTCCGCCGCGTCTCCACTCTCCCCATATTGCCCCGCTTGTCGGGTAGGGGAAGGCGGCGCCCTCTCCTCAACAATGGGTTCAAGATCTGTTGTGCCGACAGCGTATGCGCCGGGTGGAGGATGAAGATGCTGAAAAGAACGATTGCGACCGTGTTCGTTGCGGCACTGCTCAGTTTACTCGCGCTCCCCGTCACGGCGCTGGCAGCGGAAAATGCTCCTACAACACTGTATGTGGGCAATTACCAGATTACAAACGGTAACGCGACAACCTACTTAAAAGCAGGTTCAACACAAGGTAGTCTGGTAGAAGGCAGTGAAAACGATTGGACTGTCAAATACGACCCCAGCACCGCAACCCTGACCTTAAACGGGGCGACGATCACGGGAAACGACAGTATTTCATCAGTTCCTTATGGCGCCGGGATCTATGCTCAGTCCAACAGCGATCAACCAGTTGCCCTGACCATCGAACTGATTGGCGAGAATACCATCACGGGCCACTATGGAATTTTTGTGAATGCAGGTCAAGGAACTACACCAGGTGCGGATGCCTCCCTTGTCATCAAAAACGGCGGCGATAACGGCGATAACGGCATCCTGACAGTTACCGGTACAGGCGGCAGCGGTCTACTTATCATAGGCGGAACAGGCGGCGCCTCCCTGACCATTAAAAACGCTTCCGTCGATGCAAAGTCTACTCAAACCTATTCTGGCTACGCCGGCGTCTGTGTGCAGTCCGGCGCAAGCGCCACCGACTCCCCGAATATCTCTCTTTCCGTCGACGGCGGTAGCCTGACCGCCAGCGGCACTGGAAACAATGATGGGATACTGTTTTATGTGGGATCATCTCAAGCCACCGGTGCCACTACCAGTCTGACGGTCAGCGAAAATGCGATCGTGGACGCCAAAACAGGCGGGATCAAGGCATCTAGTTCCAATCTTAACGATCTCAGTGATCAAATCGTTGTTGGTTCCGGTACCGGCACCAGTGGCGGAATCGTCTTTGACGGAACGGAAGGCACTGTATACGGCGATGTGACCTTGCAGGAGAATATCACCATCAACGAGGGCGAGAGCCTGACCATCGGGGACGGGGCAAGCCTGAACACGGGTAGCCATGAGGTAATTGTAAATGGCGGCACCCTCACCGGTGAAGATAAGATAACGGGTGCAGTGAAATATGCCCCCGCCATCACCACCGAAAGCCTGCCCAACGGCACGGTAAACGAAGAATACAGTCAGACCCTTGCGGCCACTGGCTCCGTCACCATTACATGGAGCCTTGAAAACGGCGGTACACTTCCTGCGGGATTGAAGTTGGAAAACGGAGTGATCTCCGGCACCCCAACCGCGGCAGGCACGAGCGCCTTTACCGTGACGGCGACCAATGCCTACGGCTCCGACAGCAAACAGTTGAGCATTTCAATCGAAGCGCAAACCGACGTTCCGGTCACCGGAGTGTCGCTGAACAAGACCGAGCTGACGCTGACCGAGGGCAGCAGCGAGACCCTTGTCGCCACCATAACGCCGGCCGACGCCACCAACCAGAAAGTGACGTGGAACAGCACCGCTCCCGGTGTCGCCACGGTGGACGCGAGCGGCACTGTTATCGCCGTGGGCGCGGGCACCGCCACCATCACCGTCACCACGACGGACGGCGGCAAGACCGCGACCTGCACGGTAACGGTCAAGCACGACCCCGCCGGCGCGTGGTCGAGCGACGCGAACGGCCACTGGCACGCCTGCGCGGCTTGCGGCGACAGGCTTGACTTCGCTGCGCATACGCCCAAGATCGAGGGAGCACATGGCGCCACCTGCACCGAGGAGGGCTACACCGGTGACACGGCCTGCTCCGTCTGCGGATACGAGATTGCGAAGGGCGAAACTGTTCCTGCGGCGGGACACGAATACGAGGATGACGGGCACTGCGCCGCCTGTGACGGCATCGACCCCGGATTCTCACCAAAGATCATCGCTGGCGCCGATTCCACATGGCAGAAGGGGAGCGCAAAGAACCTCACGTTCACTTCGAACGCCGCGTATGAGGATTTCCGCGAGGTGCGCCTCGATGGCACGGCCGTTGACCAGAAGCATTTCCATGTTGCCGAGGGCAGCACCGTCATCACGCTGAAGGCGAGCTATCTCGCGAGTCTGAAACTTGGCAGCCACGAGCTCGAAATCATATCCACCACCGGAACTGCTAAGACGACATTTGCGGTCGCCGAAGGCAAAGCAAACGAAACCATCGTCCCCACGGGAGATTCACCCCTTCCGCTACTTGGGAGCGTGGCGGCGATCGTCCTAGGCGTAGCCACAATACTGTGCGGTCGTGCGCTCTCACGCGAGCATCAAAGGTTGTAGTGATCGCTTTCCGTCCTCAGCCCATGTGGTGATGCAGGGCCCAAATGCCGGGAACAGACCGCACCGCTGCATCACATTGTGGAAAGATTCACATTGGGGGTTGGCAGCGGTTGAGGGTCATGCTAGGATAGCTTACGCCGAAGAGGCAGATGGGCGTTTGGCTCAGGGGTAGAGCACTTCCTTCACACGGAAGGGGTCACAAGTTCAAATCTTGTAACGCCCACCATCGAATCTGACGGGGCCGGGGAGAGATCCTCGGCCCTTTTGCTAGCAACCGGTTGCTGAAACGTTGAGCAGGCAGGTAGGTAACCATGATCCTTTCCGTCGAGAAGGTAGAAAAGAGCTTTGGGGCGCGTGTCCTGTTCTCGGGAGCGTCCTTCCAGGTCAACCCGCGGGATCGCTATGCCCTCGTCGGCCCCAATGGTGCCGGCAAGACCACGCTCCTCAAGATCATTATGGGCCAAGACGCTCCGGATGCAGGCACCATCACCTTTGCCAAAGGCGTGAACGTGGGCTACCTCGAGCAGGAGACCCAACTTGCCTC
The DNA here is from genome assembly GCF_002161805.1 of Collinsella sp. An307. Classification (GTDB taxonomy): domain Bacteria; phylum Actinomycetota; class Coriobacteriia; order Coriobacteriales; family Coriobacteriaceae; genus Coprousia. The sequence goes on along the minus strand of NZ_NFIP01000007.1, from coordinate 88,189 downwards.
TGACGTCCCCGTTATCGACGAGGTCGTGGCGTCGGCCCACGAGATTCGTGAGCTCGGCGAGCGCGCCGAGCACCTCCAGCAAAAGATCGCCGAGGCAGGGGAGTCGGGCGAGGTTCCGCAAACGCTTCTGAACGAATACGGTCAGGTTCTCGACCGCTTTGAGCGCCTGGGCGGCTACGAGCTCGAGAGCAACGCGCGCCAGATCTTGGCAGGTCTGGGCTTTCCCGTTGAGGATTTTGGAAAGCTCTGCGCCGAGTTCTCCGGTGGCTGGCAGATGCGCATCGCGCTTGCCAAGCTCTTCCTGCGCCACCCCGACGTGCTCCTTCTGGACGAGCCCACCAACCACCTCGACCTTGAAAGCGTACAGTGGCTGCGCGGCTTCATCGCTTCCTATGAGGGCGCCGTGCTGATCGTATCTCACGACCGCGCCTTTATGGACGCATGCGTGGATCATGTTGCCGCAATCGAAAACCGCCGTATCACCACCTATACGGGCAACTACAGCTCGTACTTGAAGCAGCGTGAGGACAACCTCGAGCAGATGCGCGCCAAGCGCGCCGCTCAGGAACGCGAGATCGCGCACATGCAGGTCTTTGTGGACAAGTTCCGCTATAAGCCCACCAAGGCCGCTCAGGCACAGGAGCGCATGCGCCGCATCGAGCAGATCAAAAGCGAGCTCGTGATCTTGCCCGAGGGTCACAAACACGTCGACTTCAAGTTCCCCGACCCGCCGCGCTCGGGCGACATGGTGGTGAAGCTCGAGGGCGTGTCAAAGTCCTACGGCGAGAAGCACATCTACAGCGGGCTTGACCTCACGCTCTACCGCGGCGACCATGTGGCGCTCGTGGGCCCCAACGGTGCCGGCAAGTCGACCCTCATGAAGATGCTCGCCGGTATCGAGGCGCCAAGCGCGGGCACGCGCGAGCTCGGCGTGAACGTGGGCGTTGCCTACTACGCCCAGCATCAGCTCGAGGGCCTAAAGGAATCCAACACGGTCCTGCAGGAGATCGACTCGGTTGCCCCCACGTGGACAGTTCCGCAGCAGCGAAGCCTCCTTGGCGCCTTCCTCTTCTCCGGTGAGGACGTCGATAAGCGCGTTGGCGTGCTCTCCGGCGGCGAGAAGGCGCGCTTGGCACTCGCCAAGATGCTTGTAGCGCCCGAGGCGCTCCTTTGCCTCGACGAGCCCACCAACCACCTTGACATCGACTCGGTGGACATGCTCGAGAACGCGCTCAAAAACTTCCCCGGCACGCTCGTGCTCATCTCCCACGACGAGCACCTCGTCCGCTCTGTTGCCAACCGCGTCATCGACATTCGCGACGGCAAGATGACCGTCATCGATGGCGACTACGACTATTACCTCTTCAAGCGCGAGGATCTGGCGCAGCGGGCCGCGGCCGAAAACGCCTCCGCAACGGAAACGCCGGCCGCAGCACCGGTGAGGAGCGTTCCACGCACGCACCGCAAAGAGGACACTCCTGCCAGCGCACCTGCACGCGAGGCGCATAAGACCAAGGAGCAGAAGCGCGCCGAGGCCGAGGCTCGTGCCGAGCTCAACCGTCGTCTTAAGTCACGTCGCACGCGCTTGTCAGCCCTTGAGAAGAATCTGGAACGCGACCGCGCGCGCTATGACGAGCTCATGGCACTCATGGCCTCCGAGGAGCTCTACGCCGACCAGGAGCGCTTCAACGCGGCGCTCGCCGAGTACAACGACCTGAAGAAGAAGATCGCCGACGCCGAGGACGAATGGCTCGAGCTGTCGACCGAGATCGAGGAGGAGATCGCCCGTGGATGCGCGTAAAGCAGCGGCCCTTGCGCTTGCCATCCTGTCCTGGGGCTTTAGGCTCGCCGCGATAGCGCTCGTCGCCATCGTGTGTATTCTGTCCTTCTCGGGGGCGGCTACGCGTCTTGGCATCGTGAACCTCGTGCTCGACATCTCGCGCACCATACCCTCCTTCATCTCGGGCTACGGCGTTATCGCAACGCCTTTTGGCGGCGTCTTCCGTCTCGACTTTGCTCTGACCGCGATCGCGCTCTTTGTTCTCGACTACGCCGCGCAGCGCATCTCGTGGCTTGTGAGGCGCTAGGGGGTCCCATGCTCAACATTACCTATATCGCAGGGCTTCTCATACAGGCCCTCGCCCTCATCATCGGTCTTTGCGTGCACGAGAGCGCTCACGCCCTTGCCGCTTGGGCGCTGGGGGATAGGACGGCGCGCTCTCGCGGGCGCGTCTCACTAAACCCGCTCGCGCACATCGACCCCTTTGGCACGGTGCTCCTGCCGCTTATCATGATCGTGCTCGGCGGTCCGGTCTTTGCCTTTGCGAAACCGGTTCCTGTCTACCTCGGTAATCTCAAGAACCCTAAGCGCGACGAGCTCATCGTGGCGCTCGCGGGTCCTGTATCCAACATCGTACTCGCTGTCGTCTTCGCCGCGCTCTGCCGGGTACCGGCTGTGGGCTCGCTTGTCATGGCCACGGGCTCGACCCTACCCCTCGAGTTTCTTATGAGCGCCATCCTCGTGAATTTGTCGCTCGCGTTTTTCAACCTCATCCCGCTGCCGCCGCTCGACGGTTCCTCGATCCTCGTTCCCTTCCTCAAGGGCCGCGCGCTCGAGACCTACTATCAGATCCAGCAGTACGCGATGCCCATCCTCATCATCGTGCTCTACCTGCTGCCGCAGATTCTGCGCATCGACATCGTGGGCTTGTACTTCAACTTCACGGTATACCCGCTCTTCTATCAGCTGGCGGCCTGGGCATTAGGCTAGAATAGAGAGTTGGACTAACCAACGTTCACACAAAAGGAGAGGGGCAGCATGTCGTACCGCGTCAGCACCGCGGCCTACTCGGGCCCGTTCGACCTGCTGCTGCAGCTCGTCAGCCGCCATGCCGTGGACATCGGCGCCATCTCTATCACCGAGGTTGCCGAGCAGTACCTCCAAGAGGTCGACCGCATGGAGGACGTGGACCTCGACGTGGCGAGCGACTTCCTCCTTGTGGCGGCGACGCTTCTCGACATCAAGGCTGCCTCGCTCGTGCCAACCGACGCTGACGGCCCGGTGACAGCGGACCTCGAGGAGGACGATGAGCTCGCGGGGCTCGACGCCGAGGGTCTGCGCGAAGTCCTCATCCAACGCCTCATTGCCTACAAGCAGTTCAAGGGTGCGGCCGCCGCGCTCGGGTCGCGCATGGAGGCCGAGCGCCGCATGCATCCGCGCGTTGCCGGCCCCGACCCGGAGTTCTTAAACCTCATGCCCGATTACCTCGCGGGCATCACGCTGCGCGGCCTTGCCGTCATCTGTGCGGACCTCGACAGCAGGCGCGAGACGTTTCTGCTCGAGGCCGAGCACGTCGCCCCGCACCGCGTGCCGCTCGAGCTCACCGTGGCCTCGGTCGATCGTCTTACGGCAACCCGCATGACCTGCACGTTCTCCGACCTTATCGAAGGTGCCGAGACCACCGACCAGCTCGTCTCCACCTTCCTGGCGATCCTTGAGCTCGCCAAGCGCGGGTCCATCACGCTCACGCAGGAGGAGAACTTTGGCGAGATTCATATCGAGCGCGTGGAGGGCGCGGAGGAGTACCACCCGGAAGACGCCCTCTACGTCGAGGAAGACTGATACCCAGCGCCCGTGCGCGTAAGGAGTAGACCATGAACGACCTTGAGAATCTAAACCCGCTCTCGCCCAAGGCGGCGCTTGAGGCGCTTCTGCTCGTATCGAGCGACCCGGTGAGCGCGAGCGCCCTCGCTCAGGCACTCGACATCGCGCCCGGTGAGGCAGCGTCGCTTCTGGCCGAGCTTAAAGTCGAGTATGAAGAGGCCAACCGCGGGTTCCAGCTTCGTGAGGTCGCGGGCGGTTGGCGCCTCTTCACCCATCCCGCCTTCCATGAGCAGGTTGAGGCCTTCGTCCTTTCCTGGGACACACAGAAGCTCAGCCAGGCAGCGCTCGAGACGCTCGCCGTCATTGCCTACCACCAACCAGCCACGCGCGAGCAGGTGCGCGGCATCCGCGGCGTCAATTCCGACGGCGTCATCTCCTCGCTCGTGGACAAGGGCCTTGTGCGCGAGCTCGGCCGCGACGTCGAGCATGGCCAGGCGATCCTCTACGGCACGACCAACGCGTTCCTTGAGAAGTTTGGCCTGCGCTCCTTGAAGGACCTTCCCGACCTTGAGCAGTTCGCGCCCGACGAGCAAGCGCGCCAATTCATTCGCGAGCGCCTCTCGGGGCGCTCCATCCAATCCACCCTGGAGGAGACCGAGGAGGATCTGGACGAAGAGCGCGAGCTCATCGACGAGGTGGTAGAGGACGATGACGACCTCATGATTGTCGGCAACGCGACCGACGAGGAGTTCGATGACTGAGGCGGATAAGGTCATACCAGGGAAGGACCATCCCTGGACCATGCGCCTCCAGCGCTTTCTTGCGCGCGCTGGCGTGGCGAGCCGGCGCGGGTCAGAGGACCTCATCACCGCAGGTCGCGTCTCTGTGAACGGCGCCGTTGTGACCGAGCTCGGCACCAAGGTGACGCTCGGCGTGGACGAGGTCGCCGTTGACGGACGCACGGTCGCCATGGGGGAGGGTCCTGTCTACCTCATGCTTCATAAGCCGGCGGGCTACCTCACCACCATGGCCGACCCGCAGGGGCGTCCCTGCGTAGCCGAGCTTGTACCGCGTGAGCGCTTTCCCGGGCTCTTCCCCGTGGGGCGACTCGACAAGGACACAACGGGGCTTCTGCTCTTTACCACCGACGGGGACACGGGAAACCGGCTTCTGCACCCTTCCTTTCACGTGCCCAAGCGCTATCTCGCGCTTGTGGACGGGCACCTTGCAGACGAAGAGCTCGAGCCGCTCCGCCAAGGCATCACACTCGACGACGGCCCTTGCCGCCCCGCGCCCTGTGCCATCGTTGACCGCACCTCGGCGTGCGAGCTCTGGCCCGACGACACGCAAACAATCGAGAACGGCACGGTCACGCCCGTTTCGATCGAGCTGCGCGAAGGGCGAAAGAACCAGGTGAAGCGCATGTTTGGCGCCATTCACCACCCGGTCATCCGCCTACACCGCGACCGCATGGGGTCGCTTACCCTCGGGGAGCTCGCCGAGGGTGAGTGGCGCGAACTCGAAGAGGCGGAGGTCGCCGCGCTCAAATCCGACATGCAGCGCATGGCCAGCGAAAACGATCCATCCAGGACCAGAGAGGACGAGAAATGATCATCGCAATCGACGGACCGGCGGGTTCCGGCAAGTCCACCATCGCCCGCGAGGTCGCGCGCAGGTTCTGCTTCGACAAGCTCGACACCGGCGCCATGTACCGCGCGGTCGCGCTCTCCGCACTCGATCGCGGCGTCGACCTCGACGACGAGCCCGCTGTCGACGACCTCGCCAACACCATCTCCATCCGCTTCCCTCCGCGCGACGGCGCCACGACGCGCATCGAGGTGGACGATGTTGACGTGAGCGACGCCATCCGCACGCCGCGCATCGACTCGTGCGTCTCCAAGGTCGCCGCCTACCCCGGGGTCCGCACCGCCATGCTCACTCCCCAGCGCGCCTTTGCCGAGGGTCGCGATGTGGTGGCCGAGGGCCGCGATATCGGAACCGTCGTCTTCCCGGCGGCCGATATCAAGATCTTCCTTACGGCCGACCCCGCCGAGCGCGCCCGCAGGCGCGTGCTCCAGCGTCATGAGAACGATGACCTCACGCTCGACGATCTTGCCGACGAGGTCCAGCGAACGCTCGACGCGATCCGTCGTCGCGACGAGCTCGACAGCTCCCGCGACGTGGCGCCCCTGACGGCCGCCCCCGACGCCGTTGAGATCGATTCCACTGCCCACACCATCGATGAAGTGGTCGCGATGATCGCCGACCTCATCCAGGAGAGGAGGGGCGCGTGAAGCTTCTGCACTACACGCGTGACGACTACTATGACAACGCCATGCGCGATTACCCCGTGGCGCTCCGCGTGTTCTACTACGTCGTCATCGCCATCCTCTACGTCTTCTCCAAAATCATGTGGCGCTGGACGGTCGACAACGCCGACGAGCTGCTGCCGCGCGGCGAGCGCGGGTCGGTCATCATCTGCAACCACACCTCCATGGCCGAAGTTATCTCGATCGTCCCGCACATTGTGCGGACCGGGCGCCGCGTCCGACCGATCATGAAGTCGGAGTTCAACAACAACCCCATCGTCCGCTGGTTCTTCGCACGCGTGGGCGGCATCCCGGTCGACCGCGGTACCGCCGACATGAAGGCGCTGCGCCGCGCGCAGCACGCCCTGCAGCGTGGCGAGGACGTGCTCATCTTCCCCGAGGGCACCCGTATCCGCTCAGACGACCAGCCTGTTGTGGTGCACGGCGGATTTGCCCTCATGGCCCAGATGGGAAAGGCCGACATCGCCCCCATGGCGGTGTGCGGCTTCCGCGACATCACGCCCGCCGGCAAGCACATCATGCGCCCGGTAAAGACCTGGATGCGCTGTGCCGAGCGCCTCTCTCTTGCCGACGCGCCGGAGGGCCTCAAGCGCTCCGAGCGCCTTCAGTGGTTTGAGGACGAGGCCGTGCGCCGCATGTACGAGGTGCGCGACGAGCTCCGTCAGGAGCACCCCGGGAGGAGGTAGACCATGCCGCGCATCGAGATCGCCCGCCAAGCGGGCGCCTGCTACGGCGTCGAGCGCGCCCTCAAGATGGCGCGTCAGGCCTCGGAGGAGGCCGCGCAGCCGGTACACACGCTCGGTCCTCTCATCCATAACCCGCTTGTGGTCTCAGAGCTCGAGAGCGCCGGGGTACGCCCGGCGGATACACCGGAAGAGGCAGGGGAGGGAACCCTCGTCATCCGCGCCCACGGCGTCACGCCCAAGGTGATCTCACGCGCGCAGGACCTCGGCCTTGCGGTCATAGACGCCACCTGTCCCTACGTAAAGCGCGTCCACCACGCCGCCGAGCGCCTCGCCAAGGCGGGCTACCAGGTGATCGTGGTGGGGGAGAGCGGCCACCCCGAGGTGCAGGGCATCCTCGGCCACGCAGGTGAGGGCGCCCACGTTGTGTCCACGGTCGAAGACCTCGACAACATCGAACTCGCCCGTAAGGTGGGCGTCGTCGTCCAGACAACGCAGACGCTTGCGCACTTACGGGCGGTCGTTGCCGAGCTATTGGGCCGCGTGGAGGAGCTCACCGTTGTGAACACCATCTGCGAGGCCACAAGCGAGCGCCAGCTCGCCGCGGCGGAGCTCGCCGCTCGCGCGGACGCGATGATCGTCATAGGCGGACGGTCGTCGGGCAACACCCGCCGCCTTGCCGAGATCTGTACCGAGCGCTGCCAGAACACGCATCACATTGAGGATGCGGACGAACTTGCAGCCGCTTGGTTCGACGGGGCAGAACTCATCGGCGTCACCGCCGGCGCCTCCACCCCCGCAGACCAGATCGAGCGCACGGTCCGCGCCATCTCCCAGGTCGTGGGAGCATGACAGAGCCCATCAGACCCCCGTACGCGGGTGGAAGCGTCACCTACGGCGGCACGCAGCCCAAACCAGACCATAGCGAGCCTGTGGGCGGGCGAGTGAGCGCCGTGAGGCCCGATTCGCCCGCATGGGATGCCGGCCTGGAACCCGGCATGATCGTGACCGAGGTTGCGGGTGAGCCCTTGACCGACATGATCGGATGGCTCTGGGGGGCAGATGCCGAGGAGGTTGACCTCACGGTCTTTGACCCCCGCGACGCAACCTATGCCGCCTGCACGCTTGAGCGCCTGCCGGGCGAGGACTGGGGCGTCGAGTTTGACGGAGCGGTCTTTGACGGCATGCGCACCTGCGTGAATGGCTGCGTCTTCTGTTTTATGACGATGCTGCCCGAGCACATGCGCACCTCGCTCTACATCCGCGACGACGACTACCGCCTGAGTTTTCTGCAGGGCAACTTCGTCACGCTCACCAACCTCACCGATGAGGACATCGATCGCATCATCACCTGCCAGCTGAGCCCCATGAACGTATCGCTGCACGCCGTCTCGGCCGATGTGCGGCGCCGCCTCATGGGCAAGCACGCCGCGCGCGGACTCGAGGCGCTCGAGCGCCTTGTTGCAGCCGGCATCGAGATCCACGCCCAGATCGTCCTCTGTCCCGGGCTCAACGATTGCGAGGAGCTTGAGCGGACCCTCCGCTACGTTGAGGAGCGGCCCGAGATCACGAGCCTCGGCATCGTCCCGCTCGGTTACACCAAGTTCCAGAAGCGCTTCTCAAGCTCCTATTCCGATGACGCGGCTGCCGCGCGCCGCGTCATCGAGCAGGTCCGTCCCTATCAGGAGCGCGCCCGCGCACGCTTCGGCCGTACGGTGTTCCAGCTCTCCGACGAGTTCTATCTCGATGCGGGCATCACGGTACCGCCGGCGGCATGGTATGACGGCTACCCCCAGTACTACGACGGCATCGGCATGATCCGGTCCTATCTTGACGACAGCGCCTCTGCCCTGCATGAGGAGGCCGCGCGCATCGAGCGCATCGGCCATGAGCTTGCCTCGCGCTCGCTTACGCTCACCGTCGTCTCCGGCGAGGCGGCGCGCGAGACCATCGCCGGCTTCGTGGAGCACGAACCGCTTTGCGGCCGCGTTGTTGCCATCAAGAATCGCTACTTCGGCGGCAACGTCGACGTGACAGGCCTCATCTGCGCCTGCGACCTCACCGAGCAGCTCGAAGACGACCTCGCCGGGGTTATGCTCTTTCTGCCGGACGTCATGTTCAACGCCGACGGCCTCACACTGGACGGCTATCATCGTGATGATGTGTTGGAGACCCTGGAGAGGCGCGGCGCCATCGCCCGCGTCGCCTCCTCGTTGCCCCTCGACCTCTTGGACGCCATCGAAGACGCCTTAGGAGTGTGAACGGGGCTATAGGCCCGTTAGGAGTTCTTGCATGAAACCCATCGTCGCCGTTGTCGGCCGACCCAACGTGGGCAAGTCCACGCTGGTAAACCGCATCGCGCAGACCGCCGACGCCATTGTGCACGAGAGCCGCGGCGTCACCCGCGACCGCAGCTACCATGACGCCGACTGGAATGGTCGCAGCTTCACCCTCATCGATACCGGCGGTATCGAGCCGCTCAAGAGCGACGACGTCTTTGCCGCCTCAATCCGCGACCAGGCACTCGCCGGCGCGGAGGAAGCGGACGCCATCCTCTTTGTCACCGACGGCTCCGCTGGCGTCACCGAGGAGGACGAGACGGTTGCGCGCCTGCTCAAGCGCATCAAGAAGCCGACCTTCCTTTTGGTGAACAAACTCGACAACCCCGACCGCGAGCAGGAGCGCCTCTGGGAGTTCTACTCGCTCGGCGTGGGCGACCCCATTCCCATATCCGCCACCCACGGACACGGAACGGGCGATCTGCTCGACGACCTCATCGCGGTGCTCCCCGAGGAGACCGAGGATGTGGACGAGTATCCCGACTCGCTCGGCGTGGCCATCATTGGCCGCCCCAACGCCGGCAAGTCCTCGCTCTTCAACAAGATCATCGGCCGCGAGCGCTCCATCGTCTCGGACGTAGCGGGCACTACGCGTGATGCAATCGATACCATCGTTGAGCGCGACGGTCGCCGCTACCGTTTGGTCGACACCGCCGGCATCCGCAAGAAGAGCACGGTCTACGAGAACATCGAGTACTACTCCATGGTGCGCGGACTGCGCGCTATCGACCGCGCCGACGTGGCGCTGCTCGTCGTTGACTCGTCGGTGGGCGTCACCGAGCAGGATCAGAAGGTTGCCAACCTCGCCATCGAGCGCGGCTGCGCGCTCGTGGTCCTTCTCAATAAGTGGGACCTCCTTACCGACGATCGCGCCCGCGAGCAGGTCATGGAGACTGTCGACCGTCGTCTCACCATGGCGCCGTGGGCAGAGATCCTGCGCATCTCGGCGCTCACCGGCCGTTCCGTCGAAAAGATCTGGAACATGGTCGACGCCGCAGCCGAGCGCCGCGCCCAGAAGCTCACCACGGCCAAGCTCAACCAGTTCCTTGCCGACCTGCGCGAGTTCGGCCATACCGTCGTTGACGGCAAGCGCCGCCTGCGCATGCACTACGTGACGCAGACCGGCACCGAGCCGCCCGCCTTCACCTTCTTTGTGAACCACCCAGACCTTGTGAACGACACCTACGCCCGCTACATCGAGAACCGCATGCGCGAGAAGTTCGACCTCAAGGGCACGCCCATCCGCCTGCGCTTCCGCTCCAAGGCCTCGGCCGACAAGGCTGGTGAGTAGCCGTGATGCCCTACGTCGCCACCATCGCGGTCATGACCGCGTCCTACTTCATCTGCGGCATTCCCTTTGGCAAGATCCTTGTGCAGGCGATGAGCCATAAGGACATCCAAAAAGAGGGCTCGGGAAACATCGGCACCACCAACGCCCTGCGCGTCGGCGGTCCCAAGGTTGCGGCGCTCACGCTCGCCTTCGACCTGCTCAAAGGTATGGTCTGTGTCATGGTCTACCGCGACCTCATACTTCCCGCGCTCGGTGTGGGAACGCCTCTTGACGCGGTCTTCACTGCGCTCGTCGCCCTCGCCGCGCTCTACGGGCACATCTTCTCGCCCTATCTGAAGTTCCACGGCGGCAAGGGTATCGCCACCGGCGTGGGGATCCTCTTCGGCTTCTTCTGGCCGCTCGCGGTCGTGCACCTTGCCATCTTCATCGTGCTCGTGGCCATCACCAAGTACGTCTCGGTGGGATCGATCGTGACCGCTGCCCTCGTGCCGGTGACGGTCTATATCGCCATGCCCGGTATCCCCGTGCCCGCGCTTACACTCTGGGCGCTTTTGGGTTGGACGGTCGTATGGGCGCACCGGGCAAACATCGACCGTCTCCGCAAGGGGACGGAGTCCAAGCTCTCCTTTGGTTCGAGCAAGCGTTAGCGAGGTTTTAGCATGAAGATCACGGTTATTGGTGCGGGCTCCTGGGGCACCGCCATCGCAGGCGTGGCCGCCGCCCATGCGGACGAGGTAATGCTCTGGTCGTTTGACGAGGCATCCACCACAGGCATCAACGAGCAGCACGTGAACCCGCTCTACCTCTCTGACTACCGCCTGCCGGATAACGTCTCGGCAAGCGGGAGCTACGAGGAGGCGCTCTTGGGCGCCGACGGCATCATTGTCGTCGTGCCCTCGCCCTTCATCCGCGCGACCGTGCGCGGGGCGGCGCCCTACATTGCCGCCGATACGCCCGTGCTCTGCCTCACCAAGGGCATCGAGGAGCACACCGGCAAGCTCATGAGCGAGGTCGTTGCCGAGGAGATCGGAAACCCCGAGCGCGTCGCCGCGCTCTCCGGCCCCAACCACGCCGAGGAGATCTGCAAGGGCAGCCTCTCTGCCGCCGTTGTTGCCTCGCCCGACGCCGAGGTGGCCGAGTTCTTCAAGGCACTCCTCATCTCACCCGCGTTTCGTATCTACACCTCGAGCGATATGATCGGTGTCGAGACCTGCGCCGCCGTGAAGAACGTCATCGCCATCGTCTGCGGTATCGCCGCGGGCGTGGGTCTGGGAGACAACACGCTCGCCCTCATCATGACGCGCGGCCTGGCCGAGATCAGCCGTATCGTCTACGCGCGCGGCGGCGATCCTATGACCTGCATGGGCCTTGCCGGCATGGGCGACCTCGTGGCGACCTGCACCTCGCCCCACTCGCGCAACCGCTCCTTTGGCGTCGCCTTCGCCCACGGCGAGAGCCTCGAGGACTACCAGGCGCGCACGCATATGATCGTCGAGGGCGCTGCCGCCGCTAAGAGCACCTCCGAGCTCGCGCGCTCCCTCGGTGTCGACGCGCCCCTCACCTTCGTTCTCGAGCAGGCGCTCTACCATGGGATGAGCATCGCTGAGTCGCTGAACACCCTCACCGACCGATTCCCGACCGAAGAGTTCTACGGCATCACCTCATCCGAAAGGGACTAGCACATGACCGACCGCATCCAGATCGCCCCGTCGATTCTCTCCGTGAACCTCGGGCACCTCGCGAGCAGCCTTGACAGCATCAAGAACGCCGACTATGTGCACATCGATGTGATGGATGGGCACTTCACGCCCAACCTCACCTTTGGCCCGGAGATGGTCCGCGCCTGCAAGGGCATGACCGACCTGCCGCTCGATGTGCACCTCATGATCACCAACCCCGATGAGACCATCGACTGGTACATCGACGCCGGCGCCGACCTCATCACCGTCCACTACGAGACCGCCTCGCACCTTAATCGCGTGATCGAGCACATCAAGAGCCGCGGCGTGCGCGCCGGCGTGGTCCTCAACCCCTCCACGCCCGTCTGCATGCTCGAGAACATCATCGACGACGTCGATGTGGTCATGCTCATGAGCGTGAACCCCGGCTTCAGCGGCCAGTCCTTTATCGAGGGCACCATTGCCAAGCTCGAGACGCTCACCGCGCTTTGCCGCGCGCACGGCGTGTCGCCTCTGATCGAGGTTGACGGCGGCATCTCGCCCAAGACCATCGAGCGCGTCGTGGCGGCGGGTGCGAACCTGCTCGTTGCCGGGTCGGCGGTCTTTGGGGCGGAGGACCCCGCTTCCATGGTCGACGATCTTCGCCGCATGGGCGAGGGCGTCCTTGCTGGAAATCGCGAATAGCGCCACCATGCCACACGATTCGCAACGGCATATCGTAAACCTCGACATCGCCGCCTCGGCGCCCCTGCGCGCCGAGGCGCTTGCCGCTGAGGGGAACTACGACGCATCCGACTTTGCCGGCGCCAACCCCAATGCGCTTCACTCGCTGGGGCGCCGCGCGGCGGCAGCTCTTGAGAAGGCGCGCGGGGACATCGCCCGCTCGCTCGGTCGGCGCGTTCGACCCCACGAGATCATCTTCACGGGCGGCGGCACCGAGGCGGACGAGCTCGCCCTTGCCGGTATCGCCGAAGCCGCCCGCGAGCGCAACCGCGGGCGCACACGCATCATCACCTCGGCGATCGAGCACGACGCCATCCTCGACAACCTGCCAGCTCTTCGCGCGGCAGGGTTCACGGTCGACGTCATCGCCCCTAACCGCCAAGGCATCATCGAGCCCGCCGCCCTTGCGGAGGCGATGGGGGAGGACGTGGCCCTCACCTCGATCATGCTCGCCAACAACGAGACCGGCGTCGTCCAACCCATTGCCGAGCTCGCCCGCATCGCCCATGCGAACGGCTCCTACATGCACACTGACGCTATCCAGGCTTACCTGCATATTCCCTTTACGGTAGAGGAGCTCGGCGTAGACGCCCTCTCCATCGCCGCCCACAAGGTCGGCGGTCCCGTCTCCACGGGCGCCCTGTACCTTGCCTCGCGCACGCCCCTGCGACCGCGCATCTTTGGCGGCGGGCAGGAGGCCGGTCGGCGCGCGGGCACCCAGGACGTGCGCCAGATTATGGCCTTTGCCGCCGTCGCGCGCGCCCTTGCGCCAACGGTTGCAGAGGAACGCCAGCGCCTACACGCCTTCTCCGAGCACCTGTATCGCGCGCTTACGACCTCTCCGCGCGTGAAGCCCTCCATGGTCGACGACTGCGCAGTCGACCGTCTGCCCGGGATCGTTTCGGTCGTGATCGAGGACGCCGACTCCAACGACCTCATCCTCGCGCTCGACGCCGCAGGGTTCGCGGTTGCCGCTGGGTCCGCCTGCTCGAGCGGCAACACAAAATCGAGCCACGTGCTCCGTGCCATGGGCGTTCCCGAGAGGGAGGCCCAAGGGGCACTGCGCATCTCCTTCGACGACCGCGTCGACCCCTCGGACCTCGACCGTTTTGCCCAAACTCTGCTCTCGCTAATCTAGTCGACCGATCAGAAAGGCACGCATATGCATGTGGGAGACCTTGAGCGAGCGCTCTTAGCCGCGTTCCCCGCCTCGGATGCCGAGCCGTGGGACCATATTGGACTTTCCGTCGGCGACCGCGCGCGCACCGTTCATCGCGTGGCCTGCGCCCTCGACGCCACGTATCAAAACGTTCTGAGCGCGGCGGAGGTCGGGGCGGAAGTGCTGGTGGCCCACCACCCGGTCTATATCTCCGCTCCCGTTAGCTTTAATCCCACTCCGGGCGTAATCACGCCCCAGGCATCCGCCGCCGTATGGGCCGCCATCGAGCGCGGCGTGGCGATCATCTCGCTTCACACCAACCTCGACCGATCCCGTGCCGCGCGCGCAACCCTCGGCGCGCGCCTTGGCGGCAAGGTCATCGCATCCCTCGAACGTCCCGCTGACCCTGAGGCCACCGGCCTTGGCGCGCTCATCGACATCGAGCCCTGCGACTTGGAGGAGCTTGCCTCCCGTACCGCTGCCGCCTTTGACACCATCCCGCGCCTTTGGGACGGCAGCGCGCCCGAACATCGTCGCATCGCGGTCATGGGCGGCTCGCTCGGAGATTATGGAGAGCTTGCCCTCGAAGCGGGTGCGAGTGCCATCATCTGCGGTGAGGCGGGCTACCATGTATGCCAGGACCTAGCCGCTCGCGGCATGAGCGTCGTGCTGCTTGGCCACGACGCCTCCGAGCTTCCCTTCGCCGACGTTCTCATGAACGCCGTCCTAGAAGCCGGCATCGATCCACATGACGTAATCAAGTTGCCCGAGCGCCGCCAATGGCGCTCATGGGGAGAAGGAGAGAACCTATGACGGACGCACAGATCCTGCTCGAGCTGCAGGAGCTCGATCTTGCCCTCGAGCGCGGCAAGAAGACGCTCGCAGACCTGCCCGAGTTGCGTGAGCTCGCTCAGAAGCGTGCTGCCTACCGCAAGCTCATCTCCCAGCGCGACCATATCAAGGGCGTGTGCTGCGACTTCGAGGCCGAGATTGCCGACCTCGAGGACGACCAGGTAAAGACCGAGGACGAGGTGACGCTCGCCCAGGAAGATGCCCAGCGCCTGAAGGACTACCGTGAGGTGCAGAAGCTCGAGATCGAGCTTTCCGATCTTGCCAAAAAGCTCGACAAGATCGCCTTCACCTTGACCGATAAGAAGCGCGAGCTCGCAGGCATTACTGAGAAGGCCGAAAAACTCAACGCCTACGTCGACAAGTTTGAAAAGTCGCTTCTGGCAGATGCCCAGAAGACCAAGGCGGTCGCAACCGAGCTCCAGACAAAGATCGACGAACAGGCCCGCAGGCGCGACCATCTTGCTGCTTCGCTTGGCGCTGACATGCTGGCCGCATACGAGGAGTCCCGCCGCACCCATAAGGGCATCGCCGTGGAGACCCTTGCCGGTAACGTTCCCTCGGCATGCCGCATGGCACTCACCGAGGCATCGGTGGAGGATCTTTCCCGCAAGGGCGCCATCGCAACCTGCCCGTACTGCGGGCGCATCCTCATCCAGGATACGGAGGCGTGATATGGGGGAGCGAGACGACCAAAAGACCGTTCTTGTCTGCGTCACGGGCTGCATTGCCGCCTACAAGTCTTGCGAGATCGTGCGCCTGCTCCAGAAGCAGGGCATCCGCGTCAAGGTCCTCATGACCGAGCATGCCACGCAGTTTGTGGGACCGACCACCTTCCGCGCCCTCACGCACGAGAAGGTCGCTATCGACCTCTTCGACGACCCGACCGACCCCATCCATCACATCTCGCTTGCGCAGGAGCCGGACCTTGTGCTCGTGGCGCCCGCGACGGCCAACGTCATCGCCAAGATGGCGCACGGTATCGCCGACGACCTCATGTCCACCACGCTGCTCGCGACCGAAAAGCCCGTACTTGTGGCCCCCGCCATGAACGCGGGTATGTGGCGCGCTGAGGCAACGCGTGAGAACGTCGAGACGCTCCGTCGCCGCGGCGTGACGATCGTGGGCCCGGGCTCGGGCTACCTCGCCTGCGGCGATGTCGACACCGGGCGCCTTGCCGACCCTGAGGATATCGTCGCCGCCACGCTCGCCGCCCTCGAGCCCGATACCACGCTCGCCAACATGTCGGTCCTCATCACCGCCGGCCCCACCTTCGAGCCCATCGATCCGGTACGCTTTATCGGCAACCGCTCCTCCGGCAAGATGGGCGCAGCCCTTGCTGAGACCGCCCTCAAGCTCGGCGCACGCTCCGTCACACTCGTCCTTGGCCCCAGTTCCGTTGAGGTGCCTGTCGGCGTGCAGGTGCAACGCGTGGAGACGGCCGCCGATATGCTCGAGGCAACCGAGCGCGAGGGTGCGACGGCCGACATCATCGTCTGTGCCGCCGCCGTCGCCGACTACCGCCCCCGCAGCGTCGCCGACTGCAAAATCAAGAAAGCGGCCGGCGGTCTAGATGCCATAGAGCTCGTCGAGACGACCGATATCCTCGGCACCATCTCGAACAAGAAGGGGGAGCGCACAGTCATCGGCTTTGCCGCCGAGACCAACGATCTTCTCGACCACGCGCAGGCGAAGCTCTCTTCCAAAGGGTGCGACGCCATCGTCGCCAACGATGTTACGCGCGACGACTCCGGCTTTGGGACCGACACCAACAAAGCCTGGTGGGTCACCGCAAACGGTACAGAGGAGCTTCCGACCCTCAGCAAGGCAGAGCTTGCTCGCGAGATCTGGCGGCGCGCCGCTCAAATTCATGGTTGCTCGCAAGATTAACCAAATTACCCCTTGCGTTTGGGCCATGAGTTGAGTAAAGTATCTCTTGCTGCTTGAGAGAGCAGTTGTTTCGGGACGTGGCGCAGCTTGGTAGCGCACTTGACTGGGGGTCAAGGGGTCGCTGGTTCGAATCCAGTCGTCCCGACCAGAAACTTCAGGGCATCGGCAAAACCGATGCCCTTTTCGTATCTACACGGCATGAGACTGATTCCCTTGGGTATCATGCCTTTTAGTTGTTCGTAAACGGTGGGGGAGTCCCGTGGGCCTGAGAAGACGCATAAAGAAGGAGCTAATCGGCACCTCGGAGTATCCGTCTAACCAGATTTTCACCATCTCCAACTTCATCACATTTCTGCGGCTCGTTCTCACGGTCGTATTCCTGTACCTCTTCGTGACGGACTTCAACCGCTACGTCGCCTTGGTGATCTACGCGGTCGCGGCATCCACCGACTGGCTTGACGGCCAGATTGCGCGCATGACGCACACCGTCAGCTGGCTCGGCAAAATGCTCGACCCTGTCGTCGACCGAGCGCTCCTCTTCACCGGCGTGCTCGGTCTTGTCTGGCGCGCCGAGCTCCCCGTGTGGATCTGCGTCGCCATCATCGCACGCGACGCCTACCTTGCCTGCGGCAACGCCGTCGTCCGCCGCTACCACAAGCGTCCCATCGACGTCGTCTATACCGGCAAGGCGGCAACGGCGCTCCTTATGACCGGCTTCTCGTTCATGCTGCTCGGCCTCCCCGTTATCCAGGGACCTGCGCTCTTCCCCTCGCTGGGCGCCATCCTCCCCGGACTCGACGGCACCGCCCAGCCCTTCGGCATCTACCTTGTATATCTCGGCGTGGTCTTCTCCCTCGTCACTGCCGTGGTCTACACGGCAAAGGGCTACCGCGCCATCCGTCAGGCCCAGCTTCATCCGGAGGACGAGGAGGAGGACTTCCTCAACCCCGACATCGTCGAATCATAACGTTCGCTTCTTGATTCATCGTGTAGCTTAATCCTATCCCGGGCAGGGTGGGGTAGAATGAATTGAACCACGATTGCGCACGGCGCAGACGATAGGAGTAACCATGTCATTCACACCGGATGTCCAGGGCGGCGCAAACAACAACGTCGACCAGACCCGCGTTTTCCGTATGCCCACCGACGATGCCACAGCGCCGGACCTCATGAAGAGCGTATCGCTCTCGCATCCCGTGCTCACCATCATCAAGGGGCCGCAGACCGGCAACACCTTTGAGCTCGACGAGGGCGAGACCACCATCGGTCGCGACCCGGCGAATACCATCTTCCTGAACGATATGACCGTCTCGCGCGCCCATGCCAAGATCGTCCCCGGTCCCGCCGGTATGGTTATCGAGGACCTCGGCTCGCTCAACGGCACATGGGTCGACGGCGCCATCGTCAATTCGGCGCCTTTGCATGACGGTTCGTCTGTCCAGATCGGCACCTTCACGCTGATCTTCCACGAGACCAAGCCGGAGCGCATCGAAACGGGTGATTAATTTGGCCGAGCGCAGCTACCTGAGCATCGGCCAGGTCGTCAACTATCTGCGAAGCTCCTATCCCGACCTCTCCAACTCCAAGATCCGCTTTCTTGAGGACGAGGGGCTCATCACGCCGCATCGCACGCCTAAAGGCTACCGTCAGTACTCCAAGGAGGACGTGGACCGGCTCGAGGTTATCCTGCACCTGCAGAAGACGCGCTACATGCCGCTGAACGTTATCAAGCAGCGCCTCGACAACGCCTCGGACCTCTCCACACTGGCCTATGAGGTGGGTCTCCTGTCCGACGTGCCGCTCAAGACGGAGCCCAAGGAGACGCAGCAGAAGCTCCATCCCATCGAGGACGTTCCCGACCTTTTGGGAGTCAAGATTTCGTTTCTGCGCCAGCTCGCCGAGAACGACCTCATCAAAATCGTTCGGAGTCCCAAGAACCGCGAGCTCATCGACGGCCGCGACTTTGACATCATCCGCTACGCGTCTGAGCTCTCGCGCTTTCACATCGAGCCGAGAAACCTCCGCCAGTACGTCGTCGCCGCCAACCGTGAGTCCACCATGTTCGAGCAGGTGCTCACCGGTATGCTCGGCATGGACACCTCCGAGGGCGATCGCAACGCAAAGATCGAACGCGCCTTCAAGAAGCTGCACGATCTCACCGACGGCGTGCGCACGTCGCTCCTTAAGAACCGCGTCTTCGAGTCGCTGAACGCCATCGTCGAGGATGCGGATATCGACGCCATTGACGAGCAGATCGAACAGACCGAGGCCAAGCGCGCACGCGAGGTGGCCGAGACCTCCGCAGAAGAAGCCTCGACCGCTTCGGCGCGGTCCGCTGAGGCGCTAGGGGAGAACACCGCCTCCACTGACAACGTACGGGCTCGTGAGCCCGAGGTTCAGCCTCTGCCGCTGCCCGGCCTTGAGACTACGTCCGTAAGAACCGAGAAGAAGGCCTCCCGTCGCAAAACCAGGCCTTAGACAAACGAGGGGGAATCCATGACCGACCTTGATTTTGATGCCTACATCCCGTCCATTCCCGATTACCCGGAGCCCGGTGTCATCTTTAGGGATATCACACCGCTTTTTGCCAACGCCGATGTGCTTAAGGCCGCCATCGACACGATAGCCGGCCATTTCCAGGGTCAGGGCATCACCAAGGTCGTCGGTCCCGAGGCGCGCGGCTTTCTCGTGGGCGCCCCTGTGGCCATCGTGCTAGGCGCCGGCTTCATTCCCGCACGCAAGCCCGGCAAGCTCCCGCGCAAGACGATTTCCGAGACCTATGAGCTCGAATACGGCACCGATACGATCGAGATCCATGCCGATGCCCTCGAGCCCGGCGACAAGGTGCTGCTCGTGGACGACCTCATCGCTACCGGTGGCACCATCTGCGCCGCTGCCAAGCTCGTCGAGAAGACCGGTGCCTCCGTTGCCGGCTTTGGCTGCATCCTCGAGCTCGAATTCCTGAACCCTCGCGAGACGCTCGCCAAGCTCGGCGACTTTGATGTGTTCTCGCTTGTGAAGTCCCGTTAGAGAACGTAAGAAAAGCTGCGCGAAACCCTCATCGTTTTGAAGGTTTTTCACAATAGAGGCAGACCCTATGACAATCATGGGGCCTGCCTCTATACTTGTTAAGGCCCTGTAACACTATCATCGTACCTTCGGGGGTTTTCTTCATGACCTTCCAACCACGTACCCGTCGTGCCGTGCGTTGTCTTTCTGCCCTTACCCTTGCCGGCGTTCTCGGTCTTTCCGGCGCCGCTCCCTATATCACGCTTCAGCCGGTGAGCGCTTACGCCGACCCTCAGTCCGAGCTCGATGCCGCCAAGGCCAAGCTTGCCGAGATCGGCGCCGAGTACCAGGCGCTCCAGACCGAGCTCCAGCAGGCGGGCGCCCAGCTCGAGGAGACGGCGTCCCAGATCGCTGATACGCAGACCGAGCTTGAGTCTGCGCAGGCGCTTCTCTCTGAGAACGTGTCCTCCGACTACAAGAAGGGGAGCGTCAGCCTTATTGACATCCTCCTTAGCTCGCAGGACTTCACCGACCTCATCTCGCGCGTCTTCTACGTGAGCAAGGTCAATGACGCTCAGACCAACGCCATCGAGTCGGTCAAGGAGCTCCAGGTCCAGCTTCAGCAGCAGCAGACCGAGCAGCAGCAGGTGCTCTCTGACACCCAGGCAAAGGTAGACGCCCAGGCCGAGAACCAGGCGCGCGCTGCAGCGGTGGTCGACTCGCTTTCCGCTGAGGTCCAGGCCCAGATCGAGGCCGAGGCCCAGGAGGACGAGAACCTCGCGGCCGGCATGCAGTCTGCCCAGGATGCCTCCAACGGTGCCTCCCAAGTCCCCGTCACCGGTAACCAGAGCACTTCCAACAACGGCGGCTCCACTTCTGACAACAACAACCAGGGGAACAACAACCAGAGCACTAACAACCAGGGCGGCAATCAGAACCAGAACCAGCCCTCTGGCGGTGGTCAGAACACCACACCCGCCCCTGCGCCCGAACCGGAGCCTGAGCCCGAGCCCCCCGCTACCGGCGGTGGCACCGCCACGGTCTCGACCCCCGTTGGCTATGCGCTCCAGATGGCCGGTCAGCCCTATGTCAGCGGTGGCGAGAGCCTTGCCGAGGGCGGCTTTGACTGCTCTGGTCTTGTCTACTACGCCTATCAGAAGATCGGTATCACGCTGCCCCGCACCTCAGGCGGTCAGTACACCTACTTCCGCAACAACGCGGGACGTTTCACCACCAGCGTGAGCCAGCTCCAGTACGGCGACGTTGTCTTCTTCCCCGGTCACGTTGCGTTCTACGTAGGCAATGGCCAGGTGTTTGGCGCCACGCGCCCCGGTCAGGTAGCCGGTTACGGCAACATCGGCTGGTACGGCACCTTCCTAGGCGGCGGACAGCTCTAGATCCAAATAGGAGTTTCAGCTTTTCAAAGCGGCCCTGGAGCGCAATCGCTCCAGGGCCGCTTCGGATTCAGTCCCTGCCAAAAGGCAGCATTCAATCAATGGTTGGATGCGTCGTCGTACCCAAGGAAATCGAGATACCCCACGAGGTGAGTCTTGGCGGCGAAAGCGAGGACCGCGCTTCGAACGAGCAGGGACTCACGTGTGACGCGCGAAGCGGTGTCAGTCCACTCATCATCCACCCCAATGGAGAAGAAATGCCTGAGGGCGCGTTCAAGCTCGGTTGCCACGTAGTCATAGGCGACATCGGTCATATAGGTCATCTTCTGGATACGGAAGAGATCCGAGATGGCCGAGATAGACAGCACCTGCTTAAACACGCAGATGACAAGAAGCCGAGCAATCTGCTCGCGCCCGTATAGTTTCTTCTGAGGGGCACTCAAGAGATGTGCTTTCACATAGTTGTTCACCATGGACGGGGTGAGCCACGGGCCCTCAGAACATTCGTTCAGAGGCTCGAAAACATTCTCCACAAGCGCGATAACCTGCTCGCGGTAGAGCTCGACAGATGGGAGCTCGTTGTAGCGGGGGAAGTGGAAGGAGAGAATCCGCTGAGCCATAGGGGAGCGCACGAAATCGTCCGGTAAGACGGTAGGCGCAATATCCTCTTGAGAGATGCTACCGGAGCCATCGGACATGGGAATGACCCGAGGATGCTGCATATCAGACGCTCCTAACACTCGAAATCTTTTGCTCTATTAGGATACTAGCACACCTAGTATGGAAAACTAGCTATACTGTAGCTAACGAACATGACACTCGCTGTTGGGGCGATACGAAAGGATTGGCATGAGCTGGGCGATCATCGCAGATTCGAGCTGCAATCTTAGGGACTACACACCTCAGGCTCCGGATACGCTCTACGCATACGCGCCACTCAAGATAAACGTCGGCGGTACCGAGTATTCCGACGACGCCAATCTCGATGTTGCCGAGCTGAACCGTCTCGTAGCCAAGGAGAAGAGCGCCAGCTCGAGCGCCTGCCCCAGCGCGGGGGAGTGGGCGGAGCTGTTCCGGAGTGCGGAGAACGTCATCGCCATCACCATCTCTGCCAACCTTTCCGGCAGCTTTGAGGCAGCCTCCATGGCGCGCGACCTTGTGCAGGAGGAGGGCGGTCATCGCATCCATCTCGTAAACTCGCGCGCTGCCGGCGGCAAGCTTGAGATGCTCGTCATACTATTAGATAGGTACCTAACTGTCCATCCTGAGGCCACGTTTGAAGAGGCCTGCGCCTATATCGACGGCATCGAGCAGTGCTCCACCGTCCTGTTCTCACTCAGCAGCTATGAGAACCTCACGAAATCTGGCCGTATGCCCAAGATGGCCGGCATTCTTGCCAATAAGCTGAGCATCCGCGTGCTCGGCACGGCATCGGAAGAGGGCACCATCAAGATCGTCGCACCCACGCGTGGACAGAAGAAGATGGTGGCCAAGGTCGTCCAGACCATGGAGGCCGACGGCTACAAGGGCGGTCTTGTATGCATGGACCATGTCGACAATGAGGCAGGCTGCCAGGAGATTGCCGCTGCCATCACCGCCAAATGGCCCGAGGCCGAAATCATGATCATGCCCTGCGGTGGCCTCTGCTCGTACTACGCCGAGGCGAAAGGTATCATCATCGGATACGACTGGAAGTAACGTCGCGCGCGAAACGTTATCGAGTTACGAGAAAGGGAGGGTTCTAGCCCTCCCTTTCCTTCTACAACTCAACTTTACATAAGATATATTATCATGACTGCATAGCGTAATTGATATGACTTTGGCTAAGAAGACCTTCCGAATCGGAAACGACACGCTCATTTACTGAACAATCTCGCTCTCAGACCCATACTTCGACTACAAGGACCGACTCGTTAGCCTCGTACAAGCAAATCCGCGTGCGCGAATCTTCTAACGTCACCAGCTATGGCTAGCAAATCCCGTTTAAGCAAACGCGCACGCACAACTAATCTTAACGACACCGGACGGTCCGGGATTGCATTGTCGGTCGCTACAAACGATATGAATCAATCGTTTGGCAATCGTTCGTGAATGTCCCTCACGGACCATCATGGCGCCTGGATGGCTGGCTGCGACATTACTAGTACTCGACGCAAGTTTTATTTCCCGCATAACAATACTTGAGCCAAGCTCTCTCGAACGCTTGCTGCCTCACTCTTCGCTTGCGCTATTAGTTAGCTACCTAACTGTTATCCTCGAACATAATGGTAAGCCGATGTTGCGGCAATCGCTCCGTCTGCGGCAGCAGTGATTACCTGACGAAGACGCTTGGACCGAACGTCACCGGCCGCAAACAGCCCCGGCGTCTTCGTGGCCATCCCCTCATCGGTAACGACTCCCCCATCGTCAGCAATCTCGACAAGGTCGGAGAACAGCTCCACAACGGGCTTTGTACCGGCAAACACAAAGATGCCGATGCTCCCCTCTTCAAATTCCTCGGTGTATTCCTCACCCGTCTCGTTGTTGCGAAACGTCACCTGGGAAATAAAGGTGCCACCGGACACCGCGATGATTGAGCGGGAATAGGCAACGCTGACATTCGGCTGCTCAAGCAGCTTGTCAACGACGCCCTGCGGCGCGCGGAACTGATCGCGCCTGACAACCATGACGACCTCGGAGGCAATCTGCGAGAGGAACAGGGCCTCCTCGCAGGCGGCATTACCGCCACCGATCACAAACACCTTCTTACCGCGATAGAACATGCCGTCGCAGGTTGCGCAGTACGAGATGCCTCTACCACGGAAGGTGTCCTCACCGACAAAACCAGCGGTGCGAGGGACTGCGCCCGTAGCCAAGATGAGCGTCGGGGACTCATAGCTCTCTGAGCCGGACGAAAGCCGATATGCTCCAGACGGCATGCGTTCGACAGATTCGACCATTGCGTACACGGTTTCTGCTCCCGCAGCCTCGGCGTGCTCGCGGAACTTGTCGCCGAGCTCGGCGCCAGAGATGGAAGTGAATCCGGGATAGTTCTCAATCACATC
Organism: Collinsella sp. An307; assembly: GCF_002161805.1. Taxonomy (GTDB): domain Bacteria; phylum Actinomycetota; class Coriobacteriia; order Coriobacteriales; family Coriobacteriaceae; genus Coprousia. Next base: position 64,195 of record NZ_NFIP01000007.1, on the reverse strand, counting down.
GGTCGTGGTAATCTGGCCTCCCGGCATACCCTGTTCAAAGACGGCAGCCGTAAGTCCCGAGCGAGCCGCATATATCGCTGCGGAATAGCCCGCAGGGCCGCCGCCGAGAATCGCAACATCGAAGGTACGCTCGCTCATAATCAACCGCCTTAAGCTCAGAAGATAATCGAACCGTTGTCACCAGACATGATAGCAATGTACCCAAATAACGAAACGGGCCGACCGCACATGGCGATCGGTCCGTTATTCGTTTCCTGGTTGCTCAGAGGACGCAGAACGTATTAGAGAAGCAGGAAGTAGAGCAGGAACGCCGCAGCGGCGACCCACATGAGCGGACGGATCTGCTTCACCTTACCGGTAACGATGGCAACGATGACGTAGGTGATGAAGCCGAGACCGATACCGTTGGAGATCGAGTAGGTGAACGGGATACCCGCGATGATCATGAACGTCGGGAAGCCCTCGAGGATGTCGGACCAGTCGATGTCGACGACGTCGCTCATCATCAGGAAGCCGACGAAGACCAGCGCGCCGCAGGTGGCAGCGGAGGGAATGCAGCTGATGACCGGCGAAAGGAACGCAGCGAGCAGGAAAAAGACGCCCGTGACGATCGAGGTGAGGCCCGAGCGACCGCCGTCAGCGGCACCCGAGGAGGACTCGACGAAGGTGGTGATGGACGAAGCGCCGAAGAAGCCACCCGCTGCAGCAGCAACGGAGTCGACGATAAGGATCGGACGGATGTCCTCAACCTTGCCGTCGTCAGTCAGGAACTCGCCCTGCTTAGCAACGGCCATGGCAGTGCCCATGGTGTCGAAGAAGTCGCTCATCATGAGCGAGAAGGCGAAGAGCAGAAGCGTGGGCGTGGTGATAGCCTCGATAAGCCCCATGGCGCCGGAAGCGCTCGCCTGCATGGGGGCACCGAAGGTGCTGAAGTCAAGCGGAGCGACAACAGCGGTCGGAATCGGCGTGACGCCCAGCGGGATACCGATGATAGCAGCGACGATGATGCCCCAGAGAAGCGCACCCTTTACGTTCATCGAGTACAGCACGACCGAAAGGACGATGGAGGCGACACCGACGATGAAGGCGCCGGACTGCACGTCACCAAGGGCGACCATGGTGGACTCGTTCGCAACGATGATGCCGGCGTCCTTGAGGCCGATCATAGCGATGAACAGGCCAAGACCGATGGAGATGCCATGACGGAGCGAAACCGGAATGGCGTCCATGATGGCCTCACGCAGGCCGCAGAGAACGAGCACGAGAATCGCGATGCCCTCGATCATGATGACGGCCATGGCGGTCTGCCAGCCGTAGCCCATCGAGCCGCAAAGGGTATAGGCAACAATCGAGTTGATGCCCATGCCCGAGGCGCAGGCCAGCGGACGGTTGGAGAACACGCCCATGGCGATGGTCATGATGGCAGCACCGATGCAGGTGGCCGTAACGGCCGCGGTCGTGGGAATGCCCGCCGCGGAAAGAATGCTCGGGTTCACCACGATGATGTACGCCATGGCCAGAAACGTGGTAAGACCGGCGCGCACCTCCGTAGCAGAGTTCGAGCCGCGCTCGGATAGCTTGAAGAACGTATCCATCTACTCCCCTTTTCCTTCGATGTGTTCTTCCCTTATATGCTCGGATGCCCTACTGGGCACCGCTGGAGCCAAATCCCCCCGTACCGCGATCGGTCTCGTCGAGTTCGTCGACCTCTACGAGGTTGACGACGGGGACCTCCTGGATCACGAGCTGGGCGATGCGCTCGCCGCGCTCGATCTCTATCGGATTCTCGGAATCAAGGTTTACGACGATGATCTTAAGCTCGCCGCGATAATGGGCGTCGATGAGGCCGGGCGTGTTAGCAATGGACAGGCCCCTCTTGAGAGCCATGCCGCTACGCGGCTGCACGAAGCCGGCATACCCGTCGGGAATAGCGATGGCAAGCCCGGTAGGAACCAGCCGACGACCCAGCGGTTCAATCACGCACGATTCGTTGGCACGAAGATCGAGACCGGCATCCCCCGTATAGGCATACGTAGGCACCTCGACGCTCGGGTCCAAGCGCTTGATTGCAACATCGATCGTAGGCACGAAATCACCTCAGCTTAGCGAGCTCGTCGACGAACTCATCGATATCCTTGAAGTCGCGGTACACCGAGGCGAAGCGAATGTAGGCCACCTTATCGAGCGCCTCGAGCCGCTTCAGAACCATATCACCGATGTCATGAGAGGTGATGGATTTAAAGGGCTTGGTGCGAAGCTCCTGTTCGATCCCGTCGATCAGGTTGTTCAGCGTGGCAAGATCGATATCGCGCTTAGACGTGGCGCGCATGAGACCGACCAGCAGCTTATTCCTATCGAAGGGCTGCGTGGTACCATCGCTCTTTATGACCTCAATGGGGTCCTCGCACCGCTCGAACGTTGCGAAACGGTACCCGCAAGAGCGGCACTCGCGCCTGCGCTTGATGGCGTTGGAGGTCTCCTGCATACGGGAATCGATAACTCGTGTATCGTCTGCTCCACATTTTGGACAGCGCATCAGGTCTCCTCGCTCGGTGAAAACCTGATAAGCATACCACGAGTTGTGGTTCTGGCCAGTTTTTTTCGCATATGTTGTGAGATTGAAACCGACTCCAAGGAACGGACGGGGATCAGACCCTCCCCGTCCGATGCACAACCGCTTGCTATGACTGAGTGGGAATAAAATTTCGCACAAAGCACTATTCCACACTCCAACCCGAAACACAACAAATCGCAGGTCAGAAGTGGTGTGTTCGAGAAATCGGCACACCACTTCGCTCTGAAAGAAAGCACTCCTTTCGGGATTATTCGTACCGGAATTCGTACCACCCCAGCGCCACCATTCACGACGCGGGGCACCGAAGGGAGATTAAAACCATGATGAACGAAGCGAGGATGAACGAACTCACCCAGGCCGAGGACATGGCGTACTTCCGAGCGGACCTCTGTTGCTACTCGCCCGAGAGCTACACGCTCGAGGAGAAGAAGGAGATCTGCAACGACATGATGGCAACGAGCAAGGCAGTGCTCGACGCCATGCGCAAGGACTTCGAGCAGCTTCCCCCGGATGCGCGGGCCAAGCTCCTGGACATGCTCTGCGCATCAGGAGTCGAGAGCCCCCAGTGGTGGTGGGACGTGCTCGTGGGCGACGGAGACCCGCTCTACCGCGAGCTCGAGCCGCTCAGCTAGTCCGAGCCCACATAGCAAGGAAGAAGGCCGTCTATCACATCGATAGGCGGCCATTCTTCTTTGGGCATCAGATTAGATTCGCCCTAGCTGTTGTTCCTCCGATACTCATTGAGCTTCTCGTTGAGAGTGCGTTCCTCGCGCCTGTGCTTGGCCGCGTAGGCGGCGGTCGCCACCGCGAGCGCGACAAGGTAGCTGATGGTGAACGAAACCCAAGCTCCGGCCATATCTGCTGGGAACCACCGCATCACCACGGCGAGCACAGCCAGCACGGCGTAGAGGCAGATGCCGAACAGGAACAGGCGCAGCGGATACGCCATGCGCTTGATGACCGTAGGCGTGAAGAAGACGAACTGCAGCGCCGCCGTGCAGACGCAGGCTCCGAGCAGGGACCAGCAGTACATGATACCCTGTTTCGATTCTTCGCCAGCGAATATGGTTCCAAGGGCCATGCACACGACCATCATGATCGTGAAGGAGACGCAGAGCGTTGCCAGGAAGGCCCTGGCGTTTTCCGCGGGCGTGCGGACCTCGGTGTCGATGATGTCCTTGCGTGTCATTTTGGGCTCCTTTCCCGTCTCGTTACAGCATCCCGAGCTTGCGGCGCACGTCCGGCGCGTACTGCCGCGATATGACGACCTGCTCGCCGTTGTCCATGGTCGCCACGAGCCGCCCGTTCATCTCCGGGCGCAGCGAGGCGATCCTGCGGAAGTTCACCACGCAGCCCTTGGCCACCCGCAGGAAGTCGCATCCCTCCAGGCGCTCCTCCATCTCGTAGAGCCGCAGCGCGGTCTCGAACACGGCGCCTTCGGTGTAGAAGAACGTGCGCTTGTCCACCGACTCCACGTAGAGGATGTCCTCGGCGTTCACCACGTGGGTGCCTCCGTCCGCACTTCCCGTGACCTTGCGGTCGAACATGCGCAGCCTGGCGACGATGTCGAGTACCTGCTGGTCCGTCTTCCTGCAGACGATTGCGACCTCGATGCCGCTCGATTCCGGTCGTTCGTCGATCGTTATCTTCATGGTGTTCCTTTCGACGAGTCGCATTCTACCTGCCATCCGTGCCGGCTCGGGCGGCGCTGAACCAAGGTGCGCCTGAGGATGACCAAGTTGCACGTAGCGTGCTTGAGCTGTGCCGGTGTCGGCTGGCTTTGCTATAAGCCATCGATGCGGAAGGCCGCTTGCCAAGCTGACAAGCGGCCTTCCGCGTTGCTTGTCCTCGTATGCCCTACGCACATCGTCGTAGAGCTCGAGGATCGGAATGAGCGGTAGCAGGATCAGCATCAGGAGCAGGCATCCCAAGATACCGAGGAACCACCCGACCTGCTCGCCGAGCCACCGCAGCCTCGACCTCATGACAGCATCTCGTTCACGCGCCGCTGCACGATGGAGTAGTACGAGCCCAGGCGCCGCTTCCTCTCGTCGCCGTTGCCGTAGTCGCCGCGGATCGCCGCGCGGGCCATGGCGTCGACGTCCATGGAGGTCGAGCTCGCCCCGGTTGCGCCCAGGATCTCGTTCACTCGATTCTGCACGGCCGAGTACTTGGACCCCAGGCGTCGCTTGCGCTCGTCGCCGTTCCCGAACTCGCCAGCGATGACGCGGCGCGCGAGCGCGTCCACGTCGCAGGAGCCACCGGAGGTGCCGCCTGAGAGGATCCGGTTGTCCTCCGCCTGGACCTCGTCGTACCGGCTTCCCAGAGCGGCCCTGCGAGCATCGCCATTGCCGAAATCGCCTGCGATGACCCTCGCCGCAAGCTCTGACACGTCGCCGGAGGGCGCACCAGATTTCATGAGAGCGGGATCACCATGCGAGCGTCATAGTGGCGGATGCGAACCTTCCTCTTGCCCAGGTCGATCCACAACGCCCAGGCGCCCGTGCCCAAGCCGAAGGCACGCACCACGGTTGCCTGCGCCGAGTTCATGAAGTTGGTGGAGGAGAAGAACGAGTTGATCCAGTCGGTCGCCCTCTGGTCCTCGCAGTCGACCTTCACTTCCTCGTTGAGGAGAAGAGAGCCCCACTCCTTGCAAACGCGCATGGCAGGGTGAATGGACCGACGATGCACCGCGTACACGCGCCCCATGCCGTCCTTGTCCCTATAGTCGTAAAACTCGCCCCTGGCCGACATCCAGTCATCCCAGATACGTATCCAGGGCTCCATGTCATCCAGGGGAAGGACAAACCCAAGCTTGCGCAAGTAATCCTTCACGTGCTCCGGCACCCAATACTCATCCAGGCCATTAGTGCTCATGCGGAAACCTCCTCCAACCGTGCGAATAGGCATGGTGAAGTGTCCGCGCATGTCACAACAAGCCCTGTTCCTTATAATACCGAGACAAGAAGTGCTGAGGAAGAAGACCATGCAGAACAGATACACAGGCGACATTGGCGATTTCAGCAAGCTAGGGCTGCTCAGGGCGTTGCAGGCCGCAGGGCTCTCGATCGGGCTCAACTGGTACCTCACGCCGGACGAGACGCACAACACCGACGGCCGCCACGTGGACTACCTCAAGCAGGAGAAGTACCGCGCATGTGATCCTGGCCTTTGGCTTGGTCTCAAGGCGATCGTCGATGGAGAAAACCGAGAAGTGAGCTACATGGAGGACGACGACATCCTGCGCGCCTCGTTCTTCTCCGACTGCCTTGATTTCAGAGGGAAGAAGAAGGCGAAGAGGATCGATGACCGTGCCGAGTGGTTCGAAAAGTCGCTCAGTAAAATGGCCAGCAATGACATCGTCTGCGTGGATCCAGACAACGGTTTGGTCGTGCCTTCCGCCAAGGGTAGGCCGAAGGAGAACAAGTACGTTCTGCCCGAAGAGCTCGCTGCCTATTACGCCCAAGGCTCCACGGTCGTCTATTACCAGCATAAGGCCAGGCGGAAGGATCCCTTCTACACGGATCAGCTCGAGAAGCTCTTGAGAAGAGAAGACCTCACCGGAGCATCAGGCCTGTCATTGAAGTTCGAGAAGGTCTCGCAACGCTACTACATGTTCCTCATCCAGCCGAGGCACAAAGAGGCGGTCGAGAAGGCCGTGAGGGACATGCTCGTAACCGCCTGGGGCGACCACTTCCGCCTGCTCTAGTCACGAAGGCTCGGGCGCCGATAAGGGCGAGAAGAGCCAAGGTAACCAAAGCACACGCCAGCAGCCGCAAGAATTCAAACAGCGTAAAGATGCCGACAATGACGAAGATGATGAGAAGGGCGCCGATAAGAGCCATGTCCTAACCTCGCAATACGTCGTCTATCATGGCATAGCGAACAGCGTCGATGCTGTGATCGTTGCCATCTGGGATCTCGTCAATCCAGTTGCCCTCCTTGTCCATCTCGAACTCCTTCAAGGTGAATTCGGAGAAGGTCAAGGGGCATCGCTCCGGGTCAATCACGATCTCGCGCAGCCCTGCCAGCCACTCGTAAGACAAGCGCCTCATCCTGGCCTTGCGCGCTGCATGCACGCGGATGCAGAGCTCGCGCCTCCACACGTTCATCTGAACCTTGCTATCAGGCGTGTCGTCGCAATAGACGATCTGGTCGTGGAAGTACGCCTCCGCGCCCTGCTCGTCTGGGAAGGTGAGAGAATCCACCACGATCTTGCCCGTCTCCGCCGGCATCATCTTGTTCGCGGAATGCTCTTCGAAGATGAGAAGGCGCCGCGCGTCAGGCTCCCAGGCACAGCGCACGAACCGCCACGGATCCGGGAACCAGCCCCAGTCCACACCATTACGAATACGTTGGAAGGTGCGGATGCGAGAGTCGGAAAGCTTCGCCTCGTGCACGTTGTCGAAGATGGCGCCACCGGTCCCGGTGATCTCGCCCAAATACTCCCAACGCCAGGCCTGCTCGTTCGTGTCGCGCAGGTACTCGGCCTCCTCGACAAAGGGTGCGCCCAGCCAGTCGGGATGCGTCTCGATCACATCGAGATAAGAGCTACCGCGCACAAGGGTGTCGTCACGCCTCACACGTTCCAGGCGCTCCACGTTCACCCAGGACCACATCGTCTTAGGCGGGTTATAACTGTAGAAGATCCAGAAGCGGTCGCCGGCGCGGCGCAACGAGTTGAGGATGGAGCGAGCAGCCTCCACACCCTCGAACTGGTCCAGCTCCTCAAACCACACCACGCTGCAATAGCCCTTGGTGAACTTCACGCCCTTGAGCTTGAGCGGATCGTCCGCCCCGCGGAACACGATGCGCTGCCCGGTAGGGGTGTAGGTGATCTCCATGGAAGAAACCCTGCATCTGAACACGCCCTCCAGCCCCAGCACCTCTATGGCCTACTGTATCTGCTGGTACACCGAGTCGCGCAATGTGTTGGAGAAGCGCCGCACCACAACCGCGTTCGCCTTCGGGTTCGCGATGATGAGAAGCACAATTGCTATCGAGATGAACGAGCTCTTGGTCGAGCCGCACCCGCCCGGCAGCCAGTAGTGCGTGTGGCCGTGGGCCATCACGTCGCCCAGCACCGGGTGGAAGCGCGGGATGACGAAGTCGGAGACGTCACTACTGGTCGGCCGAGAACTCCTCGGGTGAAATTGACTTCCTGGTGCAGAACGCGAACAGCGTCTATGCCATCGAGGTGAAGGCGAAGGAGAACCTGCGCGCCAAGAGCCTCCGGGCGTTCAAGGGCGCTCATCCGAAAATAAGGTCCGTCCGCTTCAGCCTCTCGGGATACCGTGAGCAGGGTTGGATGAGGAACGTCCCGCTGTACGCGATGCCGAACATGGGGTTGTGGGGATAGGCCGAGCAATGTGATGGTCTGCGTGACTGTTTACGGGGAGGCGGCAATGGTCGTAGGGCCGGAGATGGGGCATGCAGTGATTTGAGCGGGACGTGTTTAGCGTGGCAACATTTTGAGCCGGGCGTCTCTGTGGCACAAGACACTTCTATTGAGAAGAAATGCCGCATACGGCAAAACTGCTCAATAGAACCGACTTGGAAACCAAGATGAGGTACGCGTGGAAATCGGGCATGACCAATACCTCAACAGACTCAACGGGCTTCTGCGCATGAGAAACGTCGACGTGTGCGTGACGGGGGTAACTCGAAGCTCCCCTCGCATGACGTCATGACGGAGTTCCGAGGCCGCGGGGACGAGGTTCGAATACGGCCGTTGTCCTTTTCCGAGTTCATGCAGGGCTCCGGCGGCGACCGCTACCAGGGCTGGGCCGAGTACACGGTGCGCGGAGGCATGCCGCTCGCTCGCGTGGCCCCGTATCAAAAAGGGCATCACGATATAGAGACACCCCCGTGTCCTCCTACGTGAGGGGCAGGCGCACCACAAAGACGCTGCCCAGGAGAAGGCGGTGCCGTCGCTCGACGATTTCGTATCCCGCGCGCTCGAGAATGTCCAGCGCCCTCTGGTAGCGCTCCTTCTTCACCAGAACGTAGTCGGTGTTGTAGGTCGAGATGGCAAAGATCGAGATGCCGTTCCCCGCCAGTGTCTCCGCGATGCCGGCCAGTATCCCGATGAGAGGGAAGTCCAGCATCCCTTGGATGCGGAAGCCCCTCCACCTGTCGTCTCGCTCAACAACGTTCGGCGGGACATCGCCGGTGGCGCATACCAGGGAGTACTCTTCATCCGTCTTACCGGGTCGAATGCGTTCCTTCTGAGTTCCGACCTTGCCACACTCTTCACCGGCAGGCACCGCGAGATTCATGTTCTGCCGTTCAGTTTCGGTGAGTTCCGCGCATACTTCGGCGAACAGGGGGCCATCGACGAAGAGCTGGACCGCTATATCGAGCGCGGGGGCCTCGCTGGATCCTATGAGTATCGTGACATGGCAGAGTCATACGGCTACATCAGGGACGTCTACAGGACTATCCTCACGCGAGATCTCGTACAGAAGTTCCGTCTGCCCGACACGCTGGTGCTCGAGCGGCTCGCCGAGTACATGATGGACAACACCGGAAACCTTAACTCGCCGAACAGCATCGCCAACACCCTCGAAGCAAACAAAGTGTCGACCAACCACGTCACGGTTGGGCGCTACATCTCGCACCTGAGGGACGCCTTCGTCTTCTACGAGGCCAAGCGTTATGACATCAAGGGCAAGAAGTACCTGAGCACGCAGGCGAAGCACTACGTGTGCGACACGGGTATGCGCTACGCGGTGCTCGGCACGCGCAACATGGATTGGGGCCGCATGTACGAGAACTCGGTGTTCTTGGAGCTTATTCGCCGCGGATACGAGACCTACGTGGGAAAGCTCTACCAGAAGGAGGTCGACTTCGTCGTCAAGCGAGGGTCGGAGCAGGTCTACATTCAGGTGAGCGATAACGTAGACGCACCCGAGACGCTCGAGCGCGAGCTCGCTCCTCTGCGTGCGATACGAGATGCCTACCCCAAGATTCTTATCGCGAGGACACGACACGACGACTACACGATTGACGGCATCAGGGTGCTCGATCTGGCCCGTTGGCTCATCGCGGAACAGGGATTCTAATATCGGGGGGCGCTCCCGCGCCATGATTCGCAAGGGGGGAGGGGTGATGGGGACGGTGACCGCGTGAATCCATCTTGAGTGCATGTGGAATAGGGTAAGTATGGTGGTAAACGGCGAAGCAGAAGATGAAGCGGCCCTCTCACCTGCGCCGACAATTACTGAGTGGGAACGAGGACCGTGTCCCCGGCGATGAGCACCACCGAATCAAAGGAGTTGTGCGACTCGATAATGTCTGCCGTCTCCTGCGTGCTGAGACCCTCGATAGGATGAGACTCGGCAAGCGTCCAGAGAGAATCGCCTTCACGGACAGACATCTCTGTCCAAGCGACCTCAGATGCGGCTTGCGAGACAAGGTCTGCCCTGTTGGAGAAGGCAGACACACCGGCAACAAAGACGATCAGGAACATGACGGCAACACCAGCGGCAGCGCAGGCGCGCGCGAGGCGCGACGTGCGGGTCTCCGGACGATGTGCCACCTGGCGCTCAGGGCGAGCGTACCCCAGCGAGCCCTCGACAACAACAAAGCGAGTCTTAACATCCGTACGGCGAGCGGGCGCCTCAGAGGCGAGCGCGAGGTTACCGTAGACCATCATGTTGGAGTTCATCATCTCTGTTCCCTTCTCCGTAGATTCGACAACATGGTTAAATCGAATCGTGCGGACAAAAGACTGGCGCAAGAACGAGTGTTCGTGTATTATTATCGGCGAACAGCTGTTCCTGTCAAGAGAAATTCGAACAGCAGTTTGTATTTTTGAGAGGACGGTCCCTATGGCAAGGAAGATTACGAAGCGTCAGCAGCAGATTTACGACTTCATTCGCACCTACCAGCAGGAGAAGGGCTATCCGCCCAGCGTTCGCGAGATGGCGGCGGCGGTGGGGCTCTCTTCGCCCTCGACTGTGCACGCGCATCTCTCTGCCCTTGAGGCCCATGGGCTTATCAAGCGCGATGCAACGAAGCCGCGTGCGCTCGAGCTCTTCAATGAGGACGGTTCGTCCGTGAAGCTCGCCGAGGTAAAAGAGTCTCCCAACAGAAACACCGTCGAGCTTCCGCTCGTCGGGCGCGTTGCTGCGGGCATGCCCATCCTCGCCGAGCAGAACGTTGAGGATACCTTCACCCTCCCCACGGAGATCACGACCGATTCATGCTCTTTCATCCTTGAGGTTCACGGTGACTCTATGATCAACGCCGGCATCTTCAACGGCGACTATCTGGTGGTCCGCGAGCAGAAGAGCGCGATGAACGGAGAGATCGTCGTTGCGATGATCGATGGCGAGGCCACGGTAAAGACCTTCTACAAGGAGCGCGGTCGCGTCCGACTGCAGCCGGAAAACGACACGATGGAGCCCATCTACGCCGAGAATCCAACTATCCTCGGTAAGGTTGTCGCCCTGATGAGGCGCTTCTAAACATGCCGGAGAAGCTCCGAGCCGCCCGAGAGCGCATCACTCTGTTCGATACGCTTCGCGGGTTCACCATCATCTCGATGGTGGCCTTTCATGCCTGCTATGACCTTGCCTATATCGAGGGCGTTCCCCTGTCATGGTTCACGGGGACGCCCTTTCAGGCTTTCTGGCGATGCTCCATCAGCTGGACCTTTCTGTTTATCGCAGGTTGGATGGCATCGTTCTCACGCAACAACCTCAAACGTGGAGGCATATACGCCGCCGCTGCAGCGCTTGTCTTTATCGCCACCACCCTGGTGAGCATAGACACGCCTGTGAGCTTTGGAATCTTGTTCTGCATGGCGGCATGTACGTTGCTGGTCGCGCTAACCATACCGGTGCTCCGGAATGTGCCCGCGCCAGTGGGATTTATCGGCTCACTGCTGCTCTTCGCTCTTACCTACACCATCCCGCTTGGTCGCTACGAAATTGCGGGGCTCGCTTGGCTGGGCTTTCCCGGGCCCGCCTTTGTCTCGGGGGATTTCTATCCCCTTCTCCCCTACCTCTTCATGTATCTCGCTGGCTTCTTCGCATCGGTGATAGTCGATGGCATCACCAGAGGGGACTATCCGGCATGGACAAAGCGCGACTGGTGCCTGCCCCTTACCGCTGTCGGTCACGCCAGCCTCGTCATCTATCTGTTGCACCAACCTCTGCTGTTGGCGTTTATTGAATTGCTGTAACGATTACGCCACGGAACCCGAAATTAATTTGCTTTAGATCCAAAGGGCTTGAGGATGCCACCAAGACGTGGGCCAACCTTGGCAACCACATGGACGCCGTTTTCATCGAACTCTTCAACGAGTACCTGCCCCTGTTCGTGAATCGCCTTGAGCAGGGCGCCCTCTCGATATGGCAGGACCACATCGACGATGGCATCGAGCCGCGCAGCTTCGACAGAGAGCCGATCGACGAGCGCGTCCAAACCTTCGCCGGTATAGGCGGAACAGAGCACCGCTTCCGGGAAGCGAAGTGAGAGCGCCCGCCTGTCCTCATCGCCCAGCAAATCGCATTTATTGAACACGACGACCGCCGGCGTATCGCCCGCACCGATCTCCTCGAGAACCCGGTCCACCGCCTCCAGATGGCGCTCGAAGTCATCGTCGGAGGCATCCACCACCTTCAAGATAAGGTCGGCGTCACGTGCCTCGGCGAGCGTAGATTTAAAGGCCTCCACAAGTCCATGCGGGAGCTTCTGGATAAACCCGACAGTGTCGGTGATGGTGAGCTCTCGTCCACCGGGAAGCCGATAGGCCCTCGTTGTGGGGTCAAGCGTGGCAAAGAGCTTGTCCTGCGCAAGAACCGCAGAACCGGTGAGCTTGTTAAGCAGCGAGGATTTCCCGGCGTTGGTATAGCCGGCAAGCGCTACGCGAAACGAATTTGAGGAGACACGGCTCTTAGCCTGCACGTCACGCCTGCGCTCGAGCTCCTTAAGCTCACGGCGAAGCGATGCGATACGGTTGCGAATCAGACGGCGGTCGACCTCAAGCTGACTTTCGCCCTGACCGAAACGGCTGCCGATACCACCTCTGGTCTGCTCCTTCGCAAGATGGCTCCACATGCCGCGCAGACGTGGCAGCAGATACTGCAGCTGGGCAAGTTGTACCTGAAGGCGTCCTTCGCGCGTTGTCGCATGAAGGCCGAAGATGTCGAGAATGAGCGCGGTGCGGTCGATGATCTTAACCGGTTCGCCGACGGTGCGCTCGAGGTTTGTCTGCTGCGAGGGCGTGAGGTCGTCGTCGAAGATCACCACGTCCGCATCGATGCGACGGACAAGGCCGCAAAGCTCTTCAACTTTTCCGGATCCGATATACGTTCGAGGATTCGGGCGATCAAGGCGCTGCGATATGCGCGCAATCGTCTCGGCCCCTGCTGTGTCGGCCAATCGCTCGAGCTCGTCAAGCGACCTCTCGACAGGCCATCCGCCAGGTCTGCCCTCGACACCCACGAGCACCGCTCGTTCAGGCACCGGCGCAGTGGAAACAAGAGGAAAGCGTGCCATATTACAGACCCTCCCTCTCCCGAATGAGCTCAATAGCGCCATCGACCCCGGTCTCGTCCATATCGATCCAAAAGATTCGGCTGTCACGCTTGAACCAGCTGAGCTGACGCTTGGCATAACGACGAGAACGCATCTTGATAAGGTCAACTGCCTCAGATAAGGACAACGTCCCCTCAAGGTAATCGATGATCTCTTTGTAACCGATGGCCTGCCGCGAGGTGAGGGCAAAAGACAGACCTTGCTCCACCAGCCCCTTGACCTCATCGATCAGGCCCATCTCCATCATGAGGTCGACACGCTTATTGATACGCTCGTAGAGCACAGCACGGTCGCAAGTGAGACCGTACTGGGAGGAGCAGTAGTGCGCGCGGTTCTCGGAAAAACCCGCACGCTGCTCCGCATAGGACACGCCCTCGTCGCTCATCTCGAGTGCACGGACCACACGGCGCGTGTTGTGGGGATGGATGGCCTCGGCGCTCGCGGGGTCGCGCTCGGAAAGCAGGGCATGAAGCGCGTCGGCGCCAATGCGCTCAAGAAGCTCCTCGTACCGAGAGCGAGAGATGCTCTCAAGCTCGCCGGAGGGAAAGTCAAACTCATCGATCACGGCGCGCACGTAGAGGCCCGTACCGCCACACAGAACAGCAGGATGACCGGAGGCATTGATCTTGTCGATGGCCGCGCGCGCATCACGCTGGAACAACGCAGCGGAATAGGCTGTGCCGGGGTCGGCCACGTCTACCATCAAAAGCGGCGCGTGGCACTCACCAGGGCTCATCTTAGCCGTGCCGATGTCCATACCGCGGTACACCTGCATCGAATCGGCAGAGATGACCGAGGTGCCTATCGCCGCAGCAAGACCGTCTGCCACCGCGCTCTTACCGACGGCTGTGGGACCCACAACGGCGACGACGTCAATCATCGCGGATCGCCGACAACGGTGCCGGAAAGATACCAGGTGCGCGCCACGTCGATATCGACGTCGACGATCTTACCGATCAGCGACGCGGAGTCGAGCCCCTCGGGCACCGGCGCATGAACGGTCTGGTTCATCGGGCTCTTGCCCTGGAGGCGATGAGAGTCCTTCTTGGACACGCCCTCAACAAGGACCGGCACACGGGTCCCCAGCTCATGCTGGTTGTACTCGTACGCCGTGCCCTCGATGACCTTGACCAGACGGTCGAAGCGCTCCTGAATGACCTCGCGAGGCGTGTCATCGGGAATCTCCGCCGCGGGCGTGCCGGCACGACGCGAGTAAATGAACGTAAACGCCTGCGAGAAGCGCGCCTCCTCGGCGAGGCTCAGCGTCTGGGCGAAGTCCTCCTCCGTCTCACCAGGGAAGCCGACGATGATGTCAGTCGTGAGGGCGATATGGGGGATGCGCTCGCGCACACGCTTAACGAGGTCGAGATAATACTCGCGCGTGTACCGGCGATTCATGAGCTTCAAGATGCGCGTGGAGCCCGACTGGACCGCCAGATGGAGGTGCGGCATGACCTGGGGCACCTCGGCAAGCGCGTCGATGGTCTCGGGCAGGAGGTCCTTGGGATGCGAGGAGGTGAACCGGATGCGCTCAATGCCCGTCTCCCCCACCGCGCGGAGAAGCTCCGCGAAGCGCGGGTTCCCGTACCGGTCGCGACCGTAGGAGTTGACGTTCTGACCCAAGAGGGTGACCTCGCGCACACCGGTGCGGGAAAGACCCTCGACCTCGTCGACAATCTCCTCAAAAAGACGGCTCCGCTCGCGCCCGCGGACGTACGGCACGATGCAGTAGCTGCAAAAGTTGTTGCAGCCCGTCATGATGGGCACCCAAGCGTGGTACCCCGTCGCACGGTGCCAGGGAAGCGAGGTGGCCACATCGTCTGGGTTCTCGCTGGTAAGCACGTGCCTGCCGCCCTCGGCAAACGTGGCGTTGAGAAGCTCAGCAAGATGGGTGATGGCGGACGTGCCAAAGACCACATCTACGTTATCGAGCGTATCGAGCAGGCGCTCGCCATCACGCTGGGCGATGCAGCCGCCGATAGCGATGACGCGCCTTCCCGAAGGTGCGTCCGGCAGGCTCTTCATGGACGAGCACTGGCCGTACAGGCGCTGATCTGCCGCCTCGCGCACGCAGCACGTCATGAAGATGACGATATCGGCCTCCTCCGGCGACGACGCCTCAAGGCATCCGCAGGAGTCGAGAAGGCCGCTCACGCGCTCGGCGTCATGCAGGTTCATCTGGCAGCCGAAGGTGCGGATGAAGTACGTCTTCTGGACGAGAGACGGGTAGGAAAGGGACATATCGGCCATATCACGCCACCGTTTGCGAGTCTTGGGTCTCGATGATATCGGACCCCTGAAGAGAGATCTGGTGCACGTAGACAGATAGGCGGATCGCGGTGCGCGACTCACCGTTGATGAGGATGTCGGAGAACACGGGGGCGCAGGAGATGTCGAACCCGGTGGGAATCAGAAAGCCGCGGGCGATTGCCATGGCCTTGATCGCCTGGTTGACCGCGCCGGCGCCGACGCACTGGAGGTTAACCGGAACGCCGTCCTTAACCATGCCGGCGATGGCGCCCGCAACCGAGGCGGGCGAAGACTTGCTCGATACTTTCAGGTAATCCATCTACCTTGCTCCTGCGGATATAGTACGAATGGTGTTGCAGTTTATTGAGAGTAACCCAAGCCCGCATCTCGGGCAAGAAGGTTCACTCCTCCTTGCTGATGTCGAAGGTGACCGTAATGCGGTCGCGGGTCACGCGAACGGTTGGCTCATGCGCGAGCGTTAAGAAATAACGCTCCGACAGATACGAGAAATCGCGCTCGAGCTGACGGGAGAACGCCTGCACGTCCTCGCGCGAGAGCCTGAGCCCACGCCGGTCGCGCGACAGATCCACCGGAAGGTCATGCGGGCGCGAGGTCTTCTCCCTCAGAAGGCGCGAGGCGACGCTGCGAAGCGGACGAATGGTGCCGGCGAGAACACGATGGGCGGTTCGCTCAGACAGCTCCAGGCCAAGCGTGGCTGCTATGCGCATGAACTCGGCTGCGTCGGAGGCGTAGCCGAGCCGGTCGACGACGGGCAGCTCTCCCTCGGAATCGATAAACAGAAGCTGCGACGCATCGAGCCCCTTGCGCGCCCGGTCGTAGAGCGTGGCCGCAATCTCTGTCACCGATCCGACGTACACCTCGCATCCATGGAGCTCCTCGAGCGCAAACTCGGCAGCGCAGCGGATGATGTTGTGCGGACCCTTGGTGACGACCACGCGCCCCTCTTCGTCCTTGGCCGTCTCGGGCCAGGTGGACTGATCGGCGCGCTCGGGCAGCACATCGGTATCGGCGACGACGGAAAAGACGGAGCCGAGGCCCTCGCCCGATGCGACAACGCGGGCGGATTCGCAGTTCTCGCGGATGGAGAACAGGGCCATACCGCGACCGTGAACACCCCATCGGTCCATATGCATGGTCTCGAGCTTGGAGGTGACGCGCGCCTCGAAGATGTGCTCCTGCATATCTACGGGAACACCGCACCCGTCGTCGATGACGATCAGGGTGCGGTGCGAATCGGTCTTGCCTACCGCAAGGAAGATATTGCGCGCGCCGGCATCGCGGGCGTTACGCAGAAGCTCGATAACGATGTCCTCGACATGCTGGATATCGTGCTTTGCCTGGCGACGCTCAGCCTCGGACACGCGCAGGCGGACGAAGCCCTCACCCAGGTTCTCCTCGACGCGCAGATTGGCCTCTCCGGTCATCTGGGCGATAAACGAGATGAGTTCCTGCGAGTCAGCCATCAATACCCCTACTTAGCGATGTCAACCGCGCGGCTCTCGCGAATGACGACGACGCGGACCTGGCCGGGATACTCCATCTCCTCTTCGATCTGATGGGCGATGTCGTGGGCAAGGACCGTGGACTCGGCATCGGAGACCTTGTCGGGCTGAACCATCACGTGGACCTCGCGGCCGGCCTGCATCGCATAGGTGCGCTCGACGCCCTCATGCGCGTTGGCAATCTCCTCAAGCTTCTCGAGGCGCTTGATGTAGTTCTCGGCGGACTCACGGCGAGCACCGGGACGCGAAGCGGAGATGGCGTCGGCAGCCATGACGAGGACCGCGACGACGGAGTCGGGGTCGACGTCGCCATGGTGGGCCTCAATGGCGTGAACGATAACGGGCTTCTCGCCGTAGCGGCGCGCAAGGTCGGCGCCGATGACGGCGTGCGGACCCTCAACCTCGTGGTCGATGGCCTTGCCAAGGTCATGGAGAAGACCAGCGCGGCGGGCGATATTAGCGTCGACGCCGAGCTCGGAAGCCATGATGCCGCAGAGCTCAGCAACCTCGATGGAGTGCGTGAGCACGTTCTGGCCAAACGACGTGCGGTAGCGCAGAGCGCCGAGCGTCTTGACGAGCTCGGGGTGCAAATCGTGGATGCCGGTGTCGAAGGCCGCCTGCTCGCCGGCCTCGCGCACGCGCTGCTGCACGAGAGCGGACGCCTTCTGGTACATCTCCTCGATTCGCGCCGGATGGATGCGGCCGTCGGCGATAAGGTTCTCGAGCGCCACGCGGGCGGTCTCACGACGGACCGGGTCGAAGCTGGAGAGCACGACCGTCTCGGGCGTGTCATCGATGACGAGGTTCACGCCGGAGACCTGCTCGAAGGTGCGGATGTTGCGGCCCTCGCGACCGATGATGCGACCCTTCAGGTCATCGGAGGGAATGTGCACCGAGGTGACGGTCACCTCGGCGGTGTGGTCCGCGGCGCAACGCTGGATAGCCAGTGAGATGATCTCCTGAGCGGTCTTGTGGCACTCGGCCTTTACCTTCTGCTCGGACTCGCGGATGATGGCAGCGGCCTCGTGCGTGACCTCGCCGCGCACCTTCTCGAGAAGCTCCTGGTGAGCATCCTCACGCGTGAGCTCAGAGATGCGCTCGAGTTCAGCGGTCTGCTTCTGGACGAGCTCGTCGAGCTCACGGCTGCGCTTCTCGACCTGACCGGCCTGGCTAGAGAGCTGGTGCTCGCGCTTGTCGAGGGCGTCGTTGCGGCGATCGAGAGACTCCTCGCGCTGCATGATGCGGTTCTCGAGCGTGCGAAGTTCCTTCTTGCGCTGCTTCTCCTCCGCCTCGGCGGCCTGCTTGCTCTGGAGGATCTCCTCCTTGGCCTCAAGAAGCGCTTCCTTCTTCATGGTCTCGGCCTGTCGCTGCGCGTCACCGATCATCTGGTCTGCCTGGGTGCGCGCCGACTCGAGCTTCGAATCGGCCTCGCGGAGGCTTCCCTGCTTGGCGCTGCGCATGGCGACGGCGGTACCACCGGCACCAAGTGCCAGGCAGACGATACCGATAATGATCTCCATGCCTACTCCTTAAACATTTCATGTCAGATTAAAACAGCCCGCGAGAGGCGAGCCGGACATTTGCGTGGTATAACCACCCGCTATGAAAATAAGCCATATCGTTAATCTCATCGAGGATGAGCGTATATCACAAGGCAAATGACCTTTTCAGTCTACGTGGAGCCGCTCGAACTGTCAATTGTAAACGGACCGTCAAGACCAAGGTTTGCCCACGATGCGGGCTCTATCTGGGTCAGTCGCTAAGACGTTCCTTAACCGCACTCGAAGCTACGCTGTACGAGAAGCCCTTTGCCATGAGAAATCGGGTGAGTTTTTCGAATGCACGGGCCTCGGGAACCGTCTTGCGAGCGAGAAGCTCCCGGGCGCGTTCGAGGTCCTCGTCCTGACTGTAATAGGCACCCGGATAGTCTTCCAGCGTGTAGGGGTCCTCGCCGCGCCGCTTGAGCTCGAGCTCGATTTTTCGCCTGCCCCAGCCGCGGCGCTTGCGCTCCTCGATGAACTGCCTGAGATAGCGTGTGTCATCGAGATAGCGCGCCTCGCGGGCACGCTCGACGACCACCTCAATGGAACGGGACCTAAAACCCATAAGGCGCAGTTTCTCCGATATCTCGGCAACGCCGTAGTCCCTGCGCGACAGAGCCTCGACAAGCGCGGTGAAGCACTCTCGCTCGTCGACATGCATCAGCTCGTCACGCAAGAACTCGTAGGAGGCGGGAAAGACGATGTCGGCCTTGGCAAATGCACGCGCCACCCGAGGCGGGACGGAGAAGGAAAGGTCCTCCCCTGCCTCAGGTTCGAACACGACCTCGGCGCGCGGTTTCGAACGGCGATACTGCGCCGATGCGCGGTCCGCCTTGGTGGGAAACCGGTACGAGACCGCGCGGATAGACGCGACCATCTAGCTAGGCAAGGTCAGCGGAGGCGTCGACAGCATCGCCCACAGGCTCGTCTGAGAGCTCCAGGCCGCTGGCGACACGAACCTTGTGCTCAATCTCGTCAGACAGCTCGGGATTGGTGCGCAAAAACTCCTTGGCGGCCTCACGGCCCTGACCGAGACGCTCGGTCTCGTAGGTGTACCACGCGCCGGACTTGTTGACGATGCCGTATTCGACGGCCATATCGAGAATCGAGCCCTCCTTGGAGATGCCCGTTCCGTACATGATGTCAAACTCGGCACTGCGGAAGGGAGCCGCCACCTTGTTCTTAACGACCTTGGCGCGCACGCGGTTCCCCACCACATCGCTGCCGTTCTTGATGCTGTCGATGCGGCGGATGTCGATACGTACAGAGGAGAAGAACTTGAGAGCACGGCCGCCCGTGGTGGTCTCGGGGTTACCGAACATGACGCCGATCTTCTCGCGGAGCTGGTTGATGAAGATGCACGTCGTCTTGGACTTGGCAAGGGAACCGGCGAGCTTGCGCAGCGCCTGGCTCATCAGGCGCGCCTGCAGACCGACCGTAGTGTCGCCGATCTCGCCCTCGATCTCCGCACGGGGAACAAGGGCGGCGACGGAGTCGATGACGACGGCGTCGATCGCACCGGAGCGAACGAGCATGTCGCAGATCTCGAGCGCCTGCTCACCGGTATCGGGCTGGGAGATGAGCACCTCGTCGATATCGACACCGATGCGTGCGGCATAGGAGGGATCAAGCGCGTGCTCGGCATCGATGAAGGCAACGACGCCGCCCATGGCCTGGGCCTCTGCAAGAATCTCGAGAGAAAGGGTCGTCTTACCCGAAGACTCGGGGCCGTAGATCTCGATAATACGGCCGCGAGGCACGCCGCCGATACCCAGCGCCACGTCGAGCGCGAGGGCGCCCGTGGGGATCGCCTCCACCTCGAGCTCAGGGCCGCCATCGCCGTAGCGCATAATGGATCCCGAACCGAACTTCTTGATGATGTCCGCCTTAGTGGCCTCGATCATCTTGTCGCGCTCTTCACCCGTTGTGCGCTCGTGAACCTGTTTGACGGCGCCGGAATTCTTTGCCATGGGAAACCTCCTCGATGAACCTGCTACCGATAGTAAACGAACGGTTGTTCGTCGTCAAGCGAACAGATTCAGTTTACCGGCGAGGTCAAACAGAATACGCGCTCCGTCCAACCGAAACCTCACAGACGCTTGAACGATATCTAAAAGCTTTCTGACTGCGGGGCAAAACATGCCCGTTTCCGCAGGTAGAGAGGTTGCGAGGAAAAGCGGGATTTGAGCGCGTAGGGCCAGCGCGCGGGCATCAGGGCTTATTGATTCACATCAAACCATCACAGGCGCCGCAAAGCAGTTCGAGCGCGAAGGCGGCAGCCTGCCAGCGCACCTCGTCGCGCGATCCGGCGAACACCTTGCGATACGTCTCGGCGCCGCTCGCGGTAGAGATGCCGAAGTACACAGTTCCCACGGGGTCTTCCGCCGTGCCACCGCCAGGGCCCGCGTAGCCGGTAACGCTCACCGCAGCGCTCACCTGGAAAAGCGCGCGAGCACCCTCCGCCATCTCGCGTGCGCAGGGGCTCGAGACCGCCGTATAGCGCTCGAGGGTTTCGCTCGACACGCCAAGGAGACGGTTCTTTATTTCGTCGACATAGGTGACCGCGCCACCGCGAAGGACATCGGAAGCGCCCGGGACAGAAGCGATCGTGGACGCCACCAGACCCGCCGTGCAGGACTCGGCAGTGGCGACGGTGGCGCCGCATGCAGTAGCAGTAACAACCAGCTTATGCGCGGCCTCGCGCGCGCGGTCCTCAAACTCCCCCATGGCCACGCCTATACGCGGAAGACGATCTTGCGGGCGTTCCAGAAGTACTGGCCGCCGGAGACGACGGTGAGCACGACCGCAGCGATCATGAGGGCCTGCCCGATGATCCACACCATATCGAACATATCGCCCGTAAAGGCAAAGATAGCGCGCGCTAGCAGAAGGGCGCAGATGGCGACCATGGTGACCGCGGTCTTGGCCTTGCCGAGCTTGTCCGCCGCGATGACCTCGCCCGCCGCACTCGCGACCATGCGAAGCGCGCTTACCAGAAACTCGCGGAACAGGATGATGAACACCACCCACACGCTCACCATGTCCCAAACGAGGAACAGCAGAAGCGCAGAGAACACAAGAAGCTTGTCGGCGATGGGGTCGAGGAACTTACCGAAGTCCGTGACCTCGCCGCGCTTACGCGCCAGCTCGCCGTCGACCTTGTCCGTGCAGCTCAAGAGCATGTACAGGCAAAACGCAATGACCGCCTGGACGCCGCCCGTGAGTCCCAGAAAAGAGAACGCGTCGGTTGCGAACAGCATGAAGACCGGGATGAAGACGATACGGACGCAGGTGACGATGTTCGCCGGTGTCCAGATACTCGTTAGCTCATGCTGCGGTGCGTTGCTCATTTAGCCGTCTCCTCATCGACCACATGCCCGACGAGCTCATAGCAGAAGCTGTCGGTAAACTCGACCTCTACGATATCACCAACGGCGGCCTCAGTGGCGTCCAGATGCACCGCACCGTCGGAATCGGGAGCCTGGAACCAAGCGTGGCCGATGAGCTCGATGCCGTCCTCGGTCTCCTCCACGCCGTCAACTATGACGCGGGCACGCTCGCCCACATGGGCAGCGGTTGCCGCGAAGCCAAGCGCCTCGGCAAGGTCGGTCGCCGCCTGGGCGCGTTCGACCTTGGTCTCCTCGTTGATCTGGTCGTCGAGGCGTGCGGCAGCGGTCCCCTCCTCCTGCGAGTAGGCAAACACGCTCGTGTAGTCAAAGCCCACGCGGTCCATGAAGCCGAGGAGCTCCTCGAACTCCTCATCGGTCTCGGAGGGGAAGCCCACGAGTGCGGTCGAGCGAATGACCATACCGGGGATTTCCTCGCGCAGGCGGCTGAACAGCTCCTCAAACTCCTCCGCCGAGCCCGTGCGGTTCATCGCACGAAGGATGCGGGGGTTGCAATGCTGTACGGGGATATCGATATAGGGCAGCACCTCGTCGACGTCGCGAATCGTGGCGATAAGCTCGTCGGTCATGCCCTCGGGCTGCAGGTAGAGAACGCGCACCCACGCTCCATACGGACGTGCCTCGGCCGCCACCGCGCGCAAAAGCTGGGCAAGCGTTGAGGGCCCCTCTGTATCCTTGGGAAGGTCCTTACCCCAGATACCGGTATCCTGGCCGATGAGCACAAGCTCGCGCACGCCGCCCGCAAGAAGCTCGCGTGCCTCCGCAACGATAGCCTCGGCGGAACGGGAACGGTAGCGACCGCGGATGTAGGGAATGGCACAGAAGCTGCAGAACCGGTTGCAACCGTCGGAGATCTTCAGATACGCGACGGCGCCCTCGACGGTGCGCTTGACACCGGGGATGAAGGCGGGCTCGGGGCGCGAAACGCCCAGCACGCCGTCGACGACCGATACGATCGCGTCCTCCTCATCGGTGCGCACAAAGGCGGCGACCTCGGGGAGCTCGCCGGCAAGCTCATCGCCGTAGCGCGAAGGCAAGCAGCCGCACATGATGATGCGGGCGCCGCGGACGCCGCCGGCTACCTCGTCAGCGACATCGAGCGTGCACTCGATACTCTCAGACGTCGCAGACGCGAGAAACGAGCAGGTGTTGATGAGGACGGCATCGGCATCCTCGACCGAATCGACTTCCCTATAACCGCCCGCCGCGAGCAGCGAGCGCATGCGGTCGGTATCCACCTCGTTCTTGGCGCAGCCGAGCGTTACGAACAGCAGGTTTCCAAGCGAGCTCTCCATTGGGGCGTCACCTTTCGACACAATCGTCTCTTAGCGGTAGTTCGTGAACTGGAGCGGCTGGCCGTAGTCCTGCTCGCGCAAAAACTGGATAACCGCCTGGAGCGCGTCCTTAGATGCAGAGCTCACGCGAAGCTTATCGGACTCGATAGTGACCTTGACCTTGAGCTTCTGGTCCTTGATGTCCTTGTTGATCTTCTTGGCAGTCGGCTGGTCGATGCCCTCGACAATGTGGCCGATGACGCGCACGGTACCGCCGGACGCCGCCTGGGGAGCGTCCCAACGCACGGCGGAGATGTCGACTCCACGCTTGATGAGCTTGGTGTTGAGGATATCGATGACCTGACGGGACACAAAGTCCGCGGGAGCCTGCACCGTGAACGTTCCCTCAGCCTTGGCGAGCTCGATGGACGCGCCGGAGTCCTTGAGGTCATAGCGCTGCGTGATCTCACGAGAGGTCTGCTGGAAGGCGTTGTCGACCTCCTGCATGTCTACCTGGGAGACAACGTCAAAACTGGAATCCTTAGCCATGATTGTCCTTTCCTGGGCGTGAATTACTGGGTAGCGGCGGCGCTATCGTCGCCTGTGGCGTCGGTGTTCTCCTGCGTAGCGTCACCGGTCTCGCCCTCGGTGGTTGCGGGGGCGGCGGGAGTCTCGGGAGCGGTGAGGTTGATGCGGGCGACACCGGAGGTGCTCGTATCCCAACGGACCTCCTTGCCGTTTTCCGCCACCTTGACGCTACCGGGTGTGTTGGCGGTGATGCGGATGTTGCTCTGGGGAATGAACTCCTGCTCGAAGGGACCGACCACCTCGTCGCCGAGGACGATGGACCCGTCCACACGGACCTCGAGCCAAGAGCTGTCGCCCTCGGCGACCGAGATCTTGACGACAAGCTGCTGGGGCTCCTCGGGCGTCTGCGCCTCCGGATCCGTTGCAGGGTCGGCATCATCAGAGGCGTCGCCGTCCTCATCGGTATCGTTCGCGTCGGTGCTATCGGTATCTTCATTCTCTTCGGGCGTCTGGGCGACCGTCTCTGCGGTAACAGCAGAGGACCCGGCCTTGTCATCAGTCTCTGCAGGAGCGCAGCCACGCACCAGAAGCACCGCCATGAGGGCGATGGCTACAAGAATCGCGGCGATGAGACCCAGAAGAAGGCGGTTGTCAAAAGACGGCCCGCTCGGGCTCGGACGGCCCGACGATGCGCGACCGCGTCGCGGGGGCACGCCGCGACCGGAAGCCCTGCGCTCAGACGAGGGACCGGACATGCGGCGCCCATCGTAGGCGCCCTGAGAGGCATATCCCCTGTTCCGAGCCGCAGCGGAGCCGCGAACGCCCGAGCGGCGCTCGTAACCTGCGGAGGAACGGGGCGCACGGGGCGCCGCAACGTCATTCTGGCCGTCGAAGACGGGGATGCGCTGCGTCACCTGAGAAGACGGAGACCGCCTGGCATAGGGGTTTCGCGCCCTCTCCGGCTCATGACCGGATTCATGCTCGGACACGTAGCCCGCTTGGGGCGGACGCTGTGCATAGCGGGAGCGCGGCGCAGAGTCGACCATCATAAAACGGCCCGTCGCGCTTGCGGAACGCGTGCTCACGAGTCCTGCAGCGTCTTGGAACCGGCCGCCGTGGTTGTCGGTCGCCTGCTCGTAGGCGCGCAGGTCGTCAAAGTACGCCTCGACCACCTCACGCGGGTTCAGACCGAGGTAGCGGGCATAGCTCGAGATCATACCCTGCGCGTACCCACGCGGCGGCATGGACGAGAAGTCGCCGTTCTCAAAGAACTCGATGATCTGCGGGCGGATCTTGATGGTGTTGGCGACCTGGAGAATCGTCAGCCCCATCTCGCGCCTGCGCTGGTAGAGCATATCGCCGAATCGCGCCATCAGAACCCTCCCATCTCGGCGTCTTCTGAGGCCATACGGGCCTCGAGCGCCTCGAGCTCGGACAGGCCCTCCTCGTCGAGCAGGACCTCGCGCGGTTTAGAGCCGTCGGGCGGACCGACGACCCCTTTTTCCTCAAGCATATCCATGATACGACCTGCGCGCGCGTAGCCTACCTTGAGGCGGCGCTGCAAACCGGAAGTTGAGCCGAGCTGGGACTCCACCACGATGCGGGCAGCCTCCCAGATAAGGGGGTCGTCCTCGGTCAGCTCGTGCGAGCCCCCGCCCACGACGGTCGCGGGCGACACGGCGGAAAGAATCTCCTCGTGGTACTCGGCCTCGCCCTGGCTCTTGACGAACTCGGTGACCTGGTTGATCTCGTCATCGGAGACGAAGCAGCCCTGGATGCGCTTGGGCTTGCCCCAGTCGACCTTGGAGAAGAGCATGTCGCCGTAGCCAGTGAGCTTCTCGGCACCCATCTGGTCGATGATGACGCGGCTGTCGATGCCGGTCGCTACGTTGAAGGCGATGCGGTTGGTGATGTTGGCCTTGATGAGGCCGGTCACGACGTTTGAGCTCGGGCGCTGCGTCGCCACGATGAGGTGGATACCCGCGGCACGGCCGAGCTGGGCGATGCGCACGATCGATGCCTCGACATCCTTTCCGGCGACCATCATGAGGTCGGAGAGCTCGTCGATGATGATGACGAGGTAGGGCATCTTGGCGGGCGGGTTGTCGTAGTGCTCGAACTCACCTGCTGCCTGCTTGGCGTTGAAGGTGGCGATGTTGCGGACGCCGATGCGCTCGAACACCTTCAGGCGGCGCTCCATCTCGGACACGCCCCACTGAAGCGCGCTCGCCGCCTGCTTGGGCTCGGTCACGACCGGAATGTAGAGGTGCGGAAGGCCGTTGTAGCCGGAGAGCTCGACGCGCTTGGGGTCGACCATGATGAGGCGGACATCCTCCGGCAGCGTGCGCATGAGCAGCGTCACCACGATGGAGTTGATCATGACCGACTTACCGGAGCCCGTGGTACCAGCGATGAGCAGGTGCGGCATCTTGGCGAGGTCAGCCACGATGGGCAGACCCTCGGCGTCGCGACCGATGGCAAGCTCGAGCGGACCGCCCTTGGCATAGGGAAGCACGTCGCCCAGGTTCACGTTCTGGCGCTTGCGGTTGGGGATCTCGATACCCACAAGCGAGGTGCCCGGGATGGGCGCGAAGATGCGCACCGACTGAGCCGCAAGCGTAAGGGCGATGTCGTCCTCGAGGCTCGAGATACGGCTGACGCGCTCGCCCTCGCCGGGCTGGACCTTAAAGGTGGTGACGGTGGGGCCAGAGATCCAGCCGACAACGCGCGAATGCAGGCCAAACTCGGCGAGCGTCGACTGCAGGGACTCGGCGGTCTGCGCGAGCTCCTGGTCAGAAGACGCCGCCTTGGCAGACTGCGGGTTGTGGCGCAGAAGCGAGGTGGGCGGCAGCTGGCGCTCCCCCTCCGCAGCAGGCGCGCTATCGGCGCTGGCTGACGCGGGAGACACAGCGGCAGGCGCCGTTACGGGTGCCTGTGCGGTGGCCTTTTGGGGCGCCTCGGCAGCGGCACTCCCCTCCCCGGCATCCGATGCGCCGCGGGGGTGCAGCAGGAAATCGGGAATCGGCGTTGCCTCGGGCGCAGGCGGGATTAGCGTGGTGGGCGCCGCAGGGGACGTGGTAGCGCTCGCTTTCGACTCGGCCACGGGGGACGGGGACGCCTTTTGCGGCAGCTCGGCAACCTCGGCAGTGCGTGCCTTACGAGACGAAGGAGCCTGGCTACGGTCGATGAGCGTCGTCTTGGCGGAGCCCTCGTCCGCATAGGTATCTTCGATAGGAATCAGCGTGGTCTCGGCACGCTCGGCGGCAAGCTGATCGGAGATATCGACAAAGGGATCCTCGTCCTCGTCGTCGATATCCTCGATAAGTGTGGTCTTCTGCGTATCGAGCGAGAAATCGGACTCCGCAAGACCGCCGCGCGAGGGCGCCTTGGAGCGAATGCGCTTGCCCAAAGACGGCTTCTCGGGCGCCTCGTCACCCCACGGGGTGTCGTTCACCGCCACGCGGCGACGCTCGGCGATGCGTGCGGCCTTGCCGTGAACGGCCTCAACAAGAGCGCTCACCGAGAATCCCACGAGCGTGGCGCCGGCGATACCGATCCCCACGAGAATCACCGCGGCGATGGCCTTGCCAAACGCAGCTGTAAGCACAGAAGCGATGCTGTACCCAACGTAACCGCCGCTGCGCGCGAGCACCTCCTCGCCCACCGTGACGCCCCACACGAGGTCGTCCGGCGTCATGGCGAGCACAAGCAGCCCGAGCACAGAGACAAACACGATGGTGGAGCCCACCACAATACGGCCGGGAATCCGCACTTCGCTCCGCAGAAACACAAGCGCGGCGATGCCCAGGATGACGAACGGCAGAAGGTACCCGCCAAGGCCGAACCCCAGATGGTAGAACCCGGCGAGGATGCTCGTGAGCGGAGCGGAGGCGGGCGTCACGACCGCGATGAGCGATGCCACCGCGACCACCGCGATGAGCACGCCGGCGATATCGCGCCCAGCGGAGCGGTCCCACAGGGGCTCAGCAGGCTCGGCAGGCCTATCGTTGGCGCGCAGGTGACGCGCCGGTGCCTGCTTTGACACCGCCGTGCCCTTGCGGGATGTCTTCTTCTGTCCCTTGCGATCGGCCACGCTAGACCTCCATGACCACGGGGATGATCATCGGGCGGGTCTTGGTGCGGTTCCAGATGAAGTTGGAGACGGAATCGCGCACGGCCTTGCGCAGCGCATCGGTGCCGCTCGCGGTGAAGTTGAACTTGCCCTTCTCGATGACCTTGATGATGGCCTCCTGGGCGTCGTGCGCAAACTCGTCGTCGATGGTAAACGACACGCCGCGGCTGGAGAACTCGACCGCGTCGATCTTCTTGCGCTTGAGCGACACGATGGCAACGGCCGTCACCATACCGTCGTTGGCGAGCTTCTGGCGGTCGCGCAGAACAATGGGGTCGGTGTCACCGATGCGCAAACCATCGACGTAGACCACGCCGGACTCAACGGGCGTGCCAAGCTTGACCTGCCCACCGCGCATCTCGAGCGTGTCTCCGTTGTCAAGGATGAAGATGTGGTCCGCGGGGATGCCCATCTTGCGGCCGAGGGCGGCGTGCGCACGCAGATGCACCGCCTCGCCGTGGACCGGCATGAAGTAGCTCGGGCGCGCCATGGCGAGCATGAGCTTGAGCTCCTCCTGGCTGCCATGGCCAGAGACGTGGACGAGCGTGCGGCTCTTGTCGTAGACGTCGCAGCCAATCTTGGCAAGGCTGTTGATCACCTGCTGAACGGCCTTCTCGTTACCGGGGACTGGCGTGGCGGAGATGATGACCGTGTCGCCGTCGTGGATGGAGAGCGTCTTGTGCTCGCCGTTGGCCATACGGGAGAGGGCCGAGAGCGGCTCGCCCTGGGAGCCGGTGCACATGACGACGAGCTTGTCCTCGGGGAGGTTGTTGATCTCGTACGCGTCGATGAGGTCCTGCTCGTCGATGTTGAGGTAACCGAGCTCACGCGCCACGCGGGTATTGGTGAGCATGGAGCGGCCCGTGACAACGACCTTGCGGCCGCAGCGCTTAGCAGCGTCGCAGATCTGCTGCAGGCGGTGGATATGGCTCGAGAAGCTCGCCACAAAGACACGGCCGGGCGCGTTCTTGATGGCGGCGTAGAGCGAGGGGCCCACCTCGGCCTCGGACTTGGTGAAACCGGGGACCGTGGCGTTGGTCGAGTCAGAGAGCAGAAGGTCGATACCCTGCTTGGCAAAGCGGCTGATGGCAGCATAGTTGGGGCGCACACCGTCGATAGGCGTCTGGTCGAGCTTGAAGTCGCCCGTGTGCATGACGGTGCCCTGTGGGGTCTTGATATAGACGCCGAGCGCTCCGGGGATGGAGTGCGTCATAGAGAAGAAGTCGAGCGAGATCTGACCGAGTGAGATGTGCGAGCCGTCCTTGACCTCACGGAACTTAGGCGCCTTGATGCGGAACTCGGAGAGCTTTCCCTCGATAAAGCCCAGGGTGAGCTTGCTCGAGAAGATGGGCGCCTTGTTGTTGAGGTCCTGCAGAAGATACGGCAGGGCGCCCGTATGGTCCTCGTGGCCGTGCGTGACCACGATACCGCGGAGCTTCTGCTCGTTCTCAAGCACGTAGGTATAGTCCGGCAGCACGAGGTCAATGCCGGGTTGGGAGTCATCGGGGAACATAAGGCCGGCGTCGACGAGCACCATATCGGGCCCGCACTCGACCACAGTCATGTTCTTGCCGATGCCATCGAGGCCGCCGAGCGGGATGATACGAAGGGGCGGATTCTGTTTTGCCATGACTAAGTATGTTTCCTTTCAAGTCGCAAAGTATGAACACGCAGGTATTCCTGCGAAAACGTATAAGTGATGCACAAGTAACTTTACATAGTAACGCGCGCAGGCAAGGTTTTGACCGCAGATAATCGAGACCCACAGGAACTACCGAGCTTAACATCCCAGCAAGAACTCCAACGCCCGCAGACGCGCATCGAGGTGGACGGCCGCCCATGCATGTGTGAGCGCGAGCAGAAGCGCAGCGGTCTGGGCATCGATAGGGGCATCGGCGAGCTCGTCGAATCTGAGGGCCATAAGGGCGCGCAGCCACGCGACGGTCGCGGCGTCAAGTTCCTCGGCGCCGGCAACGCTTGAGGCGCAGGAGGCGCACAGAAGCCCTCCCGCCGCGGCGGAGAAGTAGCTCACGGCCTCGTCCCCGCAGAGCACGCACGAGCCAAAATCGGGCCGGTACCCCAGGTGCGCCAAGGTCTTCATCGCGTACGCCGCAACGATCAGATCGCGGTGCGCCCCATCGAGCTGCCGCAAGGCGTCACCCAAGAGGCTGAGCGCGCGCTCGGTAATGGCAAACACAAAGGGGTCGGGCGCGTCTTCAAAGGAGCAGAGCCGTGCGATTTCGACGATAGCGCTCGCCGAGGTAAGGAGCTCATAGCTTGGCATCGCCCCCAACGGGGCGGCGAGAAGCTCCGCCTGAGAGACGACATCGAGGTTGCGCCCGCGGGCGATGAGGAGGTCGACCTCGCAGCAGAGATCGCATCGGGCGGCCAGGCGGCTGCCGGGTTTGCGCGCCCCCTTGGCCACAGCACGGAGCTGCCGGCCGTCGTCGGCAAGAAGCGTGAGAATTAGATCGCTCTCGCCGAGCTTGGTCTTATCGAGCACGATTGCCCGGCACCGATATGTCCTCCCCTGCGCCATGATGCCGCTCAAACAAAGGCCGCGGGTGCGCTACTCGTCGGCAGCGTAGCCGAGCCGGCGAATTTCGCGGACATCGCTTCGCCAGTTGGGGCGCACGCGCACCTCGAGGTCCAAAAAGACGCGGCAGTCGAAGATCCGCTCCAGGTCGCGGCGCGCCTCGGAGCCGATCTTTTTGATCATGGCACCGCGCTTGCCAATGATGATCCCCTTCTGGCCCTCGCGCTCCACAAGAATCGTCGCCCGAAGGGCGAGCACCGAGCCGCCCTTCTTGAACTCCATCTCGTCACAGGTGACGCCCACCGCATGGGGCACCTCCTCGCGCGTGAGGAGAAGGACTTTCTCGCGGATGAACTCGGCAACGAGCATCTCGTCGGACTCGTCGGTCTTCATACCCGCGGGGAACCAGCGCGGCCCCTCGGGCAGGTGGCTCTCCACCAGAGAGCAGAACGTATCGACATTGAAGCCCTCAACAGAGGAGACCACGAGCTCGTCGTCAAAGTCCATCAGCTCATGCGCGGCGGCGAGCTGCGCGGTGACCTGGTCGGGCGTGGCGAGGTCAATCTTGGTAAGCACGAGGATCTTGGTTGCCGAGCACTTCTTGACGCGTTCGGCGACCCACGCGTCACCCGTACCGATGGGCTTGGTGGCATCGATCAAAAAGGCGACGACATCAACATCGGCAAGCTCTGCGAGCGCACTGCGGTTGAGCTCGCCGCCAAGCGAGTCCTGCGGCTTGTGGAGGCCGGGCGTGTCGACGAAGACGATCTGGCACCCTTCGCGGTTGACGACGCCCCTCATGCGACGGCGCGTCGTCTGCGCAACGGGCGAGGTGATGGCGACCTTCTCCCCCAGGCAGGCGTTGAGCAGCGTCGACTTGCCGGCGTTGGGCCTGCCAACGAGGGCCACAAAACCAGAACGGAACCCTTCGGGGACGTCACCGGCTACCATGCCGAACATCCCGCCCGAGGCGCCCTCGTCCTCTGCGAGGGCGTCGATCTCGTCATCGGTCATGTTGGCAAAGGGGTCGAAGTCGACCTCGTCCTCAAAGACGTCTTCAGAATACTCGCTCAAGGCAAACTCCTAGCTAGATACCGCAGCACCCGCTACAGCAGGGTGAACGCGCGGACGAACACGATGATGCCGACGATGGCGGACGTCACCGATAGGGTGAACACGCTTGCGGCGGCGATGTCCTTGGCGCGTTTGGCAAGCGGATGCAGCTCCTGCGTGGCCAAGTCTACGATGGCCTCGATGGAGGTGTTGACGAGCTCGGCAAAGAGCACGAGCCCGATGCAGAGGATGATGAGAATCCACGAGAGCGCATCGAGCTTGAGTACGGAACCTGCGATGAGCGCAGCCACGCCCACGCAGATCTGCACGTTGATGTTGCGCCCGGTGGTGACGGCGGTCCGGAAGCCCTCGAGCGCATAGCGGAAGGACCGCAGGAACGTGGGGTGCTCCCTGTTGGAACCGGGAATCATCTCATACCTCCTGTATCGTCAGTCTTGCGTGTGGCGCGTCGTGGGGCCGATGCGCACCGTATCCGGGTCGTCCCCGCGCATGCGGGCGAGCTCGCGCAGCAGCTCCTCCTCGCGGGCCTCCATCTCGCGCGCCTCGTCGTCCTCGAGGTGGTCGTATCCCAGAAGGTGCAGGAGGCCGTGCACGAGCATGAGGCGGCACTCGGTGGCGTCATCGTTGTCAAACTCCGGCGCCTGGCGAGCAATCTGAAACGGGTCGATGAGGATGTCACCGAGTTCAAGCGGCATGCCCGGGAGCTCTTCCTCCGCAAAGGGATCGTCGATGGGAAACGAGAGCACATCAGTTGGCGCGTCGATGCCGCGCCACTCGGCGTTGAGGGCGCGCATCTCATCGTCACCGATCCAGCTGAACGAGACCTCGGCCGTATCCGCCACGCCCTCGGCGGCGAGCACGTGGGCGCAGATGGCCTCGATCTCGTTGTCGACAAGCGGGACCGCAAGGGAGTCGTCGTTGGTGATGAGAACGCTCACGGAACCGGTCCTTTCACTTCTTTGCGGTTTCAAAGGCGTCGTACGCCTCGACGATGCGCCCGACGAGCGAGTGCCTCACCACGTCGGTGCGGTCGAGGTGAATGAAGGCGATATCGTCCACACCGCGCAGAATATCCTCGATATCGGTGAGGCCCCCACGGCGCCCGACGAGGTCGCGCTGCGTCATGTCGCCGGTGATGATGAACTTGGAATTGAAGCCCAGACGGGTAAGGAACATCTTCATCTGCTCGGGCGTGGTGTTCTGCGCCTCGTCGAGCAGGACGAACGCGTCGTTTAGCGTGCGGCCGCGCATGTAGGCAAGCGGCGCGATCTCGATGACGCCGCGCTCCACGAGCTCCGAGGCGCGCTCCATGTCAGTCATATCAAAGAGTGCATCGAAGAGCGGGCGCACATACGGGTCGATCTTCTCCTGAAGGGTTCCCGGCAGGTAGCCCAGGCTCTCCCCCGCCTCCACCACGGGACGCGTAAGGACGATGCGGCTCACCTCGCGCCGCTTGAGGGCGCCCACCGCCATCGCCATGGCAAGATAGGTCTTGCCCGTGCCTGCGGGCCCCAAACAGAAGGTGACGGTGTTGGAGCGAATGGCGTCGATGTAGCGCTTCTGGCCGAGCGTCTTGGGCCTGAGCGCGCGCCCGCGGTACGTGAGCAGGATGTCATCGCGGAAATCCGCCGCACCCGCACCGCTCTCGCGCAGGGCGTCGAGCAAGCGCACCGCCTCGTCGGAAGTGAGCGCACGCCCGGAGGCGGCCTCCTGCATGAGCTTGCCAAAGAGCCGGGTCAGAAGCTCGACCTCACCGGGCGTGCCGGCGAGCGTGACCGAATCGCCGCGAAACAGGATGCTCGCTGGTGTTCGCTCCTCGATGGCGCGCAAAACGGCATCGCCCGCGCCCGAGAGCACCCGGGCATCGACGGTATCGGGAATTGAAAGCCGCACGGTTGCGCTATCCATCGCACTCCTCACTCGCTGCATCCTCCGACCGCGCCACGCGGCCGTAAAGGGCACCGGATTCGTCCATCCCCATGATAGCAACACGAACGAGCGCAGGCGTGGTCTCAGGCGCATCCATAACGTGAATCCGGTGGAACGAGGCGAGGGTCGCCGGGCGCCCCGCCTCCAGCACCGCGTTTTCCACCGTGTCGATGCGCGAGCGGGCATCATAGCGCGCGAGGTCCTGCGCGAGCGCACGCATGCGGACGCTCCGTTCCTCCTTCACCTCCGGCGGAACCTGGTCGGGCATATCTGCCGCGATGGTGCCGGGGCGTGCGCTGTAGCGGAACACGTGCATGCGCGAGAAGCCGACCTTGCGGCAGAAGGAAAGCGACTGCTCGAACTCCTCGTCCGTCTCACCGGGGAAGCCCACGATCACATCGCAGGAGAGTGCGACCTCAGGAAGGTGCGCACGGATGCGCTCGACAAGCGCCAGGAACTCCTCCGCCGTATAGGGCCTCCCCATGCGCGAGAGCGTCTCGGTTGAGCCCGACTGGAGCGGCAGATGGAGAAACGGCGCGATACGGTCCTTGTGCGCGGCCATGTAATCGATCAGGCGGTCGCTCACATCCATGGGCTCGAGCGAGGACAGGCGCACCTGGGCGACGGAGGTCTCCTCCAAAATGGCGCGAAGGAGCTCGTCGATCTCCACATGCTCGTCGCTTGGTCCCACGCCGTCGTAGGCGCCGAGGTTGACGCCGGTGAGCACGACCTCGGGGATGCCCGCCTCGGCAGCGAGGCGCACCTGGTCAAGCACCGCCTCGACGGGGACGGAGCGCTCGGGCCCGCGCGCCTTCCAGACGATGCAGTAGGTGCAGCGGTTATTGCAGCCGTCCTGCACCTTGATGCCCCAACGCGAGCGGCCGAGCATCTCGGCAAGCGAGCGGGCGTCGACGCCGCCCTCGGCCACCTCGTCCGCCTCGGCGTCCCTACGGTCGAGGGAGAGAAGCTCGCAAGCGCGGTCGACGACGCTTATCTTCGACGGCTCGACGCAGACGCGGTCGGAGAGTTCCTCAAGCATGTCGGGATGAAGGTTGGCGGCGCAGCCGGTGGCGATGACGATAGGCTCGCCCGGCTGACCGAGCGCATGTCGCACGGCCTTGCGGGTCTTTGCCTCCGCCTCGCCGGTGACGGCGCAGGTGTTGATAACGATGAGCGCCGCCTCCTCAGCGGGAACGAGCGAGAAACCCGCTTGGGCGAACTCGCGCGAGATGCGGTCTGACTCGACGCGGTTCACCCGGCAGCCGAGATTGATTACGGAAACGCCTGTGCTACCTGTCATCGCCTAATCCAGA
This sequence comes from Collinsella sp. An307, assembly GCF_002161805.1. GTDB lineage: Bacteria > Actinomycetota > Coriobacteriia > Coriobacteriales > Coriobacteriaceae > Coprousia. Next base: position 29,565 of record NZ_NFIP01000007.1, on the reverse strand, counting down.
ATGTCGTCTATGGCATCGCGAATGCGGTCGCCCACGCTTTTGCGCGGCGCCGGCGCATACGCCTCGCGGTTGTGCTCGGCGTAGCTCTCCAGAATGCGACGGGACTCGTCGTCGAGCTTTGCGGGGACCGTGACGCGCACCTGCGCGACGGCGCGGCCGCGCGATCCTCCCCCGCCGATACGGGGCATGCCGTACCCCTCGAGGGTCACGGTGTCGCCAAACTGGGTGCCCGCCGGGACCTCGAAGACAAGTGTTTCATCAGGCATGATGCCGGCGACCTCGACGCTGCAGCCGAGCGCTGCCTGAACCATGGAGACCTCGATCTCGCACGCGAGGTCGTCGCCCACACGGCGGAAACGGTTGTGATCCTCGATGCCCACCGTGACGATGAGGTCACCCGCCTCGGCACCGCGGAAGCCCGCCTCGCCGTAACCGCGCACGCGCAGCTGCCTGCCCGAGGAGATGCCCGCGGGAATCTGGACGTCGATCTTCTCATGGCTGGGTGTGCGCCCCTGGCCGTCGCACATCTCACAGGGGTGGTCGATGATGACGCCCTCGCCGCCGCAGTCCGGGCAGGGGGAAGATGACTGCATCTGGCCAAAGATGGAGCGCTGCACCGTGGTGACAAAGCCGGTGCCGTGGCAGCGCGGGCACTCCGTCTCCTTAGCGCCCTCGGAAAGACCGGTGCCGTGGCAGTCCTCGCACGGGGCGAGGCGGTCGAAGGAGATGGTCTTGGTGCAGCCGAGGGCAGCCTCCTCCAGGGTGATGGTGACCGAGATGGCCATGTCGCGGCCCTGGCGACGCTGCGCGCGCCTCCTGCCGCCGCCGGCCCCGCCACCGAAGAAGGAAGAGAAGATGTCGTCCATCCCCATGCCACCGAAGATATCGTTAAGGTCGACATAGCCCGAACCCATGGGGCCATCTGCCGTGCCGTAGCGGTCGTAGTTGGCGCGCTTCTGCTCGTCGGAGAGAACCGAGTACGCCTCGTTCAGCTCCTTGAACTTCTCCTCGGCATCGGGGTCGTCCGAGACATCCGGGTGCACCGTACGCGCTTTTTTAAGAAACGCGCGCTTGATCGTGCGCTGGTCGGCATCGCGATCGACACCCAGTACCTCGTAATAGTCCCTTTTCTCCGCCACGGACAAAACCTTCCCCCACGATGGCGCCCAAGCGAGGCGCCCCTAGTTACTCCAGCAAAATCAGACGGTCACACCGACGTTACCCGTTGTACCCGATGGCGGCAACCTTAAATCAAAGGCGCGCACGCACCTGCGCGTTGCCCTGAACGAGCGCCGCCCCCCGGTTACCCGGCTACATGTAGAAAAACGGGCGGTAATACAGACCGCTCGAGCAGCTCACAAACCAGAACATGATGACCGCGTAGAAGAGCGCGTTTGCAAACCCGCTCACAAAGCGCGCCCCGCCGCGGCGCCACCACAGGGGCGTGCGGTGCAGGACGTCGTCGGAAAGCACTTGGAACACGCCAAAGCCAAAGACCGCGATGCAGATGACGGCTAAGATGGAAAGCGACTGCAAAAACGCGAAGAGCGCGAGGAAGGGCGTGGCGAAGCCCATGACGTAGAAGCCCTGGCGCGCGCTTCCGTCCAGGCGCTCGGCAGCAACGCGCGCGCGACCGATGAGGTCGCCGCCGGCCGCCCCGTTGGTACCGGCATGTCCCATGCCGGCGACGCGCACGCGATCGCCGTCGTGCGTACCAGGCGGAAACTCGATGACGGCCTCGCTCATGACCTGGGTGCGGCCCGAACCGCCGCACTCGGGACAGGGGTCTGCCACGACTTTGCCCGAACCACCGCACTCGGGGCACACCATCTGGAACATCCCACCGCCGAAGAGGAAGGCCATGTCGACGCCGATGGTGCCGGTGCCGCCGCAGCTCGGGCAGGTATGCGCATGCTCCGTCGAGACCGAACCCGACCCGTGGCAGTGCCCGCAGGACTCGTAGCGGCGATACTTCACGCCCTTGCGCACGCCACATTTGACGTCTTCCGCCGTGAGCTCGACATCGACGACCACGTCGGCGCCGTTCTCGGGGTTGTAGGCGGACGAGGAGCGGCGCTGGGAGCGCCCCTGAGCCCAGCCGCCAAAGCCCGCGCCGAACGGAAAACCGCCATCGAAGGGCGAGGCACCATAGCCTCCGCCGTAGCCGCCGTACGAGCCGCTTGCGGGCGCGGAGCCGGCAAAGGGGTTGCCGGAGCGCATGGCGTCATAGCGGGCGCGCTTCTGCTCGTCGGAGAGCACGGCGTACGCCTCGGAGACCTCTTTGAAGCGCTCCTCCGCATCGGGCGCCTTGTTCACATCGGGGTGGAGCTTGCGCGCCTTCTGCTGAAAGGCCTTTTGAATCTCGCGTTTATCGGCATCTTTGGAGACACCGAGGATCGCGTAGTAATCCTTCTCGTTCATCGTCGCCATAGAGGCAAAAACCCTTTCGAAACACACCTCAGACGGATGTTATTGTACCGAAGTGCCGCCAGCGTCAATCACGCGACCGCAAGGTCCCAGAAAAGACCGTAGAGCTCGTTGCCAAGAAGCCACCCCTCATTGGTGGGAACGAGCCGGCGCCCGCGCGCATCCGCACCGGGCAGGGGCTCTTCTGTCCAACGCGCGAGGCCACGGTCGAGCGCCTCGCGAACGGCGGCGTCGACGCGTCCGGCGCCTATAAGGTCGCGCGCGCAGGCGATAAGCGCCTCGGAGACGCCGGCGGTCATGCGCATGCCGAGCATGAGGTCCTCTGCGAGCGCCTCGCGCGGGGTGAGCACCTCCCCCTCAAAGGTGGTAGCGGCGTCGTCGCGCTGCACCATGCGCACGCGCGCGCCGTCGGCAAGGGCGTCCGCGCCCTCGAGCACAACCGACGGGAAAAGGCCGGCAAGCGCGCGAAACTCCTCACCTGCGAGCATACCTGCCGCGGAGCGTCCGAGACCGAGGTAGCTCGCCCCGGTCCAGTAGGCGATGTTGTGCCGGCACACGCGTCCGGCACGGGCGTAGCTTGCAACCTCGTAGCGCTCGAAACCGGCTGTGGAAAGCACGTCGCGCGCCCGCTCCATGCACGCCGCCTGAAAGTCCTCATCGGGCACGACCTCCGGGTCGCGCTCCGCTTGGCGCGCGAGCGGGGTGCCCTCCTCCAGGGTAAGCGGGTAGACCGACACATGGTCCGGATGTGCGCCGAGAACGCCCTCGAACGTACGCTCCCAAGAGGCGGCGGTCTGCCCGGGGAGACCGCACATGCAGTCTACCGAGACCGTGAGCTCCGCCGCCTGTGCCGCCGCGATGGCGCGCAGGGCGCCGTCGCGGTTGTGCAGGCGTCCGATCCGGGCGAGTTCCTCGTCCACCATGCTCTGTACGCCAAGCGAGACGCGGGTCGCGCCGGCCTGCGCGAGCGCGCTGGCGAGACCCTCGTCAAACGACTCGGGATTCGCCTCGCAGGTGAACTCCACGGGTGCGCACCAGCGCCTCACCCGCTCGACGAGACGCACCAGCCCCTCGCCCAAAACCGTAGGCGTGCCGCCACCCACGTAGACGGTCTCGACGCTCTCGAGCGCACCGCGGGCGCCAAAGGCGTCCAGGCGCTCGACCAGCTGCGGGAGGTAGGCGGAGGCCGCCTCGCAAAGCGCCTGTCCCCTCAGACCAGAGGAGTCGAAATCGCAGTAGGCGCATTTGGCGTGGCAGAAGGGAATATGCAGATAGAGCGCGCGGATGGGCATCAGCTACGCCTCGCTGGTGATGTCTGCCTGAATCTCGTCCACCAGCTCCATGAACTCGTCGTAGGTGGTGCACTGGACCACACGCCCACGCCAGGCGGCCGCGTGCGGCATGCCCTTGAGGTACCAGGTCGCAAACGTGCGCGCACGCGCCATAAAGGGCAGGTAGCGATGTACTAGGCCGAGGTGCTCCCGGAGCGCGTCAAGCCGCTCGAGCGCATCGTGCTGCGACGCGGGCAACCCCTCGCGGGCGCAGGCGAGCGCATCGGTAAAGATCCACGGGTTGCCGTAGGTGCCGCGGGCGATAAACACGCCCGACGCAGCCGTCTCGCAGAGCATGCGCGCCGCGGCATCGGCGTCAAACACATCGCCCGAACCAATGACGGGAACGTCGACGGCGCGCGCGACCTCGTCGATGACCGACCAGTCGGCGCTACCGGTGTAGAGCTGCTTTGCGGTGCGCCCGTGCACGGCGACGGCGGATACGCCCGCGGCCTCAAGACGACGCGCAAGCTCGGGCGCTGTGCGCTCGCCCGAGCGAAACGCGGTGCGCATCTTCACGGTGACGGGCACGCGCGCGGCGCTCACGCAGGCGCGCACGATCTCTTCGGCGAGCTCGGGCGTCTCCATAAGCGCCGACCCCTCGCCCTTGGTAATGACCTTGCGCGCCGGGCAGGCCATGTTGATGTCGATGAGCGTGAGCTTGTCCCCCACCCGCTCCTGGACGGCTTCGACCGCCGAGGCAAACTGCTCGGGCTTGCTGCCAAAGAGCTGCACGCAGATCTGGGGCTCCTCGTCCTCCGGCAGCACAAGGCGCCAGGTCTTGTTGCTCGCATACGCGAGGCCGGCAACGCTCACCATCTCCGAGTACGCAAGGCGCGCGCCGCGGCGGCGGCACATGATGCGGTACGCCGCATCGGTGACGCCCGCCATGGGTGCAAGCAAGAAGGGCTGCTCGGCAAGCAGGTCGCGCACAACCTGCGCCCCGTCTTTAACAGCCACTACTCGTCCACCTTCAGAATCGCCATGAACGCCTCCTGCGGCACCTCGACCGAGCCGATTGCCTTCATGCGCTTCTTGCCCTCTTTCTGCTTCTCAAGCAGCTTGCGCTTACGCGAGATGTCGCCGCCGTAGCATTTGGCGAGCACGTCCTTGCGCACGGCCTTAACCGTCGAGCGGGCGATGATCTTGTTGCCGATCGCACCCTGGATGGGCACCTCGAACTGCTGGCGCGGGATGATCTCCTTCAGCTTGTCGCAAAGACCGCGCGCAAGCGGGTACGCCTTGTCCTTGTGGACGATGAAGGAGAGTGCGTCGACCTCGTCACCGGAAAGCAGGATGTCGAGCTTGACGAGCTCAGAGGGACGGTAGTCCGAGAACTCGTAGTCAAGCGAGGCATAGCCCTTGGTGCGGCTCTTGAGCTGGTCAAAGAAGTCGAGGATGAGCTCGGCGAGCGGGATGTCAAAGCGCATCTCGACCGATTTATCCGACAGATGGATCATATCGGTCATCATCGCGCGGTGCTCGATGGCGAGCTGCATCACCGCACCGGTGTAGTCCGGCGGCACGATGACCTTGGCCGCAAGGTAGGGCTCCTCGATATGGTCGATGCGCGTAACGTCCGGAAGGTCCTGGGGACTCCGCACGTCGAGCATGGTCCCATCGGTCTTGTAGACGTGGTAGTCCACCGACGGGCTCGTAGCGATGAGGTCGAGGTCGAACTCGCGCTCAAGACGCTCCTTCACGACCTCCATGTGAAGAAGGCCGAGGAAGCCGACGCGGAAGCCAAAGCCGAGCGCCACGGAGGTCTCGGGCGACCAGACGAGCGACGGGTCGTTCACGCGGAGCTTCTCGAGCGCGTCGCGCAGGTTCTCGTAGTCCTTGTTGTCAATCGGGAAGATGCCGGTGTAGACCATCGGCTTGGCCTCGCGGTAGCCGGGCAGGGCCTCGGCACAGGGGCGGTCGCGATAGGTGAGCGTGTCGCCCACGTGGACCGCGCCGGGGTCCTTAAGACCGGTGACCACAAAACCGACCTCGCCGACGCCGATTGCATCCACCGGCACCTCAGCAGGGCGTTTGACGCCCACGCCGTCGACGAGGAAGGACTGGCCCGCCTGCATCATGGTGAGCATGTCGCCCTTCTTGATGCTGCCGTCAAAGACGCGCACCGTGGCCACCACGCCGCGGTACTCGTCAAAGTAGGAGTCCAAGATGAGCGCCTTCAGCGGAGCGTCGGCGTCACCGGTGGGCGGAGAGACGAGAAAGACGATCGCCTCAAGCAGATTGTGGATGCCCTCGCCGGTCTTGCCGGAGACGCAGACGGCATCCTCGGCAGGGATAGCGAGTTCGTCCTCGATCTCGGCGCGCACGCGGTCGGGCTCGGCCGAAGGGAGGTCGATCTTGTTGATGGCCGGCACGATGTCGAGATTCGCGTTCATGGCGAGGTTGGCGTTCGACACCGTCTGAGCCTCCACGCCCTGCGTGGCGTCGACCACGAGCACCGCTCCCTCGCAGGCAGCAAGGGAGCGGGACACTTCATAGGTAAAGTCGACGTGGCCCGGGGTGTCGATAAGGTTGAACTGGTAGGTCTCCCCGTCGTCGGCCTTGTACATCACGCGCACGGCGTTCGACTTGATGGTGATGCCGCGCTCGCGCTCGATATCCATCGAATCGAGCAGCTGGGACGCCATGTCGCGCTCCTCGACCGTGTGGGTGAGCTCGAGGATGCGGTCCGAAATCGTGGACTTGCCATGGTCGATGTGGGCGACGATGGAGAAGTTCCTGATATGTGCGATGTCTTGGGTACTCATACCAGCCATTCTATACGAAAAGGGCCCGTCTCAAAACGGGCCCTCGAGCATACGCTGTAACGTAGAACTACTTGATGGAGTTCACGAGGCTCTGAACGCCGGACTTGCGGTTGGAGGCCTGGTTCTTGTGGATGATGCCCTTGGACGCAGCCTGGTCGAGACGCTTGTAGGCGCGAGCGGCAGCAGTGCGAGCAGCCTCGGCGTTGCCCTCCTCGACAGCAGCCTGTACGTTCTTGACGAGCGTCTTGAGCTCAGAGCGGACGGCGCGGTTGCGGACGCGCGCCTTCTCAGCGGTGCGGATACGCTTCTTCTGGGACTTGATGTTTGCCACTTTCTTTGGTTCCTTTCGATCTTCAAGATCTGTTCGTTATCCGGGCCTCTGAGACACGGTGAGGTCACACAAGCGGTAAGTCTAGCACAAGTGCGCTACCTGCGGAAGTGTTGATGCTGTGAAAAACGGGCCTCTCACCGTCTCCCCGCAAGCTTCACGACCCATTGGGTGAACGCCACCTCGGAGTCGCGCGAGCCCTTGAGGGCAGACTCCACCTCGACGGCGCTTCTCAGCGCATCCTCGAGCTCAGCGCGGGAGAACTTCCTCGCCCACGTGAGGTGGTTGCGCACCTGCCACGCCTGGAGGCCGAGCGTCGCGGCGAGCTCGCGCCCCTGCCCGCGCTCGTCGAGCGCCTTGGCGCAGATAAGCTCGCGCAAACGGGTGCACAGAAGCGCGTAGAGGCGCATCTCGGTCTTGGGCGGTTGCAAGCGGTAGAGCTCAAGCGCACGAGCCGCATCGCGCGCAGAGACCGCGTTCAGAAAGTCCCAGGGCTTCACCTCGGCGGTGCGCACAACATAGCGCTCCACGTCCGCACGGCAAATCTCGAGCGCCTCGACCATCTCCGAAAGCTTCTTGAGCTCATTGTCGAGCATGCGCGTGTTGTCGCCGGCGCGTGCGATGAGCTCCTCCGCCGCATCGAGACCCATCGTCTTGCCGTGATGGCGCGCCATGCCCTGCACCAGGACGGGGAGGTCTCTCCCCTTCTTGGCACCGCAGTCGATGATAGCCTGCTTGCCGAGCTTTGCCACCGCTTTGTACAGGCGGGTGCTCTTGGCAAGGGAGCCCGCGGTCATAAGAAGGCAGGTGGTCTCTGCGGGGTTGGCGAGGTAGGTCACGAGCGCCTCGCGCACGCTCTCCGCGAGACGGTCGCACCCCTCGAGGATGACCAGGCGAAAGTCCGCACCCATGGGGTAGGTATTGAGCGACGAGAGGATGGCATCGAGGTCCTGCTCGCGCGTCATGTCGCGCTCGTCGAGGTTGAAGTCTGCCATGCCCGTGCGGGCGAGGCGGTCCTTCAGACGGGAGACGGCGGTGTCGCGCTTGACCTCGTCGGTGCCGACGGCGAGGTAGGCAGGCAGCAGGGCTTGTTCGGCCACGAGGGCTCCTCTCGGTCGGTAGTCGATACGCTTGCGTGCAGCCCATTCTACTCCCCCAGCGCCGTCTGCGCATAAACGGGATAACGCATAGGCTGGCGCTGCGTCTTGACCTCATACCCCGCCGTGGTCGGCTGAATGCACACATCTCCTGCGTCATACGTGCACAGAAACGCGCAGTCCGCCCGGCGCACGATCTCGATGGCCTCCTCACTCGGATGCCCGTAGCGGTTCCCCTCGCCCGCCGAAGCCACTGCGACCTCGGGGTCCAACTCATCCAGAAGGGCGTCGTCTACCGAGGCGGCCGATCCGTGATGACCGAGCTTGATCACATCGATATCGCCCACGTCGTCGACGATCTGAGAGACCTCCGCACACTCGGCGTCGCCGGTCAAAAGGGCCGTAAGCGACGCCGAAGCCTCTCCGTAGCGCACAGCGAGGCAAAGGGAGTCCTCGTTCTCGGTTCCCTCTACAGAGGCGAGCGGCCACACCGCCGTGCAGATGAAACGGCCAACGGAAAACGCGTCGCCCTGCTGAACGGTTTTGATGGGAAGGTCGCCGTCGGCTACGACCTCATCGGGCACCGCGTCGTCTGCCCCTTCCGCAACGATGAGGCATCCCACAGAGAACCGGGAGAGCACCGCGGGAAGACCGCCCCAGTGGTCGGAGTCCCAGTGCGTCACCACCACCGCGTCAAGTCTCATCACCCCTTGCCGCGCAAGGGCCCCCACCACTGCATCGTCGACGCCGGCATCGACCAACACCGCCTGCGGGCCCTCGCGGATGAGGATGGCGTCGGCCTGCCCCACGTCCATGACGACGATGGAAGCCGGTGCGAAAAAGAAGGCACCCGCCGCGCGCACCAGCGCCACCGCGGCTAGAACCAGAGCCGCCGTCCTCAGGAACGCTCCGGTCGGCAAGCGCCAGAGAAGGTAGACCACCGCCGCGGCACCATAGGCCCATAGGGCAAGCGTGCCGCCCGTGCCCTCAGGGTCGAGAGCGGCGGTGGCGCCGGGCAGGCAGGAGCAGAGCTCTGCGATGAAGATCGAGGCGCGCGCAAGAAGCGTGGCGGGAGCAAGTACGAGGTCGGCAAAAGGAAGGACCGCTGCCAGAGGCGCGCTGATGACGCCGCAGACGAGCAGCGCACTCATGACCGGGCCTAGCAGGAGGTTAGCGAGGGGCGAAACAAGCGATACCTCACCAAAGACGGGCGCGGTGATGGGAATCGTCGCCCATTGAGCCGACAGCGTGAGCGCGAGGGGCTCGCACACCACCCGGGGAAGGCCGATACGCTCGAGCGCCGCCTCCAGGTAGCGGAAGAACAGCTGGATGAACAGGACGCTCCCAGCAGAGAGCTGGAACCCAAGGTCGTAGACGACGCCGGCATCTGCAGCTACGAGGGCCATCACGGCGAGCGCGAGCCCAGACGGCCCGTGCGGGCGGCGCCCGAGAGCACGTGCGACCATGTCGGCGACGACCATCACAAACGAGCGCACCGCCGAGGGGGCGCAGCCGGTGAAGACGACGTAGGCGCCCATAAGGACAGCCATTGCCCCGAGACGGAAGACCGGGCGCACGCCGAGCGCGATGAACGCACCTCCCACGAGCGCGGAGATGAGCGCGAGATGACTGCCCGAGACCGCGACGAGGTGCGTCGTGCCCGTTACGGAGAACGCCTCCTCCGCCGCGGTGTCCGCGAGCTCCGTCGTTCTGCCGCACACGATTCCCGCAACAAGCGCCCGCGCCTCGTCCCCTTGCGGCTCCATCGCGTCGAGGACAGCCTGTCGGACACCCTCGATGGGACCGGGCGTCTCCGAACGGGAGCTCATGCGCTTTACCTCATCCACCTCGGCGATAAGCCCCGACATGTACCTGCCTCGGCCCCACTCATCATCCGAAAGCGGGCTCACGCGGCCGACCAGAGTAAGCTTCGTGGCAGCTGCATAGGGCTCCTCAGAGCTGAAGGCGACCGATGCGATCCGCTCCCCCGTATCCGTCAGCACGTCGGCATCTGAGAGGGCGCCGTAGGCGCCCACCGATGGATCGCCGCGCACGCAGATGATGCGTGCACTTATCGGCAGGGACCGCACCTCCCTATACTCGGCATCCCGTCGCGCAATGCCCGCCGCGGACGATGCGCAGCCGATGGTGACGCCGACAAGGCACCACACAAGACAGGACCTGAAGAGACCCCGTTTGCAAACAGCTCGCGCCGCAAGCCCAGCAATCGCGAGGCCGAGCGCCCCCGCCATGATAAGGCCGGGGTCGACGCGCTCCCCCGCCCCGGAGAATCCGCACCATCCGGCCTGCATCAGAAGCGCCGATGCCGCGAGCGCACCCGCCGCACCCCAGGCGGAGGGCGGTAGCATCTGCCGCGGTGGCAGCGCGATCTCTTCGCCCGGTGCCCTCACACGCATATCTGCCCCGCAAGCTTCTCGAACTTCTTCTCTCCGATACCACTCACGCGCATCAGGTCCTCGATAGTCGAGAAGGGCCCGTTCTCCTCGCGGTCCGCAACGATTGCCTCGGCGGTCGAGGGCCCAACACCGGGCAAGACGTCGAGCTCCGCCTCGGTGGCGGTGTTGATGTTGATGAGTTGCTGGGTTACGGCTCCTGTTTCCACAGAGTCCGCGGCGGTCCCAGCCGCCCCGGCCGCCTGCTCGCCCGTGATGGGGACGTGGACCTTCTCCCCATCGGTCAGGCGCGCCGCACGGTTCAGCTGGGCAAGGTCCGCCTCGGGAAGGGCACCACCGGCGGCATCGATGGCGTCCGCCACGCGCGACCCCTCTGCAAGCGTCACCACGCTCGGCGTCGCAACCGCCCCGCTCACGTCCACCGTAACGGTCGCTGCATCCTCATCGGCCTCATCATGCGCAGCGTCCGTCGCGGCATCGTCATCATCGCCCTGCTGACGAGTGTCGTCCGACTCAGAATCAACGTCTTCCATCGACACTGCGGCAGAAACGCCGTCCCCCGAGCTCCGCTCGATCAGAACCCCACGAGCTGTGCCGAACCCCATGCCGAGGGCAGCCGCCGCAAGCACGCAGAGAACCGCTGCCGCAACCGTGATAGCCCCGAGCCCGCCTGTGCCCGCTCCTCCCCCAACCATCGTGAACATGAGCTCGCGCAACCGCGAGCGCCGCGCCGCCTGTGCCATACGCATCGCCCCCTCGACCGCATCCTCTCATGGGGGACACGGCCGAAGGGGCGACAAAATCAGGTTTTCGCGCACGGTCTAACGAATGTCTGACACGCTTCTGACCAGCGCTTTCTTTTGGCCGATGCTACCTCGGCATTTGACAAAGCGGCTTCGACTTGTTCTCAGGGGCGCAATTTGTGGAGGAATCGCGAAGGCCTACCCGCTAGGTGCCTATCCCCTGGGTGCGAGCTCGGCGTGGCGCTCGCGCAGCATGCGCGGCGGCTTGTAGGACCCGCTTTCAAAGTCGATGTACTCGACGGCGTCAACCAGATGCTCGATCATGGCCTCATGGTCAAACAGGTCCCACGCAGCGTGGACGGCATCGAGCTTGGCGTGCGTCTCGGGCTTGCAGGGCATGAACAGCGTGCAGCAGTCGGGAGCCGTCTCGCAGGAAATCTCATAGGTGCCGATTGCCTCAGCGCGGGCGATAATCTCCTGCTTATCGGAGCCGATAAGCGGACGGAACACCGGAATATCGACCACCTCGTTGACCGCCATGATGTTCTCGAGCGTCTGCGAAGCGACCTGACCCAAGCTCTCGCCGGTGACGATCGCCTTTGCCCCCTCGATCTTGGCGATGCGCTCGGCAACGGCGTACATGACGCGACGGTACATGATGACGCGCAGATCGCTCGGGCAGGCAAGCGAGATCTCGCGCTGGCAGTCGCCGAAGGGCACGACGTAGAGCCTGCCGATCTGGATAGCGGGCGCAAGGGCCGCGATGATGTCTTGGCAGAGATACTCGCTCGTATCCGCCGTCTGGGGACGGCCGGAGAAGTGCACGGGTACGCAGACCGCGCCGCGGCGAGCGAGCATCCACGTGGCGACGGGCGAATCGATGCCCGACGAGAGCAGGGTGACCACCTTGCCGGCACTGCCCACGGGCAGACCGCCCACGCCGCGCTCGGAACGAGCGTAGACGTAGACGCTGCCCTGCACGACGAGCACGTTCACCGTGACATCGGGGTCGCGCATCTTGACTTTCTTGTCGGGAAAGGCCTCGCAAAGAACCTCGCCCACCTGGCGGTTAAGATCCATCGAGGTAAGCGGGTAATCGGTGTTCGACCTCTTGGCGCTCACCTTGAAGGTCTCAAAACCCCCCGCCTCACTCAGGGCGCGAATGGCGGCGCGCCCGTACTCATCGGGCTCGCGGTTGGTGTGATACGCAAGGGACACGCGCGCCACACCGGGAACCTTGCGGATGACCTCAAAAGCGGAGGACACGTCCTCCGCGCGCGAGAAGGTCACCAGGATATGACCGGAGATGCGCGTGACGCAGGAGATGGAAAAGGCGGCACAGGCCGCCTTGATGGAATCCATGAGGATACGCTCGAAGTGGGCACGGTTCTTACCCTTGAGGCCCACCTCATGGTAGTGGACCAAGCAGACTCGACTGGCCATGGGTTTACGCGTCAGCCACCTTGTGGCCGAGGGCGGCCTCGTAGCGGTCCTCATTGTAGGAGATATCGCCGTCGACGATCTCCTCCATAGCCATCGAGATCGTGTCCTCGCCGGACAGCGCCACGGTGATGTCGTCGATGTCGGTCACCGCGAGGACGCGGTTGTGCTGGCCGCGGAGCATGCTGTTGATGTCGCTGGCACGCTTGGAAGCGAGCGCGGCGAGAAGGAAGCGATTGTTGTCGGTCTTCTCGAGCAGCTCATCGATAGGCGGGTTGACAACAGACACGGGACCTCAGTTCCTCTCATACGAACGAATGATACGGGAGAGCTCTGCAACCGCTTGGTCAAGATCGTCGTTGACGAGAACCTCGTCGTAGCGATCTGCCAAGGCAAGCTCGCTCTCCGCGTTGGAAAGGCGCAGCTCGACCATCTCGGGCGACTCGGTTCCACGGCCGACGAGGCGCTCGCGCAAGACCGCTAGCGACGGGGGCTTGATGAAGATGAGGACGGCATCGGGGAACCGCTCCTTAACCTGGAGGGCTCCCTGCACGTCAATCTCCAAAATAAGCGACGAGCCAGAATCGAGCTTGCCGCGCACCTCGCTCACCAGCGTGCCGTAGCAGTTGCCGTGGACGTGCGCCCACTCGACAAACTCGCCGGCGTTGGCGCGGCGCTCGAACTCCTCCTTGCTGAGGAAGTAGTAGTTGACCCCGTCAACCTCTCCCTCGCGCGGAGAACGCGTGGTAGCCGAAACCGTCAGGCCCAAGCTCGGGAGCTCGGCACGCACACGTGCCACAAGCGTTCCCTTGCCCGCACCTGACGGTCCCGAGATGACGAACAGTTTAGACGTCAAACGGCTCACTTACTTGGTGAGAGCCTCGAGCAGCTGCTCGCGCTGACGGACGCCGAGGCCCTGGACGCGACGCGTGGCGGAGATGCCCAGCTCGTCCATGATCTTGGCAGCCTTGGCCTTGCCGTAGCCGGGGAGCGACTCAATGAGGGTCGAGACCTTCATGCGAGAAGCGATGGGATCCTCGGAGTTGAGGACGGAGTCGAGGGAAACCTCGCCCTTCTTGATCTTTTCACGAAGCTCGGCACGAGCGTGACGGGCGGCTGCTGCCTTCTCGAGAGCGGCCTTGCGCTGCTCATCGGTGAGCTGAGGGAGCGCCATGTGAACCTCCAAAATATCGTGGAACAATAAACCGTTTAGCAGGTTGAACGTAACGTTTTCGCACGTCAACCAACGACCGGATACATACCTTAGACGAACGGCGGTCAAAGTTCAAGCGTAGAGGCCTGAAATTAGCCCGCTAGGCACCCTTGCTCCATAGAACCTGCGCGTAAGAAGCGCTGGTACCGGGGGGGCGGCAAAGGTGCCCGTAACTCCGAATCACGCCATCTGAACAAGCTCCGTGACGATGGCCTCAAACGCCTCCGCGGGATCATTTGCGCCGGTAATGGGCCTGCCGATGACCAGATGGGACGCTCCTTGGGCGATGGCGGACGCGGGCGTGGCAACGCGGCTCTGGTCTCCGAACGCAGCTCCTGCGGGGCGAACGCCCGGCGTCACCACAAGCGCGTCCTCACCCAGAAGTTCACGCATGGCGTGCGCCTCCTGAGGCGAACAGACCACACCGTCCACACCGCGCTCGCGCGCAAGCGTAGCCAAACGCTGCGCCTCAGAAGCGATATCGTCCGTAACGCCGATGGAGGCGAGCGCCTCGGCATTCATGCTCGTGAGTACCGTAATGGCAATGACCCGGGCACGCTCTGCGCCGGTAGCCTCAGCCGCCTCACGGGCACCCTCGCAGGCAGCGGCGAGCATGTCGCCGGCACCGAGGCCGTGAACCGTGAGCAGGTCCGCGCCGGTGAAGGCGGCGGAGCGAGCGGCGCCCCTTACCTGGTGCGGAATGTCGTGGAACTTGAGATCGAGAAAGACCTTGAAACCGCGCTCCTTGAACGCACGCACGATAGCAGGGCCCTCGGCATAGAAGAGCGTCATGCCGATCTTGACCCAGCGCGCGCGGCCCGAGAGAAGGTCGCCGAGCTCCAAGGCGCGCTCACGGTCGCAGTCGAGCGCGACCATGATACGCTCGCGGGCATCTGCTTCTAGCATTCGAAGGCTCCAATCAACTCGTTGATGTCACGTACGCCCTGAGACTCCGCCCAGGCCTCGAGCTCGCCCAAGATGCGAACGGCCGCATCGGGCTCGGGGAAGCTCGCCATGCCAACGGATACGGCGCTCGCACCGGCAAGAATGAACTCGGCCGCATCCTCGCCAGAGGTGACGCCGCCGACGCCGCAGATTGGGATGTCGACGGCCTGGGCAACCTCCCAGACCATGCGGACGGCAATGGGATGAAGGAGCGGACCGGAAAGGCCGCCCGTGGGCTTGGAGACCTTGGAGCGGCGCGTGTGGACATCGATGGCCATGCCCGGGATGGAGTTGATAACCGTAAGACCGTCGGCACCCTCCGCCTCGAGCGCACGGGCGATCTCGGGCAGGCGCACGGGTGCCATCTTGACGAGGAGCGGGCGCTTGGTGATGGGACGGCAAGCGCGCATGACCTCGGCCGCGCCCTCGGGGGTGGAGCCGGCAGCGGCGCCGCCCTGGTCGATGTTGGGGCAGCTCACGTTAAGCTCGAACGCCGCAGCCCAGGGGCAGAGATCCTCAAAGAGCTCGAGAGCGGCGACGTACTCGGCCGTGGAGTGACCCGCCACCTGGCAGATCACCGCCGTGCCCTTGGAGGCGAGGTCGGCGAGGAACTCGCCGGACTCGGCAACCATACCGCGCACGCCGGGGTTCTGGAGGCCGACGGAGTTCATCATGCCGCCGCGGACCTCGGTCATGCGGGGCTTGGGGTTGCCCGGCCACGGCTCGGCGGCGCATCCCTTGGTGGTGATGGCGCCGAGGCGGGAGACGTCGAAGAAGTTCTGGAACTGCCAACCGAACCCAAAGGTGCCGGAAGCGGTGTTGATGGGGTTCTTAAGCTGTATGCCGGCGAAATCGACGGCCATGGACACGCTGCTCACCAGACGACCTCCTTTGCATCAAAGACAGGGCCGCACATGCAGGCGCCCTTCATACCGCTTTTGGTCTCGACCGCGCAGGTGGCGCAGGCACCGAAACCGCAGCTCATCATGCGCTCGAGGGACGCCTCGCACGCAACTCCGGCGCGCTCTGCTGCGGCGGCGACCTTTGCCATCATGGGCTCGGGACCGCAGGTGGCAACGTAATCGAAGTCGTCGCCCTCGGTTTCGAGCACCTGCTCGGCAGCGGCGGTGCAAAAACCGTGGTATCCGGCAGAGCCGTCATCGGTCGCGATGGAGATGGCCGGCGACCCGGCGGCCTCGAACCCGGCCTCGCCCACAAGGCGATCAGCCGAAGCGGCGCCGACGCAGACCGTATAGGGGATGTTGCGACGCGCGAGCTCGCGCGCAAGGCAGAGGATGGGGGGCACACCGATGCCGCCTGCGACGAGCAGGGCGCGGCGGCAGCCCTCGGGGATGGTCCAGCCGTGGCCGCCGGGGCCGAGCACCGTGGTGGTGGCGCCGGGCTCCATGCGGGAAAGGCGCTCGGTGCCCTCCCCCACGACGGCATACCAGATATCGATCGTTCCGGCCTCAGCATCCGCCTCCGCAAAGGACAGCGGGATGCGCAAAAGACTCATGGCGTTACCCGGAACGGCGATGTCCACGAATTGGCCGGGCTCGAGCATGCGCGCGAGCTCGGGAGAAGCAATGCGCAGGGCAAAGATGTCCTGCGCGATCGGCTCGTTTTTCACGACCGTGCACTCATGCACGCGAGCCGGAGAAGGTGTAGGCATGGCTCTCCTCTCTTGGATGCGCTTGCCCAGGGCGAGCGTTTTGCCCTAGGCAAGCGCGCTACAGGACTACAGGACGACGCCGTCGCGGAGCGTCTGCTTGCCGCCGACAAAGACGTCGGTGGCGCGACCGGTGACCTCGGTGCCATCGAATCCGCAGTTGCGAGCCTTGGACTCGTAACCATCGGCGCCGACGGTCCAGGTGATAGTGGGATCGAAAACGGTAATGTCCGCAACGGAGCCGGCCTGGATGCTCACCGGGTCGACGCCGAGAATCCGGCGCGGGCCGATGCTCATGAGCTCGACCATGCGCCCGTAATCGATAACGCCGGTCTTGACGAGGTTGGTGATGACAAGCGCGAGCGAGCACTCGATGCCCGTCATACCAAAGGGTGCGTACTCGAACTCGCGCGCCTTCTCCCAGTCCGCATGCGGAGCGTGATCGGTGACGATGGCGTCGACGGTGCCGTCGGCCACGCCCGCACGGATTGCCGCCGCGTCCTCGGCGGTGCGCAGGGGCGGATTCACCTTGAGGCGCGTGTCGTAGGTGCCGTCGATGCACTCGTCGTTCAAGAACATGTGGTGAGGCGTCGCCTCGCAGGTGACGGGCAGGCCCTCGGCCTTTGCAGCACGGACCGCCTCGAGGCCGCGGGCGGTGGAGATGTGCTGGATATGGAGCTTGGCCCCGGTCAGGCGGGCGATCTGGATGTCGCGCAGAATCTGGAGCTCCTCGCCCTCCGCTGGCCAACCAGCGAGACCGAGCTTGGTGGAAACCGGGCCCTCGTTGATCTGGCCGTCGCCCACGAGGTCCTCGTCCTGGCAGTGGCTCATAAAGACCTTGCCGAACATCTTGCCGTAATCCATGCAGCGACGGAGCATGCCCGCCCCCTGCACGCCGCGGCCGTCGTCGGTAAAGGCGACGGCGCCGTGGGCCACCATGTCGCCCATCTCAGAGATGATCTCGCCCTTAAGACCGCGCGTCATGGCGCCAGAAGGCAGCACGCGGCAATGGCCGGCGCGCTCGGCGCAGGCGCGCACGTACTCGACAACGGTGCCGTTATCGGTCACCGGATTGGTATTGGGCATGGAGCACACCGCGGTCATGCCGCCCTTGGCGGCGGCGCGGGTCTCCGTCTCGATCGTTGCCTTGTGCTCGAAGCCGGGGTCGCGCAGATGCACGTGCATGTCGACGAGGCCGGGCACGAGGTACTTGCCAGAGAGGTCGAGGACGTCGGCACCCTCTGCGGCCAGTCCCTCCCCCACCTCGGCAATGCGCTCGCCGTCGATGAGAACGTCAAGAACGCCGTCCAGACCCGCAGCGGGGTCGACGACATGGGCACCCTTAAGAAGCAAGGCCATTATCGGCACCTCCCAGCAAGAGATAGAGCGCGGCCATGCGGACGCAGATGCCCGCATAGACCTGGTCGAGAATGACCGAGCGCTGTGGATGGTCGGCCATGTAGGAATCGAGCTCAACACCGCGGTTGATCGGACCCGGGTGGCACACGATCGCCTCGGGCTTCATGAGGCGCTCGCGCGCCTCGGTGAGACCGTAGAGCATATGGTACTCGCGCTGGCTCGGGAAGGGCGCGCCCTCGAGGCGCTCGCGCTGGATGCGGAGCATGTAGACAACGTCGAGCTCGGGCAGGACGTCGTCCAGGCTCGCGCTCACGCGGTCCGCGCCAAGAACCTCGGGGTTCATGGGGATGAGCGTACCGGGCGCGATGAGGGTCACCTCGGCACCCACGATCTTAAGCGCGGGTATGAGCGAGCCGCAGACGCGGGAGTGCGAGATATCGCCCACGATGCCGACCTTCAGGCCGTCCAGGTGTCCAAAGCGCTGCCAGATGGTGTAGAGGTCGAGCAGCGCCTGGGTGGGGTGGCCGTGCTTGCCGTCGCCCGCGTCGATGACCGCGGCGGGCGTGTGCTGCGTGACGATGTAGGGCGCGCCCTCGTGCTTGTCGCGTACGACGACCATATCGATCTTGTAGGAGTTGAGCGTCATCACGGTGTCGATGAGGCTCTCGCCCTTAACCGTCGAGGTCGAGGACCCGCCGAAGTTCAGGCTATCGGCCGACAGACGCTTCTCGGCCAGCTCAAACGAGGAGCGCGTGCGCGTCGAGGGCTCGTTGAACATGTTCACGATGGTCTTGCCCTTGAGCGTGGGGACCTTCTTGATGGCGCGCTCGTTCACCGCGGAGAACGCCTTGGCGGTCTCGAGAATCGTCATGATATCGGTATCGGAGTACTCCGTGATATCGATTAGGTGCTTATGGTTGAAGCTCATCGCTCGTCACCTCCCAAAGGTGCGGAGCCCGCGCGGGATCCCTCGGAGACGTCGGTAATCTCGACGCTCGAGCGCCCGTCGACCTCCTTCAGGTACAGACGGACGTTCTCCTCGTGGGAGGAGGGCACGTTCTTTCCAACAAAATCGGGGCAAATGGGCAGCTCGCGATGGCCACGATCGACGAGAACGGCGAGCTCGATGCGGCTCGGGCGGCCCATATCCATGATGGCGTCGAGAGCGGCGCGGATGGTGCGGCCGGTATAGAGCACGTCATCCACCAGCACGATCCTCTTGCCGTCGACGTCAAACGGGATATGGGAGGCATGCACCTCGGGCGCGATGCCCACGCCGTAATCGTCGCGGTAGAAGCTGATATCGAGACTTCCCAGCGGGATGCGAACGCCCTCGATCTCCTCGATGCGCGTCGCCAGCTCCTTTGCCAGCAGGTCGCCACGCGTAACGACGCCCACCAGCGCCAGATTCTCGCAGCCCTCGTTCCGCTCAAGAATCTCATGAGCGATACGCGTCATGGCGCGACTGATGGCAACCTCATCCATAATGATTGCCTTGGGTGTGATGGCCACGGGTCTCCTTTCTCCTATCCGCCCCGATGCCGAGGCGCAAAAAAGATGCCTAGCCCAAACATGGCAAGACACCTGCAAGAGAAACCCGCGCATAGCCGCGGGGTATGTGTGCCTTGCGGTGTCTCGCACGTCGCTTAAAGGCTGAGTCGATTATACACGGGGCGGCAGGCGCCGGGGCGGGCAATCGGGCGGTGCGCCGGATTACCACCGGGCGTCGACGGGATGAAGTGCAACGGCGAAACAGCCCAGGAGTCGGCGCGAATGACAATCGGGAGACAGTGTCTAGGCGGAACCCTTGCGTCCTTTGAGGACACCGATACGAGACAGCGCGTAACGGAACCCCATCGTGTGCAAGGTATAGAGGAACTCCCGGATCAGATACAGATAGTAAGCGCCAGAGCTGAAAGGGCGTTCGTCGTAACCGGTCAGTTTGAAGTAGCGCTTCTTAGCCGATGCCGAGAGGCAATCCATACCGGCGATAATGTCGGGATCCATCCTTCGCATAGTGGAGATGATGAGGACGCGCATATGCTGGTCTTCCAGATGCCCACGACCGATTGCCAATCCGCAATGGCGCATACCCATCCGATCGAGCGCAGCTTCGACACCCTTATCATGCTCACCGAGATCATCGAGGATATCGCGCATATCATTCCAGCGAATGAGGGCAATCTCAGACTTGTCGCCGAAGGTCGACGCTCCGGGACGGCGGTCGCGATAGCAATAGAAGCAGTCGTCGGTATAGACGATACGACGCGCCCGGGCAAGCGTGTCAATCATAAAGGGATTGTCGACCCAACCGGCGCCCGGACATTCGACGAGACGAATCCCAAATTCATCGAGGAAGCTTCTCAGATACAGGGCAGTCCAAATACTCGGATGGTACTGGATTAATTCAGGGGCATCCTTAAGGGTGAAGGGTTGCTTTTTGGGTCGGATGCGCTTGTAAAAGGTGTTTCTACAGAAGAGCTCATTGGGCGTATCGGGATCCTGGATACGCCAGTACGCCGACTTGACGACGTCGGCCTTCTCATCGAACGACCGCGCGAAGGCGATGAGCCAATCGTACATGTGGGGCTTCACGAAATCGTCGGGCTCCACGATGGCGACATACTCACCCGTGGACTCAGCTATGCCGCGGTTGACCGAAGCACCGTAGCCCTGGTTCTCCTTATCAATCACGCGAACGCGGGAATCACGCGCCTCGTGCTCGCGCATGATGGCAAGAGAACCGTCAGTAGAGCCGTCGTTGACGCAGATAATCTCCATCGAGACGACGTCGTTCTGCTCGACGCTCGTCAGGCATTGGTCGAGATACTCTTCGACGTTGTAGATGGGGATGATGACCGAAACGTCCACAGGACACCCTTAGGCAAATTGGTTACGATACGCCTGGCAGACCTCTTCCACAGGACCGTCCATGCGCAGGTCGCCCTTCTCAATCCAGACAGCGCGCTTGCAGATACGCTCGACCTGTTCGAGCGAGTGGCTCACGAACAGAACCGTAACGTCACCCGACTCGATAAAGTGCTTTATGCGTTCCTCGCACTTGTTCTGGAAGAAGACGTCGCCTACCGACAGCGTCTCGTCAACGATGAGGATGTCTGGCTCAGTAACCGTGGCAATAGCGAAAGCAATGCGTGCAACCATGCCGCTTGAATAGTTCTTGAGGGGCATGTCGACGAAGTCGCGCAGCTCGGCGAATTCAACGATCTCATCGAATTTCTCGTCGATAAACTGCTTGGTATATCCCAAAAGCGAGCCATTGAGGTAGATGTTCTCACGCGCGGTGAGCTCCATATCAAAGCCAGCACCAAGCTCGATGAGCGGCGCGATGTTGCCGCGCACGATACAAGTTCCCTCGCTCGGCTCAAGAACGCCGGCGATGATTTTGAGCATCGTCGACTTACCGGAGCCGTTGGTACCCACAAGGCCCACGACGTCGCCACGTTTTACCTTAAAGGAAACGTTCTTGAGCGCACGAAACTCATTGAAGAAGAGCTCGTGGCGCATGAGCTTGATAAAGTATTCCTTAAGGTTGTTTAGCTGCTCGGACGCCATGTTGAAAATCATGGTCACATCGTTGACCTCGATGGCGTACTCATCCGCCTGCGCCGGCTCGTTGAACTGGCGATAGATTCCTGTGGGTGCTGCCATGATGCGTCCTTAGATGTAGAGGATGAACTTGTGCTCGGTCTTGCGGAAGACGAATATACCGATGGCCAGCATAACGACCGCCCAGACGGTGCAGAGCAGGAGGATCTCGAGCGAGGGGTTCTGCTGCCAAAGGACAATATCGCGCATAAACGTCACGAATCCGTACATGGGATTCATCTTGACGATACCGATAGTCCATGCAGGAGCACCGCGATCAAGAAGCATCTGGAAATCCCAGAACACGGGGGTCAAATAGTTCCAAGCGGTAAGAACGACGCTCCAAAGATGAATGATGTCGCGGAAGAAGACCGTTGCTGCAGAGAGCACAAGCCCGATACCGATGCAGAAGACCATAAGAAGGCCAAGGCAAACCGGAAGCCAAATAAGGTGCCACGTGGGCACCACGCGGAACCACAGCATAACGATCGCGACCGCAATGAGGGAGAAGGCAAAGTTAACGAGTGCGAAGAGAATCTTCTGCACCGGGAAGACAAAGCGGTCGATCTTGACCTTCTTGAGCAGAGGCGCAGCCTCCAGAATAGAAGTAACAGCCTTGCTGGTGGAATCGCTCATGAGCGAGTAGGTGATGTTGCCCAAGATAAGGTAGAGCGGGAAGTGCTCAATGTTGGAGCCGAGCAGGGTCGAGAAAACAACGCTCATCACGACCATCATGAGCAGCGGGTTGAGCACGCTCCACGCCACGCCGAGGAAGCTGCGACGATATTTGATCTTGAAGTCCTTGGTCACCAGCTGCTTGAGAACGAAGATATCCTTCTCGAAATCGTTCCGCGCATGCGAGGCGAAGGCGCCATCTTTTGTGATTGCCACGAACGGCTCCTCTGGTATCGGAATCGTAAGTTCGCTCTGCATTCTAGCACACCGATTTTTTCTCAAAATAGCGCTTGCCATACGCCACGAGTTCTGTATACTAGTCACTGTTGCTTGAGAGCACCTACATTCCTCGGTAGCTCAATGGTAGAGCACGCGGCTGTTAACCGCGCTGTTGTAGGTTCGAGTCCTACCCGGGGAGCCAGAACTTCCAACCCGCCCTTTCGGCGGGTTTTTTATTTCGATAACAATTCTGATACCCCACCGATAAACGATGCTCCATCGGCTAATCGCGTCAATGCGCGCGGGAAGCGCTCAGATTATTCAAGTATTCAACAATCCGACCGATATAGTCCTTACGCTTCTTCCTTCACCACGTCATCGAGCGTCATGGCGACGTTGTGCGGCGTAGGCACCCAGTCGACCTTGAGGAAGAGCGCCGCAACGTTGATGGGGATATACGTCAGCATGAAGAGCGGGAAGGTGAAGAGGTTGGTAAAGAACCTCCAGCGCTTGGGACAATGGAAGTGGCGGTGCTCGACGACGACGGTCACGAGCCCCATGGCAAAGAACATGAGATAGCTTGAGACGATCATGGTTATGAGCGAGACGACGCAGGAATCAAGCTCAGACGCCGTGGCGAGAAAACCGTGGCTGAGCGTGCCCACGACGAGAAACACCGCGTTGGCAACCATGGAGAGCATCGAGCAGATGGTGCAGGGGCCGACCGTTACGAAAAGATCGTAGGCGGCGAATCTTCTGAAGAAGGCAAAAGACTTCACCAGGCCCAGCCCATAGGTGAAAAACACCTGGTAGAAGCCCTTTGTCCAGCGCATACGCTGCTTCCAGGACGCCTTGAAGGTGAGCGGTTGCTCGTCAAAGAACTCCGCCGGGGCGTATGCGATGCGAATCCCGTGCATAGCGCAAAAGGTAGAGAACTGGATGTCCTCGGTAAGCGTATGGAAGCGCCAACCCTGCATGCCGCGCACGATGTCAGCAGAGATGAGGTAACCCGAGCCCGACACCGCGCAGGAGGTTCCGCAAAGCATGCGAGCGTTGTTGAGAAATCGCGCCTCGCGGATGAACCAAGTGGCGTAGGCGGCGCTGATCCACGAGCTTCCGAAGTTCTTGGAGTTGCGGTAGCTCGTGACCGCCTGGTGGCCCTGGTCGAACGCATCGTTCATGATGCTCACGTAATCGCGCGAGATAAGGTTGTCGGCATCGAATACAAAGAAGCCGTCGTGCTTGCCGGGGTACTCCTCGAGGATGCGGCGAAAACCAAAGTCCATGACCCAGCTCTTGCCCTTGCGCGCAAGGTCGTTGCGCTCGTACACGATCGCGCCCGCCTCGCGCGCAGCCTGAGCGGTGTTGTCGGTGCAGGCGTCCGCCACAACAAAGATGTCGATCAGCTCGGCCGGATAGTCCTGGTCGCGGATGGAACGCACGAGGTTGGCGATAACGGGCTCCTCATTGTGCGCCGCGATGAAAAAAGCGTAGGTGTGGAGCTTCTTGGCCTTGGGATAGCTGACCTCGCCCCGCACAAGACCAACGACATAGAACACAAACTGATAGAGCGTAAGCACGCCCAGAAGCGTCATGACGACATAGTTGAACAGCGTAATGGGCGTGAATTCAGATAACGGCATCGACGCGTCGGCCTCCTGTTAACGACCAAGGTTGTGCTGAAGTGTAACCGACCGCACACAGTCCCGGCGGCGCCGTGCGCTGCGGCCAGGGCATTTCCGCACGGTTTCCAGATACCGAAGCCGCCCCTACGCCAAAAGACCGAGCTGGGGCACGATCTCCTCCCCCGCCTCGGTACGCCCAAGCGAGAGCGGCGCGAGCTCGTCGAGAACCTCGGCAAGGTCCCAGGGCAACTCGTCGCGGCACTCGATAGTCTCGCCGGTTACGGGGTGCGTGAAAGCGACCCGCCAGGAGTGGAGAAACTGGCGCGTAAGGCCGCGATCGGCACGCTCGACGTTGCGCCCTCCCCTCCCGTAAAGGGGGTCGCCCACGCAAGGGTGGTTGATATGGCGCATATGGACGCGAATCTGGTGGGTACGTCCCGTGTAGAGATGGCATTCGAGCAGCGTGTAGCCGTCATCGAAACGACCCGCATCGAAACGCTCGAGAACCCTGAACGTGGTGATAGCCTGGCGCGCGAAGGGGTCGTCAGACACCGCCATCTTCTGGCGGTCGCGCGTCGAACGGGCGATTCCGGTGTCGATGCGCCCCTCGTCCATGGCCACATAGCCATGCACGAGCGTGATGTAGCGCCGATCGAGCATGCGCAGGCGGATAAGATCCTGAAGGGCGCGCTGCGTGTCGTCGTCCTTTGCGGCGAGCATGAGGCCCGAGGTATCGCGGTCAAGACGATGCACGATGCCGGGACGGTCCTCGCCTTGAAGGGTACCGAGGTGATCGATGCCGCAGTGGTAGACGAGCGCATTGGCAAGCGTCCCGTCGGCGTGCCCGTGCGCCGGGTGGCACACAAGGCCGCGCTGCTTGGAAAGCACGATGAGATACTCGTCCTCATAGCGGATATCGAGTGGGATGTTCTGCGCGATGACGACACCGGGCTCGGGCTCATCGGGGAGCTCGACCGAAATGCGGTCTCCTGGCATGACGGCGTACTTCTTGGAAAGGCAGGTCTCGCCGTTGACAGCGACGGCACCGGCCTCAATAAGATGCGCGCACGCCGAGCGCGAGGGGCAGGATTCCTGAGAACCCAGATAAGCGTCGAGCCGCGTGCCGCGCGCGGCATCGTCAACCAGAATATGGACGTCCCCCGCCATCACGCGCCGCCCTTCTCGTCCGCATCGCCATGGTCCTCGCACATACCAGCGCTGGCGACGCCAGCGTCCGCTTTGCCGTCCTGCGAGGCCCTCTCGCCCGCTTTTGACGCCGGAGAGAGGAACATGAAGCCGATGAGCGCCAATGCCACACCAACGGTGATGCCGATGTCGGCGACGTTGAATACCGGGAAGTTGATGAAGACGGTGGCGATGAAATCGGTCACAAACCCAAAGACGGCACGGTCGTAGGCGTTACCGATGGCGCCGCCCGCGAGCATGCCGAGTCCAATCACCTCGAGGCGGGAGAGCGCCGGTGCGCGCCAAAGATAGACGGCGACCGCGCACACCACGACCACCGCAAGGGCGACGAACGCGTAGCCAAAGCCCGAGGCCAGACCGAACGAAACCCCGGTATTGGCGACAAAGTCAAATTCGAGGACGCCGGGGATAACGGTCACGGGAAGCGCACCGGTCATGAACGCGCGGCGCGCCACGACCTTGGTCAGCTGATCGATGGCGAGAAACGCAACGGCAAGGCCAAGCGCCACTGCCACGCGCCACGCGCGGGAGGGCGCAAAGCTCCGTGCGCCCTCCCTTGGCGTCTCATTTTGATGGTTCGCGGCCGAGGTCACTTAGGCCTCCAGAGCCTCGGCGCAGCGGTCGCAGATGTGAGCGTGCGCGCCGTGGGCACCGGTGGTTTCGCGGTAGTTCCAGCAGCGGTCGCAGCGCTCGCCGCGCGCCGGCTCGACGAAGACGGCAAGCTCGTCGCCCTGCGTAAGCTCGACCTCGGAAACGATGAAGAACTCGGCCAGATCGGGCGCGTCCTCACCGGTGAGAGGCGCATAGAGCTCCTCGGGAACGGTGACGGTAACGCGAACCTCCTGGCTCTTGGTGAAGGTACCCTCAGCACGCTTGTCCTCGAGTGCCTTGGTCACGCCGGCGCGAACCTCGAGGGCCGCATCGAGCACGGGCGCGAGCGCGTTGGCCTGCTCAAGCGTGATGGGCGCATGGTACCAATCGAGAAGCGCCGCATAGTCCTGACCGGCGCGGATGCCCTCGGGCGTGTAGGCCATGACCTCGTCTGTGGTGAAGGCAAGAATGGGCTGCAGGTCGCGCAGGAGCATCGAGAGGAGCTCGGCGAGCACGGTCTGAGCGCTGCGGCGGGCAAGAGAGCCGTCCTTCTCGCAGTAGAGGCGATCTTTGAGCGCGTCGAGGTAGACGTTAGAGAGCTCAGTCACCACAAAATCGTAGAGCGTGCGGTAAGCGCGGTTGAACTCGTAGGAGGCGTACGCGTCGTCGACCTCGGCCTGAACCTGGGTGATGCGCGCCACCATGATCTTGTCGAGCGGTGTGAGGTCGCAGAAGTCCACGTGGTCGCGTGCGGCGTCGTACTGGCCCTCGAGCTCGCCCAGCAGGAAGCGGAAGGTGTTGCGGAAGCGGCGGTACGCGTCCGAGGTACGTGCGAGGATCTCGTGATCGATGGCGACGTCGGTCGAGGTGTCCACCGAGGCGACCCACAGGCGGATGATGTCGGCACCCATCTCGTCGCAAACCTTGTTGGGGTCGATGACGTTGCCGAGCGACTTGGACATCTTGCGGCCCTGACCGTCAAGGGTGAAGCCCTGGGAGACGACGGCCTTGTAGGGCGCGACGCCGCTGGCGCCCACGCTCGTCAAAAGCGACGACTGGAACCAGCCACGGTGCTGGTCGGAGCCCTCGAGGTAGAGGTCCGCCGGGTACTCGAGCTCGGGGCGCTTCTCGCAGACCGCCTTCCAGGAGACGCCGGAGTCCCACCATACGTCGAGGATATCGCGGTCGGCCTTGAGGTGATGACCGCCGCACTTGGGGCACACGCAGGCGTCACCCAGGTACTCGGACGGATCTGTGGTGAACCAGGCATCGGAGCCCTCCGCCTTAAAGAGCGCGATCACGGCGTCGAGTGTGGCGTCGTTCATGACCTTCTCGCCGCAGTCGGCGCACGTGAAGCTGGGGATCGGCACGCCCCAGTTGCGCTGGCGCGAGATGCACCAGTCGGGACGACCCTCCACCATGGCGCCGATGCGGTTCTTGGCGCGATCGGGATACCAGGCCACATGGTTCAGGACCTGGTCGAGCGCCTGCTCGCGAAGGCCAGTCTCGTCCATGGAGACGAACCACTGGTCCGTCGCACGGAAGATCGTGGGCTGCTTGCAGCGCCAGCAGTGCGGGTAGGAGTGGTTGATCTTAACCTCGGCGAGGAGTTTGCCGCGCTCCGAGAGCCAAGAGATGATCTTGGGATTGGCCTCGTCGGTGTCAAGCCCGGAGAACGGGCCGCCCGTGCCGTACTCGTCGCCCACGTAGAAGCGACCGTCGTCATCAACGGGCATGATGATGGGCAAATCGCAGCGCATGCCGGTGTAGTAGTCGTCCACGCCGTGGCCGGGAGCGGTGTGC
Organism: Collinsella sp. An307; assembly: GCF_002161805.1. Taxonomy (GTDB): domain Bacteria; phylum Actinomycetota; class Coriobacteriia; order Coriobacteriales; family Coriobacteriaceae; genus Coprousia. Next base: position 2,106 of record NZ_NFIP01000007.1, on the reverse strand, counting down.
ACGCAGCCGGTACCGTCCTCGAGCGTGACGTAATCAGCAGTAACGACCTTACCGGTGACACCCTCGAAGATGGGCTGCTGGTAGGTGAGGCCCACAAGGTCCTCACCGTGAGCGCTCCAAGGCTCGGCAGCACCTTCGGGCACAAAGAGCTTTGCGTCCTCAAGCTTGGCGACACCGTGGAAGACCTTCTCCCAAAGCGCCTTTGCCATGATACCCAGTCGGCCCTCTGCCTCGACAGCGACGTAGTCAGCCTCGGCAAGAAGCGCCACGCCGGAGTTTGCCGGGAGGGTCCACGGGGTGGTGGTCCAGATAACCACGTCGACGGGCATGCCGGAGGCACGGAGCGCCTCGGGAGCGTCGATCATCTCAAAGCGCACAAAGATCGAGGGGCTGACCTCGTCGGCGTACTCGATCTCGGCCTCGGCGAGCGCGGTATGGCAGTGCTTGCACCAGTGCACTGGCTTGCGGCCGCGGTAGATCAAGCCCTTGTCGAACATAGCCTTGAAGACCTCGATGTCGGCGGCATCGTGCTCGTGGTAGAGCGTGAGGTAGGGGTTGTCCCAGTCACCCAGAACGCCCAGGCGCTTAAAGCCCTCGCGCTGCAGGTCGAGATTCTCGACCGCAAACTCATGGCACATCTCGCGAATCTTCGCCGTAGGGGTGGCGTTGAACTTAGCGGTGCCGAGTGCCTCCTCTACCTTATGCTCGATGGGCTGACCATGGCAATCCCAACCGGGCACATAGGGGGTCTGATAGCCCTGCATGGCCCAGTAGCGCATGATGATGTCCTTGGAGATCTTGTTCATGGCGTGGCCGATGTGGATGGGGCCGTTCGCATACGGAGGGCCGTCGTGCAGGACGAACTTGTCGTGTCCCTCGTTCTTCTTCTGAAGCTGCTCGTAGAGATGGTTCTCATTCCAGCGTGCCAAACGTGCCGGCTCGCTCTTGGAAAGGCCTGCACGCATGGGGAATCCCGTCTTGGGCAGGTGCATGGTCTCCTGATAGACGCTCTTTTCCTTCTTCGCCATGTGCCCTCCTTTGTATCCGCCGAGGCACCTGGCGTCTGCGCCCCGGTCGTTCGGGCGGCCTGCTGTGGCCTCCCTCAGGCGCAAAAAAGCGCCCGTCCCTACAAGCTGGGACGAAGCGCTCGAAAACGGGTCTTACCCGCGTGAAGCTCTTCGCTATACCACCCAGCTTAGGTGCACATTTGCACCCGTACTCGGCCGACCACATGACGACGGTCGTCCCGGCGACGCCTACTGGGATGCATGGTTGGGGACGGGGTCAAAACGTGCAGCCGTCCCACCAGCTCCGTTCGGGTCGCGGCTCCGGGGTGATTTTCACGCGGGCGCGCAGGCGAACCTCTCAGCCAGGGGCTTCGCTACCCCCGGGTCCGCTCTCTCATCTGCGCGGGGACCGGCTACTCCTCCCCATCACAGCCTGTGGGCGGTATTGTAGCATGCGCACGGGCGCTATTCCATATATTGCGCCGGCGTAACACACGAAACGCCGCGCTCGCGCAAAAGGCGCGCAAAAACGCCGTCACCGGGTACGAGGACACCAGAGAAGGTGCCATCGTAGATTTCACCCACGCCGCACGAAGGGCTGCGCGGCTGCAGAATCGCCACGTCGATGGGACCGCCCGAGAGGGCGCGCTTGAGTTCACGCTCGGCGCCGGCGCGAAACTCCTCGTCCACGCTCGCACCAAACTCGTTGACTACGGCGCCTTCTAATATCTCCGACCGCGGGCGTGGTATGGGAAGCCCGCCGGCGACCTCAGGGCAGACGGTCACCAGCTCATGACCCTCCGCGCGCAGGCACTCGATGAGGGCGAGGTTCTCGTTTGAACCGCCGTTGTACTTGCACCGTTCGCCCAGGAGCCAAGCGCTCACCACCACGCGCATCGCGCTACCCCCTAGTTCTCCTGCTCGCGCAGGCGCAGATAGATCTGATGCTGACCCGAGCCGTTCTCGGGCTCATCGAACTCGTAGACTCCGAGGGGACCGCGGACAAAAAGTTGGACCGCGCGGCGGTCCGGACGGGAGGTCCGCATGCACAGCAGGGAGGACGTGGAGCTGGCGCTGATGGCGCTCGAGGAGGGCTGGA
>NZ_NFIP01000006.1 GCF_002161805.1 Collinsella sp. An307 | reverse complement strand
GGTCCAGCCCTCCTCGAGCGCCATCAGCGCCAGCTCCACGTCCTCCCTGCTGTGCATGCGGACCTCCCGTCCGGACCGCCGCGCGGTCCAACTTTTTGTCCGCGGTCCCTATTTTGGGCAATTTGCCCGTTTTGCACAATCTACGCTTAGGGCAGAGGCGGTATCTTGCACCGGAGAACCAGATGGTAGCCCTTGAGAACACCTGCATTTGCAATGGCAAAGGGGTGCCGCGGTTGTTCTCACGGCACCCCTTCGCAGTGCAAGGCTATTTGCTGCGACTCATGCGCTTAGCGGCGGCGCAGGTCAGCGCCCGGGCTAGTCCCAGGCCTCGCGACCCTTGAGGGCGCGCAGGCCAATATCGCGGCGGAGGGTCTTGCCCTCGAAGTTAATCTTCTCGCAGGCAGCGTAGGCCAGGTCGCGCGCTGACTCAAAGGTCTCGCCGAGCGCGGTGACGTCGAGCACGCGGCCGCCCGCGGTCACGAGCTCGCCCGCCTCGTTCACGGCGGTGCCCGCGTGGTAGACGGTCACGCCCTCCATGGCTGCGGCGTCCTCAACACCGGTGATGACCTTGCCCTTCTCGTAGCTGCCGGGGTAGCCAGCGCTCGTGAGGACCACGCTCACCGCCCACTCCGGGCGCCAGCTGAGCTCGATCTGGTCGAGCGTCTGGTTGGCGCACGCGAGCATGACCTCAACAAGGTCGTTCTCCAGACGCGGCAGAATCACCTGCGTCTCGGGGTCGCCAAAGCGCGCGTTGAACTCGAGCACCTTGGGGCCCTCGGGCGTGAGCATAAAGCCGCCGTAGAGGCAGCCGCGGTAGTCGATACCCTCGGCCGCAAGCTCGGCCACGGTGGCCTCCATAATGCGCTCCATCTCGGCATGCTCAGCCTCGGTCACAATGGGCACCGGGCTGTAGACGCCCATGCCACCGGTGTTGGGGCCGCGATCGCCCTCGAGGGCGCGCTTGTGATCCTGCGAGGTGGCCATGGGGCGGACGGTCTTGCCGTCGGTAAACGCCAGAAGCGAGCACTCCGGGCCGGTGAGGCACTCCTCCACCACCACGGTCTGGCCGGCGTCGCCAAAGGCGCCGCTAAAGCAGGCGCGCACGGCGTCCTCGGCCTCGGCAAGCTCGGTTGCCACCACAACGCCCTTACCTGCGGCAAGGCCGTCGGCCTTTACCACCAGCGGAGCGCCCTGCTCGCGCACGTAGGCAAGTGCGGACTCCTCGTCCGTAAAGTCGCCGTAGGCGGCCGTGGGAATGTTCGCGCGGACCATGAGCTCCTTGGAGAACTTCTTGGAGCCCTCCATCTGCGCACCTGCCTCACCCGGGCCAAAGCACGGGATGCCCGCGGCGCGCACGGCGTCGGCCACGCCCACTACCAGCGGTGCCTCGGGACCAATGACCACCAGGCCGCAGTTGGTCTCGCGCGCAAACTCGGCCACCGCGGCCGGATCGTTCTCGTCAAGCGCGACGTTCTCGCCCACCTCGAGCGTGCCGCCGTTGCCCGGCGCAATGAAGAGCTCGCCGCAACGCGGGCTCTCGGCCAGCTTTACCGCCAGCGCGTGCTCGCGGCCGCCGCTGCCCAAAAGCAGGATGTTGATGGTGTTCTCCACAAGACCAGCTCCTCCCGACCCGGCTTTTTGAAAGCGCGGTCACAGGGCTCGCGCCGCACGGGGCGCGGCCTCGGCGTGTTTTGTTGCCACTCTATACTCTACCAGCCGGGCGGTTTGGTTGCGCCCACAATGGGGCACTACACGCTAAAACGTGGGCGTGAGGTAGGTCGCAATGTCGTCCAGCTCGGGTGAGTGCAGCACCGCGGGCATGGTAAAGATGCCGATGGCACCCTTGCCCACGTGCGTGGCAATAACCGGACCGATGGTGGACTCAGTAAGCTCGCGCACCGGGGCGCCTGCCTCTTTGAGCTGCTCGGCAATCTTGTAGGCGCGCTCGCGCTGGTCGGTGTGGAGCACGTAATAGATGAGCTCGCCGTGCGCGGCGGCGTCTGCGGCGACCTCCTTGGCCATAAAGGAGATGGCCCCCTTGGCGCCCTTGGCCTTCTTCTCCACCTCGATGGAACCGTCCTCCAAAAGCCCGATCACGAGCTTGATGTTGAGGAGCGTGGTCGCAAAGCCCTGCGCCTTGGTGGCGCGACCGCCCTTGACCAGGTTCTCCAGCGTGTCGGGCGAGAAGTAGATGTGGTAGCTCTTCTGGATGGCGCGCACGCGCTCGAGCGCCTCGTCAAGCGAGCCGCCGCGGTTAGCAATAACGGCCGCCTCCATGGCCATGGCGCCCTGCGCGACCGTGGCGGTGCAGCTGTCGACCACCTCAAGGCGCAGGCCATCGGGCACCTGGCCGGCGATGGCACGGGCGCTCTCGATGGTTGCGGAGAGCGCACGGGCGAGGTGGATGGAGAGAATCTGCGTGTAGCCCTGCTCAAAAAGCGCCTTGTAAACCTCGAGAAAATCCGCCGGCGTGGGCTGCGAGGTCACGGGCAGTGCCTCGGCACCGTCCATCTTACGCAGCAGCTCGGGTGTGGTGATGTCCACCCCGTCGCGATAGTCCGTCCCCGCAATAACCACGTGCAGGGGCACCACGTGGATGCCGAGTTTCTCGGCCAGAGCTTGCGGGATATCGGCGGCACTATCGGTAACGACGGCGAACTGGTTCATCGAGGGTCCTTCCATGTCATAAGGGATGCGGGCACAAAGCGCCTCGCACGCATGGTATCAAGCGTACCTCAACGCAGGGCCGTAACGACCGTCGTTGACGATTTTCGGCAAGTTGTTAGTCTTTGGTCGCGAAGCGTCATTGCGGCGCAAAAACGACCGTTCACCGGCGATTTTGCGCCGCTCATGCGTCCGTTTCTGTGCCGTTTGCGCACCCGCCCTTAGGGCCCTTAGTGCTCCCAGCCGCACTCGATCGTCTGGTCGCGGTCGGGGCCGACCGACACAAACGAGACCTTGGTGTGTGCGATCTCCTCAATGCGGCGCACGTAGTTCTGCGCCGCCTCGGGCAGCTCGTCAAAGCTGCGGCAACCCGAGATGTCCACGCCGCGCCAACCGGGAAGCTCCTCGTAGACGGGCTTGGCGGCGGCAAAGGCGCTCTCGTGCTCGGGGACGGTGGTGTAGCGCACGCCGTCGCACTCGTAGGCCACGCAGACCTTGATGGTATCGAACTCAGAAAGCACGTCGAGCTTGGTGAGGGCAATGTCCGTAAGGCCGTTCACGCGGGCGGCGTAGTTGGCAATCACGCCGTCAAACCAGCCGCAGCGGCGGCGGCGACCGGTGGTCACGCCGTACTCGTAGCCCTGCTCGGTCAGGGTGTGGCCCTCGGGCGTCTCGTAAGAAAGCTCGGTTGGCATGGGGCCCGAGCCCACGCGCGTGATGTAGGCCTTCATGATGCCCAGCACGCGGTCGATGTTCTTCATGCCCACGCCGGAGCCTGTCACCGCGCCGCCAGCGGTGCAGTTGGAGCTTGTCACGTACGGGTACGTGCCGTGGTCGATGTCAAGCAGCGTCGCCTGGGCGCCCTCAAAGAGGATCTTCTTGCCCGCGTCGATAAGCTCGCCCAAAAGCAGGCCCGTCTCGGTGATGTAGGGGCGCAGGCGCTCGGCCATAGGCAGGTAGGTCTCGCAAATCTGGTCGACCGTATAGGTGGGCTGGTGGAAGATGAGCTCGAGCTGCGGGTTCACGCGGTCAAGCGCGCGGGAGACCTTCTCGCGGAAGACGCCCTCGTCAAGCAGGTCCTGCATGCGGATGCCAATGCGCGCCATCTTGTCTTGGTAGCACGGGCCAATGCCGCGCTTGGTGGTGCCGATGTTGTGGCTGCCCAGAAGCTCCTCAAAGGCGCCGTCGAGGTCGATGTGGTACGGCATGATAACGTGCGCGTTGCCCGAGACCTTGAGGTTGGCGGTGGAGATGCCGTCGTGCTCGAACATGTCGATCTCCTCGAGCAGCACCGCCGGGTTGACGACGCAGCCGTTGCCGATGACCGAGATGCACTGGGGGTACATGATGCCCGACGGCACCTGGTGGAGACCGTACTTCTTGTCGCCCACAACGATGGTGTGGCCGGCGTTGTTGCCGCCCTGATAACGTACGACGCAATCGAAATCGCCAGCGATAAGGTCGCAGATCTTGCCCTTGCCCTCATCGCCCCACTGGGTTCCGACTAACACGGTCGACGACATGGTGTCTCCTCACCTAGCGCCCGTGCCACGCAGCCGTAGCCCGGACAAAAACTAAACAACCTCTCTATTATAGCCGCGGGCCACCTTCGCCACACAGCGAGCACGGTATTCGCGCCGTTTCAACCGGCAGGCGGGGGCAAGCGGTTTTCGTTGCATGTTCGTTGCAACGAAAGGGGCCGATGGAGGGTGGCGGAGCATAGCTCAAGTCGTTTATGAGCCTGTCGCGCTACCCCTCGTCGTGCACGGCGTCGAGTTCGTAGAACTTAGTCGAGGCGGGCACGAACGCCAGGTCAACGTCACCAATGGGGCCCGAACGGTTCTTTGCAACGATAACGCGCGTGACGCCCAGATCCGGCCGGTCGTCGCGCGAGGCTTCCGTCTCGTCCGCGGCGCGATCAAGGAACATGACGATGTCGGCGTCCTGCTCGATCGAGCCGGACTCACGCAGGTCGGAAAGCTGCGGGCGCTTACCGGTACGACTTTCCACCGCACGGCTGAGCTGCGAAAGGGCGATAACGGGAATCTCGAGGTCCTTGGCCATAATCTTGAGGCCACGGCTCATCTCGGACACCTCAACGGTACGGCTCTCTGCGCGGCGCCCCGGCGGCGGGCTCACCAGCTGCAGGTAGTCGATAAGCACAATGGCCCTCTCCTTGTTGTGCAGCATGCGCCGCGCTTTGGCGCGGATCTCGGTCACCGTAGTGCCCGGTGTGTCGTCAATCAAGATGTCGAGCTTGGAGAGCTCCTGCGTGGCCTCATTGATGCTCGCCCACTGCTCGGCCGTGATGCGGCCCGTGCGGAAGTCCGAGATGGAAAGCATCGCATGGGCGCAGATGAGGCGCTGGGCGATTTCCTTACCACTCATCTCGAGCGAGAAGAAACCAACCGTGAAGCCGGCCGCAGCAGCATTCAAGGCGAGGTTAAGGGCGAACGACGTCTTACCCACAGCGGGGCGTGCGCCCACGATGATGAGCTGGCCCTCGCGGAAGCCCAGAAGCAGCCTGTCGAGGCTCGGGAAGCCGGTGGGCACGCCGTGCGCCTGGCCGCCTGCGGCGCAGACCTCGGCCGCCTCGTTGTACGCCTCGATCATGAACTCGGTGAGCGAGCGGTACGCGGTCGAGACCTCGCGCTCGGTGACCGAGAGCAGCATGCTCTCGGCGCGCTCGACAACCTCTTTGGTGTCGAGCGGTGCGTCGTAGGCGAGCGCGTTGATCTGGTTGGTGGCGCCGATGATCTCGCGGAGCATCGAGTCGCGGCGCACAATGCCGGCGTGGTGCTGCCAGTTAACGAGCGAGAGCGTGTTGCCCACGAGCTCGAGGATGTAGGCCTCCCCGCCCACGGCGGAGAGCTTGTCAACGGAGGTGAGGTAGTCGATGACCGAGATGGAGTCGATAGGGATGCTCCGCTCGTTCATCTCGATGAGCGCCTGGAAGAGCGTGCGGTGAGCGGGACGATAGAAGTCCTCGGGGCGCAGCTGCGAGATGGCGTCGGGCACCACCTCGGTCGAGAGCAGCATGGCGGCGAGCACTGTCGCCTCTGCCTCAACGTTGTTGGGGAGCCCCTGGCGCGCGCCGCGGTCGGCGGGCGCGAGCTCGTAGCCGTCGTATCCGTAGTCGTCGGGCATGGGTCTCCTCTCATAGCGCATCCCCGCGCGGCACGGCAAAGGCCGCCGGGCGAGGTCATCTCTTAGGCGTTGGGAGCACCCATACTACGCTACTCGGGGCCTCTTCAAGCCTCAGAACTGGGCTTTTGGGACGCTTTTTTATTTCCACCGAGGCGGGGGATAACTTCGTCGGTGAAACTCTGCGCAAACGGTGCTTTTCAACGTTTTCCACATTTTTGCACGTCGGTTGAGGCGAGTTTTCCACCGGCAAGCGCTCTACCTGCGGGTATGTCAAATGACCCGGTTCTTTACCGCATCTTTATCGCCCGTAATTTGTACATTTTGTGAAACCGCAGGTAAAAGCCCTGTTTTTATACAATCCGCAGGTGGTTGGATGGGTTTGTAAACACTCTGCAGGTAACCGCATCTGAGTGTTTTCCAACCACGCGGTGGTCCAAAACGAAGAACCACCGCGTTTCACCTGTGGATTTCTCGCACGTTTCAACTGTCAAGAGAACACCCGTGCGCAAAACTGTGTGCTGGCGTTCGAAGGCCTACGGTCGACCATCCGACCGCTCGCCCGAGCGACCATCGTACTCGATCGCCACACCCGCGGCAGAAGGCTCGCCAAAGGTGATCTCGAGCGAGCAATCCAAAGCCCGCGCGATGCGCTCCAGCGTCTTCATCGTGGGGTTTCCACCTCCGCGCTCAAGCAGGCTCAGTGCTTCCTGAGACATCCCTGCGCGGCGGGCGAGCTCTTCTTGCGTGAGCCCGGCGCGTAGGCGCGCTGCACGAACGCCTCTCCCCAACCTGCGCGCTCCGGTAAATGTGTCGCCTACCTCACGAAGAAAGAACCCGTCTTGAGTGCTTTTTCCCCGGTTGCTCATCAGCAGCGTCGCCGGGTCGTATTCCTCCAGCTCATGCGCGCGGAGTATCTCACCTATGTTCTGCCTGCTCACCGGAGCAATGCGCTCCTCGACCCACGCCTGAACCAAGCGCTGGGGCACCCGGCGCTCACCCCGCTCCAGTGCAAGAGCAAACATCGCGGGAACGTCTCGCGGACCAACCCCCTCCACTGCCTCAAAGGAGAACTTCCGCGTGGCCTCGTCAAAGCACAAGGTACCGCACGGCGCGGCGCCTGGCTTCTCGCCATCTATGACCTCAAAGCGCCTCATACCAGCACCATCTCTTCCAGATAATCTCCCAAATCTTGTCGAGCAACACCGCCGGCGCGGCGTCCTCAAGCCCCGCAAGCAGATATGCACGGTCAGTCTCGCAAAGCGGTCGCGCTGGGCGCCACGGATGTGCCCTAACGTTTTCCTCAAGCGAACGCTCACCTACAAAGTTGGTGGTGGCCACATCCATCAAGGGATCAAATGCCGCAATCCGCTCATGGTCAGCGCCATACGGCGCCAACAGTGACATACCGTTGTCAAACACCGGCGCCAGGCGTGTCTCCCCTGTCGGAGCAATGATCACCTCAATATTCGACGCATGGCGGTCGCGGTTGGCAATCAGGTAGTCAACGAGCATCATCTGTGCGATGCGCTCTTCCCAGCCAAGGCGGACGCAAAACGCATAGGAATCCTCGCCCTCGCGACGACGCAGCTCAAAGTAGGTGCCAAGCCCCATTTTCTGCTCACCGCGGCGGCGGAAGTTCTTTGAGGAGTTGAGCCATGTCTCAAACTCCGTGCCATCCACATTGACCAGGGCATGAATGAGACGGTACTCAAGGTGCTCAATACCAAGAAGGCGCATGAGGCGACTTGCCACAATCTCGTTCACGCACTCCGACCCATCAATCTCGACGCCGGAATAGCGGGACAGTTTGAGATAACGAGCGCGCGTGCCCTCGCCCACACGCGCCTTAAGATACGTGCCGGCGGTGCCCGAGCTGCTGGCACGCTCACTCCATATGATGTCTCGGTAATCCTGCAAGGTGTGCACTACATCATATACACGCATTACAGCAGCTCACCTCCATACTGCGTAGATATATATCTAACTATATATTCTGCAACATGCCGGGGGAAGGGGTGAGTAGCGATTATGACGAAGCTCTTGTGATTGAGGCTTTTGCGATGCCGCTTCTACTCGTGGCTGCGGCGCCAGAGCTCCAGGTAACGCCCCACCTGCGCGGCCTCGATACGCTGGTAGCCGCCCGTGGGAAGCGAGTTGAGGAACTTCTTGCCGTAGCCTTTGCTCACCAGACGCGAGTCTGCCAGCACGAGCACGCCCGTATCGGACGAGGAGCGAATGAGGCGGCCCGCGGCCTGTTTGAGCTCCAACACGGCCTCAGGCAGCACGTAGCGGCTCCAGGCGCCCTTCTCGCGTAGATCACGCTCGCAGGAGAGCGGATCGGTGGGACGGGCGAAGGGGAGCTTGGGGATCACTACGCAACGCAGGGTCTCGCCACTTGCATCGAACCCCTCCCAAAACGCCTTGAGCGCAAAGAGCGACGAGCCCTTCTCGGAGATGAAGTGGTCGCGGAGCTGCCGCGCGGACGCTTGGCGCGTCTGACAGGCAAGCTCGAGCCCTTCGCGCGCGAGCGTAGGCTCCACACGCTCGTAGAGCTCCTCCATGTCGCGGCGGTTGGTAAAGAGCGTGAGCACCGACCCGCCCATGGCGCGGTGGACGTCCACCAGCAGGCGCTCGAGGGCGCGCAGGTAGGCGTCGCGATTGCGCGGGTCGGGCAGGTCGCCCGCCACCACCACGGCCATGTTGCGGTCAAAGTCGTAGCTCGAGTCCAGATGAAGCGCGCGCGAGGCGCCGGGCCCCAGCGCGTCGAGCCCCACCGCGCGGTTGAAGTGGCTAAAGTCGTCCGAGACCGAGAGCGTGGCCGAGGTGAAGATAAGACTCCGCATCTCGGGGTACCAGCGTTCGGCAAACACCTCGCCGATGTCGATGCGTTCGGCACAGAGGACTTCGCCACCTGCGCGCATGCGCTGGTTCACGCGGACCGAATAGACGTAGTGCTCGTCCTCCCCGTCGAGGATGAGCTTGAGCCCGGCGAGCGCCTCTGCCAGGCGCCGCTCGATGTCGGCCAGGTCGACTACCCACTCGGGGCGCTCTGCGCCCAGCGCCTCGACCGCTGCCTTGAGGTTCTTGTCTGCTTCGTCAAGCGCCTCAGCCGCCACACGGCCCGCAAGCGCGAGTTCCGTCCACTCGTTGGTGGAGCGCAGCTCGGGGCTCACCCACACGTTGGCGCTGTCGTAGCCGTACTCGCGCGAGGCGCGGGCGAGGTCGCGGGCGCGGTCAAACACGTTGGACGTAACGAGCGACGCGCGCGCCGCCGAGGCATTTGCCTTGGCGAGCAGCCCCATAAAGAGCGTTGACGCGTCCGAGGAGGCCACATCGGCAAGCACGCGGCCGAGGGCGCCGCCCTTGTCGTTACCGAGCCGCTCAAACAGCGTGCGGACCTCCTCGGCCGAGACCTCGATCGCCCACTGGCGGCGGGCCTCCGCCTCAATACCATGGGCCTCGTCCACCGCCCAAATGCGGATTGGCGGCAGAATCTTGCCGTCTGCCTGGACGTTGCGGAACAGAAGCGAGTGGTTGGTCACTACCACGTCTGCCCGGGCCGCGCGGCGGCGGGCGCCGTGGACCAGGCACTTGTCCGGGAAGAACGGGCAGAGCCGACGCGCGCACTCGCGCGAACCGGTGGTGAGGCTCGAGCGGTCGACGCTCCGCCAGCGGATGCCGAGCGCGTCGAGGTCGCCCTCGGGCGACTGGCACGCGTAGGCGTAGATGACCGCAATGGCGGTAAGCGTGTCCGCCGGGTCGCGGTTGGTCTTGATGGCAGCGGTGCTGCGGCGCAGGCGCTCGAGTTTGCGCAGGCAGGGGTAATGGTCGTACCCCTTGAGGGCCGTGTAGGAAAGGCCATCGTCAAGCTCGCGCGCGAGGCGCGGCAGCTCGTGGAACATGAGCTGGTCGGCAAGGTTGTTCGATTTGGTGGCCACGCCCACCGTGATGTTGTTGCGCTTGGCTGTGAGCGCAAGCGGGACCAGGTAACCGACGGACTTACCCACGCCCGTACCCGCCTCGATCACGCGATGGGACGAAGAGGCGAGGGCGTCGCGCACCTCAAGCGCCATGGCAACCTGCTCGGGGCGCGGCTCGTACTCGGGGTACATCGCCGCTACGAGGCCGCCTGGGGCGAAGGTACGCTCAATCTCTTCACGCGTGGGGACCGAGAGCGCCGGCAGCTCGTCCACATCGACATGCTGGGGCGCCGGGTCCGCCTCCAGCACGCGGGCGCGCGCCTCCATAAGTGAAAACGGCGCGTCTGAGACGGCCTCCTGCGCGAGGTAGGAGAAGATGGGGCGGTAGGGCCAGGCAACATCGGGGTGCATGTCCGCAAACGCGCGCACAAGGCCTTCGGGCAGGTCGGTGAGTGCGGTTAGAAGGATGGGCCACACGCCAGCTAAAGCATCAACGTCGTCGCACGCGCGGTGGGAGACGCTCGCGCAGCCAAAAAGCTCGGCCATAGTTGCAAGCTTATGCGAGGCCAGACGCGGCAGTGCCACGCGCGAGAGGGCAAGCGAGTCAATCCAGAGCTCGCTCACCTCGGCCCCGCCCGGCACGCGCTCAATAAACGCCCGGTCAAAGCTCGCGTTATGCGCCACCACGGGGCTGCCGCCCACAAACGCGGCAAGCGCCGCTACCGCCTCACGCGCGGTAGGCGCGTGCGCCACATCTGCGTTGGTGATGCCCGTGAGCTGCATAATCTCGGGCGGGATGGGGCCCGTGGGGTGCACAAACGTGTCAAAGCGCTCGGCAACCGCGCCGCCAACCAGGCGTGCGGCCGAGATCTCAATCAGCTCGTTTTCCTGCGACGAGAGGCCCGTCGTCTCGGTATCGAGGATAATGACGTCGTCGCCCAAAAGGCCAAAGTCGCGCGTGCGTGCCCGCTCGGCAAGCGTCACGTACGACTCGGCAACAAACGCCGGCGTCCCCGGCAGCAGCACCTCGTCCGGCGAGGCGCCGCTCGGAAAAACCGTCACTTCTGCCCCCAGAGCTGCGGATACATGCTCTCGGCAAGGTCGGCGGGTACCTCTGCGTCGTCCAGGTGATGGGCGGGGGCACCGTCGAGGGCAAGCTCCACCAGGCGGGCGCACACGTCACTAAAGGCCATGCCGGCGTGACGCACCTCGTCCGGGTAGAGCGAGGTGTCGGTCATGCCGGGGATGGTGTTGGTCTCGAGGATGACCGGGCCGTTCTCGGTCACGATAAAGTCGCTGCGCGAGAAACCGGTGCAACCGAGCGCCGCGTGCGCGCGACAGGCGAGCTCCTGGGCGCGGGCGTAGTCCTCAGGCGCAATCTGCGCCGGGATGCGGTGCACCTGTGAGGGGTCGATGTACTTGACATTGAGGTCGTAGAACTCAGCGTTCTCCTGCTTGCGGATCTCCACCACGGGCAGGGCACGCAGCCAGTCGGGCGCGTCGTAGACGCCCACCGTAATCTCGGTACCCACCAGGCGCTGCTCTACAAGCACCTTGCCACCATGCTCGGCAGCACGCTCAATAGCAGGCAAAAGCTCGTCTGCGCCGTGCACAAAAGACACGCCGTAGCTCGAGCCGTTCACCGCGGGCTTAACAAAGAGCTCCTCGCCCAAATCTGCCACCACGGCAGCCGGATCCACCACAGAGCCCGCCTCAACCACGCAATCGCGCGCCACGGGGATGCCCGCGCGCTCATACAGCGCCTTAGAGACCGCCTTGTCGGCCGTGCAGGCGCTCGCGATCACGCCGGAGCCCGTGTAGGGGATATGGCAGTACTCGAGCACGCTCTGGATCTGGCCATCCTCTCCGCCCTTGCCGTGCATGGCAATAAAGGCCACGTCAAACGAGCCGCCGCGCAGCTGGTCAATAAAGCTGTCGTCTGCCGGGTCGAGCATCTCAACCGTGCCAAAACCCGCCTCAACGAGCGCCGCGTAAACGTTCTTTCCCGAATTGCGCGAAATCTCGCGCTCGTCAGAAATACCGCCCGCCAGCACGGCGATGCGCATATCGCCCCGCGTCTTATCAGCCATATCGACCGCTCCCTTCGCGATGTTTTTGCATCGCTTTCGGTGCTCACTCTCACTCACGCTATCCTATTCTATAAGTTGCACCGTGGCCGCGCGACGGTGCGAACACCCAAATTGTCACATCTGCCACGTACGCCGGCTACAGAAAGGCATGCAATGGAACCCACCACGCCCTTGCGCGATATCCGCTCACTCACCCAGGACGAGATTCGTGCCCTTGTCGAGGAACTTGGTCAGCCGGCGTTTCGCGCTAAGCAGCTTATCGAGTGGCTTGGCGAGAAGCAGGCGGCCTCGTTTGACGAGATGACTAACCTGCCCAAAGCCCTGCGCGCGCAGCTTGCCGGGCGCTTCTCCTTTAACACGCCGGTTGAGGTCACCAAGCAGGTCTCGCGCGACGGTTCGCGCAAGTACCTGCTGCAGTTCTCCGATGGCGTGGCGGTGGAGACCGTCGGCATGCCCTCGCGCGGCAAGCTCGCCGTCTGCGTTTCCTCTCAGGCGGGTTGCGGTATGCGCTGCGCGTTTTGCGCCACCGGCCTTGCCGGCCTTACGCGCTCCCTCACCGCGCAGGAGATCGTAGACCAGGTCCTACACGTACAGCGTGATTTTGGCGAGCGCGTCACTAGCGTGGTCTTTATGGGCCAGGGCGAGCCCTTCGCCAACTACGACGCCGTGGTCGAGGCTCTGCGCATGCTCAACAGTCCCGACGGCCTCAACATCGGCGCGCGTCACCTTACGGTCTCTACCTGCGGCGTTATCCCCGGCATTCGCGAGTTTGCCAAGCTCCCCGAGCAGTTCACCCTCGCCATCTCGCTCCACTCCGCCGTTCAGGGCACGCGCAACCAGCTCATGCCTGGCGTTAAGAAGTACACGCTCCTGCGTCTGCACGAGGCGCTGCAGGACTATGTCGAGAAGACTGGTCGCCGCCCCACGTACGAGTACGCGATGATCGACGGCGTGAACGACACCAACCCCGAGATGCTCACCCTTTGCGACTTCTGCGAGGGCACACTTTGCCACGTGAACCTCATTCAGCTGAACCACATCCCCGACAGCCCTTTCCGCCCCTCCCCCGTCGAGAAGGTCGAGAAGCTGCAGAAGATGCTCGCCTCACGCGGCATCGAGGCCACGGTCCGCAACTCCCGCGGCTCCGACATCGACGCCGCTTGCGGCCAGCTCAAGCAGCGCATCGTAAACGCGCGCTAACGCCTCTAGCTGCGTATTCCTAGTTTTGCTCCTGACTCTTAAGCGGTTGTATTTCATCTGATATAACCTGAGGGCGGGTTGCATTGTTGCAACCCGCCCTCTTTTCTCGTATAAATTGCCACCGCTTCACGTGAAACCAGCTTTATGCAATTAATACTAAAAGCTCTACTTTAATTAGGTACCTAACTGTAATCAATCTTCTAGTATCCGATAGCACCCCACTGATTTTCAACCCAGTCTTGATTGATCTTCGGGTTCCTCGTCATCCTGGCAGTGCGCATTGCAACATCTTCCGTCATTCCGGAAACTTTGCGCTTAGAGATGTTGAATGCATCTTGCATGTTGCGAACTATGTAGGACCTTAGTTCCTCATCGGTCGCAAGCTTGTACCCTACTGCACAACCGATAGCAATGGCACCTAATCCAACTGCCGCAGCTGTAAGAGCCTTATTCACTTTGCTCACCACCATCAACAATCTGAGAAAGAATCGATGCGAGTTCATCCTCGTCCTTAAACTCAATCTCAATCTTGTTCTTACCCCGCGTACTCTTCACACGAACATTGGTGTTAAACACCTGGCGAAGAACTCGAGCCGCCTTCCTATAAGACTGCGGTGTGACCGGCCTTGGAGCTTTTGGCTGATCTCCGACAGAAAACAGTGGAGCAAGATGTTCTGTCGCACGTACCGACAAACCTTCAGCAACTACGCGCTCTGCGAGTTTGATACGTGCATCCTCATACGGCACGGCGAGAATTGCTCGAGCATGGCCCGCGGTAAGCTTGCCATCAAAGATCATCTGCTGGACAGGCTCGGGAAGATCAAGCAGGCGTAGTGAGTTGGTAATAGCCGAACGTGACTTGGAAACTGCCTTGGAGAGGGCATCCTGCGTCATACCACTTGCATCAATGAGCTGGCGGTAACCCTTAGCCTCTTCCAACGGATTCAAGTCTGAACGCTGGAGATTCTCAATCAGCGCAAGAGCCAGCATTTCCTCATCGTTGACATCTTTGATGATGACGGGAACCTCAGTGAGGTCTGCAAGTTTTGATGCCTGATAACGACGCTCTCCTGCGATGATCTCGTATTTGGCACCGTGTTTACGAACCAGGAGGGGCTGAAGTACCCCATGCTCGCGAATTGACTCACTCAGCTCGTTAAGCTCGGTCTCATTGAAATGAGTACGAGGCTGATTCGGATTGGGCACAATCTCACTGATTTTCAGTTTAGTTTCAGCAGCTGAATTTCCCGTTTCATACTGTGCTTCACCAACCAGGGCATTGAGACCACGCCCTAGAGCCTTTTTCTTAGGACTAGGCACGACGAATCACCTCTTTTGCAAGCTCACGATACGCTTTTGCACCCTTGTTGTTTGGTGCGTAGTTAATTACGGGCATACCAAACGAAGGAGCCTCCGAAAGCTTCACCGTTCGGGGAATCAATGTCTTAAACGTCTTATCTCCGAAGTAGCTTCTGACTTCATCCACTACCTGGTTAGACAGTGACGTGCGCGAGTCATACATTGTCATGAGCACGCCATACGTATCAAGATCCTTATTAATTCGCGTTTTCACCATTCTCATCGACTCGAGAAGTTTTGTAACACCTTCAAGTGCGTAGTATTCGCATTGAATGGGAATCAAAACACTGTCTGCTGCCGCCAGAGCGTTGATAGTGAGCAGACCAAGCGACGGCGGGCAGTCGATAAAGATGAAATCAAACTCATCTTTTACCGGTGCAAGCAGTTCTTTCAGTCTGGTTTCACGAGCCATTGCGGAAACGAGCTCAATTTCAGCTCCAGCAAGCTGAATTGTTGCCGGAACAACAAAGACCTTCTTAGTTTCAGTGTCATGAATGAGCTCTTCTACCGGAACATCGTTCAGCAATGCGTCATATACACACTGTTCGAGATCCTCTTTTTCGATTCCGAGGCCGCTTGTACTGTTTCCTTGCGGGTCAAAGTCTACAAGAAGGACCTTTTTATTCTGCTCACCCAGTGCTGCAGCAAGATTTACCGCTGTAGTTGACTTTCCTACGCCACCTTTTTGATTGATTATCGCGATAATTCGCGTTTGCTTTGCACTTTTCGAGCGCTTAACGTCTCTAAAGCCCACCATGCCTCCTTTTACGGTTAATGAACGATTGATGCATTGTGGAGCATGTTTCACGTGAAACACATTCACTGAAACTTCTCTGTCCTCTCATTATGTTTCACGTGAAACATGCTGACAAGATAGAAAATGAATTAGCCCTATGTTTCACGTGAAACATAGGGCTAATTCAAAGCATATTGAATGAAATCTAAGTAAGAGGAGTCTTTCGAGCAGTTCCAACAGCTCTGGGAAGCTTAATTGAAGGTTTAGATGTCTTCTTATATACCAAGAAAGTTCTGTGACCCAAATCATATGGAAGTTCAAACTCTGAGGTTGTGATTCGCGATAGGCCACAAATCTTCGCAGCCGCATCACCACTAGCCATCTCATCGTCTTCAGGATTGCCCTTACTTACAATCAGATGACCGTCTCGCATCAATATAGGTGCAGCATACTCAACAAGAACGGGAAGAGAAGCCATTGCGCGAGCGGTGACGACAGCAAAACTACACGAATGGATTGCACCAAAGGCTTCAACACGTTCCTGAGTAGCAACACAACGTTGAGACAGCCCAAGCTCATCTATAAATGAACTGACAGCTTTAACCTTCTTACCTACAGAATCAAGAAGAGTAAAACAGCGTTCGGTAGCAAGTGCCAGAGGGATACCAGGGAATCCACCACCTGTACCCATATCAAGAACAGCACCACTTGGAGATTCTTCTAAATAGGGAAGAAAGGTAAGCGAATCAAGAATATGAAGGACGAGCGCGTCATGTAAATCGAGGATGCGTGTAAGATTCAAAGTCTTGTTTGCCTGAAGGACAAGATACAGATGCTTCAGGCATCTATCAAGATTCTCATCAGAAACAGTAAGACCGAAATCCTCAGTAAGAGACTTCAACTCAATGAACAAAGCGTCACGATCAAAAGACTCAGTTGACACTTGAGACTCAGCAGAACGAGAAAGCTGCTCAGACATAACCACTCATCTCTGACAGAAACCAATGGGACAAGAAGTCTTGGCAAAAAAGAAGGGGTGCCGAAGCACCCCTTAAGCATAGCGGATAGGACTGCCGACTAGACAGCTGAAATCACAACGCGACGCTCGGGATCGACACCCTCGGAATGCGTCTCAACATTGACATTCTCACGAAGTGCAAGGTGAACCAGACGACGCTCATAAGCGTTCATAGGCTGAAGGGAAACCGAGCCATGCGAACGGATAGCCCGGGCAGCAGCACGCTCAGCCATCTCAGTAATCTTGTCATGACGGCGGCTCTTGTAGCCCTCGATATCAACCACAATGGGGAAACGGAAGCCAAGCTTGCGGCTCACCAAGAGAGAGAACATGGTCTGGAAGGAATCCAGCGTACGACCATGGCGACCAATGAGAACAGCCAGGTTGGGGGCTGTCACGTCGAGAATGACCTCACCGTCATCGCCCTCGTACTCGTCAATGGGGGAGTCGGCGGCGCCAAAGAAGCCAAGGACCTCGCGGAGGATGGTGATGGCGACGTCCACGATGGTATCCGTCTCCTCATCAGAGAGCTCCTCGCCAGCCTTGTACTTAGCAGCGATCTGAGCATACGGGCCAGCAACAACCTCAGCCTGAACAGCCTCAGTACCCTGAGTGAGCTCAGATAGAGTGGCGTCCATCTCTTCAATTACCTCAGACATATGCACCTCACTATTAGTTAGGTACCTAACTTAAAAGCAGAATCATACAGAGACGGCTGCCGAAGCAGCCGTCAACAACTATACCGCGTTAGTGCTTCTTATGCGGGCGCGCCTTGCGCTCACGACGGACCACGTCGACCTCGATGGGCGCGTTGGCGAGGCGCTCCTCCTCGTCAGCCTTGGCCTTCTCCATAACGCGCTGCGTGATGAAGATCTGCTGGATAACCTGCCAGGCAGTAGAGACGTCGTAGTACAGAAGAACACCGGCGGGAAGGCCCCAACCGATGAAGAGCATCATGATGGCCATGACAACCGAGGTGGTGCGCATGGTGGACGCCTGGGCGCCCGTCTGGTTGCGGGACATGTAGAGCTGCGGGATGAGCGTCAGCACCGCAAAGAGCACAAGCGAGATGAGGTACGGAAGAGCGGCGGTAATGCCCTCGGCCATAGTGCCCGCAGGGGTTGCGGTGAGGTCAGGCAGGATGTTGAAGAAGGAGAACGAGCTGCCCTCGAAGTAATTGGGCAGGTTAGAAAGCAGCGTGAACAGCGCAAACAGGATGGGCATCTGGATAAGGAGGGGCAGGCAGCCGCCAAGCGGGCTGAACTTGTTCTCGGAGTAGAACCTCTGCATCTCCTCGTTCATGCGCTGGGGATCATCGGCGTAGCGCTCCTGGATCTCCTGCAGCTTGGGTTGAAGGACCTGCATGCGCGCCGTCGACTTGGTGGACTTGATCATAAGCGGCGTCAGAAGAAGACGCACGATCAGCACCAGGATGACGATCGAGAGGCCCCAGTCAATAGCAAAGCTCTGGATGAGGCGCAGGATCTCGAAGAGAATGTTGACGATCCAATCCCACATAACGTTTTTCCTCCGTGTCCCGACCCGTTATGGGACGGGGTCATAGCCGCCCGCGTGAAGCGGATTGCACCGCAGGATGCGGCGCGCGGCCAGGAACATGCCGTATATAACACCGTGCTTCTCAATCGCCTCAACGGCGTATTGGGAGCACGTCGGTATGTAGATGCACGCATCCGGCAGCAGCGGGGAGATAAACCGCTGGTAAAACCGGATGGGCGCTATCGCACACCGTCGCAACCAAGAGGTCTTACCCATTGAGGGAGACTCCTGCCCGGTTGCAGAGCGACTGCAGGGCCTGTACGAGCGCTGCGGGTGTGGCGGTAGCCGTACCACGGGTGGCAAAGAGGATAGCCTCCTTACCGGCGGCGGGCAGCCCCACCGCACGCGCCGTCTCGCGCATCACCCGCTTAGAGCGGTTGCGAAACACGGCGTTGCCCAGTCGCTTAGGAGCAGCGAAGGCGACCCTACCCGGGCCGCCTTCGCTAGCAGAATCAACTATCACCATGCGCATCAGGGGATGGTTGTAGCGCCTTCCCTCAGAATAAACGCGCTCGAAATCCGAACGAGACTTGATGGTCTTCATACGGAAGCAAAGAGCGAGTTAGACGGTGAGGCGCTTGCGACCCTTGGCGCGACGACGGGCGAGAACGGCACGGCCGCCCTTGGTGGCCATACGGGCGCGGAAGCCGTGGGTCTTGGCGCGCTTGCGCTTGTTAGGCTGGTAGGTACGCTTCATGGTTACAATCCTCCTGCTGCGTTTCTAGCATGCGTACTTGCGGTTGGTGCACGTCATGCGGTTTATGCACGTGAGCTTTCAGATTGTAGGGAATACATCCATCCGCTGTCAACAAATCTCCGCAGGTTATCGACAACTCATCACAGCGCATTTTGCGAGCTTACGGGGCGTGTCGGTAACTTTTCTCAATCTTTCAGCTTGATTTCCGAGTTTTCCACATGTTGTGCAAGGTGTGTGCAAAACTTTTCAGTTGTTTTCTTCACTTTTCAACAAGTTTTGAAAAGCTGTGGAAACCTCTGAAAGTGTGCAGTGTGAGCTACTATCTATGCAGAGCTATCGCGAGGATTGAGAGACCATGGCAGACGACTTCTACCCCTTCGTTGACTCGGGCGACCCGGCGCCTGACAACGAGCACATAACCGGCGTGGCCGACGGTGCCGACAGCGAGGGCGGCGCGCCCTCTGAGATGGCGGGTTTTGCCACGCGCATCTCGATCTACGACGACATGTTCTCAACACCGCGCGTCATTGTGATCGACCCGGCGCCCGTGCGCACCTACCTGGAGGAAATCACCAACACGGTCTACCGCTGCATGAAGGAACAGGGCGGCACGCTCTCTCTTATGGTTATTCGCGAGCTTGTGGAGAACTTCATCCACGCCCACTTTGTGGAGCCCATCATCTCCATCCTCGACGGCGGCAACACGATCCGCTTTGCCGACCAGGGTCCCGGCATCGACGACAAGGAGCGGGCCTTTGAGTTCGGCGTGACCTCCGCCGACCGCACCATGAAGCGCTACATCCGCGGCACCGGTTCTGGTTTGCCGATGGTCCAGCAGTACCTCGAGGCGGCGGGCGGCGCAGTCTCGATTGAGAACAACCTGGGCGGCGGCACCGTTGTCACCGTATCGACCGACCCTGCGCGCGTGGACGAGATAAAGCGTACCGGTGGGCGCGGCGCTGCCGTGAGGCCCGCCGATCAGCAAGTGCAGGACCCGCAGGCGCAGGCACCCTACGCAGGGGCCCCGGCCAATGCCGCGGGGGCGTACCCGGGCGCGGCGGACGGAGTGTACCCGGGTGCAGCAGCGGGTGCGGCGGGAGCGTACCCGGGCGCACCAGCGGGAACGTACCCGGCGCTCGCTCAAGCGCAGGCGTACCCGGCAGCGGGCGCAGCACAGGCGTCGCAGGGATACCCCGGCGCTGCATGGCCAACCTACCCCGCATACCCCGGCTACCCGCAGGCAGCGGGATGGCCGCCGGTCGGCGCCTATCCGGTACCGTCTGCCGGTTTTCCACAGGCGGGACACGAGTTTTCCACAACAGGGGGATACGCTGGTTACCCTGCACCTTCGCCGTACGGCACAGAGGCCACGCCCGCACCCGCGGCGGACCTCATTGTGAGCGAGCGCGGGCGCGACGCCCTCGCCTACCTGCTGGAACACGGGCACGCCGGCCCCTCGGAGCTCACTGCCGCCTTTGGTCAGTCGGGTCCCACGTGGTCGCGCGAGCTTGCTACACTGAGCAAGCGCGGTTTTGCCGTCAAGCAAGGGCAGAAGTATTACCTGACCGAGCTGGGCGCAAGCTGGGCGCGGACGCACTGACGACTGAGGTGGGGTGACCATGGAAAACGAAGCCCAGATGATTCTGGATGACACCATCTCGTTCTGCGAGCGCGACGGTGTCGACACCCGCCTTGTGCAGATGCTGCGCCAATCGCGGGGCGTCACACTTACCGACACCACGCTCACCATCGAGGCGCCCTCGCGGTTTGCGGGCGCCGCGCTCATGAAGCAGCGCGCGGTGATCGAGCGCTATCTGGAAGAGATTGCCTTTGCACCCGTCGAGCTCGTCGTTACGACGGCGCTGCCGGCGGCCGAGGGCGTTTCACGGGAAACCTCCGCGGCGGGGGGCACGCAGGCCGCAGCAACGAACGTGGGCACGACGGCGCCGGTAGCGGCAGCACCGGTGGTGACCGCGCCGACAGCGGCAGCCCCCGTACCGGCAGCTCCCGCACCGGCGGTAACGGCACCGACCATGCCCGCCCCCGCGATTCACATCCCGAGCGCCGACGGCGCAACCAGCGACGCGGAGACGCACGTAACCGTCACCAACACCATCAGCTCCGACGACTTCAAGCGCCTCATGAGCACCATGGGGCAGGGCGGCGGAGCGTCTCGCAGCAACGGGAACGCGGCGTCCGGCGCCACGGGCGGAGCGGTTACCTCGGCATCCGCCTCACCTGCTGCCAGCAACGACACGTACCCAGCGGTACCCATCAACTCCAAATTCACGTTTGAGAACTTTGTGTACGGCGACGAGAACAAGCACGCCTACAACTCGGCCGTGCGCTTTGCCGTGACCGCGGAGGACCCGGGCAGTTACAGCTCGCTTTTTATCTACGGCAAGTCGGGCCTTGGTAAGACGCACCTTTTGCTCGCCATCAAGAACTACCTGAACGAGAACTGCCCGCACCTCAAGGTCAAGTACGCCAACAGCCAGGCCTACATCGACGACTTCATCAACGAGGTAGCGCTTCAAAAGGACGCCCACCGCGCGATCCTGCGCGATTATCATGACGCGGACGTCCTCATCATCGACGATATCCAGAACATCATCGGCAAGACCGCGTCCATCGACAACTTCTTCAGCCTGATGGACGAGTTCATCCGCGACAACAAGAAAGTCGCGATTGCGTCTGACCGCGCACCTAAGAACCTCGGCATGGACGAGCGCCTTACCAGCCGCTTTAACGCGGGCATGCTCTGCCTTGTCTCGGAGCCCGGCTTTGAGATGAAGTTCATGATCTTGAAGCACTACTACGAGAACACCGTGCTACCCGCGGCGGACTCCTTGCCGCCGGCGGGCGGGGACACGTCGCTCCTCTCGTCCATCCGCACGGGCGGCGGCCACCTCACCGAGGAAGACCTCAAGCACATGGCGAGTGTCTCGGGCACCAACATCCGCGAGCTCGAGAGCTTTTGCGAGCGCTGCGCGGGCGAGAGCTTTGAGCGCGAGCAGGAGGGGCGCACCCTCACGGGCGACGACATCGACCGCATTGCCAACGAGTACTTTGACGCGGCACACAAGAAGATCAGCGTCGAGACGGTTCAGAAAGTGGTTGAGGACTTCTACCGCGTGAGCCACAACGACCTCATTGGACCCAGGCGCCAGGCCGCCATCAAGAACGCCCGCCACGTGGCCGTCTACCTTGCACTCGACATGTGCGAGATGACAACCTCTATGGTGGGAGCCGCCTTTGGCGGGCGCGATCACACCACGGTGCTGCACTCGGTCAAGGTAATCGAGAAACGCATGAAGGAGGACCGCGCCTTTGTGGACGACCTCCAGCAGCTGCGCAACAAGATTATCCTCCGCTCGTAAGCGCGCGGTTGGATTATGGTCAGAGTGGAGACCTCGGTAGGGGAAAACCTCGGGAAAGATGGGAGATAAACGGTGGAAAACCAAGGGCGTACAGTGGATAAATCAAGCACCCTTTGGTTTGGTGGAAAACAGGCACGGTTCTCAACAGGGGTCGGTCGAAAAACTTTTGGGCATCGTACTGGGAAAAGCCGCGTAATCCCCAACATCAACCGACTTATTACTATCATTGGTTACTAGAACTTATATATAAAAGAAAGGCGCGCCATGAAGTTCACCGTAAGCCAGACCTCACTCGCCGACGCAATCGCCACCGTGCAGAAGGGCGTCGCTACATCCTCCACGCTCCCCATTCTGGCCGGCGTGCTCGTGCGCGCAGCAGACGGCGTGCTGGAGTTTCAGACCTCCAACTACACCACCTCGATTCGCCATCGCATTGCCGCGCATGTTGAAGAGCCGGGTGCGACCGTCATCCCCTGCAAGATGCTCGCGAACCTCATCAAGACCCTGCCGGACGCCGCGGTCGCCTTTGAGACCGTCGACCGCCAGATTGCCATCACCTGCCAGAAGTCGCACGTGCGCCTGAACACGCTCGACCCGGCGGACTTCCCGGAGTTTCCGGCGTACGCCATCGAGGCGAGCGTCGAGCTGCCCATGAACATCCTGACCGAGATGACCGCCCGCGTGTGGCGCGTCACCTCGACCGACAAGGCGCGCCCCATCCTGGGCGGCGTGCACATGACGGTCGAGAACAACACCCTGCGCCTGGTGGCGACCGACTCGTTCCGTCTGGCCGTGTGCGATACGCAGGTGGAGACCTCGACCCTTGAGGGCAGCTTTGAGATCAACATTCCGGCCGAGGCCATGAACGACGCGCTTTCCATCATGCGCGACGAGCCGCAGATCCTGGTCGGCGCGACCGACACCCAGGTGGTGTTTGAGGCGGGCAACACCTGCTACGTCTCGCGCCGTCTTGAGGGAACCTACCCCAACTACAAGCAGCTCATCCCCACCTCGTGCGTCACGAGCGTAAAGATCGACGTCGCGGCGTTCACCGCGGCACTCAAGCGCGTGGCCGTCATTGCGAGCAACAACCCGGCCGTCAAGATCGAGATCGATACCGAGGCGGGCGCGCTTTCGCTCTCCTCCATCTCGGGCGACCAGGACCTCGCGCAGGAGACCATCGACGTGGAGGCCGAGGGCGAGAGCGGCACCATTGCCTTCAACTACCACTACATCTTTGGCTGCCTGAACGTGCTCAACCGCGAGAAGGAGATCACGCTCGAGCTCAAGAGCTACCAGGCGCCCGGCGTCTTTAAGAGCTACGACAAGATTAACTACCTCTACCTCGTGATGCCGGTGCGCATCTAGCGCGGCGTGGGCGGCGGCGGACCTGTGGCCATCCTCGCGCGCACGCTCCACGTGCGCAACTTTCGCAATTACGATGACTACACGCTCGAGCTTGACCCGGGCGTGACGGTCCTTGTGGGCAGAAACGCTCAAGGCAAGACCAATCTGGTCGAGGCGCTCCAGCTCGCCACCTCGGGTGCGAGCTTTCGCAAGCCCTCGCCCGCCGAGCTGGTGGAGGAAGGGGAGGAGGGCTGCTCGATTGCGCTTCGCCTGGAGGGCGACGGGCGCGTGGTCGACCTGGGCTGCACGGTGCGCGACGGCAAACGCAGCTTCTCACGCAACGGCAAGAAGTGCCGCGCCGCCGGCGTGCGCGGCGTGGTGCCGAGCGTGCTTTTCTGCCCCGATGACCTCGACATGATCAAGCGTTCGGCGAGCGTGCGCCGCGCCGCGCTAGACGGCTTTGGCGTGCAACTGAACGAGCGGTACGCGCAGCTTCTGGGTACCTACGAGCGCCTGGTGGAGCAGAGAAACGCTCTTCTGAAGGAGCGCTGGTGCACGCGCGAGATGCTCGCCGCGTGGAACGACTCGCTTGCACAGGCGGGCGCGTCGCTGCTCACGCACCGCTTGGCGCTGCTCGACCGTATTCGCGTGCGGTTTGTTGAGGCGTACGCCCAGATTGCGCCCGGCGAGCGGGCCGACATCACGTATGAGGCGAGTGTGGACGCCGTGCTTGGCGCTACCGCTGGCGATGCAGTCGCAGCGGATGCCGGGGGGCTGGTCGCCGCAGGTGAGGACGTGGCTGCGGATGATCGCTCCGCCGATGGCACCGCCGCGAATCGCGCTGGTGTTGACCGCACGACCCAAGTCGCTTGGTGGCGCGAGCGCATGCTTGCCGCGCTCGATGCGGTCTTTAACGACGAGCTCCGCCGGGGTATCACGCTCGTGGGCCCGCACCGCGACGAGATTCGCTTCTCTATCGACGGGCGCGACGCTCGCGCCTTCGCCTCGCAGGGGCAGCAGCGCTCTCTTGTGCTCGCATGGAAGGTCGCCGAGGTCGCGGTCACGCGCGACATCCTTGGTCGGCCGCCTCTGCTTCTGCTCGACGACGTGATGAGCGAGCTCGACGCTGAGCGCCGCGAAGCCTTTGTGCGCGGTATCGAGGACGAGGTTCAGACGGTCATCACCACCACGAACCTCGGCTACTTCTCGGACGCTATACTTGACCGTGCAAAGGTCGTAACCATCGGCACGGTGTGACAGGTCGCCATCCTCGCCCCGCGCGGACAGCGTACGACTTGTGTGCATCCGTCACACTCTGTGTGCAAACTGCACGCTTTGTGTGCAAACGGAACGGCCTGTGTGCATCTGGCACGCATATCAAGGTTTTTCCGTTCCAGATGCACATGAAGCGTGACGGATGCACATGGGACGTGCTGATTGCACGCGGAGTGTGCAGTTTGCACATAAGCCGTTCCGTTTGCACGCGCTGAGTGAAGGATGCGTGCGCCGGCGGCGCGCCGCGATGATGCCACGGGTTGCGACGGAAGATTACCTGTGTGTCGCCTGAGGAGGTGCGCATGGACCTCAACGAGTATCTGGATGCCGAGCGTCGGCGCATCCTCGGTGCCGCTACGCCCGAGCGCCGCGAGCAGATGGCACGTGCCGAGCGCTCGCGCGAGGTCTACCGCGCATGGAACGCCGTCTGCGGCGGCACGCGCGAGGGCGCGCACGTGACGGGCCTGCGCTACCTGCCCGATACCAACGAGCTCCTTGTCTACCTCGACGCCGCGTCCTGGACGCAGGAGATGTCGATGCTCCGCGAGATCATCCGCACGCGTATGGAGCGCCAGGGCGTCTCCCTCGCGGGCTTCAAGTTCCGCACTACCAAGCCGGGCCATGTAAAGAGCCATCTCGCCAAAGACGGTGCGAGCGGCTCCTCGCCCAATGCGACAAACGCCGCGCCGTCAGGCTCTCGGCAACGCGCTCCGCACGGCGCCTACGCGCCTGCCGGTCCTGCCGGCGCCGCTGCTCGCCCCGCAGAGCGCCCGCACGCAGAGCTCTCGGCCGAGGAATATGCACAATTGGACGCCGCCGTCTCACCAATTTCTGACCAAAAGCTCGCAGCGGCGCTAAAAAACGCCATGAAGGCGAGTCTTGAGTGGAAAAAGACCGGCGACGCTCAAAACGGCGCGTGACGGCAATCTGGTGGCCTTGTAGAGCCTTTTGAAACGCCTTTAGAGAGCCACTTTAATCAGGTATCATAGATAAGCTTGAACGCGTATCGGTTCGAAGTGATACCCGGCGGGGTATCCGATAGGAGAAAACGTGGCTAAATCGAACGATTACGGCGCGAGCGACATTAAGATCCTCGAGGGTCTCGAGGCAGTTCGCAAGCGCCCCGGCATGTACATCGGTTCCACCAGCTCAAGTGGCCTGCACCACCTTGTGTGGGAGATCGTCGACAACTCCGTCGACGAGGCCATGGCCGGCTTCTGCTCCAAGATCGAGGTCACCGTCCATCCGGACAACTCCATCACCGTGGTCGACAACGGCCGCGGCATCCCGGTGGCCAAGCACCCGCAGAAGAAGATCCCCACCCTCGAGGTGGTCATGACCGTGCTTCATGCGGGTGGTAAGTTCGACAACAACGCCTACAAGGTCTCCGGCGGCCTGCACGGCGTGGGCGTGTCGGTGGTAAATGCGCTCTCCAAAAAGATGAACGTGCAGGTCAAGCGCGACGGCCACATCTATGAGATGGAGTTCAGCCGCGGCAAGACCACGCAGAAGATGAAGCAGATCGGCGACTCCAAGGCCACGGGTACCACCACGACCTTCTGGCCGGATGATGAGATCTTTGAGACGACCGTCTACGACTACGAGACCCTGCGCAACCGCCTGCAGGAGACGGCCTTCTTGAACCGCAACCTCAAGATCATCCTGCGCGACGAGCGCGAGCTCACCCCGCGTGTGGACGAGTTCTGCTACGAGGGCGGCATCGTCGACTTCGTCAAATTCCTGAACGAGGGCAAAGAAATCCCCGACGGTCTCAAGCGCCCCATCTACCTGTTTGGCAAGAGCGAGGACGGCGCGCCGGTGGAGCGCGCGGGCGAGGTCGAGGTGGCACTCCAGTGGAACACCTCATACTCCGAGAACGTCATGAGCTTTGCGAACGACATTTACACCCCCGAGGGCGGCATGCACCTTGAGGGCTTCCGCACCGCGCTTACCCGCGTCATTAACGACTACGCGCGCAAGCAGAACATCCTGAAAGAGAAGGACGCCAACCTCACGGGCGACGATGTGCGCGAGGGCCTTGCCGCGGTCATCTCCGTTAAGCTTGCCGA
Organism: Collinsella sp. An307; assembly: GCF_002161805.1. Taxonomy (GTDB): domain Bacteria; phylum Actinomycetota; class Coriobacteriia; order Coriobacteriales; family Coriobacteriaceae; genus Coprousia. The sequence goes on along the minus strand of NZ_NFIP01000006.1, from coordinate 130,100 downwards.
CCCGCAGTTTGAGGGTCAGACCAAGGCTAAGCTCGGCAGCTCGTTCATGCGTACTCTCACGCTCAAGGTTGTGACCGAGGGCCTCACCGACTACCTGGAGGAGCATCCCAAAGCTGGCCGCGAGATCGTAAAGAAGGCCCAGCAGGCGAGCAAGGCCCGCAACGCCGCCCGCAAGGCGCGCGAGGCAACCCGCCGCAAGAGCTTGCTCGAGACCGCGAGCCTGCCCGGCAAGCTCGCCGACTGCTCGGTGCGTGACGCCGAGATGACCGAGCTCTTTATCGTAGAGGGTGACTCCGCAGGCGGCTCGGCCAAGGACGGTCGCCGCCGCGATATCCAGGCGATTCTGCCCCTGCGCGGCAAGATCTTGAACGTCGAGCGCGTGGGCGACCATCGCGCCTTTAGCTCCGACACCATCCAGTCGCTCATCACCGCCATCGGCTGCGGCGTGACCACGAGCGCAGGTGACGGCGGCGACTTTGACATCACCAAGGCGCGCTACCACAAGATCATCATCATGACCGATGCAGACGTTGACGGTGCACACATCCGCATCCTTCTGCTCACGTTCTTCTACAAGTACATGCGCCCGCTCATCGACGCCGGCTACGTGTACGTGGCCTGCCCGCCGATCTTTGGCATTAAGGTGCGCAACAAGATCCACTACGTCTACCCCAACGGCCGCCAGCCGGAGGAGGAGATCCTGCGCGACACCATCAAGAGCCTCGGCCTCAACCCCGACGAGGGCGCCGACGACGATGCCGCCGCGTCTGGCAAGGTCACCAAGAAGCGCCGCGGCTACACCGTCCAGCGCTACAAGGGTCTGGGCGAGATGGACCCCAAGCAGCTCGCCTCGACTACCATGGACCCCAAGACCCGCATCCTGCAGCGCGTGACCATCGAAGACGCCATGGCCGCCGACCGCGCGGTGCGCGAGCTTATGGGCAACCAGGTGGAGTATCGCCGCGAGTACATCGAGAAGCACGCGCACGACGCGCGCTTCCTGGACGCGTAAGGAGCACACGTGGCAGACGATATGAACAACAAGCCCGAGGGCGAGGGCCTCTCCGACGACCTCAAGCGCCTGCTGGCGCGTGCCGAGGCCGACGACGAGGGCACCGACGTCTACGTTGAGGATGCCGAGGGCGAGGACGAAGAGGAAGACGACGGCGAGCTTGAGGAGAGCTTTGGTACCGTCGATCGCGGCGAATCCGCTGGTGAGGACATCAACGGCGGCCAGCTGCAGATCTCTGAGTTTGGGCACGAGATGCGCCAGAGCTTCATCGAGTACTCGATGTCGGTCATCACGGCGCGCGCCCTGCCGGACGTGCGCGACGGCTTAAAGCCGGTGCACCGCCGCATCCTCTATGCAATGAACGAGAGCGGCATCTATCCCAACCGCCCGCACAAGAAGAGTGCGTGGACGGTCGGTGAGGTTATTGGTAAGTACCACCCGCACGGTGACGCCGCGGTGTACGACACCATGGTCCGCCTTGCTCAGTGGTTCAGCATGCGCACCCCGCTCATCGACGGTCACGGCAACTTCGGTAACATCGACGGCGACGGCGCCGCGGCCATGCGTTACACCGAGAGCCGCCTCGCCCGCCCCGCGATGGAGCTCCTGCGCGATCTGCAGAAGGACACCGTTGACTGGCAGCCCAACTACGACGAGTCGCTCGCCGAGCCGCAGGTCCTGCCCGCGCGCTTCCCCAACCTGCTGGTAAACGGCTCCTCGGGCATCGCGGTCGGTATGGCCACCAACATTCCGCCGCACAACCTTACCGAGGCCGTTGAGGCCACGTGCCTGCTGATCGACAACCCCGATGCAACGGTTGACGAGCTCATGCAGGTCATGCCCGGCCCGGACTTTCCCACCGGCGCCGTCATCATGGGCACCGACGGCATCCGCCAGGCCTACGAGACCGGCCGCGGCTCCATCACCGTGCGCGCCAAGGCGCATGTGGAGTCTACCAAGACCGGCCGCAACCGCCTGGTCTTTACCGAGATTCCCTACCAGGTCAACAAGGGCACGCTGCAGGAGAAAATCGCCCAGCTCGTAAACGAGAAACGCATCGAGGGCATCTCCGACATGCGCGACGAGTCCACCCAGAAGGGCATCCGCCTCGTTATCGAGCTCAAGAAGGGCGTCATCCCGCAGGTTGTGCTCAACAACCTCTACAAGTTCACCTCGCTGCAGTCGACCTTTGGCGTGAACAACCTCGCGCTCGTGGGTGGCGTGCCCAAGTGCCTGAGCCTGCCGGAGATGCTGCGCCACTACATCGACCACCAGGTCGACGTCGTGACCCGCCGCACCCGCTACGACCTCAAGAAGGCCCAGGCCCGCGCGCACATCCTCGAGGGCTACCTGCTCGCGCTTGACCATATCGACGAGGTCATCAGCATCATCCGCTCCTCGCAGACCGATACCGAGGCCAGCGAACGCCTGATCGCGCGCTTTGGCTTTACGCCCGAGCAGACGAGCGCCATCCTCGAGATGCGCCTGCGTCGCCTGACCGGCCTCGAGCGTAACAAGATCGAGGAGGAGCTTGCCGGGCTCCGTCAGGCCATCGCCTACTACGAGGACCTGCTCGCCCACGAAGAGAAGATCCTCGGCGTCATCAAGGACGAGATGCGCGAGATTTCCAAGAAGTACGGCGACAAGCGGCGCACCGAGATTTCTCAGGCGGAGAAGGACCTCGACGTGGAGGACCTCATTGCCGACGAGGACATGGTCGTGACCATCACCCATACCGGCTACGTGAAGCGTATTCCCGTGGCGGCCTACCGCGCGCAGAAGCGCGGCGGCAAGGGCGTCAGTGGCGTGAACCTCAAAGAGGACGACGTCATTAGCGAGATGTTCATCGCGAGCACCCACGAGTACGTGCTCTTCTTCTCCAACAAGGGCAAGGTCTACCGCCTGAAGGTGCACGAGCTGCCCGTGGGCACGCGCCAGGCACGCGGCACTGCGATCGTGAACCTGCTGCCCTTTGAGGACGGCGAGAAGATCGCGAGCGTCATCAGCTGCCGCGAGTTCCCCGACAACGAGTACCTGCTCTTTGCCACTAAGCAGGGCATGGTCAAGAAGACCGTCATGAGCGCGTACGACCGCAGCCGCCGCGACGGCATCATCGCCATCAACCTCAAGGCCGGCGACGCGCTGCTCGACGTTCGCCGCGTGCGCGAGGGCGACCGTGTGATCATGGCCACCACCGAGGGCAAGGCCATCATGTTTATGGAGGACCAGGTCCGCGCGACCGGCCGCGACACCTCGGGCGTGCTTGGCATCCGCATGAAGGGCGACGCCACCGTGCTTGGCATGGAGATTTCCAACGGCCGCGGCGACCTCTTTGTGATTACCGAGAACGGCTACGGCAAGCGCACGCCGGTTGAGGATTACCCACTGCAGAACCGCGGCGGCCAGGGTGTCTACACCATCCAGATGACCGCGCGCAAGGGCAAGCTCGCCGCCATGAAGACGGTGGGCCCGCAGCACGAGCTCTTTATCATCACCGAGAACGCGACCGTGATCCGCGTGAAGACCGACGAGATTAGCCGCACCGGTCGCGCCACGCAGGGCGTGAAGATGATGAGCGTGGCCGACGGCGATCGCGTGACCGCCGTGGCGCGCATGACGAGCGCCAAGAAGAAGCCCAAGGCTCCCTCCGTGATGGAGGGTCAGGAGGCGCTCGACCTTGGCGCCGCGACCGACGTTAGTGCCGATAGCGATGACCATGTGGACATCGGCTCCGGTGACGCCGCCCTCGAGGACCTGCTCGAAGAATAGCACCGTTATTGGTGGGTGAACGATCCGCTAGAGCGCTTCTTGCTCTCTGTCGGATCGTCGCCCGTCAACAATGTGGGAAACCGCCCGCAGCGCACTGCGCGCCGCGGGCGGTTTGTTGTTCAACGGACGCCTCACACTGGCTCTTCTCATTGATACAAGAAGAGTTGGCCAAATTACCCTGTGAGAGGGCATTTCGTGATGCTCCGCGCCATTGGTTTCCATTGAGAAATAGATAATTGGAAGATCTGACGTACTGGTAGCGCTGAGAACGGTGGAATCAAGGCGCTGTTTCAAGTTGCGAAGATCCACTTCATAGCGAGTTAAGTAAGGAAAACTGCCCTCTTGTAAGGTGATTTGACCAACCGAGCGCCTGCGAAAGTGGCGGGCGCCCTAGAAGTCGTCGGGCGAGAGCGTCTGCACAAACTGGTCGAATTGCTTGAGCTCGTCCTCGCCGGTCTCGGTGTCCGTGCGGAGCGAAACGGTGCCCGCGCGATTCATAACGTCGTCCTCAACGTAGATGGGGGCGTTCGCGCGCACGGCAAGGGCGAGCGCGTCGCTCGGGCGGGCGTCGATGGCAACCTCGCGGGTCTTGCCCTCGGCATCGGGCGCAGCAAGCACGAGCCGCGCGAAGAAAACAGGCGCATCAACGTGGTTGACCTCAACGCGTTCAATCTTGGCGTCGAGCTTGCCGAGCGTATCGATAAAGAGGTCGTGCGTAATGGGGCGCCCGCCCTGGCTGCTGTCGATGCCGCAGCTGATGGACGCGGCTTCAAACGAGCCGGTCTGAATGGAAAGCGAGCGCAGCGGCGCGCCCGCGCCGGCGTTGCCGGAGCGCTCCCTGAGCACGATAAGCGACGGCACCGGACCAGAGGCCATGATGATGGTCTCGATATCAACGCGAATCATATGGCACCTCCTATGTACCGTTTGGTTATATGGCATAGCCGGGGAGCCCCGGATGAGACCGTGTGTATGCAGTTGCCGATGATGCAGCTGCTGACACGCGTGAATCGATACGCTATGATACCCAATTCATCCTCTTACATGTGCTCTTCCACGAGCTTTTTATCAACGACGCGCGGAGCACATTGAGGTTGGTGTCCCGGCGCTAGAATATGAGTCAGATTGCAAGAAATGCGGCGTTGGAGCGTCGTCCTCTGATATTGGTGAGGTCTATGCAGGAGCGAACGGACGGAGCAGTTGATTTGTCTTGCAGTAAAGGTAATGCCTCGACTAACAGCAAGATAAAGCGGGTGGACGTGTGCTGGGCCACAGAGAAGATCCTGCTTGCGTGCTGCATGCTCTTCCTTTGCGTAACTAGCATAGCTACGCTGGTATGCACCAGCACCTATCCGGATTATTCGGGAACGTTTATGTTGTCGTTCACTACGACACCTCTCGTAATTGCCGTCATATTGTTGCAATTTGCGGTTCTATACATGCTCGACAGACAAGGAATATTGAAGCGCATCCCCGTACGTAAAATAGCGTTTGCTCTTGCAGTTTATCTCACGATGTTCGGTGTTGCCTGGGCTGCTTTAGCCGATGTGTGGCCGGAGTGGGATTCATCGGCCATCTTTGACGCAGCGAGCGAATTTGGAGTAGTGGGATCGCGATTTTACGAGCCGGGGCGTTATGTGGAACGCTTTCCCCATCAGCTAGCATACATTTTACTTGTGCATGCCGTGGAGGTGACCGTAGGCCATAGGTATGTTGTGATGGAATGCATCAATGCACTCGCTGCTGGGCTGCTTGGCTATGCGATAGTCATGTTGACAAGTGCTCTCTTTACGAGTCGACGTGTAGCAAATATTGCGGCGTTCCTCCTGTTCGGCTTTTTCCCGCTTGTGTTTTACAGCACGTTTGCCTACCCCAATATGATTTCTCTTGCGTTTGCTGCTTGGGCAATGCTATTCCAGGCGAAAGCGCTGATAAGGTTGAGAGAAGATGAAGGTCGGAATGGCAAGATGGCGCCCGCATCATGCGTGCGGCAGGCGTTTACAATGCAATCACGAATGTACGTCATTCGCTATATAGCGGGATCTGCACTATGCGCCGCCGCCTCGTACCTCTTTAAGTCAAGCATGCTACTTGTGCTTGTGGCGATGGTGGTTGTTTGGATCGGCTACGGTTTGAGGAACTGGCGCTGCCTCGCTCGCTCATTCGTTTCCCTCGGTGCGTTGGTGGCACTTATGGTGTGTTGCGTTGCTGGCGTATCGACGATTAACGGATATGCAGAACTGCGCACGGGGATCGATACGTCGCGCGCTATGCCATCTTCAGCGTATATTGCGATGGGTTTCAACCACGACTCAAATGGTTGGTACACGGGATTTCTCTGGTCGCTGGATGAAGGCGATGAGACGACCTACGATCCGGCACGTTATGATGAGGTGGCTCGTCAGCTCATTGCGGAGGAGATTTCTCGGATGGTCGAGCAACCTCTTGATGCACTTGTTTTTTTTGCGACAAAGTATTGCTCGGAGTGGTGTGACCCCACGTCTGAGTCGTTGCTAGCAAGTAATTGGAGCACATCTCCTTCTGACCTCGTTATGTCGGAGCGCGCTATGAGTCCGTTGCTTAAATCTATTTACTATGGCCCCGTTCATCAAGCGATTGTTTTCTTTTTGGATGGTTGGCAGTCGCTCGTGCTTATCTCGGCGCTCGTGGCGGTGTTGCGCGGTTGGCGTGCGCTCAATCGCGCCGATGAAGGCATAGCCTTTACTATCGATCGCCTCGCTCCCATGCTTTATGTCGCGGGGCTCGCTCTGTTTTATGTAGTGTGGGAGGCAAAAGCGCAATATACCATGCCTGGCTATGTCATGCTCGTGCCGTATGCCGCGGTTGGTATAGCATATATAACCAAGAGGATCGATACGGCACTGCTTCACCGAGGGTTGTGCCGCACGCATAGCCGGGGGTAGCTAGATTCATGTCCGACACCCTGTATATCGTCATGCCCGCCTACAATGAGGGCACAAATATCCATTGCACGCTGGAACAGTGGTATCCCATAGTTGCGCGTCTCGGCGGTGAGAGTCGTCTTGTAGTGTTTGATGATGGCAGTAAAGACGACACGTATGTTCAGATGCAGGAATTTGCTCGGACACACCCCCTCTTTATTCCCATGACCAAAGAAAACTCAGGACACGGTGCGACATTGATTGAAGCTTACCGTTACGCTCTTGATCAAGGTGCCGACTACGTGTTTCAGACCGATTCCGATGGTCAGACGAACCCTAAGGAGTTCTGGGCGTTCTGGGATCGTAGAGAAGACTTTGATATGGTAATCGGTTGGCGTCGTGGCCGTCAGGACGGTTTTTCGCGTGTAATCGTCACCAAGACCCTTAAAGTTGTGGTAAAGCTGCTTTTTCATGTGACGGTGACCGATGCGAATACGCCCTATCGTCTTATGAGCGCCCCCACATTGCGTGAAAACCTAGCGTTTGTACCCGATGGTTTTAATCTAACCAACGTCGTACTCGCGGCAGTATATGCCAAACGACATCAGAGGGTGACATATCTGCCGGTCACCTTCAAGCCGCGTCAAGGTGGAGTCAATTCCATCAATCTCAGGCGAATCGCTGGGATTGGCTACCATGCACTACGTGATTTCACGCGCATCAATAAGACGATAGATGCCGCACTATAGCGATAGAGTTTGATCTTAATGGGGGCGTTGTGAAACGCTGCGTAGCGTTCTACAGCGGAGGCCTCGTCGCATTAATACGACGAGGCCTCCTAAACCTCCACTGTTTCAGTGGCTGTACTTGTCGACTGTTTTATTGTTGCCAGCCAGCGACAGCCTGAGCCGTTGCGGTCGTGTCGATGACCATGGGCTCGGTAGCCTCCGGCGAGGTGGTCACATCGTAGGTGACCGTCACCGTTTCCTGGCCGTTGATTAGCGGACTTGCCGTGTAGACACCAAAGCCGTTCCAGCTCAGGGCACTCCAATTCTGAGTACTAAAGTCTCCGCCCGTGGAACTCACGTTGGAGATGGTGCCACCGGAGGGAGCAACAAGGTAGATATGAATGAACATATCTGACACGTTACGCTTGAGCGGGCTGTAGCCGGTAACGTACGTGGGTTGCGCCTCTGCCTCAGCAAGCGAAAGGTTGTTAGTGAAGGTTGAAGTCGCATGGTAGGTGGTTGAGCCGTCGGCATTTTTGGTACCGGCATCCATGGTGGTGTTAGTGGAGAGATACCAGCTAATCTTAGAGGCGGTGTCATCGCCGGCGTATACACCGAGCTGTGGCGCGGTAGGATCGGTCTTAACCTCGCCACCAGCACCGGTCTGCTTGATGATGTTTTCCTCGTCCTCGTTGACCATCCACATCTGGAGACGCCCCTCTTCGATACCGCGGGTGACCACGTCTACAAACGCTGGCAAATCGAGGTTGCCGAGGTTGCCCATGATGTTGCTAAAGGCGGCAGAAGCGACGGCTGAGAAGAAGGTATCCTGCGTATCGGTGTCAAACATCGCGTATGCATCGTGCATGAGCAAACGTGCGGCATTATCACCATTCACCTCTACGCCGTTGATGGTAATACCGCCGGTAAGCTTGAGTAGGTACTGAAGGAAGACCGGATCGATAGCGATAACGCCATCGATGGTGCCGCCCTTCTGGTCGGTGTACATGGCGGAAAAGAGAGAGTACGCTCGCGGGAAGTCGAAGATATAGGGAGTATCGGCGGGAATCTTGCCCACGCGATCGCCAAAGATGGCGATTTCCTCATCGGTAACGCCAAAGCCGACTTGGTCGTACCACTCAAGACCCTTGTCTGCCGAGGTGCCGATGCCGGTGAAGTCACCGAGTTCGATGCGGCCATCGACCACGGTCATAACACCAGCGGAGCCAGGGAATCCGCCTGTGGAACGCAATTCTACGTTGTTCTGTGCGACGATAAGGTAATGACGGACATTACCGTCTGCACCAAGCATCTGGGGCAGGTAGGGGGCAACTTCGTTCAGTGCGGTAACGGCAGAGTTTGCCGTACGCACACCGTCCTGCACCTTGGTGACGAGCTCGCTCACCTTACCGATACGTGCCTCAGGAAGCGCCTCAATGGTCTCAGCGCTCTGCTGGATGACGGGCGATATGTTTTGCAGTGTGGATACGAGTGACTGCAGAAGGTCAACGTTAACAGCACCGTCAGTCATAAGATTGCTGAGTTTCACATCTGCCAAGCTGTCACAGGCGGGGATGAGGGCGTATTGGCAGAGGCGATCTGCCTCGGAGACCAACGTGCGCGCGGACTGAACGTCCTGCCCCACAACGGGCACGAGCGACGCTATCTGCCAAGGAAGTCCGCTTAAAGTGTCGTTCATGCCGCTGACCTCAGAAGCGATAGTTGCGGCTGTAGTGCGCACCGTTTCACCGTCGCCTGCCATTACGGAGTCTTTGAGACCGCTTGCCTGCTCCATGAGGGTGGGGACTTTGGCAGTGATGTTCTTATAGTCGCGGAACATGGTGAACCCGCAGATGCCCCCCACAATCACAACGAGTACCACGATGGCGGCAATTACACCGGCAATAATCTTACCGCGCTTCTTGCGCTGGTAATGATAACTGTTGCGAGGGTCGCTGCCACCGCCCCGAGCCGGCCCGTAAGGCAGGGCACCACCTTGGGGGCTGCTGTAGTTGCTTTGTGCGTAACCAGGGTCAGTGGTCGCGCCCATATCCACTGAGCGCCCGCTTTCCACAGCGTGCACAAACGTGTCCGAAGGGCTCGTTGCGCGCGATGCCGACGGCGTGGCAGTGTTGGATTCACGCGGTTGTGACGAAGCGCCCGGGTGGTTAGACGACTGGAAATATGCACTCGTGAACTCAGCGGTCTCGCTGGGCCCCGCGCTCGAGCGGGGAGATGCGACGTTTCTGGTCTGTCCGTCTGCGGAAAAATGGTTCCCCGCACGCGATTGATCGGAATCGTAGGGCATGACAACCTCCCATACGTTGAACATACAGTTCCATGATAGGGTAGGAGCCACGCGTTCGCGCGTTCTACATGGTAAAAGAATACTGACTGCATAGGAGGCTCGCGGGAGTGCGGTTACTGGTGTAGTTCGTTGAGAGCTTGCAGACACGGTCCCGGATTTAAGATGGATATCGAACGAGTTCAGACAATGGTGTCCCTTAAGGTATGAGATTCGATGTGTGAAGACGGACAATCAGCGTGCTCGTGGGAAAAACCCAACGACTCTTCAAATTGCTAAAAAAGTGTAGCTTAAGCCCGTAGAACGCTGTCACCCGACTATCTATGAGAATGCTCAGTTCAAACTTAACTAGGTGATGTTTTACCCTGGGAGGTATTACGCGCCGCCGTTGCGCTCCAGCCACGCTTTGAACCCCTCAAACAACAGGTGCAAAACGAGGTGCATAGAGACAAACGAACTTGAGGACATGTTGATGTCGTCGAAGATGTTGCCGTTCTGGAAGTAGAGGCTATAGGCGGTGTAGCTTGCGAGCTCGTTGTTACCGAGATTTGTGATGGAGACAATGGGTGTGCCGCAGACGTTGATGGTCTGGAAGACGTCTCGGTAGCGGTCGATGCAACCCGAGAGCGAGGCGATGATGAGTAGGTCATCCCGGGTCAGAAACTGCTTTACAAGCCGGAGCTCGCCCGTTGCGGGAATCATCACTACGTCGCGGCCGATCATTTGCATGCAGCGGCAAAAGTCCTCGAGCATGAGGCGCTGCCCGTAACCAGTGCCAAAGGCGTAAATCTTACGCGCCGATGCCATGCGCGCGTACAGCTCGTCGAGCTGATTGGTGCGCTCAAACAAACGTATGGTTTGGGCAAGGTCCTCGGCAACCGTCTGCGCGGCTGTGGTTACGGCGAGCGAGTTTGTTCGCTGTTTGCGGCCGCGCTCGCTTTCATGGCGCAGGAAATACTTGAAGTCGCTGTATCCGTCGAAACCCAGGTGCCGCGTCATGCGCACGATGGTTGCGGTGGAAACGTTGCAGCGGTCTGCCAGCTCGCCGATGGACATGTTGGGGACGAGGTCCATCTCGTCAGATATCTGCTGCAGGATCTGGATATCGATATCCGTGAGGTTGCGATAGCTCTGGTTGACGATGCGGTCGAATGAACTTCCCATGCGCCTAGCCTCCTATCGTCCAGCCTGCATTACAAGATCTGCTGCCCACAGCGTTGTTTGTTGCCATGCGCACAAACAACGCGCGGAACGTTTAACCACGCTTCCGGTGTGAATACTCATTATGCGCCGGGAAGGTTGCGGCGGCGCTGGAGTGGCATGATTGTGAGAAAAGAATTTCAGCATCTGAAATAGATTCACCGCTTGCTCATATCATTACTGGTATTCCTTTGCAGTACCGCCCCTGTAATGCCGATTCGTATTATCGAGATAAGGGTTGGGCCCACATCCCTCAGTTGAGCCAGATATGGCGGCGCGCCGCGCGTTCCTGCATATCTGGAAGCTCGGTTGCGCTCTAGGAGCGTGAGAGGAGGAATAGCATGGACCTTCATGAGTCGTCCATTGTGATTGCAGGTGGCGGCAGCACGTATACGCCTGAGATTATCCTTATGCTGCTCGATAACCTGCACCGTTTTCCCATCCGTCAGATAAAGCTTTACGACAACGACCCTGATCGTCAGAAGATTGTGGCAGATGCCTGCGAGATCATCGTGCGCGAGCATGCGCCGCATATTGCGTTCTTGGCCACGACCGACCCCGAGACGGCGTTTACCGATGTGGATTTCTGCATGGCTCACATCCGCAGCGGTAAGTACGAGATGCGCGATCGTGACGAGAAGATTCCGCTCAAGTACGGCCTAGTCGGTCAGGAGACCTGCGGCGTCGGTGGCATCGCCTACGGTCTGCGCTCGATCCCCGATGTTATCCAGCTTATCGACTATATGGAGAAGTGGTCGCCCAACTGCTGGATGCTCAACTACTCGAACCCGGCGGCAATCGTAGCGGAGGCCGTGCGTGCGGCGCGCCCGCACTCCAAGGTGCTCAACATCTGCGACATGCCCATCGACATCATGGAGCGCATGGCAAAAATCTGCGGCTTTGACTCGCGCAAGGACCTAGTTGTGCGTTATTACGGCCTCAACCACTTTGGCTGGTGGAGCGATGTGCGCGACCAGGACGGCAGCGACCTCATGCCCAAGCTCAAGGCGTACGTGGCAGAAAACGGCTACAACCTCGAGCCGCTCGGTTGCGAACCTCGCATGAACGATGAGGACTGGCGTCACACCTATCGCTTTGCGCGCGAGCTCTACGCCACGGATCCGAGTGTTCTTCCCACCACGTACTTCAAGTACTACCTGTATCCCGACCATGTGGTTGCAGATACCGATCCCACCTATACGCGCGTGGACATGGTGAAGGACATTCGCGAGAAAGAGGTCTTCTCTGAGTGCGAGCGCATCGCCGCGTGTGGTACATCCGAGGGTACCACGCTCAAGATCGGCGTTCATGCCTCGTTCATTGTTGACCTCGCCTGCGCCATTGCCTTCAATACGCACGAGCGCATGCTGCTCATCGTGGAGAACCAGGGCTCTATCCCCAACCTGCCCGAAACCGCGATGGTTGAGATTCCCTGCATCGTTGGTTCCAACGGACCCGAGCCCCTGCGTATTGGCCCGATTCCGTGGTTCCAGAAGGGTCTCATCGAGCAGCAGCTCGCCGTGGAGAAGCTCGTGGTCGAGGCGTTCTTTGAGCGCTCCTACCAGAAGCTCTGGCAGGCGTTCATCCTGTCAAAAACCATGAAGGACGCCGATGTTGCCAAGGCTGTGCTCGACGACCTCATTGAGGCGAACAAGGATTATTGGCCCGAACTGAACTAACGCGCGCGGTAACTCTGTAGAGGGGGAGTTTTCATGCGAACATTTATTCAGAAGCTCGGTAAGTCATTAATGGCCCCGTTGTCGATAATCGTTGCCGCGGGCCTGATGCTCGGCCTGGCGTCGCTGCTCACCAATCAGATGATCTTTGGCGACGCGCTTGCGGGCGTGCCGTTTATCGACGCGCTCGTGCGCTGCGTGAATGCGCTGGCAAGTGCGCTCTTTAGCTTGCTGCCGGTGCTGTTCTGCATGTCGCTTGCCATGGGTATGACGCGCGAGGACAAGGAAATCGCCACTTTTGCCTCGGTCATCGCGTTCGTGCTGTTCCACACCACGATCAACTTCTTCCTGGGGCTGAACGGCATTACGGCGGAGACCACGTCGATCGAGGCTCTGCAAAAGACGGGTCTGAGCCTCACCGAGGCAACGCAGCAAAACGCTGCCTACGATACCGTCTTTGGCATCTTTACCTATCGCATGAGCATCTTTGGCGGTATCGTCTGCGGCCTGTGGACGGCATTCATCCACAACCGCTTCCACCGCACACAGCTACCGGCGGCGTTCAGCTTCTTCAGCGGTACGCGGTTTGTGCCCATCATGATTACGGTGACCATTCCGTTTGTCGCCATCGTGATGTACTTTGTCTGGCCCATCTTCAGCATGCTCATCAACGCGTTCGGTGACCTCATCCAGGCTGCTGGTGCGTTTGGTACCTTCATCTACGGGTTCCTCGAGCGTCTGCTTATCCCCACGGGCCTGCATCACATCCTGAATCAGCTCATCCGCTTCACGCCCATCGGCGGCACCGCAATGGTTGATGGGGAGCAGGTCTCCGGCGCGCTCAATATCTTCAACGCGCTTCTCATGCAGACCGACCCCAATATGGACATCATGCGTATGGCAACGCGCTTCCTCACGCAGGGCACGCATCCGTTCATGGTCTTCGGTCTGCCCGCTGCTTGCTACGCCATGTATCGCTGCGCTCTGCCCGAGAACAAGGCAAAGGTTAAGGGCATTCTGCTCGCCGCCGGCCTCACCAGCTTTGTGACAGGCATCACCGAACCCATCGAGTTCTCGTTCATCTTCATCTCGCCGGTGCTTTGGCTCTTCCACGCCTGCATGGCTGGTCTGTCGTTCCTTATCAACACGCTGCTTGGCGTCTGCATTGGTAACGCCGGTGGCGGCCTCATCGATCTTACGCTCTTTGGCATTCTGCGTGGTCCCGAGACTCGCTGGTATCTCAACGTTGCCGTGGGTATTGTTTACGCCATCGTGTACTACAACGTCTTCAAGTTCGTGATCACCAAGCAGAACCTCAAGACCCCTGGTCGCGATACAGACGCGAGTTATGAGACGGGTTCGGTCGACGTGAGCGAGATGGGCCTTGCCATCATGGAGGCCGTGGGTGGCCGCGACAACATCGTCGATATCGACAACTGCATTAGCCGCCTGCGCCTCGTGCTTAAGGATACGGCCGTGGTCGACGAAGCCGCGCTTAAAGAGACAGGCTCACTTGGCGTCATCAAAATCAACGAGGAGAACGTTCAGGTGGTGTACGGCACGCAGGTAGAGAACGCCGCCCACGCCCTGAAGGACGCCGTCCGCGCCGCCGACCTTGCAGTCGCTGCTACTGCAAAGTAGCTCTTGTTGAACGCGGTTGGGTCGATCCCGCGCCTTGGATTGACCTGGTCGGTACGGCCCGCATCTCCCCTTGCCTCCCAATTGGCTAGCGGGCCATCGCGAGGTGCCTCCCCTGCATACGCCGGGGAGGCACCTCGCCATTCCTTGAGGTTTAATCCTGGCATCTCAAAAACTCGTTCTTTTCTTTGGTTGGCCGGAAGCGGAAATTCGCGGGTCGTGCGTTTTATGATTTGACGTAGGCGACACTCTGATTAGCGATCGAAAGGGTAGGGCAGTTCTTCAGAAAGATATCCCACCTTATCCCCAAGATATCTTTGGGGGTAAGAAGCACGCCGTGCCTCGTGTTCATGGGAAAAAGTTGCAACAGGGCCATTAGATTCGCGGGGAAAAGTTGCAACAAGGTAGTCTTTTTCGCGGGGAAAATATGCAATTTGGGGTTTTACCTGCGATAGAGATTGGGCGTCGAATCTGTTTCCAGCGGAATGTCTCCCTACCTAGCTTGGGCTTTGGTTGATCCCCTCATATCGGGCCTAGCGTCTAGGGAATGCGGTATCGAAGCTAGTTTCTGGCGTAAGCGCCCCTATTCTCTTGCGTGCTGGATGCGCAGTGTTGATTGATTTGATGGGCGCACATGTCTGTGAGTCAGTTGACGCCGTGTGGTCAAAGACCCCGGTAGAATAATAAACGACCCCCTAGAAGTGGGGATGTTTGGCGGTCGCGAGCTCACGGTCACCGGCATTTCCGCAGGAAAAGATTGGCTGAGCGGCGCTGTCAGCGCTGAGCGGGCGCTAAGCGGCTCATTTTCAGCGCGTAAATCATTATTCTAAGCGCTTCAATGACCAGTCCTCTTGATTTTGGCATTGCAACGGCGTGCTTAAACTAGATTGGGGCGCTTGGAGTTGATCTTGCAGCCAGCTTCTCTCTGTGGCTTTGCTGGCGATGTCTTTGGGGTCACAGATTGTGACCCCAAAGAGCGGGCCTTCCTTGGTGATGTGAGCGCAGAATAGACTGGAAGTGTGACTTGCATTGAATATGACGCAGCCAGCATCGGTCTATTGCTCGTTCTCTATGCTGATGAAGTTGTTGATGGGAGTAGGGGCTGGGAAGGCGGACGGGGGCTTTACGTCGACCTTGCGGTGGCTACCCCCGCCTCTGTTGTTGTGCATTCTAGCGATAATCGTCTCTTTGCCACAAATGAAGGCCATGCAAGGCGGGAGGGGTGTGAGCCGCCCCGCTCACCGGGTGCACCTGCCGCGCTCGGCGAAACGCGGGCATGAGGGGCGCCTGTGCGGGGTAGGGTCAACGGTAACGTATGTGTTCGTGCGCGCACGGCGCGCGGACCCGATAACCGGACCGCATCCCAGAAGCGCTCCCACCTTTGGCAATCGCGCCGTGCGCCCAACCTAAGGAGGTTGCCATGGGTGCGCCCGAGACCGCCAAAGTGAGGAACGTCGTCTTGGTTGGCCAGGGAGGAGTAGGAAAGACCTCCCTGGCAGAAGCGATGCTGCACCTTTCAGGCAAAACCGCCCGCTTGGGCGGCCACGCGGGCACCAAGCCCACGCTCGATTATGATTCCGAGGAGGTTAAGCGCGGGGTTTCCATCTCGACCTCCATCGCCCCCATCGATTGGAAGGGCGCGCGCTTAAACGTCCTCGACGCCCCCTGCTATCCCGATTTCATTGGCGACGCGTATGCGGCCATGGCCGTTTCTGAGACGGCGCTCTTTGTGGTCGACGCCGCCGAGGGCCCGCAGCCCACAACGGTCAAGCTTTGGTATGCGGCCGAGGACCTGCGTCTGGCCCGCGCCGTCTTTATCAACCGCATTGACAAAGAGAACGCTGACTACGACGCCACCATGGCGACTCTGCGCGAGCGCTTTGGCATGCGCCTGGGCGCCGTTACGCTGCCGTGGGGTACGGGCGAGGACTTTGAGGGCGTTATCGACATTGTCCGCATGAAGGCCCGCCATTGCGAGGGCACCAAGCAGGAGGAATTCGACATTCCCGACGAGTACAAGGCCGCGGCCGATGAGGCGCGCGAGACCCTGTGCGAGCTCGTGGCCGAGGCGGACGACGACCTCATGGAGAAGTACCTCGAGGGCGAGCCGCTCACGCAGGAAGAGATCGAGGGACTGCTCGGCAAGGCCATCGCGAGCCGCCTCTTCGTGCCGGTCTTCGTCGGCTCCTGCACCAAGGAGCTCGGTGTCCACTCCGTCATGGACGACATCGTCACCTACTTCCCGGCGCCGACCGACTACGGCGAGATGCCGCTTGTTGATGGCGACACGCTCAAGATTAGCTCCGATGACGAGCGCCCGGTGGCCTTTGTCTTCAAGACGCTGAACGACCCGCAGCAGGGCCGCATCTCCTTCTTGAAGGTCCTTACCGGCACCCTCACCCCGGGCGTGGAGCTCGTGAACGCGCGCACGCGCAAGGGTGAGCGCCTGGCGCACCTCTACGTGATGTGTGGGCGCGAGATGACCGAGGTTGGCAAGGCCGAGGCGGGAGACATCATTGTCACCACCAAGATCGCTGCCGACACGGGCGACACGCTTTCGGTCACCGGCAAGGTCGAGGCCGCTGCGTTCCAGTTCCCCAACAGCCAGTACCGCATCGCCATTGAGGCGGAGAACCGCGGCGACGAGGAGAAGCTCTACACCTTTGTCGAGCGCGCCTGCGAGGCCGACCCAACGATGAAGATCGAGCGCAACGAAGAGACGGGCCAGACCATCATCTCTGCGGTGGGCGAGGCGCAGGTAAGCGTGCTGCTCAACCGTCTGGAGGAGCGCACCAAGGTTGTGGCCAAGAGCGTGCCCATCAAGATTCCGTATCGCGAGACCATCCGCCGCGTGGCAAGCGCTCAGGGTCGTCACAAGAAGCAGACCGGCGGTGCCGGCCAGTTTGGCGATTGCTACCTGCGCGTCGAGCCGCTGACCGACGGCCGCGACTACGAGTTTGTAGACGAGGTCGTGGGTGGCCACATTCCGCGCGCACTCATCCCCGCGGTCGACAAGGGCGTTCAGGAGACCATGAAGGGCGGCGTCATTGCCGGCTTCCCGCTCACGGGCATTCGCGTGGCGGTTTACGACGGTTCGTATCACCCCGTTGACTCCAATGAGATGGCGTTCCGCACGGCGGCGCGCATTGGCCTGCAGAAGGCCTGCGCCGAGGCGAGCCCCGTGGTGCTCGAGCCTATGGAGAACATCACCGTAACGATCCCCGAGAGCTACGCTGGTGCCGTGATGGGCGATGTCTCGGCCTCGCGCGGCCGCGTGACCGGCATGGACACCAATGATCGCGGCGACACCGTGGTCACGGCAACCGTGCCTTACGCCGAGCTCACCGACTATGCCACGCGCCTGCGTTCGCTCACACGCGGCACGGGTGATTTCACCATGGAGCCGGCCGGTTACGAGCAGGTTCCGCACGACGTGCAGGAGCGTCTGGTGAAGGAGTACCAGGAGGCTCGCGCCGCTGGTAACAAGTAACGGGCGCAGCAAAGGGCGATACGGGGGTAGGGCCCTCTGTCATCTGAGAGGTAGTTCAAGGACGCGCTGGTGATGTGATGCACCGGCGCGTCCTTTCTGTTGGTTATCGCTGCAAGGCGGAGCGAGTCTTGCGTTTGGCAGAGGCTAGCGGTTCATACTGCCGCGACGGTAGGGGTGGGCCTCGGGCGCGATGCGGGCGATGCCGTTTGTCTTGGCAAGCGCGTTGAGTTGGGCGAGGACGTTGCGGCTGAGCTGGAGTTTGCTCGCCGACTCGCCGGCAGCTGTCCCGGCCGCTGGCACTCTGTCTGTCGACCGTGCGCCCGCTAGTGCTTGGCTGCTCGTGGCAGAAGCGTCCTCGCTGGATGCGCAGATGCGGGCGAGGTCTTCGGGTGAGCCCTCGATATGGAGCTCGCCGTCTGCGATGCGCGCGCGAACCTGCGTGCAGCCGAGGGTGTGGAGGTAGTCCTCGCAAGCGCGCGCCGCCGCGACTTTCTGCGGAGTCAGGCGCTCGCCGGTGACAACGCGCGTGGCGAGGCAGGCGCCGGCAGGCAGGTTCCAGGTGCGGTAACCCCAGGTGCGGAGCATCTCGCGCTCCTCGGCCTTGGTCCAACCGGTCTCCATAAGAGGAGAGCGCACGCCAAGCTCGCGGAGTGCGCGCATGCCGGGGCGGTCGGTCGCGGCCGCGTCGTCGGCGTTGCTGCCATCGAGTACGCAGATGGTGTTTGGGCCGAAGCCTTGCTCGGCAGCCCACGCGCGCGCTGCCTCGGTAATGCGGGTAAAGCCCGCGCGCTTGCAGAGGTAGCAGCGATCGGGCCCGTTAGCAACGATGTCCTCGTCTGCAAAGGGGTCAAACGCAAGGGAGATGGTGGGCAGGCCAAAGGCGTGCGCCAGCTCGTCGTGCGAGGCGCGCTCGGGGGTACCCACAAAGGGCGAGTTGAGGTGCACGAGCAGGGCCTTTTGGGGGATGGCACGCGCGCACATCGCAGCGAGAAACGTGCTGTCCACCCCGCCCGAGAAGCCGAGCGCCACAGGTGCAAGGTCGCGGAGCAACGCTTCGAGGGCTTCGAGCTTGTGCGCGGTCTCGTTTGAGCCGGGCGCGAAGGAGGTCGCGGCTGGGCCGGGGCAAGAGGCGGCGTGCGCGTCGCGTTTGGCGGCAGGTGTATCGGTCACGGGGTCCTCCGGAAGATGGCGGTGTGTCGCAGATGCGTTGAGCGGGGCGCGCCCACGCGTCCATTCTGGCACAATACCCATGTTGCCCGCCGTTGAGTCAAACGGGCCTGCGCCTGCGCGCTTGTGAGAAAGGACTTGTCATGGCACGTGCCTTTGACGCCATCATTTTTGATATGGACGGTACGCTCGTCGATACCGAGCGCCTTGGGTTCAAGGGGTGGGACCTCGCTGCGGCGGAGCTCGGTGCCGATGTGCCGCGCGAGCTCGCCGTGAGCTTTGTTGGCCACAACGAACCGGCGGTGCTCGCCATGCTGACCGATGCGATTGGTGACGCGGACCTCGCCCGCCGCGTGTTTGACCTGCACTGGCAAAAGCGCCGCGAGCTTGCCGAGACGGAGCTTGAGGCCAAGCCCAGCGCTCTCGACGCGCTGCGCGCCCTCAAGGCGGAGGGGTATCGCCTTGCGGTGGCGTCCTCCTCGGGCCGCGAGATGATTGAGATCAACCTCTCGCGCGCCGGTATGCTCGACTACTTTGACGCCATTACCGCTGGTACCGAGGTTGAAAACGGCAAGCCGGCGCCAGACATTTTCCTGCTTGCGGCCGAGAAGCTCGGTGTCGAACCGGCGCGCGCGGCCGTGATCGAGGACTCGCCCAACGGCGTCCGCGCAGGTCACGCCGCGGGCATGCAGGTCTACCTTGTGCCCGACATTATTGCCCCCACGCCCGAGATCGAGGCCATGACGCACGAGGTGCTCAGCACCCTCGCCGACCTCCCGGCGGCGATTGCGAGGGCGTAACCGGTGAGTTCGTACGCCAACAACGTTGTGGTGGCGGCGCTGCTCTTTCCACTTATCGCTGCTGTCCTCTCGCTGCCTTACGCCATCTACCAGTACCGCCGTTTTGGCAGCATCTCGGTCTGGAAGACGTTTCTCGTCTTTTCGCTCATCTTCTACCTCATCTGCGCGTACTTTATGGTGATCTTGCCGCTGCCGGCGGACCGCACCGCGTTTTACGCCAACGCCGCGCACCCGCAGCTCAACCCCTTCTACGCGCTCGACATCATGGCGCCGGCGCTCGTGCGGCTGGACGTCACCTCGCCGGCGTCGTGGCTCGCCTTCCTCAAGAACCCAACGGTCTACACCACGCTCTTTAACGTGCTGCTCACGCTGCCGTTTGGCGTGTACTTGCGCTACCTGTTTGACCGGCCGTGGTGGCAGGCGCTGCTTGCGGGCTTTGGGCTTTCGCTCTTTTTTGAGATCTCGCAGGTGACGGGCCTTTTTGGTCTGTACGCGCATCCGTATCGCCTGTTTGATGTGGACGACCTCATCACCAACACGACGGGCACCGTGCTGGGCTCTCTTGTGGCGATTCCGCTTTGCCACTTCCTGCCGAGTATCGACGAGGTGGAGGAGCGCGCCCTCGAGCGCGGCGCCGCGCACACCTCGTTCTCGCGCCGCCTTGTGGCGTTTGTGATCGATATGGTGGTCTGCGCGCTCGTGCTTGCGGTGCTGCGGTTTGCCTTCCCCGGGGCGGACGATACCGCGCCCGGCCACATCGGCCTCCTTATGGCGGCAACCGGCATTACCTTTATGCTCGTTCCCATCGTCACACGCGGCCAGACCGTGGGTCACGCGATCGTGCGCCTGCGCGTGGTGCGCCCGGACGGTTCGAGCGCGCGCTGGTGGTCGTACGTGGTGCGCTACGGCTTGCTCTTTTGGGCGTTTTTGCTGCTGCCCACGTGGGTGGCGACGCTCTTTCCGTCGTCCTCGAGCCCGCTTATGCTGCTTGGTGACGAGGTCTCGATCGGCGCCGAGGGCATCACCATCGTGCTTATGAGCGCCTACGGCGTATGGCTCGTTACCGTTGCCGTGCGCGCGATTCATTCTGCCTTTAAGCGGCCGTTTGTGATGCTAAACGGCGTCATCTCCAACACGCGCGTCATGTCGGTTGCGCAGGCGGACCGCCTGCGTGCGACGCGCAACGAGGCGTCGCTTGAGGAAGAGCTGCACGAGATTGACATCGACCCGCTCGGCACCGATCTGGACGATGCGTTCGATGCGTCGTTTGATGCGACGAGTGCGGACGAGGGCGTGGACTTTGATCCCGAGGAGCAGGGTCACATCTAGGCGAGTGGGGTAGCGTGCTGCGTTGCGCGGCGCGAGGCGTGTGCCGTTGGCGCTCACGGGGCGCCGCTCCCGCCCTAGGTGTCGAAGTTACAGGTAGACGCCGAGGTTGAGCTCGGGGATTGGCACGGTGTGCGCGCCCGGCACAATCGAGGTGGCGTGCCCGCCCGTGCTCTCGCGCGCGAGCAAAAACGGTCGCACGAGCTCCCAATGGGTGAGGGGCTCTGCGGGGCGTTCATGGGCGAGGGGCTCGGCCGCTCGCCCGCTTTGGGCGGCCCAGGTACCCGCGGTACCGCCGCGCGCGAGCCGTGCGCGCGCTTCCTCGTCCGCCCGCTGTTGCTCGATGGCCTCAAGCAGCAGCTGCACGCCTTTGCGCCCGACCTCGTAGCCGGTGGGCGCGCTCGTGGTGAGCGGCACCGCACCGCACCAGGCGAGCGGGTTGCCGCCGCAGCCGGCGACCATCACGTCGTCCGGCACGTTGAGCCCAAGCGACATCACGCCTGCGATGGCGCCGGCGGCAAGCACGTCGCTCAGACCCAGCACCGCGTCCGGGCGGCTGGCCTCGTCGCGCCGCATGAGCTGGGCGCCCAGCGTGTAGCCATCGCCCGAGACACCGCCCTCGCCCGCGTCAATCACCTCGACCGCAATATCGGGCGTCGCGGCAAACGTGTTGAGTGCGCCCTCAAGACGCAGCTGCATCGACTGGTTGTCCGCGTGGCCGATGATGCACACGCGCCGGGCGCCTTGCGCCACCAGGTGCGCAGCGACAATGCGCCCCTGCGCGCGGTGGTCGGCCGTAACGTAGAGGCCCGGCTCCGCGCTGTGGATGCCCAGGTAGACCACGGGCACGGGAAGCGTGGGGCAGGGGTGCCAGTGCGAGGTCTCAACCGGGTTGATGAGCACGCCCGACACCTGGCTGCCAATGAAAAACCGGTTGTAGTGTTTCTCGAGCGCGGAGTCGCCGTCGGCGTTGGCAATCAGCAGGTCAAAGCCGTGGCGGCGCGCCTCGGTGTGCGCGCCGTTGGCAATCTGCAGGCTGGGGCCGTGGTTGAGGCGCGGCAGCACGAGGCCGATGGTTGCGTTGCGCCCGCCCGCGAGCATGCGCGCGCTTTGGTTGGGGGTGTAGCCGAGCCGGTCGATCGCCTCCTGGATGAGACGGCGCGTGTCGGGCCGCACCTTCTCGGGGTGGTTGAGCGCGTTGGAGACCGTGCCGAGTGAGACTCCGGCTTCGCGGGCGACGTCGACGATTCTCACCTTGGCCATGGTTTCTCCTTGCGTGCGGGCGGTCAGCTGGCCTCAGCATAGCAACAATTGAAGCGTTTCAGCAACAAGGACGATGTTTCACGTGTGTCAAACTGGTATGTTATTATTGTTACCAGTCTGGTTGTGCGCCGGCGCGCGTGGGGTCGCTCCTAGAATGGTCCGCATATCCGTCTGCGCGCAAGCGAGGGAGCGATTATGTGCGGCATCGTGGGTTACACCGGTGATGAGCTGGCAAAAGATATCCTTATCAACGGCCTCAAGCGGCTTGAGTACCGCGGGTACGACTCGGCGGGCGTGGCGCTGGAGGATGCTGCGGGTGGTGCCGCGCACATCGACGTGATCCGCCGAGTGGGCAAGGTCGCTGGTCTTGAGGAGGCGCTCGCCAACAGGGACGCGGCCGCGACCTGCGGCATCGGCCACACGCGCTGGGCCACGCACGGCCGTCCGAGTAAGGAAAACGCGCATCCGCATACGAGCTGCAACGGGCGCATCGCCATCGTGCACAACGGCATTATCGAGAACTTTGCCGAGCTGCGCGAGGAGCTCGGCCAACGCGGCCACACCTTTACCAGCGATACCGATACCGAGGTCTTTGCGCACCTTATTGAGGAGGCCTACTACGGTTGGCCGGTCGGGTCGCCCTCCGACCCCGCCGCGGGCACAGCGCCGGGCGCGTCCGCTGCCCCGGGCTGCCACGACCTTATGGCGGCTGTGCGCGAGGCGTGCACGCACGTGGTCGGCGCCTACGGTCTTGCCGTTGTGTGTGCGGACGAGCCCGGTGTGATCGCCGTCGCCCGCAAGGACAGTCCCATCGTCATCGGCCGCGGTGCGCGCGGCAGCTACGTTGCCTCGGACGTGATTGCGCTCATCGACGCCACGCGCGACGTGGTGGTGCTGGAAGACGGGCAGTTTGCGCGCCTCGCCCCCGAGGGCATCACCTACACCGACACCGAGGGCGCACCCATCGAGCCCGCCGTCACCCACATCGACTGGGATATCGACATGGCGGAAAAGGGCGGTTACCCCGATTTCATGCTGAAGGAGATCTGCGAGCAGCCGCGCGTGGTGCGCGACACCCTCGTGGGCCGCATGACGGGAGGCGAGCTCACCATCGACGAGCTGGGCCTTTCGCTCGAGGAACTCAACCTCATCGACCGCGTGTACGTGATTGCATGCGGTACGAGCTACCACGCCGGCCTTATCGCCAAAAACCTTATCGAGATGTGGGCGCGCATCCCCTGCGAGGTCGAGGCGGCGAGCGAGTTCCGCTATCGCAACCCCATCATCACCCCCTCTACGCTGGTAGTCGCGGTGTCCCAGTCTGGCGAGACGGCCGACACCCTCGCCGCCATCCGCGACGCGCGCATCAAGGGCGCCAAGGTCTTTGGCATCACCAACGTGGTGGGGAGCCCCGTGGCGCGCGAGAGCGACGGCGTCATCTACACTAAGGCCAACAAAGAGATTGCGGTTGCCTCCACCAAGAGTTTCATTGGACAGGTGGTGTCGCTCACATTGCTGGCGCTGCTGTTGGCGCAGGTAAAGTACCGCCTTACGGTGGGCCAGGTGCGCATGCTCTTCCGCGAGCTGGGTGACACGGCCGAGCAGATCCAGTGGATTCTCGACACGCAAAAAGACGCGATTCACGAGGCCGCGCTTGCCTGCAAAGACGCGCACTCGGCGCTCTTTGTGGGGCGCGGCATGGGCGCCGCCATCGCCAACGAGGGCGCCCTCAAGCTGAAGGAGATCAGCTACCTGCACGCTGAGGCGTACGCCGCCGGTGAGATGAAGCACGGGCCCATCGCCCTTATCGACCCGGGGTTCCCGGTTATTGCCATTGCCACCAAGAGCCCCGTGTACGACAAGACCGTCTCCAACCTTAAGGAGTGCGAGGCGCGCGGGGCCAAGATCGTGGTTGTGGCGACCGAGGGGGACGAGGACATTGCGCGGATAGCGGACCATGTCATCTACATCCCGCCCGTGCGCGACGCGTTTTCTGCCATCACGGCAACGGTGCCGCTCCAGCTGCTCGCCCGCGAGGTCGCGCTTATGCGCGGCTGCGACGTGGACCAACCGCGCAACCTCGCCAAGAGCGTGACGGTGGAGTAGCGCGCGCCGGCCGGGGCGGCGGGGTGCCTGCTGGCCGTGCCGACCGGGCGCGTACGGCGCGCGTGCATACGGTGGAGTAATTGTGTCCCCCGTTGCGTGAGCAGGAGCTTTCCCACCGTCTGCCGGGAATCGAGGAGTGCCGGCGCGGCGATGACCTATGATGGATAGAACCGTAGCTTGAGGTCGACCGTGCAGGGGAGGGAGCCATGGCGTCTCAACGGGCATATGCCGATGGAGCCGTCGGCGCCGTCCCGCATAGCGCCGAGGGCGCCTGGCGTGCCGAGCGCGCCCCCATCACGCCCGCGACGGCGCGTTCGCTTGACGCCTACTGGCGCTGCGCAAACTACCTGTCCCTCGGCCAGATTTACCTGCGCGCCAACCCGCTTTTGCGCCGGCCGCTCACCTTTGACGACGTGAAGCCGCGCCCGGTGGGCCACTGGGGCACCATCCCCGGCCTCAACTTCATCTACGCGCATGTGAACCGCCTCGTTGCGGCGCACGCCCAGCACGCGCTTGTGGTGCTGGGCCCCGGTCACGGCGGCAACGCCGGTGCGGTGAGCGCGCTTGTTGACGGCTCTTATACCGAGCGCTATCCCGAGGTCACGCCTACCGAGGACGGCCTCGCCACCTTTATGCGCGCCTACGCGGCGCCCGGCGGCATGCCCTCCAACTGCACGCCGGCGCTGCCCGGGTCCATCCATTCCGGCGGCGAGCTTGGCTACACGCTCAGTCACGCCTTTGGCGCCGCTTTTGACAACCCCGATCAGCTGATCGTGCCTATCGTGGGCGACGGCGAGTCGGAGGAGGGCGCCATCGCGTCCGCCTGGAGCATGTCGCGCATTATGAACCCGGCTACCGACGGCATCGTGCTGCCCATCCTCCACCTCAACGGTTACAAGATCACCATGCCCTCGCTCATTGCGGCGGCCACGCCCGAGGAGCGGGCGATGTACTTCCGCGGCCTCGGTTACGACCCGGTGACCTTTACCGTGGGTTTTGATGACGAGGATCCGCTCTCGTTCCACACGCGGTTTGCCGAGCTTCTTGAGGACGTGTACGCGCGCATCTGCGCGATTAAGGCGGCCGCGCTTGAAGATGCGTGCGCGGGCGAGCGCCCCGAGCCCGCGGCGGGGCCTGCCTATCCGCTCATCATCTTCCAGTCGCCCAAGGGTTGGACCACGCCCGCCGGCCCGGACGGCACACCTTTTGAGGACACGACCTCCATCCACGAGGTGCCGCTGCGCATTGGCGCGGATCCCGAGCGGCTCGCGTGGCTTGAGCAGTGGCTGCGCTCCTACCGGCCGGAGGAGCTCTTTGACGACGCGGGCGCCTTTGTGCCTGCTGTGCGCGCCATCATGCCCACGGGCGCGATGCGCCTGGGCGTGAACTCGCTCGCAGACGGCGGTACCTGCCGGCGCGCCCTTGCGCTGCCCGACCCGGCGGACTGGGCGCTTCTTATCTCCGACCGTACGCGCGGCCAGCGCAAAGTGGGCCTTGCCGGCATGTGCGGCGCCTACACGCGCGAGGTCATGCGCGAGAACCCCGATAACTTCCGCCTGTTCAGCCCCGACGAGCTCTCCAGCAACCGCATGGACGCCTCGCTCGAGGTCACGGGCAAGCAGTGGAACGCGGGCGCCATCGCCCGCGACGACGGTGCCGCTTCGGTGGCAGATCCCGTTGACGACCCTGCGGACCTCGACCTCGTGCCGTCCGGCAAAGTGGTCGAGGTACTCTCCGAGCACCAGTGCGAGGGCATGCTCGAGGGCTACGTGCTCACGGGGCGCCATGGCATCTGGGCCACCTACGAGGCGTTTGCCCAGGTGGCGGGCTCCATGGTGGGGCAGCACCTCAAGTGGCTGGAGGAGAGTTTGGCCCCCGGCGCCTGGCGCGCCCCGCTCTCGAGCCTGAACATTCTGCTCACCAGCCACGTGTGGCGCCAGGATCACAACGGTTTCACGCACCAGGACCCCGGCTTTGCCGACCTGCTCATCAACAAGGCGGGCGCGCTCGACATCGCGCGCCTCTACTACCCGGTCGACGCCAACATGATGCTCGCCGTGATGCGCCGCTGCTACGCGTCTACCAACCGCGTAAACGCCATCATCGCCGGCAAGCACGAGAGTCCGGTCTACCTCACGCTCGCGGAGGCAACCGCCGAGCTCGCGCGCGGCGCCGCCGCGTGGGGCTGGGCGTCGAGCGCGGCCGCAGGCGAGCGCCCCGATCTTGTGGTGGCGAGCGCGGGCGACGTGGTGACGGTCGAGGCCCTTGCCGCCGCGCGCCTCATGAGCGAGGCGGGCGTGCGTGTGCGCTTTGTGAACGTGGTCGACCTGCTCCGCCTGGCGGCTCCGGGCGACGCCGCCGGCGCGTTTAGCGCCGACGAGTTTGATGAGCTCTTTGGCACGGACGTGCCAGTGCTCTTCTGTTTCCACGGGTACGAAGGCCAGGTGCTGCGCCTGATCGCGCGTCGCCCGGGTGCGAGCCGATTCTGCGTCCGCGGCTTCCGCAACCAAGGCGCCACGACCACGCCCTACGGCATGCTCTACGCAAACGGTATGGACCGCTTCGAGCTCGCCAAGACAGGCCTTTCCCTCGTTGATGCGGCGCGGTTTGAGCCGGTATGCAGCGACTTTGCTGCCAAGCGCGACGAGCTGTGGGCCTACTCCGTCGAGCACGGCATCGACCACCCCTCGCTCGAGCTCATGTAGCGGCCGGGCAACGGGCGCTCGCCCTCCGCTTGCAAATGCGCGCTATGGGCGGCAACGTTCTTGCTGGCCAGCACCTCCCGCCTCCGCAGTTGCCCCTCGGCAGGGGCCCTATTTCGCCAAAACCGTGTTTGCCAGCTCTCCAAGCCGCTGGAGAGCTGGCAAACACGGTTTTGATGAAACGACACGCTAACAACGCGGGGTTTACCAGTGCTGCGGGCTCGGAGCGGCGGCCCCAGCGCCACGTGCCCAGCGCTGTGTGCCCAACGCCACGGGCTAGGCACTCAACTCGGCCACAAGTTCCTCGGGCGTTGCGGCGGCAAGTACGGCGTGGGCGCGTTCCTCGTCTGCAAAAACACCCATGAGGTGCTGGAGGGCGCCGATCTGGTCGTCGGCATGATTGAAGCCGAGTGCGATGACGATGTCCGCCGGAACCGTGCTGCCAATGCCGCCCATGGGCTCAAACGGCACGGGCGTTGCCGGCCGCGCGATGGCGATAAAGGGTGCGAGCGTGTGCTCGGCATCTGCATGGGGAAGCGCAAGTCCGCAGCCGATGGTCTTGAGGCCGGTGGGGAAGACGCGTTCGCGCGCGCCGACGGCCTCGCGCCAGGTGGGGGCCACAAGTCCGCGCGCCTCGAGCTCGGCGGCGAGGTGGTCAAAGACCTCGTCAGGCGTCGCGCACTCCCACCCAAAAAAGACCAGGTTGGGTTTGAAGAGGCTGAGGTCGATGGCCATGGTGCTTCCCCTTTGCTGCACGGATAAAAATGCTGTGGAGGCATCGTAGCAGAACAACCCCCTGCGCGCAGACGATGTGTCGGCTGCACCAAGAGGGGCGCGACGGAGCGCCGTTGGAGCATTGCGCGGCGCGGCGGTGGCAGGCGATGTGTCGGCTGGCTGCTCTTCGCACGGCGGGGGAGGCCCCGGCGCTCGCTTTGTGCGAGAATAGGAACGTTTATCTGCCAGCTTTTGGGTGCGCGCCCGAGCGCCGCCCGTGCGATGGTTGTGCATCGCCGCGTGAGAGGGAACGCTTCTTATGGCTCTCTTTACGAAGAAAAACGACGGGTCCGCGCCCGAGGCCGACCCTAAGAAGAAGGCTCAGGGTGCCACGCGCGCCGCGTCGAGCAAGCTTGCCGGTGGCAAGGCAGCCGCCGAGGCGGACGCCAAGGACGGTCGCGGTCGCACTGCCGGCGCAAAGGACGGCGCCACCAAGGCCGAGCGCAAGCACGCACGCAAGGAGAAGATGAGCAAGGCCGCCAAGTACGTTCTGGTTGCCATCGGCGTTGCCGCGATGCTGCTTTCGGTCACCGCGATGGCGTGCTCGGGCGTTTTGAACCAGATTAGCTCCGGCGGCGAGGACTACCATCTTACCGGCGGCGTTGCGGCCGAGGTCTCTGGTGTGAACATTACCGAGGACACCGTTACCGAGCAGATCATGGCCACGCGCAGCAGCTACGACACCGACGCCGCGTGGGCGACCTACCTCGAGGGCCAGGGCCTCACGCCCGAGACCCTGCGCGAGCAGGTCATCAACTCGCTCGCTCGCCAGTACCTGCTCACCCAGGCCGTGAGCGAGTACGGTATCGAGGTTTCCGACGAGGAGATTGACGAGGCGTGGGACAACGAGGTTGCCCAGTACGGCTCCGAGGAGACGCTCCTTTCCATCATCCAGATGTACGGCTACACCGAGGACACGTACCGCCAGCAGCTTGAGAGCTCGGTTGCGCTCGAGAAGCTCCGCGACGAGGTGGCGCCGCTCGAGGACCCCTCCGACCAGGAGATTATCGACTACGTGAACGAGAACCTCGACTCGCTGAATGACGCGCGCCGCTCGAGCCACATCCTCATCAAGGTTGACTCCGAGGCCGATGACGCCACGCGCGAGGAGGCTCGCCAGAAGCTCGAGGACCTGCGCGCCCAGATTGAGGCGGGCGAGATTTCGTTTGCCGATGCCGCCAAGGAGAACTCCGAGGACGGCTCCGCCAAGGACGGCGGCGACGTGGGCTGGGACAAGCTCACGAGCTTTGTGACCGAGTACGGCGACGCGCTGGCCGAGCTTGACCCCGGCGAAATGAGCGGCATCGTGGAGACGACCTACGGCTACCACCTCATCCAGTGCACCGAACTCTTCCACGTGGACGGCGAGGTCACCTCCATCGACCAGATTCCCGAGAATCTGCGCGACACCATCTCCGACACCATCGCGTCCAACGCCCAGAGCGATGCCTACGACGCGTGGCTCGACCAGTATGTTGAGGACGCCGGCATTGAGATCAACCCCATGCCCGAGGACGTTCCCTACAACGTGGACATGGCGCTTGCCGGCACCGAGGATGAGAGCGCGGACGACACGGCTAGCGACGCCGATGCTTCGGCCGAGGGCACCGCTGACGACGCGGCCGCGTCCGATGGTTCTGACGCCGCCGACGATACCGCCGCGACTGAATAGTGTTGAGAGTTACCTAGATAGGAAGTGCGCTATGACTAACGAGGAGCTTCACGACGCGATGGTCGCCGCCATGAAGGCGAAGGACAAGACGCGTCTCTCCATCATCCGCCAGGTCATGGGCGAGGTGAAAAACGTCGAGGTGAACGAGCGCCGCGACGCCACCGAGCAGGACGTGACCAACATGATCCGTCGCCTTATCAAGCAGACCTCCGAGACGCTCGAGATGTCCGAGAAGGCCGGCACCAACCAGGAGCGCACCGATACGCTGCGCGAGCAGGTTGAGATTCTGGAGAGCCTGCTGCCCGCGCAGGTCTCGGGCGAGGCTCTGGTCCAGCTGATCGAGGAGACGATTGCCGAGGTCGGCGCCACCACCAAGAAGGACATGGGTCGCGTCATGGGCGCGCTCAATCAGGCGACGGGCGGGAACTTTGACAAGGCTGCCGCAGCAAAAGAGGTCGGCTCCCGCTTGGCGTAAGAGCCGCTGGCGTAGGCGCCATTGCCCTTGCTGGCGAGAATGCTGCGTCCGGGCAAAGAAACGCCCCGTACACGCTTGTGAAGGAGTGATACTCCATCACGCTAAAGTGTTTACTTGCCAAATATTTCGGGTATCATAAGAAAACCGCTTTGCGCCCCAGAGATGGGGCGCATTGGTTACGGGCGTGTGCCGAGCTCGTTACCCCTCTGTTGCGGGTAACCCCCTCCGGATGCTCCCCAACCCCGCTGTTCTACAATGAGCACGCGAACCGCGGATGCCCCGGCGCCGCGGCCAGATAGAAAGGATTCACCGCATGGCCGAGATGATCGAGATTCGTGGCCTCAACAAGTACTTCGGCGACCTCCACGTCTTGAAGGACATTGACCTCACCGTGAAGCGCGGCGAGAAGGTCGTCATCATCGGGCCCTCCGGCTCCGGCAAGTCGACGCTCATCCGCTGCGTGGACTTCCTCGAGGAGCCCACGACCGGCACCGTGACCATCGACGGTCACCTCATGACCAAGAAGAACCACCTCGAGCTCACGCGCAAGTACTCCTCGATGGTGTTCCAGCAGTTCAACCTCTACCCCAACATGACGGTGCTTGGCAACCTCACGCTGGCCCCCATCAAGCTCCAAAAGAAGAGCAAGGAGGAGGCCAACAAGGCCGCCATGGCCGCGCTCGAGCGCGTTGGCCTTGCCCAGAAGGCGGGCGAGTACCCGCAGAACCTCTCCGGCGGGCAGCAGCAGCGCGTCGCCATTGCGCGCGCTATGTGCACCAAGCAGCCGATCATCCTCTTTGACGAGCCCACCTCGGCGCTTGACCCCGAGATGATCCAGGAAGTACTCGACGTCATGATCGAGCTCGCGCAGGAAAACATCACCATGATCTGCGTGACGCACGAGATGAACTTTGCCCGCCAGGTCGCCGACCGCGTCATCTTTATGGACGACGGTCAGATTCTGGAGGAGGGCACGCCCGAGCACTTCTTCACCAACCCGCAGAACCCGCGCTGCAAGGACTTCCTCAACAAGATCTTGCACTAGCGCGTAGTTTTGGCTCGCCCGCCGGGCGCCCCGCTCGGCGGCTCTTCCGGCGTTCGCGCCTTTGGCGCGCGTCGCCCGTACCAAAGGGAGGTACCTCTTATGTCTCTGTCTCGTCGTCAGTTCGTACAGGTTTTCGGCGCAGCAGCCGCGGTGCTCGGCACCGGTGCACTCGCTGGTTGCAATTCCGATCCGGCAGCCTCTGGCAGCGCCGACGCATCGTCCAAGGTCGAGACCATCAAGGCGCGCGGTAAGCTTAATTGTGGCGTGAAGGCCGACGTGCTCGGCTACGGCTACCTCAATACCGAGACCGGCGAGTACGAGGGTCTCGAGATTGACCTGTGCTACCAGATCGCCGCGGCCGTCTTTGGCGTCTCCTACGAGGAGGCCAAGGAGCAGGGCCTCTGCGAGTTCACGACCGTGACCCCCAAGACGCGCGGCCCGCTTATCGACAACGACTCGCTCGATATCGTCTGCGCCACCTATACCATCACCGATGAGCGCTTGGAGGATTGGGACTTCTCCGATCCGTACCGTGTCGACCACGTGGGCGTCATGATCATGAAGGACTCCGGCATGGAGAAGCTCTCCGATCTCGAGGGCAAGCTCGTTGGCGTTTCGCAGGGTTCGACCACCAAGGACGCGGTTATCGCCGCCGTTGCCGAGGAGGGCGTTGAGCTCACGAACGACAACTTCAACGAATACCCCGACTACCCCTCGATCAATTCCGCGCTCGAGTCGGGCAACGTCGACGCCTTCGCTATGGACCGCTCTACGCTGAACACCTACATGAACGACCAGAAGGAGCTCCTGGAGCCCGAGGTCGAGTTTGGCGAGCAGGAGTACGGCATCGCTACCAAGAAGGGTTCCGACCTGTCCGAGGTTGTGAACGACAAGGTAAACGAGCTGCTCGACAATGGCTGGCTCGAGGAGGAAGCCACGACTTGGAATCTGCTCTAAGTTGAGCTTAATCCCTCGATCCGGTTCTGACTGGTCTGAGGGATGTCTCGCCCGGGCGGCGCCATCCGCCCGGGCGTTTTGCACGTACTGGCACGAGAGAGGAGCGATATGCTCGAAGGCCTATTCGATCCGCGGCGCTGGGAGATTACCCTCAGCAGCATGGAGGGCTTCTGGGAGGGGTTTGCCTTCACGCTGCAGGTGGTCATCGCCGGCTTGGCGCTGTCGTTGGTTTTGGGAACCGTCCTTGGCGTGTTCTCGACCACGCGTTCGCGGATTCTTCGCGGTATTAGCCGTGTGTATGTTGAGTTCTTCCAGAACACGCCCCTTCCCGTGCAGGTGTTTTTCTACTACATGGCGGGTCCGCGTGTGCTGCAGGCGATTCTCGGCGCTCCGAGTCCGGTCCGCCTCTCGTCGTTTGCCATCGGCGCCCTCGGCGTGGGCCTCTACCATGCGGCGTATATCTCCGAGGTCATCCGTACCGGCATCGAGGCGGTGCCGCGCGGTCAGATGGAGGCGGCGCTCTCACAGGGCTTCACCCGCGTGCAGGCCTACATCTACATTATCCTGCCGCAGACCTTTAAAGTGATTCTGCCCCCGCTCTGCAACCAGGCGCTCAACCTCGTCAAGAACACCTCGGTGCTCGCGCTTATTGCCGGTGGCGACCTTATGTACAATGCCGACAACTTTGTATCCACGTATGGATACCTGCAGGGCTACATCATGGCCTGCGTGTTGTACTTCATCATCTGCTTCCCGCTGGCGCTTCTTGTTCAGTGGCTCGAGAAGCGCTCCAAGAAGCGTCCGCGCGCCAAAACTATCCCCGGTATCACCCCTGAGCCTGCAAAGGAGGCGTAAGGCATGGAAATCTTTACTCCCGCAAACGTCTCCTTCATCATGCAGGGCTTCCTGAAAACGATCGAGATTTCGATACTCGCTATCATCTTCTCGGTCATCTTGGGAACGGTGCTCGCGCTTGTTAAACAGTATTGCACCGGCAAGCTCAGCATCTTCAAATGGCTGGTCTCCGCCTACATCGAGCTCTTCCGCTGCACGCCTAACCTGCTGTGGATCCTCTTCATCTACTTCACGGTGAAGGGTAACGATATCTTTATCTCCGTGTTGGCGTTTACGATCTTCACTTCCGCCGTTATGGCCGAGATCATCCGCGGCGGTTTGAACTCCATTCCCAAGAGCCAGTTTGAGGCGGCGCAGAGCCAGGGCTTCGGCTTCTTCGCGAGCATGCGTCTCATCATCTTGCCGCAGACGTTCAAGACCATCATCCCGGCGCTCTTTAGCCAGTGCACGACGGTCATCAAGGACTCGTCGTATCTCGCCGGTATCAATGTCGCGGAATTCATGTTCTCGGCAAAGGTTGTCATGGGCTACACAAGCGACCTCTCGCAGGTCCTGCTGCTCTACGGATTCGTTTTTGCTCTGTACTTCGTTTTGAACTTTGGTATCTCGCTGATCGTGCGCGCTTACCAGCGCCGCGTGGTCGCCGCGTAGCCGGCGTCGAGCAAAGGAGGCACCATGCCCTTCATTCCGTTCATCAGCCGTCAGCGCGCCGTCCTCGAGGCGCGCGCCGCGGCGAGCGAGGCCGAGCGTGCCGGCCAGCCCGTTGTCATCACCATTGCGCGCGACTTTGGCGCCGAGGGGCACGAGATCGGCAAGATGCTCTCCGCCGAGCTCGGCATCCCGCTGTACGACAAAGAGGTGCTCGTGCGTGCTAGCCAGCGCGCCGGTGAGTCCGTCGACAAGATTGCCCAGTACGATGAGCAGCTTGCCGCCGAGTTCACGGCGTTTCTGCCCGATCGCGTGGATTCCCGCACGCTCGCCGACAAGCTCTTTGAGCAGATGACGCAGGTCATTCTTGACCTTGGCTCCACCGAGAGCTGCATCATCGAGGGGCGCCTTTCCGATTACATCCTGCGCCATAACCCCAACCACATCGCCGTGCTTGTGACCGCGCCCTTTGACGAGCGCGTGAAGATCGTTGCCGGCAAGCGCGGTCTCAACCGCCAGCAGGGAGCGCGTCTTGTGAAGCGCATGCAGCGCTTCCGTGAGGACTTCTACAAGCGCTATTCGGCGGGCAAGTGGCGCATGGACAGCGGCAAGGACCTGGTGGTGAACCGCGCCAAGCTCGGTCGCGAGGGTTGCATGGAGGTTATTGCCGCCGCGTACCGCGCGAAGCTTCGCGAGCTCGGCGTCTGCGAGGAGGCGGCATCTAAGGCTGCCGCCGAGGCTGAGGCGGCGCGTCCGCTGCGCGTCCCCGCGACGGTGGAGTAGCACGCCGGACCGCAACATAGCTTGTTTTGAAGAGGGGCTCTCGCAAGAGGGCCCCTCATTGGTCAAAGACCCCCGCAGAATAATGATTCGACTTGCCGGATGCGGGTGAAACCGGCTCGCAGGAGCCAAAAAGATGCCCAGCAGAGCCATTTTTGGCACTATTTGGACGCTGAGGCCCGCCATGGGCCTCTGTTCGGGCTGCCTCATAGGGGGTTGTTTATTATTCTGCGGGGGTCTTTGACCGCTGAGAGCGTTTTTAAGTCATGACGAGTCGGAATGCGCTGCATCTGCGTAGGTCTGGCGACGATGGTTCCTAAAAGCGGAGGGCCCGAGCGTACGTAAGCTCGGGCCCTCCGCTACTTTGCGGGATGTTCGCAGTACCCGCTCCGGGGGCTATGCCTCCAGGATTGTCTTTGCAATCGAGTGCGCGGCCTTCTTGCCCGCGCCCATCGCGAGGATGACCGTTGCGGCGCCGGTGACGATGTCGCCGCCCGCCCACACGCGCGGGTTCGAGGTGCGTCCGTCCTCATCGGTGTCGATATAGCCCCACTTGTTGGCCTCAACGCCAGATGCCGGGCTTGCAAAGGGGTTGGCCTTCGTGCCGATGGCGGTGATGGCAACATCGCAGGGAATCTCGTGCGTGACACCCTCCACAACGACGGGGCGGCGGCGTCCGGACTCATCCGGCTCGCCGAGCTCCATCTGCTGCAGGCGGATGCCGTTTACAAAGCCGTCCTCGCCTGCGGTGAATTCGATGGGGCTCACCAGCTCGAGGATCTCAACGCCCTCTTCCTTGGCGTGATGGATCTCTGCTTTGCGCGCGGGCATCTCAGCCTCGGTGCGGCGGTAGGCGAGCGTGACCTTCTCGGCACCAAGGCGCAGTGCCGTGCGCGCGGCGTCCATAGCAACGTTGCCGCCGCCAAAGACCACGACGTTCTTGCCGTGGCGCACCGGCGTGTCGTAGGTGGGGAACTCGTACGCTTTCATGAGGTTCACGCGGGTGAGGTACTCGTTTGCGCAGTACACGCCGGGGAGGTTCTCGCCCGGGACGTTCAAAAAGCGCGGCAGGCCAGCGCCGACGGCGAGGTAGAGCGCGTCAAAGCCCTCCTCCTCAAAGAGCTCGTCGGCGGTGAAGAGGCGCCCGGCAACCGCGTTGTATTCAAAGTGCACACCGAGCTTCTCCAGGCTGTCGATTTCGCGCTTGACGATGTCCTTGGGCAGGCGGAACTCGGGGATGCCATAGGTAAGCACGCCGCCGCCGGTGAAGAACGCCTCAAAGACGGTGACATCAAAGCCCTCGCGCGCGAGCTCGCCAGCGCAGGCGATGCCGGAGGGGCCGGAGCCCACGATTGCGACCTTGTGGCCGTTTTTGGGCTTGCAGACAGGCGCGGTGCCGACCTCGTCCGCCATGTCGCCGAGCATGCGCTCGAGCTGGCCGATGGCCACGGGCTCGCCCTTCTTGCCGAGGATGCACTTGCCCTCGCACTGATTTTCCTGCGGGCAGACGCGGCCGCAGACCGAGGGGAGGAGGTTGTCGCGCTTGATGGTCTCGAGCGCGCCCGCCCAGTTCTCGTCGCGGATCTTGGCGATGAACTCGGGGATGTGCACGCCAACGGGGCACCCCTCCATGCACAGCGGGCGCTTGCAGTCGAGGCAACGGTTGGCCTCGGCGACGGCGTCGGCCTTGGTGTAGCCGGTGTCGACGGGGCGGAAATCGCAGGCGCGCTCGGCAGCGGGTTCCTCGTTGGCGGGAGTGCGCGGCGCCTTGAGGTTGGGGCGGTATTTCTTGGGCTCGGCGGCGTTCGCGCCGGTGGAAGTTACTTCTGGCATGCGCATGCCTCCTCAAAGTGAGCGATGGACGCGGCCTCTTCCGTCTTGTAGCTCGCCTGACGGTGGGCGAGGTCGTTCCAGTCGACCTTGGTGGCGTCAAAGTCGGGGCCGTCGACGCAGGCAAACTTGGTCTCGCCGCCCACCTCGACGCGGCAGCAGCCGCACATGCCGGTGCCGTCGACCATGATGGGGTTCAGGCTCGCAACAACGGGCACGTTGTGCTTCTCGCAGGTAAGCGCTGAGAACTTCATCATCGGCACGGGGCCGACGCAAAAGACGCTGTCGACCTCGCCGGCCTCGCAGATGCGCCCGAGCGGCGCGGTCACTACGCCCTGCTCGCCGGCGGAGCCGTCGTCGGTGGTGATGTAGAGGTTCTCGAGCGGCAGTGCGCGGAACTGCTCGGTTAAGATGAGCAGGCTCTCGGTGCGGGCGCCCATGATGACGGAGACCTTTTTGCCCTGCTCGCAGAGCATGCGCGCCACCGGATAGGCAATGGCGAGGCCCACGCCGCCGCCGATGACGGTGACGCGGTCGCCCTCGATCTCGGTCGGGCAGCCCAGCGGGCCCGTCACGTCGCGGAGGTAGTCGCCCTCGTTCATCTGCGCGAGCGCGCGGGTGGTCTTGCCGACCACCATAAAGATGAACTCGATCCACCCCTCATTGGGATTCCAGTTGGCAAAGGTGAAGGGCACGCGCTCGCCCGTCTCGTCGGCGCGCACCATAAGGAACTGGCCGGCGTGCGCCTTTTTGGCCATGCGCGGCGCGGCAACGCGGAACTCGAAGACGTTCTCCGAGAACTGCGTCTTCTTCAGGATTTGGTACATAGGACCCCTCTCTGACAGTCATGTTCCGATTATACCGTGCGCCGCTTGCCGCTCGTTGCGCATGCAGCTGCTCGCGCTAAGCGGTAACACTTGGCTAAGCAAGGTTTAAGAGCTTCATTAGTTGAGGACCCCGTTGGGGCGGAGGCGAGGGCATTCGGAGGCGCGGGTTGCCGTAACGGGGCGCGGCGTCCGCCGTGCTAGTGCTTGCCGTTTTGCGCGGCCGCCCCGTTGACGTGGTCGCGCGCAAACACAACGCCGCGCACGAGGGCGAGCGCCGCGGCGTCTGCCGCGCGGGCGCAGGTCTCGTCAAACTCCTCGAGCTCCTTGGGGCGGAACTGCTTCAGCACAAAATCCGCCACCGGCATGCGCCCGGGCGGGTTGCCGATTCCTACGCGAATACGGCTAAAGTCGCGGCTGCCCAGCTTGTCGATAATGGAGCGCAGGCCGTTGTGCCCGGCATGCCCGCCGCCGACCTTCACGCGCACGTCGCCCTCGGGGATGTCGAGCTCGTCGTGGATGACGAGCACCTCCTCGGGGCGCACCTTGTAGGTAGCGCAGAGCTTGGAGATGGGGCCGCCGCTTGTGTTCATAAAGCTCTGGGGCTTCACGAGTACGACCTCGCGCTTGCCGCCCTCTTCCTCGGCATCGTTCACCTTGATAACGGCGACCTCGGCGCCGAGCTGGT
Source organism: Collinsella sp. An307 (assembly GCF_002161805.1). Taxonomy (GTDB): domain Bacteria; phylum Actinomycetota; class Coriobacteriia; order Coriobacteriales; family Coriobacteriaceae; genus Coprousia. The sequence continues at coordinate 92,467 of NZ_NFIP01000006.1, read as the reverse complement.
TTTTCCAATAGCTCACGCCCGCCTGGCGCGCGAGCTCATCGACGGCGCGAAAGCCCGCGTTGTGACGGGTCGCGGCGTACTCGTCGCCCGGATTGCCCAGGCCTGCGACCATGCGAATCTTGCCCGGCTGCGCTGCTGCCATTGCTGCTCCTCTGTTGCGTAGTTCTATCAGCGAGCTATTGTAGCAAGCGCCGCGCAACGCCGGGCGCGCTATTGCACTCGTGAGGCATAAACTTGTAAAAGTGAATAATCATTAGGTATAACTTTTTGCAAAAGTGTCTATAACGGAGATTTACATTTCTGAAAAATGTAGAATTGCAGGTAGCGAACGGAGGGATGGTCAAGATGTTGAAACGTAAAGCCGAGGCACGCTTTCAATCGTGGTACAAGGGACCTCGTAACAAGGCGCTTCTCGTTATGGGGGCACGCCAGGTAGGGAAGAGCTATTTGGCGGAGCGTTTTGCCCGTGATCATTTCTCTCATGTGGTGGTTTTCGACTTGCTGCGGGACGTGTCGGCCCGCGAGTCGTTTGCAGGGGCGACGAGTGCCGACGACCTGCTGCTACGTATGTCTGTTGCGGCAACCGAGTCGCTTGTGCCCGGTAAGACCGTGGTCATCTTCGATGAGGTGCAAGAATGCCCTGGCGTGGTCACGTTTATCAAATACCTTGTGCAGCAAGGGGATTACCGGTACATCCTCACGGGTTCGCTCTTGGGGGTGAAGCTCCAAAATATCGACTCGCTGCCCGTTGGGTTTGCATCACGTCTCGATATGTATCCGCTCGATTTTGAAGAGTTTTGCTGGGCCATGGGGCTCGACGAGCAGGTTATGCGGCGTGCTGTAGCTTGCGCGCTGCACGAAGAGCGGTTGCCAGATTACCTCTACAATAAATTGAGCGATCTGTTCCATAGATACCTGATGGTTGGCGGTATGCCCGACGCAGTCAACGCGTTTGTGTCGACCAACAACATAGATGAGGTTCGCACCGTTCATCTCGATCTGCATGCCCTGTACCGCGACGATATAACCAAGCACGCGCCCGATGGGCTGCGCCTGGTTATTCGGGACATCTACGACCTGATCCCCAGCCAGGTCATCAACGCATCGAGGCGCTTCCAGTTCGGCAGCATAGAAAACGTGAAGCGTTTCAGCCAGGTGCAAGATCATTTTCTATGGCTGACGAATGCAGGCGTTTCCCTTGCGGTTTACAACGTTGCTGCCCCCGTAAAGCCATTGCTCATGAACGAGCAGCACAACAAATTTAAGCTGTTCTACCTGGACGCCGGCATGCTGGCGAGCACGTATCCCAAGGCGGTGTACGAAGGGCTGCTTGATGGGCGACCCACAGCGAACATGGGTGCCGTATATGAGGCGTTTGTGGCACAGGAGTTGGCGGCGCATGGTTTTGCGCTGAGATATTATGCCTCTCGAAAAGTCGGCGAACTCGATTTCCTTGCAGAGCGAGCAGATGGCGAGCTCATGGCCATCGAGGTGAAAAGCGGCGCATCCTACTTGCGGCACGCATCGCTCGACCATGCGCTCGCCTCGCCGGGGTTTACCATCGACCGCGCCATCGTCTTTGCTGAGACCAATGTGCGCAAGGATGATAGAGTGCTGTATCTACCTGCGTTTTTGGTCGGGATGTTTACCTATAGGGATTGATTGCGCAAAAACCGGGGCCGCGGCGAGCAACAAGCCGCCGCGGCCCCGTGTCCGGTGCGCTATGTGTTGTCGCGCAGGAGGCGCGCCCTACAGGGCGAAGTCGCCACCCACGAGGTCGGACACGCTCTCCTCGCCGTAGACTGCGGCGATGGCGTTGGCGAACTCGTCGGCAACGGTGATGGTCTTGATCTTGCCGCCCACCTCGACGGGAATCGAGTCGGTAACGAGGCACTCGACAATCGGCGCGTCGTTCAGGCGCTCAACGGCCGGGCCAGAGAAGATGGCGTGCGTGGCGCACACGTAGATGTCGCCGGCGCCCATCTTCTTGAGCTCGCGGACGCTCGCGCAGAGCGTGCCAGCGGTGTCGATCATGTCGTCGTTGATGATGCAGGTCTTACCTTCGATGTCGCCGATGATGCCCATGACCTCAGCGGCGTTGTGGCGCGGGCGGCCCTTATGGGCGATGGCGAGCGAGCAGCCGAGCATATCGGAGAGCTTCTTGGCGGCCTTGGCGCGGCCCACGTCGGGGGAGACCACCACGAGGTTGTCGGTGTCAAAGCCCTTGTTGTTGTAGTACTCGCCAAAAAGCGGGAGCGCCGAGAGGTGGTTCACCGGGATGTCGAAGAAGCCCTGGATCTGGCCCTGGTGCAGGTCGAGAGTGATCACGCGGTCAACGCCGGCGCGCTCGAGGAGGTTTGCCACAAGGCGGGCGGTGATGGGCTCGCGCGGGGCGGCCTTGCGGTCCTGGCGGGCGTAGCCGTAGTGCGTGATGCACGCGGTGATGGTGCGGGCCGAGGCGCGCTTGGCGGCGTCGGTCGCAATAAGGAGCTCCATCAGGGCGTCGTTGACGTCGCCGCAGATGGACTGGATGAAGAACACGTCGGCGCCGCGGACGGTCTCGTCAAAGCGAGCGTAGATCTCGCCGTTGGCGAACTTCTCGAGCGCAAGGCCAGAGAGCTCGACGCCCAGGATCTTCGCGACCTTCTCGGCAAGCGGGCGGTTGGCGGTGCCCGAGTAGACGCGCATGGTCTTGAACATCGGCATCGTTTGGCTGAAGTCTGTGGTCGGCATGTTCTCCCCTTCGTTTGGTTGAGCGCGCTCCCGTTTGCGCTCGATTGCCCTGACCGGTTTGCTTTACTGACGCGCGCGCTTGCGTGCGGTATAGCCCTCTATGATGCGCTGCTCGGAACGCTCGATGGCGAGCGCCCCGTCAGGAACATCCTTGGTGATGCAGCTCGACGCGCCCGTCACCGCGTTTGCGCCGATGTTCACGGGCGCCACCATCATGGTGTCGGAGCCAATGAACGTGTTGTCGCCGATGGTGGTGGCGTTCTTGTGCACACCGTCGTAGTTGCAGGTGATGGAACCCGCGCCCACATTTACGCCCTCGCCCATGGTGGTGTCGCCGATGTAGGAGAGATGCGGGACCTTGGAGCCCACGCCGATGGTGGACTTCTTGATTTCTACGTGGGTGCCGGCCTTGCTGTGGTCGCACAGATGCGTGCCGGGGCGCAGGTAGGCGCGCGGGCCACAGGTGACAAAGTTGTCGATCTGGACGTTCTCGGCGACGGTCTCGTCGATGACGGAGTGGTCGCCCACGCGCGTGTCGGTCAGGCGCGTGTTGGGGCCGACGGTGCACTCCTCGCCAATCACAGTTTCACCCATGAGCATGGTGGCGGGGTAGATGATGGTGTCACGGCCAACGGTTGCGTCCGGACCGATCCAGGTGCTCGCAGGGTCAATCATGGTGACGCCCTCTGCCATGAGGCGCGCGTTGATGCGGTCGCGCGCGATGGCGGTGAGCTCGGCGAGCTGGGCGCGGCTGTTGACGCCGAGGCCCTCGCGGAAGTCGTTGCAGTGGAAGTACGTGACGCCGAGGCCGTGGTTGCGCAGGATCTCGAGCATGTCGGGCAGGTAGTACTCGCCCTGGGCGTTGTCGCAGCCGACCTCGCCGATGTGGGCGGCGAGCGCCGCGCCGTCAAAGGCGTAGCAGCCGGCGTTGCACTCCAAGAGCGTCTTTGCCTGCTCGTCGGTGCAGTCCTTCTGCTCGATAATGCGCAGGACCTGGCCCGCCTCGTCAAGCTCGATGCGGCCGTAGCCAAATGGGTCGGGCGTCGTCATGGTAAGAACGGCCGCTGCGGCGGTGCCGTCAGCGACCGTGTCTGCGAACTTGCGGATGGTCTTGGGCTCGATAAGCGGCAGGTCGCCGTTCAGAATGACGACGGGCCCCTCACAGACGCCGGTGGCCTCGAGGGCCACGCGCACGGCGTGACCGGTGCCCAGGCGCTCGGCCTGCTCGACGCACTCGACGCCGTCAAGCCCTGCGAGCAGCGCGCGGACCTCGTCGGCATGGCTGCCCACAACGGTGATGACGCGCCCGGCGCCCGCCGCAAGCGCGGCGTCGACGACCCAGCGAATCATAGGTTTAGCGAGAATCTGATGCGACACCTTGGCATGGTTGGACTTCATGCGAGTGCCCTCGCCGGCGGCGAGAATGATGACGGTTGCTTCCATGTAGGCTCCCCGGAATGCTGCGCGTGCAGATGGGTCGGCGCAAAGCCAACTTATCTGATGATACCGCAGCCAGCCGTGGTTGGAGCCCGCACGCAGGTTGTCCACGAACGGGCCACGGCTGGAGTGGTTGCCGAGGGCGGCGCTGCGGCGGCAGGGGCGGGGCAGCGGCGGACGCGGAGGCGGCGCCGTGCTTCCAATCGGGGCCGCACCGCCAATCGGAGCCGCCGCGCCTGCGTGCTACAGTTCGATCTCGAGCGTGACCGGGCAGTGATCGGACCCAAAGATGTCGTTGCGGATGCCCGCCGCACGCACCTGCTCGCGTATCGCGTCGCTCACGAGGAAGTAGTCGATGCGCCAGCCCGCGTTGTTCTTGCGAGCGTTGAAGCGATAGCTCCACCAGCTGTAGGCGCCCACCTCGTCGGGGTGGAGGTAGCGGAAGGTATCGGTAAAGCCGGCGTCCAGAAGCTCTCCAAACTTGCCGCGTTCCTCGTCGGAAAAGCCGGCGTTGCCGCGGTTGGACTTAGGGTTCTTGAGGTCGATCTCCTCGTGCGCCACGTTAAAGTCGCCGCAGGTGACAACGGGTTTTCCCGTCTCGGTCTCAAGCGCGCGCAAAAAGGCGCGGTAGGCGTCGTCCCACACCATGCGCCCGTCGATGCGCGCGAGGCCGTCCTTGGCGTTGGGGGTGTAGACGTCCACAAACCAAAAGCGGTCAAACTCAAGCGCGCAGACGCGCCCCTCGCGCACGGCCTCGGCAAGAAGCTCGGCCGCGTCGCTCGTCTCTGCAATGCCCGCGGCGTCAAGCACCGCCGGCGCGAGCAGCTCGTCGGCGCGCCGCACCGAGAGCGGCTCCTCGCGGCTAAAGACCGCCGTGCCCGAGTACCCCTTGCGCTCGGCATAGCTCCAGGTCTGCGTGTATCCCGGCAGGTCGAGCGCGACCTGACCCTCTTGCAGCTTGGTCTCCTGGATGGCGAGGACATCGGCATCGAGCTCGCGCGCAATGTCAGTAAAACTCGGCTCCTTTTTGAGGACGGCGCGCAGGCCGTTGACGTTCCACGAAGCGAATGAATACGTTTTGGTCATCAGAAACTCCTGAAGTCGAAGGGTCTCGCGCGTTATCGTATCCGATAGCGGGCACGTTCGGGCGAGGAGGCAACGATATGAGGGCAAACATCACGGATCCAACCGAGGCGCAGACGCGGTTGCGCGAGCTGTTTAACGGGCATCGCCGCGCGGTCTTTTTTGGCGGCGCGGGCGTGTCCACCGCAAGTGGCATTCCCGACTTTAGAAGCGTGGACGGCCTGTACCACCAGCAGTTTGCCTATCCGCCCGAGACCATGCTCAGCCATGAGTTTTACGAGACGCATACCGGCGAGTTCTTTGCGTTCTATCGGCAGAAGATGATTGCCCTGGGCGCTCGTCCCAACCGCTGCCATACCAAGCTGGCCGAGCTCGAGCGCGCGGGCGTGCTCAGCGCGGTGGTGACGCAAAACATCGACGGCCTGCATCAGGCGGCGGGAAGCAAACAGGTGTGGGAGCTTCACGGCTCGGTGCATCGCAATATCTGCGCACGTTGCGGAGCTGTTCAAGACGCCGCGTGGGTGCTCGAGGACGGGCGCGAGGATCCGCGCCACATACCCGTTTGCCCCGTGTGCGGCGGGCCCATCAAGCCGGACGTGGTGCTCTACGGCGAGGCGCTTGATGACCGGGTAGTCGAGGGCGCGCTTGCCGCCATTGCGTCGGCCGATTTGCTTGTGGTGGGCGGAACGTCGCTTGTGGTCTACCCTGCGGCGGGGCTTATCCGCTACTTTGGCGGCGATACGCTGGTGATTGTGAACCGCGACCCCACGCCGCAGGATTCTTTGGCGGATATGCTGATTAGCTGCGACATTGCCGAGGCGTTTGACTTTTAGGTGGCGAGGGGCCGGTTGATGCCCGCGGCGCTGCATTGCCAGCGGGGTGCGGCGTTGCCGGCGAGCCAGGGCGCCGCCGGCCCCGGTGCGCTCCTACGCCGCGTAGGATTTGAGCACGCGTGCGAGCTTGCGCTGCCACGGTGTCCAGAGCGCGAGCAAAAAGCCGACGGTCGCCACACCGTGGGCGATGTCGAAGGGAAGCGACGCCGCGTAGACGGTAAGCACCTGAAACGTGGTGTGCGCGTGCAAAAAGCCGAGCACCGTCCACGCATTGAGGATCCATCCGTACGCGACCGAAGAGACAAATCCGTAGACAAGAAGACATGCGGTGCCCACCACGCGGCGCCGTGCGGACGGGCTGGCGGAAGCGCCCGGGCGCACGCCAAAGACGCCCGTTTGCGCGAGGGCGCCGGCGCCCCAGCCCACAAGGCCCCAGGCGTACATCTGCCAGGGAGTCCACGGACCCTGACCAAAGAAGAAGTTGGAGGCGAGTGCGGCGAGCGCGCCCACCATAAAGCCACTGCGTCTGCCGAGCATGACGCCGGCGATGATGGCGATGGCGCTCACCGGTTTCATGCTTGGTACCGCGGCAAAGACGATGCGTCCGGCCGCGGCGAGCGCGGCGAGCACGACGGTGGGCATAAGCTCGCGCAGGCGCGCGCCGCTGGCCTCAAAGCTTGCGAAGAAGATGCCGAGGGCGGCGATGACCACGGCAAACGATAGGATTGCGGTCTGGCGGACCCCCGCAAGTGTGGTGATGGCGAGCATAGCGGGCACCGCGGCAAGCGCGACGGCCTCCACAACGCCGCGCGCCCGGTGGAGCGTAGTCTTGTGCGGGCCGTTGTTGGGCGCTGCCGCCGTGGTCTCGTCGGCGCGACTGGTACGGCAGGTGCGACTGGCTCGGCGGGCGCAGTTGGAGGTGTCGGGACCTGCGCTTGCGCCCGGGTTCGTGCGTGCGCCTGCGCCCGTAGCCGCGGCCGCACCGGTAGGCTCCGAGCCGCCTGCTCGCCCCTCGTCCATCCGCTCTAGCAGCGCGCCAAAGAAGCGCGACGCATCGTGCGGACGGTAGATGAGGTTGTGCGCAAAAAACGCCCGAGCGGGCTCGGTGCAGGCAATCTCGCCGTCAAAGAGCATCGAGACCTCATCTGCCACCGCGCAGGCAAAGTCGAGGTCGTGCGTCACGCCGACGATGGTGCAGCCCGCATCGGCAAGCTCGTGCAGCATCTCGGCGCACTCGGCAGCGCTCGCGGGGTCAAGGCCCTTGGTAGGCTCGTCCAAAAAGAGGAGTTCGGGCTTGGTGAGCAGGAGCTTTGCAAGGGCAAGCTTCTGCTGCTGACCGCCGGAGAGGTCGAGCGGAGAGGCACCCTCGAGCCCGGTCAGGCTGAGGCGCGCTACGAGGGTGCGCTCCTCATCTGCGGCATAGCCGCAGCGGGCGCGCCACTCGGCCAGCTCCTCGGCAACGGTGTCGCACACAAAGAGAGCCTTGGGATCTTGGGGAAGAAGCGCCTGGCGACCGGCGAGCGCGTTGTCGACGCTGCCCCGCTGGGGCGCACGCACGCCGGCAAGCGCGGCAAGAAGCGTTGACTTGCCGCAGCCGTTGCCGCCCACGATCAGATGGATAGTCCCGCGCCGGACGGCGAGGTCGACACCGCGGAGCACCCACGGGTCCTCGCGCCGGTAACGGACGTGGAGGTCGTGCGCGGTCACAACGGTCGCGGCGGCTGCAAGGGCGTGCTCGCACGTGCGGCGCCGGAGCTCGAGCAGGCGCTCGGCATCCTCACGGCGGGCGAGAGGGGAGAGCGTGCCCATGGTGAGCGTTTGCGTGGCGAGGGTCTCGGTCTCCTCGGGCGCGTGCGTGGAGAGCATGACCGTGATGCCAAGCTCGCGCCTTACGCGTCCGAGCAGGTAGAGGAACTGGCGGCGCGCGTGGGGGTCGAGCTGCGCGGTGGGCTCGTCGAGCACGATGAGGCGCGGGCGCAGGGCGAGCACCGCCGCGAGGTTCACGAGCTGCTGCTGGCCGCCCGAGAGCTCCTCGCACGCGGCGTGCATGAGCGCCTCGATACCAAAGAAGTGGGCGACCTCGGCGATGCGCCGGCGCATCTCGGGCGCGGGGGTGCCGATGTTCTCGAGCCCAAAGGCAAGCTCGTGCCAGACGGTGTCGCACACAATCTGCGCAGCGGGGTCCTGCGCTACAAAGCCAATCTTGCGCGCGGAGCGCTCGGGTGAGAGCTCGCCGGTCACGCGCCCATCGCGCACGAGGGTGTGGCCGAGCACCTCGATGGTGTCGGCGTGCGATCCCGCTCGGGCGAGCTCGGGTTTGAGGGCGCGCAGAAGCGTGGTTTTGCCGCAGCCCGTGGGGCCCACGACCACGCAAAACGCGCCTTCGGCCACCTCGAGCGAGACGTGGTCGAGAACGGGCTCGCCGCCTGGATAGGCAAAGGTGTAGTCCACGATGCGGACGGCGGGGGTGGTCTGCTCGTCTAGCTTCTCCACCGGATCACCTCCCCCAGATACAGCGCAGGCGCCACGAGCATAAGGGCTGCGTAGGGCACGTACCCCCACCACGCAAGGAGCTGCGGCGGGGTGGGGTAGAACGAGAACTGGGCGCACGCCACGGCCGCGAGCGGGATGTTTACCGCCACGAGCGCCACCACAATCGCCAGCAGCGCAATGTCGGCGCGGCCGAGGTGGTCTTGCCGGTACGAGGTCCGCCGCACGCCGCAGCCCCAGCCGCGGGCGCGCATGGCGTCGCTTCTGGTGAGACTGTCCTCGAGCCCCCAGCCCATGAGGACCGATGCCGCGCGCAGGTTCCCGGCGGCACGCTCGCGCGCGGTGCGCGGCGCCGCGGCGCTCGCGGCGCGCTCCGTGGCAAGAATGGTGCGCCCGCGCGCGGCAAACTGCGGAACAAGGCGCATCACCTGCGAGACCATAAGCGCGATGGTGGGCGCCACACGTCCCAGTACCGATGCGGTGGCGGCGCTGTCCATGCAGGCGGCGTAGCTCGAAAACCACAGAAACACGGCAGCGAGCATGGTGCCCGAGCACAACCCGTAGCCGAGGGCCTCAAGCGTGACGGGTCGCTCGCCCATGTAGAACAGGGGCGTGGTGCCCTCGGCCACAAAGAGCGCGTTGGCAAGGGCAACAACCGCTATCACGCCGACGAGCACGGGCACGCCCGGCGCGACCGCGCGCCACCCGCGCGTGCAGCACGCGCATGCGGCCGAGCCCGCGAGCGCGAGCGCCGCGTAGACGGGGTGTGCCGCCGCCATGGCAAAAGCGGCAGCGCTCACCAGGTACGTGAACGCCACCGCCGGATGCCTGAGGGCAAAGGGATTGTGCTGCGAGGCGCGCACTAGACCAAGTAGGTCCAGGCCACCACGTCGCCGTCGGCAACGGTCGCGACGTCGGCGGAGTCCATGACCATCTCGCCGTTGATGTCGTAGCCCCAGCCGCTCGCATCGCCAAAGGCGCCGGTAGCCAGGCCGTCAATGGCATTCACAAAGGCGCCGTACTCGGAGTCCTGAACGTCGAGCGTGAGACCCGTGGCCTTAAGGGCGTCGAGCACCGTGGCGTCCTCGGCAAGCTCGACCGTACCGTCGAAGCTCACGCTGCCGTCGGCCGCACTGGAGTCGACCGTCACCTGGACGGTGATCTGGGCGTCGTCGGCACTCTGGGCAGCAGAGCCCGCCTGGACCGCGGCGCTGCCGGCGTCGGAGCCCGTAGCGGGCGCGACGGTTTGCGTGCAGCCGCCCACGGCCAGCGCGAGGACCAGCACCGCGCTCGCCGCAAGGGCGCGCACCGGCTTGGCAATCATACGGATGTCTTTCATTAGGGGATACCTTTCTCTCCAGGGCCTTACCGTTGATGGAGAGGCGATCCGGCTCGTCCCCTCGACCGCGCGCCCCCGCCCGATCTGCGAAGGCGGACTCGCGGCCACAGGACTCACGGTTGCTGGTACAGCCGGGGTATCGCACCCCGTTCCCCTGGGCGGCGGTGATACCGCGCCCGTGCGTCTCCGCACCATCCATCAGGCCATATATAGATGCACCGCCGATTGTAGCACGCGCCCGCTGCCCGTGCGCTGCGCTACCCGTAGCTTTTCGCTGAGGACGCGCGGCATATGAGGTCGCTCGCGCGGTGACTGGATACAATAGGGAGGATGACTGGAACCGTCTGACGCACCCGCCCGAGACGAGGAGTTAGGGATTCGCATGGCTCGTGAAACCAAGACTTGGCATTGCGGAAAGCACACGCTCACGTTCGATCGCCCACGCATCATGGGCATCTTGAACGTCACGCCCGACTCGTTTAGCGACGGGGGCGAGAACTTTGACCAGGACGCCGCCATTGCTCGCGGGCTCGCGATGCTCGACGAGGGTGCCGACATCATCGACGTGGGCGGCGAGTCAACGCGCCCTGGCTTCACGCCGGTAACCGCCGACGAGGAGGCGCGCCGCGTGCTGCCCGTGGTCCGCGCGCTCGTGGCCAAGGGCGCGATCGTGTCCATCGACACGCGCCATGTGGAGGTCGCCAAGGCTGCCGTGCGTATGGGCGCCTCCATTGTGAACGATGTCACGGGGTTCACCGACCCCAAGATGGTCGAGTTTGTTGCCAACAACACCTGCGGCGTGGTGGTCATGCACGCCGGCGAACTCACCGAGCCCGAACGCGCCCCGCACACCGCCGTCACGCTCGACACCTCGGCTGCTGCCTACATGGCGGAGCGCGAAGCCGAGCGCGCCCGCGCCGAGGCGGAGGGCAAGCCCGCGCCCGTGGGGCGCCTGGGCCGTCCGCGTGGTGGCAAGGCGCTTAGCGAGCCGCGCCTGAAGGGCGGCGCCGTGCAGCAGCGGCTCCCCTTTGGTGACGTGCCCAACGGCTCTGCGGCGGGCTCTGCGCCCGCGGCCGACGAGGTCGTTGACGAGGCGGTGCGCACGGTTGCAGCGGCTACTGCTGCAGATACGGCCGTCTCCACCGAGAAGGTCCCCGGCGCGGAGGACCCCCGCGACCGCACGCGTGCCGCTACGGGCGATACCGTTCCCACGAGCGACGAGCTCGCCGCCATCATGGCGCGTGCGGCCGAGCGCCGCGGTACCTCGGCCGCCGATCGGGTGCGCCAGAGCCGCTTCACGCTGCCGGACTCGGCGCCCATCATGCGCCGCGTCATGGGATTTCTGTCTGATCAGGCGCGCTCGCTCGTGCAGGCGGGCGTGGCGCGCGAGCGCATCTGCGTCGACCCGGGCGCGGGCTTTGGCAAGTCCGCCAACGAGGATATCGTGATCCAGCGCGAGACGGCCAAGATGGTCACGCTCGGCTACCCGCTCATGTGCGCGGTGTCGCGCAAGCGTGTGGTCGGCGCGGTGGCGGGCGTCGAGGACCCCGCCGCGCGCGATGCCGCGACCTTTGGCATGTGCCTCGGCGCAATCGAAAACGGCGCCAATATCGTGCGTGTGCACGACGTCGCCGGTTGCGCGCAGTTCTTGCGCGGGTACTGGGCGGTTGCCCATCCGCAGCCGCGCCGCGCGTTTGTGGCGCTCGGCTCCAACATGGGGCGCCGCCTCGACAACATCCGTGCCGCGCGCGACCTCATCTCCGAGATTCCACTCACCTGCGTGTTCAACTCTTCGCACATCTACGAGAGCGAACCTGCCTATGTGAAGCGCCAGGACCCCTTTGCCAACGCGGTGGTGGAGATTCGCACCGAGCTCTCGCCGCTGGTGCTGCTTGATGAGCTTATGGCTATCGAGAACCGCCTCGGCCGCAACCGCACCCCGAGCGCACGCGCCAACGGTCCGCGCGTGATTGACTGCGACCTGCTCTGGATGGAGGGCGAGGTTCACGGCGGCGACAAGCTGCGCCTGCCGCACCCGCGCCTCGGCGAACGCGACTTTGTGCTCGTGCCGCTCGAGGACCTGGTGCACGACCCGGCCCGCTTCTTCCGCTACGAGGGTATTGAGGTGAAGGACCCCGAGGAGCGCGTCGGCCACGTCGTGCGCGAACTCGGCGTGCTGTAGGTCACTCTTCCGGACGAGCGGCCGAGGTCGCCGCTTCGAACAGTCCTGCGCAAGCCGAAGGCCCCACCGGGGCCTTCTTTGCGTGCGGAACTTGTGACGATCTCGGCCGCCCGTCCGGGAAGGCCCGTCATTCCAGAAACGAGAGCGCGTCGTTGCCGTCGCAGACCGATTTCTGCGGGCCGTTTGCCGACGAATCCCCGCTGGCGGCAGTACCGCGCGCGTCAAAGCGGTATTCATAACCATACGTGTGAACGTGCCGCCGGCGCGTCGCCCTTGCGCGCGAAACGAGGTGTCCTATGACCGACCTGACTTCCGTCGATCTTTCGAGCTCGACGATGCTTGCTCTCGATACCGTCCCCTCGACCAACGACATCGCCGTTGATGCTGGCCGCGCGGGCGCCGAGCACGGCTGGGCGGTGCGCGCATCGGTCCAGACGGCAGGCCGCGGTCGCCGCGGGCACTCGTGGACCTCGCCCAATGGCAGCCTCTACCTCTCCATTGTGTTGCGCCCGCAGGTCCCCATGCAGATGCTTATGGGCCTTCCTGCCGTGACGAGCCTGGGCGTGCTCGATGCACTCGAGGGGTTGGGACTCCAGGGGCGCGTGGGCGTGAAGTGGCCCAACGACATCGTTTCGGTCCCGAGAGAGATCCCCACCCCACACAGCTCCCAGTTCAATCGCAAGCTCGTGGGCATCCTCGTCGAGGCCCGCTCCTCAGATATGGGCGCCTTTGCCGTTGCGGGCATTGGTGTAAACATCATCTCTCCGGTAGACGCTCCTCCGGCATCGCCCGAGGTCCAGGCGGCAATCGACGCAGTCGCATCGGTGCGCCGGCAGCAGGCGGAGGCGACGGGCGCCAACAACGTGCCGCGTCTCGATCCCATCTCGCTCGCCGAGGCGCTTCCCGAAGGCAGGGCCCTCCCCACGTGCGAAGACCTCGCTAAGGCGGTCCGCGAGGCAGTGCTCGCGCGTGTTGCCCGTTGGCAGCGCGCCATCGCCGCCGGTCTCGGCGCCGCCGGCCCCATAGCTCCTATCCTTTCGTCCTATGTCGACAACCTGCCTATGCTGGGCAAGCCTGTTAGCGTGGTCGCGCAGAACGGCAACACCCTTGCCGTTGGCTACTTCACGGGCATCGACGCGTGGGGTCGCGCCGAAGTGAAGCTCGGCACCGGCGAAACCAAGACATTCTCGGCTGAAGTCGTGAGCCTCCGCGAGGTGTAACCGCTCTGCAGGGCTCTCAACGCACGGCGATGGTCAAAGACCCCCGCAGAATAATAAACAACCCTCTGCAAACAGATGGGCGCGCCGGTTCCAGCGTGCCCATTTCAGTGTTTTCGTGCCCAGAACGAGCCGATTTCACGCTTCTCGTTGCCAAATCTGGCTTGGCGTGAAGCATGAGGAGCGTCTATGACGCCACGCATAGGGGGTCTTTTATTATTCTGCGGGGGCCTGTGACCACGCTACCCGTTCAAGCGCCGGTAAATCTCGCAAATGCCCCTCAAAGTGAGCTGACTGTCCACCACATCGAACACATCGGTCGAGTCGGCAATCACCACCGCAAGGCCGCCCGTTGCAATCACGGTCGCGTTCGGTGCGCCAAGCTCGCGCTTGATGCGCGCCACGAGCCCTTCTGCCATAGCCGCAGTTCCAAGCACCGCGCCCGACTGCACGGCCTCCACCGTATCAACGCCAATGGCGTGCGCAGGGGCCTCCAAAGGCACGCTCGAGAGCTTGGCCGCGCGCGCCGTGAGGGCATCCATCGAGATGCGCAGCCCTGGCGCAATCGCGCCGCCGATGTAATAGCCTTCCGCATCAACTACGTCGATGTTTGTCGCCGTTCCAAAGTCGACCACAATCGAAGGTGAGCCGTAGAACTTCGCCGCCGCCGTAGCGTTGGCGATGCGGTCGGCACCCACTTCAGCGGGATTTTTCGCGCGCACGCACGTGACCGAGGCGGTGTCCGGCCCCACCACGACCGTTCGCGCCCCCAGGCGCTCCGCCACGCGACGCCAAGCGCGATTGAGCTGCGGCACCACGCCGGCAAACGCCATGGCGTCCACCACATCGAGGTCCATGCCGTACATATGGAAGTAACCGTGCAGACGAACGTGCAGCTCATCGGCCGTAAAGGAGCGGTCGGTGGGCATGCGCCACGAGTGGACGAGCTCCCCCCCGTCAAACAGGCCAAGAGCGGTCTGGGTGTTGCCCATGTCGATAGCAAGAAGCATGGCGTCTCCGATTTCCTGTTCATTTCAACGTGCGGTCCGCTTCGCGCGCACGCGCACGCGCCCATTGTATACTTAACACCTGAAAAACGACTATTCGCATGGAGTGCGCATGAACAGATCAGCAAAACGCCGCCTGGTGGTTGTGGGCGGCATCATCGTGGTGGCGATGCTTGTAATCGTGGCCATTGCCGGATCGGGCGGCGCGGCGAGCTCGCTTTCCATCGCCGACGTGGTCTCGGGCGATTACCGTGGCAAAAAGGTGCAGGTATCGGGCTCGGTTGTGGCGGATTCGCTCACAAGCGAAGGCTCGACTGCACTCTTTGAGATCCAGCCCGAGGAGGGCTCAGCCGCCGCCTCCGGCCAGGAGACCCTCACCGTTCGCTACGACGGCGCCTTGCCTGCCACCTTTGGCACCGGCGTAGTCGCCATTTGCACAGGCACGGTTGAGTCGGACAACACGCTCACGGCGACCGAGCTCGTCACCAAGTGCCCCTCCAAGTACGAGAGCGCCGAGGGGTCCCTCACCGTCAAGGGCCTTCTTGATCAGGCGGAGAGCATGACCGGCGAGACAACCAAGGTCTGCGGCTACGTCCGCGGCGAGGTGCTCCCCGTCGACGCCGCCGAGGGTTACCGCTTCACGCTCGAGAGCCAGGGCGCAGCCATCAATGTCATCTGGGACGGCGGCATCGACGAGGCCGTGACCGACGGAACGGCGCTTGTGGTGTCGGGCGCGCTCAACGCCGACGGCACTTTCACGGCGAGCGACCAGCCCGCCATCGACGAGGCCGTGACCGAGTAATCACCGCACGGGGCCAGGGTGCAGCGCACGCGGCCCCGTTTTCCGTTTGTACCGCACATCGCGTAGAGGAGAACCTTCCCAATGAGTCTTATCGGCAACATCATGCAGAACCTATCGCTCGCGGTTGGCGCGGTGGCGTTTGTGGCGCTCATGGCGAGCGTGGCGGCGACCCGCGGCGGTACCACGGGCGAGAAGCGGGCGAGCGCCCTCGCCAACACAGGATTCATGCTCGTCTTTGCGAACGCGCTTCTGCTCACGCTCTGCATCGGCCTCATTCTCGTGTGTTTCCTTACCGAGAACATGACGCTTTCCTACGTGGCGATGAACTTCCCCGTCGACGACAGCCCGCTGCGCGTGCTCTACCAGGTCGCAGGCGTGTGGGCGGGCCGCCAGGGCTCGCTGCTCTTTTGGACCTGGCTCATCTCCCTTTTTGCCGCGGCCACCGCTTGGCGCCGCATGCGCCAGACCGACGCCCTCACTTGCGCCGCCCTTGGCGTGACCGAGGTTGTGATCGTGCTCTTCACCTGCGCGATGGCGCTCTCCGATGCCAACAACGCCTTCATCGCCACGCCCGCCGAGTACCTCAATGCCGATGGCTCGCTCATGGCGGGGGCGTCGAGCGGCATGAACCCGCTGTTGCTCCATTGGGCGATGGTCCTCCATCCGCCGGCGACCTTCATCGGCTACGCCGGCTGCGCCGTGCCATTTGCCTATGCAATCGGCGCGCTTATCACCGGTGACCTCTCGGCGCGCTGGGTCGAGCACGCCGACCGCGTAGCCGTCTTTAGCTTCATCTTCCTCACCATCGGCATGGTGCTTGGCGCCGTGTGGGCCTACGTTGTGCTCGGTTGGGGTGGCTTCTGGGCCTGGGACGCGGTCGAGAACGCGAGCTTCATGAGCTGGCTCACCGCCATCGCCATGATCCACAGCTTTACCCTTTACCGTCGCCGCGGCGTCTTCAAGCGCTGGAGCCTTTTCGCCGCCACTATCACCTTTATCTTTGTGGTGCTCGGCACGTTCATCACCCGCTCAGGCCTTGTGCAGTCGGTGCATGCGTTTGCCGAGGACCCGGTCTCGACCTATTTCTTCCTCGGCATCATGATAGCTGCGGCGCTGTCGTTCTTGCTGCTTTTGCTCTATCGCAACGCGGCGCTTGCCGAGGACGACGAGATCGAGTCGCTCCTTTCCAAGAACGGCTCCTATTACATCACCGACCTGGTGTGCATCGTGGGCGCGTGCCTTGTGGCGTATCTTACGGTGTCGAGCGCGCTGCCGAGCTGGCTGCCGCTCGGCGGTCAGGTGGTCTCCGCCGGCGTCTACAACGCGGTCGCGCGTCCGGCGACGGCGCTCTTTGGCCTGCTCATGGCCGTGTGCCCGCTGCTTGGATGGCGCCGTACCGAGGGCGCTGCCTTCTGGCGGAACTTCCGCGTGCCACTCTTCATCGGCGTGGTGGTGCTTGTGGCGCTCGAGGCGTACTTTGCGCTCGAGCTCGTCCCCGCCTACGACGCGATCATCGCGGCGGGCGGCGACGCGGCGGCAGCGCTTGCCGAGCAGGGGCCGCGCCTGTACTACCTTGCCGTTGCCGAGGTCTCTCTCGTAGCGGCGGCGCTCCTGTTTGCCTCGTCCGCCTATCTTTTGGGTCGCGGCGTGCGCGGCCGCCTTGCCAAGGGTGACAGCGCGCTCGCGGCGCCGGTGAACCTGTTCCGTCGCTCGCCCGCGCAGGCCGGCGGCTACCTCGCGCACTTGGGCTGCGCGATTGCTCTGGTGGGTCTCGTGGGCTCCGGCATGTTTGTGCAGGAACGGACGGTAAATGTGGCTGCCGAGGTGGGCGCGCAGGGGACCGCGGGCGGCTACACGCTCACGGTCGAGAACATCGACGACACCTTTGATGCGCACGACAACCGCATCATGACGGTCGACCTCGCGGTCAGCCGCGCCGCGTCGGATGGCGCTGCCGACGAGTCCGCCACCATCGGCACGCTCGCCCCGGCCATCGAGGTCTCGGCCACCACGCAGCAGCAGACGCTCCATGCGAGCGTGCTCACCTTCCCCACGGAGGACCTCTTCGTCGCTTTCCAGGGCCTCAACGCGGATGGATCCCTCTCGCTCTCGGTCAAGGTCAACCCGCTTATCCTCTGCAACTGGGTGGGAGGAGCCATCTGCATTGCGGGCATTGTGCTCGCCGCCCTGCCGCGCCGCGCCACGCCGCTCCTGGCGGCTGATGACCGTGGCTAGCACCACCGCAGGCGGCGCAACCATGGGGACGAGGTCCGTCGCCAGTTCTGTGGCCTCGGAAACGGGACAATCCTCTGCCCCCGCGTCTGGCAGTTTTGCCCCGGCCGCCCCCGCGCCCGCTCTCGCCATCTCCGCGCGTGGCCTCACCAAGCGCTTTGGCGAGCGCCGCGCCCTCGACGGCGTGGACCTGGACGTTCCCACCGGCGCTTTTGTCTCCATTTTCGGCCCCAACGGCGCCGGCAAGACCACGCTGCTCCGCCAGCTTGCGCTTCTTGCGCGCCCCACCTCGGGCACCCTCAACATCCTTGGCATCGATGCGCTCGAGGAGCCCAACGCGCTCCGCCCGCGCCTCGGCCTCATCAGCCATCGCTCCATGCTCTACGGTGACCTTTCCGCCGACGAGAACCTCGCGTTCTACTCGTCGCTCTACACCGGCGAGCCCGACCGCGCGCGTATCGACGAGCTGCTGCGCCTGGTGGAGCTCGACCACCGCCGCAACGACCCGGTCCGCACGTACTCGCGCGGCATGCAGCAGCGCCTCTCCATCGCGCGCGCCCTCGTGAACGACCCCGACCTCGTTTTGCTCGACGAGCCTTACTCCGGCCTCGACCCGCACGCGGCAGAGCTGTTTGACGAGCTCATCGGCCGCGCCCGCGCCGAGCGCGCCTCGCGCACCTTCATCATGGTGAGCCACGACCTCGACAAAGGCTTTGACCTCTGCACGCACGCGCTCATCCTGGCGCGCGGGCAGGTGGTTCTTATGGCCGAGAAGGCGGGCCTCGACCGCGACGCGTTCCGCGAGCTCTACCTGGCGACCGTCGGCATGGGGGTGAGCTGATATGGCACGCACGCCCAACAACCAGCCCAAAGCCCGCTGCGCCGAGCCCCCCACGTCCGCCGCGCCCCGCTCGTCCGCTGCGCGCCGGCGCGCCTCGTCCTGGCAGCAGTACCGGGCGCTTCTTGCAAAGGACCTCCGCCAAGAGATCCGCACGCGCGAGATGCTCACCTCCATGGTGGTTTACGCGCTTCTTGTGCTCACGGTGTACGGCGCCGCGCTCGCGCAGGTGGGCGACCGCCTGCAGGTCGTGTCGTTTGCGGGCGGCCTGCTTTGGGCGCTCATCGTCTTCACGAGTCTCCTCGGCCTCAACCGCAGCTTTGCGCACGAGACGGAGTCCTCCTGCCTCGAGGGCATCCTGCTCGCGCCCGTGGACCGCGCCGTGATCTTTCTAGCAAAGGCCACCGCCAACCTAATCTTCCTCGCGGTGGTGGAGTGCATCACGGTGCCGCTCTTCTTCTTGTTCTTCCTCTCGGGGGCGGAGCTCGCCGCCACCACGCCCTACATCGTGCTCCCGCTCATCGTGGGTACCATCGGCGTCGCCGGCGTGGGCACGCTCCTCGCCACCATGACCATCGACACGCGCGGACGCGACGTGCTGCTCGCCATTCTCCTCATCCCCGTCATCTTCCCGCTGCTCTATGCCTGCGTCTCGGCCACGTCGGTCGCGTTCATGGGGGTCGAGGGCACGTTTGGCACGTTCTGGACCTCGCTTGCCGTAGCGGCCGCTTACGACGTGGTCATGATTGCGGCGGCGTGGGGCCTTTACGAGTTCGCCGTCGAGGGATAGATTAGTTGCATTACGGTAACTTCAGAGAAAGAGGTAAGGTGGCGCACAACACGCTTCAAACCGACCGGACCGGCCGCGCGGGTGGCGCGCTCGAGAGGCTTGTGCCCGCGGCGCTCGCGCTCGGGGTGCTGCTCGTGCTCATCGACGTCGTGTGGACGTTCACGTTGGCGCCCATGGTGCAAGGTGCCGAGCTTTCCGAGCCGGTGGTCATTGCCGGTCAGCAGATTACGACCAAGCTGCTGCTTAGCCAAAAGATCTTCTACCTGCACGTTCCCGTTGCCGTGGCGTCGTTTGCCGTCATGGCGTTTGCGGCGTTCTGGGCCGTTCGCTTCCTCATGACGGGGGAGCGCCGCTTTGACGTGTGGTCCAAAACCGCCATGGAGGTCACGCTCGTCTTCGTGGCAGCAACCATGATCTCGGGCGACCTTTGGACCCGGTTCGAGTGGGGCGTCTGGTGGGTTTGGGAGCCGCGCCTCACCACGTACTTCATCCTCATGCTGCTCGTTATCGGCTACTTTATCCTGCGTAATGCAATCGAGGATCCCGAGCGCCGCGCGCGCTTCTCTGCCGTGTTTGGCATCGTGGCCTTTGTGGACGCGCCCATCTCGTTTCTCATCACGCGCCTGGTGCCGAGCTCGATTCACCCGGTGGTCTTTCGCACCGACAGCGGTCTGCCGCCCATGATGCTCATCCCGTTTTTGCTGGGGCTTTTTGGCATGCTTCTCGTGGCGTTTGCGCTCACGCGCATAGCGCTTCGCATCAATTCAGACGCTGCAGAGGTGGAGGAGCTGAAGGAGCGCCTTGAGGAGCAGGATGCTTGGCGTGAGCGCGCCGCCGCCGACGAGGCCCTCGAGCGCCTGCGCGCCGCCGGCGCCAAGCTCAGCGCCCCCGCGGCAGACGTTGCCCCTGCCGCCGCACCCGATGTTCGCCGGGCTCATAACCCGGAGGTCGTAGGTTCAAATGCTGCCCCCGCAGCAGACGCGACCCGCGATTCCGATCAGTCCGCCCCGTCCTCTCAGGAGGTCTAACCCATGGATCCCATTCTTGCCGAGGTCTACTCGACCGTTTTGCCCGCCGCTCCCTTTGTTATCGCTGCCTACGTGGGCATTTGGCTCGCGCTTGCGGTCTACGCGTTTGTCCTGTCGCGCCGCGCCAAGCGCACCGAGCGCGACCTCGATGCGCTCAAGCAGGCCCTTGCCGCCCGTGAGGAGAAGCTCGAGCGCTAACCTGCCTGCGCAGCGCGTTCGCAGCCGCCCGCCGGCCCTATTGTGGAGCAGCCTTCACAACCTTTGGCTGGCGGCTTGCAATCGCGCATGCGGAAGCGTAATATACTCTCTTGCGCAAAGGCGCATCCAGACATTGCGGGGTGGAGCAGTCTGGTAGCTCGCCGGGCTCATAACCCGGAGGTCGTAGGTTCAAATCCTGCCCCCGCGACCAAGAATTCGCAACTCGGAGCCAACTTACGGCTCCGAGTTTTTTCTTATCCTGTCGAAAATATATCAATACCGGCTAGGAGCTATGTTGGCGATATTCCATACCCGTTTGGAGTAGGGCGCATTCGCCGCTAGCGGTCCTGAGCGGACAGAATTTCAACTATTCAATAATCTGCGCTCCACTTCCGGAGTATGCGTGCCGCGGTGAGGGAATTAACCTGCGGTTTTGAGTGGTTGATAAGGGCTTCTATTGCTCGGCGCACATTCAGATTGTTGAATAGCTGCATTTTTGAGCAGAATGGTCCGCGGCGGAGGGCTGGAACGCGGCGGAGCCGCCCTGGAACGCTTGCCTAAGATCGGGCGAGAGTCTAGCGCGACCTTACCGCATTCTATAGATCGAGTTTGCGCTGCTCGCGACGACGGCGGTTGCGCCTCAGCCGGTCAAGCGCGGTGGCGCGGCGCTCCAGCTCGCGGCGGCTCTCGATATCGGCCAGCGTGCGACGACGGCGTCGTGCCAGCTCGGCGGCGGAGCGATCGGGCCGGTCGATGCGGGGCTTGGCGGCAGGCGCCTCGGCGCGCGCCGTGTCCTCTGCGGCGTCAGCGGCAAGGCGCCTACCATGGCGGCGCGGTACCATGCGCGTAAGGTCGAGCTCGGTAGGGCTCAAGATGTTGTAGCGAAGCGACAGCCAGCGCAGGCCCATGGTCACGCCCACGCACGCAACGACGCCCACCACGTGCGAGATGCCCGCAGCGGCAAACAGCACGTAGACGCCCGCACCCGCGATGGCGGCAACCGCGTAGAGGTTACTGCGTTGGAAGATATAGGGGACCTGCCCCAAAAAGACATCGCGCAGCATGCCGCCGCCCACGCCCGTGAAAAATCCCATGGTGATGCAGATGATGGGGTCAAAGCCGTACACCAGGGCTTTGTCGGCGCCGGTTGCGGCGTAGAGCCCGACCGCAAAGATGTCGAGTACGGCAATCAAGCGGTCCTGCTTGGCAATAACCGACGGCGCAACAAACACCACGGCAGCCGTGAGAATGGCAGCCGGCATGGCTATCGGCTGGTTGAGGATATAGACGTTTCCTACCTGCAGCGTCATGTCGCGCAGAAGACCGCCGCCCAGGCTGCAAAGGACGGCCAGACACACCGCACCAACGAGGTCGAGTTTTTTCTCGCGCGCCGTAAGCGCGCCGGAGATAGATGCCACCACAATAGCGATGAGCTCGAGCCACACCGGCACCGCAACGGGCGTATCAACAGCACCGCTGGTGACGGGTATGGCGAGCGCGGCAGGCGCCGCTGCTATGGCGTAGGTGGCGAGGGACACGACCGGTTCCTTCACATCAACATGCGTACAGGCCCCGTATATCTTAGCGAGAATCGTGCCAAAACGTACGCCAAAGATGGGACTGAATTGTGAGGAGAAGAGGGCAAGCGCCTAGGCGGCGGCGCGGGGCAAAAAAGAAACGAGCCCCGTTCCGACAATCGGATGGAGGCCCGTGAGCGTCTATGCTGGCGGAGGAGGAGGGATTCGAACCCTCGTGACCTTATACAGGCCAAACGGTTTTCGAGACCGCCGCATTCAACCACTCTGCCACCCCTCCGCATGGGGTGAAACGGCGTGCCCAGAAGGCACGCCGCGAGAAAAGGCAACTGGCGGAGAGTCAGGGATTTGAACCCTGGAGACGGTTTTGCCGCCTACACGATTTCCAATCGTGCTCCTTCGGCCACTCGGACAACTCTCCGTTGCAAGCACAGGCAATTGTACCGTAAACCTCACGCGATGCAAACGCGATTTTCTGTAAAGAACGTGGTGGATGTGCTCCGCCGGGTTTGGGCGAGCGCTTAAAAAAGACTTATACGACGCCAAAGTGCAACTTAAGGGTCGAGTTGCGCATCTGGCTCATGGGGCGTCACAGGTACACTTAAGAGGAGATTCCGCGCGCAGATGCCTGCACGTCGCGCGCGGGAAGGAGGAAGGAGCTCGGATGCTTTCACGGGAACTTGGTTTCTCGACATCGTGGCGGATGCTCACGCACGAGCGCGGTTGGATCATCCCCCTTTGTTTGCTCGCGCTTGTGGGCTGGATTCCCATCCTGGGACAGATCGCTGTTTTTGGTTACGCCTACGAGTGGGCGCGCTTCACGGCGTGGGGGATCGACACTGCGCCCAAGCGCCGCAACGTAGACTACGGCAAGGTCCTTACCACAGGTGGTAGGGCCTTTTTGGTCTTTCTGCTTATGGGCATGATCGTACGGTTTGCGCTCGCGGTTTTTGGCTTTAGCCGCATCGACCGGCTCATGCGTTTTCTGCCCATGGGCTCGGGCCTTTCTGCCGCTTCCATTGTCGACGGCATTACCGAGCTTTCGCTTTGGGGCGTAATCGCGCTTGCCGTGGGCCTTGTGCTCGGTACGTTCCTTATGGCGGCGATGATGCGCGCCACGCTCTACGACAGCTTTGCTGCAGGGTGGCGCGTCGACCGGCTGTTTCAGATGATTGCGCGCGACCCGGGCGGTTTTCTCAAGACGTGGCTCGTGTCGCTTGCGGGCGGGGCGCTCAGCATCGTGTACACACTCGCGACCACCGCGCTCGGCGGTGCGCTCGCTTTTGGCGGCTTTGTCTCCTACGCGCGCCACGGCGGCATCGCGTTTCACCTGGGGCACGGCGGCTACCCGCTGGAGCAGCTCTCGTCTTGGGGCGCCGGCCCCATTATCTTTGCGGTCCTTTTGTTGATCGCCGCCGCGTTTTTCTACGGCGTGGTCTGCATTGCCATGCAGATGGTGGCCATAAACGCTATGGGCCAGTGGTTCTGCCGGTTTGAGGTCGCGCGCTGGGGCGTGTCGGCAGATCCCCTGCCCGAGGGCGTCCCGGCAGATCGCGGCGGGTTCTCTTCGCGCGGCGGTGCGGGTACGGCTCCGGTGCCGCCTGGCAGCGCGCAGGGCGACGACGCCCGCGCCGGCGCGGCGCCCACCGAGGGCGGCTCCTATTGGGATGACGATTCGCCGGTTGCAGGCTAAACCTCACCCCACCTTTGCGTTGCTTGTGCGCCTCGCCGCGCCCACCTGGCGAGGCGCGCCCCGTGCCGTACAATAGACGGGTAAGAGCGGGCCGCACCGGCGGCTCGGTTGCCGGCTGCCGCGCAAAGGAGCTCAGCATGATCGATCGCTACACCCGTCCCGAGATGGGTCACATCTTCTCTCTCGAGAACAAGTACGCCATCTGGCAGGAAATCGAGGTCCTCGCCTGTGAGGCGCAGGCCGAGCTCGGCCAGATTGGCATCACGCGCGAGGAGGCCGCGTGGATTCGCGATCACGCCAAGTTCAACAAGGACGAGGTCGACGCCATCGAGGCCGTGACCAACCACGACGTTATCGCCTTCCTTACTAACATGGGTGAATATATCGATGCCGAGGTTCCCGAGGGCGAGCCCAAGCCTAGCCGCTGGGTTCACTTTGGCATGACGAGCTCCGACCTCGGCGATACGGCGCTTTGCTACCAGCTCGTGCAGGCGACCGACATCATCATTGAGGACGTCAAAAAGCTCGGCGCCATCTGCAAGCGCCGCGCCTTTGAGGAGCGCAACACCCTTTGCGCTGGCCGCACCCACGGCATTCACGCCGAGCCCATGACCTTTGGTATGAAGTTTGGCAGCTGGGCGTGGGAGCTCAAGCGTGACCTCGACCGCCTGATCGACGCCCGCGCCAACGTTGCCTTTGGCGCTATCTCGGGCGCGGTGGGCACCTACTCCTCCATCGACCCGTTTGTGGAGGAGTACGTCTGCGAGCACCTGGGCCTTGTGCACGACCCGCTGTCCACGCAGGTCATTAGCCGCGACCACCACGCCTATCTTGCCGGCGTGCTCGCCACTACGGCCGCTACCTGCGAGCGCATTGCGACCGAGATCCGTAACCTCCAGAAGACCGATACCCTTGAGGCCGAGGAGCCCTTCAAGAAGGGCCAGAAGGGTTCGAGCGCCATGCCGCACAAGCGTAACCCCATCACCATGGAGAAGGTCTGCGGCCTCTCCCGCGTGGTGAAGGCCAACGCGCAGGTGGCCTTCGACAACGTTGCCCTTTGGCACGAGCGCGACATCTCGCACAGCTCCGCCGAGCGCGTGGCGCAGGCCGACAGCTTTATCGCGCTTGACCATATGTTCCAGTGCCTCACCCGCGTGGTCGACGGTCTCATCCTCTATCCGGAGCAGATGAAGGCCAACCTCAACAAGACCCGCGGCCTCATCTTCTCGTCCAAGGTGCTGCTCGCCCTCGTGGAGACGGGCATCACGCGCGAGGAGGCCTACGCCATCGTGCAGGAGAACGCCATGGCCACGTGGCGCGAGGTGCAGCAGTGCGCCGGCGGCACCACGTTCCGGGAGAAGCTCGAGGCCGACCCGCGTTGCACGGTCGCGCCCGAGAAGCTGGACGAGATTTTCGATCCGTGGGACTTCCTCACGCGCGTCGACCGCGTCTTCGACCGTCTCGAGGAGCTCGATTTCGCGTAAGGCTTGCAGCTGATTGCGGTTTGCCGGCCGGTGGAAGGTATCCGGCTGGTAGAACCTATCAATTAGCTGCCAAGAACTCTTGGTGCAGAAACGCGTCCCGGCCGAGCGTCGGGGCGCGTTTGCGTATGCCAATGTTGTTGGAGCGTGCTTGCGTATGCCAATGTTGTCGAGGAGCGCCTGCGCATAACAAAACAGGTATGTGCAAAATAGTGCACATACCTACATGTTGATACGGAACCTAGCCGCCGTATTCATTCAGGTAATCGAGAATCTCCTGGCGCGAGTGCAAGTCGCACTTGTCGTAGATGCGCTTGATGTGGGTGTGTACGGTGTTTTGCGAGAGGTGGAGCTCCTCGCTCACGCGCGCTTGCGTGTGGCCGAGGGCGTAGAGGGTGAGAACCTCGATTTCGCGGCCGGTGAGGCCAAAACGCTGCCCCATGGCGATGACCGAGGTGGCGATGTGCACATCAGAGGGCGCGCCGGCGTCTGCCGCCGTGCCCAAGGAAGGCGCTTCTGTCGAGGCAGGAGCGAGCATGCTCGGCGCGTTTTGCGGGAGGATCTGGGCCGCGGCTGCCTGAGCGGCGGTGCCGGGCAGGGGCGTGCGCTCAGGGTCGGCGAGCAGCTGTGAGAACACAATCTGAGTGGCGCCTACCGCGCAAAGACCCATGAGGGCGATGGCGGGCGCGGGGTTTTGCGGCGTGGCGCCGGCAATAAGATGGCCGAGGGCCGTGCCCGTAACGTGGAACGCGTGGAGCGCGATCCAGGAGCCTGCGGCGTAGATGTAGGGGTCGAGCTTGCCGTAGCTCGAGAACGCCACCGAGAGATACCAGATATGTGCCTGTAGAAGAAGCAGGACAGCGGCATCAACGGCGCCGCCGATGTAGGCGGCTGGCCCGCTGAACGACAGGAAGACCGCGCCGATGCTCAACAGCAGGCAAAGGGCAATCCAAATGTTGGCGACAAACGAGCGCTCCTGCGTCTCGAGCGAGCGGCGCATGACCGCCGCCGCGGCCGCGCACACCAGCACGAGGGTGATGAGGCGGGAAACAAACTCAAGGCCCGCCGATCCCTCGACCGAGATGGCAAAAGCGTTGGCCATACCGGCCGCAAGGGAAACGCCGCATACGCCAGCAAGTGCGGCAGCGAGGTAGCCGCGGTCCGAGAAGCGCTCCTCGCTCGTGCCAAAGTACATCTCGGGGTGAGCGGGGAAGGCGCCGCCCGGTGCCTCGAAACGGCGTGATGCGCGAGTGGTGGCAAACTGGGCAAACGAGAGCGCAAAGGCCGCAACATGGCAGGCGAGAGGTCCCGCAATACCTGCCACAAATGTCACGGCGGTGCCCAGCGCGAGCGCGGCAAACGACACGGCGGATACGGTGGTTGCCGAGGTGCCGCGGAGCTTGCGGAGCCAATAGAACATAAGCAGGGCGCTGCCGCATCCGCTCACGGCCTCGAGCGCCACGGCCCACAGGGCAGCCTGTGCGGGACGCGTGATGTCCAGAAAGACAAGCCCGAGCGCACCGATGCCGGCTATATGGATGGCGACAAAGGTGATGAGAAAGACAGCGCGCTTGGCTAGGCGCCCGTGATGCCAGGCGCTCAGCATGAGAGCGGCTGCCATCGCACAGGTGACAAGCGTTGCCGTGCCCTCAAAGGCGGGTGACACGCCGGCAAGGGCGCCCCCTTGGGCGGTGAGGCCAAACGAGGCGGCGGCAAATGCAAGGCCCAAAACAGCAGGTAGGAGCACGCGCTTGGCGTCTTCACTCGAAGCGTTGTCAACGGGTTCTGCTGCCACGTCTCATCCTTACTGCGAAGGTACCCTGATTGGGGTCACCTGTTTGAGGTGATATGAAGTATACCTTGTACTAAACTGTGATGCATGCGAATCGACGCAGGTAACCCATGAGTGAAGGGGCCCCATGGAGGAGAGAAACGATATTGCGCCGGCTGAGGCGACCGCTGTTGAGGACGCGGCCGTGGAGGTTGCGGCTGAGGCGAACAATCAAGAGGCGGAAGCCCTGACGGACGAGGAACGCGCGGCGATTCACGCCAAGAACGCGTGGATTCGCGCTCTCGATGCAGCGCTTACCGACGTGCGTCAGCGTTCCTACGAGGGAAAGCTCACCACAACGGGTCGGTGGCGCAAGCGCGCCATCGCGCCTGAGGGGATGACCGCCAAGGAGTTCGAGCAAAAGTTCATGGACTATCTCGATACCCATGAGCACGCCGAAGCAAAGCCCGTCATGGGCCGCCTTGCTGCGCCCAAGCCCCTTGACGTTGAGCTTGAGGGCCGCGAGCTGAACGAAGACGACCCGCTTCCCGAGCGCTCGGTTGTAGACATCGCCATCCTGCAGGGCAAGAAGGCGACCTACCTCTATTCGGCGGCGCTGCTCTCACACAGTTTCGCGAAGGCTCTCTACCACACGGCGGAGGACAACGATGTTGCCACGTTTGTCGACGTGGTGCGCACCGAGTCGAGCACCTACCCACGCCCCTTGGGTATCGATAGCCTTATGAATCCGCCCTATCTGTGGTCACCCGCGCACACGCGCGAGGTCTTTGCTAAGGTGCAAGAGGCGGGCTCGTTCAAGGACATCCACGAGACCCATGCGAGCAACGGCCGCACTTACTATTACTCGGATATCTACCTGTCCGAGGCGCAGGCGCGCTCGCTTGCGGAGTGGTACGGGGTGGAGCAGCAGCGCAATCCGTAATGCGCGTTTGCGGTGCGAGTCCGTATATGCCGTATGCCACCTGGGCCTATAGCGCCGAGATGTATTGAGGAGAACCCATGCCCAAGAACCGCCTGACCGAGGACACGCCGTTTCTGCGTACGCCCGATATGTACCAGATTGAGAAGGACGCGCCCATCTCGGAATACGACAAGAAGACCATCGACCTGATTGCCGATGCTGCCAACGGTGGCATCCCGGATGGGGCCAACGTCTTCTGCAGCGTTGGCAAGGAGAAGCGCGGCACGGTGCAGATGCAGCTCTTTGCCCAGATTGATCCGGAGACGGGGACGTTTGGCGAGGTGGGCTTCCGCAGCCATGGATGCCTTGCCGCCATCGCGTGCGCCACGGCACTCGCAACGCTTTTGCGCGGCAAGACCGTTGACGAGGCGCTCGCCATCACCCGCGAGGACATTGAGGAGCTCACCGGTCCTCTGCCGGGGAGCCGCAACTACACGCTCGTCTTTGCGCTCGAAGCGGTGCGCGCCCTGGTGGGCGATTATTATCTGCGCGTCCGCAAGTTCTCGATCGCGGAGCTGGATGAGGTGCTTCCCTGCACGCGGCTTTCGGTCCCGTGCATGATTACTGAGAACTGCTCGCTGCGCGATAGCCGTGTGGACCAAGAGCTCCGCGAGGCGGGCGAGATTTAGCCGGGCTGCACGAAACAACCCCGTCCCCAAACGTGCGATCGTCGTGCACAAAACGACCCCGTCCCCAAACGTGACAGTTATATGCCGTTTTGCGACAGGTCACCTCAAACAGGTGACAGCCTGTTGTGCCTGAAAATGCACTAAAAGGCGCAAATTACCCGGAAGCAGGTGAGGCTTGCGAACAAACAAAGGTGACAATGATATGCGGCGAAATGCGTACCGTCGCCAGGTGCGCACGTCATATCGAACCACGGCGGGGAACCGCCGTAACCAGTAGGGGAGGGAACTATGAAAGAGAACACCACCACAGAGCTGGTGGGCTCGGGCGCGGATCGCCTCGAATCCTTCTTCACCCGTCGCGGGTTTGTGAAGGTCTCGGGTGCGTTCGTGGCGAGCATGGTGGCGCTCGGCCTGCTCCCGGAGGAGGCGGCCGCCGCGCCGACGAGCTCCATGGGCGACCTGGACTACTACGCCACGCCGTCCCACGTGCTCAAGGTGAACCGTGCCCGTTGCACCGGATGCCAGCGCTGCGAGATGGCCTGCACGCTCGCCCTCGACGGCGTGAGCCAGCCGGCCGCTGCGCGTATTCACGTGCACGACGGTTACCAGTACGGCAAGGAGCTCGGCTCGGGCGACGGTATCTTCTACTCCATGGAGTGGACCATCCGCGCGTGCTACATGTGCAAGACGGCCCTTTGCCAGACCGCCTGCCCGCACGGCGCCATCACCACCAACGACAACGGCGTTCGCGTGGTTGACGAGGACAAGTGCGTGGGCTGCGGCGCTTGCGTGACCGCCTGCCCGTACGACATGCCCGTGATCAACACCGTCACCGGCAAGTCCCGCAAGTGCGTCGCCTGCGGCCGCTGCGCAGCGCAGTGCCCCAACGGCGCCATCGAGCTCATCGAGTGGGAGGATGTCAGCCATTCGTCTGGCCCGACCCGTCAGGAGAATCCGTACCCGCTCGTAGGCGAGCAGCAGGACTTCGTCGGCGGCGGCAAGGTCGCTTAAAGATTGGAGATACGCAATGGCTGATACTGCCACCTATGGTTCTTACGGTTGGGCGGGCCAGATCGCGCGCGTCAACCTCACGACGGGAGACATCTCCGTCGAGTCCGACGAGGCCATGCAGGCCGATTACATCGGCGGCATGGGCTTCGCCAACAAGATTATGTATGACGAGGTGCCCGCCGGCACCGCGTGGGACGCGCCCGAGAACAAGGCTGTCCTCGCCGTCGGCCCTCTCACCGGTTCGGGTGTGCCTCTGGGCGGCCGCTCCACGTGGGCGACGCTCTCCACGTTCACCACGGACTACCTCGTTGTCGACGCTCACTGCGGCGGCCAGCTCGGTGCCACCCTCAAGTACTCCGGCCATGACGGCCTGATCATCGAGGGCGCTTCCGACAAGCCCGTCTACATCCTGATCGACGACGACAAGATCTCGATCGAGGACGCCTCCGCCGTTTGGGGCAAGGGCACCCGCGAGACCACCGAGGCTCTCTGCAAGAAGCACGGCCTCGAGGCTTGCGTTGCCACCATCGGCCCTGCCGGTGAGAACCTGCTCCCCTACGCGTGCGTCATGAACACCCGTAGCCACTCCGCGGGCGCGGGCCTCGGCGCGGTCCTTGGCTCCAAGAAGTGCAAGGCCGTTGTCGTCAAGGGCACCAAGGCCGTGAACGTTGCCGACCCGCAGATGGTCGCCGACCTCTCCGACTACATGATCGCCCAGGTCCTCGGCTCCAACAACAACCACGTCGTGCCGAGCACCCAGCAGTCCTGGGCCGAGTACTACGACTCCGGCTCGCGTTGGACCGCTCGCAAGGGCCTCTACTGGGCAGCTGCCGAGGGCGGCCCCATCGAGACCGGCGAGCCCAAGCCCTTCGAGCCCAACACCATGGGCTACCGCTGCATGAAGTCCACCAAGGACCTCGGCCCCGAGGCGGAGAAGTACACCGTCAAGATGGCCGGCTGCCACGGCTGCCCCGTGCGCTGCTACTCGCAGATCCAGGACCCGCGCGTCTACGAGGCCACGGGCTACCAGTCCTCGGGTAACACCTGCGTGCCGAACTTCCCGTTCTCGAGCTACATGCAGCCGATCATGAAGGCGACCGGTCTTAAGACCGAGGAGGGCACCAACACCGACACCTCCGTCTTCTACGATCAGCTCATCTCCAACACGGTCGACGACCTCGGCCTGTGGTGCAACTACGCGCAGCTCTACCGCGACATCGCCTGGACCTACACCAAGGGCATCCTCGCCGAGCACTGCACGCCCGAGCAGATGGCCGAGTACAACTTCGACGCCATCGTGAACAACGGCGACCCGACCTCGTTCATCAAGATCCTCTGCGACATCGCCGAGAACGACGTCGAGAAGAAGCCCATCGCGCTTCTTGGCCACGGCCCGATCGTGTGGTGCAAGGAGTGGGACCACATGGAGTGGTTCGACAACGCGACCTCCTGCCTCATCAACTATCGTGGTTGGCCCGTCCACCACGCCATCGAGTGCTTCGGCCAGACCGGCGGCCTCTACAACATGGTCTTCAACCGCGACGACATGATTCACTCTGCGGTGAACTTCCAGGGCTGCGGTCTTCCCATCGACCTCAAGAAGGAGATGGCGGCCGAGATGTGGGGCTCCGAGGATGCTATCGACCCCAACAACGACTACACGCCCATGAACGAGTACAAGGCCGAGTTCGCTTGGTGGAGCATCGTCACCGACGTGCTGCATGACTGCCTGACGCTCTGCAACTGGGTGTGGCCGATGGCCATGGCCCCTGCCAAGGAGCGCAGCTACCGCGGCGACCTCGACCTTGAGGCTCAGTTCTACACCGCGGTCACCGGCCAGGAGATCACGATCGACGACCTCTACAAGGCCGCCGAGCGCGTTATGACCCTCCAGCGCGCCAACACCGCCCGCGGCATGAAAGACGCCGACGGCAACCTGGGCTGCAATGACTTCCGCAACGTCCACGACGTCATCACCGAGTGGGTCTTCACCAAGGATCCGGACATCGAGCCGTTCACCAAGGGCACCAACAAGATGGAGCGCGAGGACTGGAAGACGGCCCTCACCATGATGTACGAGCGCTTTGGCTGGGACGCCGAGCTCGGCTGCCCGACCAAGGAGTGCCTCACGGACCTCGGCCTCGACGACGTTGCCTCCGACCTCGAGGAGCTTGGTCTCCTTACCGAGGGCGGCAAGTCCTATGACGAGCGCACCCGCAAGTACGCCGGCGTGCTCGCCGATTACTGCGGCGACAACCCGGCGCTGGCCTAAGCTGCCTGAGAGGAGATACCGATGGCTGAAGAGAAGCAGGAGACCACGGCGGCCGAGACCGCTGATGCTCCGAAGAAGAAGATTAATTGGAAGGCCAAGCGCCTCCCGATCGTGATCGCCGCCGTCGTGGTGGTCACGGTCCTCGGTGTTGCCGGCTGGGCCTGGCGCTCCACTCCGGAGTTCTGCGATAGCCTCTGCCACAGCACCATGGGCAAGTACTATCAGTCCTTCGAGAACGACACCACGTCACTTGCCTATGCGCACAAGGGCGTTGTGGACAACCAGTGCCTCGGCTGCCACGAGCAGACGCTCGGCCAGATGGGCTCGCAGATCCAGGCGCAGCTCTCCGGCGGCTATGACACCCCGCTCGCCAAGGAGAGCTACTCCAACGAGTTCTGCCTCCAGAGCGGCTGCCACACCGGCGCTGGCGTGATGCCCGGTGCGACCGAGTCCTCGACGGCTGACCTGAGCTTTGACCCGCACAGCGATTACCATGGCGTGCAGCAGTGCAACACCTGCCACCGCATGCACGACCAGAGCGTCTTCACCTGCGCCACCTGCCACCAGGTCGGCGCCTGGGAGGGCGAGGGCGGCGTGCCCGAGGGCTGGACGGTCCAGGACCTCGGCTACGACGGCAAGACCGGCGCGGTGCCCGATGGCTGGACTACCCCCGACCTGTTCGAGGCGACTACCACGGAGTAAGCTCGCATAAGCTTGTTGCTTGTATAAGCTGACCGAAGCCCCCGAGAAGACCATCTTCTCGGGGGCTTTTTGTACGGTTTGGCTTTCGTGATGCGCCGACGAGGGGGTCTAGGCAAACATTGTGTATACCGAAGGTGCCTACCGAAAAATTGTGTATACCGAAAGTTGCGGCCCTAAAATGTGGTTCGAACGTATTCCCAGCTACAGAGCTTGTTGAGGATATCGTGCTTGAGAGTTGGTGCAGTTTCACCATACACAATCTTTCGGTATACACAATTTTGAGGCAGATAGGCACCCCTGCGCATGTAATCCCTGTGCCGGACGTGCGGAGGTGTGGCGAAACGGGGATAATGGCAGTCGTTACCGGACTGTGGCCCCCACGGCACGGCAATTCCTGCCGTGCAACGGCCAAGCCGTCCGATATGGTTTAGCTGACGCTTCAAACCCAGGGGAGGGTTTTATGATTTCAATCGACTTCACGCCGCGCGGCGTCTGCTCGCGCAACATCCACGTCGACCTTAGCGACGACGGCACCACCATCGAGGGCGTCTCGTTTGTGGGCGGCTGCAACGGCAACCTCAAGGCCGTCTCCAAGCTCGTCACGGGCCGAACCGTTGAGGAGGTCACCGGCATCCTGCGCGGCAACCTCTGCGGCAACAAGGGCACGTCGTGTGCCGATCAGCTCTGCTGCGCGCTCGACGCGGCCCAGGAGCAGGCTCGCGCATGAGCATACTCGACCGCCTTATAGCCCGAGCGAGCGGCTCGGGTGCGTCTGCCAGTTCCCGGGGGGTCACGCGCCGCAGCTTCACTATTGGCAGCGTTGCCGCCATCGGCGCGGGCATGGCTGCCATCTCGCTCTCCTCATGCGGGTCCAGCGATGTCCCCGAGGCTACCGGCGAGCCGCAGGTGGTCGACGATTCGCAGCTTGTCGCCGTGCTCGACGGCGACTACCAGAGCGCCGACTGCCCCTACGCGGCGGCGCAGGAGTTCACGCTCCCGTTGGGGACGCTGTTGTTCCACAGCGGCGGCTCGTGGGCGGCGGCGCTGCTCACGCCCGAGTCGTCCACGCATGTGAACACGCTCGGCGTCATGAGCTTGGCGAGCGGCAACCTCAACACGCTTATAGAGTCCCCGACCCTTGGCGGCACGTACGGCTTTCATGATGTGCGCGCCACCGACGACGTCTTTGCGTGGGTCGAGGTCGATTACGCCACGCGCGAATGGGCGCTCATTGCCCAGGGGCTTTCCAACGGGCAGCTGACGGGCGAGCCTGTCGAGCTTGATCATGGCGACGCCGATTGGGAACCGCCCCGCTTCACCACGTGGGAGACGAGCGTCATCTGGCAGCGCATGCCGCTGGCAACAGGTACGGCGCGTGCCGAGGACTCGCACTGCTACCAATGGACACTTGGCGATACCGAGGGTCGTGAGCTCTGGACCTCGCACGGTCGCTTTGCGGCCTCGCCGCATGTGGTGGACGGCATTCTCACCATCACGCCGCGTGTGAACGACGACGAGGGCGTCTATTACGGCATGACGGCGCTCGACCTCACCGACGGCAACCTCACACGCCGCGACCAGCTCGTGCTCCCTTCGTCGGTCGCCCCGTTTGAGGCAATCTATATGAACGAGCAGTTTGTCTTCTCCATCGAGGCGAGCTACAGCGGGCGCGGCAGCCTCGGCAACATGGGAACCTACATTGGGCGCGAGGGCGGCCCGTACATTTTTGTGCGCCGCGAGCCGCTGGCCTGCGTGGTTGCCAAGGGCACCAATTACCTCGTCAAAGCTCAGACTTCGCACTTTGTGGTGGATACGGAGGCCGAGACCTACGCGACGCTGCTCGCCCCGGACCGCAGCGTGGACTTTGGCGACTGGCCGGCGAGCGAGGGCGTGGTCGACCGCTTCTTGAGCTATGCGACCATCCGCAACGATCGGGGCGTTCCCGAGCGCGTGGTGGCGCGCGTCTTCAACCTCTAAGTGAATGACCCGAAAGAAATCGGGTCACCCTGGGCATAATGGAACAACAGGAGAGTACTTTTCCGCCCTCGGCGGGCACTTTCGCACGCTTATAGGAGGCGGAGCACGTGCTCACGGGCCGGCGCCGTCCGGTGCGGTACAATGGACGAGGCAAACTCGACGGCAAGACAGGAGGCCGGTCATGGCTTCAGATGCAAAGCGTATCCTTTTGGTTGAAGACGAGAAGGCCATTCGTGACGCTGTTGCGGCGTATCTCGACCGTGAGGGCTATTGGGTCGTGGGTGTGGGCGACGGCAAGGCCGCCGTTGACGAGTTCGAGAAGCACAAGTTTGACCTGGTGATTCTTGACCTCATGCTCCCCAAGCTATCGGGCGAGCGCGTCTGCAAGATCATTCGCGACAAGCAGTCCGCCGTGCCCATCATCATGCTTACCGCCAAGGGCGAGGTCGAGGACCGCATCATCGGTCTCGAGCTCGGTGCGGACGACTATATTGTGAAGCCGTTCTCCCCGCGCGAGCTTGTTGCCCGCGTGCGCGCCATGTTCCGCCGCGCCCACGTTGAGCCCGAGGTTGATGTGCTCGATTTTGGCGAGCTCGTTATCGATATCTCCGGCCACAAGATTCTGGTCGACGGCAAGGACGTGGACCTCACGGCCTCCGAGTTCAAGCTGCTCGCTACGCTCGCCCGTCATCCGGGCCGCGTGTACAACCGCATGGAGCTCGTGGAAAAGGTGCTCGGCTACGACTTTGAGGGCTACGAGCGCACCATCGACTCCCATGTTAAGAACCTCCGCGCCAAGCTCGGCGACGACCCGCGCCATCCCAAGTGGCTCTTCACGGTGCACGGCGTGGGCTACCGCTTTGAGGCTCCCGCTCAGGAGAAGAAGTCCGACGAGTAAGGGCTGGCCATGCCCTCAGCGCGCTTCGAAATAGGTAAACGACACAAGAGCTCGCCCGAGAAGGTGTCTTCCCGGGCGAGTTGGAATACGCCGCGCAAGGACAACCGTCCTGGCATCTCCTATGCCACGCGCATGGCGTTCAGCTTTGCGGCCACCTCCGTCATGACCGTGCTCATCATGGTGGGCGTGGTCAGCGTGGTGTGGGGTGGCGTCTTTTCTGATTACACGCGCGCCAATATGGAGGACATTGCCTCCGTTACGGCCCAGCGCCTTGCCGCATCATATGACCAGAGTGGGCCGTGGACGGCAGAGTACCTGTCATCGGTGGCGGATACCACGCTCTCGAGCGACATCGGCATCCAGGTTTCCGATGCCACGGGCGAGATCATCTACGACGATACCTGGCCCGCTGTTCCCGCCAAGCGCGGCCACAGCCTCACCTCGACCGCGCCAACCGACGCCGGCGGCTCGGTCACCAAGTCGATCGTTACCGCCGACGGCGAGACCGTCGGCACCGTTCGCGTGTGGGTGCTCGGCTCCGACGTGCTGCTCAGCAAGGCGGACAGCGCCTTCCGCGACCGCACCTTCAACGCCATGGCGCTTGCCGCGCTCATTGCGGTGTGCATCTCGATTGTGATCGGCTTTCTTGTTTCGCACATGCTCACCTCGCCGCTTAGGCGCATCACCTCAACCGCCAAGCAGGTGCGCGACGGCGACCTCTCGGCGCGCACCAACATGCGTGGCGACGACGAGATAGATCGCTTGGGCGAGACCTTTGACGAGATGGCAACCTCGCTCGAGCGCGACCTCAAGCACGAGCGCCGCATCACCTCCGACGTTGCGCACGAGCTGCGCACCCCGCTTATGGGCATGCTCGCCACGGTCGAGGCCATGCAAGATGGCGTGATGCCCGCCGACGACGAGCACCTGGAGACCGTCGCCGCCGAGACGCGCCGCCTAGCACGCCTCGTCCAGCAGATGCTCGACCTGTCGCGCATGGAAGCCAAGAGCGCGCCTCTCAACATCGAAGAGGTCGACATGGTCTCGTTCGTGCGACAGATTGTATCGGGCCAGCACCAGCTGTTCCACGACCACGACCTACGCCTGCGCTTCAACGACGAGACACAGGGTCGCGACGCGGTGGTGGAGTGCGACCCCGATATGATCACCCAGGCCATCATCAACATCATGAGCAACGCCATGCGCTACACCCCCGAGGGCGGCTGGGTTGTTGTGTCGGTCAAGACGGGCAAGCGCGACGTGCTCATATCGGTGAGCGACACCGGTATCGGTATTGCCAAAGAGGACCTGCCCCGCATCTTCAGCCGGTTCTGGCGCGCCGACGCGAGCCGCGCGCGTGAGGCGGGCGGCCTGGGCGTGGGCCTCTCCCTCACCCAGCAGATTATCGAGCGCCATCACGGCTACATCGCGGTCGATTCCGAGCTTGAAAAAGGTACGACTTTTACGATTCATCTGCCGCGTGAGCACACGCCCGAGACGCCGTCCACTACAATGGAAAATTAGCGCTGTCTTTTGCTGGCTAGCAACGGCGGCGCGGCGGGGTGCATCGAGGGGGTGCGCCCTCGTACCCGGCTCGTCTCTAAGGAGTGATCCCACGTGACTACGCTCGAGCGCCGTCCCGATTCCCGCGGTAAGGTCCGCGACATCTACCAGGCTGGCGACAACCTGCTCATGGTGGCAACCGACCGCATCTCGGCCTACGACTTCATCCTGCCCGATGAGATCCCGTTTAAGGGCGAGGTCCTGAATCGCATCTCGGCCTTCTGGTTCGACAAGTTTGCCGAGCTCGTGCCCAACCACCTTGTCTCCATCGACGTGGATGACTTCCCGGCGGAGTTTGCCGAGTACCGTGATTACCTTGCCGGCCGCGCCATGCTCGTGCGCCGCGCCGAGACCCTGCCCATCGAGTGCATCGTCCGCGGCTACCTCACCGGTTCGGGCAAGAAGACCTACGATGCCGACGGCACCGTCTGCGGCATCAAGCTTCCTGCCGGCCTCACCGAGGCGTCCAAGCTCCCCGAGCCCATCTTCACCCCGTCCACCAAGGCCGCCATCGGCGACCATGACGAGAACATCTCGTTTGACCGTACCGTCGAGATCGTGGGTGCCGACATTGCCGAGCAGCTGCGCGACCTGTCGCTCAAGATCTACACCGCCGCTGCCGAGTACGCGGCGACCCGCGGCATCATCATCGCCGACACCAAGTTTGAGTTCGGCATCATCGACGGCCGCGTGACTCTCATCGACGAGTGCCTCACCCCCGACTCGAGCCGCTTCTGGCCCGCTGCCACCTACGAGGAGGGCAAGGTCCAGCCGAGCTATGACAAGCAGTATGTCCGCGACTGGCTGCGCGCCAACTGGGACATGACCGGCGAGCCGCCGCACCTGCCCGCCGAGGTGGTCGAGGGTACGTCCGCGCGGTATCGCGAGGCGTTCCAGATCATCACCGGAACCGATTTTGTCAGCATGAAGGAGAACCAGTAAATGAGTATGCGCAGCGCCACCAACAAGCGCACGCTGGAGCACGAGTACGCCGGCGCCACCCGTAAGGGCGCCAGCTCCGCCAAGCCCGCCCGCGCGGCCGCAGGGTCGGTTCG
This sequence comes from Collinsella sp. An307, assembly GCF_002161805.1. Classification (GTDB taxonomy): domain Bacteria; phylum Actinomycetota; class Coriobacteriia; order Coriobacteriales; family Coriobacteriaceae; genus Coprousia. The sequence goes on along the minus strand of NZ_NFIP01000006.1, from coordinate 54,689 downwards.
CGTCGTTCCCGCCTCGGCAAAGGCGCGCCGCAAGGCCGCCGAGCGCGGCGAGAACCTCGAGGGTCTCTCTAAGGAGGAGAAGCGCGCCCGTAAGCGCGAGGAGCGCGCCCGTGAGGACCGTCTGTACGACGCCTCGAGCGTTCTGCTCAAGGCCGACGAGGACTACAACAAGTACCGCAAGATCTTCTGGGCGATTCTTGGTGTGGGCATGGCGGCCATCGTGGTGACGTGGTACGTGCTGCTGGGTGGCCAGCAGGACCACGTGGGTCAGAGCGGCAACCCGCTCGAGATCGTGGGCATTGTGGTCTCCTATGCGGCCATCATCGGCGCCTTTGTGTTCGATATGGTGAAGATCCGCCCCATCCGCAACTATTACCGCTCCAAGGCCGAGGGCATGTCCGAGCGCAAGATCGCCGAGGTCCTCGCTGCGGCTTCGTCCAAGGGGTCTAAGGGCTCCGGCAAGGACGCCGCCGAGGTGGCGGAGGGCTCTGCGAACACCACCGTGGAGTCGGCCAAAAAGCCCAAGAAGAACCAGCGTTCTCGCAGGTAACTCAAGACAGAGCACCCTGGCAGGAGGGTTAGTATGATTCGAGCCGCACTGACCGTTGAGGACGCTCGTGCCGGCATGCGCAACCTCGCGCCCAAGATCGAGCGTTACGCGCGCCTCATCGTGCGCAAGGGCGTGAACGTCAAGCAGGGCCAAGAGGTTGTTGTGCAAGCGCCCGTGGAGTCAAACGCCTTTGTGCACGTGCTTGTGCGCGAGGCGTACGCTGCCGGCGCCGGCCATGTGACAGTCATCTGGTCGGACGACGCGGTAACGCGCCTCACCTACGAGAACGTCGCGACCGCGTATTTTGAGAAGACGCCCTCCTGGCAGGTCGAGCAGCTCGATTCGCTCGCCCGCGCCGGTGCCTGCTTCATCTTTGTCGAGGGTTCCGACCCCGAGGCCCTCAAGGGCATCGACCCGGCCAAGCCGGCGGCCGCCTCCAAGGCGCGCAACTCCCAGTGCAAGATCTACCGCCGCGGGCTCGACTTCAATATCAATCCCTGGTGCATCGCCGGAGCCCCCGTTGCGGCTTGGGCGCGCCACGTCTTCCCGGACCTCGAGGACGAGGTCGCCATCTACAAGCTGTGGTGCGCCATCCTTTCTGCGGCGCGTGCCGACGGCGAGGACCCCGAGAGCGACTGGGAACTCCACGACGCGACCTTCGACAAGAACCTGCGTTTCTTGAACGAGCATCACTTCGACGCGCTCCACTACACCGCAGACAACGGCACCGACCTCACCATCGGCCTCACCGACCGCCACATCTGGGCGGGCGGCAAGGGCGAGACGCCCGAGAGTCACCCGTTCTTCCCGAACATCCCCACCGAGGAGGTCTTCACCTCGCCCGATCGCATGCGCGCCGACGGCATCGTCCACTCCGCGCTGCCGCTCATCCACCACGGCAACAAGGTGGACCGCTTCTGGCTGCGCTTTGAGGCGGGCAAGGTTGTCGACTACGGTGCGGAGCAGGGGCTTGAGACCCTTCGCTCCATCATCGAGACGGATGAGGGCGCCTGCCGCTTGGGCGAGGTTGCGCTCATCTCCAAGAACACGCCCATCCGCGAGAGCGACACACTATTTTTTGACACGCTCTACGACGAAAACGCGAGCTGCCACCTGGCGCTCGGCATTGGCTTCCCCGAGTGCTACGAGGGCGGCTACGACATGGATGCCGAGACGCTCGCCGCCCACGGGGTGAACACCTCCGCCACGCACGTCGACTTTATGATCGGCACCGACGACATGGACATCACCGGTATCATGGCAGACGGCACCGAGGTTCCGGTCTTCGTGAACGGGCAGTGGAGCTGGGAGTGAAGTAGTTCCGCGGTTATACCTACCGCGGAACGGCCGCTGCCGCGCGGCGCCGAGGTTCCGTAGGTTGCCGTTCAAACCGTCGCTCGCGTAGTGTTCTTGCTTAAGCAACTTGCGGTGCCTCTCGCTTCCGCATGCTCTGCCCAGAGCTTTTGTCACTTGTTGCTGCGGCACCAGACGCATTTGGACGGCTAAGCCTATTTGAGCAACGTTTAACGTTGGACAAGTGTAAAAACATTTCGGGACGGTGCCGTATTCTTGTGTCTACCGGAGCGTGCAAGGATTAGATAAAGCTCTGAATAAGTGGAAGCCCTGTTTACCGAAGCGGGACGCAACGTTTAAGCTCAAGAACCACTGATAGCAAGATAAAGACTTCCTTAGTACCCTAGGAGTTCTAGTTGCCTTTCAATTTGGGAATTGATAGAGGGCTCAGCAAGGTCAACAGACACTTTCGAATAACTTCCATTGTTTGCAAAGAAAAGAATGGATGGGACGGTGTCGATATGATAGCGAATCCTAAAATCATTAAGCCTAGAATCAATATCAGTCTCGCTGCTGTCGATATAGAACACCTCTATATTTTTCTTAGTAAACACTTCTTGAACAGAGGGGGCAAGTCGACGGCACCATTCGCATGTGCTTCTTCCAACGAAGAGAAAGAAGCAATCTCCAGCGTTAATCTTTGTTTGTGCCTCTCCGCTGTTGATTTCCCTAAAGGTTTTAATGGCATTCTCGTAACCGATCAATTCGAGATAAAGCAATCCATTCTCTGCCCTTCCCCCGCTGCCTGTATCTGATTTGGTGGAACTTTGCGAGTGTGCAGCATTCGAATGATTTGAATCGGTGGATTTCTCCAGATTAGCTGTGGAACAAGCTGCTAAAAGAAAGACAAAGAGGGAAATCAGAAGCAATACGGTTGACGTGATGGCCGTACCGCTTGTCGAGCTATATTGCCGTTCGTCCATCATTTCCCCAATGAAAGGAATCAAGTTCAAATTAAGAAATAATATTATAACACCACAATTGGTCAAAAGGCCGATTGAAAGGCAGATGGGAGGCAATGATGAAACGATTCGGTATCTGCTTGCTAATATTGATTGCCGGCATCACAATATTCTCCCCAGTACCATCTTTAGCGCAAGAGCTTAACAACATATACGCACCTTTTGAGAGTTTTGAAGAGATGCGTCAAGCTTACCTCCAGGCTGTTGAGGATGGGGATAAAGAAACGCAGGAATGGCTGATTGAGCTTGGGGAATCAACACTCGACAAGGAGATTGAATTTGCCGCCAGCTCTTCTTCGTCCGCAATTGTACCTATGGCCGATCCGGATGAGACATACTGGAGTGGTCAATTTCCGAACTATTTTTTCTACGGAAGGTGGATTGATCGCGAGGCGGGCATCTCGCTGTCGCTTCATCCTCGGAATGGCGGGATTTGGGTTTTGTCTGATGCAAACAATGCGTGGAATACCGTGTTTGCAAGATTCCATAGGAATTCTAATTGGGCAAATTCCGCTTCAATGCAGGAACAGTTTTTCTGCCATTGGCGTTTGGCGAGTGGGATAAAACTGCCGTGGAACTTGGAGCCCTGGAAAACATCGGTTAACCCATATACTTGTAACTAACGGGTCGGTAAATAGGTCACTTCTATGTCTCCATACAGTTTCGCCGGCAGCGAAGGGAGCATGCTGTGTTTTTGGGAGGTCTTGGTGCGATAGCAGCGTCTCTGCTGTTGTCTGTTGTTGCGAATGCGCTCTGGCCAGACAGGCTTGAAAGGCGGTTGGTTTGTGCTGCCGTGAGTGCGTTATTCGCATTCCTCTCCTTTAGCATGCTTATTGCTGGTGCCATTAAGATGATTGAGACGGGCGATTCCTCTCTGGTTGCCGATGTTGCTCCTACGTTGCTCCGTGCCACCTTCTTGATTTTTCCTTGTTGGGTTACAGTGAATTTTGGAACACTGAAGAAGGCGTATGCGTTTATTTGCAGTCAACGGTGATTTGTTTTGCGTCGCGAGGTGAACAACGACGTCTGTGCGTATAGTTGTTCACCTTGCGGCCCTTCGGCCTGCGCTCTCAATGATTCTGACGCCTTGGAACGCTAGCCAAATTATGAATGTCTTCTAGGAAGAGGGCATCATGGTAAGCATGGGGTGGGCCGTTAGGGGTTCTGCGTGCGGCTGGTGCCGCCCGCAGGAGCTGCGGAGACCCGGCGGTCCCCTTGTGACACATAGTGGCAAAGACGCTCATGCGCTTTTCTCGCCATGTGGCCCTTACGGGTTCGGGCCCTCGGAAGGGCCCCAAACCAAAAACGCCCCCATGGTAGGGGGCGTTCGCATCAACGGGTGGGCCGTTAGGGGTTCGAACCCTAGACCTTGGGATTAAAAGTCCCCTGCTCTGCCAGCTGAGCTAACGGCCCGTGGCGGCTATTGTACCACGTTGCGTGCCACCGCAACGCATCCACCCGATAAACCTGTACGCTTACCGATGGACGCGCGCGGGAGATGGTGCGTTGCCGTATGATGCAAGATACTGGGTGCGGTGCGCCCAGGCACAACCGCCACCTCCTTGGCGTGCGGCGAACCGGTAGGCATGTCCCAACAGGAAGGACTGAATGCTATGGCAGATGTACATGAGCTCCTTGACACATGGATTGCCAACGTCAAGGATGAGGAGCTTCTCTCCGAGCTCCAGGCTATGAAGGGCACGGGCGACGAGGACGCCATTACCGATGCGTTTTTCCAGGACCTCGCCTTTGGTACGGCGGGCCTGCGCGGCACCATCGGCGCCGGCACCAACCGCATGAACATCTACACGGTCGGCCGCGCCACCCAGGGTTTTGCCGATTACCTCAACAAGAACTTTGAGAACCCCACCGTCGCCATCGCGCGCGACAGCCGCAACAAGGGCGAGCTTTTTGTTAAGACGACGGCTGCCATCCTCGCCGCTAACGGCGTTGTGGCCTACGTCTACCCCAAGATCAGCCCGGTACCCACGCTCTCTTGGGCCACGCGCTACCTCAAGTGCTCCGGCGGCATCTGCATGACCGCTTCGCACAACCCTGCGCCCTACAACGGCTACAAGGCCTACGGCCCCGACGGCTGCCAGATCACCTCTGAGGCCGCCGACGCCATCTCCGCCGCTATGGAGGCCACCAACCCCTTCACCGACGTGAAGACGATGGACTTCGATGAGGCCGTGGAGAAGGGCCTCGTCAAGTGGATTGACGACGAGGTGCTCGACGCCTACTACGACGCCGTTCTCAAGTGCTCTGTCTCCAACCTTACCGATGAGCAGGTTGCGGGCGCGCCGCTCAAGCTCGTCTACACCCCGCTCAACGGCACGGGCCTCATCCCGGTGACGACCGTCCTTAACAAGGCCGGTATTACCGATATCACCATCGTGCCCGAGCAGAAGGATCCGGACGGTGACTTCCCCACCTGCCCGTACCCCAACCCCGAGATTCGCGAGGCCATGCAGAAGGGCATCGACCTTTGCGCTGAGGTGCAGCCCGACCTCTTGCTCGCTACCGACCCGGACGCTGACCGCGTGGGCGTTGCCTGCCAGGACGGCGACGACTACACGCTGCTTACCGGCAACGAGATGGGCGTGCTTCTGCTCGATTACATCTGCAAGATGCGCGCCGAGCGTGGCGAGGACCTCACCAACAAGGTCGCGGTGACCACCATCGTGTCCTCCGCTATGGTCGACGCCCTTGCCGCTGAGTACGGCTTTGAGCTCCGCCGCTGCCTCACCGGCTTCAAGTACATTGGCGACATCATCACCGGTCTTTCCGACGCCGGCGAGGTCGACCGCTACATCTTCGGCTTTGAGGAGAGCTACGGTTACCTCTCGGGCGACCATGTGCGTGACAAGGATGCCGTCAACGCGTCGCTGCTTATCTGCCAGATGGCGCAGTACTACAAGCTCCAGGGCCTGAACCTCGTCCAGGCCATGCGCGCGCTGTACGAGAAGTACGGGTACTACCACAACAAGACCATTTCGCTCAGCTACCCCGGCGCCGACGGGGCCGCCAAGATGGCGGGCATTATGGCCGCGCTTCGCGAGACCGCGCCGACCGAGATTGCCGGTTCGCCGGTGGAGGCCGTTGTTGACTACGGTGAGGGCGTGAACGGTTTGCCCAAGGCCAACGTTATCGAGTTTGACCTCGAGGGCGGCAACAAGGCCATCGTCCGTCCGTCCGGCACCGAGCCCAAGATCAAGCTCTACATCTTCGCCAAGGGCGAGGACGCCGCCGCGGCTGACGCGCTTATGGACAAGATTGAGGAGGACGGCCGCAAGCTGCTCTCGTAGCACGGCTTTTACCTTGTGACTGGGTATAACGGCCGGTCATACTAGGGCGACTCGGGCGGGTACCTTAACGGGTGCCCGCCCTTTTTGCTGCCTAGACGGCGGCGCTGAGGTTGCGCGTGCGCTTGATGGTGGAGATGACGCGCTCGGCAAGCAGATCGATTTCTTCTGCCGTGATGTCATCGGCAAGCGTGAGGCGAAGACTTCCCAGCGCCCAGCGCGGGTCGGTGATCCCGAGCGCGGCAATAACATGGGAGGGGCCGGTCTCGCCGGTTGAGCAGGCGGAACCCGTTGCTGCCGCTACGCCGGCACGGTCGAGGAGCACCACCAAGAGCTCGCCATCCACGTTATGGCAGACGAAGGACGCCGTGCCAGGCAGGCGATGCGCGGGGTCGGGGTCGCCGGTCGCGCGTACGTCGGGGGCAGCATTGACGATGCGGCGGACAAGCTCGTTGCGCAGGTGCGCCAGGCGCTCGCGCCGCATGGGAAGGTCCTCGACGGCCTCCTCGAGCGCAGCGGCAAGGCCTACGGCGCCGGCAACGTTCTCGGTCCCCGCGCGCTCGCCACGCTCCTGCGCGCCACCCTGGATAAGCGGCGGGATGGAGAAGCCTTCGCGCAGGTAGAGCGCACCGGTGCCGCGAGGCCCATGGAACTTATGGGCAGAGAGCGAGAGCGCGTCGACCCCAAGCTCGGCAACATCGACGGGAATATGGCCGACTGCCTGCACCGCATCGGTGTGGAAGGGCACTTGGTGCGCGTGCGCGACGCAGGCAAGCTCGCGTACGTCCTCAATGGTGCCGACCTCGTTGTTTGCAAGCATGATAGAGACGAGCGCGCAGGCAGGCGCGGTGACTCCTGCCATGCGGTTCTTGTCCTCGGCATCGGCGAGCGCGCGTTCAAGATCGGCGGGGTCAACGTGGCCGAGGGCGTCCACGGGCAGATAGGTGACCTCGACACCCTCGCGTTCGAGTGTCTCGCAGGTGTGAAGCACGGCATGGTGCTCGATGGCAGAGGTGATAAGGCGCACGGGCGCGTCTGCGCCGTAGAGGTCGCGAAAACGACGCACCGCGCCACGGAGGACCCAGGTGTCCGATTCCGATCCACCGCTGGTGAAGTAAATCTCCTGCGCCTCGGCGCCAAGGGCCTGTGCGACGCGTTCGCGCGCGTCTGTAAGGGCGGCCGCGGCGTCACGGGCGACGCGATGGATGCCGCTCGGGTTGCCAAACACACTGGTTAGGTAGGGCATCATCGCCTCAAGCGCGCGCGGCGAGAGCGGCGTGGTGGCGGCGTTGTCGGCGTAGATATACGGGGTGTTCTCGTCCATGGTCGTTTCGGTCGTACGCGAAAACCTTAGCGGAGGATAACGAACCACACGAACGCGACGATGATAACAGCCAAAACGAGCAGCGCGAGCAAGACGCGCGTGCGGCGCCGGGCGCGCCCTTGGCGCGACGAGAAGATGGCGCGGCCCCGCTTGGGAGTCTGGAGATAGCGATCGTAATGGAGGGGCGCCCGCTGCTCGCTAACGGGGTGCGCGGGGCCTTGGGGCGCGGTGCCCGGTGCGGCGCCGCGCGGTGCGCGACGTGCCGGTTCGGTAACGGGAAGATACTGAGGATCCGAGGTCGCGACGCCCATGTGGAGCCGGCGGGGGGAGGGGGTGTCTGCGCGCTGATCGATGCGCGGTCGCTCTCCCGTGTTGCCCAGGTTGTCCATCACGTGCCCCTTTATAGTCGGCTGGCGTTGAGGCTATTGTACGGTCTGAGGTGCGCCCGCCTGTCCTCAATCGCAAAACGCCGGCATATTCACGGAGGGTTCATGGGGGTGACATATGTCGGGATGCTCCTTTGTGGGCGATGCATGCTCGCCTGTAAGCTAAATCTAAGTCAGTCATACTTAGATTTGATGATACTGTGACGCTTAAAAAATCTGTGACTGCGCGAATAGAACCGCCTTGCGCGGGCATAACAAAAGCGGTTAACGAAATCCCGCGACAGCAGACATTGCCGCGGGTCGTCACTAAGGAGTGATCGGTTATGTCTAGCATGGTTCCGTATCGTTCGGTTTTTGGTCTCCGTCCCTTCAACACGTCGCTGCTCGACGCGTTCGACGACATGATGGATTTCGCCCAGGCGCCGCTCGCCAAGGCGTTCCCCATCGATGTTGAGGACACGGGCGAGGGCTACGAGGTCAAGGCCTATCTCACCGGCGTCAACAAGGACGACATCGACGTCGAGCTCAACGAGGGCCGTCTTTCCATCTCCGTCAACGTGGAGGAGAAGGAAGAGGACAAGGGCAAGAACTACCTGCAGAAGGAGTTCACGTCCTACAGCGCCACGCGCGGTGTCTACCTCAAGGACGCTGCGAGCGAGGGCTTGGCAGCCAAGTACGCCGATGGCGTGCTGACGGTCACCGTGCCCAAGATCGTCGAGAAGAAGAACGTCACCAAGATCGCCATCGACTAATTGCAGCTCTAGCGGCCGCGGATGACGCCACGGCCAAGGCCGTCTGAGCGTCGATAAGACACGAGAAGGGGAGAGCCTCGAGAGGGGCTCTCCCCTTGCCATGTATCTACAAAGTACGAGCTAGACGCCTCGACTTGGCGAGTTGGACCGCTTTTGTTTAGGGAGTTGGACCGAAATTAGTTAGGGAGTTGGACCGTTTTTGTTTGGCGAGTTGGACTGTTTTCGTTTAGGGAGTTGTCCGAGTGCGCGGACTTAGCCGACGCTGATCGGTCGGTTTTGGCCGGCGGCGCGGATGCGCAGCGGAGGCAGGCCAGGTTCGCGTGTGAGCGTGGCGGAGCTGCCGAGTTCGTTGTCGAGCGTCGCGCCGAGTGCCTCGGCCAGCGCGCGTACGGCAAGGCTTGGGCGATTATTCTCTTGCGAGATGTGCATCGCCACCACGTCCTCGGTGCGTTCGGTCACAAGCTCGCACACGGCTTCTGCCGCCTGCGCGTTGGAGAGGTGGCCGCGCTCGCTGATGATGCGGTCCTGCAGGTAGCGCGGGTAGGAGCCGGTGCGGAGCATTGGCACGTCATGGTTTGACTCCAGCGCGAGCACGCGCACGTCCGCCAGTGCGCGCAGGGCGCCAGGGGTCAGCGCACCGGTGTCCGTCGCAAAGCCGATGGTGTCGCCCGCGCACTCAAAGCGAAAGCCCACAGGATTCACCACGTCGTGGGTATTGGGAAACGTCACGACTCGCACGCCGGCAACATCGAGCACATCGCCCGGCATGAAGGTCTGGAATGGCAGCGCGGCGAGGTACGGCCGCGCCTCGGCGGTGCCGTTGCTCGCCCAAAGCTCGCCCTCAAAACGGCGGCACCACACCGACACGCCGCTCACGTGGTCGGAATGCTCGTGGGTGAGGATGAGCGCGCGCACGCGGCTCTCGTCAAGGTCGAGCTCATGCATGCGCGAGATGGTCTCGCGCCGCGAGAAGCCGTTGTCGATCATGATGAAGCCCTCTGGCCCCTCGACAAGCGCACAGTTGCCCTTTGACCCGCTGCCCAGAATGTGCAGGCGAAGCGCATGGGGCGCGGGCGTGTGCGGGGAGTTGCTTGGGAGTGTCTTGGATGTCATCATGGCTCTTTCGTTGCGGATACAATGGGTACGAGGCTAGGAGGTGCACGTGCCAACGGTAGCACAGCATTTTGGGAAGCGCGCCCGCGGCGGCGCCCCGGCGGGGGACGCGGCGCGTGCGCAATCGGCGCCTGTGGTGCTTATGGTATCAGGCGGTGCGGACTCAACCGCGCTTCTGGTTATGGCCTGCACGGGTGCGCTCGATATTGCCGACGGCCGCGGAACGGCGCGCATCGCCCGCGAGCGCCTGCATGTCCTTCATGTGAACCACCATTTGCGCGGCGAAGCGTCCGATGGGGACGAGGCGTACGTGCGCAGCCTCTGCGACCGGTTTGGCCTGCCCCTTTGCGTGGAGCACGCGACCTTTGACGATCTGGGCGGGCAAAACCTGGAGGCAGCCGCGCGTGAGGCGCGCTACCGTGCGGCCCGCCGTTACGCGCGCGAGCTCTGCGCCGAGGCGGGGTGTCCGCGCACCGCGGCGCGCATTGCGACGGCGCACACGGCGAGTGATCGCGCCGAGACCTTTTTTATGAACGCTATTCGCGGTGCCGGCCCGGCGGGGCTTTCGAGCATCCCTAGGCGGCGCAACATTATCGTCCGGCCCCTGATCGACCGTACGCATGAGGAGCTCTGCCGCTACCTCGAGATGGCGGGCATTGCCTGGCGCGAGGACGAGAGCAACTACGATACCTCGTACCTGCGGAACTTTGTGCGCCACGAGGTGATGCCCCTCGCCGCGGAGCGCAACGGCCAAATTGCCCGCACCGTAGGGACCACCTGCGACATCTTGGGTGACGAGGACGCCTTCCTCTCGCAGCTCGCCGCGACCGCGCTGCGTGCCTGCACGCGCCGCGCGGAGACGGGGCTCATCGTTCTCGATGGGGCGCGTCTTGCTGCGGCGGAGCTCGTCATCGCGCGCCGCATGGTGCGCCTGGCCGTGCGTTCGCTCGACCGTGACGCGCGCCTAGAGATGCGGCATGTGGAGGCGGTTCTTGCCTGCGTGGCGGCGGGCGAGGGCTCGCTCACGCTGCCGGACGGCATCGACGCGCGCATGGAGTTTGGCACGCTCTCGCTCCGCACCCCGGCGGCGCGTGAGGCACTCGCCGCCGGATGGCTGGCGGTGCCGGGGCATATGCCGCTTGCCAACGAGGCCGTGCTTGAGGCCGAGGTCATGCGGGTTCCGGCGGGCACCGACGCCGTGGCGCTTGCCCGCGACCTTGCGCGCGCGCAGGCAGACGACGCCGACGACCGGTCGGGCCGCAACGTCGCCTGCATCGATGCGGCGGCGCTTGGCTATGCCGAGGGCGACCTCATCCGCCTCAAGGAGGGCGGCACCGATCTGCCCGCCGAGGTGCGCGCCGCGCGCCTGTGGGCTGACGCGCCCGCGCCGGGCGATGTGATGTGCCCCTTGGGCATGCAGGGCCGCAGCAAGAAGCTCTCCGATATCCTGGGCGAGGAGCGCGTGCCCGTGGCCGAGCGCCCGCTTGTGCCGGTGGTGCGCACCGCCCCCGGCGGCGCGATCGTGTGGGCGGCGGGCATCCGGCTTGACGACCGGTTCAAGTGCACCGCGTCGACCCGCATCCTCATCAAGCTCACGCTCCGCTCCCTGTAAGAGGCGCGTGTGCCCGCCCGTTTGCGGGTGCAGCTGCCCGCGCGGGCTGCTAAGATAAGCAGGTGTTCCACCACAGCAGAAAGGTTGCTCATGACTACGCTTCATCCCGATGTAGAATCCGTTCTCTTCTCCGAGGAGGATATCGCCCAGATCGTGAAGCGCATGGGCGAGCAGATTTCGCGCGACTACGCGGGCAAGGACCTCGTCCTTATCGCGGTTCTGCGCGGCGCCGTGGTCTTTATGGGCGACCTCATGCGTGCGATCGACGTGCCGCTGTCCATCGACTTCATGGCCGTGTCGAGCTACGGCGCCAACGCCAAGAGCTCGGGTATTGTCCGCATCGTGAAGGACCTCGACATGGACATCAAGGGGCGCGACGTGCTTATTGTCGAGGACATTCTCGACTCGGGCCTCACCCTCAAATACCTTATGCAGAACCTTTCCAACCGCGGCCCGGCATCGCTTGAGGTCGCGACCTTCCTGTGGAAGGACGTCGAGGGCAAGCAGGCCGCTATCGACCCCAAGTACGTGGGCACGCACTGCCCCGACGCCTTTGTGGTGGGCTATGGTCTCGACTATGCCGAGCACTACCGCAACCTGCCCTATGTGGGCATCCTTAAGCCGGAGGTTTACTCGTAGTGATGTTTCGTTCTCTAACTGAATACGCTCACGCCCGGGCGCCCCGCCTGCTGCGCGCGGGGGGCGACAACTCCCCCTCGGGCGGCGATGATCGCGGCAACAAGATGCCGTTTAGCGACGGCGATCCCGGCGGGCCCGACGGCTCGCCGCGCTCCAACCTCATCTACCTCATCGTGGGCGCCGTACTCATTGGCTACGTCATCTTTACCATGCTGAACCAGGGCGCCCCACAAGGCCAGGCGACCGAGATTCCTACGAGCCAGCTGATTGCGGCCATCAAGGAGAATCGCGTCGACGAGCTCACCTACACGGTGATGGTCGGCGAGGTCGAGGGCACGTACTGGCCGGACGCCGAGAGCCGCGGCGACGAGAGCAAGCTCGAGCGCTTTGTCTCCAACTACGTGGGGACCGACTCGCTCGACGAGCTCATGGCGGCGCACCCCTCCATCACCTACCGCATCGACACTTCCGACCCCAACATGTGGTCGAACATCCTTATCCAGGTGGTGCCGACCATCCTGCTCGTGGTGCTCATGTTCTATTTCATGCGCCAGATGATCGGCGCAAACGGCAAGGCGATGCAATTTGGCAAGACGGACGCCAAGACCAACGAGGCCACGCGCCCCAAGGTTAAGTTCAAGGACGTCGCCGGCATTGACGAGGCGGTCGAGGAGCTCGAGGAGGTGCGCGATTTTCTCGCGTCGCCCGAGCGCTACCGTAAGCTCGGCGCTAAGATTCCGCGCGGCGTGCTGCTCGTGGGCCCTCCGGGCACGGGTAAGACGCTTCTGGCCAAGGCCGTTGCCGGCGAAGCGGGCGTGCCATTCTTCTCTATCTCGGGTTCTGACTTTGTCGAGATGTTCGTGGGTGTGGGAGCCTCACGCGTGCGCGACCTCTTCAAGAAGGCTAAGGAGCAGGCGCCCTCGATCATCTTCATCGACGAGATCGACGCCGTCGGCCGCCAGCGCGGCGCCGGCCTTGGCGGCGGCCACGACGAGCGCGAGCAGACGCTCAACCAGCTCCTCGTCGAGATGGACGGCTTCGAGGAGTCCGAGAGCGTCATCCTCATCGCCGCCACCAACCGCCCCGACATTCTCGACCCGGCCCTCTTGCGTCCCGGTCGCTTTGACCGGCAGGTCACTGTCGACCGCCCGGATGTGAAGGGGCGCGAGCAGATTCTCGCGGTCCACGGCGCCAACAAGCCGCTTGCCGACGACGTCAAGTTCGACAAGCTCGCCCAGCTCACCGTGGGCTTCACCGGTGCTGACCTCGCCAATCTCATGAACGAGGCGGCGCTTCTGGCGGCGCGGCGCAACAAGAACCTCATCTCCATGGCCGAGATCGAGGAGTCCATGGAGCGCGTCATCGCCGGTCCCGCCAAGAAGGCGCGCGTCATGACAGAGAAGGAGCGCACGACCATCGCCTACCACGAGAGCGGTCATGCGCTCGTGGGCCACATCTTGGAGCACTCCGACCCGGTCCACAAGATCTCGATCGTCTCCCGCGGTCAGGCGCTCGGCTACACGCTTCAGCTGCCTCAGGAGGACCATTTCCTGAAGACGCGCAACGAGATGCTCGACGAGCTCGCCGTTTTCTTGGGCGGCCGCGTTGCCGAGGAGCTCATGTGCGATGACATCACCTCCGGCGCATCGAACGACCTCGAGCGTGCGACCAAGATGGCGCGCGAGATGGTCACGCGCCTGGGCATGAGCGAGGAGCTCGGCACTCAGGTCTTTGGCGAGGCGCAGCACCAGGTCTTCTTGGGCCGCGACTATGCCGACCACCAGGACTACTCCGAGGAGACGGCGCGCCGCATTGACGCCGAGGTGCAGCGCATCATGCGCGAGGCGCACCGCCGTGCGGAGGCGATTCTCTCTGCCCGCCGCGACCAGCTCGACCTCATGGCGAGCGTGCTTCTTGAGCGCGAAACCGTGGAGGGCGAAGCCGTGGAGGCGTTGCTCAACAACGAGTGGGCAAGCTATCTCGAGCGCACCGGCGCCGCTGCGTCCGCTGACGCGCAAGCGAGTGCCAAGCCCAAGCTCTCGCAGGAGGAGCTTGAGGAGGATGCGGCGCGCTACGCCGAGGCGGCGATCGCCGCAGAGGCTGCAGTTGAGGCTGAGGCCGCGCGCGAGACGGCGACCGGCGATGAAGCTGCCGTCGATGACGCCGCCAAGGATGCAGCCGAGGATGCCGCGAGTGCCGAAGAGGCCTTTAACCGCGAATCATAGTCTGCTGCGCAATACATCGTGTGTAAGCGGCGCCGTCATGGTCATGTGACGGCGCCGCATTGCATATATTTCCGGGAATATTCGTTAATTATGCATACGAATTCGTGCGCGTGAGCGCATGAGCGTTTTCCTTGCTGCCGGGTGCACAAAAATCGTTTTGCTGACCTCAAGATATCTGGGGTTTCTTGGGTGCCCGATTTCCTAGAGGCGATTCGACTTATTTCAAAGATGAAAAACCCCAGATAATGCTGACCTGTCTTGGTATGCAGGGCATGCTTTTGGGTCAGCAAACCGATTTTTGCGCACCAGGGGGTTAATCTATTGGTTTTGACGGGCGTATGCGCCCTTAGGACGCAGCCGTGCCCGTCTTCACGTCCATGCGCGCATTGTGACGATGATATTGGATTGCGGTGGAGCGGGGACGCGGCGGGTACCATGGACGGCATTGTTGTTATGCTTGCGCGTTCGAAGGAGGGGCCGTGCCATACGACGATTTCGATACCGAGGACACCGGTGCGCGTTGGGAGCCCTTGTCGGATGACGCGTGGAGGTTCCAGAACGATGCCGCAGGCGTAAGCGAGGTCGCACGTCCCGATGCGCGCCCTGTGACGGACGCCGCTGCGGCTCGTCGTGCCGCGTCGGCGCCCGAAGCGGCACGGCCCGCGTCGCGTTCTGCAGCAAATCCCGCCGCTGTTGATCCCTTTGGTGACGCACCCGCGCCCGAGCCGCCGGCGTATCGGCCGGTAGGCACGCCTGCCGCGGCGGATCAAACGGTGATGCGGCCCACATCATGGGCCGGTTCCAGAAAAAGCATCGAGCGCGGGAGAATCCCCGTGGGCACTACCGCGCCGGTACAGACCGCTTCCAAGAAGGGTGTCGCTCGTCGGTCCCGCGCGTCCGCGCAACGCCCCGGTGCACAGGCGGCGTCGGCGTCCCAAGCTGCTCCTGCGTCCGCTTACCGGCCGTCAGCTGCCGCGGAGGCCCCGGAGCGTCGTGCTCCGCGGCCGCACAAGCGCGCCAAGCACGGATGCCTCAGTTTCTTTCTCTGGATTGGCCTTGCCGTGGCGGTTGCGTTCATGGCGCTCCGCTGCCTGCCGGCAAGCATGGCAAACGGCCGCGCTGTGCCGGAGCTCGTTTCCCTTATCCCGATTATCTTCGTGCCGCTTATCGTTTGCCTCGCGCTTGCGGTGCTTTGGCGCCGACGCGTTCTCGCGGTGCTCACCGTGGTCGCGCTCGCCGTTATGGGCTGGTGGCACGCGGGTTACTTCATCCCCTCGGCGCGCGTCTCCGCTGTGGCGCAGACTGCGGTCGCGACGGCCGCCTCGGCAGAAGACAACGCCGCCCGCATCATGACCCTCAACACGCTCGCGGGCCGCGCCTCGGCAGAGGAGATTGTCAAGATCGTGCGCGAGCAGCACGTCGAAATTCTGTGCCTGCAGGAGCTTTCCGACGACTTTGCGGCGGAGCTCTCGGCGGCGGGCATCGACGAGCTTCTGCCGTACCACGTCATCTCGCTCGGCGCCTCGGGCGTCAACAACGGCGGACGCAACGGCATCTGGACGCTCACCCCCATGAGCAACATCTCGCAGAACCTGCTCCCCATCCAGACGAGCTCCATGCCCGCGGTGACCATCACCATCGGCGGTCGCGCTCTGCGCGTGGTGGGCGTGCACCCCAACTCGCCGGTGCGTGGCGCGCAGGACCTATGGGAGGAGGGCCTCTCCACCATTGGGTCCCTGTCGGACTACGACCATGCCTATATCATCATGGGCGACTTCAACTCCACGTGGGACCACGCGCGCTTCCGCGAGCTTTTGGGCACTTCGTTTGTTGACGCGAGCGAGCAGGCGGGCGAGGGCTTCCACATGACCTACCCCTCCAACAGCGTGATTCCTTCACTCGTGGAGATCGACCACATTGTCTATGTGCGCGACGCGGGTCTCGCGGTGAGCGACCTCGAGACGGTTGCCGTAAGCGGCACCGATCACCGGGCGCTCCTCGCTACGCTCGAGGTGCAGAGCTAGCGGCGTGCCGCGCAACGTTACGCTGCGGTAAACAAACTCCGAGGCAGCGCAGGCGGGAGTACAATCGGGAACACAACGCATACGGGCTCTCGCTTTTGGGCGGGAGTCCTTCGCTATACCCGGTACGCAAAGGAGTTCGCCATGGCAGCGGAGAAGAAGGATATCGATTGGGGCAGCCTCGGCTTTGCCTATCAGCCCACCGACTACAGCTACGTCTGCAACTACAAAAACGGTGCCTGGGAGGAGGGCGGCCTCACGACCGACCACACCCTTACGCTGTCCGAGTGCGCGGGCATCTTCCACTACTGCCAGGAGGTCTTCGAGGGCCTTAAGGCCTACACCACCAAGGACGGCGACATCGTCTGTTTCCGCCCCGACCTCAACGCCAGCCGCATGGCCGACTCGGCGCGCCGCATCGTGATGCCGCCCTTCCCGGAGGACAAGTTCATCGAGGCCGTCAAGATGGTCGTCAAGGCTAACGAGGCGTGGGTCCCGCCCTTTGGCTCGGGCGCGACGCTCTACGTGCGCCCCTTCATGGTGGCAACGGGCGAGGTCATTGGCGTCGCCCCGGCGGACGAGTACCAGTTCCGCATTCTCGTGACGCCCGTTGGCCCGTACTACTCGGGCGGCGTCAAGCCGGTTGCCGTCAAGGTTCCCGACTACGACCGCGCGGCGCCCCACGGCACCGGTAACATCAAGGCGGGCCTCAACTACGCCATGAGTCTCTACCCAAGCGTCGAGGCCCATGCCGAGGGCTTTGCTGACAACATGTTCCTCGACCCGCAGACGCACACCTATGTGGAGGAGTCCGGCGGCGCGAACTTCCTGTTCGTTGATCACGCAGGCACGCTCGTGGTGCCCAAGTCCGCGACCGACTCCATCCTGCCCTCCATCACGCGCCGCTCGCTCGTGTATGTGGCCGAGCACATGCTTGGCATGAAGGTTGTCGAGCGCCCGGTGCCCTTCAGCGAGGTCGAGCTCCACGAGTTCACCGAGTGCGGCATGTGCGGCACCGCCGCCGTCATCAGCCCGGTGGGCAAGGTCGTCAAGGGTGGTGAGGAGATCGTCTTTGGCGAGGGCGGCATGGACCACGTCGGTCCTGTCATGCAGAAGCTCCGCGAGACGCTCACCGGCATTCAGGCTGGCGAGATCGAGGGGCCCGAGGGCTGGGTCGTCAAGATCGCGTAGGGTTTCTCCAAGCGTCTTTTGATGCTCGTATATGCGTCCTAAACGGGGGCGGGCATGGGCTTTGAAGCCGTGCCCGCCCCTATTTCACGCAGCATGCTCATCTCTGGGCAAAAGCGAAACGTGCCACCCGGAAGCACCTGTCGCTCAGAAATGCAGTTATTCAACAATCTAGGCGCGCATGTCGAGATAGAGCCCTCGGGCCATCAGCAAAACCGCAGGGAAATGGAGCCTGTTTTGGACAGATACTCCAACAGCGCGGCGAAGATTGTTGAATAGTTGAAAAACCGCCCGCGCAAGCGCCCGCAAAACGAAAACGAACCCCACCCGGACGCGCCGGATGGGGTTCGCGCAAGTCGCAACTGGCGGAGAGAGGGGGATTCGAACCCCCGAGACGCTCACGCGCCTAACGGTTTTCAAGACCGCCGCATTCAACCGCTCTGCCATCTCTCCGTGAGAGGTAATGATAGCATCGAATCAACTGATGCGCGCGGAGGGCAAAGGGGTGTGCGGCCGATGGACATGAAGCAGGGCGTGAGCGTGTATGATGACGAGCACTTTATGCGCGAAGCGCTGGCCGAAGCTCGCTTGGCCGCCGCCGAGGGCGAGGTTCCCATAGGCGCCGTGGTAGTGCATGATGGCGAGGTCATCGCCCGCGCGCATAATCGACGCGAGGCGGACGCGGACCCTTCGGCGCATGCCGAGTTCTCCGCCATGGTTGCCGCGGCACGCGCTCTTGGCCGCTGGCGCCTCACGGGCTGCACCGTGTATGTGACGCTTGAGCCGTGCTGCATGTGCGCGGGTCTTATGGTTAACGCTCGCATCGACCGCTGCGTGTACGGCGCGGCCGACCCCAAGGGTGGTGCTGCCGGCTCCCTGTACCGTCTGCATGATGACGAGCGCCTAAACCACGCTTTTCCCGTGACGGCGGGCGTGCTGGGCGATGAGTGCGCGGAGCTCTTGTCCGCCTTTTTTGCGTCGCGTCGTGCGGGCAAGGTTGTCGGCGGTGCCCCCGCGCCACAGGAGGCGTGCGCCTCTGTGCGCGTCTCGCGCAACGAGCGCCTTGCCGCGCTGCCGCCCGCCCGCGCGTTACTTGCCGTGGACTCCTTCAAGGGTTCGGCCACGAGCGCCGAGGCGGAGACGTGGCTGGCCGAGGGTGCACAACGCGCCGCGGCGCAGCTTGGGCGGCCTGTCGAGGTCCGGGCTATCCCCGTGGCAGACGGTGGCGAGGGAACGCTCGACGCCGTGCATGCTGCGTGCGGGGGAGAAGACGCTCACTGCTCGGTACCCAGTCCTTTGGGGGATGTGGTCGATGCTACCTATCTGCGCACAGCAGATACGTCGGGCGCTCCGATCGCGGTGGTCGAGATGGCGCGCGCGGCGGGGCTTTCGTTCACAAGCAGAACCGAGGCAGACGCTCTTGCCGCCAGCACGGCGGGCGTCGGCGCGCTTGTGCGCGCGGCGGTCGAGGCGGGTGCTCGCATCATCTATCTTGGCCTGGGCGGAAGCGCCACCAACGACGGCGGCGCAGGGTTTCTCCAGGCCCTTGGCGCCGAGCTTCTGCAAAAGGATGGCGTGCCTGTAGCTCCTGGGCTTGCCGGGCTCGAGCATCTGGCGCACATAGACCTTGCGCCGGCGCGGCGCCTTCTCAAGGGCGTGACGCTTGTTGCGCTCACCGACGTGCGCGCGCCGCTCGTGGGGGCGCGTGGTGCGCTGCGCGTTTTTGGCCCGCAGAAGGGCCTGCCCAAAGAGGGCGAACTCATCAACGCTGCCGAGGGCTGGATGGTGCGCTACGCTGCCGAGCTCACGCGGGCGCGTGACGCGCTGGACGGCACCGACCTCGCCGTTCCCGCGCCGGGCGCACGGCCCCGTGCGCTCGCCGGCGTGCCGGGTGCGGGGGCGGCGGGCGGCTTGGGCGCCGCAGTGCTTGCCCTCGGCGGTTCGCTCGTTTCCGGTATAGATGCCGTGCTCGACCTCGCAGCATTTGACGAAGCGGCGCGCGCAGCAGATGCAGTGATCACGGGCGAGGGAGCGCTTGACGAGCAGACGGCATCCGGCAAGGTCCCCGTTGGTGTGGCGCGCCGCGCAAAGCGCGCTAATCCGCGCGCCTTCGTAGTTGCCGTCTGCGGCAGCCGGGCAGACGATCTCAATGCGGTTTATGACGAGGGCATCGACGCCGCCCTTCCCATCCTGCGGCGTCCGATGCCTCTTGCCGAGGCGCTCAACCCCGCCGAGACCCGCGCGAACCTCATCGCTGCCGGCGAGACCGCCATACGCATGGCTCTTCGCCGCCCGTAGATAAACGACGCACGCGGTGACGGTGCTCTGCTGCGGCTTTAACCACGACCGTCAAGCAGCGCAAGCGCCTCTTCTGCTGTAAAGCAGATTCCCTCTGCGTGTTTTGCAAGCTTCTGGTCATGCGTGACAAGCACGGCAACGCCCGATGCCTCCATAGCGCCCAACACAAGGTCATCTTCCAAGTCGTCGTGTAAAGGTTTAAAGGTGAACGCGCGGAGGACCTCGTCGTAGCCAATGGGCAAAACGATTGCCTTTTCTAGCACATTGCGTACGCACCCCCACGCGACCTCACGGGCCGCCGATGCGCTGTTTTCGTCTACCCGTTTGCCGGAGCGCCGCACATCCGCCTGCATTTGCGCTGCGAGCTGGTAGGCAATGTCTTTTAGAGAAAGTGACGTGACGTACAGGGCAATATCTTCGCGATTTGCCGCACTTGCAATAAGCGTGTCGACAACAGCGTGATGCGTGCTGCGGGCGAGAAAGTAATCAAGCCAGATATTAGTGTCTAGCAGCAACCGTAAAACGTTGTTTCGCTTAGGGTCGGTCATCATGAAAGGCCCCATTTTTCTAGCTGCTCGGCCGCAGCGAGGTCTTTGAGTTCGTCGTAGTCCAGCGGGTCTTCGCCGGGTTCTGGGATGCCCGTTATTTCATAGAATCTAGCGACAAGACGCGCCCCCTCATGCCCGGAATCAAGTTCCGTGGCATGCGGGGTTTCTTTGGGGTGGAGAAGACGCAGAAGCTCGGAAGGAAGCGTTTGCTGGATGGCTAGAAACTCCCATAGTGCTCGAACTGCTTGCGATGGGGTGATTCCTAGGCTGCTGAGCGCCGCGTTCCCCGATTGCTTGAGCATGTTGTCCATGCGAATGTTCATCTGGGATGCAGCCATGATTCCTCCTTGCTATACATAATGTGCCATACAGTATAGCTTGTGACCAGCTCGCCAAACTTGGCAAGAAGGAGAAATCGAGAGCCTCTCGACGTGGAGGGCGCAAGCGGGTAGTATTAGATTCTAGCGCCGCGCGCGTTCGATGGGTTCGGGTGACGATATGTTCCGAACCTGGTCAGGTCCGGGAGGAAGCAGCCATAAGGAGCCTCTGCCGGGCACCCGTTCCCATCGAGTGCACGTGGCGCATTTTTTGTAACCAGAGGAGCTGCGTTGGTGCCCCCTGTGTCCGCGGCCGCCAACGATGCCGCTATACTGGACGTATGTACGTCGATTCCAAGGAGGAGCCATGTCCGAGAACGCAGAGAAGACGCCGCTTGTAGGCATCATCATGGGGTCCAAGTCCGACCTGCCCGTTATGGAGGGCTGCACCGCCGAGCTCGAGGCCCTCGGTGTGCCCTACGAGCTCGTGATCGCGAGCGCTCACCGTACGCCCGACAAGGTGCACGAGTGGGCCGCCACCGCCGCCGACCGTGGCATCAAGGTCATCGTTGCTGCCGCCGGCAAGGCTGCGCACCTGGGCGGCGTCGTTGCCGCCTTCACGCCGCTGCCGGTCATTGGCGTGCCCATGAAGACGAGCGACCTCGGCGGTCTGGACTCGCTGCTCTCCATGGTCCAGATGCCCTCCGGTGTGCCGGTTGCGTGCGTGGCCATCAACGGCGCCAAGAACGCCGCCATCTACGCCACGCAGATCCTCGGCGCCACCATGCCGGAGTATCGCGCTACGGTCGAGAAGCTCAAGGCCGAGATGGCCGAGGCGTAAAGAGAACGCCTAACGCGGAGGTTTAGCGGCCGAAAGGTAGCGTAATGGCTGACTATCAGGGGAAACGCTTCAAGAAGACGCAGCCGGACAGCAGCGCCCGCCCGGCCGCTGCACGCGGCGCCCATGCCCGCGCCGCGGACGCGGGCAGCACCACGGGTGGCACGAGATTCCGCACCGCTTCAAGCAGCGCCCCTGCAGGCGTTGTCCCGCCTCGTTCGGCCGCCTCAACCTCTGCGGGCGGAACACGCTACCGCCAAGCCGCGCCCGCGCCTGCCAAGCAGCGCCCCGCGCGCCGCAAGAGCATCGTCCCCAAGCTCCTCATCGCCCTCGGCGTTATCCTGCTTCTGGTGGCGGGCGGAATCTTTGTCCACGCGCTTTTGGGCTACCGCCAGGCGGAGGAGACCTACGGCAGCCTGGCCGAGTACGCGCCCGTCGACGATTCGTCGAGCTCGGGCCTCCCGGTGGTCGATTTTGATGCGCTGGCCGAGATCAACCCCGATATCGTGGCGTGGATTTACGTTCCCAACACCAATATCAACTATCCCGTGGTCCAGGGCGACGACAACAGCGAGTACCTGTACCGCCTGTTCGACGGGACGTCCAACAGCTCGGGAAGCATCTTCCTCGACGCGGACGCCACCGCGCCGGGTATTGTTGACGAGCAGACGCCGGTGTACGGTCACCACATGAACAACCGCAGCATGTTCTACGAGATTGACGACACGGTCGACCAGGCCGCGTTCGACAAGATCGAGGCGGTCTACTACATCACGCGCGACGCGACCTACCGCTGCGCGCCGCTCATGACCTGCGTTATTGACGAGACCTTTGTCGATGCGCGTCAGGCAAACTTCTCCGACACGCACTCGCTCGCCGATTACCTGCGCGAGATGCACGCCGACATGCGTGCCGAGGCGGACGACGCCGAGGAACGCATCGCCACGGTCGACCAGGTGCTCACGCTTATCACCTGCTCGGGTGAGCTGCCCGGCGCCGATCGAACGGTCATGGTTCTTTCGGTTGATGAGCAGACGCCGAGTCTGGCCGTCGCTTCCCAAGGGTAAACGCAGGGCACATGCCGGCGCTCGCCCGCCCAATCAGATAGGAGACACACATGGCACGTCCCGTTCCCTCGATGGACGCATGGCTCGCTGAGGCCAAAGCAGACGAGTCTGCCGCGCAGTGCGGCATGTACCTTGTGCACAACGGCGTGGTGCGCGAGACGCCTAAGGCCGAGGCACGCGGCATCGCGACCGATGGTGTGCAGCCCGGCGACAAGGTCGGTGGCCTCTATTTTGGCTACGACCAGGCAAAGGTCGACGCCGCCATCGCCCGCACCCGTGAGCTGCCGGGTATCTTCTACGTGCGCGTTTGGCTCAACGAAGGCGAGCTCTCCGTGGGTGACGACATCATGTACGTCCTCGTGGGCGGCGATATCCGCCCGCGCGTGATCGACGCTCTCCAGTCGCTTGTCGCCACGCTCAAAAACGAGTGCGTGACCGAGGTCGAGCATCCCGCGTAAACGCGTCGACCCCACACCACGCTGTCCCACCTTTTGTGTCGACACGAAAAATATGCCGCCCGTGCCCACCGTATGAGGGCGCGGGCGGCATAATAGTTCGGTATTTTTGACGCGTATGGGGTTGTGAGGTAGCACTATGGCAACAAGACCGCTGGCAGACGACGCGCTGCACGAGGAGTGCGGCGTATTTGGCGTGTGGGCACCGGGGCGCGATGTGGCGCGCCTCACCTATTTTGGCCTGATGTCACTGCAGCATCGCGGGCAGGAGTCGGCGGGCATCGCGGTTGGCGACGGCGGCACCGTTATGGTCCGCAAGGAACTCGGCCTTGTAAGCCAGGTCTTTACCGACGCCGACTTGGCGGCACTCCCCGGTCAGCTCGCTATTGGACACGTGCGCTACGGCACGGCGGGCGCAAAGAGCTGGGAGGCCGCGCAGCCGCACCTCTCGACCATTAACGACGTCATCATCGCGCTCGCGCACAACGGCACCCTCGTCAATACCGACGAGCTGCGTCGTCAGCTCATCGATCTGGGCGTTCGCTTCCTCTCCAATTCCGACTCCGAGGTCGCGGCCAAGCTCATTGGCTACTTCACGCAAAAGACGCGTCATCTGCGCGAGGGCATCCGCAAGACCATGGAGCTCGTACGCGGCGGATACGCCATGGCGCTCATCAACGAGCAGGCACTCTATGCCTTCCGCGATCCGTACGGTATCAGGCCGCTTGTACTCGGCAAACTTCCGGAGGAGGGCTGGGTTGTAGCGAGCGAGACGTGCGCGCTCGACATCGTGGGCGCCACGTACGTGCGCGACATTCGCCCCGGCGAGATTCTGCGCATCTCTGCCGAGGGGCTCGTTTCCGAGCAGGGCGTGGCGCCCGAGCAGGAGAGCGCCGAGTGCATCTTCGAGCAGGTGTACTTCGCACGCCCCGATTCAATCATGGCCGGCAAGTCGGTCTACGCCTGCCGCTACGATATGGGCCGCCGCTTGGCGCAAGAGTCGCCGGTTGAGGCGGACATGGTCATCGGCGTGCCGGATTCTGGCCTGCCGCCGGCGGAGGGCTTTGCGCGCGAGAGCGGCATCCCCTTTGGCGAGGGCCTCATCAAGAACCGCTACGTCGCCCGTACGTTCATCCAACCCACGCAGGAGCTCCGCGCTATGGGCGTGCGCATGAAGCTGAACCCCCTGCGCGACAACATCGCCGGCAAGCGCCTCGTGGTGATTGACGACTCCATCGTGCGCGGCACCACCATGATGCAGCTCGTGCGGATGCTGCGCCAGGCGGGCGCGGCCGAGGTCCATGTGCGCATCAATTCGCCCGAGGTCGTGTGGCCGTGCTTCTACGGCATCGATACCGACGTGCAAGCGCAGCTCATTTCTGCCAATAAGACGGTGGACGAGATTCGCGCTTTCATTGGGGCCGATTCGCTCGCGTTCCTCTCGGTCGAAGGACTGCTCGCCTGCATGCCCGCAATAGGCGAGGAGCTGCCCGGTGGCACTTCGCGCGGCTACTGCACGGCGTGCTTCACGGGCGTCTACCCGGTTGCGGTGCCCGAGAGCTTTGGGCGCGACAAGTTCATGCCCGGCTACGACCCCTTTAACATGACCGAGCCGGTGCGCCTGCCGCGCGACGTGGTGGTTGCCAAAGATCGCGACCACAGCTGGGAGGCGGCCCACGGCGAGGCGTAAAGCCAGCCTCAATTACCGAAGAAGGCTCCATCCGCACGGTAGCTGCCAGCGCCATCCTGATATGATGGTGTTCTACGTGACCCGTGCGGAAAGGATCCCCATGAGCGAAACTCCCAAGCACGTTACCTACGAGGACGCCGGCGTCGACACCGCTGAGGGCGGACGCGCCGTCGATGCGATCAAGCAGATGGTCGCCTCCACCAATCGCCCCGAGGTTATCGGCGGTATCGGCGGCTTCGGCGGCCTCTTCTCGGCCGCTGCGCTAAAGGACATGGAGGACCCCATCCTCATCAGCGGCACGGACGGCGTGGGCACGAAGCTCGTGCTGGCGCAGCTGCTCGACCGTCACGAGACGGTGGGCCAGGACCTCGTTGCCATGTGCGTGAACGACATCCTCGCGTCGGGCGCAGAGCCGCTCTTCTTCCTCGACTACATCGCTATCGGCCATATTGAGGCCGAGCACATGGCCAAGATCGTGAAGGGCGTGGCCGACGGCTGCAAGCTCGCGGGCGCGGCCCTGGTGGGCGGCGAGATGGCCGAGCATCCCGGCGTCATGCGCCCGGACGATTACGACCTCGCCGGCTTCACGGTGGGCGTGGTCGATCGCCCTAAGATGCTCGACCCCGCAAACGTCCGTCCCGGCGACGTCATCCTGGGCCTTTCCTCCACCGGTATCCACTCCAACGGCTACTCGCTCGTGCGCAAGGTCATTGGTGTCGACGGGCTCATCCCGGGCACGCCCGAGGCCGAGGCCAAGCGCGCCGAGCTTGAGCAGCCCCTCGAGGAACTCGGCGGCAAGAGCCTGGCGGATGCCCTTCTGGCGCCCACGCGCATCTATGTGAAGCCCGTGCTCGAGGTGCTCGACCGCGTACCGGCCGGTACGGTTCACGCCATTGCCCACATCACCGGCGGCGGTATTACCGAGAATCTCAACCGCGCGCTCGCCGCGGACGTGGACGCCGTGGTCGACCGCGCGGCGGACGGCACCTTTACCTGGGACATGCCGCCTGTTATCTCCTACATCGCCCGCAAGGCAGGGCTCACCCCCAACGAGGCCTGCAAGACCTTCAACATGGGTGTGGGCCTCATGCTCATCTGCGCGCCCGAGGACGAGGCTGCGCTCACCGAGGCCCTTGAGGCTGCGGGCGAGCACCCGTTCCGCGTGGGCACCTGCGTAGAGGGTTCGGGCCAGGTGGTGTACGCCGATGAGCGCTAACGAGGTTTCCACCGAGGCCGTCTCGTATCTCGAGATTCCCGATAACAACGCCATCCAGACGGCGCGCGCCGCCGCACGCGAGGCGGGCGAGGAACTCGCGCCGCTCAAGATCGGCGTGCTCGTCTCTGGCTCCGGCACTAATCTGCAGGCGCTTATCGACCGCATTGCCGACGGCAGCCTTGCCGCCCAGATCGTGCTTGTGGTTGCGAGCCGGCCCTCGGCCTATGGCCTTAAGCGTGCCGAGGCAGCGGGCATCCAGACGCTCTCCCTCTCTAAAGAGGTGTACGCCGATCCCATCGCCGCGGACGAGGTCATCGCCCACGAGCTCATCGCCGCGGGCGCGGAGTACGTGGTCATGGCGGGCTACATGCGCAAGGTCCACGCGCCGCTTCTGGCGACCTTCCCCAACCGCGTTGTCAACCTGCACCCGGCGCTTCTGCCCAGCTTCCAGGGCGCGCATGGCATCCAGGACGCCTACGACCGCGGTGTGAAGGTCACGGGTGTGACGGTGCACTTCGCCAACGCGGCGTACGATCAGGGGCCCATTATTGCCCAGGAGCCCGTGCGCGTTGAGGAAGGCTGGAGCGTAGACGAGCTCGAGGAGGCGATTCACGCGGTCGAGCACGTGCTTTACCCGCAGGTGATTGGCCTTCTTGCCGAGGGTCGCGTGCAGGTGCGCGACGACCTCACGGTCGCGGTGGGCTAGTCGCCGCAAAGCGTTTTCATGCCGGGGCGCCCGTCCCGCTGCGGGGCGCGGGCGCTCCTCGGGGGAGTGAACGGAGGGGCCATGGCTTCTGCAGGCCAAGGCGGTTCTTGGACGGGCGGCAACGCGTCGCGCCCGACGCATCGCCCGTTGCAGCTGGCGGGCCGCTCGTCGGCGTCGTCTGGCGGAGCGCGGCAGGCGCCCTCGCCCCGTCGTACCGGACCCTCTTCCCGCAGGGGTGCCGAGCGCACTGGTCGCGGTCCGTCTTCGCGCCGTCAATCGGGAACGCATGTCAGGCGGACGCGCTACGGCTACCCCACCGTGAGCGAGCGCCTCGCCAAGGGAGTTCCGCGCGGCGCCGGCCGCAGTGGCGTCATTGGTTCGACCGTTCAGCACAACGGCTCGCTCGGCTACATCCGCAAAGGACCGTTTGGCGGGAGCGCTCGCCAGCGTGCCGCGCGCTCCCATATCCTTCACGTGCTTCCCTACGCGCTCGGCATCATCGCCGCGGTCCTGTTGGTCTGGGGCGTGGGCACTGCCGTGCAGACCGGCTGGGGTCCCTTTGGCAAAGGCAGCGCCGAGGAACCCGAGCCCGCGGCTTCGGTGCAGGCTCTGGCGAGCGTCTTGTCCGCTAGCCCCTCCGTTGCGGCAATCGAGGCCGAGGTGCCCTCCTCGCGGGTGATTGCCCCTGCCGCGGCCACGGCGGCGGCGGGCCGTGTAACGTTTTCCGCAGTTGGCGACAACTTTGTAAATGATGTCCAGCTCGTCCAGGCAGATGCTGCTTCTGGCGAGTCGGGCGACGGCGCCTACGATTTCAGCAGGCTCTACAGCGGGCTGCGCGACGTGCTCGCCGCGAGCGACGTCGCCTTCATAAGCCAGGCCACCCCGCTTACCGGAGCGGATCAGAATTCCGCCGGCGGCGTTGCACCCTTTGCCACGCCCGACTCGCTGGCAGACGCAATCGTCGGCGCCGGCTGGGACGTGGTCGCGCTAGCGAGCGCCAACGCCTTTGACGGGGGAGACGAGGGCATCACCCACGCTCTGAGCGTCTGGAACGGTAAGGGTACGGACATCCTCACAACAGGAAGCTTCTCGAGCGCTGCCGACCGCAACGCCGTGCGTGCCGCAACCTGCAACGGCGTCGACATCGCCTTCCTCTCGTACTGGTGCCCAGATGATGGCGCGACCTACGACACGCCCTCCGAGGATTTCTACCTTGTTCGCTACGACGCAGAGACCATGCGCGCAGACGTTGCGCGCGCACGCGAGGTCGCCGATGTGGTGGTGGTCTCGCTCTGGGGCGGTGCGGCGTACGCGCACGATCCCGGTGATGCGCAGCGCACCCGCGCACAGGAGCTCGCCGACGCGGGCGTCGACGTGGTGTTGGGTTGCGGAACCCGCGTGATCCAGCCGGTGGAGTGGGTCGAGGGCGCCGGTGGCCGCACGCTTGTGGCCTTTGGCCTGGGAGACCTCGTAAGCGCCGATGCCGAGAACGTCGATGCGGCGGTCTCGCTGATGCTCACCTGTGATTTCACCAAGCTCAATGCCGAGGAGGCTTCTGCTTCCGGCCGCTCGGTTGCCATCGAGAACATCGTGTTGCGCCCGCTTGTGGACCACCGTGAGGCGGGGGCCGAGACCATCTATCCGCTCGCCGCCTACACCGACGATCAAGCACGTGCAAATGAGCTGCTCACAGGCATCAGCGACCCCCATTTGTGGGTCAGCGAGCTCTCGCGCCGCGTCTTGGGCACGAGCTTTGATGTTGCGCTCTGATTCCGCCCACCCTGCGAGCGCAACCGCTCACCAGATTGTGTGTATGGATATCGGACGAGACGGGCTTACTAGATATATCGGGTACTATCCGCCGGCGCCCCCGGGCGCCCGTCTTCAAGGAGGAACATTATGGGTCGCAAAGCCGAGGAGCCGCTCGAGATCGATTTCGAAGGGTTCCAGACCTACCTGCGTTCCAAGACGCGCGTGTTCATGGATGTTGACGGTGACGAGTACTACATCACGCACACCGACGGGTACTGGCGCGTTCAGGACTGCTCCAAGCTGAACGACAAGGGCCGCTTCACCGATTGCTCCGAGCTTGTTGCCACCATGCCCGAGGTAATCGAGCTGCCGTTCCGCGATGGCAAGAGCGTCCACGACCTGTTTGATCAGGCAACGTTCTATGAGTCCGACCAGGAGGGCTGGGATCAGTAACGTCTGTCTCACAACAGATGAGCCCCCTGCCGCCGGCGCGTTCGCGCGTCGGCGGCTTTTTGTGTAGCGGTACGTTGACGGTCATCCGAAATCGGACTAAACTCTGGCTTGTGTGACGATAGGGGGTAGCTATGCCAAGTGAGGAGATGCGATCGGTCGAGCGCTCGACCCGCGTGCCATGCGCAAGTCCAGACGGTGCCGCTTCTGCGCGCGAGCTCGACTACCTCTATAACGAGATCGACAAGCTCTACCACGCCTATGCCCACGGCTGTGGCGTATCGGACTGCGCCTACTGGATGCTCTACGACCTCGAGGTGGCGGGCGGGACGTTACCGCTCACGCAGCTTACGACGTCGTGGTCCTATAGCAAACAGACCATCAACTCCGCTCTCAAGGTGCTAGGCGAGCGCGGCCTCGTCGAGCTTTCCTATGTGGAGGGCAGTCGCAAGAGCAAGCAGGCAACGCTCACCGAGGACGGGCGGACGTTCTCGCGCCGGCACATCCTGCCCGCAATCCGCGCCGAGGAGCGGGCGTTCTCCTATCTGAGCGCCGACGAGCAGCAAGACCTCATCCGCTTGGTCCGCCGCTATACAGACGCGCTCGACGCCCAGCTTGCCGCTGTCGATACGGCGGAAGGGGAGTCCCGGTAGCGCCCCGCCCGCGCGCCACGCGCCCACGCGCCGCGCACCTGCGGCCCACGCGCCGCGCACCTGCGGCCCACGCGCCGCGCACCTGCGGCCCACGCGCCGCGCTCCAACCGGAGCGCTTCCGCGCCCTTGTCCAGAGAACCCGCGTTCACGAAAGGATCGCCGCTTCATGAAGACGCTTCTGCGCTTTCTCAAGCCCTATAAGCTCCAAACGTTCGGCGTGCTCATCGCGCTCGGCGTGAATCTCGCCGGCGTGCTGCTCGTGCCCACGATCCTCGCCAATATGATTAACATCGGCGTGTCATCCCGCGACTTTGGCTTCATCCTGAACCAAGGCGGCTTCATGCTCGTCGCGGCGGTGGTATCGGGCGCGGGCGCGTTTGCGTGCAGCTACTTCTGCGCCGACCTCGTCACCAAGGTGGGCCGCGACATCCGCAACGCCGTCTACGACGCTTCGCTTGCGTTCTCGGGCGGTGACTTCGAGAAGTTCGGCACCGGCTCGATGATCACGCGCACCCTAAACGACGTCAACGTTATCCAGATGGCCATCTCCATCACCGTGCAGATGATTCTGCCCGTGCCGTTTGCCATGGTCATCGGCATCGCGCTCGCCTGGTCGGTCGACTATCAGATGGGCATGATGCTTCTGGCGTTTGTGGCGGTGGTCGCCGTCATCGCGCTTTTGAGCGTGAAGAAGGCCGCGCGTATCTTCCAGCGCCTGCAGCGCTTCATCGACCGCATGAATGTGCGTCTGCGCGAGAGCATCACCGGTGTGCGCGTCATCCGCGCCTTTGGTAAGGAGGCCTCCGAGCAGGAGAGCCTCGACGAGGCGTTCTCCGACTACGCAACCAACGCCATCCGTGTGAACTGGATCTTTGCGACGTTCGATTGCTCGGCGTTTTTCATCATGAACATCGCCGAGGTGGCGATTCTTTGGCTCGGTGGCAACCGCGTGGGCGCGCATGCGATGGAGATCGCCTCGATTTCGGCGTGCGTTGAGTACGCGATGATGATTCTCTTCTTCATCATGATGGCCCAGATTGGCGCCCTTATGCTGCCGCGCGCGCTCGTGTGCATCGAGCGCTGCCGCGAGGTTATCGAGCATGCGCCCTCGATTGCCGACGGTGAACTCGAGAGCCTGCCGGAGCGCGCCTCGGCTACGCCCGCTGACGCTGGCAATGCTCCCGCACGTGAGGTCCTCGGCGAGGTGGTCGCCCACTTTGGCAACGCGTCGTTCCGCTTTGCGGACGCCGACGAGGACACGCTTCATCACATCAACTTCCTCTGCCGCCGCGGCACAACAACCGCCATCATCGGCCCCACGGGTTCGGGCAAATCGACCATCGCCAAGCTGCTGCTGCGCTTCCACGACGCGACGGACGGCAGCGTGAGTCTCTGCGGTACCGACGTGCGCGAGCTCACGCAGCACGCCCTGCGCGAGCACATCTCCTACGTGCCGCAGAAGGCGTGGCTCTTCTCGGGCACCATTGCCGACAACCTCCGCTACGGCGCGCCGGACGCCACCGACGAGGAGCTCTGGCACGCCATCGACGTGGCGCAGTCGGGCTTTGTCCGCGAGCTGCCCGAGGGCCTCGGCCACCGCGTGGCGCAGGGTGGCACCAACTTCTCCGGCGGCCAGCGCCAGCGTCTTTCCATCGCGCGCGCCCTGGTAAAGAAGGCCGACCTCTACATCTTTGACGATTCGTTCTCGGCGCTCGACTTCAAGACCGACGCAGCGCTGCGCCACGCCCTTGCCGAGGAGGTGGCCGACGCCGCGGTTCTCATCATCGCCCAGCGCATCAACACCATTCTCTCGGCCGACCAGATCGTGGTTCTCAAAGACGGCTGCATTCAGGGCCTTGGCACGCACGAGGAGCTCATGCGCACGTGCGAGGCGTATCGCGAGATCGCCCGCTCGCAGCTGCGCGCCGAGGAGCTGGAGGCACTTATGGAAGATTCCGCCGCGAAGGGAGGTGAGCGCAAATGACAGAGGAGAAGAAGGATCTACGCGTGGTCAACGAAAACGAAGTTGCCGCCGAGGGTGGCGCCGCGTCGCCGGCGCGCTTTGCCGACCCGCACGAGCCCGCTCGCTCGGGCGCGCCTGAGCCTAAGAGTGAGCAGGAGCTCGAGGTTCCCAAGGACGCTCGTGCTGTGATCGCCCGCCTTTGGCGCGAGTCCCGCGGCGAGCACTGGCGCTTCGCCGTGGTGGTCGTGTGCGTCATCTGCTACACCATCGCCCAGATCTCGGCGCCTGCCTACAGTGCGCACCTGATTGACCTTCTGTGGGCAAACATCCAAGAGGCGCACGCCCGCGGCGAGATCTTTACCATCTCGTGGACGACGGGCGGCATCGAGCTCGCAACGTTTGTGGGCATCTGGACTGTTGCCTGGGCGTTCTATACCGTCCAGAGCTTCACCATGGCAAGCTTTGCCGAGCGGCTGAACCTGCGCCTGCGTTGCCGCATTGCCGCCAAGCTCAACGTGCTGCCGCTTAAGTTCTACGACGCTCACAAGCCGGGCGATGTCATGAGCCGCGCGACCAACGACCTCGACAAGGTTTCCGAGGTGCTGCAGCGCGGATTGCTCTCCATGCTCATGGCGGTGGGTTCGGTTACTGGTGCCGCCATCATGATGGTGCGCCTGAACCTTACGCTCTCGCTTGTGTTCCTCTGCTTTGCCCTCATTGCCATTACCGGCACGCGCCTTGTGGCCAAGCGTACGCTCGTGCTCGCCGCCGAGCAGCAGCGCGCCGTCGGTATTCTGAACGGCCATGTGGAGGAGGCGTACTCCGGCCGTATTGTCATCAAGGCGTTCAACCAGGAGGAGGCGAGCTCCGCGCGCATCCACGAGGCGACCCAGCAGCTCGCCGACACCATGCGCCGTACCGACTTTGTCACCAACGTCGTGGCGCCCATGGTGCGCTGCCTCGTGCGCCTCTCGCAGGTGGTGCTTGCGCTCATGGGCACGGGCATCCTTATGGCGGGCGGCCTTACCATCGGTACCTTGCAGGCGTTTTTCCAGTACGTCAACACCGCCTCCGAGCCGCTCACGCAGTTCTCGCTCACGGTGAACCAGCTCCAGAGCGCGCTTGCTGCGGTGGAGCGCGTCTTTGGCGTGCTCGACGAGCCCGAGATCGAGCCTGACCCGGCCACGCCCGCCCACGTGGTGGAGCCGGTGCAGGGTCGCGTGGCCTTTGAACATGTGCGCTTTGGTTACGACCCCGACCGCCCGCTCATGACGGACGTGAACTTCACGGCGGAGCCCGGGCAGAAGGTTGCCATCGTGGGCGCCACGGGCGCCGGCAAGACCACCCTCATCAATCTGCTCATGCGCTTCTACGAGATCGACGGCGGACGTATCACGCTCGATGGGGTCGACACGCACGCTATGACGCGCTCCGAGCTGCGCGGCCACTTTGGCATGGTGCTGCAGGACGCTTGGCTGCGCGAGGGCACTATTGCCGAGAACATCGCCTACGGCGCGCCGGGTGCCTCGCGCGAGGAGATCATCCAGGCGGCAAAGACCGCGCAGGTGGACTTCTTCGTCCGTACGATGCCACAGGGTTACGACACCAAGCTGGAGAACGACGCGGAGAACATCAGCCAGGGTCAGCGCCAGCTCTTGACCATCGCGCGCGTGCTACTCGCAAACCCCGCGATCCTCATCCTCGACGAGGCGACCTCGAGCGTGGACACGCGTACCGAGCGCTCGATTGTGCAGGCCATGGAGGCGCTCACGCAGGGCCGCACGAGTTTTGTGATCGCGCACCGGCTCTCCACCATCGTGGACGCCGACCTTATCCTGGTGATGGATCACGGCAACATCATCGAGCAGGGCACGCATGAGGAGCTGCTCGCGCTCGGCGGGTCCTACGCGGAGCTCTACCAGAGCCAGTTTGCGTAGGATTCGAACGACAGACAGCAAAACGGGGAGGGCTAACCTGAACGGCCCTCCCCGTTTTGTATAGGGGCGCTAGTCCTGGTTCATGGGAATACCCTTGCCCTCGTCGGGCGGACGCAGCTCGGTGAGCGCCGTGTAGTCGCCGCCGGCGGA
The DNA here is from genome assembly GCF_002161805.1 of Collinsella sp. An307. Classification (GTDB taxonomy): domain Bacteria; phylum Actinomycetota; class Coriobacteriia; order Coriobacteriales; family Coriobacteriaceae; genus Coprousia. The sequence continues at coordinate 21,219 of NZ_NFIP01000006.1, read as the reverse complement.
GGAGGGGCGCAGCGGGCCGGGCGCAAACCAGTCGAGAGCGCAGTCGATCCATGCGTTCCAGAACGGCCACTCGTGCCCGCCGATGCCGGGCTCCCAGTAGGTCACGTCAAAATTGGCGTCCTCGAGCAGGCGCACGACCTCGCGGTTTGCGTTGCACAGGTTGTCCGATTTGCCGCATGCGCCGTAGAAGCGCGGCTTGGGCAGGTCGGGGTCGTTGCGGAAGCGGTCGATCAGGGCAACGTAGTCCTTCTCCGAGCCAATGACCGTATCGAGGTCGCCAAAGAACCGCTCGTAGTACTTGCGCTTGCGCGGCGAGTGCGACTCAACGGCGTCGAGCACGCGGTCGCGCATGAACGCGCCCGAGAGCGCCACGATCGACCCAAAGCGGTCGGGGCGCAAAAGGCCGTTGATAAGCGCGGTGTACGCGCCGATGGAGATGCCGGCGAGCGCAGTATCCTCGCGCTTGCGCGATAAGGGGAAGAGACGCCGCGTGATCTCTACGAGCTCCTCCGAGATGAACTTCCCATGCCACTCGTTGATCTCGGGTTTGTCGAGGTACAGGCCGTCCTCGCCCGAGGGCATGATGATGGCAACATCGCGCGCCTCGGCCGTTTGGACCACGTGCGTCTTGTCGATCCAGTCATAGTCGCGGCCAAAGAGGCCGTGCAGGAGGTAGACCGTGCGGTACGGGCCTTGGCGGCGTTTGGCGAGCTTGTCGCCGTCCATCTTGTCGACCGGAATGACGGCCGTCAGGACGACGTTGCGCTGAAGGTAACGGGAATAGAAGTCGACTCGGAGCAGTGCCACGGTATTCCTCCTTACCGCATGGTGCGTCGGCGGCAAGCCACTTAGCGGGGCAGCCAATCCATAGCTTGGGGCAGCGCCTGGTTCCACAGGTTCCAGTCGTGCCCACCGTGAAGTTCATGATAGGTTACGTCGAGGCCGGTGCCACGAAGCCGCTCGGCGAGCATGCGGTTCGCGCTCGCGAGCGGGTCCTCGTTGCCGCACGCCATAAAGACGCGCGGGCGCGGCCGGTCGCAGTAGACGAGGTCGGCGGCAAGGCGTGCCGGGTCCTTATCGGAGCCGACGACCTGGTTGAGATCGCCAAAAATCGATTCGAGGTAGGAGCGCTCCAAGAAGAAGAGGCCGTCGGAGATAATCTGGTCAAACCCGTCGATGACCATGGCCGTGGAGAGCGAGATGATTGACCCAAAGTTCTCGCAGTACTTAAGGCCGTTGCGCATCGCACCGTACGCGCCCATGGAGACGCCGCCGATGAACGTATCCTCGCGCCGGTCGGAGAGCGGGAACATGCTCCGCGTCACGTCGAGGAGCTCCTCGCCCACAAAGCGGCCGTAGTAGTTGTGCGTCTCGGGGTGGTCGAGGTAGAAGGCGTTGTAGCCGGACGGCATGACCACCGCGATGCGACGCTCCTCGGCCCAGGCGCGGATGCGCGTCTCGGAGATGAGGTCGGTGTGGTTGCCGGTGATACCGTGCAAAAGATAGAGCGTCTTGAACGGCCCCTTGGTGCGGGGGTAGTCGCGCCGGTCCCAGGCAGATGCGTCATGCCTGCGCTCGTAGTCGGCGCCGTACGCCTCGCCCGTGTTGTCGATGGGGAGGATGACGTCGAGGGTGGTCGTGCGCATGAGCGCCGCGGAGAAGTAGTCGACGGAAAGACGTGCCATACGGCTCCTTTGACTATCGGGGTCATAACGTCAACATTATACGGCTTCGCGCGACTCGTTCGACCTATCTGCCGCTGGCGGAAACCTCGTTGTCGCACGGCGTCGGGCCGTCTTCTGCAGACGCATCGACGCGCACCGGGACACCGCGGCGCTCGAGCATGCAGGTAAGCACCTCGACCTGCTCCTCAAGCTGGCGGATGCGCCGTGCGTTGTCGTTGATCTTCTCGCGGTTCCACGCATGCGCCTCGCGCACCGGGTCGGGCATGCTCTCGTGGCGGCTCTTCGCATCGTAGCGCTCGGTGAGCACGCGGCAGCCGTTACGGCGCACGACGCGCCCGGGGATGCCCACCACCGTGGAGTTGGCGGGGACGTCCTTCACCACGACGGAGTTGCCGCCAATGCGCACGTTATCGCCAATGTGGATGTTGCCGAGCACCTTGGCGCCGCTTCCCACTACGACGTTGTTGCCGAGGGTGGGGTGGCGCTTGCCGTCCTCGTTGCCGGTGCCGCCCAAGGTGACACCCTGGTAGAGCACGCAGTCGTCGCCAACGATGGTGGTCTCGCCGATGACGACACCCATGGCGTGGTCGATAAAGAAGCGCCGGCCGATCTGCGCCGCGGGGTGAATCTCCACGCCCGTGAAGAAGCGGGTGATTTGGCTGAGGACGCGGGCCGGGCCGCGCAGGCCGTGGCGCCAGAGCCAGTTCTCTGGCGTGTGCATCCATTTGGCATGCAGGCCGGGGTAAGAGATGAAGATGGTAAACGCGCTCTGGGCTGCGGGGTCGTTGCGCTTAACGGTGGCGATATCCTCGCGGACGGTTGCGATGAAGCTCATGGTGAGACTCCCCTCTGGGATGCGCGGCGAGCTTGCGCGCCACGCGTCGATGCCAGTATGGTAGAGGTGCGTCGTGCAAATGTCTATAGGATTACTAGGATTTAGCACGAGTCGTAACGCTCAGGTGCGCAGAAGAGGTGGGCTATGGTGCAGATTCGAGATATCGCAGAGGAAGAGATACCGCTGCTCGATGACATTCTCTATGAGTCGATCTTTGTCCCCGAGGGGCAGGAGCCCTTTCCGCGGAGCATCCTCAACAAGCCGGAATTCCGTGCGTATGTTGAGGACTTTGGTAAGCGCGCGGGGGATATTGGCGTTGTGGCCGAGGTTGATGGCGAGATAGTCGGCGCCTCATGGGCGCGCCTGATCCATAGCTGCGGCTTTCTCTATGAGGGCGTGCCCGAGATCGCCATCGCCCTCTGGCCCCAATGGCGCGGCCGGGGCGTGGGGACACAACTGCTGCGTGGGCTGATCGAGCGCCTGCGCGAGTCAGGCTTTCCTGCCGTTTCGCTTTCTGCCCAGCGTGCCAACCGCGCCATCCATCTGTACCAGCGCCTAGGTTTTGTAGAGGAAGGTGGCGACGACGAGGAGGCGCTCATGCTGCTTCGCCTCTAACGTCTCTGTTGTAGTTCGACCCATTTGCGGGGAGAGAGCCCCATGGCAGAGGCAAAGGCATGACAGAATGCCGATGGGCTCGGGTAGCCCAAGGTCGCGGCAACCTCCGCTATGGAGAGCCCACCGCCTTCAAGGAGGCGGCACGCCCGTGCCATCCTCAGCTTCCGCGCGTATGCGCCTATGCTATGGCCAGTCGAGCGCTTGAACGCATCGCAGAGTCGTGACCGGCTTATGTAGAGCGCGTTTGTAAGGTCGTCGACAGAGGGCGGCACTCCGTTCACCTCGATTGCAGAGGCTATGAGCCTTTCTGCACGGCGTGCGAGGTCCTCCGTATCCTGGCAAGCGCCTGTCCCGTCTGTCACGAGCGATGCCAGCAATGAAGTGACGGTCGAGAGGAGCCCCAATTCGCTGCCGGGATGAGTTGGCGGGTGCGTGGGGATGGCATCAAGAGCATCGCGGATTGCGAGCTCAGAGCTGGTCCCCCAGCGTTTACCGAACGCAGGGAAAAGCTTGCTGAATTCCCCTGAGTACCGGCGCTCCAGCTCATCAAAGAGCTCGGGCAACATGATGATGGAGCGGGAGCGGTAGACACGGCCGGCGACAAGGCGGCTGGATAGTGAGCGTGGGCCCTGCTCCACGAATGTGGCGACTTCGTCTCCTGGCCGCTGCCTGCAGCTTTCGGTGCCGACGAACCTGACGGGAAGGCCGCAGTCCCGAGAACACTCAACGGCATCGAAGCCCATCGTGCAGGCGCAGGCGTACGGGCCCAGGGATCCTTCAAAGAGCGGCATATCTTCGAGCGGAATTACGTCATGGCAGAGCACAAGGCAGTGCGGCGAAGGCGTGCAGAGCCACATCGACCCCTGCGCTTTGCCACCCGCGGCAAAGCCCGTCCAGATGCCGCCCCTTCGTTCCAGGCGTATGCCAAGCTGCTCGACCTGAGGCTCAAAGAGAGCAACCAGCTCACGGGAAATGCTTCCTGCGCCCGTCATCTTGAAGATTCGTCCGCCTTTCATGAGAGGTTGTCTCATATGAGTTAACTAATACTAACTTTCTGCTCATCACATGATACGTTGCGGGGTGCTGCCAATCAAGGCCTCAACGGACAGGGAGGATGATATGTCTGATTCACGCTCGGCGGCAGAGGGCGGTGCCCGTGGCAAGGGCGCCGTGGGGCGCCTGCTTGCTTTCGCCGGCTCTCGCCGCGCGCTCACGTATCTGGGTTGCGCTCTTTCGGCGGTTTCGATGCTCGTGAGCTTTGGGCCGTACATCTGTGTTTGGTTCGTAGCGCGTGATCTCATCGCAGTCGCACCCGACTGGGGCGCTGCAACGGGAATCGCTGTGTATGGCTGGTGGGCGTTCGGGCTTTCGGGCGCGAGCATCCTGCTCTACTTTGCCGGTCTCATGTGCACGCACCTTGCGGCATTCCGCTGCGCGTCCAACATGCGCAAGCGCACCACGGACCACCTTATGCATGCGAGCCTGGGTTACTTCGATACCCACGCAAGCGGCGCGCTTCGCCGCGTCGTGGACGGCTGCGCCGCCGAGACCGAGGGCCTGCTCGCCCACAAGCTCCCGGACACGGCCGGGTCTGTGGCCATGATCGTTGGGATGATAGCCCTGTTTTTCGTCTTCGACTGGCGCCTTGGACTTGCGTGCATGATATCGGTGATCGTGTCGCTTGCCTGCCTCTTTTACATGATGGGCGGGCGCGGTATGGACTTCATGACGCGCTACATGGAGTCGCTCGTCAAGATGAACAAGACGGGTACGGAGTATGTGCGCGGCATCCCCGTGGTCAAGGTCTTCCAGCAGACGGTTTACAGTTTCCGCGCGTTCCACGACGCCATAGACGAGTTCACGCGGCTCGCGCAGGACTATGCAGTCAAGTGGTGCCAGACCCCACAGTCGCTCTCGCTTACCGTCCTAAACGGCGTCGCGATCTTTTTGGTGCCCGCGGCGATTCTGCTAGCGCCTGGCGAGGGCGACGTTGCGCGCTTTGTCGCTAATTTCGCCTTCTACGCAATCTTTTCAGCCGTGGTTCCTACCGCCGTCACGCGCGTGATGTTCATGTCCGAGGCGTTTCAGTCGGCGGCAGACGCGGTGACGCGCGTGGAAGAGGTGCTCGCCGCGCCTGTCATCTCGGCACCCGTGAATCCTCGCATGCCCCAGGGCAACGCCGTCCGCTTCGAGGACGTTACCTTCACCTACGAGGGAGCGGAGGCGCCGGCGCTCGACCATGTGAGCTTTGAGGTGCCTGCCGGCTCCACGGTAGCGCTCGTGGGCCCTTCCGGCGGCGGTAAGACCACGGCGGCGAGCCTCGTTCCGCGTTTCTGGGACGTTGACTCGGGGCGCGTGGAGCTTGGTGGTGCGGACGTGCGGGACATGGACCCTGCCGAGCTCATGGACCGTGTTGCTTTTGTCTTCCAGGCAAATCGCCCGTTTAAACAGACGGTGCTCGAAAACGTTCGCGCTGCCCGTCCGGACGCTACCCGCGGCGAGGCACTCGAAGCACTCGAGGCCGCTCAGTGCGGCGATATTCTGGAGAAGCTGCCTAACGGCGTCGATACCCTTGTGGGCACAGGCGGCGCTCACCTCTCGGGAGGTGAGGTGCAGCGTCTCATGATCGCACGCGCCATTTTGAAGAACGCGCCGGTAGTGGTGCTCGATGAGGCGACGGCTTTTGCCGACCCGGAGAACGAGGTCAAGATCCAGACAGCGTTCAAGCGCCTCGCCCGCGGTCGCAACGGTGAGCCTCGCACGGTCCTCATGATTGCCCACAGGCTCTCCACTGTGCGCGAAGCCGACAAAATCGTGGTGCTCGACGCGGGGCGCGTGGTTGAGCAAGGGACGCACGAGGAGCTCCTAGCGGCGGGCGGTCTTTACGCGCGCATGTGGGCGGACTACGAACGGTCTGTGAGCTGGCGCATCACGAGCGCCCGGGAGGTGGATTAGATGAGTATCCAAGAGAAGTACGCCCTCACCGACGAGGGCATGAGAAATGTGAAGCTTGGCACCGTATGGACGGCCGCCTCCAACCTCGTCATCTTCGGTGGGGTGGGTATTGTCTACCTGCTTATGGAGGCGCTCATGGCGCACCTCACCGAGGGCGCGCCGCTACCCCCGCTTGCCCCGTACGCAGCTGCGATTGTAATCTTTGCCGTCGTGCTTTTTGCGACCGAGTACCTTGCCTACTACTACCAGTACGGCGTCATCTATAAGGAAAGTGGCCGGCAGCGCATCGGCCTCGCGGAGCGCCTGCGCAAACTGCCCCTCTCGTTTTTTGGCCGGCGCGACCTTGCCGACCTCACCGAGACCCTCATGACCGACGTCAAGACCACCGAGCACGCCTATAGCCACGTGCTCCCCGAGCTCTATGGTGCCTACATCACGCTCGCTGTCGCCGCCATAGGACTTCTTTTCTTCGACTGGCGGCTTGCGCTCGCATCGCTCTGGAGCTGTCCGGTGGGGCTTGCGATTCTCTTTGGGGCTCGCCGCACGCTCCAGCCCATGATGGAGGCCACGCGTTTGCGTGGACTCGCTACCTCCGAGGATATCCAAGAGGCTCTCGAGTGCGTGCGAGAGGTGCGCGCCACAAACCAGGAGGACCGCTACCTCGAGCACATCCATGCCGACATCGATGCTGCTGAGCGACAGGCGGCCCGTTCCGAAGTTGCGTGCGGTATCGCCGTCAACGGTGCCCAAGTTGTGCTGCGCCTCGGCCTCGCCACGACGGTTCTCGCCGGTGCAACCTTCATCTTGGAGGGCTCCTGCACGTTCATGACGCTTTTTGCCTTTCTTGTGGTGGTGAGCCGCATCTACGCGCCCTTTGATCAGTGCCTCATGCTCATCGCCGAGCTCTTCTCGGCCAAGACCGCTGCGTCGCGCATGAAGAGCTTCTATGAGGAGCCGCTTGCACAGGGCGGCGAGACGTACGAACCAAACGGCCACGACGTCGCCTTTGAAGATGTGTCCTTCTCCTACGATGGTGGCGAGAAGGTTCTCGACGGGGTGACGTTCACTGCGTGCGAAGGCGAGGTCATGGCGCTTGTGGGGCCAAGCGGTTCCGGCAAGTCTACCTGTGCGCGCTTGAGCTGTCGCTTGTGGGATGCCAATGCGGGCCGCGTAACCGTGGGCGGTGTGGACGTGTCTGGCGTGGATTCCGAGGTGCTGCTGCGCGACTTTGCCGTGGTATTCCAGGATGTGTTGCTTTTTGACGATACGGTAATGGGCAATATTCGCCTGGGTCGGCGCGGCGCCACCGACGAGGAGGTGCTCGCGGCGGCGCGCGCGGCCAACTGCGATGAGTTTGTGAGCCGCCTGCCTAAGGGTTACGACACCATGATCGGCGAGAACGGCTCCAAGCTCTCCGGCGGCGAGCGTCAGCGCATCTCCATCGCCCGAGCGCTGCTCAAAGACGCTCCGGTTGTGCTCTTGGACGAGGCCACGGCATCGCTCGACGTGGAGAACGAGACGCAGGTGCAAGAGGCGCTCTCGCATTTGCTTGTCGGCAAGACCGTTATCGTCATCGCTCACCGCATGCGTACCGTCATGAGTGCAGACAAGATCGTGGTGCTCGATGGTGGCCGCGTGGTCGAGCAGGGCAGCCCCGCCGAGCTCCTGGCTGCCAATGGTCTTTTTGCCCGTATGGTGCATCTGCAGACCGCGAGCGCGGAGTGGACGCTCTAGCGGTGCTATTACGGGATGCGCGCGCTTGGCTTTGCTGACAGCTGCAGATACCCAAGCGTGCGTGTCCCTCGCTATCTTTAGGCGAAGGCTACTCGTTCATCGCCTGTAGAACAATCTCTGCGAGGACCTCTGCATGCGATTTTGAGGCATTCAAACAGGGGACATATAGAAGGTCGTTCGCGGGATTGCCTTGTGCATCCCGGTACGTTGCGCGAAGAATCCGGTCGATGTCGTAGAGAGTTTCGAGACAGTCAACCGCAAAGCCCGGACATGCCACCGTGAGGCGCCGGCTATCGCTTTTGGCGAGTCTGGTGACAACGCGCGCCGTATAGGGCCCGGTCCAACGCCTGCCGTCCTCAAACGGTGACTGATAGGCAATCGACCAGGCACCGCTGGGAGCGCCAAGTCGCTCAGCGATGGCGTGAGATGAACGACGAACCTGCTCGGTATAGGTATCTCCCGCATCGATGTCGGGGAGCGGAATTGCGTGCAGCGACAGGAGGAGATAATCGCTTTGGGGGCGATAGCCTGCCTGAAGTATCGAATCTGCAACGGCGTCGAGATATGCCTCGTTATCCCCGTACGCTTCGATTGATATGGTCGGCACCTGCCATGCCATCTGCTTGAGGTTGCGATCAAGGGCGCCCAACGCCGCAGCGGTTGTGGCGAAGGCGGATTGCGGGTACAGGGGGAGCGCGATGAGCTGCGTGCACCCTGCGTCTTTGAGCTCCTTAAGAACCGAGGCAACAGACGGCTCCCCGTAGGTCATTGCTGCGCGGACAAGCGGCACGTCTGTAGCCGAGGCACTCCGCCCCTCGCGCCCTCGGGATCGGATAATCGTCTCAACTTGGGAGGCGAGCTCGCAGCAGCCCGCAATAAGCGGAGAGCCTTTGTCACCCCATATCGCAGCGTATTTCTGGGCAGATGCGGGGCACCGTCGCGGCAAGATGATATGTTCAAGAATCGCCCTCCACACCGGCGCAGGCAATGGCCGGATGCGGTCGTCCATGAGGAATTGCCCTAGGTAGGTGCGGACTGCTTCCGGTGTTGGGGGGGAGGGGGATCCGGTATTGATGAGCAGGACGCCGGTTGGCCCCTGCGCACGTTGTTGATTCATCCAGATCCCCCTAGGTAGCATGCAAACTGTTTGTTGTTTGTCGGTATGGGTATCCTTTATGCTAGTTCGGCACCGAGCGCCTTGCAAGCAGCGGTCGCCTCTTCATCAGGATAATCTTTAGCGATAACGGTGCCGATGACCGTAATGCCCGCGCCCTCAGCGCGCTCGCGCCACAGGTCCATCCACTCGCCGTCTGCCCAGTCGTAGCTACCAAACAGTGCAACGCGACGACCTGGAAGCTCTGGCTCGACATCGTCCCACATGGGCTCAAATTCTTCGCTCTCCAGCTCTTCGGCGCCCATGGCGGGGCATCCGAAGGCAAAAGCGTCGAAGTCGTCCAGGTTTGCCGAAGAGAAATCAGCGCAAGCGATAACCTCTGCCTCGGCACCTGCGGCCCGGGCGCCTTCGGCGACGAATTCCGCCATCGCTTCAGTGTTTCCCGTGCCGCTCCAGTACACAACCGCGACCTTGCTCATGTTCGTTCCTTTCTACGTTGAGGTCGGCCCTTTGCCGAACCGGGTTACCAATCTGGACGCCTGGCTACGCAACCTTGACGGTGGGATCTCGTGCCAGATCAACAATCGAAACTCCTGCGTTGTATAGTCGAATCGCCCTTCGGGTGCAGCGCTTATAACGCGCGAAGCGGTATTGCGCGCTGCGGACGTTGGCATATACCTTCCAGCAGCCGCAGCAAAGGAAGTTTCGGCCTTCGTGCTCGATGAAGCCGCGCACATCTGAGACGGGATATCCAAGGAAATAGCCGATTTCGTGTGGGACCGGCTGCTCTAGAAACCGCTTGGCGAGATGGGCGATGCACGGAGCCAGGAACTCCTCATGCCGAATCGGCCGATTGATGTTGCAGGAGGGCATCTCCGAAGGTAGAGGGCGTGAACGGTCCGCTAGCCTCTCTATGGGGTATCCACGAACCAATAGGTCGTGGGCGATTGGGGCGTGTTTGATGTGATGTGCTACGAGTGAGGGACGGTATCCGTACACGAGAGCGCCGAAAGGCCTCCACGCAAGGACAACGCAACGCACACCGCATGCCGACAGCTTCGCATCGAGCTCATCAACGAGGAGTGCGAGTTTCTTGCGGCGCTGCTCAACCAGAGGGTTTCTTTCACGTGGTTGGTTTTGTCGGCAGCCCTTGTCGCATACGGAGCAGTTCTCATCAAAACGCCCGCAGAAGGTAAACAGGTTGGCAGGTTTGGCGCCGAGCAGGACGGGGCCACACGAGCGCACGAATGCTTTCTCGAGCTCTTCGCCTAACAGCGGTCGGTCCATAGACTCTCCTCGCTTAAGTGTTAACCTGATATAACTTATCAGATAAAAGGCGACCGGTAGGTGAAAAGTTAGATTTATCTATCTTTTTCGAGAGGAGAGATATCCCTTGTTACAAGAGGCTGGTTCTGAACTTCTGTCTGCTTGGTACACAGGGGTAGTAATGCTGTGGTATGAGTCGAATGCGTGGCGACCGCGGCGGTTCTAAGAGCGAAGCCTTGTCCCGCCAAAACCGGCACGGTATACTATCCCCTACGTCGTTGCGACGACGTGATATGCGGGCATCGCCAAGTGGTAAGGCATCAGCTTCCCAATACATAGTAACCCGCATCCGATTCGAACCCCAAAACAGCTGGTTTCTATAAAACACCACGTCAAACGGCTGTTTTCGCTATCCATCATTTACTGGAATCAATCGGTTCGCACTGGAAAAACGCGGTATTTCCGTCCAGTTCCAGCGGCTGCGACCGAAGTCATCAGGCCGGGAACGCCTGTCCTCGAACCCGATACGCGGCAGAGGCGGAGAGACCGCAAGGGGCGTGACGCCCGCCTGCGGCCCTCCTGCAGCTTCCCCAAACTGCAAGCCAATATCTTCTGACCTCCCGGGACGCGGCGCAAGTCCGCGGAAGGGAGGAAGCAACATGCCATGCAAGGCAATAGCGGTCGCCAACCAGAAGGGCGGCACCGGCAAGACGGCCACCACGCTGAGCCTCGGGGTGGCGCTCGCACGGCGCGGCAGGCGCGTGCTGCTGGTCGACACCGACCCGCAGGGGGATCTGACCAAATCGCTCGGATGGGCCGACCCCGACTCCATCGCGACGACGGTCGCGACCCACATCGCAGCGGTCATCGAGGGGGCCGACGAGGACCCTCGCGCGGGCATCCTGGGCCATCGCGAGGGGGTCGACCTCATGCCCGCCAACATCGAGCTCGCCAGCCTCGAGATGGCCGTGTTCATGGCCATGTCCCGCGAGCGCATCCTGAAGACGTGGGCGGAGCCCCTGCGCGCAGACTACGACTACATCCTGTTCGACTGCGCCCCCACGCTCGGCATCATCCCCGTCAACGCCCTCGTCGCGGCGGACGGCGTGATCATCCCCGTGTCAGCGGAGTACCTCCCCGCCTCGGGCATGGCGGGGCTGCTCAAGACCGTCGGGCGCGTGAGGCGCCAGATCAACCCCGGGCTGTCCGTCGAGGGCATCCTGGTGACGCTCTACGACTCCCGCAACAACCTCGCGCGCGACGTCGAGCGCGCCATCCGGGAGCAGTACGGCGCCGCGCTCCGCGTCTTCGACACCGTGGTGCCGCGCGCCGTCTCCGCGGCCGAGTCCGCCGCCGCGGGCGAGAGCGTCTTCTCCTACGACGCCTCCGGCAGGGCCGCCAGGGCCTTCGCCGATCTCGCGGAGGAGGTGGACCGCCGTGGCTAGGAAGAAGGGCGCCTCCATCGGGCTTCCCGCCATCGAAGACCTCTTCACCTCGCAGGAGGAGCGCGACCGCGCCCTCGCCGACGAGGTCCGCCAGATCCCGCTCGGAGAGATCGACCCGTTCCCAGAGCACCCCTTCCGCGTCGCCGACGACGAGGAGATGGAGGCGCTCGTCGAGAGCGTCGCGCGCAACGGCGTCCTCGTCCCCCTCGCGGTGAGGCCCGTCGACGGAGGCCGCTACGGACTCGTCAGCGGGCACCGGCGCAAGGCCGCCGCAGAGCGCGCGGGGCTCGAGAGCGTCCCGTGCATCGTCAAGGAGATGTCCTACGACGAGGCCGTCATCGCGATGGTGGACTCCAACCTCCAGAGAGAGTCGATCCTGCCCAGCGAGCGCGCGTTCGCCTACGCGATGCGCCTCGAGGCCATGAACCGCCAAGGGAAGCGCACCGACCTAACTTGTGTGCAAAATGAACACAAGTTGGAAGGAAAGCGCTCACGCGACGTCCTGGCCGAGGAGCTGGGAGTCAGCGGCGCCAAGGTGAGGCGCTACATCAGGCTCACAAACCTCATCCCGGAGCTGCTCGCCCTCGTCGACGAGGGGCGCATGAGGATGCTGCCCGCGGTGGAGGCCAGCTACCTCTCGAAGGACGAGCAGGAATGGCTGCTCGACTCGATGCGGGCCTGCGCCTGCACCCCCTCCCACGCACAGGCGCTCAAGCTGAAGCGCTACTCGAGCGCGCGCTGCCTCACCCCCGCGCTCGTCCAGTCGATCATGGAGGAGGAGAAGCCCAACCAGGTCGAGCAGGTGAAGATCCCCAAGAGGAGCATCGCCCGGTTCTTCGACCCCTCCGCGACCCGCGAGGAGATCGAGGGCCGCATCGTTCGCGCCCTCGAGCTGCTCGAGCAGGCGGAACGCAGGCGCGCCGCCCAGGAGAAGGGAGGGGAGCCGTGGGCAATGTGATGCACAGGGGCAAGGGCTCCTTCACCCACGTCGAGAACACCGTGTTCTTCGACCGCTCGCTGAGCCTGAAGGCAAAGGGCATCTACTGCCAGATCCGCTCGCTGGAGAGCAACCCCGAGTGGGTCTTCACCATCCGGGGGTTCGCCTCGCTGGTCCGAGACGGGGTGGACGCCGTCACCGCCGGGATCAAGGAGCTCGAGGCGGCCGGCTACATCATCCGCGCCCGCAAGAGGAGCGAGAACGGCCGCTTTCTCAAGGCGGAGGAGGCCACCTGGATCACGCTCGACGACCCCGCCATGCACGGCGCAGTGTCCGAGGAGCTCAAGGCCGACGGGTTCGCCGTCCTCTCCGAGTTTTCCAGAAGCGACGCCCAGCCGGCAGACGAGGCGTCCGGCGCCGACCCCCATGGCGGGCGCGGCGGGGAGGGCGCCCCCGAAAAAGCCCAGGTCGTACCCAGAACGGGAAAACCCGTATCTGGCGCGGCCACATCCGGGGAAGCCACATCCGGAAAACCCATATCTGGGGAATCCGCCCCTATAAACTACTCAAAGGATGGAAAGACTGACCCTGATGAACAACCCCCCTCCTGCCCCCCGGAGGCGGCCGGGAAGGCGGAGGAGACGGGCGGTTTCAGGCCGTACAGGAGGGGCGAGTTCCCCGAGGCGTTCGAGCGGCTGTGCGCGATGTCGCTCAAGCCCGTCGCGTCGCTGAGGTTCAAGCGCGACTGCCACGAGGCGTGGCGGCGCAAGGTCGCCTCGGGGTTCCTCCCCGGCCAGATCGCCGACGCCTACGCGGCGTACTCGAGGAGCTACTGGCTGCGCAACGGCGACGACAGGCGCCTCGCGAAGAACCTCCTGCGCTGGATCGAGGGCGAGGACGGCCTCGCCGCGTGGGCGGACGAGCCCGTCCCTCCCGACCTTCTGGGATGCGACGGGGAGCCCCTCGACATGCCCGGCCTCGCTAAGGCCGACCCCGAGTTCGCGCCCCTTTGGCGCAAGGTCGAGTCGCGGCGCAGCATCGTGCGCTCGCTGCTCTACGACGAGCGGCCCGGGGCGAGCGAGGAGGACGTGGCGGAGAGGTGCGCCGGCGACAGGCTCTACGGGAAGTACATGGCGGCGTGCGAGGAGCGCTACGGGCGCTACCTCGCGATCTGCGAGCTGCTGCACGGAGGCGGCCGCCGCGGCGCCGCGCCGGCGGACGGGAGGAGGGCTGCGTCATGAGGATCGTGGCGAGGTTCGCGCGATGGCTCTTCAAGGCCGTCTTCCGCTTCATGTGAGCGCACGGCGCCGCCGCGCGCCGCTCCCGCCCTGCCGCGTTGTGCATTTCGGGCGAAGCGGTGCCGCGGCGCGTATAATAGGGCGGTCACCCTAACTGAATACTCGTACGCCAAATACCGGACAGAGGGGCATCTGCCGTTTTGGGTATTTGGCGTACATTTCCCAACAGGGTGACAACTGAGGTGGATGCCTCTCTCTTCATGCCCCGGAGGACATCCTTCCCTCGACCGCCGTGCCAAGGAAAGGGAGCCCCATGGAAGGCATCCGCAGCACCAATCTACCCCAAGAATCCATCGACGCAATCGTGCGCTCGACCGAGCGCCTCGAAGGAGCCGCATCCATCCTCGCCATGCTCGAGGAGAAGGCCGGCAGCGGGAGCGTGACCCCGTCGGAGATTGCCGCCGTGAGGTGCGTGGTGGAAAGCTGCGCGTCCGACCTCGACGACGCCTGGGCGGGAGTCTAGGCCATACGGGAAGGATGCCCCGGAAATGAGGAACCCTCATCTCCGCGGTAGAGCGGCCGTCGGTAACTCGCCGACGATATCAAGCGCCGCCGCCTCTCGACTCGGCTAAAGCGGCAACTTTAGAGATGGGCAAGCTCATCGAGGCTGCGGGATATGGCCTCGAAGTAGATTCTTTGGTAGTATTCCTTGGCCTCGACCTCGCCGATCTCTGATTCGATCCTTTTGGCCCAAGCTGCAAGGGCCTTCCTGTCCTCATCCTTTAACGAGGCGGGACGCGACCCCATGAGGCCGTCCGGAGAGAGAGCCCTGTGCACAAGCCGAATGTCCCCGGGAGACATCTTCTCCAACGCCCTCATGAAGAGAGAAGCGTCGAGGGAAATGAGAGACAGGATGGGCTCCGATCGATCATCTAATTTCGAGAAAGTCAGATAGAGCTTTTCCGCGAATTGGTCGTGCGCGTTTTCCAAGACGTTGCCGAGAGACCTCGATTCCCTTTCGCGCAGCGTCGTCAAGGCGAGTTTTCTCAACCTGTCGATCTCCTCCAAGACCGGAATTGCGTACGTTCCGCTCGAGTCGAAAGGAATTTCCTGCCATTCGACCCGATTCTTCCTGATCGACTTCACCGCAGATTCGGGATCCCGCCCGATGGAGGATTCCATCGCCTCGATGAGCGGCGCGGTCCCCCCGGGAAGGGCGTCCGCGAAATCATCCGCTATGCCGTTGACGGCGCGCAGGGCGTCGGGATAGACGTCGAACGACAAGCCGCGGCTCCCGTCCTCGGGGGCGATCCCGGCGACTATCGCCTCCACCAGACCAGGGATCTCGGCGTCGCGGAACGCGACGTCCCTGATCTTTTCGATGCACCTGAGGGCTTCCCGGGCGGCCGGCCCGTCGGGGTGGAAGGTAGCAAGGTAGTCATCCAGGCAGAAACGGACGTGCTCGGGATCAACCCCCTCGCACCTTTCGAAAAAGCAGGAGATGAAGTCCAAGGCGGCGTATTTGAGCCGGCGCGACTCGAAGATGCCTCCCCTAAGGACGGAGTCCTCCCGGCTCGACGGCGGCTCGATGCGCTTCCCCTTCGCCGCCCCCGCTGCAAATCCGCAAGCCTCCCTGAAGACCGCCCTGGCGGACTCCGGGTCGGCGGGTTCGGCGAAGAACCCGGATTTCACCATCCCGACAAGCACGGGGCGCATCTTGCCGAGGGACCGGAAGTTCGGCGATCCGCTTTCCCTTATCGCTGAGGCTGCGTCCTCGATCGCTTCCGGGTAGACGTCACGCAAGACGTCTCCCAGAACGCGTTCTACAACCGAGTCGACCGAGGGCTCGAATCGGCACTTCCGCCAGACGGTCTTCTCGATGAGATTCTCGTATTCCTTGGCCGTCCCCCTCGCGTCCTGGCCCTTCCCATCCTTCGGCTCTATCCTTTTCCTCCACTCGTCCTCGTTGCAGACGAGGATGACCTTCTTCCCGCAGCCGACGACGAGGTGGTCGACCGCTCCAAGCAGCTCTCTAAGCCCCATGTCGCACCTCTCCACGTCGTCTATGACGAGAAGGGCCTCGGGGCCGATGATGAGGTTCACTGCGTTCAGCGGCGCCATCTTGAGGTCGACGCCCGCCTTCTTCTCCAGCTCCCTGATTTTCTTCCCGAGGAACGACACGCCCGTGTCTTTGGCGAACTCGACGAGTGAGTCCTTCCTGCTTTTCTTCCCGCTGTCCGCGCGCCCTATTGCGCATTTCGAGATGAAGCCCGCTTCGATCGCCCCGCAAAGCTCCGCCAAGTCCTTGACGCCGTAGGCGGACGCCACCACGACAGGATGCCGGCTCTCACCCGCCTCCAGGTTCTCGGTCAGCGCATGCTTGACGAAGTAGGTTTTCCCACATCCCCATTCCCCGGTGAGCATGAGGGCGTACGAGTTCTCCCTGTCCTCGAGGTACCCCCTCACGACGCCGATGATGCTGGTCTCGTCCATCTTGGCCGCTCCTTGTCCGCCGTCTGCTTTCATCTTTATCTTTCCGATGGTGGTGCGGGTGCCCACCCCAGCGCTTCCGGATCCCATTCGAGCCCTTCGACTCGCCGCCTTATCGCCGGGTCGACGCACGCCTTGACGACCCTTTCGGCATCCGCGACCCCGAGCCACCGGTCGGGGATCTTCGCCTCGGCGGCCGCCTTCCTGTACGCCCCCTCGCGGGGCCCGCGCCAGGATTCCGGCACCTTGAAGGCGTCGAGCGGGCCGATTCCCCTCACTCCCGCCTCCCTCTCGATGGCCTTCGAGAGGTCGGAGCCCGCCATGGCGTAGCGGGTCACGTGGAGCACGAGGTCGACGAGGTCCTTCACCCGGCTCGACTCCCTGCCGCCGGGGTATGCCTGCATGGTGGCGCACACCTTGTCCGCCACGGTCCTCTCCACGGGGTAGACCAGGTAGTCGAACACGGCCAGGCCCTTCACGTCGAGCCTGTTGGCTGGCGTCACCAGGTCGGCCTTCCCGAGCTCGACGGGATCGGCGACGAGGTCGATGGCTATCTCCGACTTGCGCCTGGTCCCGTCGAGGACGACCTCGAACCGCGCCCGGCACCCGTCGCGGTACTCCTGGGTCGCGGCTATCTTGTCCGCCGAGACGAACCGGAACTCCATGCGGTCGCCGAGGTCCTTCGAGGCAAGGCGCTTGAGCTCCCCGAGGGCCTCCTCCAGGTCGGCGCCCCTGTAGAGGAAGTCCGTGTCGGTCGTGTAGCGGGCGTCGACGGTCCTGGCGAGGATCCCCCTGCCGCCCTTGAGCACGAAGGGCTTCCTCTCCTCGCTGAAGACCCTCTCCAGCAGCCTGCCGACGTAGAATCCCTCCACGGCGCGCCCGACGTCCTGCCCGGACCTTCTCGCCGCCGCCTTGACCGCCTGCTCCAGCGCAAGCGCGCTTTGATATTCCTTGGGCATCATTTCTCCTCGCTTACTGCGTTCACGGCTCTGTTGCTCTCTCTTGGCGCATCAAGAGCTCTCGTCGCTTTCGCTAGAGCCGAAGCAACGCCTTCGGCGCTGGGTTTCGGAAGTGCATCGGTTGCTGCCGCGAGCTCGTTGGCAAACGCTTCTGTCCCGGGGAACCCTATTTCTTTGATGGCTTCGAGATGCATGCTCCCAATCGAGTCGAAGAGCGTCCTCTGCATCTCTTCGAGTTTGGATGTGATGCCAGTGCTCCTTAGGATATCGAGAAGAAGGCCGTTTGCGCTTTTCGCTGCAGATTGGAACGCCTCGCTCCCGCATATGTCGACGATCGCGCTTCGCAGGGCGTCGTTCGCCCTGTCGACCAGCACGTCGGACACGTTGCGCAGGACGAGGTCGGCTGCGAAGGCCGCGCCCCCTTCGGGGAAGCCGTGCCGCGACGCTATCGGGCCGAGGAGCTCCGAGAGCCTCTCGAAGTCGAAGGCGTGGGCGCGGTTCCTGGCAGCGTCGCGCATGAACCCGTCGACGAGAGAGGGGTCCTCGTCGATCCGAAGGAGGTCGAACACGGTCCTTTCGAAGCTCGTCGTCGGCAGCCCGTCGATCATCACGACGTCGGCCTCGTCGAGCGAGCACCCTAGGAATCTCATGTCCTTGCGCACCGTCTGTTTCCTGGCCGCCGTGATGAAGGTGTAGGGGGACAGATGAAAATCGCCGGCGCCCAGGGCGGCGGCTGCCGTCTCCGCCGCGACGACGGCGTCGAAGGGCCTCTTGGCGAGGCGCTCGGCCGCCGTCTCCTTGGGGAAGGCCGAGAGCCACGCCGCCTTGAGGTCGGCGTGCGCGGGCTCGCTCCCCGCGGCGAACCGGTAGACCCCGTAGCACATGGGCTCGGCGCGCATGGAGTCGACCATGCGCGAGATCTGGTTGCGCCTGAACCCGAGCGCCTGCGCCTGGGCGGTGGTGAACATCCCCCATTGGGAGGCGGCGAGCTGCTCCAGCTCCGATATGTCAGATTGCTTTACCATGCTTCGATAGTTTACATGAATGTAAACGAACTTAGCATCATGATATCCGACCTAGGGACGGTTTCCGCTGCGGCATCGGGAGCGCGCCGTCTCACCTCTCCAAGGTGGGCGATGCCGCCCCCCCGAAGTCCGCACCCTGCTTCGCCCCGCCGGTCCCATAGTCCTATTCTGAGCGTCTTCCATCTTGTTAGGATGGCGCAGGATCTTGGGAACTCTCCAATGGGCCAAGGGCTTCAATCATTCTCTCGAGGCGGTGGAGAAGGTCGGGATAGGTGATGATGTCGGCAACATGCGAGTACTGGCGCCGAATGAGATCGAAATCGCGTTGCTCGGTTTCATCGAACTCGCAATTACCCATGAGTAAAATTCCCCGCGGGTTAACGAACCGTATCGCAAGGCCATCGGGAAGAAGGTCGGAATGGTTGCGAGTGAGAGCCGCTTCTCCTTCCCGTCCCCAATTGAGAAGGAGGTGGATGTACTTCTCGATCTGCATTATCCCCCCGCTCAGCTCCCGCGCCGGGACCTTGTTGTCTCGGTACGGGACCCGCATGAGAAGGTTGCGTTTGTCGAAAGCCTTCTTTATCTCGAGCACATCCGCGTTACCCGAAGCGTCCACGAGCAGAAAATCCACTTCCCGCTTCTTGCCTGTAAGCGTGTCCTTTATTATTGCTTTTGGGATTACGGCAACGTATTGAGGGAACAAAACGGGCAGTACGCATAGGATCCCTCTCTGCCAGCTTTCCTCAGGAACGGCCTTCCCCTGATTCAAAAGGCCGTGTAGCTGGGTGGCCGCTTCGCGCAATGCTGTAATCCTGCTCGCGTCTATCGTCGGGCTTCCAAGTTTGAAGCACGCTTTCGTTCGCCTGCGCTCTAGAGATCGCCTGTATTGTGCCCCGTAGTCTTTTTTCAGGGACAGGTGGTCTTGGATATAGCTTTCTATCTGGGCGTCGCCGTAGCGCTTTAGGGTCGCTGTAGTTGGAAAGCCATCCAGCAGCTCCTTGAAGGTCTCCTCCGGAATTGCCCTTTCGTCATCACCGCCGATGGCGATGAAAGCCTCCGAGTCGTCGAGCATTGAGGCAATGCGCTCGATGACCGATGTGCGGCGCTCGTATCCAACGCAGAACAGCCTCCAATCAAGCCGAAGATTGGTAGCGAGCAGGATATCTTGTTCGCAATCGAATACGCGCCCGTTGACCCTGAAATAGCCCGGATTCGCTTCGTCGAGTACCGCGAACTTGAATACTAGGGTCTCGGTCAGGCTCTCGCACATCTCATCGACCAAGTCGTCTTGAAGAAACGTGAAAACCCTCTTTATGGTTGCCCTGGCGTCGTCTTGCGTGGGCGGGCGCTTCTGCTCGAGCTCGTCGGGCAGTGTCTCCGGAGTGTATCGTCTGATGACGCCCGAGTCATCGAAGCCGATGCATAGCTTTGCGCAGATGGCATCAAAGGAATACCCAGGTTCATACCGGAAGAGAATCCTCTTATCATCCTTGTCGAACCCAATAGGCATACGCTGCTCCTTTCCGAGCGAGGCGCATTCGATTGAATCGAATGAGTTCTCGGCATTGTCTCGATGCTACCACGCTCGCTCCTCCCGATACGCCCGCGGATTTTGTTTCGTGCGACTTTCGACACCTGCAATATTCACCACGTGCAGGCGCAGCAGAACCCGATTTCGATGATCCGAATTTGGGCAGCGGCGAGTTCCCACCGCGTAACGACAATCCGCCCCGATCCTGACGCGTCGAATCGCTTCGCCATGCTTCGTTAGCTCGCACCAGTGTAAACAGACTTGGTATCGCGATGGTCAATCGAGAGCCAATTTGTGCCGCTATATCGGACGCGCCGGCCTTCTCCTTTGGGATGGATGATGCCGTTCCCGGAATCCGCACCTTCGCCCCGCCCCGCACAGCCCCGTCGGACGCCATGCGACCGCGAGGCCCCTGCGGGCGCAAGGGCCGCGGAAAACCTTCCTCCTGCGTCGGAAGCTCGAGCCTCCGGTTTCCCCTTCCTCCCTTGCGCCCGGAAGCGCCTCGCGGACTGCGATCGCCAACGGGGCTCAGCACAGGGCGGAGCCAGGAAAGAGAAGGAGGTCCCGGATGGGAAACAGGGCGATCATCACCACGCGCGAGAGGAAGATCGGGCTCTACCTGCACTGGAACGGCGGCCGCGACACCGTCGAGCCGCTGCTTCGGTACTGCGAGCTCCAGGGCTACCGCCCGCCCAGCTCCGACAACTACGGGTGGGCCCGCATCTGCCAGGTCGTCGGCAACTTCTTCGGCGGCGCGCTGTCGGTCGGCATCGGCCCCTACACCGACGACGCGAGCATGGATCCCGGGGACAACGGCATCTACGTCATCGAGGGCTGGAGAATCGCCGAGCGCCTCACGACGGAGTACGACGAGGGCTGGAGGCCCGCCGGCGTCCGAGACGTAGAGCCGTGCGAGGAGCAGCGCTCCTACGATTTCGACGAGATGCTGCGCTCCTTCGACGAGTCCATGCCGGAGGGCCTGCGCCTCGGCGAGTTCCTCGACTCCGTCGAGGTGCCGGTGGGCGAGCTCGAGGTCGGCGACGAGGTGTGGCTGCGCGAGCACGAGAACGGCTGGAGGGCCTACCCCGTGGTCGGCTTCGGGCAGCCCGCCGGCAACGCGATCGCCGTCCGGGTGGAGACGCCCGACGGACGGGTCAGCATCACGTATCCCGACCTGCCCTACGTCGCCCGCTACGACCACGGCGGCGACTTCTCCTGGAACTCCAACAACTACGTGCACGGGGAGACCGCCTGCATAAAGCCCCGTGGCAAGACCGCCTAGCGACGCCCGGCCCGTCGGCCCCCGCCGGCGGGCCTTCCGGACGCGCTTGCTCGCTTGCTCGCCCTGAGCCTTTGCTTCCGCCCACCTCCCCTCGCCGCTGCCCCTCCC
>NZ_NFIP01000005.1 GCF_002161805.1 Collinsella sp. An307 | reverse complement strand
CGCGGCCTCGGGTTCATTACTTCGGTTTTTGCAGGCGCTCCACCTGCGGTTCTTCCACCGCGCTATCCTCGGGTTCATTACCGGGTTCATTACTTCGATTCTTGCCGGAAACGTTCCGGGCCAAAACCGCACGCAGTAGCTCACGCCCCCCGCGCCGGCCCAAAGGACGAAAAGCGGCCCGCCTCCCAAAGGGGAAGCGGGCCGGTGTGAACGCGTTCCGAATCTTCAGCGGAACGCAGTGCTCAAAGCGAGCGGACAAGAGAGCGGCTTAGCCGATGATCTCCTCGTCGTCGGCGTCATCGGTGTCGACGAGCTCGTTCAGGAGCGCATCGAGCGAGGCCATGTCCTCGTTGATGACGTCAGACGAAGCGCTGGAGCCGGAGACGTCCGCCGGGGCGCCGATCATCTCCTCATCGGAGTCGAGGTGGTGGCGCGGGGCGCTCGTGCCGAGCAGGATCTCGTCCGGACCATCCGGCGAGAAGACCATCTGCAGCAGCTGCGAGAGGTCCTCGGCATCTGCCTTGTCGTTGTCGTTCTCGAGGATGTAGAGCAGGTTGTGCTGCTCAAGACCGGCGCGCAGCTCCTCGAGCGCCTTGTGGCCGATACCGTCGATGCGGAGAAGGTCCTCCTCGGACTTGCCCACGAGGTCACCCACGGTCTCGATGCCAACCTCGCTGAACTTGTTGGTCCAGCGCTGGCTCACGCCGAGGTCGTCGAAGAGGTAGAGCTTGGCCTCATCCGCGGTGACCGTGCGGCCGTTGCGGGTGAAGGAGCCGTCGCCGCCGCCGAGCTCGTCGTAGCCGGCCCAGTCGACTTCCTGCGGAAGCTTCTCGTCGAGCTCCTTGAGCGCATCGGGCGCCCAGTCGGGCAGGCTCTTGGCAGCAGGCGAGGTGGGGCCGTCGATGATCTGGTAGCCGTCAGCGGTGCGGTAGGTGAGCTGCGCGTTGGCGTACGGCTTAAGGCCGGTGCCCGCGGGGATCTTCTTACCAACGATGACGTTGCTCTTGAGGTCGAGCAGGTGGTCGACCTTGCCCTCGATGGCGGCCTCGGTGAGGACGCCCGCCGTACGGATGAACGACGCAGAGGAGAGCCAGGAGTCGATGGACGCGGCGACCTTGAGCGTACCCAGGATCGCGGGCTCGGCCGCCGGGGTCTGCTTGCCCTCGCGGGCGATACGCTCGACCTCGTCGGCGAACTCGTAGCGGTCGACGTACTGACCGAGCAGGTACTTCGAGTCACCGGGGTTGGTGATCTGGACGCGGCGCAGCATCTGACGTGCGATGACCTCGATGTGCTTGTCGTTCAGGTCGACGCCCTGGGAGGTGTAGACGTCCTTCACGCTCTCGACGAACGTGTGCATCGTCGACTCGATGTCGGTGAGCTTGCGGAGGTTGCGGAAGTTGACGAAGCCCTTGGTGAGCTGGTCGCCGGCGCGGACCTCGCAGCCGTCCTCGATACCAGGCATGAAGCGCACGGAAGCCGGGACGCGGATCTCGTCGATAATGCGGGTGGCATCGTCGATGTCGGTGATGGTGAGGACGTACTCGCTCTTCTCGGGCTTGATTGAGAGCATACCCGAGTGCGGGGCGAGGTCGGCCTCACGGCCGAGGATCTTCTCGTTGACGTTGCCGACGACGTCGAACATACGGCCAACCGTAGGCAGACCCTGGGTAATGTCGTCGACGCCTGCGACGCCGCCGGAGTGAATGGTACGCATCGTAAGCTGAGTACCAGGCTCGCCGATCGACTGAGCAGCGATGATGCCGACGGCGGTGCCGATGGCAACCGGACGACGGGTGGAAAGATCCCAGCCGTAGCACTTCTGGCACACGCCGTACTTGGAGCGGCAGGTGAGAAGCGCACGGAGCTTGACCTTCTTAAGACCGGCGTCGAGCATCTTCTGGATGTCAGAAGCGCTCTCGATGTATTCGTCGGCGTGGAAGAGCACCTCGCCTGCGGGCGAGACAACGTCCTCGATGAAGCAGCGGCCCACGAGGTCGGTGTTGAGCTCGCCGGACTCGGGGAGCGTGAGCTTGTAGGTCACGCCCTCAGTCGTGCCGCAGTCCTCCTCGCGGACGATGACGTCCTGTGCCACGTCGACCAGACGACGGGTGAGGTAACCGGAGTCGGAGGTGTGCGACGCGGTGTCGACGAGGCCCTTACGAGCGCCGTAAGTCGAGATGAAGTACTCGAGCGGCAGCAGACCCTCGCGGAAGTTCGCCTTAATGGGAAGGTCGATCGTCTCACCGGACATGTCCGCCATAAGGCCGCGCATGCCGCCGAGCTGACGCAGCTGGGTCTTAGAACCACGGGCGCCGGAGTCGGCCATCATGTAGAGCGGGTTCTCGTCGTCGAACATGGCGAGCATGAGCTCAGAGACCTTGTCGGTCGCCGCGGTCCACGCGTTAACGACCTCGGTATGGCGCTCCTGCTCGTTGATGAAGCCCTCTTCGAAGTACGCGTTGATCTGGTCGACGTCAGCCTGCGTCTTGGCCAGGATCTCGGACTTCTCCTCCGGGATGAGCGCGTCCCACAGCGAGATGGTGAGACCGGCGCGCGTCGCGTAGTGGAAGCCGGTGTACTTGATGTTGTCGAGGATCGGCGCCACCTCGGCCTGCGGATAGCGGTCGCAGCAGTCGGCGGTCAGGCGCTTGACGTCGCCGGAGTTCATCTTGTAGTTGATGAACTCGTAGTCGGCGGGCAGGCACTGCTCGTTGAAGATGATGCGGCCGATGGAGGTCTCAAAGCGCGCGGTCTTGGAGCCGGTCACGTCGAGCTCGACGATGTCGCCACCACCGTTGTTGATGCGGAAGGTACGGGTACCGTCCTCGGCGATGACGTTGGCGTCGGCGGCAGAAACGCGCACGGAGATCTTGGCCTGGAGGTCGACCTCGGTACGGGCGTCATAGGCGTTGAGCGCGTCGGCGAAGCTCGCGAACACGTGGCCCTCACCCTCAAGACCCTCGCGCATCTGCGTAAGGTAGTACACGCCGATGATCATGTCCTGACGCGGGGTGTTGACGGGCTTGCCCGACGCCGGCGAGCGCAGGTTGTTGCTCGAGAGCATGAGCACGCGCGCCTCGGCCTGAGCCTGAAGCGACAGCGGCACGTGCACCGACATCTGGTCGCCGTCGAAGTCGGCGTTGAAGGGCTCGCAGACGAGCGGGTGCAGGTGGATGGCCTTGCCCTCCACGAGCACGGGCTCGAAGGCCTGGATGGAGAGGCGGTGGAGCGTCGGTGCGCGGTTGAGCAGCACCAGACGACCGTCGATGACCTCCTCGAGGATGTCCCAGACAAAGCTCGCGGAGCGGTCGATGGCGAGCTTGGCGCCCTTGATGTTCTCGACCTTGCCGAGCTCCACGAGACGCTTCATGACGAAGGGCTTGAAGAGCTCGAGAGCCATGGTCTTGGGCAGGCCGCACTGGTGGAGCTTGAGCTCCGGGTCGGTAACGATGACCGAACGGCCGGAGTAGTCCACGCGCTTACCAAGCAGGTTCTGACGGAAGCGGCCCTGCTTGCCCTTGAGCGCCTCGGCGAGGGACTTGAGCGGACGACCGCCACGACCCACGACCGGACGGCCACGACGGCCGTTGTCAAAGAGCGCGTCCACGGCCTCCTGGAGCATGCGCTTCTCGTTGTTCACGATGATCGCAGGGGCGTCCAGGTCGAGCAGACGCTTCAGACGGTTATTACGGTTGATGACGCGACGATAAAGGTCGTTCAGGTCAGACGCGGCAAAGCGACCACCGTCGAGCTGCACCATCGGGCGCAGATCGGGCGGAATGACCGGAATGACGTCCAAAATCATGTTCGCGGGGTCATTGTTGCCCTTCAGGAAGGCGTCGACGACCTCAAGGCGCTTCACGGCCTTCTCGCGGCGCTGCTTCTGGCCGTCCTCGTCGGCGATGATGCTTTTAAGCTTCTCGGCCTCGGCCTCAAGGTCGATGGCAGAGAGCAGCTCGCGGATGGCCTCGGCGCCCATGTCACCGGAGAAGTACATCGAGTAGTAGCGCTTCATCTCGCGGAAGAGCGGCTCGTCGGAGATGAGGTCGCGCTCGTGGAGCTTCATGAAGGCGTCAAAAGCGTCCTGACGGAGCTGCTTCTCGTCCTTCGTCTCCTCCTCGATGTCGATGATGCCGGCAGCGATCTCCTCCTGCGTGAGCGGCTCCTCGTCGGAGAACTCGTCAAAATTCTCGGGGTCGCCCTGCTCTTTTAGGCTCTCGATCTGGCGAGCGCACTCGGCGTCGAGCTCCTCGAGGTCGGCGGCGAGCTCCTCGCGCAGGTCCTCGGCATCGGCGTCGCGGGCCTCGTAGTCCACGTGCGTGACGATGTAGCTCGCGAAGTAGAGCACCTTCTCGAGGTCCTTGGACTTGATGTCCAGAAGACGGCTCATGGGGAAGCTCGTCGGGCTCTTGAAGTACCAGATGTGGCTCACCGGAGCGGCAAGCTCGATGTGGCCCATGCGCTCGCGGCGAACCTTGGCCGTGGTGACCTCGACGCCGCAGCGCTCGCAGACGATGCCCTTGAAGCGGATGCCCTTGTACTTGCCGCAGGAGCACTCCCAGTCCTTGGCGGGACCGAAGATCTTCTCGCAGAACAGGCCGTCCTTCTCGGGCTTTAAGGTGCGGTAGTTGATGGTCTCGGGCTTCTTGACCTCGCCGTGGGACCAAGAGCGGATCTGGTCGGCGGAGGCGAGCGAGATCTTTACCGCGTCAAAATCAGTAGCTTCGAAATCTGCCACAGTCAACTACTCCTTCTCGGTGGTGGTAGCGGCGAGCTCGTCGATGAGGGCGTCGGCAGCCTCAACGGAGGTGTCGAGCTCATCGATGGCGTCGAGGGTGTCGGTGGACGCGTCTTCGGCAGCATCCTGGACGGGCTCGGCGTCCGCAGGGTCCACGTCGTGCATGGGCTCGATGTCGAGCGCGAGCGAGCGAATCTCCTTCACGAGAACCTTGAAGGACTCGGGGAGGCCGGCCGTGGGGATGTTCTCGCCCTTGACGATGGACTCGTAGGTCTTCACGCGGCCCACGGTGTCGTCGGACTTGACGGTCAGGATCTCCTGCAGCACGTTGGAGGCACCGTACGCGTAGAGCGCCCAGACCTCCATCTCGCCGAAGCGCTGGCCACCGAACTGGGCCTTGCCGCCGAGCGGCTGCTGGGTGACGAGGCTGTAGGGGCCCGTCGAGCGCGCGTGGATCTTGTCGTCGACCATGTGGCCGAGCTTCAGGATGTAGGAGGTACCCACGGTGATGGGCTCACGGAACTCCTCGCCGGAGCGGCCGTCGAAGAGGCGCGTCTTGCCGCGCTCGTCGAGCTGGGTCACGAAGCGGGGATCCATGTGCTCACCGTAGCGCTCGGAGGCGAGGTTCAGCATGTTCTTGTTGGCACGACGGATGACCTCGGCGATCTCGTCCTCCTTGGCGCCGTCGAAGACGGGCGTGGAGACAAAGAACGGGCCGGGTACGTAGGTGTCGGAGTCCTCGTTCTCGGGGTCCCAACCGCAGGCGGCGGCCCAGCCGAGGTGGCACTCGAGCAGCTGGCCCACGTTCATACGGGAGGGTACGCCGAGCGGGTTCAGGATGATGTCCACGGGCGTACCGTCTGCCATATAGGGCATGTCCTCCACAGGCAGAATGGTGGAGATGACGCCCTTGTTGCCGTGACGACCGGCGATCTTGTCGCCCTGCTGGATCTTACGACGCTGGGCGACGTAGACGCGCACCTGCTCGTTCACGCCGGGCGTGAGGTCGTCGCCGTTCTCGCGGCTGAAGCGCACCACGTCGATGACGCGGCCGTAGGCGCCATGCGGCATCTTGAGCGAGGTGTCGCGGACGTCGTGGGCCTTCGCACCGAAGATGGCCTTGAGCAGGCGCTCCTCGGCGGTCTGGGTGCTCTCGCCCTTGGGCGTGACCTTACCGACGAGGATGTCGCCGGGGCCCACCTCGGCGCCGATGCGGATGATACCGTCCTCGTCGAGGTTGGCGAGCATGGACTCGGAGAGGTTGGGCACCTCGCGGGTGATCTCCTCGGGACCGAGCTTGGTGTCGCGGGCATCGATCTCGTGGCGCGAGATGTTGATGGTCGTGAGCAGGTCCTCGGCCACCACGCGCTCGGAGACGACGATAGCGTCCTCGTAGTTGTAGCCTTCCCAGCTCATGTAGGCGACGGTGAGGTTCTGGCCGAGCGCGAGCTCGCCGTGATCGGTCGAGGGGCCGTCGGCGATGGGCTGGTCCTTGGCGACCTCGTCGCCCACCTTCACGAGCGGACGATGGTTGATGCAAGTCGACTGGTTGGAGCGCTCGTACTTGGGCAGGTTGTACTCGTCCAGGCCGTCGGCGGACTTGATGGTGATCTTGGAGGCGTCCGCGAAGATGACCTCGCCGGCGTGACGGGCAAGGGTGACCTCGCCGGAGTCGAGCGCGGCGCGACGCTCCATACCGGTGCCCACGTACGGGGCGGCCGGATGGATGAGCGGCACGGCCTGACGCTGCATGTTTGCACCCATGAGGGTACGCTTGGCGTCGTCGTGCTCGAGGAACGGAATGAGCGTCGCCGCGACCGAGATCATCTGGCGGGGCGACACGTCCATGTAGTCGACGTCGTTCACCGGCACGTCGGCGGGGGCACCGAAGGAGCCGTCGAAGTCGCGGGTGCGGGCGACGATGGTGTGCGGGCGCACGAGGTTGCCCTCGCCGTCAACGGTCACGAACTCGTTGGTCTTGGGGTCGACGGGCGTGGAGGCCGGCGCAATGATGTGGCTCTCCTCCTCGTCAGCCGTCATCCAGTCGATCTGATCGGTGACCTTGCCGTTCTCGACGCGACGATACGGAGCCTCGATGAAGCCGTACTCGTTCACGCGCGCATAGAGCGCGAGACGACCGATAAGGCCGATGTTGGGGCCTTCGGGGGTCTCGATCGGGCACATGCGGGAGTAGTGCGAGTTGTGAACGTCACGGACGGCCGTCGGCACGTTGGTGCGGCGGCTGGAGCCGGACTTATGGCCGGCAAGGCCGCCAGGGCCGAGCGCGGAGAGGGTGCGCTTGTGCGAAAGGCCGGTGAGCGGGTTGGACTGGTCCATGAACTGGGAGAGCTGGCTGGAGCCGAAGAACTCCTTGATGGCCGCCACGATCGGACGGATGTTGATGAGCGACTGCGGGGTGATCTCGTCAATATCCTGCGAGCTCATGCGCTCACGGACGACGCGCTCCATACGGCTCATGCCGATACGGAACTGGTTCGCAACGAGCTCGCCCACGGTGCGGACGCGGCGGTTGCCAAAGTGGTCGATGTCGTCGGTCTTGAAGCCGGGCTCGCCCGCCGCGAGGGACAGCAGGTAGCGAAGCGTCGCCACGATGTCCTCGTCGGTGAGGATCGAAACCTCTTCCTCGGTGGTGAGGCCGAGCTTCTTGTTGACCTTGTAACGGCCGACGCGCGCGAGGTCGTAGCGCTGGCTGTTGAAGAACAGGCCCTCGAGAAGGCTGCGCGAGGCGTCGACGGTGGGCGGCTCGCCCGGACGCAGACGACGGTAGATTTCGATCAAGGCATCCTCGCGGGTGAGCGCGGTGTCACGCTCGATGGTGCGCTTCACCACGTCGGAGTCACCGAGGAGCTCGATGATCTCGTCGTTGGTGACGGCGATGCCGAGGGCGCGCAGGAACATAGTCGCGGACTGCTTGCGCTTACGGTCGATGGAGACCACGAGCTGGTCGCGCTTGTCGACCTCAAACTCAAGCCAAGCGCCACGGCTCGGGATGACCTGAGCCTTGTAGACCTGCTTGCCGCCGTCCATCTCCTGGGAGTAGTACACACCCGGGCTGCGGACGAGCTGGGAGACGACGATGCGCTCCGTGCCGTTGATGATGAAGGTGCCCTGATCGGTCATCATGGGGAAATCGCCCATGAAGACGAGCTGCTCTTTGATCTCGCCCGTCTCACGGTTGGTGAGGCGAACGTCGGTGAGCAGCGGCGCCTGGTAGGTCATGTCCTTCTCGCGGCACTCGTCGACATCGTGCGCCGGATCGCCGAACTGGTGCTCGCCGAAGGTGACCTCGAGCACATGGTTCTGGCTGCGGATGGGGCTCGACTCGCGGAAGGCCTCACGAAGACCGTCGGTCATGAAGCGCTCGAACGACTCCTTCTGCACCGAGATAAGGTTGGGGAGCTCCATCGCGTCGGCGATCTTGCCGAAGCTGAAGCGCCCGCGCTCCGTGGGTGTTGCTTCCGGGATATACGTTGCGGTTGACACCAGGTGTTTCCTCCTTTTTGGGAAGCGCTGTCCAACAAGCCCTTTGTGCCGGAGCGGCGATGCGTCGCAAAAGGACGCCCGCGTGCTCGAGGCAGCAGAGGGCCAACTATCGCAGCCTATTAGTTTACAAAGGGAGATACCGCTCGGCAAGTTTGTTCTTGACGGACAACGGCTTTTGGGGTAGCGAAAAAAGTGTTGGATGAAACCGCAGGTACAGCGCCTAAATCGAACATCTGTTCATGCGTTTTATGTGGAAGGCAAACGGGCGGCCGCGCTCGCACGCGACCGCCCGTCGACGGCATACTCTGGTATGTTGCCTGACCCGTGGGTCCGTGTCCTAGCGGGTGAGCCCGCCGCGCTCGTCGATCGCGTCCCAGAAGGCGCCCGCGAAGCGCGGGTCGGCGGCGGCCATGAGGGCGTTGGTGGCCATCCAGCCGGACGGCGTGCCCGTGTCGTAGCCCGAGAGCGGGTCGATGACCACCGCGTACATGGCCTCGCGGTCGAGCGAGCGGGCCATGGCGTCGGTGAGCTGGACCTCGCCGCCGGCGCCGGGCGTCTGGTCCTCGAGGAGGTCCATGACGAGCGGGCTCAGCAGGTAGCGGCCGACGATGTAGAGGTTCGACGGGGCCTCGGACGCCTCGGGCTTCTCCACGAGGCCGGAGATGCGCCAGACGGCGCCCGGCTCCTCGTCGCCCACGCCCTCGGAGCCCTCGAGGGAGCCGGCGCGCTCGCCGGCGATCACGCCGTAGCGGGAGACCTCCTCGGGCGCGCAGGGCGCCACCGCGATCACGCTCGCGCCGCCGTGGGCCGCGGAGACCTCGAGCATCTTGTCGCAGATGTCGCGCGCGGGGACCACGTAGTCGCCGAGGAGCACGAGGAAGCTCTCGCCGGCGACGGCGTCGGCCGCCGAGCGGATGGCGTGGCCGAGGCCCTTGGGCTTGTACTGGAAGCGGAAGTCCACCGGAAGGCCGCCCGCCTCGGCGACGGCGTCGGCGTAGGCGCCCTTGCCGCGGGAGCGCAGCAGCTGCTCGAGCGAGAGGTCGGGCTGGAAGTAGGAGAGCAGCTCCGGCTTGTTCGGGGAGGTGACGATGATGGCGTCCGTGACCTCCTCGGGCTCGAGCGCCTCCTCGACCACGTACTGGATGACCGGCTTGTCGAGGACCGGCAGCATCTCCTTGGGGGTGCACTTGGTGGACGGGAGGAAGCGGGTGCCGAGACCGGCGGCGGGGATGATGGCCTTCATGACGTGAGGTCCTTTCGGTGACCGTGCACAGGCACGGATACCGCCCGGCGAAGCGGGCGGCGTATAGGAGTTAAACCTTCGAAAGGCATATTACCCCGAGTGCCTGAGGGGGCGCCAATCATCAAGCAAACTACAAGGCTTGCCCGGCGCGCGCTCCGTGAGCGGTCCGTGGGGCCGGGCGAACGGTGCATCGGCCGCCCGACAACAAAAGCGCCCGGCGCGCTTTGACGGTCCTGTCCGTCGAGCACGCCGGGCGCCTCACGAGTGCGTATTGTTGCCTTAAGCCTGACGGTAGTGCGCAAAGAAATCGGCAAGGTCGGCGAGAGCCTCGCGCAGCACCTCCATACGCGGCAGGTACACGATACGGAAGTGATCGGGCTTTGCCCAGTTGAAGCCGCCGCCACGGGTGATGAGGATGCGCTTCTCGTGCAGCAGGTCGAGGGCAAACTGCTCGTCATCGGTGATGTTGAAGCGTTCTACATCCATCTTGGGGAAGATGTAGAACGCGGCCTTGGGCTTGACGGCGGTGATGCCCGGAATCTCGTTCAGCGCCTTGTAGACAAACTCGCGCTGCTCGTAGATGCGGCCGCCCGGCTCCACGTAGCGCTCCACGCTCTGGTAGCCGCCGAGCGCGGTCTGGACGATGGACTGCGCAGGGACGTTCGAGCACAGGCGCATGTTGGAGAGCATGTTGATGCCATAGATGAAATCCTTCATGCAGCGCTTGTTGCCCGAGAGAATCATCCATCCGATACGGTAGCCCGCGATCATGTGGCTCTTGGAAAGGCCGGAGAACGTCACGCAGGGCAGATCGGGCGCGAGCGCGGCGATGGAGATGTGCTTGATGCCGTCCATGCAGAGGCGGTCGTAGATCTCGTCCGAGAAGATCATGAGCTGGTGCCGACGAGCGATCTCGACAATCTCCTCAAGCACCTCGCGCGGGTAGACCGCACCGGTGGGGTTGTTGGGGTTGATAATGACGATGGCCTTAGTGTTGCTTGTGATCTTGGACTCCATGTCCGCCAGATCGGGGTTCCACTCGGCCTCTTCGTCGCACACGTAGTGCACGGGTGTGCCGCCGGCGAGGGTGGCGCAGGCGGTCCAGAGCGGATAGTCGGGGCTCGGGATGAGAATCTCGTCACCGGTGTCGAGCAGCGCGTTCATGCACAGCTGGATGAGCTCCGAGACACCGTTGCCCGTGTAGATACCGTCCATGGAGACGTTGGGGATGTTTTTCAGCTGCGCGTACTGCATGATTGCCTTACGCGCAGAGAAGAGGCCCTTGGAATTTGAGTAGCCCTCGCAGTCCGGAAGCTGCTGGCGCATATCGGCCACAACCTCATCGGGCGTGCGGAAACCAAAGGGGGCCGGGTTGCCGATGTTGAGCTTCAAGATACGCAGGCCCTCATCCTCCATGCGGGCAGCCTCGTCGGCCACCGGACCGCGCACATCGTACAGAACGTTATCGAGTTTGTTGGACTTCTTGAAATCGCGCATGTTTCTGCTCCCTTGCGTAGGCGTCGGGCTCTTCCTGCCCGCAGCACTCCCCTTCTCGTTCCCGCGACGGGCATCGCCGTTTGGCGGGGCGGTCTCAAGCCGCCCGGAAGCTCGTCCGGGGGGAGCTGCCTCAGCGTGCGAGGACTGCGCCGCGTCCGGAGAGCCGGGGGCGTCGGCGGTCTGGGCTGTGCCCGCCGGCTGGGCCGCGTCGGGCGCGTCGGTGCCGACGGCGCCACCGGTGCCGCCAGCGAGCCACGCCGCATCCACCTCAAGGACATCGGCGAGAAGCGCCATAACATCTCGGCGCGGAAGCGTCTTGCCGCTTACATATTGACTTACCTGGCTTTTGCCGAGCTTGCGTCCGCGGGATGCCGCCGCACGGATGAGGCCCACCTGGTTGAGGCCGGAGGCGGTCATCGCTACGCCCAGGCGCTCGGCAAACAGTTCGTGCGGCATACGGTCTCCCCTTGAACAGCACCGCCTCCGGCAGCGCTCGGATAAACGCACCTCAGAAGCGCGCCTAGAACGCGCTTACTGAAATTGAACTTCCTTCGTATTTGAACCTCATTGGTTCAAAGTTATGGTTCAAAGTTCAATTTCAAGCGAGTATAGCACGTTTTCGAAATACAGAGGTTCAATTTTGCAACTCCATTGAACCCATGGCCGTACCTCAGGCGCGCGCTGCCGTAAAATTTGCAAAAACTGAGGTAGTGAACCCCGGTGTGCACAATTCAGCGCCCCGCCCGAGCCTGGGTTCAGTACCTCAGTTTTTGCAGGCTTCCTACCTGCGCTTCTTCCGCGGGCGCACCCACGGGTTCACTACCCGGGTTCACTACCCCAATTCTTGCAAAAAGCACGGCAGTGGACGTCCGCAGCATAGGGCAGTGCGCCCGAACTGTCACAGCGGGCGCTGGAAGTGTGGCGCCAGAAGCGCTATGCCGGGTGGCTAATCGCAAGCGACGGCTGAAAGAAAAGCCAGCTATACAACAATCTCAACAGCCTCGGTGCGGTATAGGACGGGACTCGACCTCCCACAACTGTGCGTTTATGAGCTGACCGCCGCCCTCTACTCGAGGGTCGGCGGTCAGATTGTTGAATAGCTGCGTTTTTACTGGACGCGTCGCTTCAGACGTTGCGACAAGCGATGAGCGGACCCTGCTCTACTCCTTGCCGTCCCAGCAATAGGTGCAGACCTTCGTGGGGTCGATGCCAATCGCCTCGAGCATGCCCGGGAGGCTCTGGTAGCCGAGGCTGTCAAAGCCCAGCTGCTCGCAGATCCTCTTCAGCATGCACTGGCCGCGCTCGGTCGTGCTGTCGGCGTACTCGTCGAGGTGCTTGTCGCCCTCGGGGCCCTCGAGCTCGCGCACCACGCGGCGGGCAATGAGGTCCTGATCGGACTTGCCGCGAGAGAACGAGAGGTACTTGCAGCTGAACATGATCGGCGGGCAAGCGGAGCGCATGTGAACCTCAGTCGCGCCCGCGTTGTACAGGAAGTCGACCGTGTTGCCGAGCTGCGTGCCGCGCACGATGGAGTCGTCGACCAGAAGCAGCTTCTTGCCGTCGATAAGCTCGGGCACGGGAATCTGCTTCATCTCGGCGATGCGGTCGCGGACCTCCTGGTTGGTGGGCATGAACGAACGCGACCACGTGGGCGTGTACTTGATGAACGGACGCGCGAAGGTGGCACCGCTCTCGTTGGCATAGCCGATCGCATGCGGCAGGCCCGAATCGGGCACGCCCGCAACGTAGTCGACCTCGGGAAGCGTGCCGGCCTCGCGCTCGTCGCGCGCCATGATGTGGCCGTTGCGGTAGCGCATAACCTCAACGTTCACGCCCTCGTAGTTGGAGTTGGGGTAACCGTAATACACCCAAAGGAACGCGCAGATCTTCATCTGATCGCCCGCGGGAACGAGCGTCTCGAAACCGTCGGCGGTGATGCGCACGATCTCGCCCGAGCCGAGCTCGTAGGCGTCCTCGTAGCCGAGCTTGTGGTAAACGAAGCTCTCAAACGAGATGCAGTAGCCCTCCCCCGCCGCGTCGCGGCCGATGAGCACCGGCAGGCGGCCCATGCGGTCACGCGCCGCGTAGATGGTGCCGTCCTCGGTCATCACGAGCAGGGTGAGCGAACCGTCGATAACGCTCTGGGCGTAGGCGATGCCCTCGACAAGGTCGTCTTTCTGGTTGATGAGCGCTGCCACAAGCTCAGTGCCGTTAACGGCGCCGGAGCTCATCGCCATAAACTGAGCACCACCGCGTTCGAAGTACGCGTCGATCAGCTCGTCAGCGTTGTTGATGATGCCTACCGTGGTGATGGCAAACGTGCCGTGGTGCGAACGCACCAGCAGCGGCTGAGGGTCGGTATCGCTAATGCAACCGATGCCGCTTGTGCCATGGAAGCGCTCGAGGTCTTTATCAAAGCGCGAACGGAACGGCGTATTCTCGATGGAGTGAATTTCTTTTTGAAACCCACCGGTCCCCTCGCAGAACACCATGCCCGCCCGACGCGTGCCCAGATGCGAGTGGTAGTCGACACCAAAGAATACGTCAAGCACCACGTCACGGCGCGAAGCCGCCCCAAAGAAACCGCCCATAGGCACCTTTCTCGCAAGGATTTCTCTACCCGGCCATTATAGAAGGCCGGAGGTCGAGCGCGGGCGCCGTGCACAAATTAACGCAAGGAAGACGGTTACAATGGGGGACGCTTTATAGCAACAGGTATTAGGACCCCTGAAAGGAGCCCCATGGACATCCAGGCGATCATCGACCAGATTATGCAGCACGTTGGCGACGCCCCCGAGAAGATCGGCGACATCCTCTCCGATCCCAAGGGTGCCATCGAGGACATCACCGGCCAGACCCTCGGCGAGGGCGACCTCAGCCAGATCATCGACGGCGTGAAGGAGCGCATCGCTGACGGCGGCATCGACCTCTCCAACATCGATCTCTCCGCTCTCGACCTCTCTAAACTCGGCGGCCTTGGCGACCTCCTCGGCGGCGGCGAGAACCCGCTTGGCAACATCATGGAGGGCATCGGCGGTCTCTTCGGCAAGAGGTAAGATCCCCGCGCTTTTCACGGGCGCCAAGCGCCCCGCATAAAAACGCAGGAAGCCCCGCGCACCAGATGGTAGCGCGGGGCTTCCTTGTTGATAGCGCTTGCTGCGAGGGCCCGTTGTTGCACGAGATGCCCAAGACGCGGGCATGCGCGCCCTAGAACAGGCCCCAGGAGTCGTGGCGGAGATAGACCGCAACGCGACCGGGCTCGTCCAAGTCGGTCACGAGTGTGACCGTCCAGTTGGCAGGGTTCCACACCATGCCGCCGTCATCGGTGTTGATGACAAGGTCCGCTTGATCGACACCGTACGAGTCGAGAATGCGCTGCGCGTTTGCCCAGCTCTCCCCAATGATATCGAGAAGATCTGCCGCGCGCAGATCATCGGGGTCGACGCCGCCCTTGTCATTGGCATCCTCGTCCGCCCCGTCCGAGGTGGCACCAGATGCGTGCGAGCCATCCGGTGCGTCGTGTGCGCCGCCGCTTAGCGCGTCATCGCCCAGCATGCCGCCCTGCTCACCGACGGCGCTCACCACCTGGTCGTATGCGTCGAGCGTGCCGCGCAGTGACATGACCTGCCAGGCCAGCACCCCCACGGCGACAAGCGACAGAGCCGACACGACGCCGAGGGCGATAACCGCAACGCGCAGACGGCTAAGGCGACGCTCCACCCCCGATTGCTCGCGACCCTCCATGCTCGCTCCTTAGACCAGCTTGCCCGCGCAGTGATCGATGGCGTGCTGCACGACCTCGGCCGTCCAGCCATTCAGGCGCTTGGTGCGCGAGACCAGGTTCTCGCCGGAAAGCACCTGGTAGGAAACCGTGATCATCTGGAAACGACGGACCTCAGAGAGGTCGTCGAGCGACAGGCAGCTCTCCTGCGTCTTGTAGGGCTGCGCGCCGCGCTTGATCTTGGGATTGAGCATGACGGCGATGCGGTCGCCGTCGCGGTAGGCAATAACGGCCTTGGTAGAGCCGATCTGGTTCGCCGCGAGGCACACGGCGTCGTCGAGCGACTCGAGCGTGTCGCGCAGGTCCTGGATGACCTCGGTGTCGGCAGCGGTGGCTTCCTCGGCAGGCTTGCTCAAGAAGTCGCGGTCGCGCACGATTTCTTTAATCATGGGTCCCCCTTACAGGCCCCGTCGGGCAGGGCCGGGTCGGTCGATTCGTTGCCCACCTAGGATAGCGGAACTGAGGCGCCGCACCAGCCCTCGCCAGATAACTCCTCAGCAATGTAGCGGCCCGTCACGCTCTCGGGCTCGCGCGCGACCTGATCGGGCGTGCCCGCGGCAACGATGCGTCCGCCCGCCTCGCCGCCGCCGGGACCGAGGTCGATCACGTAATCGGCGTTGGCAATCATGTCGAGGTCGTGCTCGATAACCACAATCGTCGCCCCATGGTCAATCAAGCGCTCGAGCACGCCGAGCAGCACCTCCACGTCGAGCGGATGCAGGCCGATGGTGGGCTCGTCAAACACAAAGAGGGCGTCTGCCTGGTCGCGCGTGAGTTCGCTTGCAAGCTTGAGGCGCTGCGCCTCGCCGCCCGAGAGCGCCGGCGTTGCCTCGCCGAGCGTGAGGTAGCCGAGCCCCAGCTCGGAAAGGATCTTGAGCTTGCCGAGCGCCGAACGCAGGCCCGTATCGGCGAGCGCCTCGCGCGCTTGGTCGACCGTATAGGAGAGAAGCTCCGGCAGGCTCAGGTCGCCGCCGAGCTTGATGGCGTAGGCGTCGCGTCCAAAGCGCGCCCCGCCGCAGTCCGGACAGGGGATGTCTACATCGGGCAGAAACTGCACGTCGAGCGAGATCTGCCCGGTTCCGTCACACGTGGGGCAGCGGAGCGACCCGGTGTTGTAGGAAAACGCCCCCGCCTTGAGGCCGCGTTCGCGCGCCTCGGGCAGCTTTGCAAAGACGCGGCGCAAATCGTCGAGCACGCCCGAATAGGTGGCGACCGTCGAGCGAACGTTGGCGCCAATAGGCGTAGCGTCGATGAGGTTCGCGCGGCGGATACCCGCCGCCTCGACACGCTTCACGTGCCCGGGCAGCGCCTCGCCCGCGATGGATGCCTTGAGCGCAGGGATGAGGCTCTCGAGCACGAGCGTGGTCTTGCCCGAGCCTGACACGCCCGTCACCGCGGTGAGGCGTCCGCGCGGGATCCGCACGTCAAGGGGTTTCACGGTATGGATGGCACCCGTCTCAAGGTCGATGGACCCCTCGGCAAACACCGCATCCGCCGCCGTGCGCGTGCGCACGCGAACGCGCCGCTCGCCCGAGAGAAACGGCCCTATGCGCGTGGCGGGATGTGCCACCACGTCGGCCACACTGCCCTCGGCAATCACGCGCCCGCCGGCCTCGCCCGAGCCGGGACCAATCTCCACCAGATGATCGGCATGGCGCAGAACCCGCACATCGTGGTCGACGAGCACCACCGAGTTGCCATCGCCCAAAAGGTCGTCCACCACGCCGAGCAGTCCCTCTACATTGGAGGGGTGCAGGCCAATGGAGGGCTCGTCGAGCACGTAGAGCACGCCGCACGTGCGGTTGCGCACGGCGCGGGCAAGCTGCACGCGCTGGCGCTCGCCGGTAGAGAGGGTGGAACTTGCGCGGTCGAGGGCGAGGTAGCCGAGGCCGAGCTGCTTCAGGCGGCAAATGGGCTCGGCCATCTCGGCCACGATGGCGCGCGCCATGGGCACCATTGCCTCGGGCATGAGCGCGGGCACGGTCCCCACCCACACCTCAAGCTCGTCGAGCGTCATGCGCGCCACATCGCCCAGGTTCATGCCGTCGATGATGGAGCCCCGAGCGCGCGCAGAAAGGCGCGTGCCGCCGCAGTCTGGGCACACCTCCTCTTTGAGGAATTTCGCTAGGCGCGCCAGGCCCTTCTCGTCTTTCACCTTGGAGAGGGCGTTCTCGACCGTATAGACCGCGTTGAAGTAGGTGAAGTCCATCTCGCCCACGTCACCGGTCTTGGAGCTCTGATAGAACATGTGGTGCTTCTCGGCGGGGCCGTGGAAGACAATCTCTCGTTCGCGGGGCGTGAGCTCCGAGAAGGGCACATCGGTGCGGACGCCCATCTCGCGCGCGATGTCGCGCATGAGCTTCCACATGAGTTGTTGCCACGATGCAACAGCGCCCTCCTCAATGGAAAGCGACTCGTCGGGCACAAGCGTCGACTCGTCCACCGTGCGCACGATACCCGTGCCGCCACACGTAGGGCAGGCGCCTCCGCTGTTAAAAGCGAGGTCCTCGGCACCCGGCCCCATGAACTCCTGGCCACACTCCGGGCAGCGAGTGGGAATCATAAGCGCGACATCCATGCTCGGCGGAACGTGCGCGCCGCAATGCGGGCACTGGTGGCTGCCGAGGCGCGAGAACATGAGGCGCAGGTAGTTGAGAAGCTCGGTCGAGGTGCCAAATGTGGAGTGGACGCCGGGTATGCCGGGACGCTGGCGCAGCGCGAGCGCGGCGGGCACGTGGAGCACCTCGTCAACCGTCGCACGGCCCACGCTCGCAATACGGCGCCGCGTGTAGGTAGAAAGCGCATCGAGATAGCGGCGGCTGCCCTCGGCGTAGAGCGTGCCGAGCGCAAGCGAGCTTTTGCCCGACCCCGACACGCCCGCGATCCCCGTGAGGCAACCGAGGGGGATATCCACATCGATGTTCTTTAGGTTATGCACGCGTGCGCCGCGCACCTGGATATGAGTTGGCTGAACGTACGCCTTGCGTGTTGAAGCCATAGTCATCAACCTGCCGAATCGATTGCGCTGCCCACGCGCTGCTCGCAGATACCGTTTACCGCCTCATGGTACCGCTTGCGTTTCCCGGGCGTAACCCCTCTGTTACCGATGCGTTGCAAAGCGAATGCGATGTGGCTCGCGCGCTGCCGTGGGTACACGATGGATGCACCACGCGTAAAGCCGCGCGCCCCAGGCGCGAACCAACAGAAAGGCGAGCCATGACTAAGAAGGCCCCCGAAAACCAGATTGAGGTCCACTCCCACGCCATTCGCTACGTCGCCCCCGACGGAACCACCCTCGCCGAGGTCACTTTCCCCGATCGCGAGCCGGGTACCGTGGAGATCAACCACACGTTTGTGGATGAGTCGCTCCGCGGTCAGGGCATCGCAGGCATGCTCCTCGAGCAGGCGGCACGCGAGCTAAAGGAAACCCATCGCAAGGCGCGCCCCACGTGCTCGTATGCCGTGAGCTGGTTCGAGCGTCACCCCGAGTGGGCCGAACTCGTCGCCTAGGGCGCCACGCAACCCGCCCCGCGCCCCATCGTCACAGCGCTCCATCCCGACTGGGCGCCAGAACGTTCAAGTCGCTTATGAGCGTAAAGCTGAGAACCCGCCCTGTACCCCACATGGTACAGGGTGGGTTTTCGCAGATAAACTTGTTTAGCCACACTCGTAGCAACGTGGTTGGCACGCGATTACGCTCATAAACGACTTGAGCCGCGCGCCAAGCACCGCAGCGCGCCCAAAACTAGCGGCGACGCCCACCAAACAGGTTGCGCGTGATCTGGCGCGTGGCCTCGCGACCAAAGGAGCCCAGCACCCGGCTTGCAATCTTGCCGATGCCCTTCATCATCTGCTCCTGCTGCTTCTCGCGCTGGCGGATCTTGCGCTCCTCGGCGCGAATCGCGGCCTTCTCGGCAGCCTTGGCCTTGGCCTTCTCCTTCATGGCCTTTTCTTCCTCGCGCTTTTTGCGCTCCTCTTCCTCCTTGGCGGCCTTCTCCTCTTCCTCCTCGAGCTCCTCGATCTGCTCCTCGGCGCTCTCGCGGTCGACGGCCTCGCCGTACTTCTTCATGAGCTCATCCTGCGCGGAGAGGGCCTCCTTCATCACGTCGTCAGAGGCGGCGGCCATGAGGCACTGCGGCGGGAGGATCTTGGCGCGCTCGACGATCTCGGGCTGGCCGTCCTCGTTCAGGAAGGAAACGAGCGCCTCACCGGTGCCGAGCTCGAGGATAACGTCTTCGCTCTTGAAGGCGGGGTTCTCGCGGAACGACTGCGCGGCGGCGCGCACCGCCTTCTGCTCGGCGGGCGTGTAGGCGCGAAGACCGTGCTGGATGCGGTTGGAGAGCTGCGCGAGCACCTCGTCGGGAATGTCGGAAGGGCTCTGCGTGATGAAATACACACCCACACCCTTGGAGCGGATGAGCTTCACGACCTGCACGATCTTGTCGAGGAACTCGGTCGGCATGTCGTTGAACAGAAGATGCGCCTCGTCAAAGAAGAAGACGAACTTGGGCTTGTCGAGGTCGCCCTCCTCGGGCAGGGTGTCAAAGAGCTCGGAGAGCATCCACAGGAGGAACATGGCGTAGATCTGCGGGCTCTGGATGAGCTTTGCGGCGTTCAGGATGTTAACGTAGCCCTGGCCGTTCTCGGCACACTGGAACCAATCGTTGAGGTCGAGCGCCGGCTCGCCAAAGAAAACGTCACCGCCCTGGTCCTCGACCGAGATCAGAGTGCGCAGAATCGCGCCCACCGACTGGGCGGAGACCTTGCCGTAGGTGGTCTCGTACTCGTCGGCGTGCTCGGCCACGAAGTTGAGCATGGCGCGCAGGTCCTTGAGGTCGATCAAAAGGAGGTTCTTGTCATCGGCGATGCGGAAGACGATGTCGAGCACGCCCTCCTGCACCTCGGTAAGCTCGAGCAGGCGCGAAAGCAACGACGGGCCCATGTCGGAGATGGTGATACGCACCGGCAGACCAGCGCCGCCGAGCATATCCCAGATGCGCACGGGGCAGCCCGCGTAGGTGAAACCCTCGATGCCAAAGCGCTTGATACGCTCCTGCATGTCCTCGGAGTCCTTGCCTGCCTGCGCCATACCGGTGATGTCGCCCTTGACGTCGGCCATAAACACCGGAACGCCCGCCTTAGAGAAGCCCTCGGCCATAACCTTGAGCGTAACGGTCTTGCCTGTACCAGAGGCACCGGCGATAAGGCCGTGGCGGTTCGCCTGGTTGAGCAGCAGGTTCACGTGCTTGTTGTCAGGCTCCGCGCCCACACCCATCCAGATGGCGTTCTCTTGGTACATGGCATCTCCTTTGCAGCAGGTCTGCCGCCTTGTTGACGGCGGCACAGATAGATTGATTATCCCATGCGCGCCCGGTCACATAGGGTGCCTCAATATCTGGTTTAAGACAATGGCCCGACGGTTGGGCGAGCTCGCAAAGGCAACGCATCAACTCCGCAAGACGTATAAACGAGGCGTCTTATGAGCACACGAGGGAGAGCACCGTTTCAGTATGCGGGAGATAGGTCACCGTGACCTCGTCTACCTCGGGGTCCCAAGCGTCAAAGACCGCGCGATCGACGTCAAAGATCTGCAGGTTACCCTCGGCGTCGGTGCCCTGGAGCTTGTAGAAAGTCGACGACTCGTAACTGTCATCCACCTCCACTTCGACCTCGGTGAGCCTTGTCACCGACGGGCTCGAAAGGTGAGGGATGTCAAGAATAGGCGCCGCAAGGAAGATCCACGCGAAGACCGCCGTGATGACAAGCGCTGCAAGCGCTGCGGCGATGCGTCCGGCGATATGGGACAGGGAGCGGATGCCCGCCACCACCGGAAGGGCCAGAAAGCCCGCCAGCAAGATAAACACCACCGCTACGAAATACTGGGCAACCACACCGATCGTTCCCATGACGAAGTTGCCCCTTGCACGCTGCATGAGAAAGAAGAAACCAACGGCAGCCACTAAGATGAGAATGGCGACAAGAGAGATCTTTCCCCACGGAAGCGGCAGCGCGATGGGGCCATCTTCCGCAGAGCGATCGTTTGCGCTCTGCATATCCTCATTCTTGTCTTCATCCATGGCGGTCCTCCTCACACGCGTTTGCCTGTTGCCGGGCATTATCTTCTCGACGGTAACAAGCGCACAGACCGCCACGGCCGTCAGCGAGCAATCAAGACCGTTTCCTTACGGCATCTATGCCGATGCTTTACCCAAAGGTAGCCGCCCGGTCACGCCGCGTCGCACCATGGCTGCTACAATCGTCAAGCTTAGATTCTTAGGGGGAAGCGATGCAAGAGTTGAAAGGTACCGACCGTCCGCATGAGACCGACGTGCACTCGCCCGCACGCGCGCGCCTCTGCGTCGCTTTGCT
The DNA here is from genome assembly GCF_002161805.1 of Collinsella sp. An307. Lineage (GTDB taxonomy): Bacteria > Actinomycetota > Coriobacteriia > Coriobacteriales > Coriobacteriaceae > Coprousia. The sequence continues at coordinate 168,812 of NZ_NFIP01000005.1, read as the reverse complement.
TGTGGTGCTCGGATTCTCGCTCGGCTGCTCGGAGTTTGTGGTCATTGGCATCGAGAGCGAACTCGCCGCATCCTTTGGGGTGAGCCTCTCGCGCGTGGGCGAGCTCATCAGCTTCTTCTCGGTCGCCTATGCGGTGCTCACGCCCACGCTCGCCATCACCACCGGGCGTTTCCGCAGGTTCCCCCTGCTTGTGGCCTACACCGTTCTCTTCTGTCTGGCGAACCTTGCCATGACGTTCGCGCCCACGTTTGAGATTCTGCTCGCGTCGCGTGTGCTTCTGGGCGCCGTCTCGGGAGCTTTGCTCGCGCTCGGTGTCACCTACATTCCCGAGCTGGCGGGCGTCGAGCGCACCTCCATGACCATCTCGGTGGTTTACGCCGCGTTCTCTGTGGCAATGGTCCTCATCACCTCGGCGGGCAAGATGATCGCCCACGCGTTTGACTGGCACCTTGTCATGGTGGCCTCGCTTGTGCTTGCGCTCGCCACGTCGCTTGCGCTCCTGGTGGCGCTGCCGCGCTCAGGTGCGACCGACGAGCCCGCCACCATGGGCGAACAGGCATCGCTCCTTACCGAGCCGCAGGTCATAACCGGCGCGCTCATCTTTGTCTTTGGCGTGGGATCGGTGTATGTGCTCTACGGCTACATCACGCCTTATCTGGAGGAGGTCGTTGGCCTCGACGCTCTCGGTGCAAGTACCGTGCTCATGGCATACGGTGTGATGTGCTTCTTCTCAAACCTTATCTCGGGTTGGGCAGATGCGCGCTTTGGGCTACGCGCGCTTATGGCGAGCTTCCCCGTCCAGGCAGCCATGCTTGCCCTCATCTGGCTTTTGGGAAGCGCCACCGCTCCCGCCATCGCCGCGATACTCGCCCTTGCCCTCACCATGTATATTGTGTCGGTGCCCTGCATCTCCGTCTTTATGAAGGATGCACAGCGCTGGCACCCCAAAGCGCTCACGCTCGCGAGCTCGCTCGAACCCACCGCATTCAATACCGGCATCGCCTTTGGCACCGCGGTGGGCGGCGCCGTGGTAGGCGGCATGGGCCTCGCTCAGGTAGGCCTTGTGGGAGCGGCGTTCTCCCTCGTTGCCTGGGTGCTCACGGGCGTCACATACGCTCTCGATCGCAAGCGCAGCGCACAGAAGTAGGTATTCGTCGCAACGGCACGTAATGGTTATCCCTTGCGCGAAGACTTCATGGCCTTAGCCGGCATCTGCTTGAGCCGACTCCCCCGCGCCTTGAGCGCATTCATGGGAACGTCGATGTTAATCCCCAGGATGAGATTTGCCATCCAAAGGAAGAAGACGAGCACGAGGATAGGAATCACACACGAGGTGACCACCATAACGGCAAACCACTCGATGAGACGGTTCACCTGGTTGAGAAGCTCATCGGAGACCGACGTTAAACCGTCCACCACAGCGCCGGGAATGCTCAGAAGGTAATCGAGCACGTTGCCGTCGCCCTCCTCCGTATCTGCCTCGGAGGCCTCGTCCGCCTGCTCGCCGGTGATCTCGGCAGACGTCTCGTAGGTGGTGTCGATCATATCGGTCACAAAGACGCTAACCGGCACGGCAAGCATGAGCACGACGCCGAGCGCCAAAAGCTTGCGCGCGATGTGTGCGCACACCGCGCCGCCGCGGCTGCGGAAGAGCAGCAGCGACGCCGCAAAGAGGGCGCATGCCACGGGGATGAGCACGGCAAACGTAGTGAAGCCAAAAATGGTGAGCAGGTATTTCTCGAGGTAGAGGGCCACAAGCACAATCGTGAAGTTGGAGCAGAGATCCATCAGGTTATCCGCAACAGGCGTTCCCACGTCATCGGGAATAGCCGTGATCGCCGCCGAAGCGCCCGCAGCTGCAGCCGTGAGACCGAGCACCGTTGCCTTCTTCTCGTCGATGGTTGCGATGGTGGGAGCATAGGTATCGGGCGTGGTGAAAACGGCACGCAAAGGCAACGCCGAAACGAGCGCAACGACCACCAAGATGGCGATTACCACGAACTTGTAGCGAACCATGAACGCCATGGGGTCGGGGCCTGCAGCAAGCTCCGTTGCATACGTTGCCTCGGCATACTCTGCAGCCGGACCTAAATCGCGGTTCTCGTCCTCGTACATAAGCGCCCCCTACGCTCGCTTCCCCTTCTGGCTTCGCAAGGAAAGCGAACTTCGCTTCACTCCCCTCACGTTAAGTTTAGGGGAAGTGGCTCACAAGTAGACTGCTTTCAACAATGCGAATCTATCTTCCAACGATTAGCGCGACGATATCGCAACTTCTTCTGCGCGAAACACCTTCTGTTCGCCCTAACGCAGATAGATCCGCTTCGTTTGAGAGGAGAGCCGCATCTGCACAGGAGGCTCAGCGGGCACGATTTCCCGAATATCAAGGAACAGTATATGTTTCCAACCTCCGATATAAAGGGCGGTATCGCGGCATGACAAGAGTCTTTATGGCTATAAAAAGCGCATCTCGAAACACGTACTCGTCTGTTCAGTTTGAGAAATCCCTCAGACGTTTCTCGAAAGAATCGATGGCGCGCTGCGATGCATGCTGGGGAATGAGACCCTCTTTGGAATAGGCACCAATCGAGATCACCCCTTCTGAAGATACAACAGCGGCAAGGAGCACCGGTGCCATTCCGCCAAGCCCTCCCTTTATCATGGCAAGCACCGTTCCGCCATCCTCATCGTCGAGCAATACGTCGCCCTCATCTATCATTGCATCCCGTACGGTCTTATAAGGGCTGCTGTTGGTAACTCTTACTTCAGAAAAGGCGGAACCTTTTGCAAATGCCTTCTGATTAACTTCAGAATTCAACTCACCAAGTGCAGGCGCATAGTCGTCAGCAGCCCTCTTAAGCAAGCCCTTCACATCCATCATTCTTTTCCTTTTCAGTCGATTCCTCCAAGAGCCTTACGAGACCATCCGCAATCTGACTGTCAATGTCACCCGCTATATGAGATCTCTCGGATACGATTTCACCGACATCACTTTTTATGAATTCTGAGACATAAGCAGGTCTGTCAGAAGATGCGTACATGTCCTTGAGAGCGCTCCCATCCAGACGGCGGCTGACAGAATTGACAAGCTTCTTAACCTCGTCCTCGCTCATAAGATATTCAACCGTCACCAGCCCAATCCGCTCTTCTATGAGGGCGCACATCTGCTCTGCGTCATCTTTGATGAACAGTCCCGCCAAGGCGCTTGCCGCAACACCCGCTACAGCGCCACCTCCCAGGGAACCTACCACCCCTCCAACAACCGTTCCCACTCCCGGAAGCACCATGGAACCAAGAGCGGCACCCCCCACCCATCCAGCAGTTCCTCCTGCTACAGACGAAAGCGTCTCAGCAAGATTCTTCGCAAGCTGGCCAGGAGATATCCTGCCGCGAACGATGTCAGCTATATCGAAGGACGAGAGAACGACAACGGTAAGCCCGGCGACCACCACATTACCGCGAAGTAACTTTGCAGCACTCCTCATTGCAGCAGCGCCGTATATGTTGGAGCCAGTCCTAAACGCATTGATTATAACTGCGCACGCCTTGGGACCGAGCGCCGTAGCTATCGCCTCCGTGCTGGAAACCATTGCGCTGTTTAGTCCCGCTTTCAACAACTGGCTAGATATAACAGAAACAATGAAAGATGTGCCTCCGACCTTGAGACCACAAAAGGCGGCCTTCTTTGCCGCCACCTCTGGCTTGTCACCACACCAGATACAGGTTCCAAAAGCAATTACAGCGCTTACGCCGAAAGCGGAAGCGGCGGTAACCGCGCCATTAGTCGCATCGTATTTCAGCGAATCGATATTGCCCGCTTTCGCGATGTTCCTTGCCTGCTGATACGTGTAGTTACCCCGCTTTACCAGGGTTTCCGCTTGAGCAGGATCATTGACTCCGTCAACCTGGCCTTTGGCAATCTTCTCACGCATGGCTTTGAGCGCCTGCTCATAGATAATGTCGTCTTTCGGCACTTCTATGACCATCGGCTCACCATGCTTGCCAACGTATCTGAAAGCTCCTTTACCGGCGTCTTCAAAACATGCATTAATCGCATTACGCCCATTTGCATAGTATTTTGACTGAATCCACCGCCCGTTAACTATGCGATCGGGACCGTTTTTGGCGCAATCATCCCCAAGAATGCGAGCATCTTTGCCCAACAGTTTATCGTGAAGATTATTTGCCTGCTCGGCGGCAAACCCATGCCCCTGCCAAGCATGGAACTTTTCTTGGTCATAAAGATGGTTAACAATTTGCTCTGCGCCAACGCCTCTTCCCGCCGCTTCCGCAGGAATACGGATTTCTTCATTCACGTTTGGCTTGAGCGAACCATTTCTGTTGGACAAACTCCTACACCATTCTTTCTGCAACACAAGACCAAGCATCTGAGGTAGATATGGATCTTCCGTTATTCATCTCCCATGGTAGGAACCGGAGGCGGGGTCATTGCAACAAGACGCAATACTTCCGGCACGTTTTCCGCAAGCTGCCAATTTTGCATCCCCGGCTTCCAAACGTAGGTCTCCTTGGTCACGCGCTTCTCGGCGATGAAGCGTGAGAGCTCGGAGGTGGCGAGCGGGCCCACAGACTTGCCGTCGAGAACCACGTAGAAGAGAGGCTGGTCCTCCGCAAGCGCGTTGGGCTGCATGGGGTTTCTCGCCCCGGGCATCCGCATGGCCTGGAGGCCCGCATTCATGGAGTTAGCCATCTGCGTTGCCACGCCAAGCGTAAGACCAAACTCTACGAGACGGTCAATAGAGTAGAAGCTGCTCTCGTCCATGGTCTCCCCCTTAGACGGCTGGCGGAATCGGTGCCATGCCGGCGGGTGCTTCGCCCCCGAAAACGGAAGCGAGCTCGTCGACGTCCCCGGCGCGGCGCCACTCGGCCATCCCCTGCTTCCAGACGAGGCTGTCACGTGTGAGCGCGCCTGCAGCGACCATCTGGGCGAGAATCGCGGGCGAGAAGGGCCCGCTCGCGGCGCCGTTCACGGCCACGTGGTAGCCGGCCTGAGGGACCGGGGGCGGAACCTGGGCGCCGGGCTGCGCCGGCTGGCCGCCGAGCCCGCCCATCATGCCGTTCATCATTCCCGCGACGTTCTGGCCCACGGCGCCGCCGACGGCCATGCCGGCCATCATCGCAGCCGGATCGAACCCGCCGCCGGAACCGGCCCCCATCTCGGTCGCACCGTTGGCGCCCATCTGGCCGAGCGCGCTGGCGCCGGCGACACCCACCTCGGCCTGCTTCTCGAGCTGGAATGCGCCGATGTTGGCGGTCTCGGTGGTCATGCGCTGGGCGCGCTGGGCCTCCTCGCGCTGAATACGAAGGGTCTCCTCGAGGTTCTCGGCGTTGATGCGCTGCTGGTCGTGGAGGTTCTTGATGTTGACCTCGGTCTGAGCTTGGACGGTCGCCTGCTCGACATCGCGCGTCACGGACATGAGCCGACGGTAGCCGTCGCTCGTCTTGTCGAGTTCGATGGCGGAGATGTCCACCCCGGACACCGCGACGCCGAAGTCTCTCGAGAGGCGCTCCTTGACCTGGGGCTCCACGGCGTCGTGGATCTTGGCGAGGCCGCGCTCGATCTGGACGAGCGGAATGCCAAGGTCCGTAGGGGCGTTGGCGACTGCGCCTTTCAAATAACGCCTAATCGCATCTTTCACCTGACTCTTAAATGTCTCAAGATCGAATTCGTCGAGTCTGTGCAGTTTGATGAACTGACGGTAGTCCTTAATGGCAAACGTCACCGTCCCGCGCACTGCCACGGGAACGCCAAAATCGAGAAAACGTGGATCATAAACATCGAAGAACGGTACACCGAAGCGGATCTGTACCACCTGAGCGAGGTTGATGAAGTAGACCTCGGCCTGGAAGGGAGTGCCGCCGTCGTAGGCGAGGCCGACGATGCTGGCAAGAACCGGTAGGTTGGCCGTCTTGAGAATCTGGTCGTAGGGACCCTCGATAAAGTCCTGGTAGGTGCCGTCCTTCTGGTGGTAGACGAACGCGGCGACCGCCCCATCGCGCACGCGCAACGAAGAGCCCCAGCGGATGGCGTTCTCTCGGCGGTTCGCGCCCTTCTGCGAGCCCGCCGGGCGCCACTTCCAGATGAGGTAGCTCGGTTCGTCGCAGCGGATCTCATCCATGAAACCGCCGGCATTCTTGTTAAAAGCACTCATTACATCTCACTTTTCCTAAGAATTCACGGTCGCCATCAAAAGGCAGAAAAGGATGATTCCCACCCATACGAGTCCAAGAGCGATCCAAAAACGGATAATCGCATGCCTAGCCGATGATACTTTTTTCATCGTACTGACATACATCTCTTTCGCTTTAGCAAACGATGCCTCACCATCAAGGACGATTGACGCCTTCCGATAGGCCTGCTCAAGTTTTGATAACCATGCATTGGACATCGCAATCTCAGAAGAGGATAAATTACCCCTCTTCATCTCATTGAACGCATCTATGTTGATATTTGCAGCAGATGCGATGATGAATTCGATAAGATCTTCCTTGGTGTTAGGTATGGGAAAAGCCTTGATCAAAGCCGCTGCCCGATCGTCGACATCCGACGTGTCGCGCCGGAGCCTTTCAAGTAATGTTTGTTTTACCCCCTTATCAGCGTGTGCCGTAATTTCCTGCAGCTTCAGCGATAAAACGCTTAGCGATGTTGTCGCTTTCGCATCACGAAGCTCGAAGCCGCACGAAGGACAGACGACGGAGAACGCATCGAGCACCTGGCCGCAACACGGACACTTGAATACGGTCCCCTCCCATTGCTCTCGCCTTGCTCCTGCTCCGTCCGGCGCCAACATACCAGTCGATTTGCCACAACTGGGGCAAAATCGATCGTCATCATTCAACTGCTTCCCGCATTTAGTACAAAACACTTGGTGCTTCCAATCATCGAGATAAAAGGGCCTGCTGCTATCTAATTGAAATTGAAACGGGATCGAGCTCTAGCCAATCTGTCGCGGAATCGTAATCTCCTACGACAGCAGTGACCGTTATGTTTTGCCCCTCGCGTAATGTATCTGCATTAGTTACGTTCATGTCATAAAAGCTGACGTTAATCAGTTTGAAATTGGGGCCAAGGGATGGACTTGCTCCGTTATTGCCTGCGAGGATCAAAACATCCCAACGGGTTGAGTAATCCCCATGGGTCATTAAGCTCGCGACATGTCCATCAAACTGAATCGTTTTTCCGCGATAGCTTGTGCTGAACCAAGAGGCATTGGTTTCACCCGAAGAGAGGAGGCTAGCTAAATCTGGAGAGGAGTCAATGGTGAGCACCTCTTCCACTTCAGCATTCGCATTCGCATTTGCATTGGGAGTCTCAGCATCGGGGTCCTCTTCGTAGTATTGAATGGTCACCTGTTCATCAAAGGGGAAAGAGTCACCACGCACAAAATCTGAAGAACCGAAAAAACCTCCGATGGTCACTTGACTGACTGCCCCCACCGTACCCGCCGATGCTGCCGGTTCTGTCTTTACATTGCTAAATCCAGCGCTAGCGAACTGTTCGGCAACTTTCTCATAATCCTGGCCGACAAGCTCTGAGGCGGATGCAGGAGGATTTATATCGCCAAGAACATGATAAGAAATCAGCACTTCATCATCGGCAAGGAAGGAGCTCTCCTTGTCAAAAGAATCATCTCCATCGATTGAAATTGACCCGACAAGCCAGTTATGGTCAGCCTGGTCGAGGGCAAGGTCTCTTAGCTCTTCCTCACGAATCTCCGTGAATCCAGCCTGCTCAAATGCCTCTCGAACATCATCATGGCTCATTGAAACAGCTTCGTCTGACGCAATCGGTGGGAAGATAGACTCCACCATCTGCACCTCTACTTGAGAAGAGGTACACCCCAGAACGCACTTAAGAGCCATATTGTCATTAACTGTTATTTCGACGCTTCCATCTACCTCATTATCGCCTTCTTTGGCGAACCTCAGCACATGGTCGCCTTCAGACAAGTCAATCTCATACTGCTTGGTCGCTCCATGGTCTATGACCTCTTGGAGTTCCTCGTCTACATAAAATGCGATGTCATAGCGACTGAAAAATAGGTTAGACCTGCATTCGACTTCGAGCGAAACCGTTAAAGCATTATCAGCAGTTTGTATTGTCACCTCATCCGGTTCGCCCTGAGAGCTACAGCCGACCAGAGAAAGCGTTAGTGCCACACTTGTCAAAGCCAAGAATAATGCCCGTCCTTTTCTCACTCTATCTCCTTAGGGTTCAACCAGATGGCTCTCTTTAGAGAGCCACTCTGCATCATAGCGCACGTACGCTAGAGAAATGGATAACGTGCACGACAAGCGGGCATTGGGCTCTCGTATACGGTCGAGACGAGCCGAGCGCGGCATCTCGCAGCGCCAACTCGCCCTTATGACCGGGACCAGCCGTTCCTATCTCTGGAAGATCGAGACGGGAACGGCTGATGTTGGCATCGACGTTTTGATTCGCATCGCTCAGGCGCTCGACGTGAAGGTGCGCGACCTCATCGATTTCTAGCGGCTATGCCACTTCGGCGAGCTTTGCGGTGATGCGTGCGGTCACTTCGGCGTAGTAGGCATAGTCCTCAGGCGTCAAACTCCCCGCGTCAATATCGCTCATCGCGGCCATCGTATCCGCATACTGCGTCATCATGTCGGGGTACTGCGCAAGAAGATCCGTCGCTGAGGGGTCTGCATTATATGCCTGCATAAACGCGACGTACTCGTCGAAGAACGCCTCATACTCGTCCATCGCGGTCTTAAAATCCGCAGACGGCGTCGACTCATCACCGGCAGCATCGTCCGTCGGCTCTTCCTCGGGTTCGGCAACGGCTTCTTCCGCCTCGGGTGCGCTGTCACTCTTGAGCTCGACGGGTGCAAACACGCCCTCGACATCAAAATCGTTGTTGTAGAACGCGCTGCGAATATCCGAGTAATCGTCATACACGTCTGAATGAGCGTCGGAGTAGGCGTCGTACACATCTGAATGCGCGTCGGAGTAGGCGTCGTATGCGTCACCGCTGACATCCGACCACTCATCATACGGAGTCGTCTCGTACGCATCGGCGATTATGCCGTCGTAATACTTATCGTATATGTCCTCAAACGCATCGTCGTACACGGCATCGTAGTAATCGTCGAACGCGTCGTCGTAAATGGCATCATAGAAGTCCTCGGTAGCACGCTCCCAATCACGGTCTTCCGTGACATCAACGTTATCCACAACTGCCTGATAATACTCACGGCCATAGGAAACGGCACGTTCGCCAAGGGCCTCGGTCTCACTCACCGCCAGGTCATACCAAGCTTGTATCTTGTCGGTGTTTTCGAGGTACTCCTCGTAGGTCTCGCCGACCTCAGAGAACATCTTCTCCTGCGCGTCGAGAATCTTCTGACTCGTTTCCGAGAAATCTGCCTGCGCCTCGGCGATGATGGCCTCGAACGGGCTGTCAGATGTAGGCGCTGACGTTGTGTCGCCCTGCCCTGTCTGTGCAGGAGCTCCTCCCCCACTGCATGCGGTGAGCGCCGCCGCCAAAGCCAATGCGCCTGCCCAAGCAAATACCTTTCTCATGTTCTACCTCCCATCTAGACAGCAGCCGCTGCCTTTGCCTTCTTCACACGATGCTTGAGTACCGCCGAGGCAATACCCAGCGCAATGAGCACGATTGCCACAACCATATAGACCGTCGGTGCGATACCCCAATCGTGCGAAGCGCTGGGCAACACACCTCGATCGCCAAAATCCCAACGCAGAAGCTCTGTGACCGCGAGCGTCAGCACGGCGAATATCGATGCAGGAACGGGCTTGCCAAGCGCGGCAAACAGCAACGCAATAGCAGGCAGCGCTACCGCGGCGTACATGATCGAAACGTACACGTCGCGAAGCGCTCCCTCGAGCGTCTGATAGGAAGCCGCGTATTCCACAAGCGACAGATCGGCGGCGTCGGCAGCGGTAAGGCCGGCAGGCTCGTAGAACCACGCCTCAGGCATCTGCGCGGCAGCGTCACGAAACTCCGCGATTGCGGAGCCCCACGGCAGGAAGAAACAGCCGACCAGCAGAGCCGCCAAAGCGACCATGGCGATTCTCAGTATGAGCATCACCTTTGCCGAGGACACTTCTTGGTGTTGGTCCATTTCTTGCATCCTTTCCCTAGTCGATTTCTGCAGCGCAGGCGCGCGTCGCTTGCGCAAGAAAGCCGTACGATCCGTTGCCAAAGACGAGCTCGATGGGCACGCCGGTCTCGGGCGCGGCACAGAATGCTTCGAGGGAGTACACGGCGGCCTTGGCTCGTGGTTGAAGATGATCCCCACCGAGCACGGAACGCCCTGGGGAGGCGATGCCCGCTAGACGCTGGGCCGTTGCAACAACAAAGGCACGCGAGGGACGAGCCGCAGGGCGAACACCCGCCTGCTGAAGGTCATTCAGGGCGTGCACAACATGCTCTAGACCACATTTCTCACCATGATCGCGATGAGGCGCGCTCGGGCGCCGCCAAAAACAGGGAAGGTCCCCTTTGATGACATCGAGCATCTCGAACACTGCGCCAAGTAGCCTCTGCCGCAAGAGCTCGGCATCTTGGCTTTCGAGCGAAGTTTTCTCTGTGGCCACATCAATCGCTGCATCCGCGCATGCGCTGAGCGCCTCGCCCATGATGGTGTAGAGGCGATTCTCGGGGGCGCTCGGCACCGCGTCCTCCAGAAGCTCAAGAGCCGCGAGCTTGGCCTCCACCGCATCGCGCTGCGCAACAAGCCGACGCTCTTTGCTCTCTAACGCGCGCTCGAACGACTCATCGTCCTCGAGCATGCCAAACACCACCGGCTCCACCTCTGCCAGCGTAAAACCGGCACGGGTGAGCTGCCGCACCAGGTAGAACGCGAGGAGGTCGCCCTCGTCGTAGCGCGCATAGCCCGGCTTGGACACCGCGGGGACCCAAAACCCCAGACCGTCACGGCTCGTGTTTTGATTGCACAGGTCTTGAATCGCATGGCGCGACAAGCCCGTGAGGCGTTCGACCTCAGACCGTTGCCACATGGGCACCTCCTTTCCACCCCATCCTGTACCGCCCGGTAACCGGGCGGCAAGAATACGGCGCAAGGCGCCCTCTGCCGCGTTGTCGCAGCGTTTGCGCTCGCGTCCCATAGCTGCATTCCAATCGCTCATCGTCATCCCTTCTCGATGGGTTTGATGCGCTCGTGCGCATCCTTTCGAGAAGGTCGTTGCGATTTTCGCGAATCGGCAGCACGGATTCTTCAGCTGCCAACTGAATTGTTTGAAATGAAGTCTTGTTGATATAGAACATTTGTTCTCTACTTAAAGCGAACAGATGTTTGGTATCACAATTTGCCAAACGATATCATATGCGATATTATCGAGGGGGTAGCAATGCCGGATATTTATGAGTTAATTCAAAGGATGAGGCGCCAACCGAACCATGTTCGCTTCAAAGATGCCGATAGAGTTGCCCGGTTCTTTTTTGGGCCTCCTCGTATTCACGGCTCTCATCATGTGTTCCGCACGCCTTGGCCGGGAGACCCGCGCGTCAATATCCAAGATCGCTCGGGCTTCGTCGCCCCATACCAAATAAAGCAGCTCCTCGCTGCAGTGGAAAGGAGGACAAGCGATGGCTCGTAAAGCGAATGAATATACCTATCGCGTGTTCTGGTCGGAGGAGGATTCCAGCTTCATCGCTACCGTCGCAGAGTTTCCGTCTCTCTCCTGTGTTGACGACCGGCAGGAGGGGGCACTGCACGGGCTTGTTGACCTTGTAGAAGACGTTCTCGTAGATATGGCGGAAAGGGGAGAAGTTCCTCCTATCCCCTTGGGAACGCGAAAGTTCAGCGGCAAGTTCCCCTTGCGCATGACTCCTGATCAACATCGCCGCGTCGCAATGGAAGCTGCAGAGGCGCACGTATCTATCAACCAGCTCCTCGTTTCGCGCATATAACACGTAAATGGAGCCTTGCTCATATTGGATGAGCCGACGCTATTAAGGCATTCGGCACATACGTGTCCTTGCCTCTATAACCCATCAACCCTACCACGTTCGAGCATGGACCTCGAGCGTTCCAGAGGCGGCCGGAGTGAAGAGCGGGATCTCAAAGGAAGCCGTTGAACCCTCGGGAATCATGTCGATGTACGTCTCGCCACTTGCCACGATGGAGCCCGCGTCGTCCCGCACAAGAGCGGTCAGGGCGATGCTTCCCATGGCGGTCGACATATCATCGCCCGCGACGGCGAGTCGCACCTTACCCGTGGCAGCCGAGCCGCCAAATCCGTTGCTTACGAGGATAGCGTCGGTGACCTCGTAGGTGCTCGCACTCCCCGTGATGCGCCTGACGTCCCAGTCACCGGGCATCCCGATGCTGAACTCGACCGTAGCGGCGCCCGCCCCATTGCCAGCAATACTCGCGCAGTACTGCGTCTGCCCGGGATAGAGCGCGGCGAGCGTCATGGTGTCGGATGAGACTACCGAACCCGCGTCGTCATATCCCGTTATAGTCACCGCGGGAAAGTCAACAAGCAGGTCGTCGCTCGTATTTTCGAGGGAGAAGGCGTAGCTGATGTAACCGTTCGCATCGATGGACCAACCGGTCTCGGCGAGTTTGAGCGCCGCGTGCGCACGGGCAACGTCATCGGTTGAGATGCCCGCTGTCACGCCGATAGCAGCAGAGTCGTCGGTTGCCGCAGGGGCATTGCCAACCGCAGAGACATCTGCGTCCACCTGCTCATCTTTCTCAAAGCCCTCGGACGGGATGAGATTCGCCTGAGTTTGATTCATGTTCATGGCGACGGCGGCGATTGCAACCACCACAACGAGGGCAATCGCGCACACGCCAACGATGCGCTTAGCAGACCAGCGCCGTCCCGCAGAAGGGGCCTCCTGCGCAGAAGGTTGCGGCCATGTTGTTGGCGGGACCTCAGCAGCCCCTTGGGGCGTGGCAGCCGCAGCGCTCACGGGTACAGCGTCTTTAGTGGGCGCGCCGGAATTCGCGGCATCCTCCGCAGGAGCAGCCTCACCTGCACATGCGGCGCCAAACGCACGGGCGAGTTCCTCGGCAGATTGATAGCGCGCGCTCGGCTCAAAGGCGCAGGCGCGCTCGATAACGGCGCGGACCGCCTCAGGCAGGTGCGCCACGTGGTCACGGAGCTCACGCTGGGTGTTGCCCTCGGGCAATGCCCCGGTAAGCACGAACGCGGCGACGCGGCCCACCGCATACAGATCGGCACGGGCATCCACCTGCGTGAAGCCGTGCTGCTCGGGCGCAGCAAAGCCCCACGTGCCTTGCGGGTTCTCCTCCTCCTGCTCCAGCGCAGGCAGGCACGCATTGCCAAAATCGATGAGGTGAACGCCGTTCTCGCCCACAACAATATTCGCGGGCGCCACGTCACGGTGCACCAGGCCGTGCGCATGCAGCACAGAAAGAGCTCCACAAAGATCGGCGGCAAGATCGCACGCCTGGGAACAGGATAAGGCGCCCTCGCGCGCGACCAGATCGGCGAGGGTCTCGCCCTCTGCATAGTCGAGCACCACCACGTACTCGTCTGGCAGCTCATAGCTCATCCGAACGTGCGGCAGGCGCGGGTCTTGGCAGTCTGCGAGTGCCGCCCAAACCGCACGACGCGCACGAGCGATAGGCATACGCCGACGCACGAACGGACCGGCGCCGTCTATGCTCACGAGCTCGGTCGTACCGTCCGGACCCTTGGCCAGGCGTCGCTCGACCACGTACGCATCATCGATGCTCATAGCCTGTCGCACCGCACGCTCGTCCATCGCGCCTCCTTATGCCTTAGGATCAAACAACGGACGCTCGCCCAAGCGATACAACTCATCGTCGCAGACCACGCGCGTCATGCCGTGTTTCACACACCAGAGGATGATGGCGTCGCGCCGGCGCTTGGGCCATAACTCAGAAACTCCCGCGAGCCTGAGCAAGCGCTGCGTCTCACGCACATCGCAGCGCAGACCAAAGGCGAGCATGATGGCGTTATCGCGGCCCGGCATGCTCTTGCCGTCAAAGATGTCGTATACAAAAGTGCTATTCACACCGGAATCGGCGGCCAGCCGCGACCGGTTGAACCTCGCATCAAAGCGCGTCTTCCGGTCCGCAAGGAGCTCGTTTAGATAATCGGCGAGCGAGCGGTCGATAACAGCATCGTCCTCGGCAAGAAACGCCTCGGGAGTCGCCGCCTCAAGCAGACGGTTTACCAAGTCTTCGGTAAGGCGCTCTTCTTGCACGGCCGCTCCTTATCCCCCATAGCTTTGTCCATGATACCCAAGGACGCCCGGGCGCGGTACATTCGCTGCCGGCAAGCGCAATTGCCGGGCGCATGCGCGCGCTAGGGGCGTATGCTTAGAGCATCGCAACCACGGCGAAAGGCGCACCCATGAAGCCAGAGAAGCGTGACCTCGCGTTCATCAACGCAACCATTCTGGACGGTACGGCGGACATGCAACCTCATTCGGACAGCATTGTTATCGTGCGCGACGGCACAATCGCGCATATTGCCGAGGCGCCGGTTGGCAGTGATGCCTATGCGCACGCCAAACGCCTCGCCCCCGGCGCGCGCATTATCAACCTTGCGGGCGCCTACCTTATGCCGGGGCTCATCAACCTGCACGCGCACTTTATTGGAAGCGGAACCCCGGTGAGCTCGGGCAACGCGAGCGCGCTTATCAAGCTCGCCCAGTCAAACCCCTTGGGCCGCGCCCTCATCCACAAGCTCATCAAGTCCGCCGTCGTAACGCAGCTCGCAAGCGGCGTCACGACCGTGCGCGGCGCGGGCGACCCCGCGCTTGGCGACATCTGGTGTCGTGACCAAATTCGCGCCGGTCGCTTCGCAGGGCCGCGCGTGGTAGCGCCCGGCACCGGCATCACCGTCCCCGGCGGACACGGCGCCGGTCTTTTTGCCGAGGTATGTGAGACGCCTGAGGACGCCGTCCGTGCCGTGCGCGCGCTAGCCCAGGCGGGGGCGGACGTCATCAAGCTCTTCATCACCGGCGGCGTCTTTGATGCCGAGAAGGTCGGCGAGCCGGGCGTGCTCCGTATGCCACCTGCCATGATCGAGGCAGCCTGCGCGGCGAGCCACGAGGCAGGACTTCCCGTCATGGCACACGTGGAGAGCACCGACGGCGTGCTCGCCGCGCTTGAGGGCGGCGTCGACACCATTGAGCACGGCGCACCCATGACACCTCAGATCGAGGAGCTCTTCCAGAGCGGCTCAGGCAAGCAGCTCGCGGGCCGTGCACCCACGCTTACCTGCACCATTTCACCTGCGCTGCCGTTTGTGAAGCTTCCTGCCGAGAAGACGCACTCGAGCGACGTGCAAAAGGTGAACGGCGACATCGTTTGCGCGGGCATTGTCGAAGGGGCGCGTCGCGCACTCGAGCTCGGCATCACCGTGGGGCTCGGCACCGACTCGAGCTGTCCGTACGTCACGCACTACGACATGTGGCGCGAGGTGGCCTACTTTGCCAAGTATGCTGAGGTCTCACCCGCCTTTGCCCTGCATACCGCTACCGCAATCAACGCGCAGATCCTCGGACTTGGCGACGTCTGTGGGCGCATTGCGGAGGGGCTCTCGGCAGATATCCTCGTCACGCGAGAAAACCCGCTCGAGGACCTCGCGCATCTGCGGCAGCCGCTCTACGTTATGGCGCAGGGGCATCTGATTGAGAATCCTCAGGTAAAGCATATGAGCGAGCTTGATGCCGAGCTGGACGAGATTCTCGCCGACAACACACCGCTCCCCAAGACGAAAGACCTGCCGCACGCAGCATGATGCCGCCCGCCGAGCACCTGAAAAACTCCCGCCCATCGCGCCTGAGAGGACTACAATAGCGAGCACGTTTCAGACGGTAACGTGAAAGGCGGCACCTATGGAATCGCTCATCGGTACGGCCATCGCCGTTGGCATTGGGCTTTGCATCGTCGGCCTCGGCATCTGGCAGATGGTAACCGGCAACCCGCGGCTGTTGCACAGCTACCACTACGCCACGACGCCCGCCGCCGAGCTTGCCCCGCTCGCACGTGAGACCGGCGTGGGACTTGTCGCCGCAGGCGTGGGCTGCATGCTTATGGTGCCGAGCGTACTGCCCGCGTGGGCAAGCGTTGTCGGCGTTGTCACCATGATTGCGGGCATTGTTGTGATGCTCGCCTCGATCATCCGCCACAACGGCGGCCTCATCACCGGCGGCGACACCGGGATGCTCGCCGGCATGACCCCGAAAACCCGCCTTCTTGTATGCGGCGTGTTTGGCGCGCTGGGCTCACTTTTTGGCATCGCGCCCGGCGCGTACATGATGGCAACGGGTGACGTGAGCTTGCTGCACAGCTATCACTACGCCACCGTTGCCGCCGCCGACCTGCCCCGCCTCGCCTTTTGCGAGGGTCTGTGCATGGCGGGCCTCGGCGTGAGCATTTTTCTGTGTGTCTTTGCCGCGGCGGGACTCACAACGCACGCACCTCGACCGCGCTGGGCAATCGCGATCGAGGTGGCGGGTATCGTTCTTTTTGCCGTGAGCCTCGCGGCGCTTCTGCTCTTTATCCCCTACTTTGGCGGCTCGCTCAACCCGTAAGGGAGTCGCACTTACAGGTGCTCTACCACCTTGTCACCCATGGCGGTGGTGCCGAGGATCTTCTCCGCAGGCGTCGCGGCGTCGGCGATGTCGCGCGTGCGCCAGCCCTCGTCGAGGACCGCGGTCACCGCACGGCGGATATCGTCGGCCGCATCTCCCATATCAAAGCTGTAGCGCAGCATCATCTCGACCGAGAGAATCTGCGCGAGCGGGTTCGCAACACCCTGTCCCGCGATATCGGGTGCGGAGCCGTGGCTCGGCTCGTAAAGCGCCACGCCGTCGCCCAGGCTCGCACTGGCGAGCATGCCGAGCGACCCCGTGATTTGGGCGGCCTCGTCGGAGAGGATGTCGCCGAACATGTTCTCGGTCACCACCACATCAAAGGTTGCGGGGCGGTTGATGAGCTGCATGGCGGCGTTGTCCACAAGCACGTCCTCGAGCTCCACGTCCGGATACTCCGCATCGTGGATGCGATGTACGATCTCACGCCACATGCGACTCGTCTCGAGCACGTTGGCCTTGTCGACACTCGACACCTTGCCACGGCGCTTGCGGGCGGCCTCAAACGCTTGGCGCGCGATGCGCTCAATCTCGTACTCGCGGTACTCGAGCGTGTCGTAGGCGCGCTGGCCGGGCGCCCCGTCCGTGCCGGCGCCCGCCTCATCGTAGAAGCGCTCGCGGCGGCCAAAGTAGAGCCCACCCGTGAGCTCGCGCACGATCATCATGTCCACGCCGTCGATGACCTCGGGACGCAGCGTCGAGGCGTCGGCGAGCGCGGCAAAGATCTGGACCGGGCGCAGGTTGGTGTAAAGACCGAGCTCCTTGCGGATCTTCAACAGACCCTGCTCGGGGCGAGGGGCGGCGGGGTCGGTCGTATCCCACTTGGGCCCGCCCACCGAGGCGAGCAGCACCGCGTCGGAAGCGTTTGCGGCGGCAAGCGTCTCGTCGGGCAGCGGGTTGCCGGTAGCATCGATGGCAGCGCCGCCAATGAGCGCATCCTCGCAGGCAAACGCCACACCGTACTTGGCGCTCACCGCAGCAAGCACCTTCTTGCCCTCGGCGATGATCTCGGGGCCAATGCCATCGCCCGGCAGGCAGCAGATCTGATAGGTCTTCTTCACGTTGCAACTCCAATCAATCGACGACGGGCCGGATGCAAAGGGGTTATCGAGCGCCATACACGCCTCCTTTACGCATCCGCCTGCGCGGCAAGCTTCTGACGTGTGCGCTCCACCAGGCCGCCCGCCTCGATAATCTCGGCAATGAACGGCGGGAAGGGCTCAGCGGTAAAGGTGGCGCCGGTGTCGAGGTTGGTGATGGTGCCGGTCTCGGTGTCGACCGCCACGCGCGCGCCGTCGGCGATGGCGTCCACGGCCTCCGGACACTCCATGATGGCGAGGCCCACGTTGATGGCGTTACGGTAGAAGATGCGCGCAAAGCTCTTGGCGATGACGCACGACACGCCCGCCGCCTTGAGGGCAACCGGCGCGTGCTCGCGGCTGGAACCGCACCCAAAGTTCTCCTCCGCGACCACGATATCACCCGGCTGGACGCGGGTGGCAAAGGTGGGGTCGAGGTCCTCCATCGCATGCGCCGCCAGGTGCGCGTGGTCAGAGCTGTTGAGGTAGCGCGCGGGGATGATGACATCGGTGTCCACGTCGCGCCCATAACGGAAAACGGTACCTTCGAACTTCATGAGATGATCCTCCTTGTTCGTCTGTTGAGGTGTGGGAGCATATCCTCCGTGCTCAGACAGTCCTCGGCCTTTGGCCTGCGGAACTGCGCGCGGAGGATGCCGTCCCGCCCTCCGCAGCGAGCATGATTAATCGACAGAACAACCGGTAAGCCGTCGATGGGACCGGGGCATATCGTCCCGCGCGCAGTTCGCGCGCAGCGCGCTGTTTGAGCACGGGATGATATGTCCCGGTCCCCAGCACGGTTTACAGGTCGCTCGGCAGGGCGATGTGGCCCGCCACGGCAGAGGCAGCGGCAACAGCCGGGCTCGCGAGGTAGACCTCAGAGGTGGGGTCGCCCATGCGGCCGACGAAGTTGCGGTTGGTGGTGGAGACGCAGCGCTCCCCCGCCGCAAGGATGCCCATGTAGCCGCCCAAGCACGGACCGCAAGTGGGCGTGGAGAACACGCAGCCGGCGTCGATGAAGACATCGGCCAGTCCCTCGGCCATGCACTGCTTGAAGACCGCCTGCGTGG
Organism: Collinsella sp. An307; assembly: GCF_002161805.1. Classification (GTDB taxonomy): domain Bacteria; phylum Actinomycetota; class Coriobacteriia; order Coriobacteriales; family Coriobacteriaceae; genus Coprousia. Next base: position 150,032 of record NZ_NFIP01000005.1, on the reverse strand, counting down.
CGGGAATCACGATGCAGCGCACGTTTTCGTTCACGCGGCGACCGCGCAGCACCTCGGCGGCGGCGCGCATGTCCTCCATGCGGCCGTTGGTGCAGCTGCCAATGACCGCCTGGTCGATCTTGATGTCGCGGCTCTCCGTCACAGGATGCGTGTTGGAAGGCAGGTGCGGCCAGGAGACGCACGGCTTGATGTCCGCCGCGTCGATATGAATCACCTGGGCGTATTCGGCATCCGCGTCGGCGTGGTACTCCACGTAGTCGCGCTCGCAACGGTCACGCAGCCACGCGCGTGCCACATCGTCGACCTCCATGATGCCGGCCTTGCCGCCCGCCTCGATCGCCATGTTGGAGATGCACATGCGCCCCTCCATCGAGAGGTTCGCGATGGTGGAACCGGTGAACTCCATAGCCTGGTAGAGCGCGCCGTCTACGCCGATGAGGCCGATGATGTGGAGGATGATGTCCTTTGCGGCGGCGCCGTCGGTGAGCTCGCCATCAATCACGAACTTGATGGTGGGGGGCACCTTGAACCAGGCGCGACCGGTCGCAAGACCCACGCCTGCATCGGTCGAGCCCACGCCCGTGGAGAACGCGCCGAGCGCGCCGTAGGTGCAGGTGTGGCTGTCGGCGCCGATGATGAGGTCGCCCGGGACCACAACGCCCTGCTCGGGCAGAAGCGCGTGCTCAATGCCCGCGCAACCCTGCTCCCAATAGTGCGTAATCTTCTGCTCATGGGCAAAGTCGCGCATCTTCTTGGTCTGCTCGGCGCTCTTGATGTCCTTATTGGGCGCATAGTGGTCCGGCACGAGGCACACACGGTCGCGGTCGAACACCTGCGTTGCTCCGAGCTCGCGGAAGACATCGATGGCAATGGGCGCCGTGATGTCATTGGCGAGCACGATATCGAGGTCGCACTCTACAAGCTGGCCGGGGCGCACCTCATCGAGCCCGGCGTGTGCAGCCAAAATCTTCTCGGCTACGGTCATAGGTCTAGCCATTGATACTCCTTTATCCTTCCCCGGTGGTTCGGGTGCATCCTCCGTGCTCAGACAGTCCTCGGCTGCGCTTCGCTTGCCTGCGGAACTGCGCGCGGAGGATGCACCCGAATCCCCCTGTGATGTATTACCTCGTTCAAACAGAACTGCGCCGTGCGGAAGCCGGGGCGCGGATATCGTCCCGCGCGCAGTTCCGCAACGCGTAGCGCGAGGACTGTCTGAGCACGGGATGATATCCGCGCCCCGGCAGTCCCCGAAGAGTGCCTTACGCTTGCCGCTGTTCAGAGATGAGGCGGTTGAGCGCGTTGATGTAGGCCTTGGTGGAGGACACGATGATATCGTTGTCCGAGCCGCGGCCCGTGTAGACCTGACCGTCGCCCGCCGTTACGCGCACCGTGACCTCGCCCAGCGCATCGATGCCGCGCGTGATTGCCTTGATCGCAAACTCGGAGAGGTCGTTTTCCACGCTCACGATCTGGTTCACGGCCTTATAGACCGCGTCGATGGGGCCAGTGCCAAAGGCGGCCACCGTGTGCTCGGCGCCGTCTTCGCCCACCAAGGTGAGCGTTGCCGTGGGCGTGAGCGGGAAGCCGCAGGACACCTGCACGGCACCGAGGGTCCAGATGGCACGGGTCTCGCGCTCGCGCTCGTGCACGATGGATTCCAGGTCCTCGTCGTACACTTCCTTCTTCTTATCTGCAACCTCAAGGAACGCCTGGTAGATGCTCTCAAACTCATCATCGGCAAAGGTGTAACCGAGCTCTGCCATGCGGTGGCGCAGCGCTGCGTGGCCGCTACGAGCGGAGAGGATGATCTGCGAGCCGCCGGCGCCCACGTCCGCCGGATCGATGATCTCGTAGGTGTCGCGCGCCTTGAGGACGCCGTCCTGGTGGATGCCGGAGCTGTGCGCAAAGGCATTGGCGCCAACGATGGCCTTGTTGGCCTGCACCGTCATGCCCGTAATCGAGCTCACGAGCTTGGAGGCGCGCGTCAGTTCCTGGGTGACGATGTCGGTGTGCGCGTCGAGCTCGGCACCGTGCATCTTGATGGCCATGACTACCTCTTCGAGCGCCGTGTTGCCTGCGCGCTCGCCAAGGCCGTTGATGGTGCACTCAACCTGCGTCGCGCCGTTGCGCACGGCCTCGATGGCGAGCGCCGTCGCCATGCCGAGGTCGTTATGGGTGTGCACAGAGATGGTTGCATCCTCGATGCCGTCCACGCGCGCACGCAGGTCGGCGATGCGCGCGCCGAACGCCCACGGCATGTTGTAGCCCGTGGTGTCGGGGATGTTCACCACCGTGGCGCCCGCCTTGATGGCGGCCTCGATGATGCGCACCAGGAAGTCCTGATCGGCGCGGCCGGCGTCCTCGGCGTAGAACTCAACATCGTCCACAAAGTTGCGGGCGAGCTTGACGGCGCGAATGGCGCGCTCGATGGCCTCGTCCTCGGTCAGGTGAAGCTTGTCGCGCAGATGGCTCGGGGAGACGCCGAGGCCGGTGTGGATACGCGGGCGCTTAGCGGTCTTGAGCGCCTCCGCCGCAACCTCGATGTCCTTGTCGACAGCGCGCGTGAGGCCGCAAACAACGCACTTGTCGCCCGCGAGGCGACCAATCTCGGAGACGCTCTTGAAGTCACCGGGGCTCGAGATGGGGAAGCCCGCCTCGATAACATCCACGTTCATGCGGATAAGCTGGCGCGCGACAATGAGCTTTTCCTCGGTGTTCATGCTGGCGCCGGGAGACTGCTCGCCGTCGCGGAGCGTGGTGTCAAAGATGGCGATCTTGCGGGTCATACGGTCCTCCTGTTGCTCTGGCCGGGGCGCGAGCGCTCCGGCATTGTGCCGGGTCGGGCGATGCAGGAGGTGACGTGATTGTGAGACCCTATCAACGGAAAAGCACCCCGTCGCGCGTCACGCCCTGCAAGGCGTTGGGTAGATGCGCATCGGGGTGCTTCTGAAGTAACGTGCGGTTGCGACCGCTCAGACGGGAAGGACCCTAGCGCGCATCGGCGCGTAGTAGCGCTAGGGTTAGGAGCGAGCATGCGGCAGCGGCCGAGGTGGCCTTACCTGCCCAAATGTTCTCTCCCATAACCATAGTGCCGCGAGTCCCTTCGCCGGCAGCGCCGACTCCCGGCACTGCATTGGTATGAAGTGTAGCAAAGGCAGGCAAGGGCGCCGCCCACAATCCCGTGAGCGGCGCGTGTGTTTCCAACCGGTTACCAACGAGCAAAACCGGATACGCGGTGCCTACGCGCCAAGCTCTTCCGCTGCGAAGGCGGCGAGCCGGCGCACGATCTCGCGCACTTCCTCCTCGTGCGTGCGGGGATGGATCGCGCAAAGGCGCAGCACTTTCTTGCCGGCGAGCTCGGTGGTGAAGACGCCCGCGTAACCGCTCTCGAGCATGCGCGCAGAGACACGTGCGTTGAGAGCATCGCGCTCGTGCTCGCTCAATCCCGCCGGCGCGAAGCGGAAGTTCACCATAGCCATCTGGGCGGGCGAGACAATCTCGACATCCGGCGTGGCACGCAGCTCGTCCTCCGCCCAGCGAGCGAGGTCGAAGCCGTGCTCGATGCAATCGGCCATGCCGTCGGCGCCCATTACCTGCAACGTGAACCACAGCTTGAGCCCGCGCGCAGGGCGGGTAAGCTCAGGCCCCAGATCCCAAGGGTTCACCAGATCGGCGTCGCCCTCCAGGTCGGCGAGGTACTCGGGGTGCGCACTGAAGCTCTTGAGAAGCGTGCGCTCGTCGCGTACGAGCAGCATACTGCACGAATAGGTCTGGAAAAGCCACTTATGCGCGTCCCAGCTGAGCGAGTCGGCGAGCTCCACGCCCGCGAGCAGATCGCGGTAGCGCGTGAGAAGCGCGCTTGCACCAAAGGCTCCGTCGACGTGCACCCACAGGCCCTCGCGCCGGCAAATGGCGGCGACCTCGGGCAGGGGGTCAACCGACCCTGTATTGGTGGTGCCCGCCGTGGCGATGACCATGAACGGGGCGAGTCCGGCCGCCCGGTCCTCATGAATGGCGCGGGCGAGGTCGTCGGTCCTCATGCGGAACAGGTCGTCGACCGCGATCGTGCGGATGCGCGCATCGGTCACGCCCATCATGCGCAGGCCCTTAGCGACCGAGCTGTGCGTCTGCCCGGACACGTACGCCACCGCGCGCGGCCAGTCGCGCTCGTCGAGAACCGTGTCGCGCGCGGCCACACAGGCGGTGAAGTTTGCCATCGATCCGCCCGAGACGAAGGTTCCGCTCGCTCCCGCCGGGAATCCTGCCTTGTCGCAGAGCCAGCGGATGAGGCCCTCCTCCACGGCGTGTCCCGCAGGATAGTTGGCAACACTTCCCGCATGGCGGTTGTATCCCGCCGAGATCATATCGCCCAACCAAGAGATGGCCGAGGTCGGACCCGGAACAAAGCCCATGAAGCGCGCATGGTCGGCGTTGTAGCCGTAACCGATCACATCGCGCTCCATCTCGCGGACGACCTCTTCGAGCGGGCGCCCTTCAGCGGGGATAGCGCGCTCGGCGAGCCGGGCGAGGTGCTCCGGCGCGGGCTCGTTGATGACCGGCCCGTCCGACAGGTTGCGGTTGCGCTCAAAAAGGTCGCATACAAAGCGGACAGCGGCGCGCTCGACCTCTTGCTCCATCTGCGTCTCGCGGGTGTACATGGGCATCCTCCCTCGTTGCGTTCGTGCGGTACGGCACTATCATCGTCGGGAGTCATCCATATGTAAAATTCATACTTACTATACTTGCATCAATAAAAATGATAGCTATCTGTAGCAGCGCGAACCGTGGAAAGGGGCAAGGGATGGAGCTACGCGTAGTGGAGACCTTTTTAAAAGTTGCCGAAGTGGGCAGCTTCTCGCATGCGGCCGTCAAACTCGGCTATTCCCAATCTGCGGTCACCATGCAGATTAAGCAGCTGGAAGCCGAGCTAGGTGCGGCACTTTTCGAGCGGGTACCGCGCGGCGTCATCCTGACCGACGCGGGTCGCACCTTTGCTTTTCATGCCCACATTCTCATGGAAGCAGCGTCTGCCGCCGCGGCAGCTGTCTCCCCCGCTTCCGACGAGGGTGACCTCACCGGCACCCTTCGCATCGGCAGCGTAGAGTCAACCGCCACCTCGCTGCTGCCGCCCGTGCTTGCTGCATTTGCGCGTGAACATCCTGCGGCCCAGGTCGTCGTGGTGACATCAGCCCTTGAAGAGCTCGCCGACAAGTGTCGCAGAGGTGAGCTCGATCTCATACTCACCTTCGAGCAGCCCATAACGCTTCCTGGCTTTACACGAGAGACGCTGCGTGACGAAGCGGTGGTGCTTGCAGCCGCACCCGGCCTTGTGCCCGAGGCCGATACCACGCTCGATCCCGAGGGCCTGGCGCACCTGCCCTTTGTCTTGACAGAGCGCGGCGAGAGCTACCGGCACGATTTCGACCGCGCCCTCGCCGAGCACGATATTGTTGTCACCCCCACAATCGAGACGGGCAGCACCGAGATGCTCGTTCGCCTTGCGGCAGACGGCGCGGGCGTTGCGCTTGTACCGCGCTTCTCCGCCTCAGCCGCCTTGGAAACCGGGTCGCTTGCGCAGCTTCGCACCACCCTCGAGCTGCCCCGAATGGCGATCCAAGTCCTGTATCGCGATCAGAAGTGGGTAACCCCTGTTATGGAGGCGTTTATGCGGCTCTTGCGCTCCGCCATTGCCCAGAACGCCTGACGCCTACGCCACGAGCGCAAACGCGTGGGCAGATGCCGACGCGCAGTTCGCGAGGCACTCCACCACGTACTCGGTATCCTCGCCATAAGAAAGCGCATCGAGCCCGCGGACGAGCAGCTCGTTCACCTCGTCCGACATGGCACCGAGCGACATACCACGCTGCGCCGCCAAGGCGATGCCCATGAGCTCGGCAAGAAGATGGGCGCGCATCGTCGGCTTCCCCGACGCCTCGCCCATAGCATGACGCACGTCGGCGGCGCTTCCCTGCGAGACGCCGCGGTGCGCCGCCACATGCTCGCTGCGGGCGCGCACGACCTCCGAGAGCGCGCCGAGCTCCACGACGCTCGTCGATGCGGCAGCGGCCGCCAGACCATCAATCACAACACCAAAGGCCTGCCCGCAAGGCATAAAGCTCGGGTCGGCATCCATAGCTGCGGCCATCGTCGCCCCAAGACCCGCGAGCTCAGCAACCAGGGTGCGACGAGCATCCTCCGCCTCAAGCGCCGCCTCGCGAACGCTCGGCTCGGCAGCAGCAACCGCGCCGTGTATAACCGTATTCTCAGACATAATCGAGACCTTTCTCACGAGCGCCCTCGGGCGCGTATTCGGCAATACGCTACCAAATAGATAACGTATTTCCTTGTCCGAGGTATTATGCCGTCCCCGGCCCCCGCTCAAACAGTCTTCATCAATTCCGCCGAAAGGGATAAGCCCTTCGTAATGTGTCGCTGTAAACGCACTATGGGGCGCCACGTTACGGTGACGCCCCATGCAAAACGTTTACGAATTACCGTCCTGTGGCCCAACGTGGAAAGAACGTATCCACTTACTCGACCTCTGCAAAATCGACCTGGCGCTCGCAGAAGTTCTCGCGGAACACGTAGTCGCGCACGTTCTGCCACGCCTCCTCACTCGCAAAGAGCGAGCTGTCGAGCGCTGCGATGGCACCGTTGCTGGCGTTGCTGTAGGCGTGCTCGAGCGTTGCACGGTCAAACGTGTAGGTATCGGTGTCGTAGTCGCTGTCGTAGCGCTCATGCACCGTGATGGTCACTTGCCGGATATCGCTGTGGGCGCTCATGAGGGCTGTGGCGTTGTAGAGGAGCGCCCGGTCGATGGCGTCGCCATCAATAAGGTCAGAGACGTTGTCGTAACGCACGTTGAACCTCGCCTGCTGGGTGTCGTTGCCCGTGGAACCCGCATACTCGCCAAGCGGCAGCGACTGCACCATGCTTGCCGGGGCGTTACCGGCCCCCGCCATCTCAGCCAGGCTCGCGGCGGTCTGGTTGGCGATGGCGCTGTCGAGCGCGCTCGTGGCCTCGTACTCCGCCTGGTCCTCGGGGTCCTCGAAACGAGGCGTGGTCGACTGACCTTGGCCGGCGTTGCCGGCGGCGTTGCCGTTGCCCACAGCGTTGTTGTTACTCGCGGCGCCGTTGTTGCCTGAGGTGTTACCGTTGCCCGTGGTGCCGTCCGCCGTGTCGTTACCAGTACCCTGCACGGTGTTGGCAGTCGTAACCTGCCCTTGCGTATCATCGGTCACGCCAAAGGAGACACAGCCAACCGCGAGGACCCCAAAAAACGCCGCGAGCACGACGAATACAAGCGCGATCAAACTCGCGATGAGAACCTTTGACGTAATCTTACGGCCCATCGCAGGCGTGGCGAGGTCCGCCAGCTCCGGCTCTGTCTGAGGCGGCACAGGCGTACCCGCGGCGTGTGCGGCGGTGGCGCCGGACAGCACCGTGGTCTCAGCAGCAGGCGCTTCGGCCTGCGATGCCGAAGACACGGGCTCCTCCGCAACCGGCTCAGCGTCCGCGGTGGGCTGCACCACCGGAGCCCCCGCCTCGGCCACTTCGTCCGCATCCTCACCCGCGAGAACGTCCTCAACGCTCGTAATGCTCGCCTTGGTCTTCTCGAGAGCCTCGGCAGCATCCATGCCGCCCGCCAGATAATCCTCGTAGCGCGCAACAAGGTTCCCGTACATTTCCTCTTTCAGCTCGATCATCTCTGCCGTGAGGACCTTGCCCTCAAAGAGATGCTCGACGTACATCCTCAGCTCGTTCATCTCTCTCCCCCGTCCTGCTTGAGCAAGCGGTCGATAATCTCGCGTACATGCACCCAGCGCTCTGTTGCGACGTTTAATTCGGTCTTGCCCGCATCGGTTACGCGGTAGTACTTGCGCCGCGCCCCCTGGGTCTCGTCGCCCCAGTAGCTCTCCACAAAGCCTTGGCCTTCGAGGCGCTTCAGGCTCGTGTAGAGCGAGGGCTCCTTCATCTCGTACGCGCCTCGACTGGTCTGGGCGATCTCCTTCAGGATCTCGTACCCATAGCTATCTCCGTCCGAGAGCACGCACAGGATGATGGCATCGATGTTTCCACGAATGAGGTCGCTCACTGCATCGCGTGTGGCCATCGCGTCACCTCCCTGGATGCTGTTCCTCAGGCATAATGTAACACGATGTACTATGTCTGTCGATATACTTTTTTATAAATAGCTGAGGGCTGCTTTAGCGTCTCGCGCTTTGTCGCACTTTTTACTAGCGCGAATCGGGCACTCTCAACAGCGTGATTACATAGGTATCGCGCTCGTACGGGCTCCAAATGGTCTGTGCGTCCAGCTTGGTAAGCCCACATTCCAGAAGGTCCTTCACGGCGGCGCCGTCCTCCCCCTGGTTGCGCGATAGCCAAATAATCTCACCGTTGGGGGCGGCCGACGCCAGCGTCTCAGTGTCCTCGGTGCAGGTGAGCGCCGGGGCAAAGCAGTCGTACGCCGCAGACCAATACCCCGAGATATCATCTGCATACACAAGCTCCGGCCCAAGCTTGGACGCCGTCTCCCCCGCCTCACCGTCTACGAGCTCGTGCGTGGCCAACGTTCCCAAGGCGATGATGTCGTTGGATACGACGGGGCGGCGCTCGCCATCATCTGTGTACGCAACTTCGAGCACAGCATCGCGCACGGCGCTATTCGCCGGGTCATAGGCTAGCTCTACCGCCGACATGGTCTGGAAGAGCGCCAATACCGCGAGCATTGCTCCAGCAAGCGCGCGCCATCTTCCGCGCGCCCGTATCTTGCAAACGCCCACGGCAAGGGCGAGCAGCAAGGGCGGCAACGCAATCACAAGGTAGCGGTAATAGAGCACCGTCGTTCCCAGCGCAAAGGAGACTACCCCACCGAGCACGATGATACCGAGGTAGAGGACAGCTCCCCGGCGAAGCGCCATAGCAGGGCGCTCCCCACTCTTTTGCAACGCGATGTTGCCCGCCAGAAGGCATCCCGCCGCACAAAGGGTAAGCACTACCGCCACGACCATAAGAACGCCTGGCAGCAGGGCGGATGCCTCATCACCAAACAGTCGCGCAGCCCCTATGCTCATCGCAGGGGTAACGAGCGGATACAAGACGAGCTGCACCAGCGACTTCACACCAAGCGGTGCGATCCAGAACCTGCCACCCGTCATATCACCCATTTTTGCTATGAGGGTGAGCAGCCAAGGGGCGTATAAGGCGACCTGCAGCACCGCGCTCGCCACAAACCGCAGCGCCTCACGACGCGGCGCACGCACGCGCACAAGCTCGATAAGAACCATAAGGTTCAGCATGAATGCGGAAAGCAACGCGTAGTAGTGCAGCGACGCTGCCGCAAAGCTCGAGATGCCAAAGACGAGCCACCAGGAGAAAGGCACGTCCTCGCCGGATTTCTGGCGAAGCGCATAGACGATGCGCAGCATCATAAGGAAGCAGAGCATGACGGTGAACATCGCCCAGCTGTACATGCGGATCTCGGTCGCTTGAAAGAGGGCATACGGGGTGAAGAGCACGAGCGCACTATACAGGAGCCCCACGCGCACCCCAAAGTCCCGTCGCACAAGCTTGGGCCCCAGCAACGCCGTGGCAATCATTCCGGCGACGCTGAACAGGCGGTAAGCGACAACGCTTTCGCCAAACACGGCACACACCCCATGCAAGAGCACGTAGTAGAGAAGGGGATGTACGTCCGCGGCACCGATGCGCCAGATCTCAGGCAAGCTCTGGCGAGCAAGCGCAATGGAGTAGGCTTCGTCAAACCAGAACACGTCGGTGAGGGCGGGTGCCAGCATAAGCACAGCGCCCACTACAAAAACAGCGATATAGCCGATTCTCACGCGCTGGCTCATAGAACCTCTCCCCATTGGCGAAACGACGGGTAACCTCCCACGCACGACGCACATCAAGCCACCCTAACACGAAAGGCCCGACTCCGCCAGAAACGGAATCGGGCCCAACAAGGCTTCAGTATGTCAGCAAACTACTCAGCCATGAAGTCGCGCTGGACGGAAGGATCGACCTTCACGCCGGGGCCCATGGTCGAGGAGAGCGAGATGCTCTTGACGTAACGGCCCTTGGCGGAAGCGGGCTTCACGCGCAGGAGCTCGGTGTAGAGAGCAGCGTAGTTCTCCACGAGCTTCTGATCGTCGAAGGAGACCTTGCCCACCGGCACGTGGCAGATGCCGTAGCGGTCGGCGCGGTACTCAACACGGCCGGCCTTGAGCTCGGAGACCATCTTGGCAACATCCATGGTCACGGTGCCGAGCTTGGGGTTCGGCATGAGGCCACGGGGGCCGAGGATCTTACCGATGCGGCCAACCTTGGCCATCATGTTCGGCGTGGCGATAGCAGCGTCGAAGTTGATCTCGCCAGACTGAATCTGGGCGACGAGCTCGTCGGAACCAACGACATCGGCGCCGGCCTCCTCCGCCTCGCGAGCCTTCTCGCCCTCAGCGAAGACAGCAACGCGCACGCTCTTGCCGGTGCCGTGGGGCAGCGAGATGGAGCCACGGACGTTCTGGTCAGCCTTACGGGTGTCGATGCCCAGACGGAAGTGAGCCTCAACGGTCTCGTCAAACTTGGCCGGAGCGACCTCCTTGACGAGCTTCACAGCCGCGAGCGGGCTGTAGAGATTCTGGCTGTCGACCTTCTCGGCCGCAGCGCGGAAGTTCTTTCCATGCTTTGCCATGTTATACCTCCTGTGGTCAACGGGCAGGTGCCCTCCCACATCGTGGTGCGCCACCGCGGCGCACCGCCTAACAAGGGCGCCCGCAAGAGCGCCCTCGATTACACCGTGTTACTCGGCGATGGTCACGCCCATGGAACGGGCGGTACCGGCGACGATCTTCTTGGCGGCCTCAATGTCGTTGGCGTTGAGGTCCGGCATCTTGATCTCAGCGATCTTGGTGAGCTGCTCCTGAGTGAGCTGGCCGACCTTGTCGCGCTGGGGCACAGCGGAGCCGCTCTTGAGCTTGAGCTCCTTCTTGATGAGGTGAGCCGCAGGCGGGGTCTTGGTGATGAAGGTGAACGAGCGATCCTCGTAGACGGTGATCTCAACGGGGATGACGTCGCCCATCTTGTCCTGCGTGGCGGCGTTGAACGCCTGGCAGAACTGCATGATGTTGACCTGGGCAGCACCGAGGGCAGGACCCACCGGAGGAGCCGGGTTAGCCTGACCGGCGTTGATCTGCAACTTGATGACGGTTGCAACCTTCTTCTCAGCCATCTTGGAACCTTCCTTAAAGAATGCTTCTAACGTAAATCTATATCGTCAGCGTGCCCGTGCTAGAAGCACCTCGAGCGGTGAGCGGCCGCTCGGGGAACACAGGCTCGCGAACGGACGAATTAGCTGATGACAGCCACCTGATCGAAGCCGAGCTCGACCGGCGTCTCGCGCCCAAAGATCACAAGGGTGACCTTCACCTTGCCGGCGTTCGCGTCGACCTCGGCGACCTGACCGTCGAAATCGGCGAGCGGGCCGGAGGTAACGCGGACCGACGTGCCGACCTCGAGGCCGACAGCGGTGCGCTTGGGAGAATCGCCCTTCTTGGAGCGACGCATCATCTTGTTGTACTCATCGCGCGAAAGCGGAGAGGGCTTGCCGTTAGCGCCGAGGAAGCCGGTGACACCGGGGGTGTTGCGGACGCACGTCCAAGCGTCGTCATCCATCTCCATACGAACGAGCACATAGCCCGGGAAGATCTTGACGTCCTTGGTCTCGCGCTTGCCGCCCTCCTTGATCTCGGTCACGCTCTCCATAGGAATCTCGATATCAAAGATGCGATCCTGCATCCCCATGGTCTCGATGCGATGCTCGAGGTCGGACTTGACGCTCTTCTCGTAACCGGAATAGGTGTGAACCACATACCAACGCTTAGACACGGATTACCCCCTCAGACCGGAGAAGAGCACGAGGCCCTCACTGATGACGAAGTCGAGCGCAGCGATGACCACACCAACAACGACAAGCGAGACGCACACGGCAACGGAGTAGTTGATGAGCTCCTGCTTGGTCGGCCACGTAACACGGCGCATCTCGGTGCGGACCGAGGAGAAGTACTTCTTGGTGCGCTCGATGAAACCGGGCTTAGCGGCCTTACCGCCCTTGCCCTTAGCCGCCTTGGCCGGAGCCTTGCTCTGCTTTGCCTTCTCGGCCTTCTTGGCAGTGTCCTTTGAGGGAGCAGCGGCTGCAGTTCCCTTCTTAGGAGTCTTCTTGTTGGCCATAGTGGCTACCTCCGGCAAAACACGCTCAAACATGGTAAAACCGTAAGCCCCAAAGAGCGGGGCTTACGGATTGGTTACTGGCACGCCAGGAAGGACTCGAACCCTCAACACTCGGTTTTGGAGACCGATGCTCTACCAATTGAACTACTGGCGTATGGTTAGAAGACTAGCGAGTCTCCTTGTGGACCGTGTGACGGTGGCACCAGGGGCAATACTTCTTGATCTCCATGCGATCAGGCATGGTGGCCTTGTTCTTGGTCGTCGTGTAGTTGCGACGCTTGCACTCGGTGCATGCAAGGGTGACTAGGGTACGCATGAAACTTATTACCTCCAATACCGCCCGGACGGGCACGGTGGATTACATTATCATCTCGTGGATGTTACGTCAACGGTCTGGTAGGCCGGGCGGCCTGTCTGCAGAAACGATACATAACCTCAGGTAGCTCGTGCGCAGATAGATTATCTTGACACGCAGATTCACCTGGCTGCAGATCGATCAAGTGCTACCGACCGTGACAGAAAACAACCCGGCTCCCCCGAGAGGGAACCGGGTTGCAGGTAGCTCGTGATTACCGGATAACCGAAGTTACTCGATGATCGTGGAGACAACGCCCGAGCCGACGGTGTGGCCACCCTCGCGGATAGCGAAGCGCAGGCCCTCCTCCATGGCGATCGGGTGGATGAGGTCGCCCTCGATGGTGATGTGGTCACCAGGCATGGCCATCTCGGTGCCCTCGGGGAGCTTGACGGTGCCGGTCACGTCAGTGGTACGGAAGTAGAACTGCGGACGGTAACCATCGAAGAACGGGGTGTGACGGCCGCCCTCCTCCTTGGTGAGGACGTAGACCTCGCCGGTGAACTTGGTGTGCGGGTGCACCGAGCCGGGCTTGCAGAGAACCTGGCCGCGCTCGATGTCCTCGCGCTTGATACCACGGAGCAGAATGCCGACGTTGTCGCCAGCCTCGCAGAAGTCCATGGTCTTACGGAACATCTCGATGCCGGTGGCGACGGAGGACTGGGTCTCCTTGATGCCGACGATCTCGACGGGCTCGTTGAGCTTGAGCACGCCGCGCTCGACACGACCGGTAGCAACGGTACCACGGCCGGAGATGGTCATGGTGTCCTCGACGGCCATCAGGAACGGCTTGGCGTCGTCACGCTCGGGGGTCGGGATGTACTCGTCAACAGCGGCCATGAGCTCGCGGACGGAATCCATCCACTTCTCCTCGCCGTTGAGGGCGCCGAGAGCGGAACCACGGACGACGGGGATGTCGTCTCCCGGGAAGTCGTACTCGGAGAGGAGCTCACGGGTCTCCATCTCGACGAGGTCAATGAGCTCCTCGTCGTCGACCATGTCGCACTTGTTCAGGAACACGACGATGTAGGGAACGCCGACCTGACGGGCGAGCAGGATGTGCTCGCGGGTCTGAGCCATGGGGCCGTCGGTAGCGGCGATGACCAGGATAGCGCCGTCCATCTGGGCAGCACCGGAGATCATGTTCTTGATGTAGTCAGCGTGGCCCGGGCAGTCAACGTGAGCGTAGTGACGGTTCTGGGTCTCGTACTCGACGTGAGCAACGGAGATGGTGATGCCGCGCTCGCGCTCCTCGGGAGCCTTGTCGATGTTCTCGAACGCCGTGAAGTCGGCCTTGCAGCCCTCGGTCTCGGAGAGAACCTTGGTGATGGCGGCGGTCAGCGTGGTCTTACCGTGGTCCACGTGGCCGATGGTGCCGATGTTAACATGCGGCTTAGTGCGCTCGAACTTTTCCTTGGCCATTTAGCCCTCCTCCTTCAAAGGTCGTCCCCGGCGGGGACAATGCCTTCTTAACCTAAGTGGCTCCCCCGGAGTGGGAAAGCCACCGTGTTACCTTGGTAGCGGTGACTGGATTCGAACCAGTGACGCCACGGGTATGAACCGTGTGCTCTAACCAACTGAGCTACACCGCCGTACTGGAGCCTGCAACCAGACTTGAACTGGTGACCTCTTCGTTACCAACGAAGTGCTCTACCGACTGAGCTATACAGGCACTTGCTTGCTGGTGGGAGCGCAAGGATTCGAACCTTGGTAGGCAGAGCCAACGGGTTTACAGCCCGTCCCCATTAACCACTCGGGCACACTCCCAGAGAAGCAAGACCCGCAAAGCGCTTTTGCCAGACGGCTAAGCATCTCCGCGAGCGAAAGAATAGTACGACGCGGTGCCGGTGCCTGTCAACCACTTTGCTTAAATACACGCCACCGGGCGTATCTATACTCGGGTTTCCTGCGGTTTTATTGATTCGTCTTTTACTGCGCGGCGCGTTGTCGTGAACGTGTTGTGAAGGCGCACCGATCGGCTGGGGCTCCGAATGAGCGCGACGGTGCCTCAGCGACGGCGCGGCTCGTCGCTGTCAAACAGCGCCTTAGTCCCTTTGTAAGCAATATAGGTCTGCTCGAACGTCCCGAGCCCGCTCGATGGCGTCTCGCGCGGCTCGTCGTGCCAGTGACCGTCCTCGGTGGGCGCACCCGGCGTTCTCACTGTGAGAAACATAGGGACGGACAGGCCGATTGCCTCGCCGATTGCAGCGATAAGCTGCCAGACAAGCCCCAGCAGAACAATGATGGTGTAGCACATCTGCACGGGCACAGCCACTATCGCGCGGGCCCCATACTTCACGATACCGCCAATAACCCATACCGCGATGATGATAAGAAGAGCCGGCACGATAATCGGGCCGTAGAACTGCCAAAAGTACTCCTTGTTCTGCGTGAGGAAGTACGTTGGCAGGGTGCAGAACAGCCAAAACCCCAAGAAACAGTTCATAACAAGGCCAAAGGGCTCGTCAATGTAAGAACCAACCGTGCGCCTGTTTGGACGGCGATGGTTCCTGCGACGCCTCTTTCCGTTCTTGCTGCCCGTAGCCATATAAACCACCCCACCCCATTGGTCCCCGTATTACAGCACACCGCGCACGCGACGGCAGCGTTACAGCTACGGCATCGGCAGACGGCGCGCTCGGGCGGTAAACGGCAGGCGTCGGCAAGATGGGTCCGCGCGCGCTACACTGGCACCAACCAACCGATTGGAGGCACCGTGAACGCTTTGTCCCCCACCCTCGCCTGGCTCCAGGACCCCGAGGTCTTTGAGGTGAACCGGCTCCCCGCGCACTCGGACCACACGTGGCGCGGCGCCCTGCGCACCTGCACGCGCTCGCTCGACGGCAGCTGGCGCTTTGCCTACGCTCCCTCCATAGACGAGCGACCGCGCGACTTCTGGCGCGAAGACGCCGATCTCTCCGGCTTTGGCACCATCCAAGTGCCCGCCCATATCGAGCTCGAGGGATACGGTCAAATCCAATATGTGAATACGCAATACCCCTGGGACGGTATCTCCGACCTGCGTCCGCCCGCCATCGACGCCAGTCGCTGCGCCGTGGGCTGTTATGTGCGCGACTTCGAGCTCGACCCCGCATGGGAGGATATGCGCGTATGCATCTCTTTCCAGGGCGTTGAGCGCGCTTTCTATCTCTGGGTAAATGGGCGCTTTGTAGGCTACGCCGAGGACAGCTTCACCCCGAGCGACTTTGACCTCACCGACTATCTGCACCCGGGGGTGAACCGCCTTGCCGTCGAGGTCTTTCAGCACGCGAGCGCATCGTGGCTGGAAGATCAAGATATGTTCCGATTCTTTGGCATCTTCCGTCCCGTAGTGCTCTACGCCAAGCCGCGCCTGCATGTTGAGGATGTGTGGCTGAGGGCCGGGCTCGGCATGGACAACACCACGGGCATACTCGACCCGCGCATCACCCTTACCTCCACCAACGATGCCGAGACGCTCGCGTCGTGCATTGTGCAGCTGCGCATAACGGACGCGAACGGGGCCAAGCTTTATGAGGGGGCGCCGGGCTTTACGAACGTCGAGAAGGCAGACTGCCCCTGGGAGGGCGCGCGCACGGTCGAGCTCGCTTGCCCCCTGCGAATCGAGAACATCGTCCCCTGGAGCCACGAGCATCCGGCGCTCTATACGGTCGAGGTGGCGCTTGTCGACTTCTACTCCGGACGCGAGGTGGAGCACGCAACCGTGCGGACGGGCTTTCGCCGCGTGGGGATCGAGAACGGCGTCTTGCGTCTCAACGGGCAGCGCCTGTTCTTCTGCGGCGTAAACCGTCACGAGTGGAGCGCCGAGCGCGGCCGTGCCATCGCACGTGACGACATGCTCCGCGCGATGGAGGTCTTCAAGCGCAACAACATCAATGCCGTACGCACCTGCCACTACCCCGATCAGACGCCGTGGTACGACCTCTGTGACGAGAACGGCATCTATATGATTGACGAGGCAAACCTCGAGACCCACGGCAGCTGGCAAAAGCTCGGAGCCGTGGATCCCGCATGGAACGTACCGGGTAGCCTCGCCGCGTGGACACCCGCCGTCATCGACCGCGCGCGCTCGATGTTTGAGCGGGACAAGAACCATCCTGCGGTCCTTATGTGGAGCTGCGGCAACGAGTCGTACGCCGGCGATGCCATCCTCGCTATGAGCCGCTTCTTCCACGAGGCGGACCCGAGCCGTCCCGTTCATTACGAAGGCGTGTTCCAAGCACGGGGGCGCAAGGGCTACGACCCCACATGGGAGGAGACCTCGGACGTAGAGAGCCGCATGTACGCAACGCCGACGGACATCCGCCGCTACCTTGAGAGCTCGCCCAAAAAGCCCTTCATACTCTGCGAGTACATGCACGACATGGGCAACAGCCTGGGCGGCATGGAGAGCTATATGCGTCTGGGCGAAGAGTTTGACCAGTACCAGGGAGGCTTTATCTGGGACTACATGGACCAGGCCCTCTGGCGGCGCGATGCATTCGCACGGCGCACGCTGGGCTACGGTGGAGACTTTGGCGAGCGACCGAGCGACTACGCGTTCAGCGGCGACGGCATCGTCTTTGCCGACGGCACTGAGAAGCCCGCGATGCAGGAGGTGCGCTACTGGTACGCAGACGCCTCCGCGCGCGCCGCGCACGATGCCGCACGCGATGCTGCCGAGGCACAGAGCACACGCACGATTGCCGTGCAGGCAGCGACGCGGCGCGAACGTGCCGCAGAAGCACCCGACCTTGCAATCGTGCAGGGCGATGTGAACCTTGGCGTTACGTGCGGCGAGCTCTCCGTCCTCTTCTCGTGGGCGGAACATGGACCCGTGAGCCTGCGCGTGGACGGGCGCGAGTGGCTCTGGCGGGCACCGCGGCCCGCGCTTTGGCGCGCCTCGACCGATAACGACCGCGGGTGCGGCTTCCCGGCAAGAAGCGCCGCCTGGCTCGCCGCAGAGGCGTTCTGCCGCTGCACGGATCAGCGCGTGGAGGAGCTCGGCCCGCGCCGCGTGGTGGTGGCGTACCGCTTTGCGGCAGACGTCGTCCCCGGAGCGGAGATAATCCTGCGCTACACCGTTGAGGCAGGTGCTGGCATGCTCGTCGAGGCGCTCTACACCGGTGCCGAGGGGCTACCTGAGCTGCCGTGTTTTGGCGTGCACCTGGTGACCCCGTTACCTGTCGCGGACGTTGCCTGGACGGGCCTCTCGGGCGAGACGTACCCCGACCGCTGGCGCGGCGGCACCTTTGGCCGCCACCATGAGGAGCCGCACGTACCCGCCTACCTCGTCCCACAGGACTGCGGTTGCCACATGCACACGCACGAGCTTGAACTCGCGGTGCGCGATGCTGGCGAGCGTTGCACGGGCAAGATCGCGTTCGTTATGGAGGAGGAACCGTTCGCGTTCTCGGCGCTTCCCGCGAGCGCACTCGAGATTGAAAGCGCCGCGCACCCCGAGGAGCTCCCCGTAACGGAGCGCACGCACCTGTGCCTGTACGGCGCGATGCGCGGCGTGGGCGGCATCGATAGCTGGGGGTCGGACGTGGAGGAGCCGTACCGCATCAACGCCGCAGGAACGTATCGCGTGGCGGTGCGCATCCTCCGCTAGGCCTCGCTCACGGGGCGCGGCGCGGGCTGCCGTCTTCTGCTCTCGCAGTTGATAGGCGTCAGTTTGGTCAACACAAACCCCATGGACCGCCCTTGTCGCGTACACCCACCATAACCTCTTGATACTGGCGTACGGTCAACACCAAAAGGTGCCACACCCGCACCACGCTCCGAACAGAGGCGGGTTCGCAAAACGAAAGCCCAGAGACCCCATCGGTCTCTGGGCTTGATGTGTAAGGGAGCCAGCGACAGGAATCGAACCCGCAACCCAGTGATTACAAATCACTTGCTCTACCGTTGAGCCACGCTGGCACGCTCGGCGCTTGGCGGCGCATATGCACCCCCGCACGAAGCTTCTATAGGATACTGAATGACGGTGCAAGCGGCAAGCAGCGAAGCGCAACCGAGCCGTTCTGCACACGAGCCCACAACCTAATCGAGATACCTGAAACGATATCGCGGGTTTGCCGCCGAGAAGTCTAGGTAGAACACATTAACTGCCTGCGCCTCGTCATCAACGGCGTAATACATGGTAAACGGCGTATCGGGAATCGGCAGTCGCCTGCAGGGGATCGGAGGCTGCGCCGCCGCGTACTCCGGATCATATGCAGCGCCAAGGTATGGGTAGCTCTCCAGCAACTCGCGATACGCCTCAATGCGCTCAAAAACGCGTTCTGACGTAACATGCTCATCGATAAAGTCGAGGACGCTGTTTGCGAAATAGACGCGATACGCCATACGCTACCAGCCTTTTTTCTCTCGGAGCGCAGCGAGCGCCTCACGAGCCGGCGTAACCCTCCCCGCGCAATAATCCTCATAGCCCCGAAGCACGCCGTCATAGACGCGCATCTCACGCTCACGCGCTTCTGCACGGAAAGACATCGCCTGCTCAAATGCGTCGGGGTCCATGATGACGGCGCATGCCTTACCATTTTTGGTGAGATAGCAAGGTTGCTGAGACTCATGGAGCTCGGCGAGCAACGTATTAGGCGAACGATTGAAATCAGTAAGCGCAGCTGTTTTGGACATCGCGACCTCCCTGCCGATACAACCCGGATCTTGTCGTCGCCGTCCATTCTAGCAGATAATTACATGCTAATAACCTGCTATCCGCGCAGGCTGTCGCGGAGCGCCGCCAGCTTAGAGAGAGAATCCCCGCCGAGTCTACTGCCGAGGGTGAGCTTGATATCGGGCGCCGCCTCTGCTTCCGCCACATCGGCATCAACCTGCTTGACCTCGCCCACAAACATACGCGCCGAGATGCGCGTGACGCCCTTGCCCATGACCGTCGCCTGGATCGTGCCGTCGCTCGTGACGACCGAGCAGGCGCGACCATGCTCACGAGCGTCAGTGCACAGGCGCTGGATGATGGTGTCGGCCGAGACCCCCGTGGGCGAAAACTCGATGCGCACCCCCGCCTGCGGGAGATTCGGACGGTCGGGGTTCACGTTGCCCGCACCATCGAACACGATCACCGGCTCGTAGCGCCCCTGCGCAAAAGCGGCCACATCCGCGATGAGCGAGGTGCGCGCCGCGTCGTAGACATCGCGCGAATAGGGATCGTCCGAGCGGTCGAAGATAAGGCGCTCGTAGCGCGGGTCGGCATGAATGACGTTGTAACCATCGACCACCAGGAGCTCCTTTTGGCCGCGCGCGTTGGTGCCGCGCGCCGGCTCAGCCACCTCGCCAAACGCCGCCGAGAAGGCGTTGCCGACCCCAAAGGTGCTCGCCGAGACAAGAGGCTTTGCCGAGCCCTCGCCAAAGCGTTTTGCCTTGGCCTTCGCACGGTTCTTCTTGGACATGGGCTACTCCCCCGCCCCTGCCGCGGCAATCTCGCGGCCCTGGTCGGAGACTGCAGCACCGGCGTCGCCGAGCTCGGCGATGTTCACGCGGAGCCATTCGTAGGCGAGCGCCGTGGTTGCCTGCGCCACGTTCAGGCTCTCGGTCACCCCGCGCTGCGGCAAGCGCGTGAGGTCATCGCAGGTCTCGAGCACCAGGCGCGAGATGCCCTCGCCCTCAGACCCCATCACAAGAGCGATGCGCCCGGTAAGCGACGACTCCCAGCAGGACCCTTCGGCATGCTCGCTCGCGCCGACACACCAAAAGCCCGCCTGCTTGAGATCCTCAAGCGCACGAGCGATGTTGGGCACGCGCGCGATGGGCAGGTGCATGACAGCGCCGGCGGAGGTCTTATAGGTAGCAACCGTCACCTCGGCCGCGCGCTTGTTGGCAATGACCACGCCCGCGGCGCCCACGACCTCGGCCGTGCGCACAATGGCGCCAAAGTTGCCGGCATCGGTCACGTGGTCGAGCACCACCACGAGCGCGGGGCCCTCGCCCGCGCGCGCAACGATATCGGCAAGCTCAGCGTACGGGAAGGCGCCAACCTCAAGCGCGATACCCTGATGCGCACCGTGTGCGGAGATGGCGTCGAGCTCGGCGCGGGGACGAGTGATAACGGGCACGCCGGCCGCATGCAGGTAGTCAACAAGCTGCACCAGCGCGGCATCTTTGCCCTCACCCTCGGCCACGAGCGCACGCTTGACGGGAAAGCCGGCACGCAGCGCCTCCGTTACAGCCCGGCGCCCCTCAATATAAGCGCCCACTACCTGAGAATTTCCCACACGCCTCCGCTTATCAGTGTTGCCACGTTTTGCCATATCCGCCCCGTTCATTCTCTCGCTCAGCTCAAACAGACAAACTTGCCTCGCCCAGCCATTCCAAAAATAGTACTTCATTCTCTTGCTTTTGATCCTCGGCCGCACAGAACATCATGTACGTCGGTATTCTCAATCCGCTCTCATCTTGCGACAGAGCCTTCGGATGAACGATGAACGAATCACCGACACGTCTGCCGAAACGCCTCTTGAATTCGCCATATGAAATCGCTGAATGGTTTTCTTGAGAGTCGCCTCGTAAACAGGGAATCTATCTAGTAAGACAGCATGCTTTTTCAAAAGTACGCAGTTTACCGTAGCTCCCATATTCCAATAATACGCAGTTTACTGGATGCTGGTTTTTGATAATACGCACTCTAGTTAGATGATACTGGTTGCCCATGAATGCGAAGCCAGTCCCCAGCTCCAGCAGCACCTTCGTCACATTCTCGACCATCTGCGTCTCTATATCGCGCTCGGATCGGCTCTGCTCGGCCGTAATGAAATCGAAGATGAATGGGTCCTTAAGCGCCTGCTGCGCGAGCTCGCTCTCTGACTCGGGAAGCGTACGGCTGAAGTTGTTCACGATACCGGACAGCGCCTGGCGCTCGTAGAGATGTGATTCAATCTGATGGATGAGTACAGCATGTGACCAACCGTTCTCTATTGATGCCTGTGCGTACCAAAGTCGCTGCTTCACACCCTTCACCTTGTCCATCAGCGCGATATTGTGCGACCAATCATGACCACCCACTAGCGGGTGGTCTGCTCTTAGGGTATAACCCTATGGCCCCAGGCCAGGGGCTCAAGTCCCTGGCCTGAACCGCCGTTCAGGCCCGATGGCCCCTTGACTCGTGGCGGGCCGGTCGAACATGAGCGGCGAGCTCCTCCCCTTCAGGCAGCCCATGAAGCCCGAGGCGCCGATCTTGGGCGGGATGCTCACAAGCATGTGCACGTGGTCGGGCATCAGGTGCCCCTCTATTACCTTCCCCTCGGGGCCGGCGACCTGAACAATCACCATTGAAACGCTCACTTCGTGAAAAAGAGTCTTTCGACTATTGGTCGCTATTGGCTTGATCGCATTCATCAGCACTTGGTAAGGCTTTATTCACGACAGCGGCAAATACGACCTTGCAGGGAATAGTTGACCATAGGCCCTGATGCTAGGAGAACGTATGAAAGCCGCTGTTGTATATTGCTCGCAAACGGGATCGACAAAGACGTACGCTGACTGGATGGCCGAAGAGCTGAGTTGCACGCCTGAACCGCTTGATCGCATCGAGGCGGTTGCCACGGATGCCGAACTCGTAGTGTTTGCCAGCTGGTTCCATGCGGCGAGCATCAAGGGCGCCAAGCGTTTCCAAGCGTACATGGCGAAGCATCCCGAGAAGCGCTATGCCGTAATCGCGGTGGGTGCAACGCCCATGCCGTGCGACCTGTGGCCTGCGAGCGAGCACGAGGAGGCGTTCCGTCGCTCCTTCCCCGCAGATAGCTACCCCGATCTGCCGTGGGTGTACTGCCGCGGTGGATTCCACTTCGAGCGGCTCGGCGTGATGGATAAAATCGCCATGCGCATCTACTTCAAAATGCTCGAAGACGAGATCGCGCGCGGCAACGAGCGCGAGAAGATCTCGCTCGCGGGCATGCACGAGGGCTTCGATGGCTGCAATCGCTCGTACTTGGAGCCGTTGCTCGAGCAGCTGGGCTGCGGAGATAACAGGCGACTATCGTAAGGCAACCCGATTCTGCGCAACCCTATCGCTCTGCAGCGCCATCTACGCCAATCGACGATACTTCGTCCCCCTCGCTACGCCAATTGTCTCAGCCACGCCAAGGGAAACGAGGCGTTGAAGAATCCTCGTAAGCTTCAACCTGCTGAAATCGACTCCTTCCAGCAACTCCCCGCCGCCATGGGTCGTGCGGTACTACGTAGGTCGTACACGCGTTGCTGGTCATCCGTGAGCCCGATATCGCTTTTCACGAGGGGAAACACCACCGGTTACGCATAAAAGTACGCAAGAAAAAGCCCCGAGCAATTAAACCTACTAGGCCTTTCAATCGCCACACAGCCCCTCCGAATTAGTGAAAAGATAAAAACTCTCTGAAAGGGGTTTCGTCATGTAACGGGAAGCTGTGCAAACGCTGTTTGCACAAATGCCCCGTTCGTCTCGCATGCGAACTCGAAATTGCTTAGTCCATATGCAAAAGCCGCCCTTTCCTCGGGGAAAGAGCGGCTCGTATTCCTGCAGAAAAAGCAGTCGCCGAGATTACGCGTGCTTGATGCGGCTACCAGCGGCGGTGTCCTCAATCACGAGCCCCATGTCACGCAGCTGGTCGCGGATGGCGTCGGCCACGTCCCAGTTCTTGGCAGCACGGGCCTCGGCGCGGGCGGCGAGAATCTGCTCGGCCGCCTCGGCAACGTCGTCGCCCGTGTAGGCGCAAAGCCCTGCGGCCACGCCGAGGAGTCCCACCGGCAGCTCCTCCTCCGGCTCGGGAAGCTCAATACCCAGGATTTTGAACGCGCCGGCAATGCTCGCCGCGGCGCCCGTTGCCACGTCTACATCAACTGCGGAGCCCGCCTGATCAAGGTAGGTATTGGCGTCGGTCACCAGCTGGAAGTACGCCGCGAGCGCGCCCGCGGTGTTGAAGTCGTCGTTCATCTGGCGCTCGAACTCCGCCTTTGCGGCATCGACCGCTGCCTCGAGCGAAGCTCCGAGCTCAGCGTCTGCCACGCCTTCGGCATGGTGCGCAGCCCACACCAAGTTCTTGACGGTGCCGGCGATGCGCGCCAGCGAGTTCTCGGCACCGGCAAGGCGCTCCCAGCTAAAGTCGAGCGGCGAGCGATAATGCGTCTGCAGCATGAGCAGGCGCAGGGCAGCCGCGGAGTGCTTCTCGAGCACCTCCTCGAGCGTAAAGAAGTTGCCGAGCGACTTGCTCATCTTCTCGCCGTCGACGAGCAGCATGCCCGTATGCATCCACGTGTTGGCAAAGCCCTCGTGCCAGGCGCAGGTGGCTTGGGCGCACTCGTTCTCGTGGTGCGGGAAGGCAAGGTCGGACCCGCCGCCGTGGATGTCGATCGGGCAGCCCAGGTAACGGTGCACCATGGCGGCGCACTCGGTGTGCCAGCCCGGGCGCCCCTCGCCCCACGGGCTCTTCCAACTCGGCTCGCCGGGCTTGGCGGCCTTCCAAAGCGCAAAGTCCAGCGGGTCGCGCTTGGCCTCGCCCGCGGCGATGCGCGCGCCCACCATAAGGTCGTCAACCTTGCGACCGGACACCTCGCCATACGCGGGATCGCTTCGCACCGCAAAGTACACGTCGCCGTTATCGGCCGCATAGGCATGTCCGCCCTCAATGAGCGTCTTGATCATGCCAATCATAGGGCCGATTTCCTTGGTGGCACGCGGGCGCACATCGGGGTCCATCACGTTGGCCGCATGCATGACGTCGATGAACTTCTTCGAGAACTCCTCGGCCACCTCGGCGGCGGTGCGTCCCTGCTCGTTGGCGCGATTGATGATCTTGTCGTCCACGTCGGTCAGGTTCTGGGCAAACGTCACTTCAAAGCCCGACGCGATGAGCCAGCGGCGAATCACGTCAAAGGAGATGAACGTGCGTGCGTTGCCGATGTGGATGTTGTCGTAGACCGTCGGGCCGCACACGTACATACGGACCTTGCCCTCTTCGATGGGGGCGAACTCCTCTTTTTTGTGCGTGGCCGAGTTGTAGATAAGCATGAGATCTCCTCGCGTTGCCTCGCCCGTGATGCTGGCGCGGGTTTGCCGCGACGGCAGGGCGCGATACTGCTCGATTATACGCGACCGGGCCCGGAAAGACCGGGCCCGGCACACAAGAGTGAACAATCTGACGTTCTGAGGGATAGCGTCTAGTCGCTGTTTGCACGCCAGAGGTCGACGAGCTCCTTAGCTGCCGCATGCGGGTCATCGGCGCCCGCCACGGCGGACACCACAAAGAAGCCCTCCACACCGGTTGCTGCAAGTGCGGGGATGTCGGCCGCCTTGACGCCGCCGCCCACCACGATGGGGCGCGGGCTCACCTGGTGGAGTTCGGCGAGCTCGGCAAGACTACGGGTGATCACATGCCCGTCGTCGTCAAGACCGCAGTCGGGCTTGGTAGCCGTCTCGTGCAGGGGGCCCACGCCAAAGTAATCCACCGCCGAGACATCGGCCGTCTCGATATAGTGACGCATCTCATGCGCGGCGGCAGAGAGCCCCACCACCGCATCCTCGCCGAGGAACTTCCGGCAAATCTCGGGCGGAATATCAGACTGCCCCACATGAACACCGTCCACCTTGACGCCCATCTCGCGCGCAGCGAGTGCCACATCGAGCCGGTCATCGATGAGCAGAGGCACGGTGTCGGACTTGCCGGCAGCGGCAATGGCATCTGCCACGCGGCGCGCGCAGTCGATCATCTCGCGCGCGCCCGCCACCTTGGAACGCACCTGGATGATGGTGAAGCCGGCGTCGAGCGCTTGAGCCACCACCTCTTCCACAGGGCGACCGCAGGTGTTCTCGGGCCCTAATACCAGATATGCCGAGATATCCAGGTTGTCACGTATGCTCATAGCGCACTCCCCTATGCCTTGCAGGCGCACGCGCCGGCGCCGTTCGCCGCGGCCTCATCGGAGCCCGCGCCGTCCAGAATCTCGTCCACCACGCGCACCTTGCGCTCCATCATGTTCTCAAAGCCGGGGCGGATATCGGCCTTGAGCACCACCTCGGTGCGGATGCCGCGCTCCGCGAGCACAAAGGTCGCGTCGCGCACGGTGCGCATCACATCGTCCCACTCGCCCTCGATCTCGGTGAACATGGAGTTGGTGCGACAGGAAAGGCCGCTTTCGCGGATGACACGGATAACCTCCGCCACGTACTCCTTCAGCTCGTCACCCACGCCCACCGGCGCGATGGCCACGGCAACCAGCGCGTTCATTTATGCCTCCTCGATCTCAAAGGTGTGGTGTGCGATGTCCTCGGGCGTGGCGAGGTAGAGCTCGTCCAGAAACGCCACCTGGAAGCTTGCCGGCGCGTTTACCCGTGCACCGGCGCGCTCGCCTGCAACGTTGTAGACGCCCACCGCCGCAAGCGCCGCCGCAAGCGGGGTCTCCGCACATGCGGCATACACGGCGCACACGCCGCCCAGGCTGCAGCCGGAGCCCGTGATCTTGGCCATGAAGTGCGAGCCACCGTGGCTCAAGACCACAGTCTCACCATCGGTCACCAAGTCAGTCTCACCCGAAACCGCCACAGCGCCGCCCGTGTAACGCGCAATAGCGACTGCGGCGGCGCGGGCCGCGTCGACCTCCTGCGTGGAGTCGACGCCGCGCACGGCCGCGCCCGCATCAGCGCGCTCAAGCCCCCACACGTCAGCCAAGGTAATCACCTCGGACGCATTGCCGCGCACGATAGTGGGCTTATAGGGCTTGAAGTCGGCAAGAAGCTGAGTGCGGAGCTTACCCATGCCCACGGCGACAGGATCGACCACCCACGGCTTGTTGAGCTCGTGCAGGCGCTTAGCCGTAGCGGGCAGGGTATCTGCGTAAACGGGCAGAAGCGTGCCTACGTTGATGTACACGGCACCGCCCATCTCGGCCATCGCCTCGCCCTCGTCGGGCAGATAGACCATAGCCGCCGAACCACCCACGGCAATCTGAGCGTTCGCCACAAAGTTGATGGTCACCGTGTTGGTGATAGACGGCGCCACCGGGCACGTCTCGCGTACCTTCTGCGCCGCGCGCGCCACCTGTGCTTCCAGCGTTTCTTTCTCGATCATCGAAGATCCTTTCCGGAGCAACGAAAAAGGCGCCCACCCGAGGTTTCACGCGTTGCCTTCCGCTGATGCCCGCAGACGGCAACGCCCCCAGGGAGCGCCTTGTGTTCGCGTCCATGCTCCCTACGACAGCATTACCTGACAGGTTCGAAGGGTTGGGCAGAACGCCCTCTCAACTCGGCATGCGCTTCCGCGCGCCGGGTACCCCTGCATCGATGTCTATGATAGTGCGCGCGGCGTCATCTGGGCGCGGCAATCAAAACGTTTTCTTACGCGTTTTTGTGCACGTTTTGACCCCGTCCCCAAATGTGCAGCTATGCGTGGTCAAGCAGACATACGGCCCATGCGCCAATGCCGGCGCCCTCGCCCTCCCAGCCGAGGCGCTCGGTGGTAGTGGCCTTCACGCCTACGTGTTCGACGGAGACGCCAAGGGCGCGCGCCAGGTTCTCGCGCATTGCCTCGCGATGCGGGCCAATCTTGGGCTCCTGGGCGGCGATAGTGCAGTCCGCATCCACAAAGGTATAGCCGCGTTCACGGGCATAGGCCATCACACGGCCGAGCAACACGAGCGAATCCGCCCCCTCATAAGCCGGGTCATCATCGGGAAAGAGCTTGCCGATGTCGCCCCCGCGGCACGCGCCGAGAATCGCGTCGGCGAGGGCATGGGCGAGCACATCGGCATCGGAGTGGCCCAGAAGCCCCTTGTTGTGCGGAATATCGACACCGCCGATGATGCAACGGCGGCCCTCCACCAGACGATGCACGTCGTATCCGTGTCCTATGCTCAGCACGGCAATCCTCCTTTTAGTTTGTGCGCGCCCGCAGCAGCGCCTCCACCAGCGGCAGGTCCTCGGGAACGGTCACCTTGATGTTGTCGCGCGGCGCCTCGACGCCCACAACGACCCCGCCCACATGCTCCACCACAGAAGCGTCGTCCGTTCCCTCAAAACCGTCCGCCGCTGCGTGCTCGATAGCCTGCACAAGCGCGTGGGTGCGAAACACCTGCGGCGTCTGCACGCACCAGAAGCGCGAGCGCGGCGGGGTGTCGACAAAGCGGGTGCCCACCTCCTGCTCTTCGACCGTCTTCAACGTGTCGATGGCGGCCTGTCCGCAGACCACGCCGTCGCGGCGCGGGTCGCGTAGAAGCTCTGCCACCGCCACATCGATGGTTGCCGGGCTGATAAGCGGTCGAGCGGCGTCGTGGATGGCAATAACGTCATATCCCGCAGGAACGGCTGCAACGCCCGAGACAGTTGAATCTTGCCGCTCGGCACCCGCGTCCGCAAAGGCAACCGGCGTCGCAAGCGGATAGGGGTCGATAGCGGCCTCGCGCATCTCTTGGCGGCGCGCGGGTTGGCAGACGATGACGATATGGCCGATCGTACGTGCGCGGTCAAACGCCGCGAGCGTCCAAGCGATGAGCGGTCTATCCGCCGCTTCGACCAAAAGCTTGCCGCCGGGGTTGCCAAAGCGCGTGCCCGAACCCCCGGCAACAATCACCGCACAGGCGACGCCCTCCCGCACGCCGTCACACGCGCACGACGCGGCGCCATCCGTCACGGGAGCGGTGCCGACGCCCTCCATCAGGCGTTCCCCCGCTTGCCCTGGATGCGGTAGAGCGAGTCAGCCAGAATCGTCGGGTTGTTAACGCCAATGTCCACCAGGCGCTCGGGGTTGGTGCGGATATCGTCCATGAGGTCTTGGAGCGACCCGTACTCGTCGACGATGCGCTCGGCCACACCGTCGCGCACGACCGAGACCTGGGAGAGCGTGCGCAGTCCCAGAGGCGTCATGACCGAATCCTCGTCGAGGTCGTCGTAGCCCAGCGCCTCGGCCACGCGCTGCGGGTTGGTGAGGTCGCGCGGGGTCATGTCGGCAAACTTCTCGCGGATGCGGCGTGCATTCTCCTCCGAGGAGTCGCGCGCGTAGTCGCGGATCATAAGGTCGTACTCGTTGTCGATGGACTCGCCGGCGAGCTGCTCAAGCTGCATGCGCACGATCTTGCCCTGCGTGCCGAGCTTGACGATGCAGCGCTTGAGCTCGGCCTTGGACTGCTGGAGAATCTCAAAGCTCGAGAAGATATCGGTGATGTCGGCGAGCGTCACGTAGTCGTCGAGCTCAAGGCCCGTCAGGTGCAGAAGCTTGCGGTCGAGCTGGGTGCGTGTGGTCTGCAGCGTCGAGACGAGCTGGTTCACCGAGCTCATAATCTCGGGTACGGTCTGAATCTGATAGCTCTTGCCGTGCACGTAGACGTTTACCACGGCGCGGCGGGACGAGACCGAGATCACAATTGCGTCGGTCAGCACGCTCATGCGGGCGGCCGTGCGGTGGCGCATGCCCGTCTCGCTCGTAGCGAGCGACGGGTCGGGGTTAAGATGGAAGTTTGCGCGCAGAATCTGGGTCACGTCACCGTCGATGACGATAGCGCCATCCATCTTGGAGAGCTCAAAGAGACGGTTACTCGTAAACGAGATGTTTAAGGGAAAACCGTCGTTGCCGGCGGCAAGCACGCTCTCCTCGTCGCCCACGCAGATAAGGGCGCCGAGGTGGCCGGCAATAATCATGTCGAGGGCGGCGCGGATGGGCTGCCCCGGGGCGGTCAGGCGAATCGCCTCGTCCATACGCTTGTTGAGCTCTTCTTTATCCAACGTGCTACTCCCATCTCATACGTAAAACATCACAGTTACCCATATTGTCGCATGAAAACGCCCCCGGCCGAAACGGCACGAGGGCGTTTTATCGAAAAGTTTTATCGGGATCCGGCGCCCGTCTGAACGGCGCCACCGGAGCCACCGGCTGCAAGTGCAGGAGCACCGCCGCCGGAGCGCGGCGCGGGCTCAAAGCTCGCCCCAAGCGCACCCCTCTCGCGCGGGGCGGGAATCTCACCCGTGCCATGGGTGAACACAAACGCATCGTCCACCACATCGCAAACGACCGTGTCGCCGGCTCCCCACTCGCCCGCCAGGAGCTCCTCGGAGAGCGGGTCCTCAATGAGGCGCTGGATGGCGCGGCGCAAGGGGCGCGCGCCGTTGGTGAGGTCGGTGCCCTCGGAGACGATCTTGGCGATGGCCGCATCGGTGAGACGGATGTTCATGCCGTTTGCGATGAGACGCTGGCGCAGGTCGTCGACAAGGAGCTCGGCAATCTTGGTCAGGCTCTCACCCGTGAGCTTCTGGAAGACCACGATGTCGTCTACGCGGTTCAAGAACTCGGGACGGAACAGGCGCTTGAGCTCGCCCATCGCCCTGCTCTTGATCTCGCCCGAGCTGAGCCCCGCCTCACCTGTGGTGCCAAAGCCCACGCTCGAGGTGGCGGCAATCTCGCGCGCGCCCACGTTAGAGGTCATGATGATGACCGTGTTGCGGAAGTCGACCGTCTTGCCCTGGCCGTCGGTCAGGCGCCCCTCGTCAAGCACCTGCAGAAGGATGTTGAAGATATCCGGGTG
Organism: Collinsella sp. An307; assembly: GCF_002161805.1. Taxonomy (GTDB): domain Bacteria; phylum Actinomycetota; class Coriobacteriia; order Coriobacteriales; family Coriobacteriaceae; genus Coprousia. The sequence continues at coordinate 119,965 of NZ_NFIP01000005.1, read as the reverse complement.
CGCCTTCTCAATCTCGTCGAAGAGCACGACCGAGTACGGGTGCCGGCGCACGGCCTTGGTGAGCTGGCCGCCCTCCTCGTGGCCCACGTAGCCCGGAGGCGAGCCGATGAGCTTGGAGACCTCGTACTCGCTCGCAAACTCGCTCATGTCGAAGCTGATGAGCGCGTCCTTGCTGCCAAAGAGGTACTCGGCGAGGGTCTTGGCGAGCTCGGTCTTACCTGTGCCCGTGGGGCCGAGGAAGATGAACGAGCCGCCGGGACGGCGCGGGTCCTTGAGCGGCGAGCGGCTGCGGCGGATGGCCTTCGCCACGGCGGCGACGGCCTCGTCCTGACCGATGATGCGCGTCTTGAGGACGCTCTCGCACTGCAAAAGGCGACGGCTCTCGTCCTCGGTGAGCGACGAGACGGGCACGCCGGAGGTAGCGGACACGATGTCGGCAATCTCGGCCACATCGATGGTAAGCGGGCTCGCGTCCATCTCGGCCGTCCAAGCGGCACGCGCCTCAGAAAGGGCAATCTCGGCCGTCCTCTGCTCCTCTTTGAGCTCGGCGGCGCGGTTCATGTCGTCATGCTCGGTGGCATCCTCCGCCTGACTCGCAAGCTCGGTCACGCGCGCCTCGGCGGCGCGGACGTCCTCGGGAGCGCGGTTCTTGGCGATACGCGCGCGAGCACCCGCCTCGTCAATAAGGTCGATTGCCTTATCGGGCAGGTAGCGGTCCTGGATGTAGCGGGCCGATAGGCTCGCGGCGGCCTCGATGGCAGCACGCGTGTAGCGCACGTGATGGTGCTCCTCGTAGCGGCTCTGGAGCGCCTCCAGGATCTTGATGGTGTCCTCGACGCTCGGCTCGGGAATATCGATCGTTTGGAAGCGACGCTCAAACGCCGGGTCCTTGGTGAGGTACTTGCGGTACTCCTCGGCCGTGGTGGCGCCGATGATCTGGAAGGAGCCGCGCGCGAGCACGGGCTTGAGCATCGAGCTCGCGTCGATGGAGCCCTCAGCGGAACCGGCACCGATGAGAGTGTGCATCTCGTCGATGAAGAGGATGGCGTCGTCGGCGTCGGTCGCCTCCTGGATGACGCCCTTCAGGCGCTCCTCAAACTCACCGCGGTACTTGGCGCCCGCCACAAGACCGGGCAGGTCGAGCGACCAGATATTCTGGTTCATAAGGTTCTCGGGCACGTTGCCGGCAGCAATCTCCTGCGCGAGGCCCTCGACGATGGCGGTCTTGCCCACACCGGGGTCGCCTAAGATGAGCGGGTTGTTCTTGGTGCGACGGGAGAGGATCTCCATCATGCGCGAGATCTCGCTCTCGCGGCCGATGACGGGGTCGAGCCCGCCCTCGCGCGCCTTCTCGGTGAGGTTCGTTGCGTAGCGTTTGAGCGCCGAGGCCTCCTCGTCGCCCTTGCCCTGGGCGGCCGTACCCGAGAAGAACGGGAGCCCCGCCCCGGGCCTGCCGGCGCCGGCGCCCGCCATGGGGCGCTTGCCGCTCTGGTCCTTGGCCGTGAGCTTCTCGACCGCCTGGCGAACGGACGCCGCCGTGACGCCAAGGCGCATGAGCAGATCCATACCGCGGCACTGCGCCTCGTCAATCATGCCGAGGAGCAGGTGCTCGGTGGAGACGTAGGTCTGGTTGTTCTCGCGCGCGATGCGGAAGGCGCGCTCCATAACAGAGATGACCAGCGGCGTGAAGGCGAGCTTCTGGCGCGATGCGGCAGCCGCCGGCTCGGGGGCGTCCTCAGCCTGAGTCGCCTCGGCATCGGCCTTGTCCGAAGCATCCGAAGCATCCGCGGCATCCGCAGCCCCTTCGGGACCGTCCACAACCGTGTCGACCGTGCCCGCGGGCTCCCCCTCGGGCACGCCCTTCGTTGTCGAGGAGCTCTTGAGTTCCTCGAGAATCTCGTCGTAGGCAATATCGAGCGAGCGCAGTGCCTCGGCAGCAATGCCCTCGTCTTCTTTTGCGAGCGCGAGCAGCAGGTGCTCGGTTCCAACCTTGGTGGTATCGAGAGCGAGCGCCTCCTGCTTGGCGATCGCCATGACGCGCCGTGCGCGATCGGTGAATCTATCCAGCATAGGTACCTTCTTTTACGTGCGGGACCGGTCCGCGCAGCGCGGACGGACCCGATATGCCCTATCACTCGTAGTTGAACGTCTGCTGTGTACCCAGAGTTGAGGAATCATAACCTATTCTGTGGCAATTGAGCAAATAGACACGCATCTCATACGGCAGCGCCACTATAAGAGCGCCGCAGTTGTCAACGCGCTCCGCTACAATGTGCCCATATCTCACCTCGGCAGAAAGGCCGGCATGTCGCACCTCAATCGCACCCCCTCGCGCCACCATCTCATCACACGCGCCCGCCTGCGCGCAACGGCGCTTCTCTGCGCGCTCAGCCTTGCGCTCTCGGCGCTCTCCCCCGTCTGCGCTGCAGCGCTCACCGATCCCGCCATCGCCGCCGCGTCCGCACTGGTTGTGGAGCCCGCAAGCGGCACCGTCCTCTACGAGGTCGCCGCCGACGAGACGCGCTATCCCGCCTCCACCACCAAGATCATGACGGCGCTCGTGGTGCTCGAGAACGCCGACCTCGCCCAGCAGGTCACGGTCGAGGAGGCGGATTTTGACCACGTCACCGCCGACAGCTCGGTCGCCGGTTTCAAGCCCGGCGAGGTGCTCACCATCGAGCAGCTGCTCTATGGCCTTATGCTCCCCAGCGGCAACGACGCGTCCTACATCCTCGCCCGCGCCGTGGGCGGCAGCGTCGACGGCTTTGTCCAGATGATGAACGACCGCGCCGCAGCGCTCGGCTGCACCGGCACGCACTTTGCCAACCCCTGCGGTCTGCACGATGACGCCCATTACACGACCGCGCGCGACCTCATGCGCATCACGCAGGCGGCCATGGAGAACCCCACGTTTGCCCAGATCGTGGCCACGCCCTCCTACGAGATGCCCGCGACCAACGTGCAGGACGCGCGGACGCTGCGTAACTCCAACCTGCTTCTCAACAGCGCCTCCGAGGTCTACTACGCTCCGGCGCGCGGCATCAAGACCGGCAACACCACCGAGGCCGGCCGCTGCCTTGTCGCCGCAGCAAACCAGAACGACATCACGCTTTACTCGATTGTGCTCGGCTGCGAGGACGCCGAGATTCCCGCGAGCCTCACCGAGACAAAGCGTCTTTTTGAGTGGGCCTATGCCGAGTGGTCGGTGCAGGAAATCGTCGCCGCAGATACCCCGGTGGAAACCGTTGACGTTACCGACGCGCATCAAGACGAGCAGCTCGGCATCGAGACGGCCGGCGGCCTCTCCAAGCTCCTGCCGGCAGATACCGACCCGGCAGCCATTACCGTCACCTACGACCTGCCCGAGGAGTTCGTTGCGCCGTATGAAGAGGGTGACGAGCTCGGCAAGGCAACCTATACCCTTGACGGCGAGGTCTTGGGCGAGGTCTCGCTCGTTGCCGCCAACGACGTGGAGCTCTCCGCCCTCGCGCAGATCCGCAACACCGCCCTCGGCATCATCCAAAACCCGCTCACCTGGTGTGTGGCGGGCGGCATCGTCGGCCTTGTTGTTGTCTCGCTCATCGTGCGCGCCATCGTGAAGCACCGCCGCGCGGCGCAGGGTGACGCTGGCAGCACCCCGACCGACGGGCCCCAGATTCCCCGCGGGGCGCACTTCAAATAAGCCTCGGCCCCTACGGAGCAATCCTCAGCCCCGTCGCCTGTCGTTCGAACACGCCCGACGACCCTTCCCCTCAAAGCCCCTACCGTTCGCCAGACAACCGTTGCCCCGCACGAAGATGTGGGTCTAGAGTGAAAGCGATGCGTTGTCACATCGGCGTTTCGGGCGTTCGCGCCCTAACAATACGGTATGGAACACGACAACGAGAGGAGGCAGGGCTTATGGCTGGAAACCGTCTCCGCATCATGGACACCACCATCCGCGATGGTCAGCAGTCCCTCTGGGCGACCCGCATGACCACCGCAGAGATGCTGCCCATCTTGCCCAAGATGGATGAAGTCGGCTATTGGGCTATCGAGGCATGGGGAGGCGCTACCTTCGACACGTGCCTGCGCTTTCTGGACGAGGATCCCTGGGAGCGGCTGCGTCTGATTAAGGAGCGCTGCCCCAACACGCGCCTCGCCATGCTCGTCCGCGGCCAGAACCTTGTGGGCTACAAGCATTACTCGACGGATGTGGTGGAGCGTTTCATCGAGCGTTCCCACGCCAACGGCATCGACGTCTTCCGTGTCTTCGATGCCTTAAACGACATAGATAACATCCGTGACTGCGCGGCGGCTATTAAAAAGGTCGGCGCGCATTTTGAACCCGCGATCTCCTATACGCGCAGTCCCGTTCACACCCTCGACAGCTACATCGCCTATGCGCGCCAGCTCGCCGAGCTGGGCGCTGACTCGCTGTGCATCAAGGATATGGCCGGCCTTCTGGTGCCGTATCGTGCTGCCCAGCTTGTCAGCGCCCTGCGCACCGAGATCGGCCTGCCCGTGCACATGCACTGCCACTTCATTGGTGGTATGGCGAGCGCCAACTATCTGCGCGGAGCCGAAGAGGGCGCCGAGATCGTGGACTGCGCCCATGCGCCGCTCGCGTTCGGCAACTCGCAGCCGGCTGTCGAGATGACCGTGTCGTCGTTTAGCGGGTCGCCCTTTGACACCGGGCTCGACCTCGACCTTCTCTTTGAGATCGCCGACTACTGGGACGGCGTGCGCAAGGCGGGCAAGCACCAGAGGGGCATCACCACGCTCACCCACATGCGCATCTACAAGCACCAGATTCCGGGCGGCATGATGAGCAACCTCGTGGGCCAGCTCGACCTGCAGAACATGCACGACCGCCTGCCCGAGATCGTGGCCGAGATTCCGCGCGTGCGCAAAGAGGTCGGCTACCCGCCGCTCGTGACCCCCATGAGCCAAATCGTGGGCACGCAGGCAGTTATGAACGTACTCACCGGCGAGCGCTGGAAGATTGTCTCGACCGAGATGCGCGAATACCTCATGGGCTTCTACGGCAAGACCCCCGCGCCCATCGACGAGGGCATCCGCGAGAAGATTCTGGGCCACGTCGACGTCAAGAAGCTGCAGGAGGACGCCAAGAACGTGCACCTGCAGACCTTCGACGAGGCCAAGGCCGAGATTGGCGACCTTGCTCAGTCCGACGAGGACGTGCTCTCCTACGCGCTCTTCCCCAACGAGGCACGCGCCCTGTTTGAGAAGCGCGCCGCAGGGACCCTGCGCGACATCACCCAACCCATTGACGCCGACACGGCAGCGCCCGCCGGCACCGACACCGAGGAGGATACCGATATGAACGTTTCCCAGATCCGCGACCTCATCGAGGCCCTCGACGGCAGCTCCGTCGCCGAAGTCACCATCAAGGACGGCACCACCGAGGTTGCCATCAAGAAGCCCGTTGCCGTGACCGCCGGCGCGCCCGCGCCCGCCGCTCCTGTCGCCCCGGCAGAGCCCACACCCGCCGCGCCTGCAGCCCCTGCGGCCGCCGAGCCCGCCGCTCCCGCCCCTGCGGCAGCAACCGATCGCCCTGCCACTTGGAAGGCGGTTGAGAGCCCCATGGTCGGCACGTTCTATCAGGCCCCCGCGCCCGACGCCGATCCGTTTGTCAAGGTGGGCGACGAGGTCAAGGCCGGTCAGACCCTCTGCATCGTCGAGGCCATGAAGCTCATGAACGAGATTACCGCCGAGGAGGACGGCATCGTCCGCGAGGTCTGTGGCAAGAACGCCGAGCCCGTTGAGTTTGGCCAGCCGCTCTTCTACCTCGAGCCCACGGCGTAAAGGCAGGCGAGAGACATGTTCAAGAAGATCCTCATCGCCAACCGCGGCGAGATCGCGCTGCGCGTTGTGCGCGCCTGCAAGGACCTGGGCGTCACGGCATGCGTCGCCTACTCCACCGCGGACCGCAACACCGCCGCCGTTGAGGAGGCCGACGAGCGCGTCTGCATCGGCCCCGCCCCCTCTGCCCAGAGCTACCTGGACATGGCACGCCTCGTGGGCGCCGCCGTCTCCCGCGGCTGCGAAGCCGTGCACCCCGGCTACGGCTTCCTCTCCGAGAACGCCGAGTTTGCGCGCAAGTGCATGGAAAACGGCCTGACCTTCATCGGCCCCGATCCGGACGTCATCGACCGCATGGGCGAGAAGTCCAACGCCAAGCAGACCATGAAGAACGCGGGCGTTCCCACCGTCCCGGGCTCCGACGGCGCCGTCGAGACCGTTGAGGAGGCCGCCAAGTTTGCCGAGGAGGTCGGCTACCCCGTCCTCATCAAGGCGAGCGCCGGCGGTGGCGGCAAGGGCATGCGTGAGGTCCACGACCCCGCCGATCTCGAGCACGAGTACAACGCCGCCCGCTCCGAGGCGCGCGTCGCCTTTGCCAACGACGAGGTCTACCTCGAGAAGCTCATCACCCGCCCGCGCCACGTTGAGGTGCAGGTCATGGCCGATAACTTCGGTCACGCCGCCGCCGTGTGCGAGCGCGACTGCTCCGTCCAGCGCCGTCACCAGAAGCTCTGCGAGGAGGCGCCGAGCCCGGCGCTCACACCTGAGCTTCGCCGCCAGATGTGCGAGACTGCCGTCAAGGCCGTGCGCGCCACCGGCTACACTAACGCCGGCACCATCGAGTTCCTCCTCGACGAGGACGGCAGCTTCTACTTCATGGAGATGAACACCCGCATCCAGGTCGAGCATCCCGTGACCGAGGAGATCACCCGCACCGACCTTGTGTGCGAGCAGCTGCGCATCGCCTCCGGCGAGCCCATGACCATCCCCGACGGCGGCATCGACACGCCGGACGGCCACGCCTTCGAGTTCCGCATCAACGCCGAGGATCCCGAGCACAACTTCCGCCCGTGCCCCGGCACGATCACAAAGCTGCGCCTCCCCGGCGGCCCCGGTGTGCGTGTGGACACCCATGTCTACGAGGGCTACACGATTCCTCCGACCTACGACTCGCTCGTGGCAAAGCTCATCGTGTGGGGTCCCACCCGTGAGGCCGCACTCGCCCGTGCCAAGCGCGCGCTCGACGAGTTTGAGATCGAGGGCATCAAGACGACGCTGCCGTTCCACCGCGCGGTCGTTCGTGAGCCCGACTACGCCGCCGGCATCGTGTACACGGACTTCATCCCCACGCACATGCCGCAGTTCCTAGCATAACGCCGCCCCATAACGGTCGGTCCATCAACGGGCGCGTCCTCGCCGCTTCACGGACGGGGATGCGCCCTTTTGATGGACCGACCTTTCGTTATGCCGCTGACGAGCAGTGCATCACAAGGCCTATGGAGGGATTCTCGTGCTCGCGACGTTCAAAAGGTATTGGTTCCCCACGAACGAGAAACCCTTGCCGAACGTCATGATGAACTGCTTGATGTTCTGTACGATGCCCTGCTCCAGCACACGCTCGTCGATATCGTTCGCATCGCGCACCCCGAGCTCCTCAACATTGATAAAGTCGAGCAGATACTCGTCCTTGAACGTGGCGATAGCGCACAGCGCCAGCTGACCCTTTGGCAACGTTGAGAGAAAGTCCTCTGAGGAGCGCACGCCGGAATCCGTCAGTCGCAACTGATGAATTGAGAGAATAATCTCTAATGTTCCATGACGCGTTCTATGCTAACAACGCGTGCGGGCACAAAAATGAGCGTACCATAGAGGCGTTTTCCGCTTCGCTTCGTTTGGGAGATATATGTCCAGACCCTCATCCGCGCTCGATATCAACTCTTACGATGTCCGCACCAACTCCGCGCGCCCCGTTCTCACACGCACCTGGTGTGTGGCCGCACTTGCCCTCATCTGCTGCGCGCTCTGGGGCAGCGCGATTCCCTGCATCAAGATTGGCTACGGGCTGCTCGGCATCCAAGACGGTGACGTGCCGTCGGAGTTTCTCTTTGCCGGCGTGCGCTTTATGCTCGCGGGCGCCATCGCACTTGCCGCCGCGACGATAACAAGACACCGCTTACCCCGTGTCTCGCGCGCGGGATGGCCGCTCGTCATCAGGCTTTCGCTCGCCCAAACCATCGTGCAATACGCCTTCTTCTACATCGGCGTCTCCAACGCCTCCGGCGTGCGCGGCTCAATCGTCAACGCCATGAATACGTTTCTCTGCGTACTGGTGGCAGCGCTCGTGTTCCGGCAAGAACGGCTCACCGCGCGGAAAGTCCTCGGCTGCGCCGTGGGATTTGCCGGAGTCGTTATCGTCAACCTCACCGGCGGTGATAGCGGCGGCGCCGTCACGCTCACGGGCGAGGGCTTCATCCTTATCGCCGCTATCTCCTACGCTGTCTCGTCCGCCCTCATCCATGCCTACTCCCAGCGCGAGGATCCCGTAGCACTCAGCGGCTACCAATTTGTGCTCGGCGGGGCGGTGCTCACCTTGGCGGGCGCGGCGCTCGGCGGGAACCTTCCGCGCCTCACCCCCGCAGGCATTGCCATGGTTCTCTACCTTGCCTGCGTATCAGGTGTAGCCTATTCGCTTTGGTCGATTCTGCTCAAGTACAACCCAACCTCGCGCGTGGCAATCTTTGGCTTTATGAACCCGGTCTTTGGTGTGGTGCTCTCGAGCATCCTTCTTGGCGAGGGAGCCTCCCTGCCTTGGCTGCAGACCGCATTCGCCTTGGTGCTCATTGCCCTCGGCATTGTTATCGTTAATCGGCCGGAAGGTGATGCCGCCCCCTCCCCTAGCGCAGAACGCGCCGGCTGATAAGAGCCTGAAGTCCAAGGCACAGAAGCACCAGCATCCAGAGCAGCGCATACCCGCTACAGGAAACAACTGCGGTTCCCACCGCAGGGCCGACGCCGCCGCAGGCAAAGACCGCAAAGCCTATGAGCCCTGTGCAAAGTCCCGACTGTGCGGGGTCCGCGTCCATGGAGAGCGTCACAAGCGTGGGCTGCACCAAGATGTAACCCAAGCCCAGACTCGCTGCCGCCACAAGTGATGGGATCCACGAGCCCGTGGCGCACGAAAGGACAAGCGTGGCTGCGGACACCATGCCCGCGCACTCGCCGACAGAGATAACGCCGCCGAGCCCGCGCGCGCCGCCGAGTTTGCCGGCGAGTGCGCCGCCAATCAGGCAGAAGAAGCCGTAGAGCATCATCACCAAGCCTGCCCGTGTGGAGGTGAGCCCGCAAACCTCAGAAAGAAAGGTTCCCATCAGCCCGTACGTACCGAGGAACAGAAAACCCGTCGAACAGGCGAGCAAAAAGACCGCGCGATGTGGACTAAAGAAGATGCGCCACGCGTCCCGGAAAAACGAACTGACAGGGTTGATATGCGGCAGGTGTTTGCCGGCCTGCGCTTTCGGGTGAACGCTATCTCGCGCAGGGGAACGTCCAGTATCACGCAACGTGAACAAGCCGAGCCAGGCGAGAGCCGCCAGCATGCCAAATGCAGCAAAGGCCGCGCGCCAGCCCACCAGATCGGTGAGGATGCCGCCGAGCCCCGCCGAGAGCCCTTGCCCCGTGAAGGTAATGCCCATGAGGATGCCCACCGCGCCGGCGCGGTGCTTGGGACCCACCACATCGCCCACAAACGCCTGTGAGACCGAGATGATTCCCGCCGCAAAGCAGCCGGTGATGATACGCGCCGCTACAAGAAGGGACAGATTAGGCGCCAAGGCGCAGAGAAATGTGCCCGCACAAAGCCCAAGCACGATAATGCGCAGCAGGCGCAGGCGGCCCACGCCGTCACCGATACGGCCGCATACCGGCTGCAGCGCCCCATAGGGAACAAGATAGGCCGTCAAGATAATGGCTGCGGCCGTTGGCGCTACGGCAAGCGTGTTTGCGATGGCGGGAAGCGCCGGCGAGACAAACCAGTTGTCCGCCGCGGAAACAAGTCCGCAGAATCCAAGCACGACAACAACGTGCTCCTGTCGCAGCGCGAGCCCTGCTACAGGAGCATCTGGGCCATTGAGCTTTGGATGAGTTGTCTGCCTGCCGGGAGTACCGCTCACATGCATTCGCCTCCGCAGCCCATTATAGGCTCAGAGCTGCCGCCTCATATAGACCATGTCTACGAGGCGCACGCCCGCCTCGTAGATGGAATGGTCGTAGTTGTCGGTAAAGAAGTTGGGCACTACATGCGACCGGCTGAAGCCGCATCGCTCGTAAAAAGGCACCGTAAGCGGGCTGTCGCCCGTGCCTACTTGGAGCGTGCGATAGCGTCCCGCATATGTTGCCGCAACGTGCTCGATGAGCGCCCGGCCATAACCGCGCCCCTGATAGGCCGGCTCCACCGCAAGGCTCTTGATTTCCAGCACACCCTCGCCCTCGTCGGTCACAAGGCACTCCGCCACTACCGGGACGACGCCCTCCGGCGCGTCCTCTGGTGTGAACACCCACATGTGGCCGCGGTCGATATAGCGAGCCACCATCTCCGGCTGCTCATCTGCCAACAACAGCAGAGACATATACCGTTTTCGGTCCCCTTGAACACGTTGGATCATAAGCACCTCCCGCAGCGAGACAATCTCCACATTGTACTTCCCCCACAAGACACATCGTTCAATATTGCGAGGCGACGCGACTGATGCCCTCACCCCCCCTTTCACTCGTTGTGCATTGCATGTTTCCTCGCGCCGTTCGCCGAAAACCTTTGCCGTCCACCAGATGTGAACCATGTCGAAGCGGCACAAAACGACCCCTTTTAACTGCCCGGTTAGATGCCTATGCACGTCTTGTTAGACCCGTGCAAGCTCGCCATAGAAAACGGTTTGACGCGCCTGCTAGCGTTATAGGGCAATCGGTAGCTCGACAGGAGGTGAAATGGTCATGGAAACGCCGCAGACACAACGGGCCAGCGCGACAAAGGCGCTTTGCCCATCGAACCTTTCGATACAGGACCCGAAAACTCAGCGGGCTCTCGAACGTGCACTAAACGAAGCTGAGAGCGGTCTGCGGTTTGCCTCCCCCCGTTCGGGGCGCATACTACAGCAAGCAAAACAACTCGTCGCGGAGGGCGTCCTTGAAGAGGTGTACCCAGGCTACTATGCCCGTCCATCGTATCTTGCCCCATTATCCCCGCGGGCAAGGATGTACCACCTGATCCGCTCCCTTGTCCATCGTCACCCCTCTTGGACATTCTGCCTGTACTCCGCCGCGGTCGTCCACGGTCTGCAGGTCCCCTATGCACTGCTCACCAAAGCGCATATTGGCGTTGACAAATCGAGTAATCGACGGTCGACATCGCCTTGCTACGTCCACCATGCCTTGCCGGATTTATCCTCAACGGTCATTAACGGTATACGCGTCACTCCTCTCGAAGCGACCATCTTCGATTGCCTGCGGCACGCAACGTTTCGACAGGGACTCGCCATCGTCGACTCGTCGCTGCATCACCAGCTCACCACCATCGAGAGACTCGAGGCCTACGTTGACGAACACAGCAGATACCGGCATGGTATCGCCCGGGTCCGGCAGACGCTTCACTATGCAGACGGTCGAAGCGCCAATGGCGGCGAGTCGGTCGTGCGCGCCGCCATCATCGAGATTGGATTCATCGTTCCAGAGCTACAAGTGGAAGTTCCCGACCCCCTCAATCCAAACGTCACCATCACCGTCGATTTCTATTGGCGGCTCCCCGACGGAAGAATCATCATTCTGGAGCTCGATGGCCTGCAAAAATACCAACGGGACGACCACGGCAAGGCGCTCGCAATCGACGAGACGCAACAGATTCTCGCCGACGAGCGCCGGCGCGAGTCGCACCTCAATCTCACAGGCGCGACGGTCGTTCGCCTGTCCTATCGGGAAGCAACTGATGACCTAAAGCTTGAGAGGGCGCTTTCAACCGCAGGGGTGCCGAAGCGGCTCTAAAGCCTTCCCGCCGCAAACCATCGTCTCCAAAGACTGGCGGAGGCGCAAGCATGTCGACCACCACGCATGGAGCGCACCGTATAATCCACGGGCATCGCAAGATCGTGTATGCACAAACAGTATTGGGGCTAGATTGTGTATACCGAAAGAAATTGTGTGTACTGAAACTTTATGACGAAATATAGAGAACAAGCGCTTCAAGCTATTTACCTGCGGAATTGTCCAATGTGCTTCGGCACACTATGCAGTTTCGGTATACACAATGTTTCGGTATACACAATTTCAGCAGGACAGGACACGAAGCACGGCGGCCCCACGGACTGGGCGCCAAAACGCAGCGGGCCCCGGGTGAGTCCCCAGGGCCCGCTGTATCAAAAGCAATCTCTTACCGTCGGCAATTTGACGCCGACCGCAACGTTAGCAGAGCTTGGCGCCCGCGGGGATGCGGTCGTCGAGCATAAGGAGGTTCAGGCGCTCCTCGGCGTCGTCACCCTCGCCCTCCTTGTGGACGGCACTGATGAGCATGCCGCAGGAATCGATACCCATCATCTTGCGCGGCGGGAGGTTCACGATGGCGACGCAGGTCTTGCCCACCAGATCCTCGGGCTCGTAGAACGCGTGAATACCGGAGAGGATGGTGCGATCGGTGCCCGAACCGTCGTCAAGCGTGAACTGCAGGAGCTTCTTGCTCTTCTTGACCGCCTCGCAGGCCTTGACCTTCACCACGCGGAAGTCGCTCTTGCAGAACGTGTCGAAGTCGACCATGTCCTCAAAGAGCGGCTCCACGACGACCTTCTCGTAGTCGAGCGTGGGGAGCTTGGGCGTCACGAAGGCGGACGCGCCGTCAGAAGAGGCCTCGGCATCGCACGCCGCAGAGGCATCGGAACCTGCAGCGAGAGCAGCCGCGCCTTTTGCCTGACCGGCGCCCTTCTCGGGCTTCATGTGCGGGAAGAGCAGCACGTCGCGGATGGAAGCGGAGTCGGTGAGGAGCATCACCACGCGGTCGATGCCAATGCCGATGCCGCCCGCCGGGGGCATGCCGTACTCGAGGGCGCGCACGTAGTCCTCGTCGTACTCCATGGCCTCATCGTCGCCGGCGAACTTCTCCTCCACCTGCTTGCGGAAGCGCTCGGCCTGGTCGACCGGGTCGTTGAGCTCAGAGAACGCGTTGGCGTACTCGTGACCGGCGATCACGAGCTCAAAGCGGTGCGTGAGACGCGGATCGTCCTCGCGACGCTTGGCAAGCGGCGACACCTCAACGGGATAGTCGACCACAAAGGTCGGATTCACAATGGAGGGCTCGCCCGCCTCGTCGTAGATCTCGGCAATGAGCTTGCCGGCACCCCATGCGGGATTGACCTCGATACCCACCTCGGCGGCGGCAGCGCGCAGCTCCTCGATGGGCGTGTCGAGGGTGAGCGTGCGGCCCACAGCCTCAGAAACGATCTCGGTCATGGGACGGCTCGGCCACGTGCCCGACAGGTCAATCCGCTGGCCCTGATACTCGATGACCTCGGGGTTGCCGATAGCGGCGTTGGCAGCCTTGATGACGCCTTCGGCGAGCTCCTTCATGCCGTCGAGGTCGGAGTAGGCGCGGTAGGCCTCCATGGTGGTGAACTCAGGGTTGTGCGTGAGGTCCATGCCCTCGTTGCGGAAGATGCGGCCAATCTCAAAGACACGCTCAAACCCGCCCACGAGCAGGCGCTTCAGGTGAAGCTCGGTGGCGATGCGCAGATAGCACTCCTGGTTGAGCGCATTGAAATGCGTGATGAAGGGCTTGGCCGTAGCACCGCCCTGGATGGTCTGCAGGATCGGCGTCTCGACCTCCATGTAGCCCGTCTCCTCCATGTAGCGGCGGAAGGCGGACACAATGGCGGAGCGCTTGGCAAAGGTCGCGCGCACGTCCTCGTTGACGATCAGGTCGACGTAGCGCTGGCGGTAACGGGTCTCCTTGTCGGAAAGGCCGTGGAACTTCTCGGGCAGCGGGCGGACCGCCTTGGTGAGGAGCGTAAGGGCGCGCGGCGCCACGGAGAGCTGGCCGCGGCGGGTACGCACGACGATGCCCTCGGCACCTACGATATCGCCCAGGTCGAGCTCGCCCAGGAGCTCCCAGGCCTCAGCGGGCATATCGTTGATACGGCAGAAGAGCTGGATATCGCCGGTGGGGTCGCGCAGGACCACGAACATGATCTTGCCCTGGCCGCGCTTGGCCACCACGCGACCGGCAATCTTTACCACATCGGCGGTGTCCTCGCCCGCCTCGAGCTCCGCATAGCGGGCCTCGATGTCGGTGACGTAGGTGTCTACCTCAGAATGCTCCGGATAGGGATTGCGCCCCGCCTCAATCATGGCGGCACGCTTGGAGAGGCGATGCGCGCGCTCGTCGTTTAGCGTATCCGGCGCCGCAACCTCGGCGGCAACCTGGCTCGTCTCGGTATCTGCCATGGAAATGCTCCTCAAGCTCTACTCATAAAAAAGCTCCCCGGGCGTGCGGTCCCGGGGAGCATGCCTTACTCGATGCGCCGGACCGCGGTCTAGCGCGAGATCTTGGTGATGGTGTAGACGCGGCTCTTGCCGGAGGGCGTCACAACCTCAACGGTCTCACCCTGGCCATGGCCAATGATGGCGCGGCCGACCGGGGACTCGTTGGAGATCTTGTGCTCGAGCGAGTTGGTCTCGGTGGTACCCACGAGGGTGACGGTCATCGCCACGCCATCGGCGTCGACCAAATCGACGGTGCAGCCGATGGAGACGCTGAGCACGTGGTCGACGTCCTCCGCATCCTGAGCGTTGGCGAGAATCGCCTGAATCTCGGCGATGCGGGCGGCGTTCTTGGCCTGCTCCTCCTTGGCATCGTCGTACTCGGAGTTCTCCGAAAGGTCGCCAAAGTCGCGCGCCGTCTTGATGCGCTCGACGATCTCCTTGGCGAAGTCGCCCTCACGCCACTCGAGCTCATCAACGAGCTTCTTGCGGCCCTCGGCTGTCAGTACGATGTCGCTTACCGCCATGCTGTGCTCCTTGCTACTTGGTCTTGGCAGCTGCGTCCGGGCGTGTTCCCGAGACAACAAGGCGACCGGTGTCCCTACAGGCACGCCGGTCGCCGCACGCTCATATACGAGCGGGACTACTCAGCGTCCTGCTCTTCCTTCTTCTTCTTGGCATCGGCGAGCTGAGCCTCAAGCTCGCGGATCTTGGCGTCGTTCTCATCCTCGACGGGAGCCTCGGCCTCATCGGAGACGGGCTCGTCCTCACCCTGCATGCCCTCACGCAGGTTCTTGACGGTCTTGCCGAGCGAAGCGCCGAGCTTCGGAAGGTTCTTGGGCCCGAAGATGACCAGAACAATGACCAGAATGATGATCCACTCAGTACCCTTTGGCAGAAAACCCATTGTTTTCCTCCCACAGATTCGTCGAAACAACTCGCAAGAGTATACCGCGCCGGGGCGAGCGGAACAACCTCGCCACAATTTACACGTTGCATGGTAACGCGTCTGCCACATGCTCTGCTACGAGGGCTAAAACGCAGAGGGCCCGCCAAACGGCAGGCCCTCATAACATGCGATGGTCGGGTTGACTGGATTTGAACCAGCGACCCCCGCGTCCCGAACGCGGTGCTCTACCAAACTGAGCCACAACCCGAAGCGGAGGACATGATAGCACAAAGCTCGTGCACAATGCTAGAGCGAAAATGCGAATGTGAAGCTCGCACGAACGCGCCGCATGTGCATGCGCGCAAGGGCGGCCGGCGCCAGCCGCCTGGCGTTAGCCGACCGAAATGTAGGGGCCGGACTTCTCCATCTGGGCAACCTCTCCCCACCAACCGCGGTCGCGGGCGGCAAGCGCGATGGCCTCGGCAGCCATCTGCGTGTTGCAGACGGCAAAGACGGTCGACCCGGAACCGGCGACGTTAGCGGCGCGAACGTCACGCTGCTCGCGAATCCATGCGAGGGCCTCTGCCATCTTAGGATGGAGCTCGCAGGCAGCCGGCGCGAGGTTGTTTGCCACGTGGTCGAAGATCTCGGTCTCGTCGTGCTTGCGCATCGCGTCGAGCAAGGGCTCGAGGGGCGGCAGCTCGGCGGGGTTCTCGTCAAAGCGACGATAGGCCTCAGCCGTGGAGACGCCGGGGCCCTGCGGACGCACGAGCGCCACCGCCGTACCCGTGAGCGGGCGGAAGATCTCACGCACCGTATCACCCGCACCGTCGCAGAACGCCGGCGGGCCGTACAGGAAAAACGGCACGTCCGCCCCAACGCTGCGTGCGACCTCGTCGATGCGCGGGTCGCGAGCATCAATGCCCCAATACGAGGCGATGCCTAAAATGGTTGCCGCCGCATCGGTCGAAGGACCGCCGAGGCCGGCCTGCTGGGGGATGTGCTTATCGATCAGAATCGCAAAGTTGGGCTCGCGGCCAAACGCCTCGCCCATGGCACGGGCGGCACGGTAGGCGGAGTTCTGGTCCATGGGGTAATCGGCCGCGGGGACCGTGTGGACAGAGAGCTCGTCCGCGGGAGCCAGCGCAACCACGTCGGCAAGGTCGATCGTGGTCATCACCGAGTCAACGCGGTGATAGCCCCTCTCGTCCTTCTCGGCGTGAACTCCCAGGTACAGATTGATCTTGGCGGGAGCCGAGATAAGGATGAACTTACCGGGTTTGCGCGCCATGGCTAGTGCTCCTCGAGCTGGTTGCCCAGCGGCGTGAACACATACTCGCCGCTCTCGGGGTCAAAGATCTCGACCGTTCCGGTGAGAACATCGACATACTGATAGGACTGGCGCGAAGTGCGGCCGCGACGCTCCGTGGACTCGACCACAAAGACCGAGGGGTGCACCGTCTTGATGGTGCCCATGCGCTCGACCACGCGGGTGCGGCCCATGTTGGCCTTCACACGCACGCGCTCGCCCACCATATCGGCGAGCTTGTCCTTGATCTCATCAACGTGATTTACCGGCATCTCTTCCATTAGTGAGCCTCCTGCAGGCTGCAAGGGGGCGATCATGCAAATGGGCAGAGTGCCCCCAAGATAGACAAACGCCGGCATTATAGCAGGCTGGCGGCAAATATGCACGCCTGCCTCGGTATATGGTGGCGAATCGGTGGAGGACGGCGCCGGTTCGACCAAGCTGCTCCACAAAAAACGAGTGCTGCGCCTAGAGGTCCGCAGTGTCGAGCACGATAGTGAACGGACCGTCGTTTACAAGCGAGACCTGCATATGGGCGCCAAAGGAACCCGTCTCCACGCGACCGAGGTCACGACGGACCAAACCGGCGAAATACTCGTAGAGCTCCCGCGCTTGCGCTGGGTCGCCCGCGGCGGTAAACGAGGGCCGGCGGCCGCGGCGACAGTCGGCATAGAGCGTGAACTGCGAGACCACGAGCACCTCACCTTCCGTCTGCACAAGTGAGAGGTTGGTCTTGCCGGCCTCGTCCTCGCAGATGCGCAGGTCGCGGATCTTTGCCCAAAGACGCTCCGCCTCCGTCTCGGCATCGTCAGCGCCCACGCCAAGCAAGATCAGGTAGCCCTGGCCAATGGCGCCGACCACATCCTCCCCCACTGTCACGCTCGCTTGAAGGACCCGTTGAATCACCGCGCGCATAGGGTGCCCCTAGAGCTTTGCCGAGAGATCGACCAGCGCATGGTAGCGATGGCTGATGGCGTTCTTTTCCTCGGGCGTGAGCTCGGCCATGGTTTTGCCCGGGGTGTCTTGGGGCAAGAACAGCGGGTCATAGCCAAAGCCGTTACTGCCGCGTCCCTCAAACCCAATCGCACCCTCGCAGGCACCGGTGCCCGTGAGTGCGGTCCCGTCCGGGCGCACGAGCGCCACCACGCTCATAAAGCGGGCGGTGCGCTCCGGCGCGGGAACGTCTGCCATGTTGCCCAGGAGCTTGGCGTTGTTTGCCGCATCGTCACCGTGCACGCCGGCATAGCGCGCCGAGTACACGCCCGGCTCGCCGTTAAGGGCGTCCACCACTAGGCCGGAATCGTCGGCAACCGCCGCAAAGCCGGTCTCGGCAACGGCCGCACGCGCCTTGATGAGCGCGTTCTCGGCAAAGGTCGCACCCGTTTCCTCGGGATCCTCAAAATCGCCCAACTGC
Organism: Collinsella sp. An307; assembly: GCF_002161805.1. Taxonomy (GTDB): domain Bacteria; phylum Actinomycetota; class Coriobacteriia; order Coriobacteriales; family Coriobacteriaceae; genus Coprousia. The sequence goes on along the minus strand of NZ_NFIP01000005.1, from coordinate 102,037 downwards.
TTTATGGACACAAAGCGCACGCCGGGCATCGCGGCACCCAAAATGGCCTCGATCTCCACAAGCTTATGGGCGTTGCCCGTAGCCACCACAATCGTTGCCGCGGGGTCGAGCGTTTGAATGTCAATCTTCTCGAGAGCCATGCTTACTCCTCGTCGCGAAACGCCGTTACCTCATTTTGCAGGGCGATGAGCTTGGCAATGCCCGCATCGCCCAGATCGAGCAGGCGACCGAGGCGCTCGCGCGTAAACGGCATCTGCTCGCCGGTGCCCTGGACCTCGATGATTTCGCCCGTGTCGGTCGCCACCAGGTTCATATCCACCTCGGCATGGCTGTCCTCGCGGTAATCGAGGTCGAGAAGCTCCGCCCCGTCGACCACGCCCATCGAGACCGCGGCAACCTGGCCGGTAAGCGGCAGGCGCGCGATCTTGCCCGCGTCCACCCACGTCATGAGTGCATCGTGGAGCGCCACCCAAGCGCCCGTGATGCTCGCCGTGCGCGTACCGCCGTCTGCCTGGATGACGTCGCAGTCGACCGTGACGGTGAACTCGCCGAGCGCCCGCATGTTCACCACCGTACGGAGCGACCTGCCGATGAGGCGCTCGATCTCCATGCTCCGCCCTTTACGCTGGCTGCGCTCGCGCGAGGTGCGGCGGTTGGTCGAGGCGGGAAGCATGGCGTACTCGGCAGTGACCCAACCCTGATGGCTGGCACGGCGCCAAGCGGGCACGCCCTCCTCGATGGTGGCGGCGCAGAGCACCTTGGTGTCGCCGAACGTGACCAAACACGACCCGAGGGCGTTCTTGAGCACTTCGCGGGTGAGCGTCACGGGGCGCAGCTCGTTTGCGGCGCGGCCCCCAGCGCGGTTCACGGGAATGATGTCCATCCAATGCCTCCTTGTGTGTGGCTCACGTTGAGTCGAGATCTCAATCCTCGTCAGTATCGCACACTCCGTACGCGTGAGAAGATACAAAACATGCCCCATCGCCAGCACCTTAGGTAACAAATGGCGTTGCCGCCTTTTGAGTCGCATAGGGCGGGACTATAATTCCGGTGTTCGGCCTCTCTCGTCAAAAGGAGTGCACATGCTCAGAATCGGCCTGCTCACGAGCGGCGGCGACTGCCAGGCGCTCAACGCCACCATGCGCGGCATCGTCAAGACCCTCATCAACAAAAGCCCTGAGCCGGTGGAGATCTACGGCTTTGAGAACGGCTACCAGGGCCTTATCTACGGGCGCTACCGTCGCATGACGGCGCGCGACTTCAGCGGCATCCTCACGCGTGGCGGCACCATCCTGGGCACGAGCCGCACGCCCTTCAAGCGCCTCGACACGCCTGAGGCCGACGGCGTGGAGAAGGTCCCCGCCATGATCAAGACCTACAAGACGCTTGAGCTCGACTGCCTCTTCATGCTCGGCGGCAACGGCTCCACCAAGACCGCCAACCGCCTGTCTGAAGAGGGCCTGAACGTTATCGCGCTGCCCAAGACCATCGACAACGACACTTGGGGAACCGACATGACCTTTGGTTTCACCAGCGCCGTTGAGGTCGCCACCAAATGCATCGACGACATCCACACCACCGCCTCCAGCCACGGCCGCGTCTTTGTGATCGAGATCATGGGCCACAAGGTTGGCTGGATCCCGCTCTATGCGGGCGTCGCCGGCGGTGCGGACGTCATCCTCATCCCCGAGATCCCCTATGACATGAAAAACGTCATTGCCACCATCGAGAAGCGCATGCAGACCGGCAGCCGCTTCACCATCATCGCGGTGGCCGAGGGCGCCATCTCCAAGAAGGACGCCAAGCTCTCCAAGAAGGAGTACAAGAAGAAGGTCGCCGAGCGCACGAGCCCGTCGATTGTCTACGACATCGCAAAGGAGATTGAGGAGAAGACCGGTCGCGAGACCCGCGTCGCCATCCCCGGTCACACCCAGCGCGGCGGCGCGCCCGACGCGCAGGACCGCGTCTTTGCCACCCAGTGCGGCGTCGAGGGCGCGCTCGGCTGCCTCGACGGCGAGTTTGGCTTTATGGTCGCCCAGGTAGAAGGCAAGATGTGCCGCGTGCCGCTCAAAGAGGTCGCCGGAAAGCTCAAGTACGTCGACCCCAAGAGCGACCTGGTGCGCGAGGCCAAGGCACTCGGCATCAGCTTCGGCGACGAGTAACGCCCCTTGCAACGCAGCGGCGCCCGGGCACAAAGAGCTCGGGCGCCGTTTTTGGTAACGCCGACCGTTCTTTCTATTTCATTTCGCACCTTGACATAGAGTTTGCTTCAAGCGCTATAAATGAGGTCTGGCAGCGTGGAAAGGAACGTCGTCATGCGCATCGCCGAAGTTGCCCAGAAGTTCGCCATCAGCCCGGATACCCTCAGGTATTACGAGCGCATGGGGCTTTTGGGTCCTATCGCGCGCACGGCGAGCGGCGTCCGCAATTACTCCGAGGCGGATTGCAACCGCATCGAGTTCGTCAAGTGCATGCGCGGGGCAAACGTGTCCATCGAGGCGCTTCAGGAATACATGCACCTGCTTGACCAAGGAGACGAGACCATCGCTGCGCGCAAGGCCATCCTCGAGGAGCAGCGCGACATTGCCGCGGCACGCATAGCCGAGATGCAGGCCGGCCTCGACCGCCTCAACCACAAAATCGAAAACTACGACGAGATGCTCAAGGTAGAGGCGCAGATGCGCTAGGCCTTGGCGAAGTGCCTTAGCCTTCGATATCGCTCTCGGCAGCGGCGGAGGTCATCGCGACAGTACCTGGTGCCACGGCTGCCACGATGAGCTCGAGGAGCCGGTCGATGGGCATGCGGTCCTCCCGCGCCATCCAGGTGTTGACCGCGGCGAGAAGACCCGAGAGATAAAACTCCCGCATGATAGCGCGTTCCTCGTCCGTCATGCCTTCGTCGGGCAGAATAAAGCGATCGAGCAGAGGCGCGATGATGTCTTTCAGCCTATCGCCAAACGAAGGGTCACCGGCCATAAGGCGCGGCATAAAGCCGTCAAAGCGCTGCGCAAGACCGATGATGAGCCCCATATGCTGGGAGAAGTCGAGCGTATCGCCCGCAAGCAGACGCCGGTCCACCAGCGCGCGCACCTGCGAGAGCACGCCCTCCTCGAGCTGGTCGAAGAGGTCGTACACATCGCGATAGTACAGGTAGAACGTGGCGCGGTTGTACCCGGCGCGGTCGGTTATCTCGCGCACCGTGATCTTTTCTATAGGCTTCTCGAGGTACAGGCTCCAAAACGCCTGCGTGAGGTTCGCACGCGTCTGCTCGGTCACCTGCGGTTGCTTGGATGCCATCGGCACTCCCTCCAACCCGGACAAAGAGGGAGCGGCCGAACGCCCCGCCCCTTTGTCACCATCGCTCGACAATTGCCGCGGCGGTGTCGAGTGCACGTCAAAGCCCGCCTTGCGCCCCACTATACTGGGTAGACAACACGATGTCGAGTAATCGGCATTCCGTATTCTGCATAACCCAGCGAGGTCACGCGCTATGGCATATATCGAGTTCAAAGACGTAATCAAAGCCTACGGTTCAGGCGAGACCCTCATCCACGCGCTTGATCGCGCGAGCTTTACCGTCGAGCGGGGCGAGCTCGCCGTAATCCTTGGCGCATCGGGCGCCGGCAAGACCACAGCGCTCAACATCCTGGGTGGCATGGACACGCTTACCTCCGGCACTGTCACGGTGGACGGGCGCGACATATCGAGTGCCTCGGAGGCCGAACTCGTCGAATACCGACGTACCGATGTGGGCTTTGTCTTTCAGTTCTACAACCTCGTCCCCAACCTGACGGCGCTCGAGAACGTCGAGCTCGCGAGCCAGATCTGCCCGGGCGCCCTCGACGCCGCCGAGACCCTTGCCAAAGTGGGCCTTGGGGCGCGCATGGGCAACTTCCCCGCTCAGCTCTCCGGCGGTGAGCAGCAGCGCGTCTCCATCGCGCGCGCCATCGCCAAAAACCCCAAGCTCCTGCTCTGCGACGAGCCCACGGGAGCCCTCGACTACGTGACCGGCAAGCAGATCCTGCAGCTTTTGCAAGACACCTGCCGACGCGACGGCATCACGGTCATCATCATCACGCACAACTCGGCGCTCGCCCCCATGGCAGACCGCCTCATCCGCTTCAAGAGCGGCAAGGTGACCGAGATGACCTTGAACGAGCACCCCACCCCTATCGCGGATATCGAGTGGTAAACCATGGCAGGCCACCGCACGACACCATCCGCACACGGCCCGGCGGCGTTCACCAAAGACACGCTGCGCACCATCGCCAAGAGCAAAAAGCGCTTCCTCTCGATCGTTGCCATCACTGCGCTGGGCGCGACCATGCTCACCGGCCTGTCGATGGCATGCATCGACCTGCGCCAAGCGGCAGACGACCTGTACGCGCGGCAGAACTTGTTCGATATATCGGTGCAGTCGACCTTAGGTCTTGTGGAGGACGACCTTACCGGGCTCGCCGCCATTGAAGGCGTTGAGACGGTCGAAGGCGGCTACGAGCAGGAGACCTACACGCGCGTTGACGGGCTGCGCGCAACCGTTGCCGCAAAAGCGCTGCTCGACTCCGGCATCAACGAGCCGTATCTGGTGGAGGGCGAGCTACCGGACGCCCCGGGCGAGATTGCGGTCACGCAGAACTACCTCAACGAGGCGGGCAAGAGCATCGGCGACACCGTCGAGCTGGAAGAGACTCCGCAAGAGGACCCCACGGGCCTATCCGACCTCGAAACCGGCACCGATGAAGATGAGGACGAGTCCGCCGCAGACGATACCGAGGACGAGGGCGACCCCGTCGTAGCGGGCGGCACCTACACCATCGTCGGCACCATCATCGACCCGGCGAACATCACCCAGCCCGAGGGTCCCGTCGCCTTCCGCGCCGCCACCTCCTCCGACTACACCTTCTTTGTGGACAAGAGCGCCGTGGTGGACCCCGAGGCCTACACGGTCGCCTACCTCTCCGTTGCGGGGACCGACGACCTTTCCGCCTATTCGGCAGAATATGAGGCACTGGTGGACGAGGTCCAGGACCGCGTAGAGGACTTGGCGCCGCAGCGCGAACGCGCCCGTACCGAGGCCATCAAAAACGACGCCTATGCCGAGATTGACGAGGCCGAAGCGGATGCCGCCGAGCAGATTGCCGACGCCGAGCAAGAGCTCGCCGACGGACAGAAAACGCTCAACGAGAGCTTGGCCGAGGTGTTCGACGGCCAGCGCGAGCTCGATGCCCAACGCGCGGACGCCCTCGCCCAGCTTGACGATGCTCAGGCGACCATAAATCAGAATCGCCTGACGCTTGCCGAGGGCATGGCAGAGCTCGAGCAGGGGCGCGCGGAGCTTGCCGAGGGCATCACCGCATACAACGCCCAACTCCCTGCCGCGGAGCGCGAGCTCTACGACGGCCAAGCGGAGTTCGATGCGCAGCGGGAGACGTTCTACGGGACCACACTCCCTGGGCTTGAGGCACAACGTGACGAGGTGAACAACGCCGTCGAAACCCTGCCGGGGACCATCGCCGAGCTCGATGGCACCGTGTCCACTCTTGCCGGGGGTCTTACGCAGCTGGCGGACGGCATCGAGAGCATGGGCGCTGCCTCAGGCGGCTCCGGCAACGAGGGAGACGCGGCCGAGGACGCAATTGACAACACCACAAGCAGCGGCATCGGCGGCGTAGGCGGATGGAACGCTGGTACGGGCGCAGGAGACGCCCAATCTGCTCTCACTATCGTGGCCGCGCAACTGAGAGCGTGCGCGACTAAACTCAACGACAGCTGGGCGGGCGTCCAGAACGCCAACGGTGCAGACGAGGCAGCAACGGCAGAGGCCGTCAGCGCATTCTCGCAGGCAGTTACCGAAAGCTTGCAGACGCTCGATACCGTTGCCCCCAGTATCAATACAACGCTCGAGGGCCTTCTCGCGCAGCTCAACGCCGGCATAGAGCAGGCGAACTCCCTGATTTCCCTTACCAACGGCGAGCTCGAGACCCTCGGTAACGACATCGAAAAGCTGCAAGGCAAACTCGACACGATTGATGCCGAGATTGCCGCGCTCGACCCCAGCGACCCCGATTACGAGAGCGACCTTGCCGCGCTTCAGACCGAGCGTGAAGAGCCCGCTGCCAAGCTTGCAGAAACCCAGGAACGCAAGGCGACACTCGAGAAGACGCTTGAAACTGCCAACGCCACACTCACCCAGCTCGAAGTGCAGCAAACCGCACTTACTGAACAGCAGACGGGCATCGACAACCTCCAAGCTGGCCTTGCCCAGCTCGCTAATCCCGAAAGCGACCAGAACGCCACAGCACTCGCCTCCGGACGCATCCAGGCGGCAGCCGGCCTTACCGAGGCACAGGCAGCCCTCCCTCTCCTCGAAGAGGGCATCGCCACAGCAAAGACCCAGGCAGAGGCCGGGTTTGCAGAGGCCCAGAAACTCATCGATAACGGATGGGCGGCGCTTTGGAGCGCCCACGACGAGCTCACGCAGGCGCAAGCGCTCATCGACACAAACGCTGCCGCGCTCGCCGACGGGCAAAAGCAGCTTGCTGAGGGTCAGGCGGAGCTCATCCGACAGCGCGCCGACGCCCTTGCCCAGCTTAACGATGCCCAGCGCCAGCTCGACGACGCGCTCGCGCAGATCGCCGACGGCCAGGCGGAGCTCGACGAGGGCCGCGCCACGCTCGAAGAGGAGCGCGCCGATGCCGCCGAGCAGATTGCCGACGCACGCGACCAGGTGGCAGCCGTCGAACAGGCGACCTGGTACGTGCAGGACCGCTCAAGTTTGGGCAGCTATTCGAGCGTCGACTCCGATGCATCGTCCATCGAGGCCATCGCCCGCATCATCCCCGTCATCTTCTTCATCGTTGCCATCCTCGTGAGCCTCACCACGGCAACCCGCATGGTTGACGAGGAGCGCGTCCTCATCGGTCTGTACAAGGCGCTTGGCTACTCCAAGGCCCGCGTGCTCTCCAAGTACCTCGTCTACTCGGTCTCCGCCGCGCTCATCGGCGGCATCATCGGCGACATCGCAGGCTTTGTCCTCATCCCCTACATCCTCTTCTACATCTTCCAGGCGATGTATTTGCTCCCGCTTTTCAGCCTTAACTTCAACCTCTTCTACGCCGTCCTCGGCATCGCTGCCTTTGTGATTGGCATCGGCGGCTCGACCTTCCTGAGTTGCCGCGCCGTACTTGCCGAGACGCCCGCCACCCTCATGCGACCCAAGGCGCCGCGCGCCGGCTCGCGCATCTTCCTCGAGCGCATCACGTTCATCTGGCGACGCATGGGTTTCCTCAACAAGGTCACCGCACGCAACCTCTTCCGCTACAAGAAGCGCTTCTTCATGACGGTCTTTGGCATCATGGGCTGCACGGCACTTCTCATCTGCGGCTTCTCCATCAAGAACACCGTCGAGTCGCTCGCTCCGCGCCAGTACGAGCAGATTTACCGCTACGACCTCATGGCGGCAACCATGGCAGAGGACTACGACACGTGTCTTGCCATGCTAGAGGATGCGCCCGAGGTGACGAGCATCGAGCCTATCGGCGTGGACAACGTGACGGTTGAGTTCGACGGCGCCAAGGAGAGCATGCAGCTCTACGTCATTCCCACCGGGTCTTCCATTGACGAGTACGTCTCGCTTGAGGCGCTCTCAGGCGAGCACATCGATCTGGAGGACGCAGGTGTGGTCATCACCAACAACGCCGCCACCGTGCTTGGCCTTGACGCGGGCGACACGGTTGAGATAACCACGAGCGCTCTTGACGAGGCGGAGCCCACCATTGCTGCCATCACGCGCAACTACCTCGGCAACGCCGTCTACATGACCGAAGCCGCCTACGAGGAGCTCTTTGGCCCACTTGAGCTCAACGGTTTCTTTGCCCACCTCGACGGCACGCAAGAGGAGCAGCGCGCCTTTGCCGACACGCTTGAGGACGACGAGGAATTCCTCTCCATCACAAGCGTCGCCAAGATGCATGAGCAGTTCGAAGAAAGCTTCACCCTCATCAACGTGGTGGTCTACGTGGTCATCGCTCTAGCTGCGGGACTTGCATTCGTGGTGCTCTTCACGCTCTCGACCGTGAACATCGGCGAGCGCGAACGCGAAATTGCCACCATCAAGGTCCTCGGCTTCCGCAAGCGGGAGGTGCGCACCTACATCAACAAGGAGACGCTCCTGCTCTCGGTCATCGGCATCCTCGTTGGCCTGCCCGCCGGCTGGGCGCTCTCCGAGAGCTTCACCTACATCCTCAAGATGCCGTCGATTTACTTCGACGTGGAGGTGGGACTTTGGTGCTTCGCCCTTGCCGCGGCGTTCTCTATTGTGTTCGCCATCGCGGTGAGTCTCATTACCAACCGCATGCTCGACCGCACAAACATGGTCGAAGCCCTCAAGAGCCCAGAATAACGCGATACCTCTGCAGCTGCTCTTTTTCGGTACCCGACGGGGCCGCTGCAACGAGCGGTCCCGTACCTACCGCTCGGCAACGGCTATGTAGTCGTACTCGCAATACCAGAAGTTCCGCTCGTAGAACTGCTCTTCAAAAAGCTCGAGGGCGGCTTCCATCCACTCGCAGTCGTTGCGCCGCTGCATGTCTGAGGGGTCGCGCTCGTAGGCCTTGGTAAAGTAATCGCTGCGGTAGGCAAAGCTCTCACGGAACAGCGCCTCGCGATCATCGAAGTCGATGCTGCTCAGGTCCTTCATGTTGCTGAAGATGCGAATCTGGTGATACCCCGAGTCGGCCAGCTGCGTAAAGAGCTTGCGCCCATTCAGGCGATCGGACACGCCCTCGGCCGTCAGACTCTTCTGGATGATCTGGTCCATCAGCTCCTTCTTAGGGTAGCAGAGCCTGCTGCCATCGTCTGAACCGCGCAGGATAATGCGCCCCTTCGGGGAAAGGAAGCGCCTCAGATTACGCAGCACCTTGTTGGGATCTTTCAGGTGATGCAGCGTGAGCGCCGAGAAGATGATGTCAACCTTGTCGATGCCCTGTGCATCCAGAAGCGCCCGGAAACGCTTGCTAAAATCCTTCGCCTCCAGGTCGATAACCTCAAAGGCCATCTTGGGCTCGTCTGCATGCATTTCGCGCGCACGGTCAATGACCTCGGCGTTGTTGTCAATGCAGAGGATCTTGTCCACGCAGTCGAGCGCGGCAAAGCGGTCACGCGCAACGTAGCCGTAGGCGCAGCCCGCGTCGAGCACGACCATATGATCGCGCAGCACGCCCTCGTCGCGCAGATAATCAAGGGCGATCTGGTCGGACGAGGCGGAGTTTGCCGCCTGGATCTTAAGCCTGCGAACCTCATCAGCGTAGGTGGAGGAGTATACCGACTTATGGCGTCGGTCGACCGCGGGAATCGACGCAAAGGAGTGGACCTCCGGCATTGGCGGGATGCCCTCGTCGAGCCCTTCGGCCGACTGCCCCTGGAACCGCTTGAGCGCGTTCTCGGCAAAATCGCAAAACGCGCTTATGCCCATGTCGTCGGCGTTGCAGTTCTGGTAGCTCCTCAGCGCCCGCGGCAGCGAACGCGGATTGATGTTTCTGGTAAAGGTGATGATCTCGCCGTCCTTTACCCCGTCCAGAACATCGGTATGGAAGCTCTCCCACTCGTAGCGAATCCAGCGCGATTTGATGTAGGCGAGGTCGGTCCCTATGACGATGAGGATCTTTGCCGTGTCAAGCGCTTTGTCAATCGAACGCTTGTAGACGCTCTCGCCGAGCCGCAGCAGCGTGATGTTGCTGTAAAACGTGCTGATGCCGCGCGCGCAAAACTCCTTGTACACCTGCTCCGCAAGCGCCGCATCTTCCGTCTGAAGACCATTCTCGGCTGTATTCTTGAACGAGATGAAGATATCAAACTGCTCCATGGCTTCCCCCAGCCTACTCGCTATCTAGGGCATTGCGGGGACGGCCCAGCAGACGGCCCCGCATCCGAGGATCCGCACTCTTAGGGCAGGTCGTTGCCCGCCGCCTGATAGAGGCGCCACCACTCCGCGCGGGTGAGCTCCACGTCGGCGCCCGCGGCGGCATCGCGGATATGGTCCGGCGACATGGAGCCGCAGATGACCTGGATGTTCGCCGGATGCCGCAAGATCCACGCCGTCGCCACCGCCGTTGGCGTGGTGCCATGTGCCTCAGCCACCTCATCGAGCGCGGCGTTGAGCTCTGGGAAGTCCGGGTGACCAATAAAGCAGCCCGCAAAGGTACCAAACTGGAAGGGACTCCACGCTTGGATGGTCATGCCGTAGAGGCGCGCGCACTCAATAAGGCCGCCGCCGCGCTCCGTCGCCGGCGCATCGTCCATGTTGACGTGCAGCCCGCTGGCGATAGCCTGCGTGTGGCCCAAACCAAACTGCAGCTGGTTCACCTCGAGCGGCACCTCGAGCGCACTCTGGATGAGGTCAATCTGCCAAGGATTCATATTGCTCACACCCAGCTGGCGCACTTTGCCCGCCTCGACCATAGCGCCGAGCGTATCGGCAAGCTCGTCGATATCAACCAAGGGGTCGGGGCGATGAAGCAAGAAGAAGTCTACGTAGTCCGTCTGCAGGCGCTCCAGCTCCGCATCGAGCGCGCGCTCAAGGTGCTCGCGCGAGAAATCGTAGCGCTCACCCGGCACGATACCTGCCTTTGTCTGGAGGATAACGTTCTCACGCGGGACGTTGAGGTCGCGCAGCGCCTGCCCGAGCGCGCGCGAGCTCGCGCCCGCGCCGTAGATATCCGCCGAGTCAAAGAAGTCGATGCCCGCTTCGAGCGCGGCAGAAACCGTCGCCGCCGCCTCTTTGGGCGAGCGGCCCGCCAGGCGCATAACGCCGAGCGCCACGCGCGACGCCTCGATATCTGTCATGCCGATCTGCTGCTTCTTCATGGCTGTCTCTTTCTGTGAACTAAGTTGGCGTTGCTTCTCTCATGGTAGCGAATACCTCCTGCGCAGAATCGGGCGCGCAAGACCATGCCGTGAGCGGCACCGTATAGGCCGCAACCGCGCGCAGCGGCGGCGCGCATCGCGTCTCTTCCATTCGATTCGAAAGTGGGCATCAAATTCAGAGCACCCAGCGTAGCGCCGCTATATCCCGGTAAAACGACGTGCATATCGGCACAAAATCAAGGGTCTATTTGGCATTCCGCAAATTTGATGCCCACTATCGCATCGAATCACGGGGCAACGCATGGACGGACGCATTGCGCACCAGGCAAGGGCCGCATACAAACGCTTTGGCTCACGCGATGGAATACGCCTACAACTCAGCAAAGCGAATATCGGCCGCTCGAACGAAGCGGCACGGAACGGGGCACCGATGATGAACATCGGCGCCCCGTTCTACACCCTCTATGAGCAAAAGCCGCTGCGGCAGTTAAGCGCAGAGCAGCTTCGCAATTTGGACGGCGTTGGTAGCCGCGCCCTTGCGGATCTGGTCGCCGCAGCACCAGAAGGTGATGCCGCGCGCCACATCGGGGTTGGAGATGTCGCGGCGTACGCGACCGACCCAGATGAGATCCTGGTCAGAGGTGTCGATCGGCATGGGGAAGCGGTCGTGCGCGCTCTCGGCCGCACGGTCATCCACAAGCTTCACGCCGGGTGCAGTGGCAAGCGCCTCGCGCACTGCCTCAAGCGTGACGGGGCGCTCGAGCTCAAGCGTGACGCTCTCGGAGTGCGAGCGGAGCACCGGTACGCGCACGCACGTGCAGCAGACAGCGAGCTCGGGGAGGTGCATGATTTTGCGCCCCTCGTTTTGGAGCTTCATCTCCTCAGAGGTGTAGCCCTCCTCGTTAAAGCCACCGATCTGCGGAATCAGATTGCTTACCAGCTGAGCCGCAAACGCGCGCGGCTCAGGAATCTCCTCGCCGCGACCCATGGCGCAGATCTGCGCCTCAAGCTCCGCCATGCCCGGCGCACCGGCACCAGAGGCGGCCTGATAGGTCGAGACAATCATGCGCTTCACACCGGCGAGCTGATGGATGGGCCACGTGGGCACCAGCGCGATGATGGTAGCGCAGTTGGGGTTGGCAATGATGCCGTGGTGCCAAGAGATGTCCTCGGCGTTAATCTCGGGAATGACGAGCGGAACCTCGGGATCCATACGGAAGGCGTGGGAGTTGTCCACCACCGTGGCGCCTGCCTCGACGGCCGCAGGCAAAAGCTTCTTGGCGATGGCGTCGTCCGCCGCGCCGAGCACGATGTCACAACCTGCAAACGACTCCGGCGTCGCCTCTTCGATAACGATGTCCTCCCCGCGGAAGGAGAGGGTCTTGCCCGCCGAGCGCGCGCTCGCCAGAAGGCGCAGCTTACCTACCGGAAAATCCTGCTCCTCGAGGCACTGGAGCATCTGCGTGCCCACTGCACCCGTGGCGCCGAGTATCGCAACCGTGTAGTCCTTCATGTCCGTTCTCCCCTGTTCAGGCAACGCGGCTCGCGTGAGCCCCCGGCTCCTCGCGTGGCGTTGCTACTCCTTCTCGTCCGCATCCGCGACGCGCGGGCGCGCATCCTCCTCGGCCTTTTTGAGATCCTTGAGCTCGAGAAGATGGTCGCCGTCGGAAAACGCCCGGTAGATGGCGCGAATAGCATGCTCAAAGTCATCCCGGTGCACACCGACGATGATGTTGATCTCATCGGACCCCTGGGCAATCATGCGGATGGAGATGCCCTCGTTGCCGAGCGCCGCAAAGAGCTGGCCGGAGACGCCAGGGCGCCCGATCATGTTGCGGCCAACGGTGGAGATGAGCGAGAGGTCGTCGACTACCTTGATGCCGTCCGGCGCGACCTCGGTCTTGATGTCGGCAACGATCGACCAGATGCAGTCCTTCACATCGTCGCCCTGCACCACCACGGCAAAGCTGTCGATACCCGAGGGAATGTGCTCGACCGATACGTGATAGCGCTCAAAAATCGAGAGGGTGCGGCGGATGATGCCCACCTCGTTAGACATATGGTCCTTGAGCACGTGCACGGCAACAAAGTTCTTCTTGCCCGTGACACCCGTGATGATGGGCTCGCTCGCCACGTAGTTCTCGCGGTCGGAGATAACGGTGCCGGGATCCTCGGGGCGGTTGGTGTTCTTAACCGCGATGGGGATGCCCGCCTCCATCACCGGGAAGACCGCCTCCTCGTGCAGCACGCTCGCACCCATGTAGGAGAGCTCGCGCAGCTCGGAGTAGGTGACGCGGCTGATGGGCTGCGGGTTGGCGACCACGCGCGGGTCTGCCGAGAGAAAGCCCGAGACGTCGGTCCAGTTCTCGTAGAGGTCGGCGCCGAGGCACTTGGCGAGGATGGAGCCCGAGATGTCGCCGCCGCCGCGGTCGAGCAGCTTAATCTGCCCCTCGCGCGTAGCGCCGTAGAAGCCGGGCATCACAAAGCCGCCGGGAATGCCGCGCTCCTGCACGAGCGCCTCGGTGCGGGTCATGGACAGCGTGCCGTCGTGATGGAAGGCAACAACATCCGCTGCGTCGAGGAAGGGCAGCCCCAGATACTCGGCCATGAGCTGGGCCGTAAAGTACTCGCCGCGGGAGACAAGCTCCTCGGTCGAGTACGCACCCGAGCGCGCCGTGTCGGCAAAGGCGGCAAACTCGTCGCGAATGGGATAGGCAAGCCCGAGCTCGTCGGCAATATCAAAGTAGCGCTGGCCGATGTCGGCAAGCAGATCGTCGCACGAAACGTGATAGCGCACGTGCGCCGCGACCAGGTAAAGAAGATCGGTCACCTTGGCATCGCCCGAGTGACGCCTGCCGCAGGCGGACACCACAACAAAGCGGCGGGCGGGGTCGGCCTCCACTATGGCGCGGATCTTCTTGAAGTGCTCGGCGTCCGCAACCGAGGAGCCGCCGAATTTCGCGATCTTAATCATGACGAACGGGTTACCTTTCCGGGTAGGGCACGTGCAGCGCGGCGGCTCTGATACCATGGGCCTTACGTTTCCGCGAGCTCGAGGCATTTTAGGAGCTACCGATATGAGTTTGTACCATAGCACACGTTCGCGCGCCGAGGAGTGCTCGGCCAAGGAAGCCATCCGCCAGGGCCTCGCACCCGACGGGGGGCTCTATGTTTCTGATGACCTCGGCTCGGCGAAAGTCGACGTAGATGGGCTGGCAGAGCTCGATTACGCCGCTATTGCACGCAACGTGCTTGGTTTGTTACTACCTGATTACACGGCAGATGAGATTGCCGCGTGCGTAGACGAGGCGTATACCGGCACGTTTGCGAGCCCCGAGGTGACGCCCGTCGTCCCGCTTGCAAAGGCGCCGGGCGCCGCCGCAGGCCCGCGCGCGCATGTGCTCGAGCTCTACCACGGCCCCACGAGCGCGTTCAAGGACGTCGCCCTCCAGATGCTGCCGCGCTTGATGGCGCGCGCCCAAGCAAGTGCCGGCGCGGGCGAGAAGATCATGATCGTGACCGCCACTTCGGGCGACACGGGCAAGGCGGCGCTCGCCGGTTTTGCCGACGCACCCGGCTGCGGCATCACCGTCTTCTACCCCGAGGGCAAGGTCAGCCGCGTGCAGGAGCTGCAGATGACCACGCAGGCGGGCGGCAACGTCGCCGTGGTCGCCGTGCGCGGCAACTTTGACGACGCGCAGAGCGCCGTGAAGCGCATCTTTGCCGACCGCGCGCTCGCCGAGCGCCTGGCCGCGGCGGGCATCGTGCCCAGCAGTGCGAACTCCATCAACGTCGGCCGCTTGGTTCCGCAGGTCGTGTACTATTTTGCCGCCTACGCGCAGCTTTTGCGCGCAGGTGCCATCGCCGCAGGCGACGCGGTCGAGTTCTGCGTGCCCACGGGCAACTTCGGCGATGTGCTCGCCGGCTACTACGCCAAGCTTCTGGGCCTTCCCGTCTCCAAGCTCGTGGTGGCGTCTGACAAGAACAACGTGCTCTTTGACTTCCTCACCACCGGCGTCTACGACCGCAATCGACCGTTTTTCACCACCACCTCGCCCAGCATGGATATCCTCATCTCATCCAACCTGGAGCGCATGCTCTACTACCTCTCCGGCGGCGACTGCGAACTCATCGCCCGCCTTATGGCCGACCTCGCTGAGACCGGGCGTTTTGAGGTACCGGCTGAGCTTCTCGCCAAGATACAGGAGACGTTTGCCTGCGGCTGGGCGGACGAGGACGAGGTTGCCGGCGCCATCGCCGCGAGCTGGCGCGAGAACGCCTACCTGATCGATCCGCACACTGCCTGCGGCTACCACGTGCTGGAGAAGCTGCCTGTCGCCGCGGGTAGCGCCGCGCGCGTACTGCTCTCCACGGCAAGCCCCTATAAGTTCCCTCGCGCCGTGCTCGAGGCGCTGGGCGAGGACGTCCCCGCAGATGACTTTGCCTGCATGCGCAAGCTCGAGGAGGTCACTGGCACCACCGCACCGGCGCAGCTTGCCGCGCTCGAGAGCGCACATGAGCGGTTCAGCGACGTGGTCGATGTTGCCGGTATGGGCGCCTACGTGGAGAATGCGGCGCTCAGGCTATAGGCACGCTCGGGCGGGAGGCGCACGCACCGCCCGCCGCTCAAACAGTCCTCGAAAAGGAGCCCGTTGGGCTCCTTTTTCTGCGGAACTCGCGACGGACGGTGCGTACGCCCCCCCGAGCGACCCCTTCCTCCCATGCTCGCCGGCGGCAACCGTATAGAAGCCGTGTAAAGCTTGCGGAGAATCCCCTCCTGCCGCGGCCGGCTCTTGACCATGCGCGCCTTGTTCGCATACCTTTGGCGTGCTTAAAAAGAGCGTGGACTTTTCTGGACGATAGGTCACCTTTTTGCCACGCAACCGAGAACGCGGTTGCGTGGCTTTTTCTGTGCGTAGGTAAAACGCATCGCGCATGCCACCACCCCGTTCTCACGCGAACAACGGTACCCAGCGTACCGGGAAAGGGGCACTGTGCACGATACGACCCGCTCTACAGCGAGCGCCCGCCAAAGCGAGCTCTCACCAGCCAAGAAAAGCCAGCGGACCCTGGCCGCCCTGCAGGTCTTTGCCGGCGGGGCCTGCTACGGCGCGATGGCGACCACCTACAAGCTCGCCTACGCGGCGGGCTTCACCTCCAACCAGGTTGTCGCGAGCCAGGCGTGGTTCGGCTGTTTGTTCTTCGTGCTCGCCGTCCTTATCGGCCGTGCGCGCGGCAAGCGGCTCAGCGCGCTGCCCGTGCGCACGGTACTCAAGCTCATGGGCCTTGGCGCCCTCACCTGCCTCACCTCGATCCTCTACTGCTACGCCATGAGCGTACTGCCCGCCCCGGTGGCGCTCACGCTGCTCTTCCAGTTCACGTGGATGGGTCTTGTCTGGCAGACCATCATGACGCGCCGCGCGCCGCGCCCAATCGAAATTGCGTCGGCGGCGGTCATCGTTGCGGGAACAGTCTTTGCGAGCGGCGTGTACCAGACCGGTATCGCCGGCTACGACCCCGTCGCCCTGCTGTGCGCGCTCGGCGCCGCCGTCTCGTGCTCCCTCTTTGTCACGCTCTCCGGCAAGGTCAAAGCACCGTGCGGCAACGAGCAGCGCGGGGCGATCGTCTGCGCAGGTTCGGTAATCATGTCGCTCGCCGTATGCCCGGACTACCTCGTCTCGGGAGTGCTCACCCAGGGCATCCTCCCCTTCGCCGCCATCGCCGGGTTCTTCGGGCTCATGTGCCCGGTCCTGCTCTTTGGGCTCGGGTCACCGCATCTGCCCGCCGGGCTTTCCACCGTCATGGCCGCCGCTGAGCTCCCCGCCGGCCTCTTTATCGCCATGATTGTGCTCGGTGAGCCCCTCGGTGGATCGAGTGGCTCGGGGTCGCCGTCATCTTGGCCGGCGTGTGCCTGGCGCAACTGCCGGAACTCATAGGCACCGGAAAGCGGCACGGTCATTGCTCCAGCGAGCACCGTGCCACCGCATAACAGAAAGGAGACCAGCCATGCCGTTTCCCGAGGGATTTCTATGGGGAGGCGCCACCGCGGCGAACCAATGCGAGGGAGGGTACAACGAGGGAGGCCGCGGCCTCGCCAACGTCGATGTCATCCCGCACGGCCACGAGCGCAACGACGTGAGCCGCGGGCTGCGCCGCATGCTCGACTTTGAGCCCGGGTATTACTACCCTGCCCAAACGGGTATCGATTTCTACCACCACTACCGTGAGGACATCGCGCTCTTTGCCGAGATGGGTTTCAAGGTGTTCCGCCTCTCCATCGCCTGGAGCCGCATCTTTCCCTTGGGCGATGAAGACGAGCCCAACGAGGAGGGCCTCGCCTTCTACGAGGACGTGTTCCGCTGCTGCCGCGACCATGGCATCGAGCCCCTCGTCACCATCACGCACTTCGATTGCCCCATCCACCTCATCAAGGAGTACGGCGGCTGGCGCAGCCGCAAGCTCATCGACCTCTACCAGCGGCTCGTGCGCGTGCTCTTCACCCGCTACCGAGGGCTTGTGCGCTGGTGGATCACCTTCAACGAGATGAACATGATCTTGCACCGCCCGTTCATGGGGGCGGGTATCGTGCTCGAGCCGGGCGAGAACCCGCGTGCGGCCGAATATCTCGCCGCCCACCACGAGCTCGTGGCGAGCGCCTGGGCGACCAAGATCGCGCACGAGATCGACCCCGAGAACAAGGTGGGCTGCATGCTCGCTGCGGGCAGCTACTACCCTTACTCGTGCCGCCCGGAGGACGTGCGCGCCGCGCAGCTCAAGAACCAGGAGAACTACTTCTTCGTGGACGTGCAGAGCCGCGGGCGCTACCCGGGATATGCGCTTAAGCAGTTCGAGCGCGAGGGCATCGACGTTGGGATGACCGAGGAAGACGAGCGCATCCTCGCCGCACACACGGTCGATTTCATCTCGTTTAGCTACTACTCGTCCCGCTGCATCGCCGCCGACCCCGCAACCGCCGGCGGCATCGCCGAGGGCAACGCCTTCGCGGGCGTGGAGAACCCCTACGTGCGTACGAGCGATTGGGGCTGGGTCATCGACCCGCTGGGCTTCCGCATCACCATCAACGATTTGTGGGACCGCTACCAGAAGCCGCTCTTCGTGGTGGAGAACGGGCTCGGCGCGTATGATGAGGTGAAGCCAGACGGCACCATCGACGACGATTACCGCATCGCCTACCTGCGCGAGCACATCGAGGCCATGCGCGATGCTATCGATCAGGACGGCGTGGAGATGCTCGGCTACACCACATGGGGTCCGATCGACCTGGTCTCCGCCGGGTCGGGCGAGATGGAGAAGCGCTACGGCTTCATCTACGTCGACCGCGACAACGAGGGTAACGGCACGCTCGCGCGCTCCAAGAAGAAGAGCTTTGACTGGTACAAGAAGGTCATCGCCACGAACGGCGAGAATCTGGGCTAGCCGCGCGGAGTCTTCGCGAAGTCCGCGCGGCTACGCCCCAGGTCGAGCCACCAACGGGGCCGATTTGAGCCAAGCGTCCCGCCGACCGGGCGATGGCCGCGCGACTGTTTCCGTTTCACGCGCAGGGGCGCGCACGCCGTGCCCCTGTTAGGATAAAGACGCATGACAGCTCCGCGCATGAGCATACATTCGCCAGAAGCGATGTGCCCATTCCCTTCGTCGCGAGTTCCGCAGCAAGCGAAGTGAGCGAGGACTGTCTGAGCAGCGAAGGGAATGGGCCCATCGACCAGGAGGAGACCATGATCAAGATCACCGTTCCGGCAACGAGCGCAAACCTCGGCATTGGTTACGACACGCTTGGCATGGCGGTGTCGCTCTATGCGCACGTCACGATGGACCGCGCGAGCGAACTCACCATTACCGGTTGCCCCGAGGAGTTCCGCAACGCCGATAACATGGTCTACCAGTCCTTCCTCTACGCCCTTGAGACGTGGGGCGAGAAGCCCTTCCCCGTCTCCATTCACATCGAAACCGAGGTGCCCGTCGCGCGCGGCCTGGGCTCGAGCTCGACGCTTGTGGTCGCCGGCATCATGGGCGCCGCGGCGCTCACCAACCACACCGTCACCCGCGAAGAGCTCGTGGCGCTCGCCACTTCGCTCGAGGGCCACCCCGACAATGTCGCGCCCGCGATCTTGGGCGCGGCCGTATGCTCGTTTACGCCCACAGGCGAGCTGCCACGGTGCCTTCGCTACGACGTCTCCCCGCGGCTGCGCTTCATCACCATCATCCCGCCCTACGAGGTCCACACCGCAGACGCGCGCAAGGTGGTGCCGACCGAGGTGCCGCTCAACACGGCCGTATGGCAGATGGGCCGCATCGCCGGCCTCACCCGCGGGCTCGAGACGGGCGACACCGCACTCATCGCCGCCGCGAACGACGACCGTCTGCAGGAGCCCTACCGCCGCGCACTCATACCCGACTACGACGCCATCCGCAAAGCCTGCCTCGCCGGCGGCGCCAAGACACTCTGGATCTCTGGCTCGGGCTCGACGCTTATGGCCGTCACGGACGACACCATCGTGGCGAAGTTTTTGCAGGTGCGCCTGCGCGAACAGTTCCCGGAGTGCGCGACGCACATCCTCACCTGCGACACCGAAGGCGCCCAGATCGAATACCTGTAGGGCCGGCAGCCTGCGCCGCCTCGCCCATACGGCCACGCCCTTTCGCCAGCTCAGGCGCGGCGCCAGTAGGCGATGGCGATCTGGGTGCGGTTCTTGAGGTGGAGCTTGGAGAGGATGGCGCTGATGTGATTGCGAACAGTCCCCTCGCTCAAGTACGCCGTTTGAGCGATTTCTCGGTTGTCGAGCCCATCGGCGATGAGCTCCGCCACCTCGCGTTCGCGGTCGGTAAGGCAGGCAAAGGGATCTGCAGCCGTCTGCGACGTCGCAGTATTCATGCATGAGACGCGCGCCAGCACCTCACCTTCGAGCACGCTCTGTCCGCCCATAACGGCGCGCAACGCCGGCGCGACGGCAGCGACATCCTGCTTGATGAGATAGCCCCGGGCACCGAGCGCAAGCGCACGTACGATGTACTCGTCATCAGAAAAGGTGGTGAGAAAGACGATGCGTGCCGATGGGTCGCGTTCAAGAATCTCCTGCGCGGCAGAGAGACCATCTCGCCCGGGCATCTGGATATCCATAAGCATGATATCCGGCGCGGCATCCGCGTATAGGCGCACGGCCGCGTCACCATCGGTGCCAGAACCGACCACGTCGATATCGGCCTCGGCACCCAAGATGATGCCGAGCGATTCGCACACGAGCGCATCGTCATCGATAATCGCAACCCTCATCATGCCTCCTGTTGCGCCTCACGCTTCTTGGGAATGCTCACAAACACGCGCCAGCTGCTCGGCTGCGCGCCCTCGCCGATGGGACCGGCGCGAAACGTCCCGCCAAGTGCCTGCACGCGCTCCTCGAGCGAGACGAGCCCCAGCCCCGGGGCGCCGTCACTCGTATAAGCGCCGTCGTTCTCTATGGTCAACTGCCAGAAACCGGGATGCTCCACCAGAGAAAACGAAACCTCGCGTGCCTTCGCATGACGGGCGACGTTGGAGAGCGCCTCGCGTGCCACGGCGCGCAGGCACGCCGCAACCTCAGGCGGCGCGACCGTTGCCTCCAGCCGGCATAGCACGGGCAGTCCACTCTCGGCTGCGATACGCTCAATCTGCGTCGCGAGGTCGATGTGCTCGTCGTGCAGGTCATGCACGCTCGCGCGCACCGTATCGAGCGCCTCCGTAAGGCTCTCCCCCAACGTTGCAAACGCTGCGCGCGCTTTGTCATCCTTGGCAAACACCACCTGATACGCCTGCGCCTGCAGGTGGGCACGCGTGAGCAGGTGGCCCACGTTGTCGTGAATCTCACGCGCGATGCGCGAGCGCTCCTCCAACACAGCAACCCGCACCTCAAGCTCGCGCTTATCACGCAGCTCACGGTTCTGGACCTCAAGCAGCCGCGAGCGCGCCGCCAAATCGTCGCGCTCCTGTTGAATAGCGCGCCGCTGGACAGCAGTCCGCTCCGTACGGCGGGAGAGCACATAGGCGACAATCGCGCAGCCCGCCACCAAAAGCTTCGCTGCGACCGGCAGGTCCGCCGTGCGCCACGCGGCCAGCAATGCGAGCGCCGGTACCACCAGCCACGCACGTTGCGAACTGCGCGCGAGATCATACGTTGCAAACGGCAAGGCAAACAACGCCTCGGGCACCGCAAATGCCAATGCGCAGACGCTCAGCGGAAGAAGCGTTGGCAACCATGTGACCGCGTTGCGCAAGCAGCGTAGCAATCGACTCATCATGACCGTGTGCCCGCGCCGCTCCCGGCGTGAGGATGCGTCATCGTTCACTGCCGGACGCGCGGCATCGCGACCAGTGTGCACCCAATACGCCGGCATGCGACACGCCTCGACCAGCAGCGTCGCCGTCACACCCGCCAGCAGGCACACAACGGTACTGGCGCGCGACGCGAACGCCATGCCCACAACGAGCATCGCGCCCAGCAGCATGATCTTGTCGTACAACCTCTCCATAGCGTCAGTCTAGCGTACGCGCCGGTACCCGAAAACCATGACAAACGTCACTTCTCGCCCCGGCGCAGACACGCGATACTGCAACTAACTTGCCAGCGTTCCCCACATGCATGAACAGGAGGACACCCATGGCCATCGTCTCCGTACGGCAGCTCGTCAAGCGCTACGGCGACCTCGTCGCCCTCGACCACTTCGACCTTACCGTCGAGCGCGGCGAGGTCTTTGGCCTGCTCGGCCCCAACGGCTGCGGCAAGACCACTGCCATCAACTGCATGCTCTCGCTTTTGACCTACGACAAGGGCACGATTGAGCTCTTCGGCGAGCCCATGGGACCTGCACGCTACGACCTCAAGCGGCGGATCGGCATCGTGCCGCAACAAGTGGCCGTCTTCAACGAGCTTACCGTTGAGGAAAACATCGACGCTTTCTGCTCGCTCTACGTGGCGGACCGCACGCGCCGCCGCACGCTCGTAGACCGCGCCATCGCCTTTGTGGGCCTCGGCGATTTCCGCCGGTTCCGCCCACAGAAGCTTTCCGGAGGCCTCTTGCGCCGCCTCAATATCGCCTGCGGCATCGCTCACGAACCGGAGCTCATCTTCTTTGACGAGCCCACCGTCGCCGTGGACCCGCAGAGCAGAAACGCAATCCTCTCGGGCATCCTAGCGCTCGTGGATGCCGGTGCGACTGTGGTCTACACGAGCCACTATATGGAGGAGGTCGAGCAAATCTGCGGGCGCATCATGATCATGGACCGGGGCCGCGCCGTGGCCGAGGGCACGGTGGGCGAGCTCAAGGGCATGATCGGTATCGGCGAGAAGATCGTGGTCGAGGTCACCGACCTACCCGAGGCCGCGCTCGACGCCGTGCGCTACCTGCCCGCCACCGTATCGGCAAGCTACCGCGGCCGCGAGCTACACGTTGCCTGCGCGCAAGGCGAGAGCCATCTGGCCGCGGTGCTCGAGGTGCTCGCGAGCTTTGGCGTGGCACCCGTGCGTGTGTACTCCGAGCCACCCACCTTAAACGACGTATTCCTCGAGATTACCGGCAATGAGCTCCGCGACCACGGTGCCGGAGACGAACGCCCAGCCGGGCGGTGAAAACCATGCTCACCCAGATCTACTACAACATCCGCATGACGCTGCGCAGCACCGGCGTCGTCATTTGGTGCTTTGCGTTTCCCCTCATCATGGCGACCATCTTCATGACCATGTTCGCTGGCATGCAATCCAACCAAAGCACCCACACCATCAAGCTCGGTGTGGTGGAGGACACCGGCTGGCAGGATGCGACGGGCCTACGTACGCTGCTCGAAGAGCTTGCGTACCCAAGTGACGCAGAAGACGAGGTGCCGCTGCTTGCCCTCACAGGCTATGCGGACCGCGCCGCAGCCGAGGCAGGGGTGCGTGCGGGCGCGGTGGACACGGCGCTTGTTATCGACGCGAATGGCACGGAGCACCTGCTCGTCGCCCCCTCGGACGCGGGTTCCACCGACCAAGCCATCGTCCAAACCATCCTCGACCGCTATCTGCAGGGCGAGGAGCTCGCTGGCGCTCTTGCCAAACACGATCCGGCCGCACGCGCAAACGCCGAAGCCCGCGCCGCACTTGCCGAGAACCTCTCAGGCGAGCAGGCCGCAACCGCCGAGCTCAGCGTACTGCGCGAACCACCGAGTGAGCTCAGCCGCTTCTACTATGCGCTGCTCGGTTACTCGTGCATCATGTGCTCCACCATCGCCCAGACACTCATCGACCGGACGCGCATCGCCGCCACGCCCGAGGGCTCGCGCCGGCAGGTCGGAGCGCTCTCGCCCGCGCGGCAG
Organism: Collinsella sp. An307; assembly: GCF_002161805.1. Classification (GTDB taxonomy): domain Bacteria; phylum Actinomycetota; class Coriobacteriia; order Coriobacteriales; family Coriobacteriaceae; genus Coprousia. The sequence goes on along the minus strand of NZ_NFIP01000005.1, from coordinate 78,831 downwards.
CTTGCGGCGGCGCTTGTGGCGAGCTGGCTCATCGTTATGACAAGCATGATGCTCGCCGTCGCCTACTTCTACGTTGTCGCAGGGATATCGTTCGGCGGCAGGGTCTGGCTCACGCCCGTGGCGTGCGGCGCGTGCGCCCTTGTCTCATGCGCACTCGGCGCCTTTGTGGGCGCGCTCCCCGGCACGCAAGCGGGTGTCAAAGACGCGCTCATCACCATCGCCACGCTTGCGCTGTCGCTTCCTGCCGGCCTTTTTGGCACGCCTGCACTCGAGGTCGCCAACTGGCTCTCGCAGCACATGCCGCTCGCTCAGCTGCTCAACCCGGCTGTGCAGGCAACCGAGGCCATGCTTTCGCTTACGTTTTACGACTCTCTTGCTCCGTTTGCGTCTGCCTGTGGTGCGCTGCTCGCCATCGCCGCGCTCCTTGGTGCGGGCGCGCTCATCTTCATGAGGAGGCAGCGCTATGTCTGTGCTTAAGATTGCCGTCCGCCTTGTTGCCGAGCATCGCGTGCTCTTTGCCGTCTACGTGCTGCTGTTCTCGGTCGTGGGCAGCTTCGCCGCTGGCAGCCTCGGCCCGGTGAGCACAACCTATGAGGCCGTGCGGCCCGGCGTGGCCATCATCGACCGGGACGAGAGCGCCGTCTCCCGCGCGCTTGCGAGTCACATTGCCGCCGTGAGCGAGCTGGTCGAGATCGAGGACAGCACGCGTGCCCTGCAGGAAGCCGCTGCCAAAAACTACGCGGACTACGTGCTCGTCATTCCCGCGGGCTACGGCGAAGAACTTGTTGCCGCCGCACGCGCCGGCCTCGACGCGCCCGACCTTGAATGCGTAGTGAGCTACACGAGCGCAAACGGCTCGCTTATGGATGAGCGTGTGCGCGGCTACGCGCAGGAGCTCTACGCCATAGCCGCAGCAAGCCCTGCCGCACATGCCGAAGATCTGGTGAAACTCGTCGATGCATCGCAGGATACCGGCGTGGCCGTCGAGATTATCGACACCGAGACACCGGGCCTGCCTGTTACCTATCTGGTGTACTGCCAGTTTGCCCTCTATGCCCTCTTTGGCGGCGTCGCGGCGATCGTGGGTATCGGCCTCGCCGACCTGCGCACACCCGAGGTGCGCCAACGCATCGGCGCCACGCCGGTGCCGAGCGCCGCCTTCGACACGCAGATTGCGGGCGCCATCGCGCTCTGCGGCATTGCCGTGTGGTCCATCAACGCCGTTGTGGGAATTGCGCTCTACGCAGACGAACTTGCCTGCGTACCCGTCGCCCTCACCGCACTCATGCTCGTCATCCTCTTTGCGCTCATGCTCGTGGGTATGGCGTTTGGGTTCCTCATCTGGCAGCTGGGCGTGCGGCGCGAACTTGTGCACGCCATCGCCAATATCTCGGCCATAATCATCTCGTTCTTGGCGGGCACGTGGGTGCCGCTTGCCAACATGAGCGCCGAGGTTCTTGCCGTCGCGCGCTTCGCGCCGGGGCTGTGGGCGGTGAGCGCCATGGAAATGCTCGTGCGGGCTACCAGCGTAACCGGCGAGCTTGTGACATCGGTACTCGGTCACGCGGGCATCGTGGTGCTGTTCGCGCTCGCCATCGCCGCAGCCGGCCTCGCCGTGGGCCGGGCGCGCCGCGCCATCGCCTAGCGCCGGTTTGCCCACCCATCGACGCGTTTCTTCTGCGGTGGCCGCTCCCCCGCAGCGCAGCGGCCCCGGCGGACCTCTGCTAGGATGGATGCATCCGATCCGAAGCAGGAGAGCCATGGCATCATCACACCGCGCACGTTCCCCAAAACACACCTCGCCGCACGCCGGCAGCGCACGGGCCGCCGCGCGCAAGCAAGTGCGCCCGGAGCCCTCCGCGCGCACGAAAGCGCCTACGCTCGACCCTACCGGTCCGACGGCGCTCGGCTTCACCCGGGCGGACTTCCCGCCCACCACGCGCGCCGACATGGATGCGCGCAGCTGGGATGCGTGCGACTTCGTCTACGTGTGCGGCGATGCCTATGTAGACCACCCGAGCTTTGGCGCCGCGATTATCGTGCGGCTCCTCGAGGCGCACGGCTACCATGTGGGCGTGATCGCTCAGCCCGACTGGCGCGACCCTGCGAGCGTGACCGTGCTCGGCGAGCCGCGCCTCGCCTTCCTCGTCTCGGCCGGCAACATGGACTCGATGGTGAACCATTACACCGTTGCCAAGCTCCGCCGCCACACGGATGCCTACACCCCCGGCGGCGCAGCAGGCGCGCGGCCCGACCACGCAGCCGCCGTCTACGGAAACCTCATCCGCCGCACCTACAAGAAGACCCCTATCGTGCTCGGCGGCATCGAGGCGTCGCTTCGCCGTCTCGCGCACTACGACTACTGGTCGGACAAGCTCAAGCGCTCCATCTTGCTCGACTCCGGCGCGGACCTCATCAGCTACGGCATGGGCGAGCACTCCATCGTGGAGATTGCCGACGCGCTCGCGGCAGGCCTTCCCGTAGAGCAGATCACCTACATCGACGGCACGGTCTATCGCACGCGCTCGCTCGACGAAGTCTTCGACTACACGCTCCTACCCAGCTGGGACGAGGTCTCCACCGACAAGCTCGCCTACGCGCGGAGCTTTGCCGTGCAGTACGACAACATGGACCCCATCCGGGGCGGGCGCTTGGTGGAGAGCTATCCGCACGATGTCTACGTGGTGCAAAACCCGCCCGCGAAACCCCTCACCCAAGAGGAGTTCGACGCCGCGTACGACCTCCCCTACACGCGCACCTACCACCCCGACTACGAGGCTGCCGGCGGTGTGCCCGCGCTTGCGGAGGTCAAGATGTCGCTCATCTCGAACCGCGGCTGCTTTGGCGAGTGCTCGTTCTGCGCGCTGACATTCCACCAAGGGCGCATCGTGCAGGCGCGCAGCCACGAGAGTTTGCTGGCGGAGGCGCGAAAGATCACCGCCGAGCCCGACTTCAAGGGCTACATCAACGATGTCGGCGGTCCCACGGCAAATTTCCGCCAGCCCGCGTGCAAAAACCAGCTCAAACATGGCGCCTGCCTGCGGAAACGCTGCCTCTGGCCGCACGTGTGCCGCAGCATGAACGTCGACCACACGGACTACGTCGCGCTCCTGCGCGAACTGCGGGCACTCCCCGGTGTCAAGAAGGTCTTTGTGCGCAGCGGCATCCGCTTTGACTACGCGCTCGCCGACCCGGACGACACGTTCATCCGCGAGCTCTGCGAACACCATGTCTCCGGCCAACTCAAAGTTGCGCCGGAGCATGTCTCTGACGCGGTGCTTTCGGTCATGGGCAAGCCAAGCCGTAAGGTGTACGATCGCTTTGTGGAGAAGTACCGCGCCGTCAACCAAGAACTCGGCAAAGACCAGTACCTCGTCCCCTATCTCATGAGCAGCCACCCGGGCTCGACCATGAAGGAGGCCGTGGAGCTCGCCGAGTATGTGCGCGACATGGGCTACATGCCCGAGCAGGTGCAGGACTTCTACCCCACGCCGTCCACGATGTCGACCTGCATGTACTACACCGGGGTGGACCCGCGCACCATGAAGCCCGTCTACGTGCCGCACTCCGCTCACGAGAAGGCGCTGCAGCGCGCGCTCATTCAGTACCGCAAGCCCGAGAACTACGACCTCGTGCGTGAGGCGCTCGAACGCGCGGGGCGGAGCGACCTTATTGGCTACGGGCCCAAGTGCCTCATCCGCCCCGTACGGCCGCATGGGCAGAAGACGGGAAAGCACGCCGGCAGCAAGCGGCCCGCAGCAGGCAACGGACGCCAACCGAGCGGTGACAGGCACGACAGCGCACTCGGTGCGCACGGGGCCAGCCCCGCGGAGGGCTCGCGGAGTTCACGCGCAAGCAAGCATGCGCAGGGCGGCAAACGCGGGGCCAACACCGCCGGCCGCAACCGCGCAGGGCAGGGTCGCGAGGCAAACCGCGGAGGACACCGGGGCTAAGCCTACTCGGACGGCGTCAAATTCAATCAAAATCGGTGCGGAATCGCCATACGGAACAAGCTCAAGCCGGTTATGGGCATGAAATAACCAGTAGGGACAATAGCCAACAGGAAGGTGACGACAAAAGAGCAGAGAAACAGCCCGCCATCTTTCCAGCTACTCGCCGCGGACGGGGTTTCATGCCCACAATCGACTTGAGTTTTCCGTATTGCTGTTCCTGCAACCTGCCTACAGGCAGCGCTCGGCAATCACTCGTTTGAGTTCGGCGATGCCCGTGCCGTCCTCCGCCGACGTGACGATGATGTCCTCCGCCGGGACGTTAAGCTGCTTGCGGATGGCGGCCGCCTGCTGCACGCGCTTGGGGCGGCTGAGCTTATCTGCCTTGGTGAGGCACACGATGAAGCTGAACTCGTTCTCCTGCAGATACTCAATCATCTGGTGGTCGAGCGCGCTCGGGTCGTGGCGGATATCCACAAGCGAGACCACCAGGTTGAAGCTGCGCTCGCTCTCAAAGAAGTCGCCGATGAGGCGCGCCCAGCGCTCGCGCTCCGCCTTGGAACGGCGCGCGAAACCGTAGCCCGGCAGGTCGATAAAGTGCACGCCATCCGCCTCAAAGAAGTTGATGTTGGCGGTCTTGCCCGGCGTGCTCGAGACCTTGACCAGCCCCTTGCGACCAAAAAGCTTGTTCATGATCGAGGACTTGCCCACGTTCGAGCGCCCTACGAAGCTGACCTCGGGGGCGGTGGACTCGGGAATCTGCGAGACGGCGCCGTAGCTCGCTACAAAGTGCGCAAGCTGATAGTTGATGGAATCTGCCATGGTTCTCCCTATCTGGGGACGGATTCGAAGCGTATCGGGGGACGGGGTTGCTTCGCGCGCTCTTGCCACTCAGCCTTCGCGCGAAAGACCGAGCTTTGCCGCAACGCGGCGGACGATGGCCAAGGTAAGCGAGCTCGCGGTGCGGGCGTACTCGTCGAGGTCAAACTCGCGGTCGCAAAGAGCGTCATACGCCTCGTCGCAGTTGTCGCTGATGGCGCGGAGCACGAGGCAGTCGACCCCGTTCTTGGCGGTGACGTGTGCCACCGCGGCCCCCTCCATCTCCACACAGTCCGCCTGCGTCGCCGCGATGACCTCAGCGCGCATCTCCGCACCCGTGCAGAAGCGGTCGCCGGTAGCGATGGTGCCCCGCAGGTAGCGGCGCGGGTCGGCCGCCTCACCCTCGCGGCGGAAGCGCGCAAAGGGAGAGTCGCCCGCCACCTCCACCGCGGCGTCAAGAGCCTCGCCCGTAAGGTCCGCCGAGACAAAACCCCACGCTCTGAGAGTCTCCTCCGCAACGTCGACGAGGTAGTCGGTCGAGGCGAATTCCTCAAGCCCGGGCGCGGACTCGGCAATGAGCGCCGTATCGGTGTCGAGGTAGCGCAGGCGCTCGCCCACCACGATGTCGCCGATGTGGAGCGCCGGGTTAAGTCCGCCGGCGATTCCGGAGAAGATCACGGCGTTGGCGCCGTAAACGCTGATGAGGTGCTGTGTGGCCGCGGCCACATTTACGGTGCCCATGCCCGCCGTTGTGGCAACGAGGTTGAAACCGTGGTAGGCGCCGCCCACGATCTTGAGGCCGGCCTCCTCGGTGACCGTACCGTTGTCGACCTCGGTATAAATCTGGCGCACCTCTTTTTCGAGCGCGCCGATGATGGCGATGGTTGGCGTCATGGCTCTCCTATCGGTTGGTTTTCTGCCCCTGACAATACCAAAACCGTGCGCGCGGTGCCGCGGCCCCACGGAAGTTCCAGCTCGAGGGTCAAGATAGTCTGTCATCCCTGGCGCGCCGCGCGCATGCCGCGCATCACTGCTGCGCGCAGCTCAGGGATGCGTGCCTTGTCCATCTCGGGCACGCCGTCAAGCGGATAGGTAAGTCCCAGCTTCTCGTACTTCACTACGCCAAGCGTATGGTAGGGCAGCATCTCGAGACCCACAACGTTTTGCCACGGTGCGATTAGGCGCCCCAAGGCCTCACATTCCTCAGGCGTGTCGGTATAACCGGGAACGACCACGTGGCGGATGACCACCGGAATCTTGCGGCGAGCGAGCTCGTCGCCAAACGCCAAGATACGCGCCGGGTCGCGCCCGGTGAGCGCGCGGTGTCCCGCAGGGTCGGCGTGCTTGATGTCGAGTAACACCAGGTCACAGGCATCGAGCACGCGCGCCGTGCGCTCGGGGTGCGCCGGGTCGAAAGCGTACCCGCAGCTATCGAGGCAGGTGTGCACGCGCCCCTCGGATCGGGCGTGCATCGCGGCAAACAAATCCGCCAGAAACTCCGGCTGCAAAAGCGGCTCGCCGCCCGAGACGGTGATGCCGCCGTTCTTGTAGAACTGGCGATTGCTCTCGAACTCCTCCACCAGCTGCTCGACCGTGACCTCGGTACCCGCCGCAGCCCCCGCGTCCCACGTGTCGGGGTTGTGGCAGTACAGGCAGCGCAGGGGGCAGCCCTGCATGAAGACCACGAAGCGAATGCCCGGCCCGTCGACCGTACCCATAGTCTCCACCGAATGGATGCGGCCGCGGGCATACCGCGTCTCGCACGCGTCGCCTTGCGGTGTGAGTTCGATTTGAGCCATACGGCCTCCCTTCTGCGCGGGCGGCGCTGGCGCGACGGCGCCGTGGTGGCGCCGCAGGGGCCGACACCGCTGGACCGGCGCCGTCGTGCTCCCATTGTATCCGGCAGGTTGCCGTCCCGTATCCGACGATTTGCCGACCGGTTTCCATTCAAGGCGCAACGCAGCCGAAAAGAACCCGACACAAACCCTTCCTACGATGAGGCCATCATACCCTCCCGAGAAAGGACCGCCCATGAGCACCGTCACCACCGCCCGCACACGCGCCGCATCGCGCGCCGCAGCGCCCGCATCGCGCCCGCGCACCACAACACCGGCCACCCGCACCGAGACCCCGCTGAACCCCGGCGCGCCCGCGAGCGCCGCGCCCAGCCTCTGGCCCCTCGTCGCCCAGCTCAAGAGCCCGCGCTACCGCTGGGTCGACCTTACCCACACGCTCTCCGCCACGACCCCGCACTGGTTTGGGTTCAAGCCCCTCGCGCGCCGGCTTCTGTTTGACTATCTGCCCGGCACGCCCGACGACATGCTGGCGCCCATGCGCTGCTACGACTACACCGTGGCCTCCCAGTACGGCACGCACGTGGACGCGCCGCGCCACTTCTGGGCCAACGGTCGGGCGCTTGACGCCATCGAGCCCATTGACCTCGTCATGCCCCTTTGCGTTATCGATCGGCACCGAGAATGCGCCGCCGATCCCGACTTCGTCCTCACCGTGGACGACCTCATCGCATGGGAAGCCGCGCACGGGCGCATTCCGGCCGGCGCCTTTGTGGCGTTTCGCTCGGACTGGTCGCGCAAGACCGACCTCGAGAACAAGGATTCCGCCGGAAAACCGCACTATCCCGGCTGGGACCTCGACGCGGTCACGTGGCTTGTCGAGCAGCGCGGCATCGGCGCCATCGGGCACGAACCGGCTGACACCGACCCCGCCTGCGTCACCACGCGCGCGGGCTTTTATCCCTACCCTGCCGAGCGGTACATCCTGGCGCAGGACCGCTTTCAGATCGAGGTCATGAACCATCTGGACATGGTCCCCGAAACCGGGGCGCTCATCGTGTGCGCATTCCCCAAACTGCTCGACGGCGTGGGCTATCCCGCCCGATGCTTTGCCATTTGCCCCGTCGAGGCGTAAGGTGGAGCGAGGCTGTGCCGCTGCGCGGCACCCCGGCCAGCGCGGGCGACGCACGTGGCGGACGACACTGCGTCGCACCTCCTAAGGCAGCCCAAACGTCCCCGCCCCTTCCAGTCGTCGGGGCGGCGGGGCGTCGGGACGCGAGGGCGCTGACGCATCGGGGCGCGGGGGCGCGTCGGGGCGCAAACCATCGGAGCAAGGGAGATTCGCATGCAGATCGAACGCGTGGCCATCGTGGGACGCGGGGCCGTGGGCCTCATGTACGGCAGCATCATGGCAGAGCATCTGGGGACAGACGCCGTGGTCTTTGCCATGGACGACAAGCGCTTCTACCGCCACGCCGGCGAGCAGGTGACGGTGAACGGCGCGCCGCTTGCCGTGCGCACGATTCCCATGAGCGAGGCTGAGTCAGTTGACTTGGTAATTCTTGCAGTTAAAGCGAGTGGTCTCGATGCAGCAATCGAGAGCATGGCGCCGCTGGTGGGGCCGCACACGGTCATCGAGTCGCTGCTCAACGGCATTACGAGTGAGGAGCGCATTGCCGAGCGTTACGGCTGGGAGCATACCGTGCTCGGCATCTGCCAGGGCATGGATGCCGTCTACCTCGACGGCGCGCTCACGTTCTCGCACGCGGGCGAGATTCGCTTTGGTGCCGCGCCGGGCACTGCAGCGGGCGTGGTCGAGGCGCTCGACGACCTCTACACGCGTGCCGGCGTCTCGCATGTGGTGGAGGCGGACCCGCGCCGCCGCATGTGGGTGAAGCTTATGCTAAACGTTGGCATCAATCAGACCTGCATGGCCTATGGCGGCACCTACGGCAGCGCAAGCGAGCCTGATAGCGAGCAGAACCGCTGCTTTATCGCCGCCATGCGTGAGGCGCTCGCCGTCGGACAGGCGGAAGGCGTCGCGATGAACGAGGCCGACCTCACCGAGATGGCGACCCTTATTGCTTCGCTCGATCCCACCGGGATGCCCTCGATGGCGCAGGACCGCATCGCGCGCCGCCGTACCGAGGTCGAGGAGTTCTCGGGCACTATCTGCCGCCTCGCCGCCAAACACGGCATCCTCGTGCCCACCAACGAATGGCTTTACCGGCGCATTCGCGAAATCGAAAGCGGCTGGTAGCGCCAGCCCGCATCGCCGCGCCGTACGGAAGAGACGCCAAACCGCTCAAAGGCGGTGTAGATGTAGACAAAAAACCCGCGAAGTAAGTGGGCCACTTCAAAATCCCCTCAGCGCCGCATGACGCACGCTGTTGTTATCTGGGATTTTGCAGGGATTCTCACGGCTTAGGATGCCGTCTCCTTAGAAGGCCACTTACTTCGCGGGTTTTTAGAAATCCAAGCGCCAAAATACGCAGAGTTGCACGATCGGCTACTCACGCCCCGCACGAGCAGCACGGGCTGCGCGGTCCAAGCGAAAGAGCCAGCCAATCGCGAGCACCACGCCTGCCAGCGCAATCGCGCCGCCCGCATAGCCAATGGCCGAGAGCGTGATGCTAGACACCACCACGCCGCCGATGGCCGTGCCCGTGCCGATACCAAAGTTGAAAAGTCCCGAGTAGATGGCCATCGCCACCGTTGCGTCGTCCTCGGGCGCGGCGTCCATCAGCATCGCCTGCAGCGCGATGTTAAACGCCGTACCGCAGATGCCCCACAAAAGGCAGACCGCCAGCGTGGTTGCAAGCGATGCGGCTGCTGCCTGCAGCGAGAAGAGCATCGCCGTAAAGCCCACGATCATGGTCCCCACAAAGTGATAGCGGTGCCCGTCGAAGAACCGGGCGAAGAGGAAGCTCGCCACAAACCCCGCTGCACCAAACACCGTAAGGAGCAACGTGGTGGTCGCCGCATCGAACCCGCCGATCTGGCCGAGGAAGGGCTCTATGTAGCCGTAGCCCGCGTAGTAGCCGGTGGCAAGGCACATCGTCACCACGTAGAGCGCCACGAGCACGCGGTTGCCCAGAAGCTCGGGCAGTCGGCGCAGGCTAAACGGCTCACCTGCCGGCAACTGCGGGAACACCATAGCCTGATAGACCAAAAGCACGGCGGCGATAACGCCCACGCAGCCAAAGGTCATGCGCCAGCCCAGCGCCAACCCGATGGCGCGACCGAGCGGCATACCCGCCACCGAGGCGATAGAGGTACCCGTAGCAATCATGCTGAGGGCGAGCGCCGCATGGCGGGTCCCAGCGATGCGCGTAGCCATAACCGGTGCAATCGCCCAGAAGACGGCATGTGCGGCAGCCACCAAGAGGCGAGCTATCGTTAGCAGCTCGAAGGTGGGTGCGATGGCCGAGCACGCCTGCCCCGCGACAAAAAGCGCCACCACACCGAGCAGCAGCGGTTTGAACGAGAAACGCGAGGCCGCAACCATGAGCGGAAGCGACAACAGCATAACGCCCCATGCGTAGACCGAAATCATGATGCCGGCCGCCGCCTCGGAAAGCGAGAAGGACTCCGCGATGTTGGTGAGCAACCCCACCGGCATGAACTCGGACGTATTGAAGACAAACGCCAGAAACGTCATGCCTACGAGCGGCAACCACTGCGTCGCGCTCATTCCCTCACGCGAACCCGCGCGCTCAACACTTTGGGCCATCTGCTCCCCCATCAACTACGCCAGCGACCGCCAAAGCCGCCGGTGCGCATCTTTTCCACACAAGGCGACAATCCTAAGGCATTCGCTGCCCTGTGGAGGGACAAATGAAAAACTGTCGAATTGTTTTCATTGAGTTGCATCTATTTTCAAAAACCGGCCGCAGCTGTGAAACCATGGCCGGCAATAGGTTCTGCAAGACAAACTATACTACTGACGGAGCGCTCAAATGAGCCGCTCGCGCATCTTCTTCATCCATGCGCTCCATCAACCACACCTTGATCAGCGCCTGCCGCGACACACCATAACGCTCTGCAAAAGAATCCAGTCGCGCGATTGCCGAGGCGTTCATATCGAGGGCCACACGCCTCGTCGCCGCTTTTCCGGGCTTCTTTAGCGTAGACATATCGGCATAATCAAGGATACTCTCCTCACCCTCATCAAAGACGCGCTCCATCTCTTGTGAGCTGTTAAAGGTTTTCATCGTATGCCCTCTCTTCCTTGGGATGTGAACGCCTCACTGAGATGATTCTTGTTCGCCCCTCACGATAGGTAATGATGGCAGTCCAATGTTTCCCGCGCACCATTCCCACCACCGCAAAGCGCCGCTCCTCTTGATATGAAAGCACCACCTCGATTCGTTCGGGATCGCCGAATAGCTCAAGCGCCTCCGTGAAACTCACTCCATGCTTCTTGTAATTAGCCGCACTCTTTACTGGGTCCCATTCAAACTCCATTCCAAGCTCCTTAATGATATCTCATTTATGTACTGTTTCCGTACTTGTTTATGCATCACTTCCTAACAAAAAAACCGGCCACAGCTCTAAAGCCATGGCCGGTATCCCCCCGCCCGCGCAGGCGGAGGCTGCCCTATGTGAGGATGGTTCTACGGCGCGTTACGCGACGTTACATCGCGTTGTGGAACGTACGGCTGATGACCTCGTCCTGCTGCTCCTTGGTGAGGTTGTGGAAGTTCACCGCGTAGCCGCTCACGCGGATGGTGAGCTGCGGGTACTTCTCGGGGTGAGCCTGCGCGTCGAGCAGCGTGTCACGGTTGAACACGTTGACGTTCAGATGGTGGCCGCCCTTCTCGGTGTAGGCGTCGAGCATCTGGACCAGATTATCGGCCTGAGCCTGAGGCACGTCTTTGACCTGCATGGAAGCTCCTTTCGCGAGCAGCGCTATTTGATAGCGCAATCATAACATTTCTAACACGGGCCGGGGCCGCCGCCCTGCACGAAACGACCCCGTCCCCAAATATGCATTAGCACTCGGCGCAATCCGGGCTCTCAACCAAGAACTCGGCCGTGGAGAAGTCCAGGCTGTCCAGGTCGATGTCGCCAAAGAAGACCTCGTCCTCCTTGCCAAGCGCGCCCGGGATGATCGAGAACGTGTTGGAGATGCCGTCCTGAGCGTCGCGGAAGGGCAGCTTCGATACCGAGGACAGGCTCGCGATGGCGCCGTGCGTGTCACGCTGGTGCATAGGGTTCGCGCCCGGGGCGAACGGCACGCCCTTCTTACGGCCGTCCGGCGTGGCGCCGGTGTTCTTGCCATACACCACGTTGGAGGTGATGGTAAGCACCGACGTGGTGGGGATGGAGTCGCGGTAGGTGTCGTTCATGCGGATGAACTCCATGAACTCGTGCACCACGTCGTGCGCAATCTGGTCCACGCGGTCATCGTCGTTGCCGTACTTGGGGAACTCGCCCTCAATCTCAAAGTCCACGATCACGCCCTGCTCGTCGCGGATGGGGTGCACCTTGGCGTACTTGATGGCAGAGAGCGAGTCGGCCACAACGGAGAGGCCGGCAATGCCTGTGGCAAACCAGCGCTTGACGTGCTTGTCGTGCAGCGCCATCTGGATGGCCTCGTAGCAGTACTTGTCGTGCATGTAGTGGATGATGTTGAGCGCGTTCACGTACACGCCGGCGAGCCAGCGCATCATGTCGCGGAACTTGGCCATGACATCGTCGTAGTCCAAGGTGTCGCCCACCACCGGACGGTAGGCCGGGCCAATCTGCTTCTTGGAGATCTCGTCCACACCGCCATTGAGGGCGTAGAGCAGGCACTTGGCAAGGTTCGCGCGGGCGCCAAAGAACTGCATCTCTTTACCGATGCGCATGGAGGAGACACAGCAGGCGATGGCGTAGTCGTCACCGTGGTAGACGCGCATGACGTCGTCGTTCTCGTACTGAATCGACGAGCTCGCGATGGAGGCCTTGGCGCAGAACTCCTTGAACTTCTGGGGCAGGTTCACCGACCAGAGCACCGTCAGGTTGGGCTCGGGCGAGGTGCCCATGTTCTCGAGCGTGTGGAGGTAGCGGAAGGCGGTCTTGGTGACGAGCGTGCGGCCGTCGACGCCCATGCCACCGATGGACTCGGTCACCCACTGCGGGTCGCCGGAGAACAGGTTCTGGTACTCGGGCGTGCGGGCGAACTTGACCATGCGGAGCTTCATGATGAAGTGGTCGACGAACTCCTGGATCTGCTCCTCGGTGAACGTACCGCGGGCGAGGTCGCGCTCGGCGTAGATGTCGATAAAGGTCGAGGTGCGGCCCATGGACATGGCAGCGCCGTTCTGGTCCTTAACGGAAGCGAGATAGGCAAAGTACGTCCACTGGATGGCCTCCTGAACGTTGGTCGCCGGGCCCGAGATGTCAAAACCATAGAAGTCGGCCATCATCTTGAGCTGCTGGAGCGCACGAATCTGCTCGGTAAGCTCCTCGCGGTCGCGGATGTTTGCCTCGGTCATGACCACAGGCGTGGAGGCCTTCTGGGCCTCCTTGTCCTTGATGAGGAAGTCAACGCCGTAGAGGGCCACGCGGCGGTAGTCGCCGATGATGCGGCCGCGGCCGTAACCGTCGGGCAGGCCCGTGATGACGTGCGACGAGCGGCAGGCGCGCATCTCGGGCGTATAGACATCAAAAACACCGGCGTTATGGGTCTTGCGACGGTAGGTGTAGGTCTCGATCACGTCGGGGTCGATCTGGTAGCCGTGCTGGGCCGCCGCCTGGACCGAGATGCGGATACCGCCGTTGACGTGCAAGGCGCGCTTGAGCGGCTTATCGGTCTGAAGGCCCACGATGGTCTCGCGCTCGGGGTGCGCCGGGTCGATGTAGCCCGCCGGATGCGCCACGATGCCCGTGACCGTCTTGGTGTCCATGTCGAGCACGCCACCCTGCTCGCGCTCCTTGGTGAGCAGCGCCATGACGTCACGCCACAGGTCGGTGGTGCGCTGAGTGGGTCCCGCGAGGAACGACTCGTCGCCTTCATAGGGGGTGTAGTTGCGCTGGATGAAGTCGCGCACGTCGACCTCGCCCATCCAGGTACCGGGCTTGAAGCCCTCCCAGGCCTGCTGCATGAAACCACGCTCCTTATTGTTTGACCGGGGCCTCCGGTGCAAACGGGTCGTCCCGACGCGCTTGGGTACCGTACCGGGCAATCGCCTTTGGCCCAGACCAAAGCTAATGTGCGTTCCCGAACACAGTTTCCGCAGCTCATCGGGAGTTTAATCTAGGGCGCTAGCATATCATAGGGACCCCATGCCTCGGGCCTCCGTCTGCCGATTATTAGAGGTTCACAAGTTACCTACAGCTAACTACACGTTTGGGAGCGGACTGTCGTACAAGATGGTCATCCACGTGGCGGCGCGGAGGCCGTTCACCGACGCACTTGTCGGCGAACGGTAGTTGACGTGAGACCAATGTGATATCACAATGCAATCAATGAACGGAAAGGGAGCGTTCGTTCGGGGAGCACCCCCCCCCCGCCACAAACCAGGGGAAGCGCCATCGGGATAGAACCTCCCCGCGGCGCGCGAGCCGCATCGTGCGGCTGACATCGAGAAAGGAACTCTCATGAGTACCGAGAAGAAGATCAAAGCTGCGTCCGGCTGGGGCATGCTCGCGCTGAGCCTCGTTGGAACCGTGGTCGTTATCGCCCTGTTCGTCGGCGGCATCGTGCTCGCCGTCGCCACAGAGGATTCCGGCGAGTCCGCCACGCTCCCGGTCATCATGGTCATCGCAAGCGTCGTCCTCTTCATCGCTTGGTGCATCCTCGTCTCCGGCTTCTTCACGCTGCAGCCGGGCCAGGCGCGCGTCTGTATCCTCTTCGGCGACTACAAGGGCACCGTCCGCGACGAGGGCTTCCGCTGGGCGAACCCCTTCTACAGCCGCTCCATGGGCTCCGACGGCACCGCCGAGAACGCCACAGCCGAGGTCATCAGCAAGTCCGGACTCTCACTCGGCAAGCAGATTGAGACGGCCACCAAGGCGACCAAGGCCCTCTCCACCAAGGTTTCTGTCCGCGCGCGCACGCTGAACGGCGAGATCCTGAAGGTCAACGACAAGATGGGCAACCCCATCGAGATCGCCAACGTCGTGGTGTGGCACGTGGCCGACACCGCCAAGGCCCTCTTCGACGTGGATAACTACGAGCAGTTCGTGGCCACGCAAGCCGAGACGGCGCTTCGCCACGTGGCGAGCATCTACGCCTACGACCACGCCGAGGACTCGAGCGACTCCATGGACTCCATCACGCTGCGCTCCAATATTGAGGAGGTCTCCACGGCGCTCAAGCACGAGCTCACGCAGCGCCTCTCGCCCGCCGGCGTGGCCGTGGACGACGCGCGCCTCACGCACCTTGCCTACGCGCCCGAGATTGCCCAGGCGATGCTTCGCCGTCAGCAGGCAGAAGCCGTGATCGCCGCCCGCAAGAAGATTGTCGAGGGTGCCGTCACCATGGTCGAGATGGCCGTCGACGAGCTCGGCCAGCACGGCAAGATCGACCTCGACGAGGAGCGCAAGGCGCAGATGGCCTCGAACCTCATGGTCGTCCTTTGCGGCGAGTCCGAGGCGAAGCCCATCGTGAACGCTGGCTCGCTCTATTAACGCACCTGCGTCCGCCGGGAAGTTCCCACGCGCGCGTCCTCGGCCTTCGGCCTGCGGAATGCGCGCTTAGGGAACATCCCGGCGGACGACGCGAGCTTATAGAGGCTCGCAATGAGAACTATTTTGCGCATTCCTATGTAGGCAGTTGGTTGGTATGGCCCGTAAGCAGTATCCCCTTCGCATAGACCCCGCTATCTGGGAGGCGGTGCAACGCTGGGCCGATGACGAGATGCGCAGCGCCAACGGTCAGGTGGAGTGGATATTGCGCGATGCGCTCAAGCGTGCCGGGCGCCTGCCCAAAAAGCGGGGCGAAGAGCACGGGTCGGACGATGACCAATCGTAGCGACCACCTTTCCGCTCTCTCCCACTACTCCCGCAAGAAACACAACCCACAATCACATACCTTTCGGAGGAACCATGTCCATCCCCAACCGCACCCCGATTCTCGAGGTCGCCCATTACGAGAAGCGCTACGGCAAGAAACTCGCCGTACGTGACCTGTCGCTCACCGTCGAGGCCGGCGACATCTACGGCTTCATTGGCCACAACGGCGCCGGCAAGACAACGCTCATTCGCTCCATCGCCGGTGTCCAGCCCGTCGATGCCGGCACGATCCGCGTCTGCGGCGTCGACGTATCGGCTGACCCCGTCGCGGCAAAGCGCCAGATCGCCTACGTGCCGGATAACCCCGACATCTACGATTTCATGACGGGCATCCAGTACCTCACCTACATCGCCGACATTTTTGAGGTGCCCGCCGACGCACGCACGGCACGCATCGCCGAGCTCGCCGAGCGTCTGGAGATTGCCCAGGACCTCGGCAACCAGATCAGCGGCTACTCGCACGGCATGCGCCAGAAGCTCGTCCTCATAGGCGCGCTGATTCACGCCCCCAAGCTGCTTCTGCTTGACGAGCCCTTCGTGGGCCTCGACCCGCTGGCCTCCCACGAGCTCAAAACCATCCTGCACGAACTTGCCGCCTCCGGTGGGGCAGTCTTCTTCTCCTCCCATGTTCTCGAGGTGGTCGAGAAGCTCTGCAACAAGGTCGCCATCATTCGTAAGGGCGAACTGGTGACTTCCGGCACTACCGACGAGGTGCGCGGCGACGATTCTCTTGAGGACGTGTTCCTCGAGCTCACCGATGTTGACAAGCCCGAGTCGCCCGCGCAGAGCAACCTCGGCTAGGAGGGCAGCATGCGCACCTTTCTCATCCTCATACGCGTCCAGCTCTTAGCGCTGCTCCACAGCCTCGCCCCGCGCACGCGCTCAGGACGCAGCGGCGGCTGCCTGATCATCGGGAGCTATGTGCTACTTTGCCTTCTCGGCGTGTTCTACCTCGCGCTTACCGGCGTCTCACTCATGTCCCTTGGACTCGCCGACGCCATTCCCGCCTTCGCGGTCGTTATGGGTGCCGTTGGCGGCGTGGTGTTCACGTTCCTCAAGGCAAACGGCACGCTCTTTGGCCTCACCGATTTTGACCTTGTGATGTCGCTTCCCATTTCGCGCCGGACCGTCGTTGCCTCGCGCGTTGCCGCGCTCTACGCAAGCGCCATCTTCTTGGGTCTTGTGCTCGGCGGCCCAATGTGGGCTATCTACCTCTTACTGGTTAACTCCACACCTATGGCTGTGGTGAGCTGCCTCATAAGCCTGCTGCTCGCGCCCGCGATTCCCACGGCCATCGCGATATTCGCGGCCTTTGGCGTGGCTGCCCTCGCGTCGCGCTTCCGCCATGCGAACCTCGCCTATATCATCATCTCGCTCGTCGCTTTCGCGGCGCTGTTCATCGGGGTCTACGGATTTTCGTTCTCGAGCAACATGAGCGGCCATGAGGCAACCATGCAGCAGCTCGAGAGCGGCCTTGCCCTTGCAAGCGACCTCATCGGCATTGCTTGGCCGCCCGCCCGCTGGATCGCACTCGCCTGCACCAAGGGGAGCCTCGTTGCGCTCGTTGCATTTGTTGCCGCATCGATTGCTGTACCCGCCCTCGCCCTCGAGGTCATGCAGCGCTTCTACCTCAACATCAATGCAGCACTTTCTGCCAGCGTGCACAGGCGCGCACTCTCCGGCAGCGAACTTCGCCGTCGCAGCGGCGAGCATACCGCACCGTTTGCCGCGCTTATGCGCAAAGAACTCCAGACCCTCCTCGGCATACCTTCCTATGCGTTCAATTGCTTATTTGGCTACCTCCTCATGCTCATCATCGCCGTGGCCCTAAGCGTGGTGGGGCTCGAGGACTTCCTTGCGTCAGGCGCGCTCAACGGCATCGAAATGGATGCAGCGACCTACCGCGAAGCCGCAAGCGGCATCGCCAACGCACTGCCGTGGGTCTTTGTGTTCTGTGCCATCGCAAGCCCAAGCGCCGCTTGCTCGGTGTCCATGGAGGGCAAGGCGGCGTGGATCTGTGCGAGCGCACCACTTCCTATGCGCACGATCCTCGGCGCCAAACTTGCCGCCAACGCAGTGCCTATGGGAGTGACGCTTCTTGTCTCTGCGCTCATTCTGTTGGTGACCGGCCAGGTCGATTTCCTCCACGCCGTCTCGATTCTGGTCACCGCCTTTGGCCTGTTCTACGCTATGGTGAACGTCGGCCTTGGCATCGATGCACGGGAACCCAACTTCTCCTGGACCTCTCCCAACGAGGTCGTCAAGCGCAGCAAGCCTATCAACGTAACCGTTATTGGCGGCATGGTGCTCAGCTTTACCGGGCTCTTTGGCGCACCCGCGCTGTCGCTTACCGTCGCGCCTGCCGCAGGCCTCGCCCTCAACCTCGTAGCAGGCATCATCGGAATCGTTGCAGGGCATCTGCGGTTCACGCGCACCTGCAAAGACGCGCGGCTCTACACCAACTAGACCATAGATGTGCCTAGAGACGCCAAGGGCGCCGCTTACCCTGCGGCGCCCTTTTGCTGTCTAGATATCATCCGTCGCGCTCAATGCACACGATAGGCGCTCCAAATGAGCCACATCACACCTGCTGCCGCGGCCCAACCCGCCAGGGGCATCAAGATATCGGTCGCAACGGCAACAGCAATCCCCCAATCAAGCTCAGGAAGCATGAGACGCCTCCTCGGCAATCGCATCGGTCGCATCCTGACCCTCCGGAGGCACAAGTTTCTCTTGGGCGGCCGCGGGAATCTCGTCCCATGCGACCTCCTCCCACGAGGAGACGCCACGGAGTGCAAGCGTTTCCAAACGCAGGTAGGCACCTTCGCGAAGCTCGCGGCTCGTGTCAAACCCAAGGGTCTCCGTAGCTCCCTCAGCGCTCACCGCCGGCAAATCGTAGTGATAGTCAAAGCCATTGTTGTTTTCGTCCGCTGTGGTCAGCTTCTCGTTGTCCACCTGCGCATACCACGCATCGGAAGAAATGAATACTTTCTCGTAGCCCCACCCGGCTGCAACCGCTGCCAGCACAAGCGCGGCAGCGATTGCCAGCACCTTCAAACCGCGCGCAACGTATCGATTCATAGCAATCCCACCTTTCAGAGCTCGTCCATTCCTCGTATATGACTTTTCAGCGCCTCAGGAACAACCAATTCGTCGTTGCCTCGCGCCAGCCTGGTCATTGAAGCGCTTAGAATAATGATTCAGGGGCCTAAACAGAGGGGTTTGGCTTGAAAATCAGCTTTCTCGCCGTACCTGACGACCTTTCAGTCTCGACTCCTTTCCGCTGCCACCTCTTCTAGCTGGGGTTTTATCTAGACGGCCAAAACACGGCCCAGCGCTCGCCCGCCCAAAAAATTATTTGAAGCGTTTCATTGACCAAGACCCCGCAAAACGGCTGCCAAACCATCCCATACGAACGGTTCTAAGCTTCTTTTTTCCGCAGACAGAAGCGGCCGTGCCCCGCAAACGCGCCCGGGAACAGGGCACGGCCCGTTATCTTGCAACACCCTACTCAGATGCGCGCACCCTCACAAAGTCGCGCACCATGCCCTTGCTCATGAGATAGGTCACGCAGAAGTACCCGCCGTAACCGACCACAAAGATCAGGCCCGTGATGCCCACCGTGCCCTCGATGGTGAGTCCGCCAAAGAGCGCCACGAGCTTGATGATCACACTGAGCGCCACGATAGAATGAGCGACACCCATAAGCAGCGGGAACAGGAAGAAGACCGTCTGCTGCGCCAGCACGGAATGGGAAATCTCCTTCGTAGAGGTGCCGAGCTCTGCCAAGATTCGGTAGTTTGCCCCAGCGTCCGCCACGCCCGAGAGCTGCTGGATGGTGAGAATCGCCGCACAAGCCACCACGAGCACAAAGCCAATGTAGATGGCGAGGTAGCTGATGAGGCCGTTCATGGTATCGGTGCTCTCGTACGTGTTGGTACGCGTCGCCTCGGTGCCCCAGCCGGCAATGCTCTCACCCGCGTCGTTCGTCACGTCGCTGTACGTCCGGTGTGCCCCCACGTAGGCGTCACCTTCTTCGGTCGAGACACCGTTGGCGTAGTTCACCATGAGGTAGCTGTAGTACGGAGGCAGATCGAGTGCGGCCACCAGGTCGTCCGGCAGCACAATGGTGCCGGAATTCATGCCCATCATGGCGTTCTGGAAGGTGCTTGCATCCTCGGGCACGCGGTCCTGCGCAGGCGTGAGCGTGCGCCCGTCGATTTGGAGCTCCACCCCCTGGCCGAGCACCTTGTTGTAGATGTCGTTCACCGTAGCGCCCATATCGGAGAGGATCGTGTAGCCGCCCTCGCCGAGCTCGATCGGCTCCATTCCGCGGAACCGCAGGTAGTCGTTGTAGTTGCTCTCGGTCATGACGAGAAGGCCCAAGCTGCTCTCGCTGGACGTGTCCACTCCGGCGGGAAGCGGCATGTCGACCGCGCGGCACAGGTCGCCGAGCGTCACGACCGGGCGGTCGGCACCGCGCGGCGTGGAGTCGTACCCATCCACCTGGATGTAGTCGCCCGCCACCGACGCAAGGTCGAAGGGCTGCTCGGCGGGTGCGCCCTGTGCGATCTCATCGCTTGTGGCCGTGATGACGTCGTGTGCGCTCTCCTCCATCACATCTACCGGCGCGTCCGCCACCGCATAGCGCACCGCCCCGGTGCGCCCGACCACCGCCTCGGCATCGCTCGCGGCGCCGCCTTCCTGCGCGGATGCGCTCACCGCTTCCGCAGCGTTCATCTCGTCCACCACGGCGGGGCCAAAGTACACAAGGCAGCGCGTGTAGTCCACGGGCGTGCCACGCTCGACGGTGTTGTTCATCGTGTCGGCGAGGGACATGCCCGTCGTTACCGAGGTAATGGCCAAAAAGAGAATCATCGCGATCACGGCCATCGAGAAGGACACGGTGTTCACCTTGGCGGCAAGCTGGCGCATCGTCACCATGTTGAGGCCACGCCAATACAGACCACGCGCGCTCTGCAGCGCTTTGAGAAGAAAGCCCGAAAGACCAAAGAAGAAGAGGATCGTACCCGCCACCACAATGAGCGTAGTGACAAGAAACGCGCTCATAGCCTCGGGCTGACCGTCGTAGGGCAGCCCATCGTGCAGCAGGCGCACGTACGCGACAATGATCGCCGCAAGGCCCACAAGAAAGACCGCTGCAGATATCCAGGGGTTGCGCGTCTTTACTGTCTCGTTTTGGCGGCTCGCGCTCATGAGGTCGATGATGCGAGCGCGGCCAACCACGCGCAGGTTGAAGATGAGCGTGACCAAGAAGATGGCGACAAGACAGCCCACCGTGGTCACAAACGCACCGAGCGAGAAGAAGAAGTGGAAGTCGGCGATCTGCGTCTTAAAGAGCGACGCCGTAAAGAACACCATAAGCTGAGAGAGGGCAAGGCCGAGCAAAAGCCCCAGTACGAGCGCCGCCCCCGAGACAAACAGCGTCTCGAGCGCCATGATGGCAGACACTTGTCCGCGCCCCATGCCGAGCACCTGGTAGAGGCCGAACTCCTTCTTGCGCCGCTTCATGATGAAGTTGTTGGCGTAGACCATAAGAAAGCCCATAACGAGGGCGAGGAACACCGTGAGACCGGAGATGACGCTGCCGAGCAGCTCGCCCACACCGTTGTTTTGCGCCGAAACACCTGCGATATCCACCTGCACCGAGATGGTGTTGAACGCGTAGAACACCGTGACGGCGAGCGTCAAGGTAAGCAGGTAGACCAGATAATCTTTACCCGCGCGCCGCACGTTGCCAAAGGCGATTTTACAGAGCATCGGAACCCTCACCGCCCATCATCGCCACGACCTCCATGATGCGCTCGAAAAACGCCTGACGCGTGGAGCCGCCGCGACGAAGCTCGGTAAAGATCTTGCCGTCGCGAATGAAGAGCACGCGATGCGTGTAGCTCGCGGCAAAGCTGTCATGCGTCACCATGAGCACCGTTGCGCGCAGGCGCTCGTTCATGGTCTCGAAGCTCTCAAGAAGCAGGCGCGCGTTTTTTGAGTCGAGGGCACCGGTGGGCTCGTCCGCCATGATGAGGGCGGGATCAGTCACGAGCGCTCGCGCCGCGGCAACGCGCTGCTGCTGGCCGCCCGACATCTGATAGGGATACTTCTCCAGAATCTCGCGGATGCCGAGGCGCTGGGCCATCTCGTCCACGCGGCGCAGTACCTCGCGCGCGGGCACATGGCTGATGGTGAGCGGCAGCGCGATGTTCTCGCGCGCGGTCAGCGTATCGAGCAGATTGGAATCCTGAAAGATGAAGCCGAGCTGCTCGCGACGGAAGCGCGCGAGCTTGCCGCTCTTCATGCGGGTCACATCGGTACCGTCGATAAGCACCTGGCCCGACGTGACGGCGTCGATGGTCGAGACGCAGTTGAGCAGCGTCGACTTGCCGGAGCCCGAGGCGCCCATGATGCCCACAAACTCGCCGCGGGAAACGGTAAACGAGATGTCGTTCAGCGCACGCGTGACGTTTTGGCGGTTGCCGTAGACCTTCTCTACATGGCGCACCTCGAGCACCGGCGCCGACGTTGCCTGCGCAGGGGTTTGGGGGAGCTTGCTAAGGTCAGCCCGCGCCGGGCTCGAGGTCATAGTTGCCGGAAGCATAGCGGTCCTTTCTCGATAAGAGATACGGTACAAGTTTGGGCGCCGTGCGCGCCCGCGTTATTTGGAGACGTTCCAGAGCAGGGCGATCATGCCGATGGCAAGCACCGCCATGATGACAATCCACACCACCATCTCCACGACCGACATACCGGCGCGGACAATGCGGCTGCGTGGACGGTCGCGCACAGGCTCGGGGTCGTACGGACTTTTTCTCGTCATGTTCGTGTACATGGCATTGGTTGAAAGGGCATCCATGTAAAACACCTCCTGGCACTATAGTGTCAGGAGGCGTTTGCGCTATCCATCGATTTGCCTTACAGCCGGCTTGCAGTTTTGTAAGGTAGGCTAAAGGAATCCTTAATGCATGGGTTTCCGCGGACGCATAGAGGCCAGGGTGGACGCAAAGGCGTCATCGCCCACCACACGGCTGAGCACCTGTCCGTAGGAATGCGCGAGGTTCAAAAAGCCCGCGTCGGCCGCCAGAACCGTCGCGCGCGCAGCAACCTCGAGAATCTCGTCGCTCGGTGCGATCGGAATCTCCGCGGCATCAAGTATGCCTCTCACGTCCTCCGGCTCCAGACGACTCTCGACGGATGCCGCCGTCATAAGGTCGCGCATCTCCTCCTCAACCATCTCGCGCAGACGCGGGTTGGGCAGAGCGCGCTGGTAGCAAGCAAGACTCGTCCGATAGTCGGCCATGCGCCACAGCACAAAGGCAAGTCGGTAATACGTGTAGGTGAACGACGCCGGATCGACATCAAAGCGCAGGGCGCACTTGAGATGCTCCGCCGCCTTCTCGAGCTCGCCGAGCTTAGACTCGGCCGTCGCCGCTGCGATATAGGCGCTCGGCGAGGTTGGGCCGAGCTCAATCGCCTGCTCGGCGTAGGCAGCCCCGTGCTCGGCGTCGCCGTTGTCGGTGCAGAGGTTTGCGAGCGAGACGTACGCGTCGTACTGCGAGTCGTAGACGTAGCGATACCGCACCGCCGGGTCGTCATCAACAAGCGCCATCGCAAGACGGGAAGCACCGCTTGCGCAATAGAGCGGCCGCAAGCCAGTATCCTCGTCCATAAGACTCATGACGCCCAACAGGTCAGAGAGCTGCTGGGCCGCCTCGGCGGGACGCCCCTCCGCGAGGGCAATTGCCTCGCGCAGGCGCCCGACAAACGGATCCTCGCCCAGGTGGTACACGTCAAGGTCACATACGCGCTCCGCATGAAGAAACTCGGCGAGCTCTGGCGTAAGCGAACGGGTGTCTTCCCAAACGGGGCAAGTGCGCGCCGCGTCTGGATCGGTGCGCTCATCTTCCGGCAAGGCCAAGGGCTCCAAACCCAGGCGCTCATTCAGCGTGAACGTGAGGCGTGCCGCCAAAAGCTGCTCTTTGATGCCGCTCACACTCCACGTGAGGCGCGGCTCAGAGAGAACGCCTTTGCGCACGACATCGTAGACCGACATGATGAAGCCCTCGCGGTCCACGTCCATGCGCAGCAGCGGGTGCTCAAACGCGCGGTCCTCGCAAAGAACCACCCGTACGCCGCCCACGCCCGCGCTGGCACTGAACCCCACCGTGGCAAGGGCGGTGGCAAGGCGGAGGGCATAGGCGCTCGCCGCAACCTCTGCGTGGCCGCTGCAATCCGCAAGGGGGCTTCCCTCCTCGCCCGGCGCCTGCGCGCGGACCCAGCGCGGCATTGCCTGCGCACCCGGGACCTTTGCGGTAATGGTCACCGCACCCTGCGAGGCATTGGCAGAAAAACGATAGGTAAGTCTAAAGGGCAGCGCCAGCTCCTCAAGAAGGATGGCAACGCGCGTGCGCAGGTCCCATTCGCCCCCGCGCTCGCCCATGGTGCCAAACAGGTTGAGCAGGCGATTGTCGGTATACGCCGCCTGCTTGAGATAGGGCGCCGTCTGGTCGGTAATGGCGCGCACGCAACGCCAGTCCTCATCAGCGCAATACGCCTCCGACGCTGCGGAAAGGTCATCCGCCCCATTCTCGCGCGCACGGCGGGCGATGAGGGCGAGACGGTTGAGCGCCCCTTCCATCGTCGTCAGCGCATCGAATTCCTCCTCGTTTAGCTCGTCGACATCGCACGCAAACCAAAAGAGCCCCGTTGTCCTTAAGCGACGCAGAGAAACTTCATGGCGCGCGGTAAGCGCTCGGAGCGTAACGGGGTCGGCATCAGTCAGAATCCGCGCGGCATAGCGCTCGAACCCAGAGGTGCGCTCGCCTCGTTTGACCTCGCCCAAAAACGCATCGATCGCATCTGCCGGGGGAAGGTCCAAAAACGCCGTCAGGACCTCGCCCATGCGCTTGCCGGACGCGGCACCCGCATCCGCTCGCCGGGGAAGATGCCAGAAGGCAAGAAAAGCCACCGCGAGCATCTGCCGGAGGTTGACAGCAGATGCGCTGTACACAGGCCCAAGGTCGCTTACCGGGTCGACAAGCGCGTAGGACCCGTCATCGAGCTGCTTGTATTCCGTTACCTGCCGCTCCTCGCCGCCCGGCGTGCGCAGCGCGATGCGCCCCGTGCGCGGGTTGCTGCGCCAGCGGGCGACGCTCAGGTCGGGCTCGCGTTCCGGAATGACGTCGAGGTACCCGTCGCAGGCGTAGACGTAGCCGCCGTCTTGAATCCATGCGATCACGTACCCGGTGCGCTTGCCCGTGAAATCAATAAGGTAGCCAAGGCCTCCCTCAGGCTCCGGCATGCCGGCGCCCCAGCACACGGCATAGCGCGACCCTTCCGCCTGCGCAGGAAGCGCCTTGAGATGCGTTGCCTGGCAGAGCAGGGGAATCTTGATCTCTTGGGCAGACATAGCAGTGCCTCTCTCACAATGGCGCCCGCGCGCGGCGCCATAGAATGCGTTGTTTATGCCTTATCATAGCGATTCGCGCGGACACGAAGCGGGGCGGCGGCGATACGATTTTGCTAGCATAGGACCTCGGAACCTAAAAGATTCAGCGCCGGCGGGAGGTGAGTACCTTGAAGACGATACATGTTGCCGCCGGCATCATCCGCCGCACGGCCGAATCGTCCGCTACGTCCGAGGTGCTCGCCGTGCAACGCGGCTACGGAGAGATGCGCGGCCTGTGGGAATTCCCCGGCGGCAAGGTCGAGCGCGGCGAGACACCCGAGGACGCCTGCCGGCGCGAACTTGCCGAGGAACTCGATGTTACCGTCGAGAACCTGCAGGCGTTCTATACCGTCGAATACGATTATCCCGATTTCCACCTTTCGATGGAGTGCTACTTCTGCGAGATTACCGCAGGAAGCCCGCGCCTCTCCGACCGGCAGCTCGGCCTGCGCTGGGTCGAGCGCGAGCGCCTCGGCGAGCTTGCTTGGATGCCCGCGGACACCGGCCTTGTAGAGGCCCTTGCAAAAGGAGACGATGCCGAGCACGCGGTCGAGGGAGAACTCGTCCGCCGCCGCGCCGCCATCCGCAAGTCCATGAAGGGCAATAAGCGCGCCAACACTAAGCCCGAGCTGCTCGTACGCCAGCGTCTGCGCGCCGCTGGGCTCACGGGATACCGCCTGCAGTGGGCCAAGGCGCCCGGCAGGCCCGACATCGCCTTCCCCGGGCGCAAGATCGCCATCTTTGTGAACGGCTGCTTCTGGCATCGCTGCCCCCACTGCCACCCGAGCGTTCCCAAGCGCAACACCGCCTTCTGGGAGGCAAAATTCGCCCGCAACGTTGAGCGCGATCGCGCTGCGGTAGCGGCGCTTGAGGAGGCGGGCTGGACGGTCATCACCATCTGGGAATGCGAGCTCAAACGCACCAACATTGACAAGACCATGGAGCGTGTGCTCGCCCAGATTCAAGCCGCAAGCGCGTAAATCTGCTGGTAGCACACCATACACGAACCCTTCAAGGCGATATAAGTAAGTCTTCACTCACCCATAAGTATTGCCCGTCGCAACTTGGCGATAATGGCATCAGCGCACCGGAAACGCAGCAGCCGGCGCGCGTGCGACACCGGCGGATGAGCGAGGAGGCTGCGATGCATAGCTCCCAACATGCAGCCTTAGCACGGCGACCCCAATACCGTGAGGACCGTGCCGGTAACCTCTCCTTCCCCCCAACACAGAGAACCTGCCTCCTCTGCTCTCCCCCGCCGTCGTCCGCTCGCTCGAGCGACCAGATACAAAACCTCCTGCATTCGAGCGACGAGCTACTCGAGGCGCTCAACACCTTGCCTCTTGCCCATGCGGCTAACCTGTAGCTCTCCTTTTGTCCGCAGCCACGGACGTACCACAGCGACTCGCGAGAAGCCGGCCACGCGCCGGCTTCTTGCATTTTTGCCGCCTCACGCTCATGCTCCAGGCTTCGCTACAATGGGCTTTGGCTGATATGGGCGAAAGGAATACCTGTGATTATCGAGAACGCTTCGCTTGCTGACACTGACCGCGTAATTGAACTTGAGTGCATTCTCGAGAACACCGAGCTCGATTACGCGCGCTGCAAGGAAATCTTTGAGGCGCAGCTCGAAAACCCCTCATTTTGCTGCTTGGTTGCCCGCGAGACGCCCGGCGCGCCGGCAGCGGGACTTATCAACATCCGCTTTGAAGACCAGCTGCATCACGCCGCACGCGTGGCAGGTATTCTGGAACTTGTTGTCGACCCGGCCTGCCGCGGGGGACGCATTGGGCAAGAGCTCTTCCGCGCCGGGTGCGACGCCGCGCGCAAGGCGGGCTGTGTCCAGATCGAGCTCGAGACCAGTTGCTGGCGCGAAGGCGCGCATCGCTTCTATGAGCGCGAGGGCATGGTCTTTGATCACCGCTACTACACGATGAAGCTGTAGTCGCTGCCAAAGCGACACGCCATGGGGCGGGGCGGCCGCAAGGTCCCCCGCTTCGGACAGTCCTCGAAAAAAGAGCCCCTGCGGGGCTCTTTTTTCTGCGGAACTCGCGGGGGACCTTGCGGCCGTCCCGTCCGTATTGTCAGTCTATTCGGACTACATCAGCTCGCATACGTTCTTGGCAAAGGCCACCGGATCCTCGGGCAGGATGCCTTCGACCAGAAGCGCCTGGTCGTAGAGAAGGCCGGTGTAGAGCTTGACCTTATCGGCGTCACCCGCCTCCTGAGCGGCAGCAAGCTTGGCAAACACCGGGCTCTTCGCATTGAGCTCGAGCACGCGCTGGGCGGTGGGCATGCCCTCGACATCACCCTCGGGACCGCGCTTTAGGACCTTCTCCATCTCGAGCGAGAGCGGGCCCTCGGTAGTAATGCAGGCGGGCGCGTCATCGGCCGAGACCAGACGCGAGGAAACCGAAACCTTCTGGACGTGGTCGCCGAGCGCCTCCTTCATAGCGCTAAAGAGGTCGGCGTGCTCCTTGGATGCCTCCTCGGCCTCCTTCTTCTCATCCTCAGATGCAAGGTCCAAGTCGCCCGTCGCGACGTTCTTGAGCTCCAGATGGCGGTCCTCGAGCTCAGGCTCGGCGCCATCTGCCACGGCCTTCTCGGCAGCCTCGCGCGCTGCGTCGTCCTCATAGACCTTCGGCATATCGCGCGCCACATACTCGCGCATGGACTGGAAGGTGAACTCGTCCACATCCTGCGTGCACAGAAGCACGTCAAAGCCGCGCGCAAGCACGCCCGTCACCACCGGCATCTTGGACAGACGGTCGCGGTCGTCGCCGGCGGCAAAGTAGATGGCCTTCTGACCCTCGGGCATCGCCTTAGCGTACTCGGCGAGCGTAATCATCTTCTGCTCCTTGGCGCTCCAGAAGAGCAGCAGGTCCGCAAGCTCGGTGGCCTTTGCGCCATAGCTCGCGTAGATGCCGTACTTGAGGCCGCGACCAAAGTTCTCAAAGAACCTCTCGTACGCCTCGCGGGCGTTATCGCGCATGTCCTCCAGATCCGACGTCACGCGCTTCTCGATACGGCGCGCGATGGCGCGAAGCTGGCGGTTCTGCTGCAGGGTCTCACGGGAAATGTTGAGCGACACATCGGCGGAGTCGACCACACCGCGGACGAAGTTATAGTAGTCGGGCAGAAGGTCGGCGCACTTCTCCATAATCATGACGTTGGAGCTGTAAAGCGCAAGGCCCTTCTCGTAGTCCTTGCTGTAGAGGTCAAACGGCGCGCGCCCGGGGATAAACAGGAGCGCATCGTACTCGAGGGCGCCCTCGGCATGGAAGCTGATGGTGCGGGCGGGGTCCTCGAAATCGTGGAAGGTCGACTTGTAGAACTCGTTGTAGTCGGCGTCCTCAACGTCCTCGCGACGCTTCTTCCAGATCGGCGTCATGGAGTTGATGGTCTCAAGCTCCTCGTAGTCCTCGTACTCGGGCTTGTAGTTGTCGCCGGCGTCCTCGGGCTTGGGCTTCTGGCGAGACTTCATCACCATCATCTGAATGGGATAGCGCACATAGTTGCTGTAGCGGCGGATGAGATCCTTGAGCCCCCACTCAGAGAGGTAGCGATCATAGTTCTCGCCCTCCTCGCCGTTCTCACCCGGCACGTTCTCGCGCAGAGTCAGGATGACGTCGGTACCGTGCTCGGCGCGCTCGCCGGGCTCGATGGTGTAACCCTCCAAGCCATCGGACTCCCACACATGCGCCTCGTCCTCACCAAAGGCACGCGACACCACGCGCACGCGCTTGGCGACCATAAAGGCGGAGTAGAAGCCCACGCCAAACTGGCCGATGATGTCGAGCGCGTCGCCCTGGCTCTCGGCGTTCTCGGTCTTGAACTCCTCGCTACCGGAGTGGGCGATGGTGCCCAGGTTGCGCTCGAGCTCCTCGGCGGTCATGCCGATGCCGTTGTCCGAAACCGTAATGGTGCGTGCATCGCGATCGAACGAAACACGAATTGCCAGGTCAGCCTGGTCAACGTGCATGCTTTCGTCCGTCAGGCTCTTAAAGTTGAGTTTGTCCACCGCGTCCGATGCGTTGGAGATCAGCTCACGCAAGAAGATTTCCTTGTTGGTGTAGATCGAGTTGATCATGAGGTCGAGAAGCTTTTTGCTCTCTGTCTTGAACTTGCGCATGAAAACGTCCTTCCCGTTGACGTGTCGGCAAGGGCGCCCATGCTATGCAGCGCTCACCTCACCGCAACATCTCGTTAACGCACACCATAGTACCCATATTCTCACTCATAAAACCTTAGTCTCTAAGACTTAGATTATTAATCACAGCATCATCGCAGCACAGCATTCGTGCCAGCAGTTACTCAGACACAGAGGGCAGCACCTGCACCGGGAAAGTGACCGTAATGCGCGTGCCGCAATCGGGCTCGCTTTCGAGGTCGATGGTCGCGCCGTGGAAGGCGGCGGCGTGCTTGACGATGGCAAGGCCCAGACCGGTACCACCGCGCGCCTTGGAGCGGCTCTTGTCCACACGGTAGAAACGCTCGAAAATCTTTGCCTGCTCGTCGTGCGCAATGCCAATACCGGTGTCTTCCACACGAATGAAGGGGCGTCCCTCTTCGATGCCGCACGAGAGCACCACCGAGCCACCGGGCCGGTTGTAGCGGATGGCGTTTGACGCCAGGTTGTAGGCAAGCTCGTCGAGCAGGCGCGGAACGCCGATCACCATGGCGGGATGGGCGTCCAAAAAGACCGCAACGTCCGCTTTATGCGCAACGTGCTCGAGGCGTTGCTGCACCGTTTCGAGCATGCGCGGCAGGTCGACGGGCTCGGTGGAGCCAAGCACGCTTGCCGCATCGTTCGATTCGGAGCG
This sequence comes from Collinsella sp. An307, assembly GCF_002161805.1. Lineage (GTDB taxonomy): Bacteria > Actinomycetota > Coriobacteriia > Coriobacteriales > Coriobacteriaceae > Coprousia. Next base: position 48,980 of record NZ_NFIP01000005.1, on the reverse strand, counting down.
CTCCGCCTCATCCAGATTCGACAGGGTGAGGATGTCGTTCACAAGCGACGTCAGACGGCCCGCCTCGCGGTAGATGCGGCTGCCAAAGTCCTTGATGTCCGCCTCGTCGACCACCATGTCAGACGAGATAAGCTCCGCATAGCCGGAGATGGTCGTAAGCGGGGTCTTGAGCTCGTGGGTGATGTTGGCCGTGAACTCGCGGCGCATGCGATCGTTATCGGCAAGTACGCGCATCTGCTGCTTGAGCTCTTGGCGCTGGCTCTCAATCCGCTCGAGCATGGGGACCATCTCCGCATAGGCGGCCTCCATGTTGCGCTTGGGGTGGTCGAGGTCGACGTCGAGCAGAGGCGCAATGATGGCACGCGACTCGCGGCGCGCCGCAAAGAACGACACGACAATTACCACGGCGGCGATGATGAGCAAAGGGCCCACAAACGACAGCAAGATGGAGAGCACGCCCGCCTGGGCCTGCGCGATACGCACCACCTGACCGTTACCGAGCAGCACCGCCTCGTAGAGCATGACCTCGCCGAGCGTGGAGGAATCGCGTTCGTCGGAACCGTGGCCCGTCTCGCGCGCGGCGATGACCTCGGGGCGCTGCCCGTGGTTTTCCATCTGACTCGCCGGTTCCTGATTGTCGTAGATGACGGTGCCGTCCTCCGCAATGAGGGTGAGACGCGTGTTGTCGATGTCCACCCGCTCGAGCACCGCGATGTCGTTCACGGTGCTTTCGAGCGCCGCCGCAACGATCTCCGCCTCGTCATGCAGCTCGCTGCGCGTGACCTGGGCGAGGTTGTTCTGCAGAAATGCCGAACCCACCACCGTGAAGACCGCGATCGCCGCAAACGCGACTACAAAGACCGTCCCAAAGACGCGTCTGGAAAGGGTGCGCTTGGATCCAAAGGGGCTCATGGGCAGACCGCCTGGTACGCGGTGCTACTCAGCGCGGTCGGCAAAGCGGTAACCCACGCCACGGACCGTCTCGATACAGCCGGCATGATCGCCGAGCTTTTGGCGGAGCGTCTGCACGTGGACATCGACCGTGCGCGAGCCGCCGTCAAAGTCCCAGCCCCACACGCTCTGCAGCAGGGCCTCGCGGCTAAAGACCACGCCGGGTTTGCGCATAAGGTACTCGAGCAGGTCAAACTCGCGCAGCGTCAGCTTGATCTCCTCGCCGTCGACCTTCACCTCGCGATGGCTGGGCGAAAGCACGATGCCACCCGAGGAGAGCACGTCGGACACCTTCTTGGTCATGCCGCCACGGCGCAGAAGCGCGCGGCAACGGCTCGTGAGCTCCATGAGCGAGAAGGGCTTGGTGAGGTAGTCGTCCGCACCGCCGTCGAGCGCAACCACCTTGTCGAGCTCGGTATCCTTGGCGGTGAGCATCATGATGGGAACCGTGGCGGTCTCTTGGTCGGCGCGCAGGCGGCGCAGGATCTCCAGGCCGTCGGTATCGGGAAGCATGATGTCGAGCAGCACGGCGTCAGGAACGCGACGAGCCACCGCAGCTTTGAACTCGCTGTCAGAAGCGAAGCCCTCGGCCTCTATACCCTGCTGGTGCAGCGCGTAGAGCGTAAGACCGCGAATGTTGTCGTCGTCCTCGACGTAATAGATCATCGTGCCATCCTCTTCTCATCTGCCGAGTGCCAAAGCCGGCATGCTCCCATCTTACCCGAATCGGCCCGTCAGGTAATCCGCCGTGCGCTGGTCTTGCGGCGTGGCGAAGAGCTGCTCGGTGGGCGCGTGCTCCACGAGCTCGCCCAAGAGGAAGAAGGCAACGGAGTCGGAGATGCGCGATGCCTGCTGCATGTTGTGGGTAACGACAACGAGCGTGTAGTGCTCCTTGAGCTCAAGCGCGAGCTGCTCGACCATCTGGGTGGAGATGGGGTCGAGAGCGGAGGTGGGCTCGTCCATGAGAAGGACCTCGGGGTGCACGGCGATGGCACGCGCAATGCACAGGCGCTGCTGCTGACCGCCCGAAAGACCCATGCCGGAGCTCTTGAGCTTATCCTTTACCTCGTCCCACAAGGCAGCGCGACGCAGCGACTCCTCAACAATGCCCTCGAGCTCGCTTTTGCTCTTGATGCCCATCCCGCGCGGACCATAGGCAACGTTGTCGAAGATGCTCATAGGGAAGGGGTTGGGGCGCTGGAACACCATGCCCACGCGCTGGCGTAGGCGGGTGACGTTGTAGTCCTGGTAGATATCCTCGCCGTCGAGCTCGATCGTGCCTTCGATGCGGCATCCCTTGACGAGGTCGTTCATGCGGTTCAGCGTGCGCAGAAGCGTTGACTTGCCGCAGCCGGAGGGGCCGATGAACGAGGTCACCTCTCGGTCCCGGATGTCGATGGAGACGTTCTTGAGCGCATGGAAGTCGCCGTAGAACAGGTCGAGGTTTTGCACCGACAGGCGCACCGGATGCTCCGGCTTGGCATCGCCAGCTGCCGGGGGTACGACTTCGCCCCGCTCGCGCGCTGCCGCCGCCTCGACCTCTGCCGCCCAGCTCTGCTCAGCAGTATCCACCTGAGTACCTCCAAACGTTATGCGCGCCCAGGGCGCCCATATCAAGCGTGATAGCTCGCTTGATGGTACGCGTCCGAGTTCAGGCAGCTGAAAGAGACATGTTAGGGAAGTGTAAGGCACACCGCACATGATGCGCTCATTTGGGGACGGGGTCAAAATATGCAACCGCATCCGCGTCTGGCCTGAGCTATACTGAAGCGGATTTGCCGTGCATGCGACGTGCGGCCCCTGCGGCAGAAAGGTTTACGAGGTTGCGTATCCGCTAGACATCTCTCATCTGTTCCCCAAGCGTTCGGCGCACCCTGCGGTGCGCGGCGCCTACGTTAGGAGATGCCCATGCAACTCGTGCTTTCTCATATCACTTACACCTACCCTGCTGCGCCTGCTCCCCTCTTGCAAGACGTGTCGGTCACCTTCCCCCGCGGTTGGACGGGACTATTAGGTGACAACGGTTGCGGCAAGACAACGCTCGCGCGCATCGCAACAAGCGAGATTGTGCCCGAGCGCGGAAGCGTGACCTCGGGGCTCGTCTCGGTGCTCTGCGCGCAGGAGGTCGATGACGAGCCAGACGGGCTCTTTGATTTTGCTGCCGACTATGGCCGCGAGGCGCGCGAGCTACGCGAGATCTTTAGGATCGAAGACGACATGCCCTGGCGCTTTGCCGAGCTATCCTGCGGCGAGCGCAAAAAGATTCAGATCGCCGTGGCACTTTGGCGCCGTCCCGACGTGCTGGTGGCAGACGAGCCGACCAACCACCTCGACGGCGACGCCCGCGGCGAGCTTACCCGGGCACTCGCACGCTTTCGGGGTATCGGCATCTTGGTGAGCCACGACCGCGCTCTTTTGGATGCGCTCGCCGAGCGCTGCGTCTCATTTGAGAACGGCGGTATCGTCGTGAGACCGGGAGGCTACACGGCGGCGCACGCCCAGGCAGCGCTTGAGCGCGAAAGCCTCACTCGGGAACGCAAAAGCGCCAAAGACGAACTCGCCCGCCTGGCTCAGGAGCGCGACCGCCGCGAGCATGAGGCAGCGCGCGCAGATGCGCGGCGCAGCAAGCGCAGGCTCGACCCTAAGGACAAATCGGCAAAGGCCAAGATCGACCTTGCCGTCTACACTGGACAAGACGGCGCCCGCGGACGCCTCTCTGCCCAGATGGGGGCGCGTATGGAGGCAGCTCAGAAGCGGGTTGCCGCAGCGTACGTGGCCAAGCGCTACGACGGAGACCTCTGGCTGGACGCTCATCCGTGCCCGCGCAAGACCCTCGTGCATATCGCGCCCACGGAGATACCCTGCGGGCCGGGCACGCTCGCAATCCCTGAGTTCTTTGTAGGCAACACCGACCACATTGCCATCGTGGGACCCAACGGCGCCGGCAAGTCGACGCTTCTCGCGCACATCCGCACGCTCCTTGCGCCGGACCTCACCGTGCTCGATATCCCACAGGAGCCAACGCCTGCAGAGCGCAAGCGTGTGCTTAAGAGCATCCGGGCGCTCTCCACCACCGCGCGCGGGCAGGTGCTCTCGACCGTGGCGCAACTCAACTCAGACCCCGACCGCATCCTCATAGGTGCGCGCACAAGCCCCGGCGAGCTGCGCAAGCTCATGCTCGCGGCGGGAATGCTCGACCACCCCGTCCTCATCATCATGGACGAGCCGACCAACCACCTTGACCTGCATTCAACCGAGGCGCTCGAGCGGGCGCTCGCCGCCTACCCCGGCGCACTTTTGCTGGTAAGCCATGATCGGGCGTTTCTTAACGCTTGCACCACACGCACGTGGGAAGTACGCGCAGGCCGGGTGCGCGAGGGCAGCTAACCCATCCAGTCGAAAAGCGCGCTCGCCACATCCTGCCCAACGCGGCGCGCCACGATACCGGCGAGGTTGCCAAACTCCTGCGTGAGCAGATCCCGCTCGTCGGGATCGAGCTCGCGCAGTGCTCGCGCCGCTGCACGGCCGAGCTCCGGCCCGCCCGCAAAGATCTCCGCCGCGCTTTTGGCTCCACTCACGGCAATAGCGGCAAAAATCGCCTCTACTACCTGCTCCTTGCGGGCATCGTCCATGCTCGCGAGCCACTCGGCGGCCACCGCACGGAGCGCCTGAGAGGCGTCGTTCACCCGCTCGCGCGCCACAAAGTCCTCGCCATAGGTCTCCCACGAGAAGATGGAATGCTCGTCGAGCCCCGCGGCAAAGCTCTCCACGCAGCGCTCGCCGCCATGGTGCTCGAGCAGCATCCCTACGATGGAGTCCTGCGGCACAATGCGCGTAATGCGGCCCTCGAGCGGACGGTAGGCGCCCTCGTCAAACACCCCCGCCTTGAACCCCGGTGCATCCAGCGCCCACACATGTTCGATGCGGGACTGCACCTTGGGCGCGGCGGTAAGCGCGGCAAAAAGCGCAAGGTTGCCGCCCTTGGAGTGGCCGCACACCACAAGGGGACACGGTAGATGTGCCGCCATGGTCTCTAGATAGAAGCGCGCAAGGCGCTGTGCGCGCACCACGGGCTTGTAGGTCATGTCGAAATTCTCGCGCCAGCCGCAGAAGGAAGTATCGGTTCCGCGGAAGGCAATAAACGCCAGGCTATCGCGCCACAGATACGTCGTCGCGGAGAACTGCGCATGCGTTGTCTCGTCAAAAGTCGCCTTGTAGCCTATGAGCCGCATGTCGCGAAAGCGCGGACTCGCGATGAGGGCAAAGAGGAGTTTCTTGAGGTCCTCGGGCACAAACCCCGTGAACATCGCGTCGAAGCGCTCGGCACGCGCCAGGTCCTCAAACCGTGCGGCGCGAAGCGCGGCGGGCGCAACCAGCGTGCGCAGCCGCGAGAGCGCCGCAGGCGTACGCGGGACGGAGGGTACAATGCCCGCCCCGTCGATCATGGCAGCCTGCGAGAAAATTGCCGCGTCGACGGCATTCACCGGTCGCTCGTCAAATGAGGCGAGCTCGTAACCGAGATATTCAAAGACATTCGCCACCGACGGGGACCTTTCAACAAACACCGTGCACTTGTAGCCGCTTGTACCCAAACATGCGCGGACAGATGCAGTGGCGCTACGCCGGCAGGACGATGATAAACACAGTGTGCTCGGGCGACGATTCGCAGGAGATGGTGCCGCCGTGCGCCGTCACAATCTCCTTGGCAATGGCAAGCCCCAAGCCAGCCCCGCCGTGGTTGGTGGCACGCGCGGCATCGAGACGATAGAACTTCTCGAAGATCACCTTGAGCTTGGGGGCGGGAATGGGGTCGCCCTGGTTCTCGAAGCGAATCTCAACCGGCCCCTCGGCATGAGCGACCGTGGCGGCATCGCCCGACGGCTGAGAGGCGGAAGCCGCAGCCAACGATGTGCCCAGGCGACGGGCGCTCACACGAATCGTCGAGCCCTCGTAGCTGTAGGCGATGGCGTTTTTCATGACGTTGTTGAACACGCGCGCCATCTTGTCCGCATCGACCAGCACCGAGAGCCCCTCCGGCACATCGACCTCGGCATCCTTGTTCTGGGCGGAAAGCGTTGGGTAGAACTCGTCCACCACCTGCGCGAGCAACAGCGAGAGGTCCACGTAGCCGCGCGTGAGCACCATATCGTGGAAGTCGAAGCGCGTGATATCGAAAAACTCCTCGATAAGGGCATCGAGGCGCCGCGCCTTCTCGAGCGCGATGCCGCAGAAATGAGCACGCTGCTCAAGCGGCAGGTCGGGTGCTTCCTCCAGCAGCGAAAGATAGCCCACCACACTTGCGAGCGGCGTCTTGAGGTCGTGGGCGAGGTAGGTGACGAGGTCGTCTTTGCGGGCAGCATCGTCACGCAGCGCCTGTTCCGCCTTGCGCTCGCTCTCGCGCACGCGGTTGACCGCGCTCTCCACCTCGAGGAAGCTCCCGTCGAGCTCGTCCCAGTTGTCGCGATGCTCGATCAGCCGGTCAACGATGTGCGCAGAGATAACGTGGTCGGCCTCCTCCTGCCCACGGTCGTAGCCGTAGCGGTACATAGAGCGCCCGGCAAAATACGCCCCGCACACGGCGACGGCAAGCAAAAAGCCACCAATCATGAACACGTGGTCGAGGCCAAAGACGATGGGGGCGGTCACGCTCTCTGAAACGATGAAGCCCACCAGGAGCGTGGCGAGCCAGGCCGCTCCGCCCATGATGACGCAGCGGCGCACCGGCGGGAAGCGATCGATAAGCAGGTAGCCCAAAAACAGCAGCACCACAAAAAGCAGCAGCTGATCGGGGCCGACCACCACAAGCAGCACCACAAAGAGCATGCAGATGGAAAACGCTCGGTTACCCATGAGCGCGCTCAGGTGCTCGAGCAGGGTCTTGGGGGCGAGCTCCTCGTCCACACGATCGACAAACGACTCCGAGGCAGCACCGCTCACCGGCGCCGCGCCCGCAGCTTGGGTAGCAGCAGGGGACGGCACCGAGAGACGGGCGGGTGTATCGTCATCCCAAAACGAAGCCGCTCCGTCTGCCGTAACGCGCTGCGCGGACGCCTCGCTTGGCGCGGGCGCTTCTGCCGGCACCTGTTCGTGCGCAGCGGCGCTGTCTGCACGCCGCGGCTCGCCCGTAACCGGATTCACCGGTGCGTGGGCCTCACGCCGGTCCGCCCAGATCTTGTTCGCCATGCGCTGCACCCCCGTCTCGCGCCAAGCGTCGCGTTGCTCGCCTACGCGTCGATGGTATACCCGACGCCCCAAATGTTGCGAATGAAACGCGGATTGGCCGCGTCGTCGCCGATCTTCTCGCGCAGGTGGCGGATGTGCACCATGACGGTGTTGTTGGACCCCGCCATGAACTGCTCTTTCCACACGGCGGCAAAGAGCTCCTCCACGGGAACGACCTTGCCGCGGTGCTCGACCAGATACAGCAGAATCGCGTACTCGAGCGGTGTGGTGCGCACGGGCTTCCCGTCCACCGTCACCTGGCGGGCGTCGCGGTTGATGGATAGTCCGTTGACGTTTAGGACCGCCTCTTCTGCCTGGTCGCGCGTGCCGTAGCTCGTATAGCGCCTGAGCTGCGCTTTGACGCGGGCAACAAGCTCTAGCGGCCTAAACGGCTTTACCACGTAGTCATCTGCCCCCAGCGAGAGCCCCTCGATCTTGTCGGACTGGGCATCGCGCGCGGTGAGCATGATGACCGGATAGGTGTGGTTTGCGCGTACGGTGCGCAACAGCTCGAACCCGTCGATGTCGGGCAGCATGATGTCGAGAAGGGCAAGGTCGAATTCCTGCGTGAGGATGGCGCGAGCAGCGTCCGCCCCGTTATAGGCGAGCGTCACCTCGTATCCCTCGTTTTTGAGGTAGATTCCGACCAGATCGGTGATGGCGCGCTCGTCGTCGACGACAAGGACGCGCGGTGTGTGCTGAGTATTCACGGGCACTCCTTCCCTGGCCCCCATTATGCCCAGCGAAGCCGGACGGGTGCCGGGCATTGCAGAAATTAAGCTAGCGTTAAGCCAAGGCCCGCTAGATAAGCAAAACCCCCCAGAGGGAGCCGACCAGCAGAGGACCGGCGTGCTAGCATGATGCCGACTGCTCCGCACATAACAACTCAGGAGGAAACATGGCCGGACGCGTGCTCGTGGTAGAAGACGACGCCAGCCTAAACGAGATTGTATGCACCTTTCTTAATCAGGAGGGCTATACCAGTGTGCCCGTCTTCTCGGGAAGCGAGGCTAGGCTCGTTATTGAGGAGGCGACGCGGGACTGCGTGCGTGGAACCGGTTTTAACCTCATCATCACCGACCTCATGTTGCCCGGCATGCCCGGCGAGGAGCTCGTGCCGTTTGCACGCGCGCGGCTCGGAGACATTCCGATCATCGTGACCTCGGCCAAAGGCGCGGTGTCTGACCGGGTGGCACTCCTGCGCACCGGTGCGGACGATTACCTCGTCAAACCCTTTGACCTCGATGAACTTGCCGCCCGTGCAGAAGCGCTCTTTAGACGCGCGCAAGGCGGCGCAACGACCACGCACGGATGCGAAGACGAGCGCGCTACAGACCCTGAGGAGCGTGTGCTCGCCTTTGGCACCTGGCGCCTCTCGCCTGAGACTCGCACGTTCACGGTGGCAGGCGCACCTGTCAGGCTGACCCGCACCGAGTTCGATCTTCTCGCCACGCTCATGGAACACCCAGACCGCGTCTTCACCAAGCGCGAACTCTACACACTCTGCTGCACCGACGACCCCGCGCTCATCCCCACCGTTGCGGACGAGAAAACCGTCGTCACCCACATGGGCAACCTTCGCTCCAAGCTTAAGGCGTTGGGCGCTGATGTCCATATCGAGACGGTCTGGGGCATCGGTTTCAAGCTGCGTCGCTAGCAAACGGGCCCAATCTTGCAACAATCTTGCAGGTTTGCTGGCATCTTCTTGCAGCACGGTCCGTATCTTCTATGCCAAGATGAACGTCGAGTGAAAGGAGATGCGACCATGAACGCCATCGAGACGCACGTGCTCGAGAAGACATTCCGCGGTAAGCGGGCCCTCCGCAGCCTCAACCTTACCGTGGGACGCGGCGAAATCTACGGGTTCATTGGCAAGAACGGTTCAGGCAAGTCCACCACCATGAAAATCGTGGCAGGGCTCATGCCCGCAACCGCAGGCGAGGTGAACGTGCTAGGCGCCTCGCTTGCGCCCTGTGAGGCGCATCCGGCGGTAGGCACGCTCATCGAGAACCCCGGAATCTACCCTAGCCTGTCCGCACGTGACAACCTCATGGTAAAGGCACTCACCCTTGGCATCGTGGACGCCAAGCAAACCTGCCAAGAGCTGCTTCACGCGGTTGGCCTCGCCGATACGGGACGGCAGAAAGCCAAGCGTTTCTCCATGGGCATGAAGCAGCGTCTTGGCATCGCGCTCGCCCTCATGGGCAACCCAAGCGTGCTTATGCTGGACGAACCGCTGAACGGCCTCGACCCGGACGCGGCGCGTGCAATCCGCACATTGATCGTGCGTCTCAACCGCGAGCGCGGCGTGACGGTGCTCATCAGCTCGCACGTACTCGACCAGCTCGAGCGCATGTGTACCTGCTACGGCATCATCCGCGACGGCCACATGGTGCGGGAGCTGACAGCAGCCGCCGTGGAGGAGGAGTGTGCGAGCTACCTTTCCCTCAGCTGCACTGAGCCAGAACGCGCCCTCGCGACGCTCACTGAGCGCGTCCGCGGCGGATGTATTCAGATGATGCCGGACAACACCCTGCGCATCGACGGCGACGTGGACACTGCACGTGTGGGCGAGGTCCTCATGAGCGAGGGCATTGCGCTTACCGACCTGCACCGCACAGAGGGCGACCGTGAGGCGTTCTTTGTGAAGCTCATGGGCGGCCACGACGTAGGCGATACCGGCACCACGTCCGGCAATGCCGCGAGCCGCACCGCCGGCCGCTTCTCTCGGAAAGGTAGGTGATGGGCGATGCTGAACTTCCTGCGCGCCGACCTCTACCGCCTGCACCACTCGGGTGTGACGGTGGGTGTTTTACTCTTTATCGTCGGTTTCTGCCTGTTCTTCGTCGGGGTGAACATAGTCATCGCGCTTAGCGCGGGCAAGCCGATTTCTACGGTAGATTTTCCCAACGCGCTTGATGTCACGGCAGAGATAGCCTTCCTTTCTGGCTTTCTGCCTCTGCTTGCCTCCTACGCTCCCACGTATCTGGTCGCAAGCGATTGGAAGGCGAGCGGGTTCAAAACCGTACTCGTCGGCGGTGGCGCCCGAAGCGGTTACATCGCCTCAAAAATCGCAGTTGGCGCGTTGTTTGCACTCGTTCTTCCGGGCGTCATGCTCGTCTGCTTCGGGCTCATCCCTTGGATGCTCGGCATGCGCGTTGAGAGCGTCACGAACATATCGCAGTTGCTCATGTGGTGGAGCCTGGCATCGCTCGTCGGGTTTACCTACACCGTCGTCTGCACCCTCTGCGCCATCCTCTCCCGCGGGGAAACGCTCGCCTGGGTGAGCACCATGTTCGTGGGCCTCGGCATCGTAGGCAACGGGTTCATGTTGCTCTTTGGCATGGTCGCGGCCTTCCTACCACCGGCAACAGACCTGGCGCAATTTGCTATCGACAACATGCTCTACAGACAGGCGATGGGACTCGGCAACGGCACGTCCTTCGTCGCCGGGGATGCGGGTGCGCTCGTGCACACCGCGCTCGTCGCCGTGGGCTGGGCAATCGCAGCGGGCGCGCTCGGCTGGATTGTCTTCCGCCGCAAAACGCTGTAGGTGGCAAAATATCACCTAGGGACGGGGAGGTGCCCATGGAGGTGCAGACGATACTTTTGATTCTCGTAGCCGTTCTCGGCGCGGCGGGTGCGCTCTGCGGCCTCCTCCTTCTCGCACGCGATCGCGAACTCGCACGCATCGCCCGCCTCGTCGAGACGCGCGCCGACCGAGGCTCCAGCAACGCACGCATCAGGTTACATGTGCGAAGTGCCGGCCTCACACAGCTTGCTCAGGCGCTGAACGCCGAGTTCGACCGAACCGAGGGGGAACGCATCGCCGCCGAGCGTGCGAAGGGCGCCTTCCAGCAGGACCTCGCATCGCTCAGCCACGATATCCGCACGCCGCTCGCCGGTGCCCAGGGGTACCTCCAGCTCGCTGAGCGCGCCGAGAACGAGGAGGAGGCCACTCGTTACCGCACCCAGGCAACCGAGCGCCTGGGCACCATGCGCGAGCTGGTGGACGGCCTCTTTGAGTATGCACGGGCGAACGACCCGGATTTTACCCTCGCGACCGAACCCGTGGAGGTCATGCCTGCGCTTTCTGAGGCGCTCCTCTCGTTCTACCCCGACCTTACCGCCCGCGGCTGGGAGCCGATAATCCGCTGCGTCGAAATCGGCGAGAGCGTCCGTGCACTCGCCAACCGCGAGGCGCTTGGACGCGTGCTCATGAACCTCACTGTCAATACCCTGCGGCACGGTACGGGCGCGCCGACAGTGGAGGTTGCACGTGAAGTCGCCGCTGCGACACCGGCAGACGGCGGCGCGCCCACAGGCAGAGAGCTCGCACGCGCCGTCGGCACAGCGGATGCGACCTTACCAGCAGATTGCGTGACGATACGTTTCAAAAACCCGGTGGCAGATGCCTCGCGCATCGACGCGGCGCGACTTTTCGACCGTTTCTACCGCAGCGACGCCGCGCGCACAGGCGAGGGGACGGGGCTCGGCCTCGCCATTGTAGCACGCCTCGTGGACGCCATGGACGGTACCGTCTTTGCCGAGACGACGGGCAACACGCTCGCCATCACGGTCGCGCTGCCCGCGGCATAGGTGCGCTGTTTGCGAATTCGTAACGCTGCGTGTGCATTCGTCACGCTGCGTGTGCATTCGTCACGCTGCATGTGCATTCGTCACGCTGCGTGTGCACTTTGCACGGACCGTGTGCATCCGTCACACTTTATGTGCATCGGTAACGCTTCATCAGGCATATAGCGTGACAGATGCACACGGGGTGTGACAGATGCACATGAGGCGTTACAAGCGCACACACAGGGAGCGAAGAACAGGGCGCGAAAACGCTCATCAGCACCCTCTGGTACCTGCCACCGAACTAGCCCGCAAGCTCGCGCTCCGCGGCGGAGAGGCCCTCGGGCGAAGCCATGAGGCCGAGCACATCGCCTGCGCGCAGAACCTCGTCGGGCGCAACGGCAAGCGTTACCGCCTCGCCGCGACGCAGCGCCACCACCTGCGCTCCCGTACGGGCACGCAGATCGCTCTCAGCGAGGGTGGTGCCGGCAAGCGCACTCCCCTCTTCTACCTCAACCCAGTCGAGCTCGAGGTCGTGCATCGCCGTCATGAGGCGCTCGACCGCACGGACGCGGGCGAGCTGCGCGCCATCGCCCAGAGCCTCATAACCGCTCTCGCGCAGGTCGTTCGCGTAGCCCTGAATCTGTTGCGGACGGTAACCCAGACGCAGCAGGGCATGGCGCATGAGCTCGATGCCGCCCTCCAGCTCGGGGCGCACCACGTCAGCGGCGCCCGCCTCTACGAGCGCCTCGACCGCACCGTCGGAGTCGGCGCGCGCGACGACCGTGAGCCCCGGCGCGAGCTCGCGCGCCTCGCGGGCGACGAGCTCGGCGGACGCCTCCTGATCGATGGCGACCACAAGCAGACGCGCCGCATCGAGCCGCGCGTGCTCGAGGATGGTGGAGTTGGCCGCGTCGCCCTGGAGCACCCTGAGGCCGGCTGCCTCCGCCTCCTCGGCCGCCTCGAAGGCGCGTTCTACCACCAAGCACGGAATATCGAGCCGGGCGAGCACATCTGCCACGCAGCGGCCCGCATGGCCGTAGCCCACCACGACCACATGGTTGGCGAGCATCTTTGTACCGGGCGTCTCGATGGTGCGCACGTGACGGTCGTAGAGCTTATGGAACAGCGGGTGCGCGCCGAGTACGCGCTCGAGCGGGTCGACGGACTTGAACACAAACGAGTTGAGCGCAATCGAGATGACGGCGCCGCCCAAGATGAGGCTGTACTGCTCGGAGGTGAGCACGCCGAGCGACACGCCGAGCTGCCCGATAATGAAGGAGAACTCGCCTATCTGCGAGAGGCCGGCAGCAACGGTGAGCGTGGTTGCGAGCCCGGCGGAAAGCACGATGCCGAGCACCATGTTGATGAGCCATTTGCCGACCATGATGAGTGCCACGATGGCAAGAAGCTCGCCCAGGTGCGCCACGAGCACCGCCGGGTCGACCATCATGCCCACCGAGGCAAAGAAGATGATGGAGAACAGGTCCTGAAAGGGCACGGCCTCAGCCGCGATGCGGTGCGAAAGCGCAGACCCGCTCACCACCACGCCGGCCAGAAATGCGCCGAGCGCAACCGATACGTTGAAGACAAGCGACGCGACCATGGCGACGCCGAGCGCCACAACCACCACCGCGAGCTGGAAAAGCTCGCGCGGGCAGAAGCGCGCGATCTTGGTGAGCAGCCACGGCAGAACGCGCGACCCCACCACGAGCATGAGCGCCACAAACGCGGCCGTGAGCACGAGCGCCTCGACCACCTCAAACGCAAGCGCCGGGCCCGCAACCTCGCCCGGGCCAAACACCACCGGCAAAATGACGAGGATGACGATGGTCGCGAGGTCCTCCACAATGAGCCAGCCGGTGGCCACGCGTCCGCCCGCGCTCTGGTAGCGGCCCGCGTCGGTGAGGTTGCGGATGAGCACGACGGTGGAGGCGATACTCACCGAAAGTCCCAGCATGATGCCCGCCTCGCTTGACCAACCGAGCACCTGCGCGAGCCCCCAGCCCGCAAGCGTGCCAAGCGCGATCTGCAGTACCGCGCCGGGGATGGCGATGCCCTTGACCGAGAGCAGGTCACGGATCGAGAAATGCATGCCGACGCCGAACATCATGAACATGACGCCAACCTCGGAGAGCTGGCTCATGGCATGCGAGTCACCGATGAAGCCCGGCGTGAAGGGCCCCACCGCAAAGCCGCCGAGCAAGTAGCCCACAATGGGCGGCAGGTGGAGCGCTCGCGCGACGAGGCCGCCGGCAAACGCCGCGACGAGGGCGAATACAAAGGTGAGCAGCAAAATGGTGTCGCCGTGCATAGGGTCCTCTCGGGTAGGTAAAACGGTATGCGGACACGCGACGTCGGGATCACGTATAGTGCAAACCCGCGGCGTCGCGATACGAAAAGCGGCCCTCTCGGTGACGCGAAGGCCGCATGGCATATGTACGCATCTTTGAGTTTCCTATACCCGCAAAGATGTGACGTATTCAGTAACAGAACATTTACGCATCTAGATAGGCCACAAGACCGTCGAGGGTCGCCTCCGCATCGGCGCGCCCGCGCTGATAGACCTCCTCGAGCACAGCCGGGTCGCGCACGACCGCCGGGGTCTTGACCGAGGAACTCGGCCGCACCACAAAAATCTCGCCCGCCTGCTCGAGGCGCTCGATTGTATCGAGCGTGGCATTGTAGCGCTCGTGGCGATTGGCGAGCTGCGCCACGAACTGAGGGTAATGACGGAACCACAGACGCAAAAACGGCATTATCGCATTGGGTTCCTTGCGGTAGCCCTGCGGCTGCGTGAGAACGAGCACCGTCTTTTGGTGCCCGCGCGCGAGCATCCAGTCAAGCGGGATGGAGTCGGCCACGCCGCCGTCGAGGAGCAGTCTGCCGTCCCGCTCGACCGGGCGCGAGAGCACCGGGATCGAGGCCGACGAGCGAATCCACTCGATAATATCGCCGCCGTCGCCAGAAAGCTCGTGATACACCGCCTCGCCCGAGGCAAGGTCTGTCGAGGTGGTGAAAAACCGCATGGGGCTGCGCTCAAATGTGTCGAGGTCGAAGGGGTCGTGCACCCAGGGCACCTCGCCGTACGCAAAGTCTTTGCTGTAGAGGTCTCCTGTGGTGAGCAGGTTCTTGAAACCGCTGTAGCGTGGGTCTGCGCAGAACCGCTCATTGTAGCGGCGAGCGCGCCCAATCTGGCGCGATTTGAAGTTGCACCCAAAGGTAGCGCCCGCAGACACGCCCACGACCTCGGCGGCGGTAATACCGTGCTCCATCCACACATCGATCACGCCCGCGGTAAAAAGGCCGCGCATGCCACCGCCCTCGAGCACCACGCCCGTGGTATCCGCCCCGCGCACGGGCTCGGGCGCGGGCACATCCACAATAGGATCGCCCACAACAAAGGTTTTTCCTTGGGGCGTTGTTATGGTGGTCCGGGCTTGTGACATTATCGGTCCTTCCGTCAACTCATCTGCAGGACAGTATACGCGCTGCGCCGCCGCCGAGATTTCCGCATTGCGCAAAGGGGCACGGGTATACCATGGGAACATCACGACGCCAGCGGCAGACGGGACACGCGCATGGACCAGTTTCTCACCCAGTTCCTCTCCATCCTCCCCGAAGGCTGGATGCGGCAGGTCGCCTGGTTTGCCATCCTTCTGGCGATAACATTTGCCTGCGAGCGTGCCATCGCCCATGGACTTCGGCGCATCCTGCGCAGCGACGAGAACCCGCTTCCCGCAACCTCCATCATCGTCAACATCGCGCGCGGCGCCGTCTGGTTTGTAGGGGGAAGCATCATCCTCGAGACCTGCTTTGACGTCAACGTGAGCACCTTCGTTGCCGCCCTTGGCGTCGGCGGTATCGCCATCTCGCTCGGCTTCCAGGACACGCTCTCCAACCTTATCGGCGGCCTGCAACTCACCTTCATGCGCGTTGTGGCTCCCGGCGACCACATCCGCGTCGGCACCGATCAAGGTGTGGTGACCGACGTGGGTCTGCGGCACACCACCATCGAGAACGCCACCGGTCAGACCATCATCATCCCCAACTCGGTTCTGTCGAAAAGCTCCTTTGTTAAGCTGCCGCCGGCGAGCCTCGTTGTGGTGCCCTTTGCCATCACCTCAACCGAAAAGCCGCTCGCAGAGGACGCCGAACGCATAGCCCAGGCAACCGAGACAGCCGTGCGCGCGGTCTCCCCCATCGTCTCCGACCCGCCCGTCAAGGTGCTCTTCTCAGACATCACCGAGTACGGCTTCCGCGGCAAGGTCATCCTGCACATAGAGAACCCGGAGCTCGTCGCCGCCGCGATCGACGCCGCCGTGCGCGCCATCGCCCCGTTCACGCGGTAGCGCATTCGCGGCAGAAAGACGTCTTGCCGCCTCCTTTGGGTATGATGAAACTCTGAGACAGCCCAGAGAGGAGCCATCATGCCCGTTATCAAGACCTATGCATCCACGCCCATCCCCGAGGATGCGCGCACCGCGCTCAAGGCTGCGTACGGATCTGCCATCGAGGCCATCCCTGGCAAGTCCGAGCAATGGCTCATGTGCCTTTTTGACGAATGCGCGCCCATCTACTTCGCCGGCGACGACACGCAGCCCTCTGCCCTTATCGAGGTGGGCGTCTTCGCACGCAGCGAGGTACCGGCCGCTGCATGGGACGCCCTCACTGCCGAAGTGACCCAAAGCGTGGCGCAGACGCTTGGCATCGATCCCTCGCGCATCTACGTGAGTTGCTCGTCTACACCCAACTTTGGCTGGAACGGCAGCACGTTCTAGCGCCGTCCCGCGCACCGCCCGGCAACGCTAACCCATACCATCTCAAAGGACCACCATGGACGCACCCCTCGATCCAACCGATACCACCGAGCCCGCAACGCCGGCGGCGCGCGCCACCGGCAGCGCCGTCAAGCCGGCGCCAAACGCCTTCGAGTACACCTACAACGTGCGCTACAGCGAAGTCGGGCACCGCGGCCTCATGACACTTCCCGCGCTTATCAACGCTTTCCAGGACGCGAGCACCTTTCAGTCCGAGACGCTCGGCCTCGGCATGGCTTGGCTCAAGCACGAGAAGCGCGCCTGGGTCCTCACCCACTGGCACATCGTCATCGACCGCTACCCGTCGCTCTGCGAACCGGTAACGGTGGGCACGTTTGCCACGCACTTTAGAGGGTTCACGGCAAAGCGCTGCTTCTACCTGCGCGATGAGGCGGGGCGCTATATCGTGCGCGCGCTGTCGTCGTGGGCGTTCATGGACCTTGCCACCATGCGCCCGACCCGCCCGGCACCCGAGCACATCGCCCCCTATGGCGAGGCGGAGGCGCTGCCTCTACCTGCCGAGAACCGCCGCATCGAGCTGCCCGAGCATCTGCGCGACGACGAGCCCATCACCGTTGGGCCGAGCCTTATCGACACCAACGAGCATGTCAACAACTGCCACTATGTCCAGATGGCCTTCGAGCAGGTCGCACGCGAGGACCTGCCCGAGCAGGTGCGTGAGCGCGGAGCCCGAGGCGTGCGCGTGGACTACCGCCGCGCCGCCGTCCTCGGCGACGTCATCTATCCGCATGTTGCCATCGATGGCGACCGCGCCGTCGTGACGCTCACCGATCACGAGGGCGCCACGTTCGCCGTCGTCGAGCTGCGCTAGAGCGAGCTAGAAAGCAGACGTGCTATGAGTGCTGATCAGGTCATTCGCTGGGGCATTTTAGGGGCAGGGCGCATCGCGCACCGCTTTGCCGCGAGCCTTAGATCCGAGCCGCAGGCAAAGCTCGTAGCCATCAGCTGCCGCTCCGCTGCCAAAGCCGCTGCCTTTGCAGAAAAGTTCAACGTTGCCACCGCAGATGCGCTTTCCGACGAGGCGCTCGGCGGCGAGGCGGGCGCAGCGCACGAGACCCTTCTCACACGCCCCGACATCGACGCGATCTACCTCGCCCTCCCCCACGGCCTCCACCGCGTCTGGGCGATACGGGCCCTGCGCGCGGGCAAGGCCGTTCTCTGCGAGAAGCCGGCGGCGCTTTCCGCCGATGAGATGCGCGAGGTGGCAGCTGTCGCTCGCGAGACGGGCACGCTCTTTATGGAGGCGATGAAAACACGCTTCACCCCCTGCTACGCCCGCGTGCGCGAGCTTGTTGCCGCAGGCGCCATCGGTAGGATCACGCGCGTAGAGACCGCGCTGGAAAACGATATGGGCGAGCGTCTCTCCTCGAGAACGGACTATATGTCCGACCCCAAGCAGGGCGGCGTGCTGCTAGACACCGGCATCTACTGCGCCTGCTGGCTGGAGGACTACCTCGCGGGGCAGTTTGAGGTTACCAGATCGCGCGCTCGCTTCGATACCGACGTGGACAGCTTTGTCGATGCCGAACTCTCCTTTGCCGGTCAGGGCGACACCGATTCGCACGTCACCCGTGCAGCTGCCCCAAACGAGCAGGCCACCGCTCGCCTCATCACGGCATGCGACAGCGACGAGCTCCCGCGCCAGGCACGTCTTATCGCCACCAAGGGCACCATCATCGTCGATGACCTGCATCGCCCCGTTCACGCCGAGGTCCGCATCGAAGATGAGGACCCGTATACCATCGACCTCCCTTATGAGGTGGACGATTTCTACGGGCAGATTCATCACTTCTGTGAGCTTATGCGCACCGGCGCCCCCGAATCCCCCGTCATGCCGCTTGCCGCGAGCATTCGCTGCGCCGAGATGCTCGACGCCATACGCGCAAGCCTCATCAGCTAGCCTGCAATTCCTCCTGGACACGCAGCAGGCAAGGCTTGCCAGAACCACAAAAGGCGGCTGTGCCGCCATCAATCATCGGCGATGTGCACACCCAAAAGCCCGATAAGATCCACCGCCTGCTCCGGAGCAATCACGCAGCCGCACAGTTCACGATAATCCTGTGAGACAACAAGCCCGCCGATGCGGCAAGACGTCAGATTAATGCCCGAAAGCGGGGTGCGGATGAACTCGGCGCCGGTGAGGTCGCAGTCGGAAAAGCCCGCGCTCTTAAGTGCCGTCGCATGCCACGAGCTCTCCGCGAGATTGGTCGTGCACACGCGCAGTCCGCGCACGTTCGCCTCCGAGAAGTTCGCGTAGCGCAGCTGACTGTCATCGATAAAGGCGCTTGTGATACGGCTCTTAATGAGGCTCAGGCCGGGTGCCGAGCAGGAGCAGAAATCAACGCGGTTAAGCCAGCAGCGCTCCATCCGGCACGAGATGAACCGGCAGTTCTCAAACCGCACATCGGTGAGCGTGCTGTTGGAAAAGTCGACATCCTCAAAAAGACAGTCGTGAAAAAGCACCTGTTCAAAAGTGGCATCCGCCGCATCAGAACCGATGAGCTCGAGCGCGCGGAACGCGCCCCGCGACACTTCCGCCTCGCCTGCAGCAAAGCAATCGAAAAGCTCCCCGGCGCTCAGCGTCGACTCCATGCGACCCGAGACGTGGGCATATCCAGAAAACACCTTGTTCGTTTCCATGCGACTCCCTTGCGACCTACGAAGCGCACACCAACCTGTGCTGTTTGTTAGAAAAAGATGCGGAGGGCATTGTCGTATGCCGCGCGCAGGATATCATCCGGCGCTTCGCCCGTGCGCTCCGCTCGGTCACGGCTGAGGGCATCGGCCGTAAACGTAATCATCGCCGGTTCGCACTCGAGCCCGCGGATGGGCTCGGGAGCCATGTAGGGGCAATCGGTCTCAAAGAGTATGCGGTCGAGGGGGCACACCGCAAAGGCCTCGCGAACGAACTCGTTGCGCTTAAACGTCGCCGCCCCGCCAAAAGCGATGTAGCAACCGAGCTCCGCGAACCGCTCCATGGTGGGTGCGTCCTCTCCAAAGCAGTGGAGGATGCAGCCCGCTTCGGGTACGCCGACCTCGCGGAGCACACGATACGCATCCGCATGTGCCTCGCGCAAGGCGTCGCCCGCGTCGTTGCGCAAATGAAGCTCGACCGGAACGTTACGCTCGCAGGCAAGCGCCAGCTGCCGCGCCATCGCATCCATCTGCACATCGTGCGGCGCCGCCTCGATATGGTCGTCGGCGTCAAAGTGGTAGTCGAGCCCTATCTCGCCAATACCGGCGCATAATGGGTCGTTGAGCGCACGCTCGAGCACCTCGTGCACCGCATCGGTGTAGTCCGGCGCGCCATAGGGGTGGACGCCCGCGAGAAACCGGACGTTATCCGCAAGGGCACAGCCCGCCGCACGCACCTGATCGAGCCACGACCGCAGAAGCTCCTGGTAGGTTGGAAGATCCATATCGTCGCCCACGGGATCATAGGGCGTCACGAGGCGATGTACCCCCGCGCACGCTGCACGCTCGAGAACCTGGGCAGGATCTTTTGACCAGAAGCAGGTCAGATGCGCATGGGTGTCTGCAAGCGGCAGCGCGAGACTCGGAGCGGTATAGCTCTTGTCACCCCGTTTGGTGTGTTTGACAAACGTCAGCGGCTCTATAGTGGCACCGTCGGACGCCTGGGGGCGCGACTCGTACATCACAGGGCACCTGCCTTGCTCAGAGCGCAGGCAAGGCGGACAAAATCATCAACCGTAAGCGTCTCGGCGCGTGCCGTGGCGGCAATGCCCGCCGTAGCGAACGCGGCGTCGAGCACGTCTTTGGCAAAACCGTTTGCGCCCATAGAGTTGCGGATGGTCTTGCGACGCTGGGCAAACGCTGCATCGATCACGCGGCAGACATCCGCAAGCCCGAGCAAGCACCCGTCCTCGGCACACGCCGCCAACGCCCCGCGCTCGGCAGGGATGCGGTCGAGCCTCACTACCGCGGAATCAACATGGGGCGCAGGCAAAAAGCAGCGCGGCGGTACCTCAAAACGGCCCGTCACCTCGGCAAAAAGCGCAAGCTTAGCGGTATAGGCGCCGTACGCCTTGGTGCCCGGGCGTGCGGCAATGCGGTCGGCGACCTCCTTTTGCACCATCACGACGGCACGCTCAAGCGTCGGCATGCGCTCAAAAAAGTCGAGGATGATGGTCGCCGCCACGTTGTAGGGAAGATTCGCCACAAAAACGGTCGGCTCCCCACCCGCCGCCTCGGCAACGAGGTCGGAAGGGACCTTGAGCGCGTCCCCCATAAGGAAGCGGAAGTTGTCGTGCGCTGCGGCATGCGCGCCGAGCACGGGCTCGAGCTCGCGGTCCATCTCGATCGAAACGACGCGACCCGCCTCCTGCAGCAGCGCGAGCGTAAGGGTGCCGATGCCGGGCCCCACCTCGAGCACGCGCTCCGAGCCCGTGAGCTCGGCGAGCGCCATGATGCGTTCGATCACATGGTTGTCGATAAGAAAGTTCTGCCCCAAGCGGTGCTTGGTGGCGAGCCCAAAGGCGTCAAGCAGCTCGCGTGTGGCGGCCGGGCTCGCCAGAGGTGACGTCGTCATCTAGTCGACCAGACGCGGGAAGAGCGGCTCGCCCTTCTCAACGGGCGCACCACCCGCAAGGCCGCCCCACACGCAGGCACGGGCGAGGTCGCTCGTTGGCGCTGTGTCGAGCGACAGGCGGCGACGAACCTCGGCGGAGATACTCGGCATGAAGGGGTCGTACAGCTCGGCCACGATGCGGATGACCTCAAGGAGGTTCCAAATCACCAGGGCAAGGTCGTCAGCGCGCTCGGGGTCCTTGGCAAGCGCCCACGGGGCCATGTCCTCGATGTAGTGGTTGGCGGCGGACACGATGGCGAGCACCTCGGTGGCGGCCCCGCTGTAATCCATCGTCTCCATGCAGGCGGCGTAGCGCTCAAAAATGCCGGCGCACGCATCGCGCAGCGGCGAGGGCTCATCAAAGTTAGCGGGGCGCACGGGCGCGCAGCCGTCGAAGTACTTGGCGCTCATGTTGAGCGTACGGGAGACGAGGTTGCCCCAGCTGTTGGCAAGGTCGGCATTGTAGACCTGGCGCATGCGACCCCAGCTGATGGGCGCGTCGGTTCCGTGCACAACGTCGCTCATGAAGTAGTAGCGGTAGGCATCCACGCCAAGAAGCTCGAGGACCTCCTCGGGGGCGATGGCGTTGCCGCGGCTCTTGCTCATCTTCTCGACCTTGCCGGTCTCCTCGTTGCGCACCGTGAGGAAGCCGTGCACAAAGACCTTCTCGGGAAGCGGCAGACCGGCGGCCATAAGAAGCGCGGGCCAGATGACGCAATGGAAACGGATGATGTCCTTACCAACTACGTGCACCTGCGCCGGCCAGCGGAAGGCGAGCTCATCGGCCGCCTCCTCGCCCTCAGCGCCGTAGCCCACGGCCGAGAGGTAGTTGATCAGGGCGTCGACCCAAACGTAGGCAACGTGCTTCTCGTCAAAGGGGAACGGCACGCCCCAATCAAAGGTCGAGCGGCTGATGGAGAGGTCCTTGAGACCGCCCTTCACAAAGGAGAGCACCTCGTTGCGGCGCGTCTCGGGCTGGATGAAATCGGGGTGCGCCTCATAGAAGTCAAGCAAGGGCTGCTGGAACTCGGAGAGCTTGAAGAACCAGCTCTCCTCCTTGATGCGCTCGAGCGGGCGATCGCAATCCGGGCAGAGCGGGTGCTCGGGGTCGGCGGGCTCCTCACCTGCCGCGATGCGCTCCTCCTCATGGTGGCGCACCTGGGTCTCGGTGAAGTAGGTCTCATCCGGGCGGCAATACCAGCCGTCGTAGGCGTCCTTATAGATGTAGCCGCGCTCGAGCAGCGTCTCGAGGAACTTCTGGACGCCCGCGATATGGCGCGGCTGCGTGGTGCGGATGAAATCGTCGTTGGAGATGTTCAGCGTCTTCCACAGGTCGCGGAACGCCGGCTCCATGGAATCGCACCATGCCTGCGGGGAGTCGAAACCGTTTTTCTCCGCGGCCTCAGCAATCTTCTCGCCGTGCTCATCCATGCCCGTGAGGAACTTGACGTCGCGGCCGCAGGAGCGCTGGAAGCGGGCCTGAACATCGGCCAGAACGGTGCAGTACGCCGTGCCGAGGTGCGGGCGGGCGTTCACGTAGTAGATAGGCGTGGTGATGTAATACGAAGGCTGCGTATGCTCCATGATGCGCGTCCTTTCTTTCACGGCACGGGGCCGATAGGGTGTGACTCAAGACGCGGTCGGCGCCGCGTCGGCTAAAGAGGGATTTTACCGCAAACGAGCGTCTTGCATGTCGAGTACCAGCGCGTACACGTCCCGCCGTTTGCGAGAAAACCGCCGCGAAAGACGTTTGGCAATTGCCGAGGCGGCCTCGCCCGCATCGAGCGCGGCCTCAATCTCTGTCCTCAGGGCGGCGTCGATGTCATCCGCCGCACTCCGCGACGCACCCGCCGGGGAAGCGGCCCTCAGGGCAGCGAGCTCCTCAGCATCGGGCGGAGCGACTACGATAACAATCTCCCCCTTGAGCTCCTCGCGCCCCGCCACCTCGCGGGCGAGCTCGGCGGCAGGAAGGCGAAGCACCTCCTCGTGCAGCTTGGTGAGCTCGCGACAGAGCGCGGCCTCGCGACGGGGATATGCCTCGGCAATAGCGGCGAGGGTCGCCGCCGCGCGATGGGGCGATTCGTAGAACAGAAGCGCCCCCGGGACAGACGCGAGCTCCGCCAAGCGCCGTGCGCGCTCCCCCGTCTTGCGCGGAAGGAATCCCTCAAAAAAGAAGTGCTCGCATGCAATGCCCGAGCTCACCAGCGCCGTGATGCACGCAGTGGGACCCGGTATGACCTCAACGTCAACACCCTCTGCGCGCGCAGCGTCGACGAGCACCTGTCCGGGGTCGGAGACGCCGGGCATACCCGCGTCGGAGGCGAAGGCGATAGTCTCTCCCGCGAGCATCCGCTCGACAAGGCCCACCGCGCGAGCTTCGATCACGTTCTCATCGCAGCGAACGAGCGGCTTGCGCTTCCCGATGTGCGCCAAGATCTTACCGGTCACGCGCGTATCCTCGCAGCACACGGCATCCGCCTCAGAGAGCGCCTGAGCCGCGCGGGGAGACAAATCCCCCAGATTGCCAATAGGCGTTCCCACTACATAGAGCTTGCCCGCGGCGGGCGAGCCATCCGCATGCGTGCGCATATCAGACCGCCCCGCTAATCGAGCATGGCACGCTCAAGTGCGCCGAGCGCCACACGGGCATCCCAGGCGGCGATGCGCTTCTCGGTTTTCCACGTCTGGAAGAACCACCCCGCTGCGTCGGAGAAGGAGGCGAGCTGGTTCGAGATAAACACGCGCCCGTAGGCAGCATGGCCCTCCGGAGTAATCGAAGCGTTAGCGAACACCGCCGCGCCGGACCACTCGCCCACAATAACGGGGAATCCCGCCGAGCGGGCTTCTTTGATGAGCTTTCGGTTGCGGGCAATCGCTGCGGAAAGGCCGCGCGGGCTTGTAATGTCCTGGGCATTGTCGTCACGGTAGTGATACAGGTGCACGTCCATGATGACGTTCTGGTACTTGTCGCCGCTCATGAAGTGCTTCCACGCGCCGGGGTCACCCGAAGCGGAGAACACCACCGCCTTGTCCTCTGGCATGTGTGCGCGCACAAGCTCGTAGGCGTCACGGTAGAAGTTCCTGAGATAGTGACGAGGAATGCCGTCGCTTGTGGTAAACAGATTCACGCGCCGGCTCATAATCGGCGAGTCGAGCAGCTCCAGACCAATCAGACCCTTGCGCGACCCATAACGAACCGCAAGACGCTCGAGAACGTTCAGGGCAATATGGCGTCCGTTGGTTGAGGAATGCCAGGCAGCGGTCGACTCGGGCGTGCTCGGCGTGGCGTTGGAATCGCCCTGTCCGCCCGGCACGGTCGCCAAATCAAGCAGCACGCCCATGTCGTACTTCTCGGCCCACTCAAAGGCACGGTCGATATAGTCGACCAGGGGAATGTAGACCTCAGACTCGCTCTGCGAGCCAAAGGCATACCACGGTACCGGGAGGCGCACGGCGTTTAGGCCGATTGCAGAGATACGGCGAAAGTCGTCTTCGGTGATGAACGTCTCCAGATGCTGCCGCACGCGCTCATTGAACTTGGTGGCGCCGAGCGCCGCCTGCAGTTCCGACACATTGGAGGCGCCGGTGGCAGCAAAGAGCGAGGGCGTGACCCACGGCTCGGGAAGAAACCATCCAGAAAGGTTGACGCCGCGAATTCTCTCGAACATACCCGCTCCATCCTCATCGCTCACACTGCTCGCACAATCGTGTCCATGAGTATAGCCGATGCCCCATGCGCCCGAGAGCGCCGGCGCAGACGCAGTTTTAGAAAAAGAAATTTCTCCCTTGACCCTGCGAACGATTTTGGTATATTTAACAAGCTGTTGTTGAGACAGCCCCGGTCAGATAGCTCAGTTGGTAGAGCAGAGGACTGAAAATCCTCGTGTCGGGGGTTCGACTCCCTCTCTGACCACCATCGCAATTCGAGCAAGCCCGCAGACCACCTGCGGGCTTGCTGCTTTTCACCATGAGAGTCGATCTGCAGGATCCCCTCGGTAAAGTAGGAGAAGAACCTGCATTTCAGCCAGGTTCTCAAGTCGCCTACAGTCTCACGCCCCACTCATCCACAAGGACACTCAAGCAATTTCATCATCTTAGTCTCGGTGAGACCCATTTCCTTTTCTACCAAAGACCTCAGCCCATCGACCTCTTCCAATGTAGACAGGCTTTGCATAATAGATATGACAGTCGCATCCATTTCCATACGCGTCGAAACGGTCGATAAATCGTTGAGCATATCCACGAATCTCTTATCGCCGCGCTTCCCCGATCGTTTGCAGAACAGCCTCCCTCCATGGGCGCACGTATTGCGGAAAGCCGTCAACGTCGAGTAGATTCCTCGCAAGGTTTTTGCACTTATAACATCACGGTCTATTGATTTGCATATAAGATGGCACGTCTCATTTTGAACTCCAATCTTCTGGAGACTATAGAAGTGCGACATGTTTCCAAAGGTGAGCGCGTTCGCTACCACCCATAAAGGAACGAAGCCATATTTCCTGCGGTAATGCTCAATATACGGACGCCTATCTCCCCGTCCGTCTCGGATACCCTGCAGCGTCGAGAGCAGACGGATGAGATTGGCAGTGTACTCCTTGCCGCGATAATCCTTTTTAAGGCAGTACGACGAAGGATCGAGGTAGTCCTCGGGATCGGGGAACTTGTGACAGAACGCGTGCACAGTTGCTGTTTTCATCGCTTTCTCTGCAATCGTGAGGCAGCGCATCATCGCAAGCCTGAGCTCGTTATCAAAACGATACAGAGTTGCCAAATGTGCAAATGTAGTACCGTCTCGATAAACTTCGACGTCTCTATTCGTTCGATCCTTATCGAGAAAAAATTCTTTATAGCCGTTAACAAGTGAGTAATAGCTGTTTCTTAGCAGAAACTGCCGAGCAGCTTCTCGGTCATCAACGATCACGTTCCTTGATTCCAGTATTTCAATCTGCTCGTTGATTGTCTTGAATGATTTGGCTTTCTCCATGCTTCTCTCCAAAAGGAAAGGGGCCGCTTGCCTTCAAGGCAGCGACCCCTTTCCAGCCCTGGGCTCACTTAAAGACACCAGGCCGTATCACTGCCATCTACTATACCCTGCATTACATAGGGGTCAAGATGATGGGAAACAGTTCACAGCCAACCAATAACAGGCTCCCCCGTTCCCGCTAAAGACAGACGTTCGAGCACCGAAGCTGCGGTCGGACAACGCAACAAGCGCCAAGGAGGCACCGCGACATGAACTGCGATGATGCTTCCCTCGCCATCCAAGAATGCGACATCAATCGGGCAGACCATAAAGCAGGTGTGCACCGAGCTACATCGAGGAAACCCCAGCACGCGTGGAGGTCCGTCGGCAGATAAATCGCCCACCACTCCGATGAGCCCAGTCAAACGAGTGACGAAATGCTCTGCCACCTTAAATTCGCAATCGTCCCACCCTAGCTCCTGCATTGCTCGCCGAAATCCGTAAGGGTCATCACAAGAAGCGCAACGCGTGGCCCCGCTTCGCCATAAGCCACCAATCCGCTCGGCAACTGCCGCACCAAACCCTATCAATCTCTTTGTAAACGGCCGCACTATGCCACCACCCCCGGTCTCCAAGGATCTACCGTTATCGAGCGTGTATGCGTGAGCTCAAGAGGCGCGCCCAAAGACACGCCCGCAATAGAGAGAGCGCCCGGCCAAGGCTGGAATCGCATCTCGCAGCGATAGGTGTGCAGCGCGCCCACCAACTCCAGCACGCCCCCGTCCGCCGATACACCCCGCTCGCCGGCAACGGAAATCGACACACGATAGCCCTCCATGGCCTCCTCGAGAGAGGCAGCCACACGCGCGGCGCCGTCGGTAGCGCCCGAGTCTCCTGGAGGCGAAACTGCCTGAGCCATGACCACGTCCGCCACAACATGATCGAAACGTGCGACCGCGCAGACAAAGAGCATCACGTTGTAGACCAAGATTGCGAGGATCAGCAGCACCGGCAGCACGACGGCCATCTCTACCGTCGCCTGGGCCTTGTCCTCCGCAACAGGGACGCCCGCTCTCATGTCTTTCCACCTCCCAGCAAATCTCGAACGCGCACGGTAAGGGGGAACGAGCCTCCGCCCGGAAGAGGAATCTCGGCGATGGTGAATGTCGACTCCTGTATAGCCTCAACCGCACCGTAGCCCATCGCCTGCAGCAACGCCGCAGGATCGGTGGTCCCAACTGTGATGGACCGCAACCGCTCCTGAACGTCCGCTAATCCCGACACCCCGGCGTGCGTCACAACGTTTGCTGAGTCGGTAAGCACCGGCTTCATGAGCGTAAGATCGGCTGGTTCGAGGTCGAGCGCCTTCACTGCATCGTCCACTCGGTCCTCAAGCCATGTCGCCAAAGACCCCAACCCCCATTGCTTAAGACCTCCAAGCAGGTCATCCATCACGCCCGAGAGCTTTCCGGTCAAATCCCCATACGAGACCAAAAGACGGCCCCATAGGCCCATCACATCGTCGACAAGTCCAATTGCCCCGCCATCTGCCCGCTCTGCAAACGTGCTGAGAAACTCAGAGAGCACGTTATTCTCGGCGGTCGCTTTATCGGGAGCCAAAACGGCACCCGCCACGGCCCCGCGCGATGCGACAGACGTCCCCGGCGCAAAGGCGCTCGTAAGCTCCGCGGGGGTAGCGGACTCACCGGTCACCGCAAATCCGAGCGTGCCGTTTCTACCCGGCGGCGCTATGCGGGGACGCTTTCCGCCGAGTACAGACAGTGCATCGTCAAAAGCGCTCGCAGCGCCCTCCGCCTCCCCTCGCGCCTTCTTCTCGAGAGCGAGCTCCTCGTTGCGACAATCGACATAGTCCTCAAGCGCCAGCGTGAACGCGCGCAGATGATATTCGTAGCCGTTGTCAATCGAGGTGGATGCAGCGGGCGTCTTGCCCACGTCGCCCACGCCGAATCGGCAGACCTCGCACTCGCGCGCCGTCCCGGCCTCGGTGGCGGACAGGGCAAGCAAAGGCCCCGATGAGCCGGTCGCACCCGGGCACGCCGATCCGTAATGGAGGGTAAGTCCCTTATCCTCATAGCTCGAAGGCCAAATCGCCTCACGATACAGCTCACTTGCTCGCACCTCATCGGTATTACGGGGCAGCAGGGGCACCGTCGAAACGACGACGCCGTCAACCTCTTCCACACGCGCACCCTCGAACTCCTTCAGCGCAAAACGGTAAAACGCCTCGCGCGCGGAGGCATCTGCAGCCGCCTCCGTGCCGGTGCCCTCCGGAGCGTTGTGCTCAAGACGCCACCGGTAATATGCCCGCGTTCGGTCAACGGCGACCTGCGGGCTCCATGTGACGCTCGACGCATAATCCGGGTTCTCGGCTGCCGAGAGACCCGACAGACTCGCGGCCCTCTCCTGCATGTTGGCGCCTTCTTTTCCGCAGTCAGCCAGCCATGCCTCTCGCTTGGCGTCTTCAGACGCCTCTGCGGCGCGCGCCAGTTCCTCGGCCGCCTCATCCAAGCGCTCCGAGGTCTCCTTAAGCCCCTGCGTGGGTACGCCCGAGCCCTCCAGGGCGGGAAAGGATGATGCGCTCTCCCGTGGCGCAGCGATTGCCGTTCCCGTGTACGTTATCTTTTCTGAACCCTGAGCCGCGCATACGCGCGTCCCGTTCGCCGCCACCAGATAGGGCAGGGCATCCTCCAACTTGGAAAGGCCTTTTGAGGCGGAGGCGGCGAGGTCGTTTCTCAGCTCGAGCATCCGTATGCCAGCATCGACGGTCTTCTTCGCCGCCGCCTGACCACCCGGGATCAGAAGGCCGACAAGCCCTGCCCCGGTTGTGCAGAACCCAGCAAGCCCCATGCTGAGAACGGCCGCATCGACCACCGTCGCAGCGGTGCGATACGAGGACACAACGTTCGCCCCGGCGAGCGCCGTCGCATCTGCCGCTGCCTGCACCTCACTCGATCGAGCCGCACTCCACACCGCCGTTGCCGCAGAGAACAGCAGGGTCAGCACAACCAGCATCGAAACGGCGGCAGCAACCGTGGTGTACGCGCCGTCCTCTATGAACAGCTCAACTCCAAGATGCGATCCACGTCTCATAGCTTCCCTCCAGCCAAGACGGCCGTCCTTCGTAGGAGACCTCGGTCCTCACCAGCACGTCTCCCTGCCCATTGCGCTCTCCCCACAGCCCGGCAAATGCTCCCAACACGGGTAACGGTTTTACCGCTCCCTCAATCTCAACACGGACCTTTCCCGCCCCGGTGGATGCGGCAGAGAGCTCGATATCCCAGGCAAGGGGACCTCCCTCGTGGAAAAGCGCAAGGTTAGGGACGGCTGCGAGCCGACGGAGTGCGAAGGCGCGATACGCCTCCGCACCCCCATCGGAGCCCGTAACCATAAGGCGTGCGGTCTCCGCTGCCGCCCCCTCCATAACCGCGCGTGTGTACAGCATGCACACCGGCTGCAACGCCAACAGGAGCACGAAGAGAAAACTCGGCAACAAAAGCGCTGCCTCCACCGTCGCTTGGGCTTTGCACTCTCCGAGTACCTCAAAACAGCGCGATATCGAGCGCCCCCAGCCCGTTGAACTGATGGGAGGCAGCCTCGGACGCAAGGGCGACGAACGCCCCTCCCGCGCCTGTCTGCCAGAGCAGGCCGAGGACAACGAGCATGCCGAGAAAGGCGCAGAAGACAATCGCGTATTCGACCGTCCCCTGAGCTGAATCTTCGAATAGAAAGGGGCGCTCAACATCACCGCCCCTCTCAAAGTGAGGGAACCGCCGACGCCCTGAGCCGCACAACCGTGACCGTAGACCCCTCATCGTTCTCCCCCGCCTCGATCGTCACCATGTCCACCCATCCCTTCCCGTCACTCAAGAGCGCCGCCCATACATTTCCCGAGAGGTCGACGTATCCGCTCGTCACCAAATCGACCGACTCGACCTCGCGATACACCTCCAGCGCCCCGCTCGCCGCCTCCACAATGTCCCTCGATTCCCTCCAAGAAACGCTCGTCGAAGCCTTTTCAGTCGCATCCTGAACGTCATCCTGCTCGAGGATGTCCATAAACGTTGCAAGAGACGCGGCCTCCCCTCCCACCTCTCCACCGGGTACACTTCCCGCAGCAAGAGTGTCCCCGTCCGACGCACCCTCCCCCTTCGGAGCAGCAACCTCAGCATCGCTTTCAATCGCGGCGGGAGCAGTCCCCTCGCCCCTGCGCTCTTGATCAATAAGGCACCAGGAGGTACACAACGACACCGCTAAGAGCAGCGCGAGGCCGATGCCGCGCGCCCTTGATGAGAGGTGCGCCCGGCGAAATCTGCTCACAGGCTGTTGATGCCGCTTGAGATCGCCTGCCAGAGCTCGCTTACCTTGTCACGAAAGGCAACGATGGCGATAATCGCGATGACGACGAGCACACCCACCAAAATGGCGTACTCGGTGGTACCCTGCGCGCTCTCCTCTCTTGCAAGTTTCTTTAGCGAGGTCTGAGTGCGCCTCACAAGGTCACCTGCGCACGTCACAAAATGCTCAGTCCCGTGCGTGGCCGTTAATCCGTCGATGTTCCAAGCCATGGTGTCCTCCTTACCACATGCCGCTCGCCGCAGCGAACGGGCCCAATATAGACAGCAACAGCGCCGGGAGAATGAGCGTGCCGGTGGGTATGAGAAGCTTTACCGGTGCACGCTCTATCTGGCGCTCCACCTCGGCGCGATGCGCCGATCTGATTTCCCGGCTTTGGGCGGAGAGCGTCTCGGTCAAGGGAGCCCCCAAGAGCAACGCCTCGGAGACTGCGATGGCAAAGGTTTCAAGCACCTTGAGCCGACAGCGGCGAGCAACGCGCGTGAGCTCCTCCTCTCGGGTACCGGCCCCTATGCGCCAGGAAAGCAGTGCCTCCTCGAGCGCAGCTGCTAAAAGGGAGTCGTGCGATGCGCAATAGAGCTCGAGAGATGCGTCAAACGACAGTCCCGCGGACAGGCCGAGGTTGACGACATCGATCATCCCCGAAGCCTCGGAAAGCGTGGTCACCGGCGTCGCCCGCTGCCTGCGTTCACGAACTGATCTCTCGAGGATGCGTGCCCGCTCTATTAAAGAAGCGCGGGCCTGCTTGAGGTGCTCTATCAGCCACAGCCGGTCGGCAAGGGGCCAGGATGTCGCGAAGGCGACCGAGACCGCAGCAGAGGTGCCCGTTGCCGCTAAAAGGACAGTCGAATCGACCATCACACCCTCACCTCCATGATTCGCCTGATGAGAAGCCAGGCGCACACGTCAAGCGCCATGGCCACGGCTATAGCAAGGGCCCCTCCGGGCGATGCCGCGCCCGCACGATAATCCGACGAGAGCAGGGTAAGCGCCGCCATCATCGCCACAGGCATGACACCGACGAGGCGCGCGGACAACCTCGCCTGCGCGGTCTTGACCTCGAGTCGCCGAGCGAGCTCTATGCGCTCTCCCACCATCGATGCCGCATTCGCGAGAAGGTCCTTAAGCGGCGCTCCCGTGCGCTGGGAAACAACGAGTGCACTCGAGACAAGGTCCATCCCCGGTGCCGGCAGGCGCTCGAGAAGGCCGTTGAGGGCATCTGTGGCAGAAAGGCCGCAGGATATCTCGAGCGACGCCTGCAGAAACTCAGAGCGAACGGGCTCTTGTGCATGGTTGCCCACAAAGCGCAAGGCCTGTGCCAGAGAGTGCCCCGACCCCAGCGAGATCGCCAGCGC
The DNA here is from genome assembly GCF_002161805.1 of Collinsella sp. An307. Taxonomy (GTDB): domain Bacteria; phylum Actinomycetota; class Coriobacteriia; order Coriobacteriales; family Coriobacteriaceae; genus Coprousia. Next base: position 17,111 of record NZ_NFIP01000005.1, on the reverse strand, counting down.
CTGAAACGCCTCAGGCATGGCGCTCTCCAGCGCCTGGCGCCGCTCGCGCTCCCGTCGCGCTGCGCGGGCGGCGCACCACCCGAGCGGGAGCGCCGCGCCCACAGGAATTCCCAAGGGGGATAGTGAGATAACTGCACCGGCGAGAGCTCCCGCGCAAACGCTTGCCTCAAGCGCTCCGCGGGCAAACGCGCGATCCGCAACCGCGCCTTCCGCGTCGCGACCAAGCACACGGAGAAGCTCGTCGGCGCAGCCGTCCACCGTCGTCGCCCACAGCGCGGGGACCGGAAGGGCAGCACCCAGCCGACGAACAGCGATGCGAGCGGCCATCTTTCCTCTGGCAACCGCAGCGCGCCAATCCCTTCTCATGGCGTCGGCGGCATCCATCAGCACGGCGGCATGCCATGCGCCAAAACTCGCAGACAGCGCTATGAAGCAGGGCAAGATTGCCTCCATTGCTCCACCTCCTTCTCGGTAAGCGCTCCTGCATCTAGGGCAGCGGCGATAAACGGTGGCTCTTTCTCGAGCGTCCACGAGGCGCTCGCGCGGTCGAACGTCACATACCGCTCGAGCTTGACCCCGCCTCCCGCGGCACGCGACACGCCCGAATAGCTCGACACAAACCGCCTGCCATCGGGGCGCCGCTCGGACATGACGATGCCGTCGAGCGCGAGGGCGATCTGATCCTCGATAAGCTCCGAGGGCAGGTTGATCCCGTAGCGGGCAAGAAGGGTGAGACGCACCACCGCCTCCTCCTCGCTTCCCGCATGAAGCGTCGTGAGGGAACCGTCGTGTCCGGTCTGCATAGCGCTCAGCATGTCGATGGCCTCGCCGCCACGGACCTCGCCCACCACGATGCGGTCAGGCCGCATACGCAGGGAGTTTGCCACCAAATCGCGTATGGTGACGGCACCCTCTCCCTCGATGGACGCCTCGCGAGCCTCTAAGCGCACCACATGGGGATGACGCGCGAACTTGAGCTCGGCGGAATCCTCTATCGTCACGATGCGCTCGCCCATGGGGATCTCCGTGGAAAGCGCGTTCAGAAGCGTCGTCTTCCCCGAACCTGTGCCTCCCACAACTGCCAGATCCTGTCTCAGCGCCACGGCGCACGAGAGTAGGCACGCATACCACTCAGGAAGGGACCCCAACTCCACAAGCTCGCGAAGAGACGTGATGCGGTCCGAGAACTTGCGTATGGTAAGCGCCGGCCCGTCTATGGCGATGGGCGGGATCACCGCGTTGACGCGGTAACCGTTCTTGAGGCGGGCGTTTACGAGCGGGCTTCGCTCATCGATGCGGCGTCCGAGCGGCGCGATGATGCGATCGATGAGGATGCGGATCTGCTCGTCGTTCTCAAAAAAGTTCTCCATGGGATGGAGCGTTCCCCCGCGCTCAAAGAACGACGAATGGCAGCCGTTCACCATGATCTCGGTCACCGAGTCGTCCTCTATGAGCGGCTGCAGGGGGCCGAGTCCCACGATGTCATCGAGGATGCCGTCGACCATCTCCTCACGCGTTGCCGGGTCAAGCTCGAGCATATCCTGGGCATTCACCACCGCTTCCACCGCGGGGCGCAACTCGCTCCGCGCATGGTCCACGTCCTCATCGGCAACCAGGCGCGTCATCTCGTCGTAGCCAACGCGCTCCATGGCATGACGCTTCACTGTGCGCACCATACCCTGCCGGCGGCTGAGCACGGGAGACGCGTGAACGGAAGTCTCTGCGGTAGCGCGCCGCACGCGCTCCATCACGCTCATCTTGCGTCACCCCCACGGTGCCACGGAAGCCGAATGCGGGGCCTCTCGTGCGCATCCGCAGACGGAACTTCTTGACTTGTTATGCTGAACCCGAGCTCCCTCAACAGCTGGTCTGTAAACGTGCAGGCGCTTGAGCGGAACGGGCCAGCATGCGTAAAGGCGTCGGAGAAATGCCCGATGGATGCGAGCCCTGTGAGCTCCTCGCCGCCGTCAGCGATACGCCCCTTGCAGCCGAGGGCTGTCGTGAACTCAAAGCGCGTAGCAGCGTCCTCGCCACCGTGCGGCGACAAGCGGTTGAAGACGCTCGCCATCTTGGTACGGGAAACACCGAGCCTTCCGGCGAAATCGATCGCGCGCTCCGCAGAGGAGATGGACCCCACGCCGGCATCCCCCACCACAAGGCAGCGGTCGCAAGAAGCGACTGCGGCGGCAACCGAATCGCTCCAATACAGAGAGGTGTCCGCTACGATGAGGTCCGCCTCGCCACGCATGACCTCAATTAGCTGCTCCACCGCGGGCGCCATGAGCTCCGCATGCTCAGGAGCCCGCACCGGTCCCCACAGCGTGAGCCCCGGTGCGACACGCATGGACGCGCGCACGATATCCTCCTCACCAAGCGCCCCCGCCCGTGCCGGACGCTCGAGTGCAAACGCGTCACTCGGCTCCTCGATGCCCAAGATTGCATACAGATTCCCAAACATAAGGTCCAGGTCGAGCAGGGCGCAGCGCAGGCCCACCTCTGCGGAACGCAAGGCGAGCGCTGCAGCGACCGTCGTCTTTCCGCAACCACCGCGGCCAGATATGAGGGTGATGAGAGGGGCTCCACCTCGCTCATTTCGAACGGGGCGGGAGCGCGGTGTCGCACTTCGTGCCAAGGGCGTCGGCGCCACATCCCTTACGGAAGGCAATGCGGAAGCATCGTTCCCAGCAGATGAGAATGCATCGGGCTCATCGAGGTCATCAGCGTAGTTTGCATGGGACAGATGCTCCTCAGGGGCGCCGCCATGGATGGCTCCCTCGACAACGCGGGTCAGCCTACCGGTATCATGCGGCGCCCCAGAAGCAGCGTCATCGCGGCCTTTGTCCCCATCCCGTATCGCGGCCATGTGCCCCGTCTCCGCACCGGCCTCTCTTTCCCTATCGGTCGGGACCTTGCCCTGTCCCGCGATGACCTCATTTGCCCCGGCATTGAATAGGCGCGCTGCAAGTGCGGCATCTGCCCGCTCTGCCATAACAACAATCTGGGCAGCGGCACCGCTCTGGCAAAGACCCTCGACCAAATCCAGAAGGGCCCCCTCGGCGTCCGTCTCCCGCCCGATCATCACCGGCGTCCGCTCCCCCGAGCGGGCAAACGCCTCGATCACGCGCAGCAACGATTCGCCGTCCCCTACGCGCAGAATCTTCGCTCGAGGATCGCGCAGCTCAATCTCACGCTGTAGCTCCGGATACCTATCGCAGGCGCAGCATGCAAGCCAAACGTTCCCCATCATGCAGCCTCCTCGCCGTTCTCGTTACCGGAAGAATCGGAAGTCGTTTGCTCCCCGGCATCTTTGTCGTCGGCATCTTTGTCGCTGGCTTCGTGAGTATCACCATCAGATGCCGTCTCGTCACTTGCCGCCTCGGGCATGGTGAGGCTTACCGCCCCTTTTGCCGTAGCGGCCAGGACCTCGCTCACCCGTTCGGGGTCGATTGCCAGAGTCGCCCAGGTGATGGACGAGGACTCAGACTCCTGACCATGCGCGCTCGTATCTATTACGCTCGCACTGCAAAGACGGTCAGCCACGCCATTGCTCGACACATACACGTCCACCTGATCGTTCGGTGCGATGGCGCCGCCCACGGCATGCTCCTCGTCCACCGCAACAGAAACGGCAACCTTTCCCGCAGGCACCTCGATAGCCCCGTCGTGCTGCTCAAGATAGGTCGGGCAAATGACCGCGCTGGCGGGAATGGAAGAAGTGGCGCGCTGGCCGACGAGGTCCTCGAGCGATGTCTCCGCTTCATCGGGAAGCAGGCTCGCCACCCATTCCTCGACTTGGACATTCGCCTCGCTCAAGACCTCGCCGGCATCCACATCGCGCGAGGCAACGCAGACGCTCACCAGTTCGCCGCCGTACGCGGCAAGCACTTCTTGGCGCGCCTGGTCCGCCTCCGCACGCACCGAGGAGCCGTACCAAAGGGCAAGTCCCGCGGCCAGAATGCCCGAGGCAACGCTCAGCATCAATCTTGTAGTCCGTTTCATGCGTTGCACCTCTCATCTCTCGGCCCAAAGCCCATCGGCTCCCCTTGGGACACATTCTCTGAGAGGCGTCGAGGAGCGCCCGGATCAATCTGAGAAAGTCCGACGCGTTCTTACCAATCGCTGTACACGTTTCTGACCAGCCTGTTAGATAACAGCATGCAAGTCGGCTTCAATGGTTTGTTTGTTTGCAGCGCGCACTTGAAGCGTTCCAAAGTAAGGCAAAATGGACCCAAAACGCTCCATTCGGCAGAAAAAAGCCCTCCGCACCGCGTGGCGGAGGGCAATCTGATCGGTTTCTGACACCGGTGGAAAAGTAGCGGGCCGCGCGTGCCGCTTAGAGCTTCACATCGGGGTCGAGGCTCTGCGCACTCACGCGCATCTCCCGCGCGAGGGCAAGACATGCCTCGAGTCGCACCTCGTCTATCTCGCCCGTTTCAACAGCCTCACGCACCGCGCAGCCAGGTTCGTGCGTATGGGTGCAATCGTTGAAGCGGCAGCCGTGCGCCGCCTCAACCACCTCGGGAAACACGCGAGCGAGTCCCCGCTCGTGCCCCACGAGCGGCAAGCTCCTCAAACCCGGGGCGTCTGCAATCACGCCCGCGTCGGGAAGCTTCACCATCACCCGGGCAACCGTGGTGTGACGTCCCGCATCGTCGCGCGCACGCACCGCGCTCGTCTCAAGCGCCTCATGACCAAGAAGCGCATTCAGAAGGGTAGATTTGCCGGCCCCGGACTCGCCCAAGATCATGGCGACCGTGCCCTCGGGCACGCAGGCACGCACAGGGTCAAGCCCCTCGCCCGCAAGCGAAGAGGTCACAACCACATCCACGTGCTCGCCCACAAGACGCCGCACGCGTGCGACCTCCTCGGCAAGCTCCTCAGGCGTGCAGCGGTCCGCCTTGGTGAGCACCACACTCGCCGCAGCGCCGCAATCCGCCGCAAGCACAAGGGAGCGAGCGATGCGGTCGAGCAGCACCTCGCCTGCACCAAGCGCCGCAACGATGAGCACCCGGTCGACGTTGGCGCAGAGGACCTGACGCTCGCCGCGGTTCTTGCCGCGCCAGCGCTCAAAGGTAGAGCGACGCGGGAGCACGCGCTCAATAACCCCCCTATCATGCCCGGGCGCCAGGCGCACGGCAACGGCGTCGCCCACGGCGGGCAGAGCCATATCGTCCTTCTCGCGGTTCCGCTTGGCAAAGCTCACCGCGTGCTCGGCACGAAACATCGTACCCTCGCAGGCGACCAAGGGAAATCCGCGGTCAAGGCGAATCACGAAGCCAATATGCATCTCATCGGGCGCCTCGGCCTCGGCGCAGAACGCATCAAACGCACGGCGCTGGGCGTCATCAAGGCACAGATCCGTGAAGGTCGGCGCGTCAGCAAGCGCATCGGCCGCAGGCAGCGGGGGCATCTCGTGGGTCGACCCTTCGACAACCCCTAACCCATCGCGAGCTCCCCCAGCGGCACGAGGCTTTGTCGCTCGTGCAGCGCTTCGCTTCACCTGTCTTTTGCCGCGCGTCTTCTTCGCCATGCGCCGCCTTTCTCTACGTACTCGCGCACCATCTTAGCGCAGCAGCTTAGGGGAATGTGCGCAAACCGGAAGCACCCTCAGGACCCTGCCCCCTTATCGGTAAGGTGAATCAATCAAGGGAGCGATATGTCCCGTTTCGCGCGCGGTGTACTGTGCAACTTCCTCGTGTGCCCGCCCGCTGGCATCGAGGTGCTCAACAAGACTATTCATCTGTCGAACATAGTCGACAGATGAACTGGCCCTACAACGTCAGAGTGCGTGACGTACCTTGTGTTCAAACCATACGCAAAAGGGCCGGGTGCAATCCCGGAGGGTGTTTCCCGCAGCCGCAAAGCGGCGAGGACCACACCCGAAGGGATTGCACCCGGCCCAACGAGGCAGATGCGTACGTGCGCTTACGCGTCCTTCTCCACCGCACGCATGATGGCCTTGTAGATCTCCATAAGCGGGATGATGAGGAACGCGAGGCCAAGCGCGGAGGCAAGCGCCACCGGCGGCAGCTCCATGAAGCCAAACATCTCGGCCAGGAACGGCACCTCAACCACAACAACCGTCAGGATGAGCGCGAGCACCGCGGCACCCCAGAGCCACATGTTCTGCTTCTTCATGCTGAAGAGCGACTGACGGCGGCTGCGCATGTTGAAGCAGTGGAAGATCTCGACCATGGACAGCGTGATGAACGCCATGGTCACGCCCTCTTCGTCGGCCGTACCGGCAATCATGTCGGCAATGTTGATGTAACCCATGTCAAAGTACACACCCACAAAGAAGCTGGCGAGCACGAGCGCGGTGATGATCACACCCTGGACCACGATGTCGAGGCCCATGCCGCCGGCAAAGACGCCGTCCTTGGCGTTACGCGGCTTGCGCTTCATGATGTCGCCCTCGGCACCTTCCATACCGAGCGCGAGCGCAGGGAAGCAGTCGGTCACGAGGTTGATCCAAAGCAGCTGCACGGGCTGGAAGATGGTGAAGCCCACGAGCGTGGCCACAAAGACCGAGAGCACCTCGGCGATGTTGGCGGAAAGCAGGAACTGGATGACCTTACGGATGTTGTCGTAGATACGACGACCCTCTTCGACCGCGCTCACGATGGTGGCGAAGTTGTCGTCGGCAAGCACCATGTCGGCCACGTTCTTGGTGACGTCGGTACCGGTGATGCCCATGCCCACGCCAATGTCAGCGCGCTTGATGGACGGAGCGTCGTTCACGCCGTCGCCGGTCATGGCGACAATGTTGCCGCGGCTCTTCCAGGCATCGACGATGCGGGCCTTGTGCTCGGGCTGGACACGCGCGTAGACGCTGTACTCGGTAACCTTCTCGTGGAAGTCCTCGTCCGAGATCTTGTCGAGCTCAGCGCCCGTGATGGCGTGGCCTGCGCCATCGCCCTCGAGGATGCCGAGGTTCTTGGCGATGGCCACGGCGGTATCGATGTGGTCGCCCGTGATCATAACCGGACGGATACCGGCCTCGCGGGCCTCGGAGATGGCGGGGGCCACCTCGGGACGCTCGGGGTCGATCATGCCGGAGAGGCCACAGAACACGAGGTCGTGCTCGAGTGCCTCGGGCGAGCAGTCGGCAGGCACCGCGTCGTGCGTGCGGCTTGCGAGCGCGAGCACGCGCAGGGCCTCGTTGGCCATGTCCTTGTTGGCGGCAAGCAGCTCTGCCTTGCGCTCGGGCGTGAGCGGCACGATCTGGTCGCCGTCGTAGATGTGCGTGCAGAGGTCGATCACGACGTCGGGCGCACCCTTGGTGTACTGCTCAAAGGTGCCGTCGGCCTCCTCGACCACCACAGACATCATCTTGCGGCCGGAGTCAAACGGCGCCTCGCCCACACGCGGGTGCTCAACGTCGAGCCCCTGCATGCCGGCCTTGGCGGCGTCGTTCACAAGCGCGCACTCGGTGGGCTCGCCCTGGGCCTCGCCCTTCTCCTCGTCCCACTTTGCGTCGGAGCAGAGCGCCATACCGGCGAGGAACTTCTCCTCAGGCGCAGCGAGCTCGTGCTTCACAACGGTCATCTTGTTCTGCGTGAGCGTACCCGTCTTGTCCGAGCAGATCACGGTGGTGCAGCCGAGCGTCTCGACCGCGGTCATCTTGCGGATGATCGCTTGACGGCGCGCCATCTTGGTGACGCCCATCGAAAGCACGATGGTCACGACGGCCACGAGGCCCTCGGGGATGGCGGCAACGGCGAGCGACACGGCGACCATAAAGGTGTCGAGGATCATCTCGGGGTTGCTTCCGAGCTCACCGCCGTGGCGGATGAGGTCGACGGCAAAAATGACCACGCAGATGCCGAGCACGAGCTTGGTGAGGATGCCCGAGAGCTCGTTCAGCTTGATCTGGAGCGGCGTGAGCTCCTTCTTAGCGGTGGTGAGCGCGTTGGCGATCTTGCCCATCTCGGTCTTCATACCGGTGGCAACAACCACGGCGCGGCCACGGCCGTAGACCACAGTGGAGCCCATGTAGCACATGTTCTTGCGGTCGCCCAGCGGCACGTCGTCGACACCGTCGGCAAGGGCGATGGCCTCAACGTGCTTCTCAACCGGCACGGACTCGCCGGTGAGCGCGGCCTCCTCGATCTTCATAGAGGCGCTCTCGAGCACGCGGCAGTCGGCAGGTACCGAGTCGCCGGCCTCGAGCAGCACAATGTCGCCGGGCACGAGCTCGGCGGACGGCAGATGGATGAGCTTGCCGTCGCGCATGACCTTGGACTGCGCGGCGCTCATCTGCTGCAGGGCCTCGAGGGCCTGCTCGCTCTTGGCCTCCTGGACCACGCCGAGCACGGAGTTGATGATGACGACCGCCATGATGATGATGACGTCGGCCCACTCGGGCTCACCCTGAATGGTGCCCGTGATGGCGGAGATGGCCGCGGCGCAGATGAGCATGATGACCATGGGGTCGGCCATCTGCTCAAAGAAGCGCTTCCACAGCGGCGTCTTCTCCTCCTCGTCGAGCTTGTTGGGGCCTACCGCCGCCAGGCGGCTCGCCGCCACATTGGCAGCAAGGCCCGCATCAGCGCTTGTGGATTGCTCCTCAAGCACCTCCTCGGCCGAAGCCAAGTATTCTTTTTGCATACGTTTCCCTCCCGGGAGCATCAAGCCGCCCTGCAGGTTGACGCCCGATCGTAATTCCCCGGGAGTGGGGCAAGGGCTCGTCAAAGCCGCCGATCCGGGCAGCAGCTGACAATGCGCTCTATCTTAGCGTAAAATGAAGCGTTCGTGAGCGCCCTTATCTGGTTTATAAGAGGTTAATTGCCGAGGACGTCCTTGCTCGGACTATTTGAAGCTATTGCCACCTTATCTTGTAAAAAATCTATTAGAAATCGGTGTGCGGCATCTATTTTTCGCTATTCGGTCTTGCTAGTCCTTCTATAATGCGCATGACGTTACAAGGAATAAGAAAAGACTCTGGAGGACTGATGTACAAACACACCAAGATCGTGTGCACGATGGGTCCCGCCTGCGACAACGACGAGACACTCCGCGAGATGATCAAGGCGGGTATGAACGTCGCCCGCTTCAACTTCTCCCATGGTTCCTACGAGGAGCACCACGGCCGCATCGAGCGCGTCAAGCGCATTGCCGAGGAGCTCGACACGCCCGTGGGCATCCTTCTCGACACCAAGGGCCCCGAGATTCGCACGGGCCTGCTCGAGGATCATCAGAAGGTCACCGTCAAGGCCGGCGACAAGATTATCGTCACGGCTGAGCCGACCACCGAGGAGAACCTCGGCAACGCCAGCCACATCTCCCTTGACTACGTCAACCTCCCCCGTGAGGTCCGCCCCGGCTCCAAGATCCTGATTGACGACGGCCTCATTGGTCTTGTGGTCAACGCCATCCACGGCCAGGACATCCACTGCACCGTTGAGAACGGCGGCGAGATTGGCGAGCGCAAGGGCATCAACGTCCCCAACGTTGAGACGGGTCTTCCCGCCATCACCGAGCGCGACCGTGAGGACATCCTCTTCGGTCTTAAGGAGGGCATCGACTACATCGCGGCCTCCTTCGTGCGCGACGGCGACGCGGTGCGCGAGATCCGCAAGCTCTGCGACGAGAACGGCGGCGAGCACGTTGGCATCTTCCCGAAGATCGAGTGCGCTCTTGGCGTCAAGAACTTCGACGACATCCTGAAGGCCTCCAACGGCGTTATGGTTGCCCGCGGCGACCTCGGCATCGAGATTCAGCCCGAGCTCGTGCCGCACATCCAGAAGACCATCATCGCCAAGTGCAACGCGGCCTACAAGCCCGTCATCACCGCGACCCAGATGCTCGACTCCATGATCCGCAACCCGCGCCCGACCCGCGCCGAGGTTGCCGACGTGGCGAACGCCATCTATGACGGCACCGACGCTGTCATGCTCTCTGGTGAGACCGCTGCCGGCAAGTACCCGGTCGAGGCCGTCCGCATGCAGGCCTCTATCGCCCACGAGACCGAGCAGCACATCGCCGACCACGGTCCGCTCCAGGTTCCGGCTGGCAGCCACGGCACCCGCGTAATCAACAACGTCGTGGGTCTCTCCGCCGTTAACATGGCCACCACCATCGACGCCAAGGCCATCATCGTCCCGACGACCACCGGCCGCTCCGCGCGTCTGATCTCGCACTTCCACCCCAAGACCCCGGTTGTCGCTTTCTCGCGTCACAAGTGGGCCGTGCAGAAGATGATCATGTACTGGGGCGTCGAGCCGCGCTACGCCGCCATCACCCAGGGCACCGTCGACGAGACCGTGCAGAAGGCGATTGCCTCCGCCAAGGAGCACGGCTACGTCGATAAGAACGACCTCGCCGTCGTGACGGTCGGTGATCCCAAGACCTCCATCGCTCTGGCCGACAAGGTGACCTCCACCAACGTGGCCTACGTTGTTCAGGTGCACTAGCTCGCAGCTGCGCGGCAACGCATCCCCTAATGCAAAAGGCGCCTGGCTCTGTGCCAGGCGCCTTTTTTAGTTACTCGCCGTCGCGGAAGGTCAGAAGGTCACGGTAGTCGGTGTCACGCGGACGCCGGCGGTCGGGGTCGCGGAAGAAGTCCTGCGAGAGCCGCCGAATCACCGGGGCGAGCGCGATGAGGGCGACGAGGTTGGGGATCGCCATGAGGCCGTTGAAGAAGTCGGCGAGCTCCCAGACCGTATCGAGGTTAGCCACGCAGCCGGCAAACACCATCGCCACGTACGCCACCTGGTAGAGGCGAATCGCCACGCGCCCGCCGCGACGCGCGCCAAAGAGGTACTCGACGCACTTCTCGCCGTAGTAGTACCACGCAATCAACGTGGCGAAGGCAAAAAGCATGAGCCCGACCGTCACCACGTACTGGCCGCCGGGGATGCTCTGCTCAAAGGCGGCGGAGCTCATGGCTCCCTCGGTCATCATGGGGTCGGCGCACCACAACCCCGAGGTGATGATCACCAGCCCGGTGATGGTGCACATGACGATGCTGTCGAAGAACACCTCGAAGGTACCCCACAGACCCTGGCGAGCGGGGTGGTCGGTGTCGGCGGAGGCGTGCGCGATGGGCGCGGAGCCCATGCCCGCCTCATGCGTGAAGACGCCGCGCGACATGCCGACGCGGCACGCGTACATGACCGTCGCGCCCAGAAAGCCGCCCGTGGCCGCCGTGCCGGTGAACGCATCGCGGAAGATCACCGCGATGGCAGCGGGAATCTCCGCGGCGTTGCAGATGAGTACCACGGCGGCGCAAACGAGGTAGAAGATGGCGGCAAAGGGCACGAGCACCTCAGTGATCTGCGCGATGCGCTTGATGCCGCCGATAAGCACCAGACCCGCAAGCAACGCCACAACGGCGCCGATCACGGCGAAGGGAACCCCAAAGGTCGCGTTAACGCTGCTGGCGAGCGAGTTTGCCTGCACGCTCGCCCCGATGCCAAAGGACGCCAGAAAACCGAAGACGGCAAAGAGGACCGCGAGCCACTTGAGACCCAAACCGCGGGAGATGTAGTACATGGGACCGCCCACAATCTCGCCGCGCTCGTTGCGCGTGCGGTAGGCGACCGAAAGCGTGACCTCACAGAACTTGATGACCATGCCCGCCAGCGCGGAGAGCCACAGCCAAAAGATAGAGCCCGGGCCGCCCGTTGCCACCGCGAGCGCCACGCCCACAATGTTGCCGGTGCCGAGCGTGGCCGCAAGCGCGGTGCACACCGCCTGGAAGGGCGAGATGGTGCCCTCCCCCGCCTCAGACTTGTCTTGGCGCTGGAAAAGCGTCTTGGTGGTGTAGCGCATCACCACGTTGAAGCGCGAAAAGACAACGCCGCGCGTAACGACGAGCAAAAACACGCCCGTCCCGATCATCAGCACGACCATGGGGATGCCCCACAGCACGTTGGTGTTCAGCGCGGCCAGCAAAGACATGATGTCGAACATGGGTACCTCTCTTGGGCGTCACTAAAACGGCGTCACTTGAGCGCACTAGTTTACGCTACCTCTGTTTCCTTCTTATAACGGAGGCTGGAACGCGCGAACGGATAGGACTGTCTAGCCCAGTCGCTCGACCACAAGCCGATCCGCCTAGCCCAGTCGCTCAACCACAAGCCGGTCCGCTTCATCGAGATTCTCGCCAAAGACATGCTCAAAGAAGTCAGTCGTAAGCAGCTGGTAGCGCGGGTTCTGGTCCCCATGGTTGGTGCGGACCGTCTCGTGCGCCACACCTATGGTAGTGAGCACGGCGGCCTCGTCGATAGCGTACTGGGGAAACGCCCGAACGGTCGCCGCAAGACGCGGGGTCATCCGCGGTAGAAGGTCGAGCGGCAGCGCTTTGCCAAATAGGTCGAAGTCACCCTGCTTCTTGATGCGGAAGCTCTCGCTCGGCTTTCCGCCGTGGGCGTCCAGGAACTCGTTTACCCGCGTGTTCCAGATGTTATCGGCCAAAAGATGCGACCACGTGCCCAAGAGCAGGTCAAAGAGCGACTGCTCGATGGCTGCCGGCGAAAGGTCGTCATCAGCCGCCGACGCCTGCCAAACGGGCGGCTCGGCATCCTCGTAGCGCTGCGGATAGTGGGAGCGGCTCACATAGTCCTGCTCGACGGCAAGCGACGCTGCGGGAATCACCTCTTCTGCGGCAGGCACGGCGAGCGCCGCAGCCGCCGTGATACCCATTCTTTCTGCCGCGGGGGCAACATACGTATCCCAAAACTCCCCCTCGCGCGGCTTGGGAATGTGCGCGGGCGTAGCAAAGTGCGTGATGCGATACGGGATGGGATCCTTGATGGCAGGCACCATGTAGCCCACGTAGATATCGGGGATGAGGCTGCCAAAGAGAAACGCATTGCGGTCGCGCACGATGCGTGCAACCGCTCCCCCGCGTTCAAACAGCCGCTGCGTTTGAGCGATATGAATGTTCCAGCTGGGCATCGATGCCTCCGGACAAGTAATAGACAAGCCAAAGAAAGCGTAACAGACTCACGAGTAAGTTACTCACGAGTCTGTTATCCACATCTCATTATGTAGGCGCGCGTAGGTGTACGGTTGGCTGCAGCAGGGCGGGAGGTTGGTTTCTGAGAACATTCCGCAGGCGCAAAGCGCCGAGGACGTTCTCAGAAACCAACCTCCCACCCCCAGGAGCTGCTAGCCGCGTACCTCGCCGCCCACGGCGCGGCACACCTTGGTGACGAGCTTGCCGTGGACGCGCTCCACCTCATCGGAGGTAAGCGTGTGGTCGTCGGCACGATAGGTGAGTGCGAACGCCATGGACTTCTTGCCCGCACCAACGCGCTCCTCGTCGCGGTAGACGTCGAAGAGACGGACGTCGCGCAGGAGCTTTCCGCCGGCGGAGGTCAGGCGCTGGACGAGCGTTTCGTAGGTCACCGACTCATCGACCACAATGGCCAGGTCCACATCGACCGAAGGATAGGTGGAGAAGCCAGCGTAGGCGCCCTGGTCGTGCGCGGCGCGCAGAAGCGCGTCAAGCGAGAGCTCAAACGCCACGACCGGCAGCGCGATGTCATAAGACGCGCGGACCTCGGGGTGAATCTCGCCCACCCAGCCGAGCACGGTACCGCCCGAGAGCACCTCCGCGCCGCGGCCGGGCTGCAAGAAGCCAAAGCCCTCGCCCTCGGCCGGACGGAAGCGGACCTTCTCCACGCGCAGCTGCGCCAAAAGCTCCTCGACAATGCCCTTACCATCGAAGAAGCGCAGCGGCGCATATTTCTGATTCCAGGAGATGTCGCCCCAGGTGCCAGAGAGCACGCCTGCCACACTCTGGTTCTCCTTGGGCAGGCTCGCATTCTCGCGGCCGTGGAAGAGCGTGCCGATCTCGTAGAGGTGCACGTTTTCGTGACCGTGCGCCTCGTTGTACGCAACCGAGGTGAGAAGGCCGGGCAGAAGCGTGCGGCGCATCTCGGACTGCTCGGCAACGAGCGGGCGCATGATCTTCACCGGCACGCCGCGACCCTCGTCGGACATGCCGCAACGCTCGAGGTCGCCGGGGGCGGCAAAGGCGTAGGAGAGCGTCTCGTTGAGGCCGCAGGCACGCAGGATCTGACCGACCTCGCGCACAAGGCGCTGGTCGTGGGAGAGGCCGCCGATGTGGTTCTTGGCGGCGGGGATGGTCGCGGGCACGCGGTCCATGCCCCAAAGGCGCACGATCTCCTCGATGAGGTCAATCTCACGCTCGAGGTCGGGGCGGTTGGTGGGAACCGTCACGGCAAGCGTGCCGTCAGCGGCCGTCTCGACCGTGCAGCCCAGACGCGTGAGGCGCGCGGACATGAACTCAGCCGGGATGTCGGTGCCGGCAATCGCGCAGGCGCGCGCCGGGCGCAGGGTGAGCGTTACGGGCTCGGCGGGCACCGGGTAGACGTCGATGGCGCCCGATACCACGGTTGCGCCGCAGCACTGCTCAAACAGCGCCGCCGCTATGCTCGACACCATATCGCAGCGCGTGCGGTCGACCTGGCGCTCGTAGCGGATGGACGCCTCAGAGATGAGCGAGAGGTTGCGGCTCGTACGCGAGATGTGGCTCGAATCGAAGCACGCCGCCTCGAGCAGCACGTCGTGCGTGGTCTCGTCAATCTCGGAATCGAGCGAGCCCATCACGCCGGCGAGGCACACCGGACGCTCGCCGTCGTCGGTGATGACGCACATATCGGCAGAAAGCGTCCGCTCGACACCGTCGAGGGTCTGGATCTGCTCGCCCTCGTGCGCAGCGCGCACCACCACATGGCGGCGGCCCTCGCGCTCGGAGAGCTTGCCGAGGTCAAAGGCGTGCAGGGGCTGCCCGGTGAGCATCATCACGTAGTTGGTGACGTCCACCACGTTGTTGATGGGGCGCATACCGGCAGCGGCAACGCGGCTCGCGAGCCACTCGGGCGAAGGACCGATCTTCACGCCGCGAACCACGCGCGCTGTGTAGCGGCTGCAGAGCTCGGGGTCGTCCACGCGGACCTCGACGAGGTCGTCCACATGCACCGAGGCATCCTCGTGCTGGATGCGCGGCAGCTCGATGTGCGTGTCACGGTCAAAAATCGCCGAGGTCTCGACCGCCATACCGATCATCGAGAGGCAGTCGGGGCGGTTCGGCGTGATCTCGCAGTCGAGCACGGTGTCCGCGGTGTTGTGATACTCCGCAAAGGGCACGCCCACCGGCGCGTCCTCGGGCAAGATCATAATACCCGAGTGATCGCCCGAGAGACCGAGCTCGCGCGCGGAGCAGTTCATGCCCCACGAGACGACGCCGCGGAGCTTCGACTTCTTGATCTTGATGCCACCGGGGAGCTCGGCGCCCACGAGCGCCGTCACAATATGGTCGCCTGCCTCGAAGTTCTGGGCGCCGCAAACAATCTGCAGCGGCTCGGGCTCGCCGTCCTCGCCGAGGTTAAAACGGCCCACGTCGACCTTCGTGACCCACATGTGGTCAGAATCGGGGTGCGGCTCTTTGGAAACGACCTGAGCGGTGACCACGTGCTCAAAAGCATCGCCGACCGTCTCGATCGCCTCGACCTCCGTACCGGTGCGAATGTACTCGCGGGAAAGCTCGTCGGGAGACTCCGGCACATCGATAAGATCGCGGAGCCAGGTATATGAAACGCGCATGCGTATCTCCTTCTCTTAGAACTGCGCTAAAAAGCGCATGTCACCGGTCATGAGGGCACGGAGGTCCGGCAGGTCGTAGCGAAGCGCTGCCACGCGCTCGACGCCAATGCCAAAGGCAAAACCGGTGTAGCGCTCGGGGTCGACGCCGCAGTTCACAAGCACGTTGGGGTCGACCATGCCGCAGCCCAGAATCTCAATCCAACCCGAGTGCTTGCAGAAGCTGCAACCCTTGCCGCCGCAGACGTGACAGGATACGTCGAGCTCGCAGCTGGGCTCCGTGAACGGGAAGAAGTGCGGACGGTAGCGCGTCTTGCGGTCGGGGCCAAACATGGCCTTGGCAAAGTAATCAAGCGTGCCCTTGAGGTCGCCGAAGGTGATGCCCTCGTCCACCACGAGGCCCTCCACCTGGTGGAACTGCGGCAGGTGGCAGGCGTCAGCGGTGTCGGGACGATACACCGTGCCCGGTACGATGGCGTAGATGGGCGGCTTCTGGTTCTCCATGATGTGAATCTGCGTACCCGAGGTCTGGGTGCGCAGCAGCACGTCGGACTCGCCCGCCGCGTGCTCCTCGGGGTGCACGACGCTGCCGGGCGCGTTGTCAACCACGTAGAACGTGTCGCGCGCTGAGCGGCTGGGGTGATCCATGGGGGCGTTGAGCGCGGTGAAGTTGTACCAGCTCGTCTCGACCTCGGGACCCGCCTCAACGGTGTAGCCAATGGCGCAGAAGACGTCTTCCATCTCCTGAGCAATCTGCGTGATGAGGTGCTGATGGCCAAGCGTGGGGCGCGCGCCGGGCAGCGTCACATCAATAGCCTCAGAGGCAATCGCCGCCGCCATCGCCTCACGGCGAATGCCTTCGCCGCGATTCTCGATCAGGCCCTCAACCATGCGACGCAGCTCGTTGGCGCGCTTGCCGAGCACCGGGCGCTCCTCGGGGGCCACCTTACCCATCATATGCATAAGGGCGGTTACCTCGCCCTTCTTGCCAAGCAGCGCCACACGAGCCGCCTCGAGCTTGCCGGCATCGTTGGCGTTGTCGATCATCTCGCGCGCGCGAGCCTCGAGCGCGTCCAGATCTTCAATCAGACTCATACCTGTCCTTCCTGTAGAGCCACTAAAAAACCGTCCTTGGGATTAGTCCCAAGGACGGCTCAATTACCGCGGTACCACCTTGTTTGGCCGTGGGATGTCTCCCCACGTACCCCCTCATGGCCCCGTGTCGTGGGGCAACGGCTTCCCTACTCAGCTCGGCGCGGGGCGCGAACCGTTCAAGTCGCTGCTCGGGAGTGAACGCTGCATCCTTGTCTCCGCAGGCGGGCTCTCAGCCGGTGACCCTCCCTCTCTTGGCGGCGACGCGGCGGGTGCAACCCTCTCCGTCAACGCGTTGGTCAGTATGTTAGCACACGCGCTCTTTCTACGCTCAAGGGGACCGCGGACAAAAAGTTGGACCGCGCGGCGGTCCGGACGGGAGGTCCGCATGCACAGCAGGGAGGACGTGGAGCTGGCGCTGATGGCGCTCGAGGAGGGCTGGA
>NZ_NFIP01000004.1 GCF_002161805.1 Collinsella sp. An307 | reverse complement strand
GGGCCATCCCCCGGTGGGGCGATGCCATCGTTTGGTCGGAGCTTCATCACTCGGAGCCCTACCGGATGGACTGGGACTAGCCGGACACACATTTTGTCCTATAAGCCTCTAATCCCTTTGAATTCCCTTCGATATCACCCACAACAGAGGGCTCACTGGCTAAACTGTTGATGTTTAGGTTGATTGCCTCAAGGGCCAAAGGAGGTGTGCGTTATGGCGCAGGCAGGAATTGGCGTCGACATCGTAGAGATCGGTCGTATGGAGGCCATTCTCGCTAAAACCCCTTCTTTCGCTCGCCGTGTGTTCACAGAAGAAGAGCGTGCGTATTGCGACGCTTCCGCTCGCCCGGCAATCCACTATGCGGCGCGTTTTGCCGCACGTGAGGCCGTTCTCAAGGCGCTCGGCACCGGCTTTTCCGATGGCATTGGGTTCAAGGACGTATCCGTTACGCGTGATGCCCAGGGTCGACCCATCGCCCTTCTGACTGGGCGTGCCGATGAGGTGGCGCGTGAGCTCGGCATCATTGAAGTTGCCCTTTCGCTTTCGCACACCGCCGGGCTTGCTGTTGCAAATGCTATGGCTATCACCGAAGACGTTCGTCCGGCCCCAAAAAAGAAGGGGGAGGACGAACGCGCGCAAATCGCACGGTCGTTCAAGGAGGCACGCTCTGTGCTCGACGAGCTTGAGCGCGTTCAAGAGCAGGAATTGAGTGCCGTTGCCGGTCAGGTAACGCTCGAGACGCAGGAGGATGCCGATGAGGCCGATTCTCAGCTGTGAGGAAGTTCGCAACCTCGAAGATATTATCGAGAAAGAAGGCACGTCCAAGGCTGAGCTCATGGAGCTCGCGGGCGAGTTTGCCGCAGCACAGGTAGAGCGCCTCTCGCCCAAAACAGTTCTGGTCCTCGTTGGCTTTGGCAACAATGGCGGCGACGGCTGGGTTGCGGCGGATATCCTCTCCCAGAAGGGGATCAAGGTCACGGTCGTGTCCCCGGTCGAGCCGGACGAGGTTCCCTCTACGCTCGCGCGCCATGTGGCGCGTCGCACCGCTGGGCGCGATGTCACCGTCTTTGTAGGTCCCTCGCGCGACGAGCTCTCGGCGCTGATCGCCAAAGCGGATGTTGTGCTCGATGCTATCCTGGGCACCGGCTTTTCCGGCAACCTCCGTCCGCCGTTCAATATCTGGATCGACGCCTTGAACGACGCCGCGGCAACTGTTGTAGCGGTCGACGTTCCCTCGGGCCTTAATGCGCAGACGGGCGAGGTTTCCGACGTGGCCGTCCGCGCCGACGTTACTGCCACCATGCTTGCGCCCAAGCTCGGGCTCTTTAGTGCCGACGGTCCCGAGTACGCCGGTGAGCTCATCTGCGGCGAGCTGTACGACAAGCTCGACGAAGTCATCAACGACGTCGAGCATGCCGCGGAAACGGTGGAGGCGTCCGACCTCATCGACTTCATGGGGCCGCTTCCGTCGGGTGCGAACAAGTACTCGCGCGGGTCGGTCCTGGTGGTTGCCGGGTCTGCCACCTATCCCGGTGCCGCCATTATGGCTGCCAAGGCCGCGGCGCGTGCCGGTGCGGGCTATGTTGCGGTTGCAGCTCCCGAGCCGTGCGCGAACCTCATCCGCCTTGCGCTACCCTCCGTCCCGGTCTTTGGCATGCCCGCGGACTCGCGCGGCGCCTTTGGTGCCGCCGCGCCCATGCAGGTGGCGGAGCTTGCCGCGCGCTACGATTGCGTTCTCTGCGGGCCGGGTATGACCACGGCTGCGGGCTGCATGGGTGTGGTCACGAGCCTTCTTGCCCTCGACAAGCCGCTCGTGCTCGACGCCGATGCGCTCAACTGCCTGGCAAGTGTTGCCATCGACGGCATCGACTCCACGCCGGAGCTCTACCGTCGTGAGGCCCCGCTTATCCTCACGCCGCATTACGGCGAGCTCGCGCGCCTGGTGGACGAGAGCGGCGTGGCCGACCTCGCCCACGCCATTGACGCTGCGCAGCGGATTGTGTGGGCGGCGGGGTCGGACAATCTCGTCATCATCGCCAAGGGCCCCACGACTGCGGTGGTGGGAGTCGAGAAGGTCCTGCTGCCGCTCTCGGGTCCGGCATCGCTTGCCACGGCTGGATCCGGCGACGTTCTCGCGGGCATCATCGCCGGCAGCGCGGCGCTTAACCACGACACGGTCGACGCATGGGAGCTTCTGTGCGCCTACGCCGTCGCCCTCCACTCCTACACGGGTTTTGCCGCGGCGGAGCGTTGGGGCGAAAAGAGCGTCATCGCGACCGATCTGATCGATCTTATCGGAGACGCTATGCGCCTCATGACCGACGAGGTCTTGGGTGACCTCGACGGCGAGGGTGCGCAGGGCGCCGCCGTGAAGGAGGCGTAAGACAGCCATGCCGCAGAGCAAGGAGCCCCAGACGCGCTGGGCTTGGGTGGAGATCGACCGCGGGGCGCTTCGCAAGAACGTCCGCGCGTTCAAGCGCCTGCTGCGCGGGCGCGAGCGCATGTGTTGCGTGGTCAAGGCGGACGCCTATGGCCACGGCGCGGCGGAGTGCTGCCAAATCATGCAGCAGGCGGGCGCCGACATGTTTGCGGTCGCAACGGTCCTGGAGGGCGTGAAGCTGCGCGAGGCGGGCATCACCTTGCCGATCCTCGTCTTGGCTGAGCCCCCGCTCGGTGCGATTCCTACGCTTCTTAAGCACAACATCATGCCGACGGTCTACACCGTCGAGTTTGCGCTCGCGTACGGCGAGTGCGCGGTCCAGGCGGGCACGGTCGGCCGGTATCACCTTGCCGTGGAGACGGGCATGAACCGTATTGGCGTGCCCTGCACCGAGGCAGTCGAGTTCCGCCGCGGTATCGATTTTCACCGCGGTCTTGCCTGTGACGGCGTCTTTACCCACTTTGCCACCGCCGACGACCCGGACGGATGGGACTACCAACTGCAGCGCAAGCGGTTTGACGAGGCGGTGCGCGCGATGCGCGACGCGGGCCTCGACTGCGGAACGGTGCATTGCGACAACACCCCGGCAACGATCTTTGACCCGGCGAGCCACTACGACATGGTGCGCGTGGGCATTGGCCTTTACGGCCTTATGCCCTGCGAGAGCGCGCGCGACAAGATTGAGCTCGAGCCGGTCATGAGCGTGCGGGCGCGCGTGACGCGCACCACCCAGCCGGCGATGGGCGAGGGTGTGGGTTACGGTTTCACCTACCGCGTGCCGCGCACGACCGTCCAGATCTGCACCCTGCCCATCGGCTATGCCGACGGTCTTGCGCGCGTGCTTTCCAACCGCATGGAGGTGCTCTACCGCGGCCAGCGCGTGCGCCAGGTGGGCAATATCTGCATGGACCAGTGCATGGTCGCTATCCAGTCGACGCCGGGTCATCCGGTTCCCGAGGCGGAGTACGGTGACATCATGACCATCGTCGGTCGCGACGGTGGCGCCGAGATTACCATGGACGAGATGGCCGCTCTGCGCGGCACGATCAACTACGAGGTTGCCTGCAACTTTGGCATGCGCCTCGAGAAGGTTTATCTGTAGGGAGCCCGCATGGGAATCATGCATATTCCAGGTCACGAACACCAGGGTCCGCGCGAGGTCTCACTCGAGGAGATTCGTTCGGTGCTGGGTGATTGCCGCCTGTGCGAGCTTGCGCAGACGCGTACCAACATCGTCTTTGGTGTGGGCAACCCGCACGCACGCGTTATGTTTGTGGGCGAGGCGCCCGGCCGCAACGAAGACTTGCAGGGTGAGCCGTTTGTGGGCCGCGCAGGCGAGAACCTGAACGGCATCCTTGCGCTCGCAGGGCTTCGCCGCGAGGATATCTACATCGCCAACGTACTCAAGTGCCGCCCGCCGGGAAACCGCGACCCCAAGCCCGACGAGGTACTCGCCTGCTCGCCGTTTCTGCGCGAGCAGATCAGGAGCATCTGGCCCGATATCATCGTGACCCTCGGCAATCCGGCGACGCACTTTGTCCTCAAGACCGAGATTGGCATCACGCGCCTGCGTGGTCGCTTCCACCAGATGGGCCACTTTGTGGTTATGCCCACGTTCCACCCTGCGGCGGCGCTACGCAACCCCAAGTGGCAGGAGCTGCTTGAGGCGGACTTCCGCATGCTCGGCGACTACCTCGCCCGGCACCCTCAGGGAACCGCCCCCGCGGCCACGCCTGACGCGGCGGAGCCCCTGGAGGCCCAGCGGCCTGTGTCGACCGACCATCTGCCTGCGGCAGGTGAGTGACATGGCCCTCGTGCGCGCGTCCGAAGGCGTGTATAGCACCTCCTCCGCAAAGGACACCGAGCGGCTGGGCGAGCTTATTGCCCCCTGCCTGGAGGAGGGCGACGTGCTCGTGCTCACCGGCGGCCTCGGCGTGGGCAAGACGCACCTCACCAAGGGCGTGGCGCGCGGCCTTGGTGACGGTCATCCGGTGACAAGCCCCACCTTTGCCCTCATGGCGGTGCACGACGGTGGACGCATCCCGCTGTTCCATTTTGACCTCTACCGCCTGCAGCATGCCTATGAGCTCGAGGACACGGGCATCTACGACGTGCTCGGCTACGAGGGGGCGTGCCTTCTCGAATGGGGCGAGCAGTTCCAGGACGAGCTGACCGACGAGTACCTGGGTGTGGTGATCTCGCGCGTGGCGAATACGCCCGATGCGCGGCGTGTGGAGCTCATGCCGCACGGGGCGCGCGCCGAGAAGCTCGCCGCGGCGATTGATGCAGCGGTCTGCGCGTCGGTTGCAGGGGAGTAGTCCCGGCGCGTCGCGCATCGGTCTTGCGCGCAACGCGCGATGTACCTTTGACGATAGGAAGAGTTGAAAGCATGGCAATGAGCGAACGAGTTCGCGTGGCGGCAATCGATACTTCGACGGACATGCTTGCCGTCGCGGTGGCGGAGCTGGCACCGGGGACTGGCGAGCGTGCGGACGTCCGCGTGTTGGCGACAGGTGACCATCTGTGCCGACGTCATGCGAACGTCGAGCTTATCGGAACGCTCGATCAGGCGCTCGCCGAGGCGGGTCTGTCCGCAGACGAGCTCGACGCCGTGCTCGTGGGCCGCGGGCCGGGGTCGTTTACAGGCGTGCGCATTGGCATCTCCACCGCAAAGGGCCTTGCCCGCGGTGCCAACGTGGCGCTTTTTGGCGTCTCCACGCTCGATTCTTACGCCTGGCGCGTGTGGCAAGCGGGCGAGCGCGGCCTCATCGCAGTGGCGGCAGACGCCATGCGCGGCGAGGTGTACCCGGCGCTGTACCGCCTTGATGAGGCGGGTGCGCATCGCCTCTTCGAGCGCGAGCGCGTGGTAAAGGCTGCGGTTGCCGTCGAGGAATGGGCGGCTCGCCCGGATGCGAGCGAGTTGCGCCTCACGGGCGACGGCCTTGTGCGCTACGGCAAGTTGTTTGCCGAGGCAGGGCTGATGGAGCGCGCGCTCGACCGCGAGCTGTGGTGGCCCTCGGGCGAGGGGCTTGTCCTCGCCGCTGCTGCCCGTGCAGGCGCAGACGGGCTTTCTGCGCTGGGCGATGGCGACCCGGCCCTTGTGCTTCCCATCTACACGCGCCTTTCGGACGCGGAGGAAAACGAACGCCGCCGCCTTGGCCTTACCGAGAGCGCCGCTGCCGCGCAGACGGGCGTTGCCGAGGAGCTCTCGGGGCGTCATCTGCAGTTCCGTCCCATGGGTGCGGCGGACGCGGAGCCCGCAGCAGCGCTTGAGGGGGCGTGTTTTGCGGGTGCTGCGCACACGCCCTGGACGGCCGCGCAGTTTCTCGACGAACTTTCTGATGCGGTTGCGGTGCCGCGCAGCTGGTGGGTTGCCCACGACGACGGCAAGCTCATCGGTCTTGCAGGCGGTATGATCGTCGACAAGGACGTGCAGATTCTCGACGTGGCGGTCGATCCCGCGCGCCGCCGTGCAGGCATTGCGCGCCGCCTGCTCGCTCAGGTGAGCTATGATGCGCAGATGCTCGGCTGCACCACGGCCTCGCTTGAGGTGGAGCGGGATAACGAGGGCGCGCGTGCCCTCTACGAATCCCTCGGCTTTACCGAGGCGGGCGTGCGCCGCAACTACTACGGTCCCGGTGCCGATGCCGTGGTTATGACGGCAACGCTGCCGCTCGTTCTGCCTGTTGACGCTGCCTCGCCCGAGCCCACGGCTGCGGTGCGGCGCGCGTGGCCGCTTGAGCGCCCCTGTCGCACCGACGAGGAGCGCGCGCTGATCGCGCGGCTGGCGCCGGTGCTGGCCATCGAGAGCTCCTGCGATGAGACGGCCGTTGCCATTATCGATGCCGATGGGCGCCTGATCGCCAACAAGGTGTCGACGCAGATTGATTTTCACGCCCGTTTTGGTGGCGTGGTGCCCGAGATTGCCTCGCGCAAGCATGTCGAGGTCATTGTTGGTGTGGTGGACGAGGCGCTCGAGGAAGCTGCAGAGACACTTGGTCTTGTGGGCCCGCTTGCGCCTGAGGAGCTCGCTTGCGTGGGTGTCACGCAGGGGCCCGGCCTTGTGGGCGCGCTCGTGGTGGGCGTTGCCTTTGCCAAGGGCTTTGCCTACGCCGTCGGCAAGCCGCTTGTTACCGTAAACCACCTGGAGGGTCATCTTTTTGCCAACCTGCTCGCCCAGCCCGATCTGGAGCCGCCCTTTATCTTCACGCTCGTCTCGGGTGGGCACACCATGCTCGTGCACGTGCGCGCCTGGGGCGACTACCAGGTGCTCGGCGAGACTCTCGACGACGCAGTGGGTGAGGCCTTTGACAAGGTCGCCAAGGCGCTTGGTCTGGGATATCCGGGCGGCCCGATTATCTCCCGCCTCGCGGAGGACGGTGACCCGCACGCTATTGATTTCCCGCGTGCCATGATGCACAGCCATGATTACCGCTTCTCACTGTCGGGCCTCAAGACGGCGGTGGTGACCTATATCGAGCAGGAGACGGCTGCCGGGCGCACCATCCACCTGCCCGATCTTGCCGCGTCGTTTGAGGCGGCCGTGTTTGACGTGCAGTTCAAGAAGGCGTGGGACGCCCTGCGTGAGACCGGGGCGCGCGAGTACTGCCTCGGTGGCGGCGTGGCCGCAAACCCGCATCTGCGCGCCTTGCTGACCGAGAAGCTGGGGCGCCGTGGCGTGCGCGTCACGCTGCCGCCGCAAAACGCCTGCACAGACAATGCCGCCATGATCGCCGAGGTGGCTCGCCGTAAGTTCAACGCGGGCGATTTCGCCGGCTTCGATGTGGACGCCGATCCCAATATGACGCTGTAGGTGCTCGTCGCCGCCCGCACCCGGGGGCCTCCGGATGGGCGGCGGGCAGTCCTGAGCTCGCGCGAAGGCGCCGCTGGCGCCTTCGGCTCGTGCGGAACTTGCCCCGCCCGGAGGCCCGGGCACGGGCGGTCGCGCCCGACATGGAGAAGGGACGCGGTGCAAACGCTGCTTCCCGCTTCTGCTAAAATCAAACGTTGCACATGCCTCCGTAGCTCAGGGGATAGAGCACCGCTCTCCTAAAGCGGGTGTCGTTGGTTCGAATCCAATCGGGGGCACCATTGCATCCAAACGGGTCGGGACGAAGACGCTCCCGGCCCGTTTTCTCACGTATTCAATAATCTGCGTTCGAGAATCGCAGTAGACCCGTTTGCTGCTGGCTTGAATCGTGGGGAAAGAGACGCATCGCGGCTGCTCTGCTCTGCGCATGCCGGATAGATTATTGAATAACCGATATTCCTCCTGCGGAGCAGGCCGTCCGTGCAATCCGGGGCTTTTAAATCTGGGAGCTTCTGCGCTAAGCGCTGGGCAACGTGGTTGCGTGAGGGGGTCATTTCGCCAAAACCATGTTTACTAGCTGCTGACGCCCCGTGAGAGCTGGTAAACACGGTTTTGGCGAAAACACTCCGAAAAACGCTGGAAGCTACCGAGCCTGCCCTCACCGAACAACAGGTATGTACTTTTCAATAAGCGTCAGAATGAAGTTATATGATTGCACTATGAAACTTTAGGGTACAATCCAATCAAAAGAGCAGCGGCAAGAAGGAGGGTGCCATGTCTTCAACGGTTATGAAGCCGACGACTGTTCGGTTTGACGAGGGTCTGAGGGCGCAGGCGACGGACATTCTCGATTCGATTGGGCTTGGCCTCAACGCGTACCTTACGCTTGCGCTCCGCCAGCTGGTCAACCAGCGCCGGATCCCGTTTGAGCTCGTCCCAGCACAAGAGGAGCCCAACGAGGAGACTCGTCGTGCGATGGTGCTTGCCGAGGCGAAGGAACTGGGGCTCATCGAGGACGATGCTGTTTCGTTTGACAGCGCCGATGACGCCGCCGCGTTTCTTGCGGGCCTCTGATGTATACCATCAAGTTCGAGCGCTCCTTTTTGTCCGATTACCGCCGCATCACGAGAGCGTATCCGTTCATCAAGCGTGAATTTGAGGTTGCGATGCGCGAACTGGCCGAGCGCGGTGAGCTACCCGAGATGTACGGGGCGCACGTGCTGGATAACCCAGGCGGGAACTACAACGGGTGCATAGACTTCCATCTTTCTGAGGGCAAGGTGGATGTAGCGGTTCTTTATCTACCTCATCGAACGAATCCGATCATCCGCTTCGTCCGGATGGGCAGCCACGCCGATTTGTTCCAGGGGCCGGTTGTAGAGGATTTTGCGAGATGCTCTGCAGCGGTCGAGCGCCCCGTCGCAGCGCGGCCGTCGGTGTCGAGCAGGGCACAGTGGCGCACCTAGCTGTGTGGGGCAGGGCGGCGTACCTAGTCGTGCCGGGTGGGGCAGCTCTCGCGATAGGCGCGCGGGCTTTGACCGACCATGCGTGAGAAGCGGTAGGAGAAGTTGCTCTCGCTGTTAAAGCCCACGAGCTCAGAGATCTTGCCGACCTTGTAGTCGGTCTCTGCCAGCAGCTCCTTCGCGCGCGTGATGCGGTAGCGTAGCAGATGGTCGTAGGGCGTGGTGCCGAGGTTTTGGCGGAAGAGTTTGAGCAGGTAGGACTTGCTCACCTTTGCCGCGCGCGCCAGGTCGTCCAAGGTGACGGGCTCGGCGTAGGCGCTCTCGATGAGCTCACAGGCGTGCCGTACGGCCTCGCCGCCCAAGGCGGACTCGGAGTTTGCCTGCGCGGCGCCTACCATTTCGGCGAGCAGACTGTGGATGGAGAGGCCCACCACGGTGGACGCCATAATGCCCGGCTTCTCAAGGTTGGTGGCGATGGCGGCAAAGTGCCGGCGCGCGATGGGCTCGGCAAGCTCCACCGGTCGCAGCGAGGTGACGTCAAGCGTCTCTGCCATGGCGGCAACACCCGGCCCATCGATATGCACCCAGAGGTGGTACCAACGCTCCTGCCCTCGCTTGGTGCGGTAGCGCTGTGGCGTGCGGCAATCGATGAGCAGCGCCGACCCCGGGCGCAGGGTCACGGCGTGGCCGTTCTGCTCGAGATATCCTTCGCCGTCGAGCGTGTAGAAGAGCTCGTAGCTGTCCTTCTCGGACCGCTCGGTAAAAAAGTCGGCATGAGCGTAGAAATCTCCCTGCTCCGTTGCCCAAAACGGTTGGGCAAGCTCGTGGTCGCCTGGGGTCGTGCGTATCCAGGTGCTGCGTTCCTCGAGGTCGAGCTTGTAGGTAAGCATGAAATCCCTCCTGTGGGATATCTCGAAGACATAAAGCGAATAATGAGTATGGAGCGCTTTGTGCCTCAAAAATATACTGCAAGCAGATAGAGAATCCGGCAGCCGTCCGTGCGAGCGGCGGCAGGCGGTGCGCGAGCGTCGGCAACTGGTGCTCGTGCGGGCTGCGAGGAGGGTTTGAGAGCTATGAGGCATCTGGCGATCGACATTGGCGCTTCGAGCGGGCGCCACATTGTGGGCGAGGTGGTAGACGGCAAGATCGAACTCACCGAGGTATACCGCTTCGACAACGGGCTCGTCGAGCAAAACGGCCATCTTTGCTGGGATATCGACGCGCTGGCCGAGAACGTGGTCGCGGGTCTAGCCGCGGCGGGCGAGCAGGGGCTTGCACCCGACACCATCGGAATCGATGCCTGGGCCGTTGACTACGTGCTTCTGGACGAGGACGGCGCGCGCATTGGGGACGCGGTTGCGTATCGCGATGGGCGCACCGAGGGCATCCGCGAGGACTTCGAGCGCGCGGGTGTCATTACCTTTGACGAGCACTATGCGCGCACGGGCATCCAGTTCCAGCGGTTCAATACCGCCTATCAGCTCGTGGCGCAGATGCGCGAGCACCCCAAGGAGCTCGAGCGCGCCCGCACCTTCCTCATGGTGCCGGATTACCTCAACTACCTCCTCACGGGCGTGGCCGCAAACGAGTACACCAACGCCTCTACGACGGCGCTCGTAGGCGCCGCGTCGCGTACGTGGGACGACGAGCTTATCGCCCGCCTCGGCCTGCCGCGCGCGATCTTCCAAGCCGTGCGGGAGCCGGGCGCTATCCTCGGCAGCCTCACGCCCGAGGTCCGCGCGCGCGTGGGCTTTGACGCGCAGGTGGTTCTGCCTGCAACGCACGACACCGGCTCCGCCTGGCTTGCCGTTCCCGCGCAGGACCCCGCGGCGGCCTACCTTTCGAGCGGCACGTGGAGCCTGCTCGGCAGCGAGAACACCTCTCCCATCACGGGTGTGGCGAGCGCCAAGGCAAACTTCACCAACGAGGGCGGCGCGTACGGCACCTACCGCCACCTCAAAAACATCATGGGTATGTGGATGGTGCAAAGCGTGCGCCGCGAGCTCGGACCGCGTGCAGACGGCAAGCTGCCGAGCTTTGACACGCTTATTGACGAGGCCTTTGCCGCGCGCGGCGACTTCCCGCTGCTCGACGTGGACGCCGACCGCTTCCTCGCCCCCGCCTCCATGGTGGACGAGGTTCGCGCCGCGTGCCGTGAGGCGGGCGGCCCTGTGCCCGCAGAGCCGGGCGAGCTTGTGCGCTGCATCTACGACTCGCTTGCGGCAGACTACGCCCGCGCCGTGGCGGAGCTCGGCGAGCTCACCGGCGTTGCGCGCACTTGCATCAACATCGTAGGTGGCGGCAGCCAGAACCGCTATATGAACCAGGCAACCGCCAACGCCTGCGGCATTCCCGTGTTCGCCGGCCCCACCGAGGGCACGGCGCTCGGCAACCTCATGGCGCAGATGATTGCCACGGGCGAGTTCGCAAGCCTGCAGGAGGCGCGCGCGTGCGTGGCGCGCAGCTTCAACATCCAACGCATCGACCCCGCGTGCTAAGCCTGCGGAAACGGGATATCAAGACGAAAGGATAGGGGAAGGCCATGTCTACACCTCAGAATGTACCGTCAGCTCAGCCGAGCACCCCGCTCGTGGAGACTCGCGCCAAGGTGGGCGTGTTCTCCATCGCCCTCGGCGCGTACCTGCCGCAGTTCCCCGAGCTCGTTCCTAACTTTGAGCAGCAGTACGCCGACTTCAAGGCAACGCTGCCGCCTGCGGTTGAGCTTGTGGACGGCGGCATGGTGACCACCAAGGAGCAGGCCCAGGAGGCGGGCGACAAGTTCCGCGCCGCCGACGTTGACCTGGTGATCTTGCAGATGCTCACCTACGCGACCTCCTACAACGTGCTGCCCGCGGTGCGCGACCTCAACGTGCCCGTGGTGGTGGTGAACGTGCAGAAGAAGGCGCAGCCCGACTACGCCACGACCGACATCCCCACCTGGCTGGGCGACCTCTACGCTTGCGGCGCCCCCGGCGAGGTCGTGGCCGACCTCAACCGCGCGGGCAAGCGTCACGCGGTCATCACCGGCGTGGTGGAGGGCGGCGACCCTGAGGTCGCGCGCCAGCTTGACGAGTGGTGCCGTGCCGCCCAGGTGCGTCGCCGCCTGCGCCGCACCAACATAGCCCAGATCGGCCGCCCCTATCCGGGCATGATGGACCTCTACATCGACGAGACCAACCTCTACAACCGCCTGGGCCTCTACACCAAGCAGTTTGACTGGGAGAAGATGTGGGCCATCGCCGATGGCGTGGATGACCAGGCGGCAATCGACGCGAAGGCGGCCGAGATTCTCGACACGTTTGACGTGGAGGGCGGTGCCGCGGTCTCGGACGAGCCCATTCAGGAGATGGCGCGCTACGTGCTGGCGTTTGAGCAGTGGGTGCGCGACGAGGAGATCGGCCTGGTTGCAAGCCACTATGACGGCTACGCCCAGGGCCAGGCGGGTGTGCTCGACTCCATGCTCATCCCGGCGTTCTCGATGCTCATCAAGCAGGGCACAGCGTGCGCGGTCGAGGGCGACATGAAGGTCGCCGTGGCCATGAGCATCTTGAAGACTATCGCCGGCACCGGTCAGCTCTCCGAGATGTACTCCATCGACTTCCCCGAGGATATCGTCATCATCGGCCACTCCGGTTCGGGCGACGCGGCCATCTCCACGGCCAAGAAGCCCACGCTCAAGGTGGTCCCGGTGTTCCACGGCAAGACCGGCGGCGGCTACCTCACCCAGTTCTATCCGGGTCTGGGCACGGTGACGTTCCTGGGCATCACGCAGGACGGCGACGGTCGCTTCAAGTTTGTGGTGGCCGAGGGTGAGAACGTCGACGGCCCCATCTTCACGTTTGGTGACACGAACATGCGCATGAAGTTCTCGATTGGCGCGCGCGAGTTCATGAACCGCTGGAACGAGACCGGCCCCACGCATCACATGGCCGCGACGCTCGGTAGCCATACGGACACGATTCTGAAGGTCGCAAAGATTCTTGATGTGCCTGTTGAGGTGGTGTGCCGGTAGGTTCGTGCGCCGTTGGCGGCCGGACGAAGTCCCCTTCGGGCGCTGTCCTCGTCGTCTGCCTGGGGCGGGTCGGGGTAGCCTTCGGGCGCTGTCCTCGCCGCTTTGCGGCTGCGGAGGCGCCCTGCGGCGACCCCGCCCGCCGTGCAGGACGCTGAATTACAGGCGCAAGCTCGACTCATGACACGTACAACAAGAGGAACCTGGAAACCAAGGAACCTATAGAGAAGGGATATGACCATGACTGACATTTTGAAGACGCCTGCGCTTGAGGGCTTTATCCGCATGTGCGACGACGGCTGGCTGCAGGGCTGGCACGAGCGCAACGGCGGCAACCTCACCTACCGCATGACCGATGCGGACGTGGAGGCCGCGCGCCCCGCTTTTGCGTCGGAGCCGCGCGAGTGGCATGAGATGGGCGTTACCTGCGAGAACCTGGCGGGCGAGTACTTCATCACCACCGGTTCGGGCAAGTACTTCCGCAACGTCACGATCGCGCCCGAGAAGAACATCGGCATCGTGGAGATCAACGAGGCCGGCAGCGCTTGGCGCATCGTTTGGGGCCTCGAGGGCGGCGCGGTGCCCACGAGCGAGTTCCCGACGCACTTCATGAACCACAGCGTGCGCAAGCGCGTGACCGACGGCGCCAACCGCGTGATCTACCACTGCCACGCCACCAACGTGATTGCGCTCACCTACGTGTTGCCGCTCACGGACCGCGACTTCACCCGTCCGCTTTGGCAGAGCGCCACGGAGTGCCCGGTTGTCTTCCCCGAGGGCGTGGGCGTGGTGCCGTGGATGGTCCCTGGCGGCGTCGAGATTGCCAAGGCCACGAGCGTCCTTATGGAGACCTATCAGGCGGCCGTGTGGTCTCAGCACGGGCTCTTCGCGTCCGGTCCGGATTTTGACACGACCTTTGGTCTGGCGCACACCATCGAGAAGAGCGCCGAGATCTACGTGAAGGTGCTCTCGACCGGCCAGCCCATCCTGCAGACCATCGAGGACGACAGCCTGCGCGCCATCGCCCGCGACTTTGGCGTCCAGCTGAACGAGGCGTTCCTCGACTAAACAATCGGATCCAAACGCGTTTCGTTGCGGCGCAACATCGCAACACGTGGATGCATCGCGACCGACCGACAGCTCCTGTATGTCCGGTCGGTCGCGTTGTGCTTCTGCAGCGTTCCTCTCATCGTTTAGGGTATAAGAGCGCCGAAGCAATTCGGTATAGGGAGGACCGCATGAAGGCGCTGCTTATCAACGGAAGTCCGCACAAAGCGGGTGTTACCAATCTGGCTCTTGAGCACGTGGCCAAGGGACTTGCCGAGGGCGGGTGCGAGAGCGAGATCGTGTGGCTGGGCGCCAAGCCTATCTCGGGCTGCCTAGCGTGCGGTCAGTGCCGCAAGCTCGGCCGCTGCGTGGTGGACGACGTGGTGAACACACTCATCCCCAAGGCGCAGGAGGCCGATGGTTTGGTGATTGGCTCGCCCGTGCACTATGCGGCGCCCTCCGGCCAGGTGGTAAGCGCCATGCACCGTCTGTTCTACACCGGTGCGGTCGATTGGACGGGCAAGGTGGGTGCCGCGGTGGTCAACTGCCGGCGCGGCGGTGCGGCATCGGCCTTCGACCAGCTCAACAAGTATTTCACCATCTCGGGCATGCCTATTGTGAGCTCGTATTATTGGAACCAGCTCCACGGCAACACGCCCGAGGAGGCGCTTCAAGACGAGGAGGGCCTCGCCACGATGCAGCAACTCGGCCTCAACATGGCATGGCTCATGCAGTGCGTGGCCGATGGCGCTGCGGCGGGGCATACGCATCCGGGCCGCGTGCATAGCGCGCACACCAACTTTGTGCGCTAGGGCCGCCCGGCCTGTGCGTTAGCGGTCTTCTGCGGGGGCGTGACTGCCGTTCTCGTCAGAGCGCTTGAGCTCCTCTAGCAGCGCCGCTGGCGAAAGGGCGGGAATGACGGAATTGACATAGTCGCTCGCGTCTCGCGTGACGAGACAATCATACAAGCCCATGCGGGCGATTTCTATCTGCACGGCATCCTTGTAGTCTGGCACGTTGCTATCGAGGGCTGCCGTGCAGGCGAGGGAGGTTGCTGGCAGCACGTCGCAGACGGCAAAAAGTTCTCGAAGCGACGTGCGGACTTCTTGATCGGAAGCTATACGTCGAAGTATGTAGTACAAGTCGGTTGCCTGGGATGCGGATATAGCAAGGCTGTCCCCTCGAGCTGCCGCTTGCTCGAAAAGGCGTGCCGCGGTTTTATGTTGTTCGCGCGTGACGACGAGAAAATCAATCGCCACATTAGTGTCGATGAAGATCCTCATGCAAGCTCCCAGTGTGTTTGATCGGAGCCGCCCGCAATGTTCTGTCTGCGCTCAAGGAGCAGCTCGTCTACCCGCTTATCGTCAAGGCCGGGGGCGCTGAATCTTCCTGCTAGCGACCGTACTGCGTCAACCCGATCACGGTTGGGGTTGGTCCATAAACCAACGACTCGACCATTGCGTGTGACTTCGTAGTCCGTTGTAGCTACGTTGGCCATATAGGTCCCAAAGTTCTGCCTGAACTCTGAGGCGGTGATACGGACGGGCTCGGCATGCATCGCTATCCCTCTCCTCATGAAAGATTGCATACCGATATTGTACAAAATATGCATCGAATATCGTACAAGATTGGCGATGCTGTGGCATGTGTCCCCGCGCCGTACCCACTTGTGGCTACCAACTGATACCTAGTCGGCCCGCCTGCTTTATGCAGACGGGCCGAGCAATCGGGCGGGGGGGACGCCGCTATGGTTTGTGTTAGCGCAAGGGCTAGCGCAGCGTCACCGGCCCGATAAGGCCAGAGGGTTGCGTAGGCTCGCTCATCGAGAAGTAGTCGCACATCTTATGGTCGACGGTGTTGATGACCTCGACCGTGAGCTCGTGCATGCCCGCCGCAAGATCGCCTGCGCAGAAGCGGTAGGGCGGGACCAGACGCACGCCGAGCGGGCGCCCGTCGAGCCATGCCTCGGCGGTCTCGCTAACCTCGCCGAGGTCGAGCGCGG
Source organism: Collinsella sp. An307 (assembly GCF_002161805.1). Lineage (GTDB taxonomy): Bacteria > Actinomycetota > Coriobacteriia > Coriobacteriales > Coriobacteriaceae > Coprousia. The sequence goes on along the minus strand of NZ_NFIP01000004.1, from coordinate 194,704 downwards.
CGCCGTCGAGCGCTTCGGCGAGCTCGAAGGAGAGCTGGTAGCGATAGGTTCCCGCCGTGCCCGGGAAGGCGCCGTTCGAAAGGTCTTCGAGCTCGGTGAGTGCAACCTCGTCGCCAAAGGCCGGGTAGGCGAGGGCATCGGCGTGGGCGACGTGCCACGTGCCGGCAAGGGCGATGGGCTCGCGTGCCGGGGCGGCGGGTGCAGCGGCCTCGGCCTTGGCGCCGGCAACGATCAAGCAGGACTCGTACGGCGCGAGCTCGAGCGCGCCGTCAAAGGCGGTCTCGGCGCCGTTCAGCACGTCGATACGGATACCGCGGAGCTCGTGGAGCGCGCCGTCGGCGCCACGTGCAGAAAGCGCCGTAGCGAGTGCCGTGCGCGGATGCTCGTTCACGCAGAAGTAGTACTCCTCGGGCACCTCGCCCTCAGAAGCGGCACCGGTGTAGTGGTAGACGCGCAGCCAAGGCTGCTCGGCATCTGTACGAACGTCGTCGAGTTCTGCGGCGCGCAGGGCATCGGCGAGCTCGCCAAGCACGGCAACCTGGGCGCCGGCCCACGCCTCGGGTGCGATAGGGGCAAAGCCGGCCTCGGTCGCGGCCGCGCCGTCGTAGAGGCAGCTCGGCAGCTCGTCCACCGCGATGACGGTGACACCGGCGGCGGCAAGGCGCTGGCAGAAGGCAAGCGCAGAGGAGCCCACAAAGGCGCGCGCAGGGATGACGAGCGCACGGTAGCGCTGGCCGTTCACCGAGAAGCCATGACCGTCGGGACAAACACCAAGCTCGTAGCGCTCCGCGTCGGCAAAGGCCTCCTCGGGGACGAGGTCAAAATCGACCTGCGCGCGGGCAAGCTCGCGGCAGACGCGCTGCGCGGGGCTTGCTGTGCCGGCCCAGGCGGCGTCAGCGTCGTAGAGTACAGCGGCAACCGGGTGCGCGGTCCCGCCCGAAAGCAGCGTCGACAGGCGATTCATGTAGCTCATGAGGCGACCGAAGTGGCGGAACTGCGGGTTGTTGCCGTGCGCATAGAAGTGCGGCGGGCAGTCGCCGTCGGGGAAGGTGTCCATCGAGAACGCGTGCGGCACAAAGTAGTTCACGCCGCGCACGAGGAAGTGATCGGCGATCCATTTCATCTCGCGCAGGCCCTCGTGCCAACCGAAGGCGCCAAAGACCTCGGCCATGCAGCGCCCCTGCTTCTTGGGGTCAAGATGCGCGGCGGAGCTGCCGAGTTTGGGGAGCATGTAGTTGAAAAACGCCATGTCCCACAGGCCGCGACCGTAGTTGTGGAAGCCGTCGTCCATACCGGGCACGAGCTGGTTGATGACAATATCCACGCCCGCCATGTCCTGGCCGCCGATGGCGCGGAAGAAATGGCCGGCGCCGGAGCCCAAACGCTCGTGGCTACCCTTGTCCTCAATCACGTGGCCGATGTGCATAACGCCGTGCGCACGGCACCAGGAGCCGATGTTCTCGTCAAAGCACTCACGGTAGAGCTCGGTCGCCACGTCCATGTAGGTGTGGCGCGCGCGGGCACCCGTCTCGTCGCGGTCCCAGAGCTGGGCGAGCGCGCCAAAAAACGCCGCGTCGTCCGTGCAGCCGAGGCGCTCGCGCAGGCGCCGCTCGAGCTCAGCCGACCACGGCAGGGGCATCGTTACCTTACCGATGAGGCTGTCGGAGCCACCGGTTTCGTCTTTGCCGCTCTTCTCGTTTGCAAAACCGGGCTCATCAGAGAAGAAGCCCAGGATCGTCTTGCCAAACTCGTCGCCCACATGCGCAAAGTGCGGCTCGTAGATGGCCTCGAGAAGCGTGTCGCAGGACTCTTTGTCGACCATGTTGATGTAGTCGGGGTTGTAGTCGGTACGGCGGCTCGTGGCGAGAACAAAGACCTTGGTCGTACCCTCGGGCACGTCAAAGACGATGCGGTCGAGGTCTACGGGTGCCTCGCGCGAGAACTGGGCGAGTGCTGCCATCATAGCGGCCATGCCGCTTGCGGTGGCGTTGCCCTTGCTGGCGCCGTCGTCCGCGCCGCTGCCGGGCTCGCCCGCCGGAGTGTCGGCGGCGTCCTTTACGCGCGCCGGCACAATGCGGTAGTCGATCGCCACGGGCTTGCCATCGCAGATCCCCGCGACGCCCACAAACTGCTGCGTGGGGTCCATGGGGTCGGTCAGCGGGACGGAGAGCCCACGCGCCGGGCCCGCCACGTCAAAGGTGCGGTGCGTAAGCACGACCTTGGCGCGCTCCGGGTGCTCGGCAACTTTGCCGTTGGCGTACCCGGTGGGGAAATGCGCGTCGTCCAAGATCCAGATCTTCATGCCAAGGCGCTTGCACTCATCAATTACAAAGCGCAGGTCGCGCCACCAGCCGTCGCCGCAGAAGTCCGGGTGCGTGCGGCTCTCGAGGCACACCTCGTGGATGTCGGCCCCAGAGATCTTCTCCAGGTACTCGGTGATGGTCGCGTGATCCTCGCCCTTCATCCAAAGGAAGGGGAGGAGATGGTTGTCGTAGGTGCCGTCCATCACGGCGCGATAGCTGGTTGCCATGGGGGTCCTTTCTTCGGGCTGCCGCGGGGGGGGATAAGTGCCGGGTGAGTTTGTGAGCGCTAAAACCATCTTAAGATCGGCGCAAGACCTAAGAAATATCGAATTCGTGGGAGTTTACCAACCAAATCACCACTCATTCGATGTACGGTGCACAACATCTATTAAGTGGAAAGCGCGCCTGTTAGACAGCGGATAACGCCTTTTGGATGTCTAACGGACGCGCTTGCACAAGGCGATGGGCGTTGACGGTATCGCTACTCTGCTGAGCTCGCGGTAGCCTCCTCGGCGAGGGCCTCCTTGTCCGCCATGCGGAAGAAGGGCCAGAATAGCAGCACCATGACGGCGATGCATACGAGGTCAATGGCGAGCATGCCCGTTCCGCCCTGCAGGAACGTGGAGATAAACTGCGGAAGGGCAAAAGGCAGCGAGATCATCGGATTGAGGCCGTCTCCGAGGCCGGCCATGCAGCCGAGTGCCGTGATTCCGCAGATAAGCGGCTTGGCGAGTACGAACGGGATGAAGAACATCGGGTTCATGACAAGCGGCACGCCAAACATAAGCGGTTCGGTGATGTTGAAGACAGACGGAACGATGGCGAGGCGACCGAGCGGTTTGAAGCGCTCAGACTTAGTGAGGGCGCAGCAGATGCCGATGGCGAGGCTGTCGGCGTTCTGCATGGCGAGCATTACCGAGAGCATGAGGGCGGGCATCGCCTGACCGGCGGCATAGGCCTCGATGTTCTGCATGGTGACGGGCATGAGAATCACCATGTAGGCAGAAATGATGGAGGAGGGGTGGACGCCGAAGAACCAGACGAACTGCGCAAAGGACACAACGACCGCGTAGGCGATGGGCGAGGCGCCGATGCCCATGATGGGCGCGGCGATAGACTGCGAGACGAGGTCGTAAATGTTGCCGAACGGCGTGAGCGAGATGCCCCAGGCAACGAGGACTGCGCCAGTGAGCAGGATGATGGCAGCAAATGTGGGCGAGAGCGAACGCGAGACAAACTCGGGAACGCTGTCGGGCAGCTTGATGGAGACGTGCTTGAGCAGCACATCAAGGATCGCAGGCACAACGATGCCAAGTACAAGGGCGATGAAGATGCCGTTGCTGCCCAAATAGCTCTGTGGGATAAAGGTTGACGGATAGCCCGGTGTGATCTCCTGTGTATTGAGCGGGATCATGATGAGCATCGTGGCAATCGTGAGTACAACGGGCGTCATACCCTTCATGCTGCGGATGCGGGAGTAGCTATACGCGACGGCCGCACCGATATAGAGCGCCTGCATGTTCATAGTCACGGCAAGGGCATTGGTGATGATGGCGCCGAGCCCCGTGGAGGTGAGGAACTCCTGCAGAGGTGGGATAGGCAGGCCAGAAATGATGGAGACGAGCGCAATGCCGAGCGTGACGGGCATGGTCGCCATGAAACCCTGCGTGAGACCCTGTAAGACGTTGTTGGAGCTGAGCCTGTGCGCAAGCGGCGCGACAGTCCTTTCCAAGAGTCCCTGAAACGAATCGGTCAATGCCATGGGTTACTCCTTCGTGAAAATGCGGATAAACAGCACGCGCTATGCCGATATCTGAACCTTATCGGCTTTATGCCGTACGCAAAATGCCTGAATCGGGCTAAAATATATGACCAAATCGGAACTGTGAGATTTACCTAAGATCATGACGAATAATTCAAAACTGAGGCTTAGACATGAACACAGAGGAGCTTAATCGAACCCTGTTTTCTTTAACGGAGAGCGAGGAGCGTCACCGCGCAGGCGTTTTTTACGACAACTGGGAGGAAATGTTTGACGGCGATGCTCACGAGGATGGGACTCTCCGTATTGTGATGGCTGCAGATAATGCCGAGTCACAACGCGCCGCGTTTGCCGTCCCATCCCGTGGAGAGATGGTGTCTGGTCTTTTTTCTACGGCCGGCGGCTCGATTCTTATGCGTCGCAATTCTCGTTTCAATCCGGTTCCGCTGCACACACATAGCTATATCGAGATGTCGTATGTCTATGCCGGCACCTGCGTGCAGAAGATCAATGGTGAGACGATTGAGCTTGGCGAGGATGAGGTCCTCTTGCTCGACACAGACTGCCCGCACGCCATCGAGGCGCAAGGCGAGGGCGATATCATGGTGAGCTTCGTATTGTTCGACCAGTCATTTCTGCGCGATGAGGTGCTTGAGTCCATCGCAGAGGGCAACGCCCTCTCCCGCCTTCTGACCGATGCCTTCAACGAGGAGTCCGACCATCGGCGTTACGTACGGTTTTCATCTCGCGGTAACCGGCGCGTTCGACTCTTTTTTCAGGAGCTTATGTGCGAGACACTCGACCCCTCCACCAACGCTGAATTCATCTCGAGCGAGCTCTTCCGCCTCATCTTTGCCGAGCTCATCAACGTATACGAGAAGGACTATGCGCGTCGCGAGCGTGAGAGCGGCCGCGTGCCCGTCATCCCTATCGTCCACTATATCGAGGAGCATTACCGCACCTGCACGCAGGAAGGTGTGGCGGAACACTTTTCTATTAGTTCCAAGTATGTGTCCGTTCTGCTCAAGAAACATACCGGTATGAACTTTAGACAGATGATTCACGCGCAGCGCCTGGGGCATGCGGCGCAGCTGCTCCGCACGACGCACCTGCCCGTGACAGAGGTAGCGCGCGAGGTGGGCTACGAGAATATGACGTTTTTCTACAAGAAGTTCCGCGAGGCATACGGGGTCGCTCCGGCGGAGTACCGCAGACGCATCCAAAGGTGAGTTCTCTGAAAAAGATCTGCAAGCAGCAAAAGCCGGAGCTCGCAGATGCGGGCTCCGGCTGAAAGGAAGGCTCTTTGCAAGGGGTGGGTTTGTTTCTTTTGCGGTGCTGAAGGGGACTACTTCTCGGGGTCAGCCAAGATGTAGGCCAAGATACCGGACACCGCAAAGGCGATGAGCATCGTGATGATGAAGCCGTAGAAGCTGATGTCGATGCCTGCGGGATTGATCATGGCCGGGATGCGGAAGAAGCCGTCGCCCGCCATGGAGAAGCACTTGCCGCCGAGCGCCGCGAGGATGCCGCCGGCGATGCCGCCGCCGACCCACGCCGCCATGAAGCACTTGAACTGCGGGAGCGCGATGGAGTAGATGGTGGGCTCGGTTACGCCAAAGAGGCAGGTGGTCATGTCGGTGATGCCCTCGGCGCGCTTCTCGGGGTCACGCATCTTGAGGGCGTAGCCCAGGCTCACGCCGGCGAGCGCCCAGACGGTGAGGCCAAGTACGGCGTTCAGCGGATCGGCGCCGAGCGTAGTGATGTTGTTGATGATGATGGGGATCATAGCGCTGTGGAGACCGAGGAGGACGACCATCTGCCAGAAGGCGCCAAGCGCAACGCCAGCGAGCACGGGCGCGACGTCGAAGAGCCACATGACGGCGGAGCTGATGGCGTTCGAGAGCATGTTCATCACAGGGCCGATGGCAAGCCAGGAGACGGGCACAGTCACCAGAAGCACGATGACGGGCGCGAGCATGAGCTGCACCATCTCGGGCACGATCTTCTTAGCGCCCTTCTCGACCAAGCTTGCAAGGAACGAGGTGAGAAGCACAGGGAAGAGCGTGTTGGAGTAGGTGGCCGCCACAACGGGGATACCAAAGAAGTCCACGCCCTCGCCCACGGCGGCGACAAGGTTGGGATACAGGAAGGCGGCACCGATGGTGGCGGTCACGTACTGGTTGCAACCAAAGACCTTGCCTGCGGAGAAGCCCACAATGACGGGCATGAAGTAGAGGACGGCGTCAGCCGCGGCATACCAGAGCTGGTAGGCGCCGCTCGTGCTCGAGAGCACGCCAAAGGTGGTGCAAAGGGTGAGAATGCCCTTGATGATACCGCCGGCGATCATAGGGCCGATCATGGGCATGATGCAGCCGCTGATGACCTTGAAGAAGCGGTCCCAGAGCGAGCCCTGACCGACCTTGTCGATCTTGACTGCGCCCTCGTCCTCGGCGGAGATACCTGCGATCTCGCGCACCTTGGGCGTGACGTTGCTCACATTCGTGCCGATGATGATCTGATACTGGCCGCCCTGGTTCATGACGCCCTTGACACCATTGATGGCCTTAACCTCATCCTCGTTAGGGATGGAATCATCTTTAAGGACAAAGCGAAGGCGCGTCATGCAGTTGGTGACGCTGACGATGTTCTCCTTGCCGCCAACGGCAGCAACCACATCTTTGGCAAGCTGGGTGTAGTCCTTTGCCATGAGTTCCCCTCCTAGTGGTTGGAAATACGTAAACGAGCAGCTGCTTCTCGTTTGATATCGCTATCTTACGAAGGGACTCTGGGCGTGATAACATCGTTTTCGAGACGGTTTTACCAACCATATCCACATTACCTATGCGTTTGAGAGTATTTCGCATGAGGTAAGTACGATATATCGCATAACAGTCGCTTAGTAACAGTACAGGGAGGCGAGGGGACATGGAAATCGCTCAGCTGAATCGACTTCTTCTCGAACTTTCTCCGAGCGAGCAGCGCTATCGCGAGGGCGAGACATATGACTGGGCCGGGCCAAGCGAGCTAACGACGATTGATGGTCGTCGGGTGCTCCAGATGGACCAGGGCGTCGATGGCAGTCCACGGTATCTTGATGCCAATTTGGGACAAGGTGATCGTCGGCCCATGGCGGACCCGCTCCTTCTCAGGCGCAATTCGCGCTTCAATCCCGTGCCCGAGCACATCCATTCCCACATTGAGATCAGCTACGTATATGCCGGCAGCTGTCCTCAGACGGTGAACGGGCGCTCGATGACACTTCGCGAGAATCAGGTACTTCTGCTCGACACCAACTGCCCCCATTCAATCGGGTCGCTCGGCGAGAGCGACATCATGATGAGCCTGGTGCTTTCGCGTAAGTTTCTGCGCGACAACCTGCTGGGGAGCTTTACCCATGAAAGCATGCTCGCACACTTTATCGTGAACGCCCTCAACGAGCAGACCGATCATCGTCGGTATGTGCGCTTCCATTCAGATAACAGTCGCCGCATTCGCCGCTACTTTCAAGAGTTCATGTGCGAGTACTTTGACCCCACCAGTAACGCTGAACGCGTGCTCATCAATCTTTTGCAGCTCATCTTTGCTGAGCTTATCAGCGTGTACGAGGAGGATTACCTTCGCCGCGATGAGGATCGAGGGAGCGTTTCGGTCATTCCCATCATCCGCTACATCGAGAAGCACTATCGCACCTGCACGCAGGAAGGTATTGCGGAGCGCTTTGCCATCAGCCCAAATTACGTGACAACTCTGCTCAAGCGGCATACCGGTATGACGTACATCCAGGCGGTGCAGGCGCAGCGTTTAGGACATGCGACGAGTCTTTTGCGTCACTCCGATCGGACGGTGGACGACATCGCGCGTGAGGTGGGGTACGAGAACACGACGTTTTTCTACCGGAAGTTCCGCGAGGCATATGGGCTCGCGCCCGCTGAGTATCGGGCGCGCCACCGGCGAGGCGCGCTTGGTTGAGCCGATGCAATTGTGGCGTGACGGATGCAATCGGCACATCTCGTGTGCATGCGGCACGCTTCGTGTGCAATCGGCACGCCCTGTGTGCACTTGTAACACTTCATGTGCAGATAGCACGCTTTATAGGGCTTCTTCCGTGCTAGATGCACATGAAGTGTGCTTGATGCACGCAGCGCGTGCCGATTGCACACGGACTGTGACAGCTGCACATGAGGCGTGCTGGATGCACATGAATAGGCCCGCCGGTGGATACCGACGGGCCGTGTGCTGTGACGGAGGGCCTAGCCCCCGTATGTTGGTCTGTGCGGGACCTTAGTTTGTGGTCTCGCCCTGGTCGGTGGTGGAATCGCCGCCGGAAGTGGTCTGGTCGCCGGTGCCGGGCTCCGTGCCGGCGCTGGCGCCGGGGCCGCCGGAGACCACGATGGTAATCGTGGTGCCGTACTCCTGTGTGCCGCTCGGGCTGTAGCTGATGACGTGGCCCTCAGGGACCGTGCTGCTCGACTCAACCTGAACCGACACGTTAAAGCCGGCCGCCTTGATGTCACTCTCAGCACTGCCCTGCGTGGCGCCCGTCACGTTGGGGACAGAGCCGGTGGTGGGCAGCGCGCCCTGCGAAACCACAAGCTGGATGGTGGTGCCCGGCTCGACGCTGCCGCCGGGGGAGTAGCTGATGACGTTGCCGGCGCTCATGCTCTCGTCGTAGTCATAGGTGACGGTGTAGGAGAGCTTGAGCTCGTCGAGCATCTGCTTGGCGGCGGACTCGCTGTAGCCGCGCAGGTCGGGAACATCGACCGTGTCAGGGCCCGTCGAGACCTTGTAGGAGATGGACGTACCCTTGTCGACCTCGGTGCCCGCCTCTTGGGTCTGCTCAAAGACCGTGCCCTCGTCGGCATCGTTGGCCTCTTCGGTGGGGATGCCCACAAGGCCGGCCTCGTCGAGCGCCTGCTTGGCCTCATCAGCGGTCTTGCCTACCAGGTTGGGAACCTGGACTTTCTCAACGGGCTCCTCGCCGCGCGATACGGTGATGTCAACCTTGGTGCCCGGCGCCTCACGCAGGCCGCCGGAAGGCGTCTGGCCCATAACCTCGCCCTCGGCGTACTCGTTGCTAAAGCCGTCGGTGATCTCGCCCACCTCAAAGCCCTCTTCCTCGAGGGTGTCGCGCGCCTCCTCGAGCGTCATACCAAGCACGCTCGGGACGGTCGCGGTGTCGCCGCCGCCCATGAAGCTCATGGCGAGCGCCGCGATGACGCCGAGCGCTGCGATGACGCCAATCACAATGGCCGCGATCTTGCCCTTGCTGGGGCGGTCCTCGGGCTCATAGGAGCCGGTGCCGCCCGCCGCGCCGCCGCGGACGGCGGACGTGGCGCCTGCGCGCGGGGCCTCGGCTGCGGGACGCACCATGGTACGGGTCTCGCCGCCCATGACGCGGGTCTCGGTCGCGCCGGTCGCCGGAGCGGCGGGGATGACGCGGGTGGGCTCGGGCACGTCGACCGTGCGGCCGGCCAGGTAGGCGTTCAGCACCTGGCGGAGCTCGTCGGCAGACTGGAAGCGCATGGCGGGATCTTTCTCCATGCACTTCAGGATGATGCGCTCGAGGTCGGCGTCGACGCCCGGGTTAATCTGCGAGGGCGGCACGGGCAGCTCGTTGACCTGCTTGAGTGCCACCGAGATGGCGTCGTCTCCGTCAAAGGGGACCTGTCCGGTGGCGCACTCATACATGACCACGCCGAGCGAGTAGATGTCGGAGGTGGGGCCGAGCTCCTGGCCGCGCGTCTGTTCGGGGGAGACGTAGTGCGCGGTGCCGAGCACGTTGTTGTCCTGCGTGAGGTGGCTGTTCTTGGCGCGCGCGATACCAAAGTCCATCACCTTGATGTTACCGTCGGGCAGCACCATGATGTTCTGCGGCTTGATATCGCGGTGGATGATCTCGTGCTTGTGGGCGACCGAGAGCGCGCCGCAGATCTGGCTGCCAATCTGGGCGACCTTCTTGGGGTCGAGGGCGCCGTGTGCGCGCACGCCGCTCTTGAGGTCGGTGCCGCGGAGGAACTCCATCACAATGTAATAGGTGTCGCCGTCCTTGCCCCAGTCGTAGACACCCACAATGTAGGGGCTCTGGAGGCCGGCCGCCGCCTGCGCCTCCTGCTTAAAGCGGGCTGCAAAGGTGGCGTCGGCCGCATACTGCGGCAGCATGATCTTGATCGCGACAGTGCGGTCGAGAACCTGATCCTGCGCGCGGTAGACGGTCGCCATACCGCCCGAGCCCACCTTATCCTTGAGAAGGTACCTTCCCCCGAGGACCTGCTGTTCCATTTGTGCTCCTCACATCCTACGTTGCTCTGCGCTCGTGCGTCCTTACGGGCGCACGCCTAGTTCTGAATCGAAGGTATACGTGGTCACCATAGCGCTACGCCCCCATGATGCTGAGCGTCCGGGCGAGAACCTCGCCTGCGACGGACGCCGCCGAGATCTCGTGGTCGTAGTAGCGCTCGATGACGACCGAGATCGCCACCGTGGGTGAGTCGTACGGTGCAAACCCAATAAAGGTCGAGTTGGCGTTCTCCTTGGAGGTCTCGCCCGTACCGGTCTTGCCGGCGACCTTGACACCGCGGACGCCCGCCTCGTAGCCGGTGCCGGACTCCACCACGTCGAGCATGGCCTCGCGGACCTGCTCGGCGGTGCCGGCGCTCACGGCTTGGCCGAGCGAGCGGGGTTGCGTGGTGCTGATGACCGTGCCGTCGGGTGCGAGAATCTGCCCCACGACATAGGGGTTCATGGCGATGCCGCCGTTGGCGATGGCCGAGACAATGACGGCGTTTTGCATGCACGTCACCTGCGGGCCAGGCTCGTGCCCCTGGCCGACGGGCTGGCCGGCGCCCGCCCAGGCGAGCTCCCACTCGGTCATCACGCTCGGATCGGGCATGATCGAGGGCGTGGTCGAGAAGTCTTGGCCAAGCGACTGGCCAAATCCATAGGCGTTGGCCTGCGCCACGAGGGCGTCGGCGCCAATGTCGTTGGCAAGCTGGCCAAAGGCGACGTTGGAGGAAACCGCAAAGGCGCGCTGGAGCGTGATGGTACCGTAGCCAATATCATCAGCATTGGTGACGGGTGCGCCGCCGATCTCCATCTCGGCAGGCGCAGCGTAGCGACTCGAGAGCGTGGCGGTGCCCGTCTCGAGCGCGGCGGAGAGGGTCACAGCCTTAAAGGTGGAGCCGGGCGTGTAGAGCGCCTGGGTCGCGCGGTCGTAGAGCGAGGCGCTGGTATCGGCGCCGGTGATGGCCCCCTCGGGGTTGGTGTTGTCGTACGAAGGCGAGCTTGCCTTGGCGAGGACCGCGCCCGTGCTCGGATTCATGACCACGATGGCGCCTTCGAGACCACGGCTCTCGAGCGCCTCCTCAGCAACCATCTGGATGCGCGAGTCGATGGTGAGCTGGACCGTGTTGCCCGGCTGCGTGATGCCCGCGAGCGACTCGATGGCGTTCTCCCAGCTCGAGTAGTCCTCAGAGCCGGTCAGGGTGTCGTTCATGGTGTTCTCGATGCCGGTGGAGCCGTACTGCTGGGAGTAGTAGCCCACCGTGTGCGCAGCCAGGTTGCCGTTGGGGTAGGAGCGCACGTAGGTGCCGTCCTCTTGGCGGATGGACTCGGCGAGCGTGGTGCCGTCCGAGGTGATGATCGAGCCGCGATGGATGTAGGCCTGGCGCTGGATGGTGTGGTTGTTGGTCGGCAGGTCGCGATACTCGTCCGCCTTGATGACCTGGATGTAGGTGAGGTTGCCAATAAGCACGGCAAAGAGCGCCGTGAACAAAAAGACCGTGCGTGTGAGGCGGTTGGCAAGGGCCACGCGGCCGAGCACGCCGGATTCGGGCGTGTCAAAGAGACGGCGGCGCATGCGCGAGCCGGGGCGCGCGTGCGCGGCGCTTGCGTGGGCGCCGGTGGAGGTGCGCGAGAAGATGCGCGTGCCGGCCTTGCTGACGCCGGTGACACCGTTATCCGCCTGGGCGCGGGCCCCTTCGAGGCCGGGCAGCGACTCCATGACGCCGGTGCCGGTGAGTGCTACCTCGCGCCCGGTTGCCTCGTCACCTGCACGCAGCAAGAAGCCGACGATGATAAAGCTCGCCAACAGCGAGGAGCCGCCCTGGCTCATGAACGGCAGGGTCACGCCGGTGAGCGGGATGAGACGGGTCACGCCGCCCACGATAAGAAACGCCTGGAACGAGATGGCCGCGGTAAGACCAGTGGCCGAGAACGCGGCGAGGTCGCTCTTGGCGCGCGCCGCGGTGGTGAGGCCGCGCACGGCAAAGAGCATGAAGAGGATGAGGATGGCGGAGCTGCCCAGAAGGCCCATCTCCTCGGCGATGGCCGAGAAGATAAAGTCGCTCTCTACAACGGGGATCTTGGTCGCCATGCCGCGGCCGATGCCCGTTCCCACCAGACCGCCGTCGGCAAGCGAGTAGAGCGACTGCACGAGCTGGAAGCCGCTGCCGCTGGTGTCCTCAAAGGGGTTGAGCCAGATGGCAAAGCGCGTGCGGATGTGGCCCATGAGCATGTAGGCGCCCGCACCGCCGATCACCAGAAGCAAGATGCCGATGATGACGTAGGAGACGCGCCCCGTTGCTACATAGAGCATGATGAGGAAGAGCGTGTAGAACAGAAGGGCGCTGCCGAGGTCACGCTCAAAAACAACGATGAGCAGGCACACGCCCCACACCACAAAAAGCGGCGCCAGAAGGCGCAGGCGGGGGACCTTGAGCCCGAGGATGGTGCGGTTGGAGGCGGCGAGCAGCTCGCGGTTCTCGGCCAAGTAACCGGCGAGGAAGAGCACGATGAAGACCTTGGCGAACTCGCCGGGCTGGATGGTGAAGAGGTTAAAGAAGTTGATCCAGAGCTTGGAGCCGCCGCGTGACTCGCCCACAAAGATGGGGAGGATGAGCAACACGATGCCGATGATGCCAAAGGTGTACTTGTAGCGCGCGACAATGTCGAGGTTCTTCACCCCGGCAAGCGTTGCCACCATGAGTGCGATGGATATGAAAAGGTATATGAGCTGGTTCATGGCGAGGTCGGGGGCAAGACGCGTCACGAAGGTGATGCCCACACCCGAGAGCACAAAGACAATGGGTAGAATCGCCGGGTCCGCTCCGGGGGCGAGCGCGCGCACCGCGATGTGCGCGGCGGCAAACGCCGCGAAAAGGCCCAGCGGCACCGCGAGCGTGGTGAAGGAGAGGGCGGCGCCCGTGGTCGCCACGTAAAGCGCGTAGAGGAGCGTCACCGGGAACGCGGAGGCGATAAGAAGCAGAAGCTCGGTGGTACGGCGGCTCACTGGGTGCCTCCTTCCTGGTTTGTGTTGGTTGGGGCTACGGTATCGGCTAGCGTCTCGGCGCTGGCATCTCCTGCATCGCCCACGCCTGCCTCGGATTCGGCGGCTCCGGCTTCTGCCGCGCGCGCCGCTTCTGCCCGCTGCGTCTGCTCGGCAAAGATCTGGCGACGGTACTCGTTGAGGACGTTGCGCGCGTCTTCAACGGACTTTTGCGAGATGCCCTCTGTCAGACGGCGCTGCGTGTCCTCGGGAAGGTCGATGACCTCAATCTCGGAATCGTCTTCAAGGTGGCTTAAGGGCATGCCCATGAACGATCCCGGCACACCGCGGAAGATGGCGACGTGCCCGTCGTCGATACCAAGGTAGACCGAGTTGGATACCGTGTTGAAGAGGGCAAAGCCCGCGATGGCGAGTGCCACGAGCACGGCGGCGACGGCAATGAGCACGTTGCGCTTACGACGGCGCATGGCCTCGCGCACGCGTCCATCGTCCACCACGTCCACCACGAGAACGGTGACGTTGTCGGACCCACCGGCGGCAAGCGCCGCGTCAACGAGGTTGTCGACGCAGATCTGCGCGGTGGGAGACTGGTTGGCGATGGTCTCGATCTCGCCGTCGGAAATCATTGACGAAAGACCGTCTGAGCAGAGGATGAGGCGGTCGCCCTCCTCGATGTTCAGCTGGAAATGGTCCGCATACATTGCCGGGTCGGAACCGAGCGCGCGCGTGATGACCGAGCGGTTGGGGTGCACGCGGGCCTCGTCTGCCGTGATCTCGCCGGCGTCGACGAGCTCCTCCACATAAGAATGGTCGCGCGTGACGCGGATGAGCGTCCCCTCGTGCACAAGGTAGGCGCGCGAGTCGCCCACGTGCGCGATGGCGAGCTGCGTGCCCTCGATGTAGGCGACCGTGGCGGTGCAGCCCATGCCGGGACGGCCCACGCCCTCTGCCGCCGCCTCGATGATGGCGGTGTTGGCGCTCTCGACCGCGCGGGCAAGCAGCGTGGGGTCGGCTGCGGTGGGCGCATGCTTGGCGATGGTCTCGACCGCAATGGATGAGGCAACCTCGCCCGCGGCGTGACCGCCCATGCCGTCTGAGACGCAGAAAAGCGGGGACTGCACGAGGTAGGAGTCCTCGTTATGCGTGCGCACGCAGCCCACGTCGGATCGGGCGCCCCACATGAGGTTTGCGGTGGTGCCGGCGTCGTAGGTGGAGTCGGTGTCGATGCGCTCCTCGGGGATTGCCTGGAAGCTCTGGGTGGAGCCGGGGTCCGAGAGACGCGCCTCGACCTCTTCGAGGTCGATCTCGGCGGTGGTTGCCGGAGAGGTGGTGGCGCCCTCGGTGTCGCTCGGGGCCTCTTGGGTGGCCTCGAGCTCGGCCTCGGCAGCATCGACGGGCGCCGCCGGTGCGCTGTGGGCACCGATGGGAGCGCCGTCTAGGCCGTCGTGCGGATGCTCGACGTTATGGAGAACCTCGTCGGTCATCGGCGATTCACTTTCATGACGACGTCACCGATCTGCACCTCGTCACCCTCGCGCAGGGTGGCGGGTTCGGTGAGTGCGCGCCCGTTGACGAGCGTTCCGTTAAGCGAGTTGAGATCCTCGATGATGAGGGCCGGGCCCTGCAGCGAGAAGCGCGCATGGGAGGCCGAGACAAAGGGCTCGTTGATGCAGATGTCAGACGACGGCGAGCGGCCCACGATCACGGGGCCGAGCATGTCGACGTGGATGCCGCGGATACCGCGGGGGCCCTTGTCGACGTCGATGGTCCAGATGGCGGAGTCGCGACGCTGGCCGCGCACGAGCCCCACGCCGGTCTTCATGACGGCGAACAGGAAAATGTAGAGGATCGCAACGAGAACGATGCGCCCGATGAACAGGATGATATCGATCACGTGTCATCAGCCCCTGAACTCGAAGGTCGACAGACCAAACGTCACCAGGTCGCCGTCGCGCAGGGGGCAGCGAGTGATGCGGCGGTTGTTGACGAGGGTGCCGTTGGTGGAGTTGAGGTCCTCGATCGACCAGTCCTGGCCGGTGTAGGTGAGCTGGGCGTGACGGCGGCTCACGTTGGGGTCGCGCAGCGTCACGTCGGTGGCGGCGCGCTCGCGCCCGATGACGCACTGCTGGCCGGTGACCTCGTAGACGTCGCCGGTGACCACGTCGATGAGCTGGGCGAGCGGCGGGAGCGCAACCTGCGCGCGCGAGCCGACCATGTTGTTGGCGATACTCGCGCCTACGCGTGCACCGCCCGTTGCGGCAGCACCGCCCATGCCCTCCATCTGGGCGCGGGTGACCGTCTGCGGCACCGGGATGGGCGCGGCGGCGTCGGCGAGCGGAGCAAAGGGGTCGCGTGCGGCTGCAGAGGCGGCGGCGCCCACGGCGGCACCTGCCGCGGCAGCAGCGACGGGCGCGGCGACATCGGGGATGTGGGGGACAGCGGGGGCGCTTGCGCGCTCACGCTTTGCGGGCGCAGGCGCAGGTGCGGGCGCGCTTGCGGCATCGCGGCGACGGCGCGGCGTGGGCTTGGGTGCGGGGGCGGGCTCGGGCTCCGGCGCAACGTCGCGCGGGGCGGCAGGGCCAGTGAGGCTCTGCGAGAGGCCCTGCTGGTAGGCGCGCTCCTCCTCGTAGAGGCGGCCGAGCGTGGGGGCGTCGATGTTCTCGGCAAAGACGGAGAACTTGCCGCCACGGAGCTGCGGATCGATCATGAAGCGAACGAGTGGCTCGCCCACAAAGACGTACTTGCGCTTCTCGGCGTGAGCCTTGACAAACTCAGCGACCTCACGCGTGAGTTGCGGGTAGTAGGGAGCCATGAGGGGATCGTCGTCGTTGGCGATGAGGATGGTGTAGAGCGCCGGCGCGGTGTTGACGCCGTTGATGACAAGCGTTTGGTCCTCCATCTCGCGCACCGCCTGCTTGGCGAGCTTCTTGAAGGAGAACGGCGCCCGGCTGGCTCCAAAGATGCCCGCCACGTGGTCCTCGAAGATGTTCAGGAAGTTCACGGACGATCACCCTCCGCCGATTCTTTTCGATAACCCAAGAGATAGATACAGATGAACAAGATTATAGAGGATAGGGCCCCTACAGCTAAAGCGACGGCAAAGGGCAGGGTCTGCGAGCTGGCATTTTCCACAGGGTTTGCAAGGCAGAGTTGCAAAACCACCATAAATCCCGCGCATGCATAGGCGCCTGCGAGCGCCCCTTTGCCCCCGCCGCCTTGGTAGCGATCCCAAAAGATGCCGCAGAGCGCGGAGACGGCGGCGGCCGTTGCCACGGCAAGCGCGATGCCCGCGATGACGTGGAAATCGGCAAAGGCGGCAAGCGCCTCGCCCGCTCCGAGTACGCCTCCCGTTGCGATCGCGGCGGTAAAGAGGGCAGAGACGATGGTGCCAATCGCCGTGGTAGACGCGGCACACACCGGGTCAGCGAGGTAGCCGGCAAAGACAGCGATCGGTCCCGCCAATAGGCACGGGTTGCCCGTGAGGGCACCTGCGGCAATAAGGGCGACAAAGGCGGCCGATGCCCCGGAGCTCGCCCTGCCCCAGACATACCACCAGCTAACGGTAAGGGCGATGAGGACAACGGCGACGGGCAGGAGGGGAAACGCCTCGGTCTGCTGGGCGATGGCGACAATGAAGCCGGTGGCGATAAGCGCACTGCCGAGCTGCGGCGCCACGAAGGCGGCCCCGCCCGTAGCGAAGGCGATGACAAGACCCGCCAGCGGATTGGCAAACCCGAGCATGGCGAGCACCTGCACCGAGGCGATGGCGACGGAGAAGCCCGCTATGCCGCCCGCGACGAGCGCCCGTGCCCGCGGTGTGCGGCTGCCGAGCCAGCCCTTCTCGGGGTCGAGGGGGATCTCGGGCCGTGCCTCGCCCTCCGCCAGCGCATCGGCGGCCTCCTCCTCGTCTGAGGTGAGCTCGGCGATGATGTGCGCGAGGCTGCGCTTGCCCGCGCGTGCGTTGCCAAGGCCCGCAAGGAAGCGCTCACCAAACTCCTCGACGCTTGCCGGCCGGTCCTCCGGGGCGGAGGAGAGCGCAGCGAGCAGGGCGTCGGCGGCAAGCTCGGGCAGATCGGGCAGATACTCGATGGGGTCGGTCGCCCCTTCGCGGATGAGCTCGATGGAGGCGGCGGGCGTCTCTGCACGGAAGGGTGCCTCGGCGCAAAGGGCCTCGTACAGTACGGCGGCGAGCGCGAAGATGTCCGCCCGTTCGTCAACGGCGGCGCCGATGAGCTGCTCGGGAGGCATGTAGCCGATAGTGCCGCCGCGCGCGTCACCAAAGCCCGCTGCGCGGGAAAGCGTTGCCATACCAAAGTCAGCGAGCTTGACGTTGCCGCTGCGGTCGATGAGCACATTTGCAGGCTTGACGTCGAGGTGCAGCACGCCGTTTTCGTGCGCATGCGCAAGCGCCTGAATGAGCGCGTCTGTCACGGCGGCCGCCTCGTCGTAAGTGAGCGAATGCCCGTCGACCCCCGCGAGGAACTCCTCGAGGGACATGCCGTCGACGTATTCCATAACGAGGTAGGCATAGCCCTGGTCGTAGGTGAAGTCGATGACCGAGACGATGTGTGCGTCGCTCAGCATGCTGGCGGTACGCGCCTCGGCGAGCGCGGTGGCGTGCGTCTCGGCGGGGGCGCCGTCTGCGGCGGCGTCGGTGCCGGCGAGCGGCATGCGCTTGATGGCCACACGGCGCTGCAGGCGCGTGTCGAGGCAGATCTCAACCGTGCCAAAGGTGCCGCCACCGCGGGTTTCGAGCGGGCGGTAGCGCTTAAGGAGGGCCGTCGCGGCGGCGCCGGCCTCGGGCGCCTGCGGGGCGGGGCTGGCGGCGTCTAGGGGGCGCGACCCGCGCCTGCCTAGTACGGGCGGCTCGGGCGGCCGGGTATGCGGCACGTTATGTGGCGAAAAGAGCGGCATGGCGGTTCCTGGTGCGTTTGGGGTGCGTATGGGCCATGGTTTTCTGTCATGATACCACGCTGCGCGATCTTGCCCGGTGCGCTGTCCGTGCGGGCGGGTATGATGAAGGGACCATTTCCCGCATGGCGGGTCCGAGTGAGGGGATGAGTTATGGATGCAGCTGAGCGCCTCGGCGCCTACGACGCCTTTACCGCGGAGGTCCGCGCAGAACTTGCCGACGTCTCCGCGCGTATGGAGGAGCTCCGGTCCGAGAACAAGGTGAAGACCGCGACGTACCGCCAGCTGTTTGCCACGCGCATCACCCTAAAGGACATTGACCGAAGGCTCGACGCCCGGGGCCTGTAGCCTCGCGCGCTTACGCTTGCGTGATCGTTTTGACGCTGAAGGAGACCGTTTATGGAGTCGCTCTATAGGAAATACCGCCCGCTCACCTTTGAGAGCGTCGTCGGTCAGCAGCATATCGTCTCCACCCTCGAGCATGCGGTGACCGAGGGTCGCCTCTCCCATGCCTACCTGTTCTGCGGCCCGCGCGGTACGGGCAAGACCACGATGGCGCGCATTCTCGCCAAGGCCCTGCTCTGCCAGAAGGCCGCTGCCGCGCGCGAGCAGGGGGCGAGCGGCTGCATGCCCGATGGGACCTGCCCGGAGTGCGAGCAGATTGCCGAGGGAACGCACCCAGACGTCTACGAGCTCGACGCGGCGAGCCGCACCGGTGTCGATAACGTCCGCGAGGAGATCATCGGCTCGGTCAACTTCGCACCGGTGCGCGGCGCCTACAAGGTCTACATCATCGACGAGGTCCACATGCTCACCGTGGCCGCCTTCAATGCGCTGTTGAAGACGCTTGAGGAGCCGCCCTCGCACGTGGTGTTTGTCATGTGCACGACCGACCCGCAGAAGATTCCCGAGACGATTCTCTCGCGTTGCCAGCGCTTTGATTTCCACCGCATCTCCAACGAGGACATTGTGGGCCGGCTCTCGTACATCTGCGAGCAGGAGGGGTTTGCCTACGACGCCGAGGCGCTCGAGGTGGTTGCCAAACACGCCCGCGGCGGCATGCGCGACGCCTTGTCGACGCTTGAGCAGCTGTCGGTTTTTGGTAACGGCTCGGTGACCATTGACGATGCGCGCTCGCTTTTAGGCGAGGTGGCAGGGTCGGTGCTCGCCGAGTTTGCCCGCGCCATTGCCGCCCGCGATGTGGCAACGCTTTTTGCCCTCGTGCGCGAGCAAGTGGATGAGGGCGGCGACCTCATGGAGCTCACGCGCGATCTGATTGCGCATCTGCGCGACGTGTATATGGTGCGTGTTGCCGGGGCGCGCCGCGAGGTGGTAGACGCAACGCCCGAGGAGATTGCGGCGCTATCAGACGAGGCGGCGCTTTTTGAGGGGCCGGACCGCCTGGCGCGCACTCTGACCGTGCTCGATGACGCGGCGCTCGAGATGCGCTCGGCTGCCGACACGCGCCTGGTGCTCGAGATCGCGCTCACCCGTCTTGCGCGGCCGGAGTCCGATCTTACGCTCGAGGCCCTTGCCGATCGTCTTGACCGTATCGAGGCGCAGCTTGCCGCCGGCGTCCCGTCGGCGCCGCTCGATGCCGGCGCTGCGGTGGCAATGATGGGTCGGGCGCAAGCAAAGGCCCACCCAGATCCGCAGGAAAACGTTCAGGCAAAGCCCCCGGCGATGCCCCAGGCCAAGCCGCAGACGATGCCCCAGGTAAAGCCTCCCGTGGCGGCTCCGGCAAAACCCGCGGCGACGCCGACAAAACCCGTTGCCACCGCCTCGGCTCAGCCCGCTCCCGCGGCCCCGGCCGCTTCGTCGCCCGCCGCGCCCGAGCCGTCGGTCGCGCCGGCTGCTGCCCCAGTTGCCCCCGCTGCTCCGGCCCCTTCCGTCCCCGCCGCTCTCGCGCCGTCGGCACCCTCAGCGCCCACGCCCGCGGTAGCTGCTGAGCATACATCGTCCGCTCCCGCCGCAGCGGTGGACGCTGGCGAGCTCCAGCGTCGGTGGGCCGAGGTAGTACGCCGTGTTACGGCCGCCCAGCCCTCGCGCGGAGCGCTCCTGCAGAGCTCACGCGCTAAAAGTGACGATGGGGATGTGCTCACGGTGGCCTTCCCGGCGGGCTCCGGCTTTGCTATCAAGATGCTCGGCCGGGCCGACTCCGAGGCGGCCGTCCATCCTGTCGTGGCATCGGTGTTTGGCCCGCGCAAGGTCGTATACGTGATGGGCGACGCCCCGAGCGCGCCTGCCCCGGCTGCCTCTTCCGCTCCTGCCGTTTCTGCCAAACCGGTCGCTCCGGCGCCCGAGCCCGCTGCTTCCGCATCCGTTGCCGCTGCCCCCGCGCCTGCGCCCGCTGCCGCCGTCCCTGAACCGGCTCCCGAGGCGACTAGCTCTCCGGCTCCTACGCCCGAGGCGCCTTCCGTTTCCTCAACGCCTGCGCCGGGGGCGGCGTCGACGCCCTCACCCGAGGCGCCTGCTCCCTCTTCAGCTCCCGCAGCCCAGCCCTCGCCTAAGGCCGCGCCGGCCCCGCGGACAACGTCTCCCGGGTTTGTGCCGTTTGCCGGCGGCGACACCCCTGCTCCCGCACCCGCGGCGGACCAGACGAGCGGCCCCACGATCGTCCCAGAGCCCACGGTTGACGAGGACCGGCGGGCATGGGAGGACGAGGCCGTCCCCTACGACGACGCGTTTATCGCTGGGTTTGAAGAGGACGAGGACCTTCCTCCCTTCGATATGCCTGCTCCCGAGCCCGCCGCGCCTGTCGCCGCGCCAGCTGCTGCAACAGCGCCAGCCCCGTCGGAGCCGGCCGTCGCGCCGGCTGCTGCCCCGGTGGCCCCCGCTGCTCCGGTCCCTCCCGCGCCTGCCGCGCCCACGCAGCCCGACTTTGACGCGCGAGCGGTCTTCAACCATGCCGCCCCTCCGGCGGAGGTACCCGAGACCTCCGAGGACGCCATGAAGCTTTTGGGCGACGTCTTTGGTACGGGAGTCGTCATCCATCAAGAGTAGAGATGCCGGGGCGCGCTGCCGGAGGGTGGCGCTTCGTGGTACGATGCACCAGCACAACAGCTAAAACGCCGCCAACGCGGCCCTATACGAGGAGATTCGCATGCCCAACATGAACATGCAGCAGATGATGAAGCAGGCCCGCAAGATGCAGGAGCAGCTCGCCGCCGCGCAGGAGAACCTCTCCCAGGTCACGGTCGACGCTTCCGCAGGCGGCGGGATGGTCAAGGTGACCATGAACGGTGAGATGCAGCTTACCTCCATCAAGATCGATCCCGAGGCGCTCGACCCCGCTGACGTGGAGATGCTCGAGGACATGATCGTGGCGGCGGTAAACGAGGCCAGCCGAGGCGTTGCCGAGACCGCCAACCGCCAGATGAGCGCTATCACCGGCGGCCTCAACATCCCGGGTATGCCGTTCTAGTTGTATTGAAGCGGGGGAGTCGCCGTGGCTGCCAACCAGAGTCTGCAGAAGCTGCTCGATGAGCTCGGGCGCCTGCCGGGCATAGGCCCCAAGAGCGCGCAGCGCATCGCTTACCACCTCCTCGAGGCGGATGCCGAGGAGGCCCGTCGTCTTGCCGAGGCAATCCTCGAGGTTAAAGAGGAAGTGCACTTCTGCAGCCGTTGCTTCAACTACGCCACGGCAGACGAATGCCCCATCTGTCAGGACTCCACGCGCGACCGTACTCGCATCTGCGTAGTTGCCGAGCCGCGCGACGTGACCGCTATCGAGCGCACCGGCTCCTACCGGGGGCTCTACCACGTGCTCGGGGGCGTCATCAGCCCTATGGACAAGATCGGCCCCGAGCAGCTGCACGTCCGCGAGCTCCTCGCGCGCCTGGCCGCGGAGGGAACAGAGGAAGTCATCCTCGCCACGAATCCCAACGTAGAGGGCGAGGCTACGGCGAGCTATCTCGCACTTACCATCAAGCCGCTCGGCATTGCGGTGAGCCGTCTTGCGAGCGGCCTCCCCGTTGGAGGCGATCTGGAATACGCCGATGAGCTCACGCTCGGCCGTGCCATCGAGGCGCGTCGCACGCTGTAGCTAGGCGCTTGCGCAGGGGTACCGCGCGGCCAACGTAT
Source organism: Collinsella sp. An307 (assembly GCF_002161805.1). Taxonomy (GTDB): domain Bacteria; phylum Actinomycetota; class Coriobacteriia; order Coriobacteriales; family Coriobacteriaceae; genus Coprousia. Next base: position 172,362 of record NZ_NFIP01000004.1, on the reverse strand, counting down.
GCGTGTAAGGCCGCGCCCGATATGCCCGACAGGGACCGTTCGCTAGCTTGAATCCGCCGTTCACCGATGCAAGAATCGCGTGCGGCACGTTCAGAACGATGGTATAAACAGAAAAGTAAACAGTATTGCAATTTGTTTAGTGCGAGGTGCCCCATGCACAAGGTAAGTGTACGCGAGATTAGCCGTGCCACCGGCTTTTCGCCGGCAACGGTCTCCAACGCCCTCAACCACAAGCGCAACGTGAGCGAGGAGACGGCCGAGAAGATCCGCGCCGCTGCCAAGGCTATGGGCTATCAGCACCCCTCCCAGCTCGACGCCATCACGTTCGTGCTCGCCCGCAAGACCGGTGCCATCGTGGACGAGAGCACGTTTCACCCCTCGGTTATCGAGGGCGTGGAGCGCCAAGCGCGCCGCCACGGCATGGGCACCGCCTTTGTCTCGCTCGATTTCTCCGACCTCGACGCCGTGCGTCCGCAGGTGGCGGCGCTTGTGAGCGATCCTTCTGCCGCAATTGTGCTGCTCGGCACCGAGCTCGGTGAGGAGGACTACGCGCTTTTCCGCGATACCGCGGCGCGCCTTGTGGTGCTCGACGGCTGGAGCGACCGGTTTGATTTCGATGCCGTCGTCATGGCCAACGAGGGCTCGGCGCTGCGCGCCGTCCGCTATCTCACCGAGCGTGGGCACAAAAGGATCGGCTATCTTTCTGGTGACTTCCGCATCCAGAACTTTCGCGCACGTGAGCGCGGCTTCTTCCGTGCGCTTGACGAAGCGGGACTGGGCTTCGACCCCCTGTGGCGCATCGAGCTTGGCACCACGCTCGAGCGTGCGTACGAGGATATGAAGGCAAAACTCGCGAACATTCATCAAGCTGACTTGCCGACAGCGTTTTTTGCCGACAACGACGTGCTTGCCGTGGGCGCCCTGCGCGCGCTCGCCGAGGCGGGGGTCCGCGTGCCCGAGGATGTTTCGATCATCGGCTTCGACGACCTTTCCATCGGCGCATTCTCCACGCCGCCGCTCAGCACCGTGCACGTGCTCAAGCACGAGGTGGGCGAGATTGCGGTGCGTCGCCTGGTAGGCAACGTCAACAACCCCAAGAACTACACGTGCAAGACGCTCGTGAGCACCTACTTTGTGGAGCGCAAGAGCGTCTGCGAGCATTAGGACGTCCCTTCCGCTCGAAAACATGCCGAAGTAAGTGAGCTTCGTCGGCCCTGTTGTAAAGCTCTTTAGTAAACTAAAGTATGCACTGGCGTTTCATGGCCGATTGAGACTGTGCCGCGCAAACTGCAGCGCAAGAACCGCACAGCCCACTTACTTCGCGCATTTTTTGATGCATTGAAGCCGCGGGCGCATTATTCTGCCGGTTCGAGTTCAGTCTGGAGAGTCAGACATTTAGCCAATACTGCGAGAGCCTAACCCCATCGTCTGCGCGTCCCCCTTTGTAGACAGCGCGCAGGTAAGCATCCTTGTTGCCGTTCACCTTGTTTATACGACCGTTTACCTTAATCTTTGGCATAATAGGTATGCGAAAGTGTAAAACGTTTAGTTGACAGTGTTCGAACCATGGGACCGGTGGCTCGCGCGCGAGTGCGCGAGCCGTGTCAGAAGGGGAGCGTCATGAACGTCGCCGCATCTAAGCCTCATATCAAACTCGGATACGTACCCACGCGCCGGAGCATCTTCTCCGCGCCCGATGCCATCAAGTTCCGCGGCCTCACCGCCGAGCGCCTCACGGAGCTTGGGGTTGACTTCGTCGACATCGACGACGTGAACGAGGAGGGTCTGCTCTTCGACGACTCCCACATCCAGCCCATCGTCGACAAGTTCCGCGCCGCGGGCGTCGACGGCATCATGCTCTGCCACGCCAACTTTGGCACCGAGTACCTGTGCGCCCGCCTCGCGCGCGAGATGGGCCTGCCCGTGCTCCTCTGGGGCCCGCGCGACGAGCGCCCCGAGCCGGACGGAACGCGTCTGCGCGACACCCAGTGCGGCCTCTTTGCCACGGGCAAGGTGCTCCGCCGCTTCCAGGTTCCCTTCACCTACATGACCAACTGCCGCCTGACCGATCCGGAGTTTGAGCGCGGCGTCCGCGACTTCCTGGCGGTTTGCAACGTGGTCAAGACGTTCCGCCACACGCGCATCCTGCAGATGTCCACCCGCCCCTTCGATTTCTGGACAACGATGGTGAACGAGGGCGAGCTTCTCGAGAAGTTCAACATCCAGCTCGCGCCCGTGCCCATGACTGAGCTTATCCAGGCTGTTCGCGCCGCCGAGGCCGACGAGGCCGGTCTTGCCGAGACCCTCGCGTGGATCGGCGAGCATATGAAGATCGAGATCACCTCCGAGCAGACGCGCACGGTCGCGGCGCTCGCCAACGGCATGAAGGCGCTTATCGACAAGTACGGCTGCAAAGCCGGCGCCATCCAGTGCTGGAACGCCCTCCAGGACGAGCTCGGCATCATGCCCTGCGCCGCCAACGCGATCCTGAACGAGATGGGCATTCCCGTCGTCTGCGAGACTGACATCCACGGCGCCATCTCCGCGCTTATGGTCGAGGCGGCCGGCATGGGTGAGACCCGCAGCTTCTTTGCCGACTGGACGGTGCGCCACCCCGACAACGAGAACGGCGAGCTTCTGCAGCACTGCGGCCCCTGGCCGTGCTCGGTTGCCTGCGAGATGCCGCGCCTCACCTATCCGCTCGCGTTCGACCACCCTGGCGCGCTCACCGCGGAGGCCAAGCACGGTGAGCTCACGCTCGCCCGCTTTGACGGCGACAACGGCGAGTACTCGCTTTTGCTTGGCAACGCCCGCGGCATCGATGGCCCCAAGGGCATGGGTACCTACCTCTGGATTGAGGTGGAGAACCTGAAGCGCCTCGAGGCCAAGATCGTCGAGGGTCCCTACATCCATCACGTCGTGGGTATCCACCAAAACGTGGTGCCGGTGCTCTACGAGGCCTGCAAGTACCTCGGCATCACCCCCGATTTCTACGATCCCATCGAGGAGGACGTCCGCGCATACCTTCGCGGCGAGTAGCGTACCCAAGGCACCCGACCTTGCCCCTCAAGCCGTCGGGCATGACCGTAAGGTCTATGCCCTCCGCTTTCGGGGCAATCTCGGGCGCCTTTACCACGCTTGGGTTGACGGAACGCATACGAGATTGGAATGAGATGACTGAGAACTTTGAGCAGCTGCGCTGGCAGCTGCGCCAAGACGCCGTCGACATCATCGTCGCGGGCGGCGGCGGACACATCGGCGGCGACATGAGTGTGATCGACGCGCTCATGCTGCTCTACGGCAAGGTCATGAACGTGGGGCCCGACAAGCTCGAGGACCCTGAACGCGACCGCTTCCTGCTCTCCAAGGGGCACGCCATGGAGGCGTACTACGCGGTGCTCTGCCACTTTGGGTACCTCGACCTCGACGACGTGAAGGCGCGCTTCTCCAAGTTCGGCAGCCCCTACATCGGCCACCCCAACAACAAGCTGCCCGGCATCGAGATGAACTCGGGCTCGCTCGGACACGGGCTGCCCGTGGGCGTGGGCATGGCGCTCGCCGGCAAGATGGACGGTCGCGCATACCGCACCTATGTGGTCATGGGCGACGGCGAGCTTGCCGAGGGCTCCATCTGGGAGGCCGCCATGGCGGGCGCGACCTATGGGCTCGACAACCTTTGCGCCGTGATTGACCGCAATCACCTTCAGATCAGCGGCAACACCGAGGACGTCATGCACGCTGACAGCCAGGAGGAGCGCTGGGCTGCTTTTGGGTGGCACACCGTGTGCGTGAACGGTAACGACCTCGCCGCGCTTGAGGCCGCCTTTGCCGAGGCTGCTGCCACCAAGGGCCGCCCCACCGCGATCATTATGGATACGGTCAAGGGCCTCGGCAGCTCCCTTATGGAGAACAAGGCGGGCTGGCACCATCATCTGCCAAACGACGAGGAGTACGCCCAGATCACGGCGGACCTCGCGGCGCACGCCGAGGCCGCGGCGGCAGGCGAGGCCTTTGTGCCCGCGCTCGACTTTACGGTCGAGCGTGCCGGTGCCACCGCGCCCGTGGCTGCGCTCGCCGGTCGTGCGGGTGCCGCCGCGCCGGCGCCTGCGGCAGACTGCCCGGTAAACCCCGCTTGCAAGGAGGCCTAAGCGATGGCTAAGACAAAGGCGAACAAGCAGGTCATCTGCGAGGTCCTCATGGAGGCCGCCGCGGCCGGCGACCGAGACGTGGTGGTCGTTTGCTCCGACTCCCGCGGTTCTGCATCCATGACGCCATTTTTTGACACCTATCCCGAGCAGGCCGTGGAGGCGGGCATTGCCGAGCAGGACGCAGTCGGTATGGCTGCGGGCCTCGCTGCGTGCGGCAAGAAGCCGTGGGTCGCGTCGCCGGCGTGCTTCCTCACCACGCGCAGCTACGAGCAGACTAAGGTCGACTGCGCCTACTCGCGCACCAACGTCAAGCTGCTCGGCATCTCGGGCGGCGTCTCCTACGGGGCCCTCGGCATGAGCCACCACTCCGCGCAGGACATCGCCGCCATGGCCGCCATCCCCGGCATGCGCGTCTACCTCCCCTCCGACGAGTGGCAGACCGAGAAACTCACCCGCGCCCTTATGGCCGACGACCAGTGCGCCTACATCCGCGTGGGCCGCAACGCCGTGGCGGACGTGTACACGGCAGGCGACTGCCCCTTTGAGATGGACCGCGCCACATGGCTGCGCGAGGGCTCGGACGTTGCCATCATCGCCTGCGGCGAGATGGTGCGCCCCGCGCTCGACGCGGCCGAGGCTCTGGCTGCCGAGGGCATCGAGGCAACCGTTATCGACATGTACTGCGTAAAGCCGCTTGACGTGGACGCCGTGGTGCGCGCTGCAAACGGGGCGCGCGCCGTGGTGACGGTGGAGGAGGCGGCGCCCACCGGCGGCCTCGGCTCCATGGTCGCCCAGGTGCTGGGCGCCTCGTGCCCGCGTCCGCTCACGTGCCTGTCGCTGCCGGATGCGCCCGTTATCACGGGTACCTCGCCGGAGGTCTTTGCCCACTACGGGCTCGATGCCGCAGGCATTGCCAAGGCGGCCCGTGAGACGCTGGCACGCGCGTAGGAACCGCTGGCAGCTGTCGCCCTTCCCGCCGGCATCGGTGTTCTCGACGGCTTGAGGGGAGTTGGGTGCAAGAATCAGTACGTTTCTGACGTTTAGAGGGCCTAAACCGTCAGGAACGTACGGATTTCTGCTCACGCCTCGGCAAAAACATGCGCGTTTGATCACGTTTCTTTCCTAAGGAGGGCCTATGGGCCGTTACATAATCGGCATCGATCAGTCGACGCAGGGCACCAAGGCTCTGCTGGTGGACGAGGCGGGGCGCCTCGTGCATCGCGCCGACCGCAGCCATGAGCAGAAGGTGAACGAGGACGGCTGGGTGAGCCATGACCCGGCAGAGATTGCCAAGAACGTCCTCGCCGTGGCGCGCGCCGTTGTGGAGGAACAGGGGATTGACCCTGCTGACGTTGCCGGTATCGGTATCTCCAACCAGCGCGAGACCACCGTGGCGTGGGACGCGCGCACAGGCGAGCCCATCTGCGACGCTATCGTGTGGCAGTGCGCTCGCGCCCAGGAGGTTTGCGACCGCATCGCGCAGCGCGAGGGCGCGGCGGACATCATCTGCGAGCGCACGGGCCTGGCGCTTTCGCCCTATTACCCCGCTGCCAAGATGACGTGGATTCTGGAGAACGTGCCGGCGGCGCGCGAGCTCGCGCGCGAGGGTGCGCTGCATCTGGGCACCATCGACGCGTGGGTGGTCTGGACGCTCACGCATGGGGCCGAATTCCGCTGCGATTACTCCAACGCGAGCCGCACGCAGCTCTTTGATATCGAGAAGCTCAAGTGGTCCACGCGCTGCTGCCGTCTTTTTGGCATCGACTCCGCGTGGCTGCCCGAGGTGACCGACTCCGACGCGTGCTTTGGCATGACCGACCTCGACGGCTTTTTGCCCGCACCGGTTCCCATCCACGGCGTCATGGGCGACTCCCATGCGGCGCTTTTTGGGCAGGGCTGCTATGCATCCGGTCAGGCCAAGGCCACCATGGGTACGGGCTCGAGCGTGATGATGAACGTTGGTGGCGAGCTTACGCGCTCGACCGCGGGCCTTTCGAGCTCGCTCGGCTGGCGTCGCCATGGCAAGACCGTCTATGTGCTCGAGGGCAACATCAACTATGCGGGCGCGGTTAAGACGTGGCTCCGCGATGATATGGAGATGATTGAGAACCCGGCCGAGACGACCGACCTCTGCTTTGCGGCTAATCCTGCAAGCCGCGTGTATCTGGTGCCCGCGTTTACGGGGCTGGGCGCGCCGCACTGGCACGCCGAGACGCGCGGTGCGGTCTTTGGTATGACGCGCACCACGGGGCGCGCGGAGTTTGTGCGCGCCACAGTGGAGTCGATTGCGTTTCAGATCTTCGATGTGGTCGATGCCATGCAGCGCGACTCCGGTGTGGGTCTGGCCGAGCTTCGCGTCGACGGCGGCCCCACGCGCGACGCCTACCTCATGCAGTTTGTGGCCGATATGCTGCGCGTACCCATCGTGGCGGCGGGTAACGACGAGATGAGCGGCCTCGGTGCAGCATGGTGCGCCGGCATTGCGCTCGGTCTCTATCCCGAGGACGTCGCTCACAGCGTGGCGCCTCGTGCGAGCTGGGACGCCAAGATGCACGAGAACGATCGAATCGCCCGCATCAAGGGCTGGCGCCGTGCCGTCAAGGCGGCCATTGCCTTCGCGGGGTAGAAACGACACTTCTCAGGAACGGGTCCCGGGGTATCCCTCGGCGAACGTCCTCGGCCTTTGGCCTGCGGAATGTTCGCCGAGGGATACCCCGGGGCCCTTCTGGTTGGGTGTCGTTTGGGGGTAAGAAGATGGCCGTGCGCGGCATTTTGGTTCAGACCGGCTTTTACCGGTAGCCCTCCCACAAGGGCAGCGGGAAGAGCACGTCCTCAAAGCGCGCCCACTCCGCCTCGTAGTCAATCTCGTCGGGGCGGGCGAGCCAACGGCCCTCCAGGCCGCACATGGCGGCGAGGGCGTTGACGCCGGCCTTACGTTGTCGGTCATCATCATGGTCGTGTCGCTTGTGACCTCGCTCATCTCCGGCGTCATCTCCGACCGCATCGGTAAGCGCAAGCCGCTCATCGCCGCCTCGTCGTTCATCATCTGCATCGCCTTCGCTGTGCCGTGGCTCATGCCCTCCGCTGTGAGCATGTACATCTTCGCTGCGCTCTCCGGCTTTGGTTACGGCATCTACTCCGCGGTCGACCAGGCCTTGAACGTCGACGTTCTGCCCTCCAAGGAGGAGGCCGGCAAGGATATGGGCATCCAGAACCTCGCCAACATGCTCGGCCAGGCTGTTGCCCCCGCCGTCACCTCGGGCATTGTTGCCAGCACCGGTTCGTACTTCCTGACCTTCCCGGTCGCGATTGCGCTCGTTCTCGCCGGCGTGGTCTTCATTATGATGGTGAAGAAGGTCAAGTAACTTCGTTCGGCCCGCCGCCGTGGGCGTGTGCTCGCGGCGGTTTTCCGGGCAGCGCCCGGACCGTTTGCGAGAGGAGCTCAACTATGCAGACCGTTGAGCAGTATCGCGTACTCGACCTCGTGCTCGAGGGCACGGCAGGGGGGAACCCCTATGCGGACGTCACGCTGACGGCGACGTTTGAGCGCGCTGATGGTACCGACGCCGTCGAGGTCCGCGGTTTCTACCGCGGCGAGGGGCACTACGGCATCCGCTTCATGCCGCGTTCTGCCGGCACGTGGACCTATCGCACCGCGTGGAGCGACCCAGCGCTTGCCGGCGTCACCGGCGAGGTCGAGGTCACGCCCGCTAGCGAGGGTAACCACGGCCGCGTCCTTCTGACCCGCGACGTCAAGCACGGCGGCACGCCCTTTGACACCCACGGCGACCACACGTTCTCCTACGAGGACGGCACGCGCTTTATGCCCTTTGGCACCACGGCCTACGCTTGGACCAACCAGGAGCCGGAGTGCCAGGAGCAGACGCTCGAGACGCTCGCCCATGCGCCCTTTAACAAGATTCGCATGTGCATCTTCCCCAAGTTCTACGACTACAACCTCGAGAATCCGGCGATGTACGCGTACGAGGGCTCGATCGAGGAGGGCTTTGACCACACGCGCTTTTACGAGCCGTTCTGGGAGAACCTCGACCATCGCATCGCCCAGCTGGGTGAGCTTGGCATCCAGGCCGACATCATCCTGCTGCATCCCTACGACAAGCCTGAGTGGGGCTTCTCTAAGATGACCCGCGACGAGGACGCCTTCTACCTGTCCTATGTGGCGCGTCGCTACAGCGCCTTCCGGAACATCTGGTGGAGCCTCGCTAACGAGTTCGACCTTATGCCGCAAAAGCCGGTCGAGGATTGGGACCAGTACGCGCGCATTGTTATGGCGAACGACCCGTATGGTCACTTGCGCAGCATCCACAACTGCCGCACGCTCTTTGACCACAGTCACCCGTGGATCACGCACGTGAGCTGGCAGCGCTGCGACTTGCAGCGTACCGCCGAGTGCGTGACGGAGCTCCGCGCCGCCTACGGCAAGCCGGTGCTGGTGGACGAGGTTGGCTACGAGGGCAACGCCACCTGGGGCTGGGGCAACCTGACCGCCCAGGAGGAGACGCGCCGCTTCTGGGAGGGATGCCTCCGCGGCGGATACGTCACCCACGGCGAGACCTTTGTGGACCGCGGCCCCAAGATCTGGTGGGCACACGGCGGCAAGCTCTACGGCGAGAGCCCGGAGCGCATCGCGTTTTGCCGTCAGTTCATGGAGAGCCTGCCGGAGGATATGGACTTGGTGCCGTATGAGAAGGGCTTCTGCCTGGGCACCATGAACTGGGATATTGCCTGTATGGCTAACGACTGGAGCGAAGGCACCGACGACGTGGTCATGTACTTTGGCTTCTTCCGTCCGGCGTACCGCGACCTTACCCTGCCCGAGGGCAAGACCTATACGATCGACGTGGTGGACACGTGGAACATGACGGTCGAGACCCTGCCGGGCACCTACGAGGGCCAGGTACGTGTGGACCTGCCGAGCCGCCAGTACATGCTGCTGCATATCAAGGCAGTCGACAAGACTGCGTAAGCCAGTTTTTGGAGGGGCGGTTGGCGCGAGCGGCTGCCCCTCCGTCGTTTTCAAGAAAGCAATCTCATAGCCCAGAGAAAGGCGCCCAGCGTGCGCGGGTATGCATGTATTTGAGGCGCAATCTGGCGGCGTGATGCCGCCAAAGCAGGGGAGGGATCATGACGGAAACACTTTCTGCAGTTGAGCTGCTCGCCGGCGCGCACATGATCGGGGCGGATGCCCCGCGCGGCCAGGCAATTGGGCTCACCTGCGATGTTGAGCTTGAGGGACCGGCCAGCGCCGTGACTTCGGCGCGTCTGGTGTCGACGGCGCACGGCATCTACGAGGCGCGCGTGAACGGCGTCTCGGTGGACGACGCGGTGCTGAACCCCGGTTGGACTGCATACGAGTGGCGTCTTGCCGTGCAGGAGGCGGACGTTACCGACCTCGTGCGCGCGGGCGGCCGTGCGGCAAAGATCGAGGTCTTGCTTGGTAACGGCTGGTGGCGCGGCGAGCTCGGCTTCGACCTTATGAAGATCGATTACGGCGAGGAGCTCGGCTTCATCGGCGCGCTCGAGATTGTCTACGCCGACGGTTCGCGCCAGGTTGCGGTGACCGCGGCCGATGGTACGGCACACGCCTGCGCAACGCCGATTACCGAGAACTCCCTCTACAACGGCGAGACCATCGATGCGCGCATCGACCCCGCTGAGCACCCGCTCGAGGTGCACGAGGTCGCCTTCGACCACGCGACGCTCTATGCGCAGGCGATGCCGCCCGTACGCCGGACCGAGACGCTCCGTCCGGTGCGCATCTGGCAGAGCCCGGCGGGCAAGACGCTCGTGGACTTTGGGCAGAACATCGTGGGTTGGGTGCGCGTGCGCGTCTCTGGCCCCCGCGGTACCGAGGTTGTCGTGCGTCATGCCGAGGTGCTTGAGCACGAGGAGCTGGGCACGCGTCCTTTGCGCGCCGCCAAGGCGACCGACACCTTTATTCTCTCGGGCGGTGAGGACGTCTTTGAGCCCACGCTGACCTTCCACGGTTTCCGCTATGCCGAGGTCACGGGTTGGCCGGGCGAGCTTGGCGCAGACGATATCGAGGCTGTGGCCATCAGCTCCGACCTGCCGCGTACGGGTTGGTTCACGTGCTCGAACGATGACGTGAACAAACTCGTTTCGAACACGCTCTGGAGCCAGCGTGACAACTTTGTGAGCATCCCCACCGACTGCCCGCAGCGCGACGAGCGCATGGGCTGGACGGGCGACATCGCGGTCTTTGCGCCCACGGCGGCGTTCCAGTACGACTGCTCGGCGTTCTTGGGCGACTGGCTTGAGACCCTCATGGCCGAGACCGCGCACAACGCGCTTTCCTGCGTACCCGTGGTGGCACCCGATGTGGTCAAGTACAGCGACCACTTCTGGAAGACGGTGGGCGAGCTGGCGCTTTGGGGCGACGCGTGCTGCTGGGTGCCCTGGACGCTCTGGCAGGTCTACGGCGACAAGGATGCGCTTGCCGCGCAATATCCCGCCATGGGGATGCACCTGCGCGCCGTGGAGGAGCGCCTCTCCGATACGGGCCTGTGGGACACGGGCCTGCAGCTTGGCGACTGGCTCGATCCGGCCGCCCCGCCCGAGGCCCCCATGGATGGCAAGACCGACAAGTACCTCATCGCGCAGGCGTGCCTCTGCCGTAGTGCCCGCATCGCGGCAGACACGGCCGAGATTTTGGGCCTTACCGAGGACCGCGCGTATTGGGAGGAGCTCGCAGAGCGCTCGCGTGCGGCGTTCCGTCGCACGTATGTGCTCGAGGGCGGCCGTCTGACCTCCGACGCGGTTGCGGCCTATGCGCTGGCCCTCCACTTTGGCCTGCTTGAGGGCGACGAGGTGGCACCCGCGGCCGACCGCTTGGCCGAGCTCGTGCGCGAGGGCGACTACAAGGTTGCGACCGGCTTTGCCGGCACGCCGTATGTGACCTGGGCGCTTTCTGAGAACGGGCACGTGGCGGAGGCGTACCGCCTGCTTCTGGAGGACGAGTGCCCCAGCTGGCTCTATCCGGTGCGCATGGGCGCCACCACCACGTGGGAGCGCTGGGACTCGATGCTGCCGGATGGCTCCATCAACCCGGGCGATATGACGAGCTTCAACCACTATGCGCTGGGCGCGGTGTGCGACTGGATCTATCAGGTCATCGGCGGCATCTCGCCGGCGACGCCGGGGTATGCGCGCGTGCGCATCGCGCCCAAGCCGGGCGAGGGCATCACGTGGGCTCGCTGCGCCTTCGAGTCGGTGCAGGGGCGCATCGAGGTCTTCTGGCGCTGCGAGAACGGTCGCTTTGACCTCGAGTGCACGGTGCCCGAGGGCGTCTCGGCAGACGTGGAGCTCCCCGACGGTACGGTGTGCGCGGTTGCCGGTGGCACGCACCGCTTTGGCTGCGCCGCGTAGAAGAGGCTTGACGACAGCGCGGCGCGTCGTGCTCATCTGTTGTTCAAACGGCGTTGGCAAACAGTTCGTTTGTTAACGCCGTTCCCCGATTAACCTGCCCGTTTCTCTTTTTACAGGTTGAAGAAAGGGCGGGCTGACGTAAGCTGAATAGTAAGCGTGCGGCGCCCCTGCCGCGCGGCAGCATCTGATTTCGATTCTTGAGGAGCAAACAATGAAGCAGTACTTCGGCATTGACGTGGGCGGCACCGAGGTCAAGTGGGCCATTATGGACGAGGACTTCAACTTCGTCGGCGACCGAGGTTCCATCAAGACGGACTTCTCCTCTGCCGAGGAGGCAGTCGAGGCGTTCGCTTCGCTCGTCGAGCCGTATCGCGACCAAGTCGTGGCAATTGGCATGAGCGTTCCCGGTTCCGTCATGGAGGACGACCCGGATGGCACCATCCACCGCGGCGGCGCCCTCACCTACATGGACCAGTGCCCGCTCGCCAAGCTCATGCGCGAGCGCTTTGGCATGCCCGTGGCCGTTAACAACGACGGTAAGTGCGCCGGTCTTGGCGAGTACGCCGCGGGCGCCCTCAAGGGCACGCGCTTTGGCGTGACCATTGGCATCGGCACCGGTATCGCCGGCGGCATCGTCATCGACGGCAAGGCTCTGCGCGGCGCGCATTGCTTTGCGGGCGAGTTCAGCTTCCTTAACAACAACACCGCCGACCCTGTGACGCCGGGCACGTGGTTCGCGCAGACCGCGGGCTGGATGGCGCTGCGCGAGCGCATTTTTGAGGAAAAGGGCGAGCCGGTGGACAAATCGGTCGACGGCCGCATTTTCTTCAAGTGGATCGAGGCAGGCGACGAGGCGGCCATCCGCGGCCTCGACCGGTACGCGCTCGCCTTTGACAACTGGCTCATCAACCTGCAGGCCGTGCTCGACCCCGAGGTCTTTGCCATCGCGGGTGGCATCAGCTGCCATCCGGAGCTCTTCGACGCGTTCGAGCGCATGATGGACAAGGCTCTCGAGCACATGCTCCCCGGCTTCCCGCGCCCGGTTATCAAGCGCGCGGAACTCGGCAACGACGCCAACATCTACGGCGCCGTGCTAGAGGCCAAGCGCCTGGCAGAGGCGTAAGGCCGCGCTCTCCTTTGGGGGAGTGTCAAACCGGTACAAGTAGGCGGTGCGGGGCGCTTTACGTGGCGCCCCGCACCGCCTTGTATTTTGATCTGTTGCCGCTTATTCCACGGTTACGGCAACCTGCGCATAGCGCGTGCAGGGCCGCTTGGCGGCATCTTGGACACGCAGGGTGAGGGGGATGTGGTCGCCCGGGGCGGCATCGGCAGGTACGGTGAAGTACGCGGTCGCCCCCTCGACGCGCCATGAGGCGAGGTTGTGCGCCCCGCTATAGGTGCTCGAGAGCGCATCGACCGCCCAGCGGCAGGTAAGCACGTCGCCATCGGGGTCCGATACCCACGCGCCGACCTCAACCGTCGCGCCGGGGGCGGCGGCCATGTCTGGCGTGACGCCCTCGATCACGGGGGCGTGGTTGCAGGCGGCGGGCTTATGCGCGCACCACTGAGCGCGTGCGGCGAAGTCCTCCTGGTAGGCGCGCAGATACGGGTTAGGGTTGTCTTCTGGAGCGTGCCCGAGGTCAGCAAAGCTCATGCCGTCACCTGTGCTCTCGACGCTATCGCAAAAGAGGGGACCCAGTACGGTCGAGAAGCCTGGGTCCGTGGCGCCCCGCAGGCCGAAGGGGATGAGCGGTATGTAGGTCATCGAGTCACCCTCGGCCATGAAGTCGCCGGGCGTGAAGTGGATGGGCTGCATACCGTCGAGCCCCCAGTCGAGCGTCGCGTGGCGGCCAAATTGGAAGCGTTCGGGCTCGTTCTCGTACACCTTGCCGTCGCCATAGAGCATGTAGCGCGCCATGAGCGGGCCGTTGTTTTGCGTGAGGTGCTCTTCCGGCCAGGGCGCGCGGAAGAGATCGATGCTGTCGGGCTGCGCCGCCACGGCGTCCACGTAGCCGCCGTACATGAAGGGCACGCGCAGAAAGACAAGGTCGGGAAAGAGCGGCTGGCCGTGATCGAGCCAGGAGTTATCTTGCCCGATACCGTTGGTAACGCCCAGCACGCGGACCTTGGCATAAATGCGCGAGCGAACCTCGTCCCAGGCGTCGGTTGCCTGGTAATCCTCGGCGATCGATATAAGGGCGCGCACGATGGTGTTCATGCCGCCCCAAGAGAGAAGCCAGAGCGTGCGTGGGTCGTTGTCGAGTATGGCCTGCTTGATGACGTTGGAGCCGACGGTGTCGGCGCGAATGTCGCCCTCGAAGGCAATGTTTCCCTCATAGGTACGCGCGAGCATCTGCTCGGGGGTGGGGAAGGGTGGCTCGCCCGCCGCTGCGGCATTCTCACTGAGGTAGGGCCAGGCTTGGGCGTACTCGTGCGTCCAAAGGTCCTGGACCCATGTGCGCGGGAAGGGGCGGTAGCTTGTGAGCGAGCCTGCCTCGGGGTCGGGCTCGTGGGGAACGACCTTCCACGTGCAGGAGCGCATGCCCTTGGTGCGCCAATGCGGCGTGACCTCGCCGAGCATGTGCTCGCCATCGCCCAGGAAGTGGTACTGCGAGGCAGTGGTGACAATGGCCTCCACATCCAACAGGTTGAGATACAGCGCCAAGTGGATGAGCGAGTTCATATCGTCCACCTCAAGGTCTGTAGTAACGATCACTCGCGGCAGCTCGTTGACAGCCATAATCGGCATCCTTTCCTCTTGTCTGTGTGCGCAGGGGCGTTGCGTGCATGCGGGGGCGGGGCTTCCCCCTGTGCGTGGTCCTCAGCTTTGCCTGCGGGAAACGCACAGGGGGAAGCCCCGCCCCCGCCATGGGAGGCTATGCCCGCTGGCGCGCCGCCCACTCCCACATGCCCACGGGCTCGCGATCGATCATGACGTTCGTGCCGTCGATGTCGGTTCGGCAGAAGTCGTTGAACACGTGGATCCACACGCCGTGGTTAAACGTCTTTTTGGGCGAGCCATCGGCCTCGTGATACACACCGGTAAGGTCCTCGACATGGTCGAAGTACGTGACATGCGCGGTCGCGCCGGCGTCCTCGAGCGCGCGGTAGAGCGGAAGAACCGTCTCTGTGGGGTTGACGAGCTCGTCGCCCTTGCTGTGCGTGAACCACAGGGGCGTTTTGGCCAGAAGCTCGACGTCCTCGGCGGTCGCGTTGTACCACGGCGCGCAGCAGGGGAGTCCCGCCGCAAAGAAGCCGGGATAATCGCGGCACATGCGCAGCGTCATAAAGCCGCCGTTGGAGAGGCCGCCGACAACGATGCGCGACGTATCGATGCGGCCGGCGTGGCACGCGATGAACTCGTCAATGAGCGCCTTGAGCGCACGAACGTAGATGCTCTGGTTGCTATGGCCGAGCTGCTCGACGCCGTTGTCCATCCAGAACGTGGGACTTTGGGGAACAAGCACCCAAGCGGCTCCGTCGAAGTAGCCCTGGATCTTTTTGCCGGAAAGCGCCGTCACGCGGTTGCCGATGTAGGCTCGCTCGGGGCCTTCGGGCGTAAGAGGCCCGCCCTGGGCCTCAAGACCCTCACCCTTGCCCTCGCCCGCGCCGTGCAGGTAAATGATGAGGGCCGCCTTCTCGGGCTTCTCGCGTGCGGGGCCAAAGGGGCCTGCGGGCTCTGGCGTGAAGTCAGGCTCGAAGTAGCCGTACGCCATCTTGATGCCCTCGACGGTCTCCGTCATCTCGGCGGTATGCCAGCCATCGAGCTCGGGGCAGATATCGCCCGCGCAGGAGTTGAAGACCATGCCCGTGATGGGGTCGGTGCTGCCGGGGATGGCGACCGTTTGCGTTACGCGGAAGCGGTTCTCAATAAGGCGCGAGCCCATGACACCGCCTTCGACGTGCTTGGTGAGGCGCGTCTCGGGCAGCTCGAGCGCGACGTGCGATCCGCGGGTCTGGCGCTCGCCCGCCTCGGTTGACGGATAGGCTGCCAGCACCGGGACGTAGCCAATGGAGGGGGCAGCGTGGTCCGCGCCACGCTCGCGGCGCATGAGAACCGCTCCCGTACGCTCATGACGGGCGCAGAAGACGTTAAACGTTGCGGGGCGGACGTCGTTCACTCCAACCTCGTCGGGCAGCTCGAGCACGAGCTTTGAGATCCAGGGGCCAAAGTCGCCGAGCTTGGTCACCGTTTTGTAGGTGAGTGTTGCGAGGTCGGTTTCTGCCATGACTATCCTTCCATAGACAGTGTATAAACATGTTTAGTATATAAAACTAGACGATATACCCAACGAGAGACCGGTAAGCGTGCTGTTTTACCTGTTAAACGGTAAAGAATTGTGAAGAAAAGCTTAGGTAAGGACAGTGCCCGTCTGTTGTAAACACGAAGGTGTGCAAAACCGGCTGTTTATGTTTTACGAGGCGACATTTCGTTACGCTTGTTTGACGTTCACCTGATAATTCCGACCGTTCACCGGACATCTAGCCTATGGAAGCGGGCGGGACACGTACTATACATGACATAAACATTCAGTAAACATAGTTTACTGGTAGGAACGACCAAGATGTGCAGGACGGCAACTTGGTCACGGCAATGGGAGGGGACCCCATGGCAATTGACAACAGGCAAATCGCCGAAAACGTCCTTGAGCTCGTAGGAGGTGCGGCCAACGTCACGACCGCAACCAACTGCATGACGCGTCTGCGTCTCACGCTCAAGGACAACAACCTCGCTGACATCGAGAAGATCAAGAAGGTCAAGGGCGTGCTCGGTGCACAGTTTGCCGGCACCCAGCTTCAGGTCATCATCGGTCAGAACGTGCCGAAGGTGCTCGACGAGTTCGTCGCCATCTCCGGTGTCACGCGTGGCGCCGCGGTTGACGAGAACCTCGACGCGCCCAAGGAGAAGATCACCCTCAAGCAGATCCCGGGCATCATCCTCGACTACCTGTCCGGCTCCATGACACAGCTCATCCCGCTGCTCATGGCCGGCGGTCTGTTCCGCACCTTTGCGGTCATCCTGGGTCCGCAGCTTCTGAACGTCATCTCGGAGACCGACCCGACCTACACGTTCTTCTACACGACCCTCTACGAGGCAACGTTCTACTTCCTGCCCATCTACCTCGGCTACGCTGCCGCTAAGAAGATCGGCGCAAGCCCGGTCCTCGGCATGCTCACCGGCGGCCTCATGATCGCCCCGAGCATTGTCTCCGCGGCTTCCGCCGACCCGACGGGCATCGTGAGCGTCTACGGCATCCAGATCACTGCTGCCAACTACAGCCAGACGGTGCTGCCGATCATCCTCACCATCCCGGTGCTCTACTTCGTGGAGAAGTTCTTCAAGAAGATCATGCCCGACACGCTCTCCACGGTCTTCACCCCGTTCTGCACCATGATCGTGGTCGTGCCTATCGCGCTCATCATCCTCGCCCCCATTGGCGGCGAGCTCGGCAACCTCGTTGCCAACGCGCTCTTTGGCCTTGCTGACCTCGGTGGCATCGGCATCTTTGTGGTCATGGCTGTCCTCGGCGCCTTCTGGCAGCTCTTCGTGGTCGCCGGCATGCACATGCCCGTCATCATGATCGCTCAGGTACAGATCATCGCTGCTGGCTACGACCCGTTCGTCTTCGTCTCCACCAACTGCGCCATGACCGCGGTGTGGGGCTGCGCCTTCGGTGCGTTCCTGCGCATGAAGAATAAGGACGAGAAGGGCCTCGCCCTCGGCTACGTCATCTCCGCCATTGCCGGCGGCGTGACCGAGCCCGCCCTCTTCGGCATCCTTATGCGCTTCCGCCGCACCATGCTCGGTATGTTCATCGGCGGCGCCATCGGCGCGGTGCTCTCCGGCATCCTCGGCGTCACCTACTACATGGCTGGCGGTTCCTCCAACTTCATGGTCATCTTGAACTACCTGCAGGGCGGCCAGTGGAACGTCATCGCTGCCGTCATCGGTATGGCCGTGTCCTTCGTGGTCGCCGCCATCGTGGTCTTCCTCACCGGCTTCACCAAGGAGGAGCTGGCCGAGATGGAGGACGAGGACGAGGCCGAGCTCATCGGCGCGTAAGCGACCTCCACACTCCACACGGGTATATCCCATGTAGGTTAGTCGCCGGGTGCGCGGGTCGTCCTGACCGTGCGCCCGGTTTGCTCTTATTGAGCGCGGTATTTCGGGACAAGAGAGGACAGACGTCATGGCTTTGGGGACGCTCACGGTAAACGAGAAGGGCGACGGGTTCCTGTGCGACGGCAAGCCCTGGTTCTGGCTGGCGGATACCTGCTGGAGCGCGTTCACGAGCATCACGCTCGAGGATTGGGACTACTATCTCGCCCGCCGTGCCGAGCAGGGCATCAATACACTGCAGGTCAACTCCTTGCCGCAGTGGGACCGCTGCCGCCCGGACCTCGGTATCTATCCGTACGCCAGCGAGGACGGCACCGTCTTTGACTGGGGACAGCCCAACCTCGCATACTGGGAGCGCGCTCGCGAGATGTGCCGCATGGCGGTCGAGCACGGCATTCGCCCGGCGCTTGTGCTTATGTGGTGCAACTACGTGCCCGGTACTTGGGGCGCCGCGATTGCCGAGCGTACCGGCGCCTCGACGATGCCGCTCGATGAGGTGGAGCGCCATGTGCGCCGCGTGGTCGAGCACCTCGACGAGTTTGACCCCGTGTACGTGGTGACGGGCGACACGGACTGGAAGGCAGACGAGTGTCTGCCGTATTACGAGGCGGCCCTCGCGACTGTGTGCGAGCTTGCGCCCACGCGCCTGCGCACCATGCACATCAACCGCGCGAATCGCACCATCCCCGAGCAGTTCATCGACCGCCTGGACTTCTATATGTACCAGCCCGGCCACAACGCGCTTGCTCAGGACGAGGCGTGGAAGCTCCCGGAGGACTTCCGTGCAAACTACCCCAAAAAGCCGCTTATCAACTCCGAGCCCTGCTACGAGATGATGGGCGCGAGCCGCCACGTGTACGTACGTTTCAACGACGAGAACTGCCGTGCCTCTGCATGGGCGGGCATCCTCGCCGGTGCGACCGCGGGTGTGACTTACGGTGCCCACGGCATCTGGAACTGGCAGACGTCGCAGAGTCAAGGATCGGTCCTCGGCGAGGGCTTTGACGCGCCTTTCCGCTGGCAGGAGGCCCTGCAGCTGCCAGGTGTGTGGGACTTTGGCATGATTGAGCCTCTGCTCGATGCGCTTGGCTGCCGCACGCTTGTGCCGGCGCAGGATGAGCTTGCAGACGACCGCGAGCAGATTCGCGTCGCGCATAACGAGGCGGAGCGCCCGACGTATTTGGCCTATCTGCCCCGCGCGACGGCGCTCAAGCTCGGCGTGGCGCTCGAGGGCTATACGGCCCGTGCCATCGACCTCGCCCAGAAGCGCATCGCGCATCTGCCGGTCACGGTTGGGGATGGCGCCACTCGCGTGGCACAACATCCCTTCTGCGCGGACGCGCTCATCGTGCTGGAACCGGTCGCGTAGCGTCTATCAGCTAAGCCTGCCCTGTGGGCTGGCGACATAAAACCTGCTTGGAGGAGCCGTCGGGAACATTCCCAGCGGCTCCTCTTTGTTCATGGAACCAGATTTGGTCAAATTGCCCCGCGAGGGGGCATTGCGCCCTGGTTGTTTACCGCCGGGGACTGCTGTCGCGGGTTGTCGGCGGGCAAAGATCCGGCCCTTTTTGCAGAAGATCGGTGCAAAGCGACATCAAATGGTCTTCTAGGGCTGCGTTAGGTTCAGTCGAATGCCCTCTCACGGGGTAATTTGACCAGCATGCCCCGCACGAAGCAGAAACGCTCGCTGCCAACCTCATATCTCGCGACCGCGCGCGTCGTCATTCGTGGTACCGTGGAGTGAGATCAAAGCGATAGGGGAGGTCGGCGGTGCCCAAGGTAACGCTTAAAGAGATTGCACGCGAGGCGGGGCTTTCCGTCTCGACGGTATCTCTGGTGCTTAACAACCGGCCGTGCCGCATCACGGAGGAGAACCGCCGCCGCATCAAGGCCATCGCCGCCGCCAAACACTACGTGCCCAACCAGATCGCCCGAAGCCTCGTGACGCAGCGCTCGAACACCCTGGGCCTTATCGTTCCGAACATCGAGAGCCGCTTCTTCTCACGTCTGGCGAAAAACCTCGAGCAGCGCTGCCGCGAGCGCGGTTTTGCCCTGTTTATCACCACGTCTGACGACCTTGCCGTCAACGACATCGAGCTGCTCTCCACGCTCGTCAACCGCGGGGTAGAGGGGCTCTTTATCGTTTTGGGCAACCAGACCGAGGGCGGCGAGGACCTTCCTGAGCGCATAGCGGCCCTTCCCGTTCCCTACGTGATGATCGACCGCGTGCTCGATGACGCCGCCTGCGACAAGGTGCTATTCGACAACGAGCTCGGTGGGTACATGGCGACCCGCCACCTGCTCGAGCACGGCCACCGCCGCATCGCCTGCATCGTGAATGCTTCCCGGTCCAACACGGGCCGCCATCGTCTCGAGGGGTACCGCAGGGCGCTCGATGAGTTCGACGTGCCGTTTGACGAGAGTCTGGTCTTTGACAGCGACTACTACATCCCCGATGCCTACGAGGCCGCGGCTGGTATTACCGCAACCGACGCCACGGCGGTCTTTGCGAGTTCCGACAACATCGCGCTCGGCCTGCTCAAGCGCCTGTATGAGGAGGGGTGCCGTGTTCCGCGCGATTACTCGGTGGTGAGTTACGACAATTCGGCGGCAGACTCTCTGTTCGAGCCGGCGCTTACCGCCATCGACCAGGACGTTGCGGTTCTTGCGGAGGAGGCGCTCGCCCTTATCGTGCGTCGCCTAGATGCCGCCGCGCCCGAGGATGTCGAGGCGGAGACGCGCCTGCTCGAGCCCCGTCTGGTTGAGCGCGATTCGGTGCAGCAGCGGTAGCAGCGCACAGGAGGTTCGCCCTACTCCTGTCACAATCTAAGCAAACACCGTTCATACGCGTTTTCCTACCGTTCACCGGATAAATTGCCAAACATTTACGGATTCTGAAACAAAAACGTTTTGTTAACAATGCTAAAACGTTTTATCACCTATACTGCTTTCAGCAAAACGAGCGGCGTGCGGCCGCACTCGACCCCAAAAGCAGATAGGAGTGCCTTATGTCTCATCCGGTAATCGGGACGCCTTGGAACCGCGGAAGCGGCGATGTTTCCGCTGCCGAGCTCGCCGGTGTCGAGCGCTACTGGCGCGCGTCCAACTACCTGTCCGTCGGCCAGATCTACCTGCGCTCCAACCCGCTCATGCGCGCCGACTACCCGGACGCCAAAACCGGTGAGCCGCGCGATTTTGGCCGCGCCGACGTCAAGCACCGTCTCGTGGGCCACTGGGGCACCACGCCGGGTATCAACTTCCTCTTTGGCCACGTGAACCGCCTCATTGCCGATCACGGCCAGAACACTATCTTCCTCATGGGCCCCGGTCACGGCGGCCCGGCCGGCACCGCGCAGAGCCTGCTCGACGGTACCTATCGCGAGATTCGCCCTGACATCACCAATGACGAGGCCGGCCTCGAGAAGTTCTTCCGCCAGTTCTCTTATCCCGGTGGCATTCCCAGCCACTTTGCGCCCGAAACCCCCGGCTCCATCCACGAGGGCGGTGAGCTCGGCTACACGCTCTCCCATGCTTACGGCGCGGTGCTCGACAACCCCAGCCTGCTCGCGGTGGCCGTGGTGGGCGACGGCGAGGCCGAGACGGGCCCTCTCGCCACAAGCTGGCAGTCCAACAAGCTCGTGAACCCCGCGACCGACGGCATCGTGCTGCCGATCCTGCATCTGAACGGTTACAAAATCGCCAACCCCACCATCCTCGCACGCATCAGCGACGAGGAGCTCACCAAGTTCTTCGAGGGCATGGGCTACGAGCCGCACATCTTTGTCGCCGGTTTTGATGACGAGAGCCACGAGTCCATCCACGTGCGTTTTGCGGCGCTTTTGGAGGAGGTCTTTGCCAAGATCTGCACCATCAAGGAGCACGCCGCCGCCCAGGTCGCTGCGGGCGAGGAGGTCACGCGCCCGGTCTACCCCATGATCGTGTTCCGCACGCCCAAGGGCTGGACCTGCCCCAAGACCATCGACGGCAAGAAGACCGAGGACTCCTGGCGCGCGCACCAGGTGCCGCTGGCAAGCGCCAAGGACACCCACGAGCACTTCCGCGTGCTGCGTGACTGGCTGCGCTCCTACGGCCCCGAGGAGCTCTTCACACCGGAGGGGCAGATTCGCCCCGAGGTGACGGACTGGATGCCCACGGGCGACCTGCGCATCGGTGCCAACCCCAACGCCAACGGCGGTCGCGTGCGTGAGGACCTCAACCTCCCCGACATCCACGCCCACGAAGTGCCGGTGGCAGAGCGCGGTCACGGTTACGGCCAGACCGAGGCGGCGCGCGTCTTTGGTGCCTATACGGCCGACGTGCTCGCGGCCAACCCCGATAACTTCCGCATCTTCGGCCCGGATGAGACTGCGTCGAACCGCCTGCAGGACGCCTATCAGGTCACCAAGAAGCAGTGGGAGGCGGGCGACGCTTATGCCGACGAGGCCAACGACGAGCTGCTGGCGCCCCAGGGCAAGGTGATCGAGCAGCTCTCCGAGCACCAGTGCGAGGGCTTCCTCGAAGGCTATGTGCTCACCGGTCGCCACGGCGTCTGGTCGAGCTACGAGAGCTTCGTGCACGTGGTCGACTCCATGGTGAACCAGCACTGCAAGTGGCTCGAGGCCACCAAGCGCGAGATTCCGTGGCGCGCGCCCATCGCCGGCCTCAACATCCTGCTGTCCAGCCACGTCTGGCGTCAGGACCACAACGGTTTCAGCCATCAGGACCCGGGCTTCATCGACCTGCTCCTCAACAAGGCCAACGACACGCATATCGTCAACGCCTACTATCCCTGCGACGCCAACATGGCGCTCGCGGTTGCCGAGCGTGCCTACGCCTCGACCGACTGTGTGAACGCCATCTTCTGTGGCAAGCAGCCCGCGCCAACGTTTATCACGGTCGATGATGCAAAGGCCGAGCTTGAAGAGGGCCTTGCGGTCTGGGAGTGGGCATCCACCGCGTCTTCGCTCGATGAGGCGGACCTCGTGATCGCCACCTGTGGCGACGTGCCCACGCTCGAGGCGCTCGCCGCGGTAGACCTGCTGCGCGAGCAGGGCATCAAGGTCTGGTTCGTGAACGTGGCCGATCTCCTTAAGATCCAGAACGCCTGCGAGAACGACCGCGCCATCTCTGACGAGCGCTTCGTCGAGTTCTTTGGCGACGGCTCCCGCCCCGTGCTCTTCTGCTTCCATGCCTACGCGGGCACCATCCGCCGTCTTGTCTGGGCGCGCCCCGGCCACGACGCGTGGTGCGTGCACGGCTACGAGGAAAAGGGCTCCACGACCACGCCGTTTGACATGCTGCGTCTGAACGACATGGACCGCTGGGCGCTCGCGGCCGAGGCCCTGCGCCTGGTGGATGTCGCTGCCAGCACCTCTGCGCACACCGCACAGGCCGAGGCGTGGGACGCCTTCCGTGAGGAGGCCTTCCGCTTTGCCGTGGAGGAGGGCTACGATCACCCCGCCTTTACCGACTGGGTGTGGCCCGATGCGCGCGCTGCAACCGAGGCGGACGCCGCCTCCGGTCTCTCTGCCACCCAGATGACCGCGGGTGACAACGAGTAGACGAGCAGCAAATAAATGAGGGGCGCCGCCCGCTGTCAAGAGGATGCAGCGGGCGGCGCTTTGGGTTGAAATGGGGGCATGAGAGGACATAGTCACGGCAAAACGCGTCCCTTGTGAGTAGGCCCCGCTTGCCCCATTCTCGTTTGCGCAGGTAGGCGACTTGCGGCGAGCATCCGATACGCCTTGGCTACTTGAGAGATGGCCCAAAAACCGTGACTAAGTCGGCTGCGGCCGCATATTTCTTAGAGGCCGTACAGCTCGGTGAACTTCTTCACCAAGTAGTTGCAGTAATACGTGGCGTCAAAGGGCGCCCCGCAGGAGTCGCGGATGAGCTCGGGTGCGTCCTTGGAGCGGCCCCAGCGCCAGATGTTCTCGCAAAGCCAACCGCGCACCGGCGCCAAGTCGCCCGCCGCGCAGGCCGCGTCCACGTCAATACCTGCGCGGGCCATGGCGTCGACGTACTGGGCGCCGTAGGCGCTGCCGAGGGCATAGCTTGGGAAATAGCCAAAGCTGCCACCCGACCAGTGCGTGTCCTGCAAGCAGCCGAGGGTGTCGTTGGGTACGTCCACACCCAGATAGCTCTTCATGAGGTCGCGCCAGAGCGTGGGGATGTCTGCCACGCGGGCCTCGCCGGCAAAAAGCGCCCGCTCGATGTCGTAGCGCACCATGATATGGAGCGGATAGGTGAGCTCGTCGGCCTCCATGCGGATGAGCTGCGGGTGGGCGAGGTTGGCCGCACGGTAAAGGTCGTCCTCGGTCACCTCGCCGTAGACCTCGGGCGCGTGCGCGCGCAGCACGCCAAGGAGCGGACCGGCAAAGGCACGCGAGCGGCCGATGATGTTTTCAAAGAGGCGGCTCTGGCTCTCGTGGATGCCCATCGAGGTGCCCTCGTCAAGGCAGGTCCACGCGTAGGCAGGATCGACGTTCTGCTCGTAGATAGCGTGGCCGCCCTCATGCAGGATGGAGAAGACATTGGAGAGCGCATCGTTTTCGTATATGTGCGTTGTCACGCGGACGTCGCCGGGGGCGAATCCGTCCGAGAACGGATGCTCGACCTCGGCCAGCGCGCAGCCCGCCATGTCGAGGCCCTCGAGCGCAAGCAGGTCGCGCGACAAAGCGAGCTGGACAGGGCGGGCGACATGCGCCGTGCGGAAGGGGAGATCGGGCGCTGGCATAGCGGCAATCTCGTGCACGAGCGGGACGACGCTTTCTTTCACCTGCGCAAAAAACGCGTCGTAGGCAGCGGTATCCATGCCGCGCTCGTATTGGTCGAGCAGGACGTCGTAGGCGTCACGGCTGGGGTCGAGCTGCGCGGCGCGACGGCGGAGCGTCTCGACGATGCGCTCGACGTACGGCTCGAAGGATGCCCAATCGTCCGCCTGCTTTGCATCGTGCCAGACGGCATTCGCCTCGCTCGTGAGGCGGCTCCAGGCAATCTCCTCGTCGGTGGGGATGGCACGCGCCTCGCGCTGGTCGCGCGCAAAGACGCGGAGCTCAGCGGCGGTTTGAGGGTCGAGGCCCTCGGTCGCAGCGCTCTCCTCGAGCGCGGCGACGAGTTCTACGGCGGCGTCGCTCGTCAAAAGTTCGTGCATCTCGCCCGCAAGCGCGCCCATCGCCTCGGCGCGTGCGGCGGCGCCGTTCGCGGGGGCGACGGTTTCGCCGTCGAACTCGAGCACGCTCATGAGGTAGCGCTTTGTGCGGATCTGGCGCTGCAGGTCTTTGAGCGAGGCAATGTTCTTGCCGGTGATGCTGTCCATGGATGCATTCCCTTCTCTTGTGTTGCGCGGAGCGCCTCAATTGTTTCGTTGGATAGCATACCCCGCTTTGCACGCCTGGGGGAGGGCGACCGGACTCTGCCGTTGCCTCCTATTAGTTGACGAAATTGTAAAAAACGTCAAACCATGAAAGAGGTCTGGTAGCATGGGGCGCGCTCTATCAAAGACAGGAGGGGATTCATGGAGAAAAAGCCTATGAGCAGGGCAAAAAAGATTGTTCTGGGTGTTGTGATCGCCGTGGTCGCGCTTGCCGTTGCGGCCGTTGTTACGGTGTTTGCACTCTTTGGCCACGAGCTTGCTACGTTGAATTCGATCGAGAAGGTCGACGACTATCCGCTCTACACCATGACCTATGACGGGGATTACGGTATCGATGCGTTTATCGAGCAGGGCGGCGCCTCTAACGACGCCGAGCTCATCCAGTTTGTGGTGAACCGCATCATGAAGGGCCTGCCGATCACCATCGACCTGCCCGATCTTGCGTGCTCGACCTTTAACGCCACCACGGCCGAGGGCGACGCGATCTTTGGGCGCAACTTTGACCTCGAGTACTCGCCCGGCATGCTCGTGCGAACGGACCCGGCGGACGGCTACGCCAGTGTGTCCATGGTGAACCTTGGCTTTCTTGGCTACGGGGAGGACAAGATGCCCGAGGACCTCATCTCGAGCCTGACGGCGCTCGCCGCGCCCTACGCGCCGCTCGACGGCGTCAACGAGGCTGGCCTTGCCGTGGGCGTGCTGCTCATCGACACCGAGCCCACCAACCAAGAGACCGACAAGGTCGATATCACCACCACGACTGCCATCCGCATGATGCTCGATAGCTGCGCGACGGTGGACGAGGCGGTGGCGTTGCTCGGCAAGTACGACATGCACTCGAGCGCCAACAGCTGCTATCACTTCCAGATTGCGGACGCCTCGGGCGCCTCGGTGATTGTCGAGTACATCGGCGACGAGATGAGCATCCTCGAGCCCGGCGACGCAACGACCATGGGAGCGCTCTCCGGCGAGGCGGGCGTAACCTATCAGGCGGCAACGAACTTCCTGCTCACGCCCGGTGAGTACAACTTTGGCGGCGGCCAGGACCGCTACCAGGTTCTTATGGAGACCCTAACGGCCGCAGACGGCGTGCTGTCTGAGGACGAGGCCATGGACCTGCTCCAGAGCGTCTCGCGCGAGGTGCAGATTCGCGACGATGGCAGCGTCTTCCAGACCCAGTGGTCGGTCGTCTACAACCTCGACGACCTTACCGCATCGATTATCATGGGTGGCAAGTACGACGAGCCTGCTTACGAGGTGAGCCTCGCCTCGTAAGCTCGCGGCCCCGCCGGTGCCGTTTCAGCCAAACGTTTCTAGCAAGCGCCTTCGCTTCGCGGCGAAGACGCTTTTGGTATGCTGGTTAAACTCTATCCACGGGGCCCGCGCGGAATATGCGCCCCTTCGCCCCGTGCGCGCTCAACAGAAAGGATGCGCATGTCGTATCTTCCCCTTATCATCGCAGTCCTCGCCATCGCAGCGGTCATCTCGCTTGTCCTCTCGTTTCTGGGCATCCTCGTGGTAGGGGCGCTTCGCCTGCTGCCCATCGTCTTTATCGTCCTGCTCGTTCTCGTGTTGCTTGGCAAGATCCGCATCAACATCACGCGTAGTGATGGCAGCCGCAGCCGCTGGCTTGACGATTAACGCCGAAAGGGGACCCCATGGCGCTCGAACACCTGGCCCAGACCGACCCCGAGCTCGCCGCGGCGCTCGATGCCGAGCTCGCGCGGCAGCGCAACACGATCGAACTCATTGCGTCGGAGAACTTCGTGTCTCCTTCGGTGCTCGAGGCGGTGGGGAGCGTCCTCACCAACAAATATGCCGAGGGGTATCCGGGCAGGCGCTACTACGGCGGGTGCGAGTGCGTCGACGTGGTCGAGGACCTCGCCCGCAGTCGTGCCTGCGCGCTGTTTGGGTGCGGCTTTGCCAACGTGCAGCCGCATTCGGGCGCGAACGCCAATCTTGCCGCGTACACGGCCCTGCTGGAGCCGGGTGATACGGTGATCGGCATGCGGCTCGACCAGGGCGGCCACTTGACGCACGGCTCGCCGGTCAACTTCTCGGGCAAGCTGTACCGCTTCTTGTCCTACGGGCTCGACCCTGCGACCGAGACCATCGACTATGACGGCCTCGAGGCGCTTGCCGCAGCCGAGCGCCCCAAGCTCATCGTCGGTGGCGCCTCCGCCTACCCGCGCTCGATTGATTTCGAGCGTCTCGCCGCCATCGCCCACGGCGTCGGCGCGCGCCTCATGGTCGACATGGCCCACATCGCAGGGCTTGTGGCGACGGGCGCCCATCCCTCGCCGTTCCCACACGCCGACGTGGTGACCACGACCACCCACAAGACCCTGCGCGGCCCGCGCGGCGGCCTCATCCTCACCAACGATGCCGAGCTTGCGCGCGCCATCGACAAGGCGGTGTTCCCGGGTATGCAGGGAGGCCCGCTCATGCACGTCATCGCGGGCAAGGCGGCATGTTTTGCCGAGGCGGCCACGCCGGCGTTCGCCGATTACATCGCGCGCATGGTCAAGGGCGCCGCTGCACTCGGCGAGGGGTTGGTCGCAGGCGGCCTGCGCCTTGTCTCGGGCGGGACGGACAACCATCTCTGCCTCGTCGACCTTACCTCCTCGGGCGTGAACGGGCATGATGCCGAGCTTTTGCTCGAGGCCTGTGGGCTCACGGTCAACAAGAACGCTATTCCAAACGACCCATTGCCGCCCGCCAAGACAAGCGGCATCCGCGTAGGCTCCGCGGCGGGCACGACGCGCGTGTTTACCGCCGCCGAGTTCCGTGAGATCGGCGAGCTCGTCGCGCGTGCCGTCTTTGGCGCAGGCGACGCAGGCGTGCGGGCGGTGGTTCGCGCGCGGGTCGACGAGCTTCTGGCGGCGCACCCGCTGTATCCGGAAATGTAGACGCTTCCGCGCGAGGGGAGAGGGAAATGTCGAACGCAGACGATTGTAAGATCGGCTTCATTGGCTTTGGCAACATGGCGAGCGCCATGGCGGACGGCTGGATTGCGGCGGGTACGGTGCCTCCCGCAAATCTCTATGCGTGCGCCAACCGCTACGAGGCGCTTCTCGAGCGCACGGGCACACGCGGCATGAACGCCTGCCAAAGCGCCGCGGAGCTGGTGGACGCCGTCGATGTGGTGGTTATCGCCATCAAGCCCCATCTCATTGACGAGGTGCTCTCACCGCTTGCGGGGCGCCTGGCTGCCAAGCCCATCCTCTCGGTCGCGGCGGGATGGGACTGCGCCCGCTACGAGGAGCTCCTACCAGGGACCCGCCACATCTCGACCGTTCCCAACACACCCGTGTCTATCTGCGAGGGCGTCATCGCCTGCGAGCGCACCTACACGCTACGCGATGACGACTACGCGTCTGTTCGCGCGTTGCTCGATGCACTTGGCAGCGTGGTCGAGGTCGAGAGCCGCCTGCTCTCGGTTGCCGGCACCGTTGGCGGCTGCGGACCGGCGTTCATTGCGATGGTGATCGAGGCCTTGGGTGACGCGGCGGTAAAGCACGGCATCCCGCGCGCGGACGCCTACCGCATGGTGAGCCAGATGGTCGCGGGCACCGCCAAGCTCCAGCTCGAGACCGGCGCGCATCCCGGCGCGATGAAAGACGCCGTCTGCTCGCCCGGCGGCACCACCATCAAAGGTGTCGCCGCGCTCGAGCGGGCCGGCCTGCGCTCGGCGTTCATTCAAGCGGTCGACGCTATCGAAGGGTAACGTTTTTCGGATGGGCGCGTCAAAGGGAGGCTGCTTCGGGGGCTGGGGAGGTCCCTCCGGGTGCCTCCGCAGGCGCGAAGCGCCGAGGATGGCCTCCGGAGGGACCTCGCCAGCGCCGCCAGGGTCCTTGAGGCGCCGGCTTACCGGGCCCCGGTGACGCGCGCTATGTGCATGGCAAGGTAGCCGACTTCGAGCTCGCTTACCGCAGTGCCCAGCATCCGTTCCATCTCGGCGCACACGGCTGCCGCGGCGCGATAGCTCTCCGGCGCGCCTGACTGGATGGCGGCATTCACGTCGATCGCGAGGCGCTCTTCGTTCAGGATGCGCGTCACCATGTACTTCACGTGCGTCATAAGCCGGTTGTAGTCCATAGACGATACATCGATTTCGGCCCCGGTGATCCGCTCCACCGCATCGATGCAGGCGCGCGTGAGCTGGGCGACCTGCATCGCCTGCTCCACATGACTCGCATCGAGGGCGGAGTGCACGTGCAGGGCGATAAGCCCCGTCTCGTCGTCGCCGAGGACGATGCCGCACCGGTTTTCCAGATCGCGCACGCCGCGGTCAGCGACCTCAAACTCCCGGGGAAAGAGCGCCCGGATGTCCTCGGTTAAGGGGTTACTCAACGCGCCGCCGCCGCGCACGCGCTCCACGGCAAACGCAAGATGGTCTGCGAGCGGCAGCAGCATGTTTTGGTCCACGTGCCCAAAGGTCGCGCAGGCATCCTCGTAGATATCCTCCGCGACATCGAGCACCACGGGGTCGATGCGCTCAACAAGGTCGCGCGCCGTCCCACGGCTGCCGTTTTGCTGTGAGAGCAGATACAGCTGGACGGACCCCGCCTCACCCAAGTCGTCCACGCGCTCGCCCGGCTTCCGCGCAAAGCCAACGCCCTTCCCGACCACCAGGTATTCCCGCTCATCGTCGGTGTTGAATGCGAGCACGGCGTTGTGGTTCAGCGGTTTGGTGATGCGATACATGTGCAGCCTTTCGGACGGGCGCAAGCAAGGGCGCGCGGTGGCCCCGCAGCGGACGGGGCGGGGCCACCGGCAGTGCAAAACGAGCGGAATCTGCCTTACGCCTCGTAGATATCGACGGCGAGCAGATCGTCGCCCTGATTCACTCGGCCAAACGCCAGCTGGCGCACCTCGTGCTTGCCGTCGGTGGTGGTCACCAGAACCGGGGTGGAGATGCTCGGGGCGTTCTCGCGGATGTAGTCGAGGTCGAACGTCAACAGTGTATCACCGCGCTTGACCTCATCGCCCTGGGCAACGCATGCGGTAAAGCCCTTGCCGCCCAGCTTGACGGTGTCGATGCCCACGTGGCAGAGGATGCCCGTGCCGTCGGGCAGCTCGAGGCCCACGGCGTGTTTGGTGTCGAACACGAAGGCGACCTTGGCGTCGCACGGCGCCACGAGCTCGCCGGTCGCGGGCACCACGCAGGCGCCGTCGCCCATCATCTTCTGGGCAAAGACCGCATCGGGGCACGCGGTGATGGAGAGCGCCTCGCCGGTGAGCGGGCTGCCGAGCGTGACGGTCGCCACCGGTTTGCGCGGCCCCTGCGCCTCGGCGGGCTGCTCGGAGTCGGCCTTGGTCGCTGCCTCGGGTTCGGCGGCGTCGTCGGCTGCGGGCAGCGCTGCCAGGTACGCCTCGAGGTTCGTCTTGATGACGTTCACCTGGGGCCCGTAGACCACCTGTACGCCCTCGCCGCGGCGGATGACGCCGGCGGCTCCCGTGGCCTTGAGCTCGGCCTCGTTCACCTTGTCGCCGTCGTGCACCGTCACGCGCAGGCGGGTGGCGCAGCAGTCCACGTCGCGAATGTTGGCGGCGCCTCCAAGGCCGGCCGTGATTTGCACGGAGCGCTCGTCGCCCTCGGGGGCGTCGGCTGTGGCGCTCACCTTCTCGCCCTCCTTGCGGGCGTTGTAGTCGGCCTTGGTGTAGAGCTTGGTCTCGGCATCGCCCTCCTCGCGGCCGGGCGTTGCAAAGTTGAACTTCTTGATGAGGAAGGTGAACAGCGCAAAGTACACGGCAAAGAACGCAAGGCCGAGCGGGATGATGAGCATCCAGCTCGTCTTATCGTTGCCTTGCAGGATGCCGAACATAAAGAGGTCGAGCAAGCCGCCGGAGAACGTGAGGCCGACGGTGATGTTCAGAAGGTAGCAGAGCATATACGCGAGGCCGGCAAAAACGGTGGAGATGCCAAAGAGCACCGGCGCCACGAACAGGAACGAGAACTCAAGTGGCTCGGTGATGCCAGTGAGGGCAGACGTCAGCGCGGCAGAGAGCAGAAGACCGCCCACCGCCTGCTTGCGCTCGGGCTTGGCGGCCTGGTACATAGCGAGCGCCGCGCCCGGGAACGCGAAGATGTAGAGCACGAACTCGCCGGTGAAGCACCAGGTGCCGGCGGTGGAGAAATGGGTGACGGTGGGGTCGGCCAGCTGCGCGAAGAAGATGTTCTGGGCGCCGTAGACCATCTGGCCGGCAACCTCCATGGAGCCGCCAACGGCGGTCTGCCAGAAGGGCAGGTAAAACACGTGGTGCAGGCCAAAGGGAATGAGCAGGCGCTTGATCATGCCAAACAGGAACACGCCGACGGGTCCGGCGCTTGCCACCGCGTAGCCAAGCGCGTTGATGCCCGTCTGGACCGGCTGCCATACGAAGAACATGGCGATGCCCACGAAGGTGAACACCACGGTGGAGATGATGGGTACAAAGCGCGACCCACCGAAGAACGAGAGCGCTTGCGGCAGCTGGATCTTGTAGAACCTGTTATGCAGCGCCGAGGTGCCGAGGCCCACGATGATGCCGCCAAAGGCGCCCATCTGGAGCGACGTGATGCCAAGGACGCTCGCCGTCGCGCCGTCCATGAACTGCTCCACGCCGCCGGTGAGGTCAATCATGGCCGAGATGGCGGAGTGCATAACGAGAAACGCCACGCCCGCGGAGAGAGCCGCGACCTCCTTCTCGGCGCGCGCCATGCCGATCGCCACGCCGATGGCAAAGATGAGCGGCAGGTTGTCAAAGATGACGCCGCCGCACGCGGAGAGCACCGTGAAGACGTCCCAGGCGATGGTGCCGGGTCCCATGATGCCTAGCAGGTTGTACGTGGCAAGGGTGGTCTCGTTGGTAAACGAGCTGCCGAGGCCCATGAGCAGGCCCGCTACCGGCAGCACCGCGATGGGGAGCATGAACGAGCGCCCCACGCGCTGAAGGATCCCAAAGATCTTGTCCTTCATATACGCCTCCTAGCGTCCGAGCACCCGTGCGGGTGCAGGTATTCCCCGGGGGTTCCCGGGCGGTACGTCGCAGGCTTTCGGGGAGGGGCGCGCTGTATGGCGTGCAGGACGATGCAATCTGCCGGCATGAAAAAAAGCACCGACCCACGACAGCCGAGCGACGTGCGTGCCGCCCCAAAGCCGAAGGTTAGTGCCTGCCTACCAGTTACACACCCTGCATATGCGATTGCAGTGCATTATGCCGATTTGTTTCGCTTCTGAAAAGAGGCGGGCGGCAAACGGTCGAAATCCCAAGGTCAACGGCTCGAGGATGCAGCGGTCTGCTGGGTTCGTGCGCCGCATGCAGCGCCGCTCATCCGCCCATGACGCAACCTTGACCCAAACCTGCTATCCTTGGACCATCTGTTCCGGACCTAAAGGAGGTCTCGTATGAGTGGCATCATCGGCGGGCTGGTCTGGCTCATCATCATCGTGGCGATCGTGATCGCCATTCTCGCCAACACGCTGTTTGTGGTAAAGCAGCAGCATGCCGTCATTATCGAGCGGCTCGGTAAGTTCAACCGTATCGTGGGCGCGGGCTTCCACGCCAAGATCCCCGTCATCGATCGCAAGGCCGCAACGGTCTCTCTCCGCACGATGAAAAACGGCTTTGATATCGATGCCAAGACGGAGGACAACGTCACCATCGGGCTCGAGGTTTCCGCCCAGTACCACGTCTCCTACGACATGGGCGCCGGTCCGGCCGATTCCGGTGTCTACAAGAGCTACTACATGCTCCAGCAGCCGGTTGCCCAGATGCGCGACTTCATTACCGACGCGCTGCGCTCCTCCATCCCGGTTTACACGCTTGACGAGGTCTTTGCCAAGAAGGACGACATCGCCAAAGACGTTAACGCCACCGTTTCCGAGCAGATGGCCGCCTACGGCTTCACGCTTGTGTCGACACTTATCACGCGCATCGCGCTGCCCGCCGAGGTCGAGGACTCCATGAACCAGATTAACGCCGCTCAGCGCACCAAGGCGGCGGCTCAGGATCTCGCCGAGGCAGATCGTATCCGTCGCGTCACCGAGGCACGCGCCGAGGCCGAGGCCATGGAGAAGGCGGGCGAGGGTATCGCCAACCAGCGCAAGGCCATCGCTGTCGGCATCAAGGACTCGCTCGAGACCATCCAGGAGACCGGTGTCTCCAACGACGAGGCCAACCAGCTCTTCATGTTCACGCAGTGGAGCGAGATGATGACCGAGTTCGCGCGGACCGGTAAGAGCTCCACCGTGGTGCTTCCTGCCGACTTCAAGACCTCTGCCTCTATGTTCGAGCAGATGCTCACGGCGGGCGAGGCCGACGAGCAGGGCAAAGTCCCGCCTGCGGCCTCGGAGGCGTAAGCGCCTGTGTCATCTCAGCGAATCGCCCGGTGCGGGCTCTGTTGCGCGCTCCTTGCCGTGAGCGCTTGGGTGAGCATTCCCTTAGGGCCCGTTCCCTTCACGCTGCAGACGATGGTGCTTGCCATGTTGCCGGGCGTCCTCGCTTCGCGCGACGCCGTCATGACCGTTGCCGTCTACTTGGTGCTTGGCATTGCGGGCCTGCCCGTCTTCTCCAACATGATGGGCGGCCTCGGCGTCATCGTCGGGCCCACGGGAGGGTTTCTTTGGGGCTTTCTTGTCGGCATGGTTACCGCAGGCACCGTTAGCCACATCAAGGGCCTGCCTGAGCCCGCGCGCGAGGTGTTCTCGCGCGCAGCGCTTCTGGTCATCTCCTACACGTTTGGCACCGCTCAGCTCATGATCGTTGGCAGCATGGCGTTGCCCGCAGCCCTCGCCGCGGCGGTGCTGCCGTTTATCGTGCCCGATATCGTTAAGATGTCCGTCGGTACCGTCCTTGCGCGCGCGGTCGCTCGGGCGCTTCCTGCTCCCGTTCAGTCGAGGTAGTCGTAGGCGCCAACCATACCCGCAAAGTTGTCGAGCCAGTCTTGCGAGTCGAGGACGGGCCCCTCAAGGATCGCACCCTCGGCATCTGCCGTGGCAGCGAACTCCATGGAGCTGTAGTTTTCAAAAACCTCTGCGTGCTCGAGCTCCTGCTCAACGTAGGCCTTGACGGCAAGCTGATCATCGACCGAAAGCGATGGGCTGGCCGAGGCGTCGGGCACGAGTCCTAAGGCAAATCCGCCCACTTGATAGCCGAGGTCTCGGGCAGAGGGGATGGTGAAGTCAAAATACGACGAGCAGCTAAAGACGAAGCCGTCCTCGGTCGCATCTCCAAAGGCGTATATCGAGTCAATGTCATAGGTGATGTTGGAGAGTATGAGCTCTGAGATTTCGAGCGTATCGAGGCCGATGCTCTCTGGCTCAACGCCCGAGGCTTTTGTGAACGCATCGGCGAATGCCGACGCGACAATCTCGCGGTAGGTGACGTCACCTTCGCGTGCCGCTTCAAGCGCAGAAACAGTTACCTCCTCGGTTGCTGCCTTCAAGTCGTCTTGCGCAAGCCAATAGGCGTCAGAGTCGTAGTCGTAATACGTATCGTCGTAGTCGTCTTCGTAGGTGTCTTCAAAAAAGACGGAGTCCACGCAGCTGGAGCAGCTCTCAAAAAGCGTGCTCACTATGCCGGAAAAGGCCAGCATAAAGATGAAGGCGATAAGGCAGCCGAGGCGGGAGGAGCGCTTCTTCCAGCCGGAGCCATCGCCAGAACGACGCTTAGCGGCCTTGCGTGCCCGCCAAGCGTTTGCGCTGCTCTCGAGGTCTTGCTGCTTGCCTTGTGCATGGCGCGCCCCGTCCTCTTCTTCTCGAATGGGGGAGACGGGGCCGCTATCGGCAGAGCTTGGTGTGCTGTCCAAGGAGCGCCAGGAGCGCTGCGGACGATGCTTGCCGTGGCCGGGCTCTTTGCGCTCGTTGCGCCGCGCCATCCGACCGATGCCGTCGTCACCGTCGGGACGTTCGCGTGCCGGCTCCATCTCGGGCTCGCCGCCCGGCATGATGGGGTCGGGCGCGTTGAAGGGGTCGATGTTCGGTTCGCGTTCGTGCGTTCGCGGTTCCCAAGCCATGTGATCACCTTCCCGGATGCTCAGAGCGTCTCGTACGGGGCGCGGGCGGTGCCGCCGCGGTTACAGGATCCAACCGTCCTCGTCTTCGCTCGCCGGTCCACGGTCCACGTACATCTTGTGCGTACGCTTCTCGGTTACAAATGCAATGATGCCAATAACAGCGATGCCGCCAAAGAACAGCACCGCCAAGCCGGCGCGGGTGTTGAAGAGAAAGGTAAAAATACCGTCCATGACTTGTTTGCTTCTCGCCTTCTCCCTAGGGGTCTGGATGCAATAAGTATATACTTGCCAAAGTGCTACGGACGCAAGGGCCGTGCAAGTAGTGATTGAGAAATAGGAGCATACGACCGGGAGGAACCATGCTCGATATCAAATTTGTCCGCGAGACGCCCGATGCCGTCGACAAGGCCATGGCCGATCGTCAGACCTCGTGGGACCGCGAGCGCTTCTTCGCCCTCGACGACGAGCGCCGCTCTGTTATTACCGAGGTCGAGGAGCTGCAGGCCACGCGCAACGCTGAGTCGAAGAAGATCGGCGCTCTCATGCGCGAGGGCAAGTGTGACGAGGCGGAGGCCGCCAAGGAGGCCGTCCGCGAGGTGAACGAGAAGATCGACGGGCTTGCCGAGCGCCGCGCCGCTCTGGAGGCTGAGCTCAACGACTTCATGGCCCATCTGCCCAACATCCCCTGCGATGCCACGCCCGTGGGCGTGGACGAGTCCGAGAACCCCGAGCGTCGCCGCTGGGGCACCCCGCGCGATTTTGCGACCGAGGGATTCGAGGCCAAGGCGCACTGGGACCTCGGCACCGACCTCGGCATCCTCGACTTCGACCGCGGCTCCAAGCTCTCCGGCGCGCGCTTTACGGTGCTCGCTGGCGCCGGCGCGCAGCTCGACCGCGCTCTTGAGAACTTCTTCCTGAACACGCATATCGCGCGCGGTTTCAAGGAGTTCATCCCGCCGGTGATCGTCAACCGCGAGATCATGTACGGCACGGGCCAGCTGCCCAAGTTTGAGGACGATGCCTATCACACCGGCGAGGACCAGTTCCTCATTCCTACGGCTGAGGTCGCGCTCACCAACCTGCATGCGGGCGAGATCCTAAACGCCGCTGAGCTCCCTCTCCGCTACACCGCGGGCACGCCGTGCTTCCGCGAGGAGGCGGGCTCCGCCGGCCGCGACACCCGCGGTATCATTCGCCAGCACCAGTTCACCAAGGTGGAGATGGTCAAGTTCGCCAAGCCCGAGGAGTCCGACGACGAGCTCGAGAGCATGGTCGCCGAGGCCGAGTATATCCTCCAGCAACTGGGGCTCCCGTACCGCGTGATTTCGCTCTGCACGGGTGACCTCGGCTTCTCTGCGCGTCAGACCTACGACATCGAGGTCTGGCTGCCGAGCTACAACGCCTACAAGGAGATTTCAAGCTGCTCCAACTGCGGCGATTTCCAGGCACGTCGTGCGAACATCCGCTACCGTGACCCGGAGAACTTCAAGGGTACGCGCTACGTTCACACCCTGAATGGCTCCGGCCTGCCCACGGGCCGCACCATGGCTGCGATTATGGAGAACTACCAGAACGCCGACGGCTCCATCACGGTGCCCGAGGTCCTGCGTCCCTACATGGGCGGTCTCGAGGTCATCCGCTAACGGCATTTCTCTGGCCGCGCAGGTCCCGACCCCTTTTCCAGAAAGACGAGCGCTTCGCTCGTTGCACGATCGTCTTTCTGGAAAAGGGGTCGGGGCCTTTTGCTGTCGAGAGGAAGCAAGCCCTGAGATTGCGAACCCTGGAGGACGAGGCCTTAACGGGCCCAGCGCTCGAAGAAGGTTAGTGCGTTTTCGGCACAGAGTTTGGCGGTAAGACGCCCGCCAAAGCGAGCCTCGAGCTTTTGCTGGAATGCGGGCATCTCGGCTGCCGTCTCGATTACGGGCGGGGTGTCGCAGCCGTCAAAATCACTGCCGAGGGCGATGACGTCCTCGCCGCCGAGTTCGAGCCAATGGTCGATGTGACTCGAGATGTCGTCAAACGAGGGCGGGGTGGTAGGAGCCGCATCGCTCAGGAAGATATCGGCAAAGTTCAGCCCTACGATGCCCCCGCGGTCTCGAATCTCGGCAAACTGCTCGTCAGTAAGGTTGCGGCGGTGTCCGCAGATGCTGCGGCTGTTGGAGTGGCTCGCCACAAACGGCCGCTCGGTAAGCGAGGCGGCCTCTGCAAAGCAGCGGTCGTTCAGGTGGGACACATCGAGGACCATGTGCTCACGTTCCATCTCGGCGATTATGGCGCGGCCGGCCGCGGTAAGGCCGCGCTCCGGGGCGTCGTGCCCGCTAGCAAGTGGGCCGGGTGCGTTCCAGCTGAGCGATGCCATGAGCACGCCCTGCTCGGATGCGGCTGCTACGAGGCGAGGGTCTTCGGCAAACAGCGTTGCATTTTCGATGGTGCGAATCGCCACGGTATGCCTCGCATGAAGCGCCGGTCGAATGTCTGCGGCGCTCTGCGCTAGGACGATGCGCGGGGCGTTGCGCTCGACCTGCTCGCCTAGATAGGCGCTTACGTGGTCAAAAAATGCATGCGCCTGCGCCGGCGTGAGCTCATCGGGAATGTAGCAGGCAAAACATTGCGCCCAGCTCAACTGTCCGACCTTATCGAGCGAGATATGCCCGTGGTTGCAGGCCAGCTGGGTAATGCCGGCGGGGTCTTTCTCGTCACCCGGTCCGTAGGTGTCCATGTTCAGCGCTTCGCGCAAGGCGGCGGGAAGCGATTGCCAGGCGAGTCGGTCGGCGGTATCGCAGTGCAGATCAAAAACAGGGTAGGGCATAACGGCTCCTTCAACGCGTGCTTTTTGCCATTGTAGCCGTGCTATTCATACCACACCGTGCGGACAAAGTCCGAAAACAAACGAACAAAAGTTCCACGAACAGATGTTTGCAATTTGCCGTACACTGATGCCATCAGATAGGCCGGATGAAGGAGGCAAGCAGCATGGGCGAGTGGAACGAACTGGTTGTGACGGCGATGTTGTTCGAGAACGAGCCGGATGAGGAGCGCCTAAAGATCGAGGCATCCCTTCTTGGTGACGGCAGTCTGTTGATCCATCAGGAAAGCGAGGGGGATTTGACGCGCTGGTGCTTTGAGGAGTCCCCGCATACGGTCGATACGCTTGTGTCTGCTCCCGCGGTGCGAGGCCTTGGCGAATACCTCCATGTCGATACGCCCGAGCAAGTGCTGGAGGTGCTCGTGATGGGGTTCACCGGATACGATGCAGGCGTGAGAATCCGAGAGCTTCTCAAGCGCCTGGAGCTGCCCTACGAGGTGCGGGAGCAAGCAATCGTGCGCTGAGGTTCTAACCGTAATCTACCTCTTAAAATATTACGAAAGTAGGGCGGATGTATGGGGTGTACGACTATAATTCATAGCAAAGTGATGAAAAGGCATCCTAATCTAAGGGAATGCGAGGTCGCATTTGCCTGGGAGGGATATCTTTGTTCGGCTATTCGCATCCCTGGGGAACGGGAGGTTCGTTTGGGATTTGACCAGCAGGGCAGACTGATTGAAATGGTCGGCGTTCATACCATTGACGGTTGGCTGGTCTTTCATGCAATGACGCCTCCCTCAAATAAGACTATTGACGAGATGCGGCGTGCAATGAGGAGGTTGTAATTATGTCGGAATATCATCTTTCAAACGGAACGGTCATTACCGATGAGGATCTAGAGAAAGAGGCGCTGGAGTATGAAAAGGGGGAGTGGGATGGGCAACTCGTGAACGCTCGTTCTGGTCGCCCGAGGATATCGGATGAGGCGTTGGTGACGGTGCCCGTCAAATTTCCGGTGTCCATGGTCGCGGCTATAGATCGCAAGACCAATAACCGTTCCGATTACATTCGCAAGGCGGTTGCGACAACGTTGTAGCAACGCGATTGCCCGTTCGTCGCGGTTCGATGGCATCAGGAGTATCGGGTTTAGATAACAAAAGAGGGCCCTCGGGCCCTCTCGCAATTCGTTGTGGTGCGGCATGTAGGATTCGAACCTACGACCTTTTGATTCGTAGTCAAACGCTCTATCCAGCTGAGCTAATGCCGCAGCGCAAGGGATATAATCGCACGCTCCCCGCCCGGCGTCAAGAACTTTCTCAAATTCTTTTTTATGGCACAAGAATGGTGAGTAAAGGGAGGGGGATACGACGGGCGGCGAACGTGAACGTATGCAGCTGACGCATGTTTGTCCATGAGGTATGGGTATTATTCTCGGATCGTCGAATCCGCCATAATAGCCATGTACGGTTTTGCGTTATCAGGGGAGGATTGCATATGGCCGTGACCGAGCCCGCGAAAGTTTATTTCACTAACTTGCGCACGCACGCAAAGGAGAGCCAACTCGACAAGCTGAAGCGCCTTGTCAAGCGTGCCGGTATTGAGCAGATTGATTTCCAGAACAAGTTCGTCGCCATCAAGATTCACTTTGGTGAGCTTGGCAACCTGTCGTTTCTGCGCCCCAACTATGCTCGTGCTGTTGCCGATGTGGTAAAGGAGCTCGGCGGAAAGCCGTTTCTCACCGACTGCAACACGCTCTATGTGGGCAGCCGCAAAAACGCGCTCGAGCATATCGACTGCGCCTATCAGAACGGCTTTACGCCCTATGCCACGGGTTGCCATGTAATCATTGCCGATGGCCTCAAGGGCACCGATGAGACGCTCGTTCCCGTCAAGGGCGGCGAGTATGTGAAAGAGGCGAAGATCGGCCATGCCCTCATGGACGCCGACATTGTCATCTCCCTTACGCATTTCAAGGGACATGAGCAGGCGGGCTTTGGCGGCGCCATGAAGAACCTCGGCATGGGTGGCGGTAGCCGTGCGGGCAAGATGGAGCAGCACGCTGCCGGCAAGCCGAGCGTAAAGGTTGACCAGTGCATCGGTTGCCATGCGTGCGAGCGCATCTGCGCCCATGGTGCGGTTTCGTTTGACGAGACGCGCGAGCGCGAGCTTGCCAACGGCACGGCCCGTACTGTGCATGTTGCCTACATCGACCATGACCGCTGCGTGGGCTGCGGCCGTTGCATCGGTGCGTGCAACCAGGATGCCATCGAGCCCGACTACGACCAGGCGGTAGAGGTGCTCAACTACAAGATCGCCGAGTACACCAAGGCGGTTGTGCAGGATCGCCCGAACTTCCACATCTCGCTTGCGATCGATATCTCACCTAACTGCGATTGCCATCCCGAGAACGACACGCCGATTGTGAACGACATCGGTATGTTTGCGAGCTTCGATCCGGTTGCCATCGACCAGGCGTGCATCGACGCCGCGCTTGCGCAGGCGCCGCTGCCCAACACGGAGCTCACCGACCAGCGCGCCAAGCTCGAAGAGGCGGGCGAGCTTGACGAGGAACATGCGCATGACCACTTCTATGTGACGCACCCCGATACCGACTGGAAGAGCATGATCGAGCACGCTGAGAAAATCGGGCTCGGTACGAGCAGCTACGAGCTCGTCGAGGTCAAGTAATCGCTGGGACACATATTGTCGTTATACAAAATGGCCGGGGCTACCCTTATCGCTCCGGCCATCTTTTTCAACCTGCCGTGAGCGTGCGGCCTCAGGAGCACGCTGCCGCCCTTCTTTTTATGTCTCTTACGTTAGCAGGGGAGCTATCTGCTATAGTTATGAGCAGTCTATGTTGGAGGATTGACTCAGTACATGTCTGCTTCTAGCGACAGTTCTTCACCGCGAAGTACCTCGGGCGCTGCCAATGCGCCCGTGTCCATTCCGCTTGAGGATGGCGCTACTCCCTCCGGGGAGGTTGACGTATGCGCCACGTGCCGCAAGCGCCGCAAATCCTGCCCCAAATATCCCCGCGTCGAGGACGCCTCTGAAAAGGGGCTGCCTCTCTATACGCTGGGCGAGGAGATTGCCAATTCCATCACGCACGGCATCGGCGTTCTGCTTGCTATTGCTGGCCTCGTCCTTCTGATTGTTAAGGCTGCCCTTGGCGGTGCCGAGCCCACGCACATTGCCTCGGCGATCGTGTTTGGCGTGACGCTTATCCTCGAGTACCTCGCCTCCACGCTCTATCACGCTATCCAGGTGCCTGCCGCCAAACGTGTCTTCCGCATTATCGACCACAGCAGCATTTACCTGCTTATTGCTGGCAGCTATACGCCGTTTTGCCTCGTTACCTTGGCAGACGCCGGCGGCATCGTGATGTTTGTGGTCGTGTGGGCGCTCGCTTTCGCCGGGATCTCGTTTGAGATCATCGGCCGCCAGCGCCAGCCGCGTTGGGTCACCGTCATCATCTACCTCTGCATGGGTTGGCTCGTGGTCTTCCGCCTGCCACAGCTCATCGCCGCGCTCGATCCCGTTGCGCTCGCCCTGCTTACCGTGGGCGGTCTCTGCTACACCATCGGCTGCGCCTTCTACGTTATGAAGAAGGTTCGCTATATGCACAGTGTCTGGCACCTGTGGGTGCTTGCCGGCAGCATATTCCAATTCATGGCGGTGATCTTGTACGTGATCTAATGTGACTCCGCGCCTCTGCGCGCCCACGCCGCTCGCCGGAACAGCTCCGGCACTTGTATCTACCAGACCTGGGAGGTTTGATTTCGCCTTATGGGCATTGCGATATCCATTGTTGCCACGCTTCTTCTCACCCTGCTGAACGGCTATTTCTCCATGTCGGAGATGGCGCTCACCACCGCAAAGCGCGCCAGCCTCGAGCACGATGCCGAGGAGGGCGACAAGCGCGCGACCGCCGCTCTCGAGCTTGCCGCTGACTCGACGGACTTCCTCGCGACCATCCAGGTCGCCATCACGCTCGTGGGCTTCTTCTCGGCAACCGTCTCGTCCAACACGCTTTCCGACCCGCTGACGACGTGGGTGGAGTCCTTTGGCATCCCTCCGCTTTCCGCGATCGCCCCGGTTGCCTCGCCCATCGTCATCACGCTTATCGTTTCGTACCTCTCGATCGTCATCGGCGAGCTCGTGCCCAAGCGCATCGGCCTCTCCGACGCCGAGGGCATGGCCAAGTCCGTTGCCGGCCCCATCATGTTCTTCCGCAAGATCGCGCGCCCGCTCGTGTGGCTCACTCAGGCGTCTGCCAACGGCATCTCGGCGCTGCTTGGCATCAAGAGCGCTGACGACCGTCAGAACGTGTCCGAGGAGGAGATCAAGTACATGGTCTCCGAGCAGGATGGCATGCGCGACGAAGAGAAGCGCATGATTCACGAGATCTTTGACCTCGGCGACGCTGTGGCGCGCGAGGTCATGGTCCCGCGTGTGGATGTTGAGATGGTTGAGGACACCGACACGGTCGAGCAGGTGCTCGACGTCATGCGCAAGACCGGCTTTTCGCGCGTGCCGGTTTACCACGAGGACCCCGACAACGTTGTGGGCATCGCGCACATCAAGGATCTGATCGAGCTCGCGCTGTCGAGCGAGGGCAAGCGCCCGGTGAGCACGAGCCTGCGCGATGTCACGTTCGTGCCTGACACCAAAGACATCCTGCCTCTGCTCTCCGAGATGCAGACGGCGCGCGAGCGCATGGTCGTGGTGGTGGACGAGTACGGCGGAACGGCTGGCGTCATCACCATCGAGGACATCGTCGAGGAAGTCGTGGGCGAGATCGAGGACGAGTTCGATCCCGACAACAAGTACCTCACGCGCCTCTCGCGCCGCGAGTGGCTGGTGGACGGTCGCTTTAGCTGCGACGATGCCGCCGAGCTTGGCTGGCCCATTGAGGAGAGCGACGATTACGAGACCATCGCCGGCTGGATCATGGATTTCTGCGACTCGGTGCCGAGTATCGGCGAGATCTTTGAGCAGAACGGTTACAAGTTCAAAGTCCAGTCCATGCGCGGACAGCGTATCTCGCTTATCCGCGTGACGGCTCCCGAGGAGAGCGAGACGCCCGCTGAGCAGGGCAATGTAGCCAACACGAACGACTCTGGCGACGCGGCGTCGGCGGGCGCTGCACACGAGGCGCGCTCCGATGAGGCCGCGGGCGATGCCCGATAGGTCGACTGCGCTAGAATATCGAGCATAGAGCCGCGAGATGTGCCCGCCGC
This sequence comes from Collinsella sp. An307, assembly GCF_002161805.1. Classification (GTDB taxonomy): domain Bacteria; phylum Actinomycetota; class Coriobacteriia; order Coriobacteriales; family Coriobacteriaceae; genus Coprousia. Next base: position 129,262 of record NZ_NFIP01000004.1, on the reverse strand, counting down.
GAGGCGCGCAGGGCAGAAAGGTCGGACAGCCATGGCAGACCTGTTCAACATCATGAAGATCCATGTGGGCGAGGACAAGCTTCGTGCCCGCGTCCTGGTGAACCCCGGCATGCCGGTGCGCACCTCCGAGGATATTGAGGCGACGGCGCGCGTCTACTATCTGGCTCCGGCCATTGCCCAGCACGCCTGCTATGGAGACGCGGGCGAGAAGTTCCAGGACTGCATGGGCGATACCGAGCTCGCGCACCTGCTTGAGCATCTCACCGTTGAGATCATGAACCAGACGGGGCTCGCGGGCGATATCTCCTTTGGTCGTACCCGTGGCGTTGCAGAGGATCCGCGCCTCTTTGACATCGAGCTCGGGTGCCCCGATGATGCGCTTACCATTGGCGCCCTGTCTTCGGCGGCGTTCATGATGCAGTGGGCGTTCGTCAACCCCGATGCCCCCGCGCCCGACTTTGAGGGCACGGTCGCCGCGCTCACCCAGTTGGTGTCGAGCTTGCGCGGGGAGGGCACGCCCGAGGGCGACGAGACTGCTGCCGAGGAACCTGCTGAGGACGTTGCCGAGGATGTCGCCGCCGACGAAGAGGTGGCCGAGCCACTCGCCGATGAGGCTGAGGATGCCCCGCATACCGAGGACATCGCGAGTGGCGCCGTCTTTGGTGGCGCCGCTGCGGCGCACGTCGAGTAGCAAACGTTCATAGGGAGCAGACGGGATGCGCCGTTTATCGGGCGCATCTGCTCGATGCCGCGCTATGCGGGTATAATGAAGCGCACCTGTAGATATGAATCTCACGGAAGGGATCGACATGGGTAAGACGTTCAGCTTTGTTGCCGGTGCCGTCATCGGCGCCGCCGCCGGTACAATCATCGGCATCCTCACCGCACCGCGTTCGGGTGCGGAGACCCGTGCGATGGCGAGCGATATGGCCAACGACGCGTGGGATAACGCCCGCGACTTCTATGAGCAGGGCACCGAGCAGGTCCGCACTGCCATGAACGACTTTGGTCCCATGGTCGATGCCAAGACCGATGAGCTCCGCGCCAAGGTCGACCTCGCCCGCGAGCGCATGGATCAGCTGCGCGAGACCATCAACGAGGCCGTTTCTTCCGGCAACGTGACGCCCGCCATGGACGTTGAGGTTGAGGTCGCTCCCGCCGCAGAGGCTGCTGCCGAGGCGTAATGCGCGCACAGGATTTTCAGGGCATCAAGCTCTACCGTGTGCCGCCCGCGGGTAAGCGTACCGCCAAAGACGGCACGCCGGTGCGCCCGAAGAAGATGGGCAAGATCCATTTTCCCGTCTTCACCCCCGAGGGTTCGCGCCTCCTGGGCTTCATGTGCACCCCGCCCGAGATAGCCGGCATGGTCAAGCGCCCGGACTTCTTTGTAGCGTACGACGCCCTCGAGCCGTTCGAGGGCGTCCTTTGCGCCGTCGATGAGAAGGCGTCTTTCGACAAAGCCGCGGCAAAGCGGCTGGGTATCGATTTGGATCGCTGTCTCATTTGGACGGGCATGGATGTTCGCACCCAATCGGGAAGCTCGCTGGGGTATTGCGCCGATGCGACCTTCGATCCCAAGACCGGCGCGGTCTCCCATTACGCGCTGACGCGCGGCGCCACGGCAAGCGTTCTTTTGGGCGATGTCGAGATGCCCGCTCAGTATCTGCGCGGCTACCGCGACGGTTGCATGATCGTTGACGATGCCGTGGCCGACCTCGAGGTCTCGGGCGGTGCCGCCGCTCGCGCCGCAGAGGTCACCGTCAAGGTGAGCGCGAAGGTGAAAGAGGGTGCCAAGGTCCTCGACGATCACGGTTCGGTTGCCGTAGAGAAGGGCACGCGCGCCGTTGGGCGCCAACTCGGCAAGACCAAGGGAATGTTCCGGGCCTTCAAGAGCGAATTCAAGAAGGCTGCGGGCACCGATACCAAGAAGAAGGGCAAGTAGCGCTCACGGCGCCGACGACGGGACGCGGCGCCGCGCGCTTGCCTCACACATACGGGGTCCCGTCCCCATGGCGAGGAGGAGAACCATTGCCTAAACGTAGAACCTCCTACTCATCGCCCCGCCCGACGATGCGTACGGGTAAAGGGGGCTATCAGCTACCGCAGGGGCGCGCGCGTGCGCGTCGCCGTCCGGGTGCCACGTACCTCAACCATTCCCAGGGCTTTGGCAGGCGCCGGAGCGGTTTTCGCGTCAGCGGTCCCAACACGCGCAAGCCCTACGCCTACCTGGCGATTGGCTGCGCCTTCCTGTTCTTTTTGGCGACCGTCATCTGGTACCTCAACCGCTCGGTGGACATCACCTACAACGGTGAGCCCGCGAGCACGCGCATCAACTCGACAATCGCACAGTTTATCGAAGACAACGGGCTTGCCGAGGAATACGATTCCGGCAATCTTTTGGCTGTTGACGACTCCGTGCTCGAGCGCGGCGCCGGTGCGCGCTATACCGTCACGCTGAACGGGGAGGAAGTTCCGGCCGACGCCTATGAGACGACGAAGCTCACCGGCGGCGAAGAGCTTACCGTCGACGACGGGGCCGACGTGTATGAGGAGCACGACGTCCAGGCAACCGACATCATGCCCACGGTCACTATCGACGGCACGGGTGCCATCCAGTACGTGAAGACGTGGGGCCGGCCCGGTCGCTCCGAGATCTGGACAGGCAAGGTCTCGGGCATCACCGCTGACCGCGGCATTGTGCAAGAGGTCGTCAACTGCGAGATTGCCCAGGCTTCGGTCTTTACCGAGGACAGCGAGAAGCTCGTCGCTCTTACCTTTGACGAGGGTCCGAGCTCCTATACCGAGCAGATCCTTTCCATCCTTTCCGAGAAGGGTGTCAAGGCGACGTTCTTCCTGCAAGGTGATGCGGCGGAGGCGAATCCGACTGCCGCGCGCGCCATTGCGGATGCGGGCTGCGAGATAGGCTCCAACACCTATAGCGATACCGACCTTACCGGTCTTTCCGCAGATGAGGTCCGCTCCCAGATCGAGCGCGGTGCCGATGCGATCGAGGCCGCCTCCGGCGTGCGCCCGACGGTTCTGCGCGCGCCGTATGCCTCATTCAGCCTCGAGAACTGGACGCAGGCGATGGATTTGGTGAGCGCCGTGGTCTCGTGGAACGTCGACTCGGGCGATTGGCTTGTCCCGGGTGCCGACGAGGTCACAGACACGGTGGTGGGCTCCGTTCGGGCGGGCAGCATCGTCCTTCTGACCGACGGCGATGCAACCGGCGAGCAGACGCTCGAGGCGCTCCCCCAAATCATCGATCGCCTGCAGGAGGAGGGCTATACCCTCGTTACGCTCTCCGAGCTCATCAAGAGCGACGTCGATCTGCGGGAAGAGGTCGACCTCACTAAGGTGGGTATGCCCGAGGGCGCGTCGCTTCCGGTTATCCCCGAAGAGGAGGAGTAGCGGGGTCGCGCGCAAGTCCGCCTAGAGGAACAACGTATGATTGATAGGGGAGCAACTCACGATTGAGTTACTTGCGATGAACTGGGCAAACAACTACGCTGAGCGCATCTCTATGTCATTGGATTGCCGGGGAAGGTGGATCCTATGTCCCACAGGGACCATGTAGAAATCGGTAAGGCGACAAACCTCCATTATGGCAAGCGCCGTCATGGGTCGGGCGGCGCTGTCGCGCCAACTTACCGGACGCAGAGCACCTATCCCGCTATCAAAGAGACCCGCCGCCCCACGTCACGACCGTCTTCTTCCCGCCCGCCGCGCCGCGGCGGATCTGCAGCGATTGCGGTGGTTGCGCTCTTTGTCGTGGTGCTTTTTGGTGCGGGCATTGGCGGCTGGTATTTCTTCTTGCGCGATATCAAGTTGACGGTAAACGGCCAGGATATGACCGCCCGTATCAACACGCCGCTTGCCAACCTGCTTGCCGATAACGAGTACTTTGGCGTGCAACCCGGGCGTCTTCTTTCCATCACGGGCAATGTCATCGACGAGCAGGGCGGTGTGCTCTGCACCGTGACCTACAACGGCGAGAACGTTGCCGAGCAGGATTTTGCCGGAACGCTTCTTAAGGACGGTGACGAGGTGGCTGTGGGAAACGGCACCGACGTCGAGGAGCCGAGTCATGAGGAGAAGGCGCCGCTTGCCCCGGGCGTTCAAAAGGAGCGGGGCGGCGCGGTGCAGTTTGTCTCGCAATGGGGCAAGGCCGGCAAAAAGACGGTGCGTCGGGGCGAGCGCTCGGGCGAGACCGTCGACGTGGAGGTTGTTGAGCCTGCGACCGATATGATCGTGAGCTCCATCAATCTGGAACCCGCGGGCGGCCCTTACATCGCGCTCACCTTTGATGACGGTCCGAGTAAATACACGCCCGAGATTCTGCGCATCCTCAAGGAGAAGAACGCGGTGGCGACCTTCTTCAACTTGGGAAGCCAGGCGAGTGGCAACCAGGACGGGTGCCGCGCGATCGTGGATGCGGGTTGCGAGCTCGCCAGTCACACCAACGCGCACCAGAACCTCCCCACGCTCGACCGCGATGCGCTCCGTCAGGAGATTACCTCTGCCGCCGATGCCCTCGAGCAGGCGTCCGGCGTGCGCCCGCAGATGATACGCGCCCCCTATGGTGCGTTTACCGAGGTGGAGTGGGCCCGTGCGGGAGACATCATCTCGACGAACGTCCTCTGGAACATCGACACACTCGACTGGGAGCGCCCGGGTGCAGCGGCCATCACCAGCGCGGTGTTGAACGGCGCACGCAACGGCTCCATCGTTCTCATGCACGATGGCGGCGGTAACCGCGAGCAAGATATCGAGGCACTGCCTGGCATCATCGACGGGCTGCGCGAGCGCGGCTACACGCTGGTTACCGTGAGCGAGCTCATGCGTCTTGACGGACGCGTGCCCGAGGAAGTTATCGAGGGTACTGTGTCGCTGCCCGAGGGCACGGTCATACCTGAGGTGTAGCACTCCGGACTCGTCAACAATCTACTCAAGGTCGAACGGGGCGCTCCGCGCGTGCGGGTGCCTCGTTCGTGCTATAGTGACAAGGCTGTCTCTAAAGGGTTACTAGAAAGGGCCATGGTGAAATCCAAACCTCGACCTCATAGTCGGTAACCCCTGCGAGTGCTTCTTCGGCGCGCGCACGGGGTGCCTACCCGCACGAAGGCCGCTGAGCCGGCCTGTCGCTGCGCGTCTCATATGAGCGGGATATGACCCCGCGCCCCGGTGCTTGCGGTGCCCGGGAGATTTGCCGTGAAGGAGCGCTAATGAATTACTTGTCCGAGATGCTCAAGCTCCCCGTTGTCGATGTGGCGGGGGAGAAGCTCGGCGTCGTTAACGATTTGGGCATCGCCACCGGCGAGGTCTTTCCCCATGTCACCTCGCTTGCGTTCCAAGGGCCGGGCAAGACGCCCTTTATGATCAGCTGGCGCAAATACGTCGACCATATCGACGAGACGGGCGTCTACCTCAAAGCGGTGAGCACCGATGTGCGCTTCTCGTACCTGCAGCCCGACGAGGTGCTGCTTGCGCGCGATATCCTGAACAAGCAGATCGTCGACACGCAGGGCATGAAGGTCGTGCGCGTGAACGACATCAAGCTCTCCGCCACCGGCGATAACCAGCTGCGTCTGCTGGGCGCCGAGGTGGGCGCCCGCGGCCTTCTGCGTTCGCTCCACCCGGCGTGCGAGCGTATCGTCACCACGCTCGCCAAGTGCATCGGGCGCCCCTTAAAAGAGGAGATTGTCGCGTGGTCCTATATGGACCTGCTCGACCGCTCTACGCGCGACATCAAGCTTTCGGTTTCGCACAAGACTTTAGACGAGCTCCATCCTGCCGACATCGCCGATATTATCGAGCAGCTCGACCCGCGTCTGCGCGCTCAAGTCTTCAACCAGCTCGATACGGCGCAGGCGGCCGAGGCCATCGGCGAGATCGATGACGACGACCTCGCGGCGGAGGTCCTCGAGGGCATGAGCGACCGCGACGCATCCAGCATGCTCGCCCTCATGGACCCAGACGACGCCGCCGCGCTCATCGAGGAGCTCGATTACGAGAAGGCCGAGAAGCTCCTGCGCCTCATGGGCGTCAAGGAGGAGAAGGCGATCCGTACCCTTCTGGGGTATGAGGAGGACACGGCCGGTCGTATCATGACCTCCGAGTTTGTGGCCCTTCCCGCAACCGCCACGGTGGCGGACGCCATCGAGGCCATCCGAGCGCTCGACGAGGACTTTGAGAGCATCTACTACGTTTACACGCTCGACCCTGCGGGCGCGCTCACGGGCGTGCTCAGCCTGCGCGCGCTCATCGTTGCCGAGGCGGACGCGCGGCTTTCTGACCTTTCGTATCGCGACGTGGTCTGGGTTGCCCCTGACCTCGACCAGGAAGACGTTGCCGACGAGATGACCAAATACAACCTTGCGGCGATTCCCGTCTGCGACGACGCTCGCCACATCCTGGGTATCGTCACCGTTGACGACGCCCTCGACGTCATTGCCGAGGAGCACGAGGAGGACCTGCAGATCGCCGGCGTGGGTGCGACCGAGGGCGGTTCGGGAGAGCCCGTGCACGTCTTTGGCTGGTTTGCACACCGCCAGTACTGGCTGCTTGTCTGGGCGGTGGCCTCGGGTATTGTCGCGAGCGTGCTCGGTGCGCTCGGCGGGGCGCCGGAGCTCTTCATCTACCCCATGTGCGTCATGCCCGTGGTACTGCTCGCCGCGAATCGCGCGGTCGCCTTCGTGAAGAACTACTACCTCGAGTACAGCGAGCCGGAGGATGGGGGCAAGCCCTACCTCGGCTTCTTTGTCCAGACGGCGTTTGTGGGCCTTGTGCTCGGTGCGGTCATCTACCTCTGCGGTCAGCTTGTCATCGGCGCGGCGTATCCCGACGGTGCGGCCGCTTCGGTCATTGACGAGCTCCTCAGCGTGTGCTTTGCCTGCGCGGCGCTGGTGGCATTCTTGAGCTGCGCTACGTCGGTGGTGTATCTGGCCATTCTCTTCTGGCGCGATGAGCACGATCGCAACACCTCCGGAAACGCCCTGTCCGTTACGGCGATGCTCGTCGCCTGCGCCCTTTACAGCGCTGCCTCCGTTGCGGCGACGCTTGCGGTTGTGGCGTAGCCGATCGGCTGGTGTGTGCGATGGCTCGCGACCATACGGACAAACTGACGCTCGCTGCGGTGCTCGGCGCTATGGGGCCGGGTCTTTTGGCGGCGCTTGCCGGTAACGACGCCGGCGGCATTGCCACCTACTCAAGCGCCGGTGCCACCTACGGCTACCGGACGCTGTGGATCTTGCCCATCATGGCGGTGCTGCTCATCGTGGTGCAGGAAACGGCGGCGCGCTGCGGGTGCGTGACGGGTAAGGGCTTTGCGTCCCTCATCCGTGAGAAGTTTGGTATCCGCCGAAGCGCCCTTGCCATGGCGGCGCTGCTTATCGCCAATACGGCGGTCACCATCTCGGAGTTTGCCGGACTTGCGAGCGGCCTTGCGCTCTTTGGGGTGCCCAAGACCATCTCCGTCCCGCTCATGGGCCTTGTGATCTGGCTGCTCACCATGGCGGGGAGCTTCCGGCGCATCGAGCGCATTCTGCTGGCGGTGAGTTGCGTCTTTGTGACCTACGTGATCGCTGCGTTTATGGTCGGGCCCAACTGGGGGGACGTGGCCGCCTCGACGGTGATTCCCCATCTGGTCGCCAGTCCCGACTACGTGTCGCTTCTGGTTGCCACCATCGGCACCACCATCGCCCCGTGGATGATCTTTCTCGCCCAAAACAACGTGGTCGATAAAAACGCCGACGAGTCCGATATCCCGCTGCAGCGCGTGGACACCGTGTCGGGATCGGTGCTCGCCTGCGCCATTGCCTGGTTCATCATCGTGACCACGGGGTCGGTGCTCTTCCCGGCGGGCATCGGGGTCTCCGATGCCGCTGACGCGGCGCTCGCCCTCGAGCCTATCGTGGGCCCATGGTCGACGGTGCTTTTTGCGGCCGGTCTTGTGGCGGCGAGTTTTCTGGCAGCCTGTGTGCTGCCAGGCGTGACGTCGTCTGCTATCTGCGAGGCCTTTGGCTGGGAGCGCGGCGCCGACCGCAGCTGGGATGAGGCGCCCGTCTACCGCGGCATCATCACCGCCGTCATCATCTGCGCGGCGTTGCTCGTCATCCTGCCCGGTGTGAACCTCTTCGAGATTATGATGTCGGCACAGGTCATCAATGGTGTGCTCCTGCCGGTGCTGCTCGTGTTTTTGGTCTTTATCGCGAGTGACAAGATCATCATGGGGACGTATCGCAACGGGCGCGTGTGGAACATCCTTACGTGGGCGACCATCGCCCTCATCACCGTGCTCACCGCGGTCATGTTTGCGCTCATGCTCCTGGGGTTCTAGTACCGGAGTAGGCGCAGTGCGGCCTGTTCCTGAGCTTTTGATTGAGACGGGTGCGATTGGGCGGTCTTCGGTCGCGCGGGCAGGGCGCAGGTATTACAGTAGGTGGCTGTAGAGTCTGAGAAACGGATATACCTGCTGCCTATGTTGCCTTATTCATTTCAACCCAGCTCGAGTCGTCGCCCGTCCGCGTCTTCGCGCGCATCGCAGCGCCGCGCGGGCGCGGGGCGCCCCGTTGCCGGCCAAAGACCTGTTGCCTCCCAGAGCGGCTCCGCTCGCCGCGCGAGCGTTGCTTCCCGCAGCGCCGGTGCTCGTCCTTCTGCCGCGTCTGCTTCCGCAGCGGCGGTGCCTGAGTCCACGCCGCGCCGTATGCGCTACATCCCCGCCCTCGATGGCATTCGTACGCTCGCCGTCATCGCGGTGGTGCTCTACCATCTGCATCTGCCTTGGGCGCAGGGTGGCCTTCTTGGCGTGACGATGTTCTTCGTCCTGTCCGGCTACCTCATCACGCGCCTTCTTATCGCGGAGTTTGACCAGTCGGGCAAGATCGACCTCAAGAGCTTCTGGTTGCGCCGCATTCGTCGTTTGCTGCCGGCAATCGTGACCGTTGTGGTTGTCACTATCGTGCTCTGCACCATCTTCAACCACGTTATGCTCACCAAGATGCGCCCGGACATCATCCCGTCGCTTTTGTTCGTCAACAACTGGTGGCAGATCTTCAACAACGTCTCGTACTTCAACGCGCTCGGCGATCCCTCGCCGCTTACGCACTTCTGGTCGCTCGCCATCGAGGAGCAGTTCTACCTCGTCTGGCCGCCGGTTCTTCTGGTGATGCTGCGCGTCGGCATCCGTCACCGCGTGGCGCGCCGCTTTGTGCTTGTGCTTGCCATCGTCTCGGCGGCGGCGATGACGCTTCTCTATGATCCGGCGGCCGACCCGAGCCGTCTGTACTACGGAACCGATACCCGCGCGTTCTCGCTGCTGTTGGGTGCCTGGCTCGCGTTTATTCCCGAGGGGTCTATGCGCCCCGCGCGCCTGGTGCGCGTGCTCGGCCTTGACCGTTTCCTGCCGGCGCTTGCAGAAAACGATGCCGATGCCGAGGCGCTCACGCCCGAGGAACTCGCCGCGCTTAACGCGGCCACCCCGAGCACATACGGTGCCGCAGCATCGCGCCCCTCGCGCCGCGGCGCTGCGGGAGTGGCCGAGGGCGACAAGGTCTGGCAGCTCGATGTGATCGGTCTCATCGGTATCGCTGGCCTTGTGCTCATGGTGCTCTTCACCAACGGATACACCGCGTTCCAGTACCAGGGCGGCACGCTGCTCGCCACCGTGCTGACCCTCATGGTCATCGCCGCCGCCGTCCAGCCGGGCGGTATGGTCGCCCGCGCGCTCTCGCTGCCGCCGCTTGTGTGGCTCGGCCAGCGCTCGTACAGCATTTACCTCTGGCACTACCCGTTGCTTCTGCTCATGAACCCAGTTTCCAACATCAACGAGACCCCGTGGTGGATGCTCATCATTCAGGCGCTCGTTGTGGTGGCGGCGGCAGAGATTTCCTATCGCTTTATCGAGACGCCGTTCCGCAAGGGCGTCCTTGGCGCCTTCCTGCGCCGTGTGCGTGCCGAGGGTGCGACGCCGGCGAGTATCGTGCGCGCCTATCCGGTGCGCGCGGGCGCCCTGGCGCTCGTGCTTGCCGTCGCCTTGGGCGGCCTGGCCTTTGTGCCGGACACCTCGGCGCTCTCCGCTGAGGGCGCGGCGGTGCTCAACACCGAGGAGGATGCTGCGGCGGATGCCGATGCGGCAGACACCACCGGAGATGGCGACACCGAGGCAGCGCCGGACGCCTCCGATCAGGGTGCGGCAGAAGATACTTCCACCGATGCGGTCGTTGCGGGCGAGGACGGATTCCCGGAGGGCTCCTACGACGTGGTCATGGTGGGCGACTCCGTGTCGCTGCGCGCCGTGCCCGACTTTGAGTCGACCTTCCCGCATGGGCACATCGACGCGGCAAAGAGCCGCCAGTTCTCGGCCGGCGCGGAGTCCTATGCGAGCTACGTCCAGCAAAACCTTGCTGGAAAGATTGCCGTGTTTGCCCTCGGCACGAATGGTCTGGTGACCGACGAGGCAATCGACGGCCTTATGGCGACAGTGGGGGAGGATCGCATTGCCGTGTTCGTGAACACGCGCAGCCCTCAGCCCTGGGTCCAGGCGACCAACGACGCCATCGGCCGCGCGGCGGAGCGTTATGCCAACGTGCGCGTTATCGACTGGTATAGCTACTCGGCGGGGCGCAACGACCTCTTTGACGGCGACGGCACGCATCTATCGTCCTCGGGCGCCAAGGAGTACATCAACCTGGTTTACGACGCCATTAAGAACGACCTGCCGCTCCATCCCGAGGACCATACCGATGATCCGGCGGTCGTGGCGGTGCGCGACGCGCTGACCAAGTTCTGCGCGGCGCTCGCGCCCAAAGCACACCCGCTCAACCCAAAGGACGACCAGTAGCGCACCCGCGGCGTCCCCGGCGCCAAAAACCGGGAACGCAACGAAGGCGAAACATCCGCAACAGGCTCGTAACATGCGACGCCCCTGCGTTGACTCCATCAAACTAAAGCGCGATACTGCCTTTCGTTGGAACGAGACGTGCTGGCGCAGAGCCGGCACCCGATACCAAAAGGATCGCGCAACATGAACGTACGTCATCTATCTATCGCTATTGAGATTATTGCCTAGCGCGGATAGGTGCCATACCGGTCCGCGCTACATAAGCGGACCGGTCCTGAGCGGGGCCGTCGACCGAATGCGACGGCCCCGCGTTTTGTTTGCGTTGCGATGGTTCTGAAGGGGGCATTTCGTATGAACGGTTTGTTGGTTGTGCTTGCCGCGGCGGTGGTGCTCGCCGTCGGCTATCTGCTCTACGGGCGCTGGCTCGCCCGCACCTGGGGCGTGGACGCCGAGGCGCTCACCCCTGCGCGCCGCATGGAGGACGGGAAGAACTTCTCGCCCGCGTCGTGCTTCACGGTGTTCTCGCATCAGTTCAGCTCCATCTGCGGCGCGGGCCCTGTCACGGGCACCATCGCCGCCATGATGTTCGGCTGGTTGCCGGTGCTTCTGTGGGTGCTTGTGGGCGGCATCTTCTTTGGTGCGGTGCACGACTTCGGCGCGCTGTACGCAAGCGTGAAGAACAACGGCAAGTCCCTTGCCCAGTTGATTGAGAAGTACATCGGTCGCACCGGCCGCAAGCTCTTCTTGCTCTTCAGCTGGCTTTTCACCATCATCGTGATCGCTGCTTTTGTCGATATGGTTGCGGGCACCTTCATGACGGTGACTGACGCCTCGGGCGCCGTCGACACGGCCGCCTCGTACTTTGGCGGTACGGCGGGCACCATCTCGATCCTCTTCACCTTTGTTGCCATTGCCTTTGGCTGGGTGTGCCGCCGTTTCAACCTCACCGGCTGGCGTGAGCTTGCGGTGGGCGTCGTGCTCTTTGTGGCCATGTTTGCCGTCGGTATGCAGTTCCCGGTCTACCTCGATAAGATGGGTTGGTTCGCGGTTATCACGGTGTACCTGCTCTTTGCGGCGGCCATGCCCATCCAGGTGCTCAAGCAGCCGCGCGACTACCTCACGAGCATCATGATGCTCGTCATGATCGGTTGCGCCGTGGTGGGCATCTTTGTGCTCGCGCTCGGTGGCAATGCCGAGATGACTGCCCCGATGGTCGCCGATTTTGGCGCGCTCGCCGAGGGTGGCAGCTACGTGTTCCCGCTGCTGTTTGTGTCTGTTGCCTGCGGCGCGCTCTCGGGCTTCCACAGCCTTGTCTCCACCAATACCTCCTCCAAGCAGGTGGAGAAGGAGCAGGATATGGTCGTGGTGGGCTACGGCGCCATGGTGCTCGAGTCCTTTGTGGGCGTGCTCGCCATCGTGTTTGCCGCTATCATGTTCACGACCATGAACACCTCCGGTGCGGGTGGAGCGCAGGTGGGCACTCCGTTCCAGATCTTCAGCCAGGGCGTCGCCCGCGGTATGACCGCCTTTGGGGTCGACTCGACGCTCGCCACGGTCTTTATGACCATGTGCGTCTCTGCACTCGCCCTTACCTCGGTTGATGCCGTCGCGCGTATCGGCCGCCTCTCCTTCCAGGAGTTCTTTGCCAAGAGCAACGACGCGCTTGAGGATGAGCAGGCCGAGCTTACCGGCGCCGCCAAGGTCCTTTCTAACACCTGGGTCGCCACCGTGCTCACGCTCGCCCTTGGCCTCGCGCTCGCCTTTGGCGGCTACACCAACATCTGGCCGCTCTTTGGTGCTTCCAACCAGCTTCTCGGTGGCATGACCATGATCACGCTCGCGGTGTTCTGCAAGTGCACTGGCCGTCGCGGCTTCATGCTCTACGTGCCCGTGGTCTTTCTGCTGTGCTCCACGTTTACGTCGCTCGTGCAGTCCACGCTCGGCTGCATCACCGCGCTCCAGACGAGCGGCGTTGCGGTTATCGCAACGTCCGGCCTGCAGCTCGTGTTTGCGATTCTGCTGATGGTCCTTGGCGTAATCGTGGCGTACAACTGCCTGAAGGAGTTCTTCACCAAGGAAGCGGGCTCGCTTCCCGACGAGGAGCCCGAGTGGACCGAGCTCGGTCGCGCCCATTGCGCGCGTCCCGACGCGGCGGACGCTCCCGCAGAGGGTGCCAGCGCCCGCGCGTAGCGCCATGGTTTCTTGAGAACTATTAGGATGCTCTCGAGTGAAGGGACGGTTCTGGCGGTATCGCTGGTACCGTCCCTGTTCCATTGGAGCAGTTTGGTCAAATTGGGTTGTGAGGGGGCATTTTGTACTGCCGCAAGGGGAGCGCGAAGCGCTCGGGCTCGGCCCATATTCAGCTTTTGGCGTGAGCGGGGATACAGAAGCTACCGAATTGGCTCTGCATGGCGTGCGGAATGGACTAATGGAATACGAGCAACTGCTCTCTCGCGGGGTAATTTGACCAAAGTGGCGAATGCGAACGCCTAAGGCATGCTACGGATCAGGAAACGGTCGCCTGACACAGAAAGCCCGCCCCATGAGGGGCGGGCTTCATTGTGCGTGGCTGGGGCAGAGGGATTCGAACCCCCGTAACCGGCACCAAAAACCGGGGTCCTGCCGCTGGACGATGCCCCACTATGCTGCGCTAACCGTATGCGGCGCGCGTCAGACAGTGTACCTAATTGCTCAGTGCATCGCAAACGCCGTCGAGCAGCTGCACGGCGAGCGCCTGCGCGTCGCTGGTGGTAAACGAGCCGATGCGCGTCATGCCGGTAAGCTCGATGCGAATGCGCGCGGGCGCCTTCTCCGCAGCGGCAAACGCGGTGCGCAGACGCTGCGAAAGGTTCGCGCAGTTGGAGAGGTCAATGGTCGCGCGCGGCTCGGCGTCCTCGGGAAGCTCGGTAGACGCGACCTCGAGAATGAGGTCTGCGTCCTCGGGAGCGGCGTCGTCGCAAAGCGTGAAACCGCTGCCCTCGGTTGTGGCAGAGGCGATATTCCACATGCGCGAGGCAACGTTGCGCGAGATGGGGTCGTCGCCAATAACGGCGATGCGGTAGCGCTCAAGCACGCTTGCAGCGCGCGCAAAGCCGGTGCGGACCTCGGACTCGCTTACCGAGGGCTTGCCGCCCCACACGTGATGCAGGCGCTTGATGTAACTAAACGTATCCTGGAAGGCCATGCCGTCGGCAAAAAGGCCAACGTTCTCTTGGAACTGTTGCAGGGCAGCTTCCGTATGCGGGCCAAAGTAACCGTCCGCCTCTCCGCACGAGAAGCCGAGGGCGTTGAGCGCGTTTTGCAGCGTCTGCACGTCCGCGCCGTGGAAATTGGGGAGGCGGAGGTAGAGGGTGCGATCGCCCAGGCGATAGGAGGCATCCACGAGCTTGCTCCAGCAAGCAAGGTCGACGGCACCCTCAGCAGCAAGACCCTGCTGGACGCGGAACGAACGTACCGCCTCCTCAGTTGTGGGGCCAAAGCTGTGCTCGGCCACCTCGCCCGCGTCGAGCGTAAACCCGAGGGCGGCAAGACGGGTCTGGACGTCCTCTACGGCGGGACCCTGCATACCACGCGTAATCGGTTCCATGGACAACCTCTTCGTATCGAAGCGCCCGCCTCGCGCAGCACGATGCGAGCGAAAAACGGCATAACTGGCTATTAGTCTAGCAATTCGGGGTCACTCATGCTGGCGGAGCCGGCTATAGGGGGTCGCTTCAAGAAAGATTCCACGGCAAGACGGCTGTAGGAAAAAACTCGACAAAAGCCTGCCAGAATACAATCGACGGGAGCAACCGATCGGAGGCCGGTATGGACGAGGGCGCGCGCCTGCTAATTGTGGACGACGAACCGGATATTGTTCGCATGCTGGGCGCGTTTTTTGAGGGCGAGGGATATCGGTGCGTTTGTGCCACGAGCGCTCGTGAAGCGCTGGAGGCAGTCAACGCTGCACTTGCTGGGGGCAACGGTTCGCAGCGAGCAATCGATCTGGCGCTGCTCGACGTGAATATGCCGGGTATGGATGGGTTTGCGCTCTGCCGAAAGATTCGGGAGCATCTGAGCTGCCCCATCATCTTTCTGACGGCACGCGTGGAAGACGCCGACCAGCTCGACGGGTTCGCCGCAGGGGCGGACGACTATGTGCTCAAGCCCTTCTCGCTCGCCGTGTTGGGCGGTCGCGTTCGCGCCCATCTTGCCCGAGAGGCGCGTCGGCCTGCCACGACGGAGAGCGTGCGCATGTTCTCAAAGATCACTGTCGATTACGGGCGGCGCGCGGTTTCGGTCGAACGGCCGGACGAGGCCGCCGTTGCGCTCGACCTCACGCGGACGGAGTTTGACATCGTGGCGATGCTCTCCAAGAACCCGGGACGCGTGTATGACCGCCAGCAGATTTACGAGCAGGTGTGGGATTGGGACGCCGAGGGCGACCCCGGCATTGTGCGTGAGCATGTGAGGCGCATCCGGCGCAAGTTTGCCGATGCGGGATGTGCGCAAGATCCCATAGCGACGGTGTGGGGTGTCGGGTACAAATGGGAGGCACGATGAGCGAGAAAAGGGACAAGGCATGCACCGTGGGCGGGCGCCGTTATGAGGCCGCTTCTGGAAACGGCACTCCCGGCGCGCTGCGGACGCGTTTGTCTGCGTGGTGGCGCAATCTTCCCCTTATGCGGTCGTTTGCCTGTTACACGGCAATCTGCCTGGTGCTTTCTGGCGTGATTTCGGTAGCGCTCATGGTGGCGTGCCTCGAGGGATATCGCTACCTGGACCGTATGGAGAACGAGGGCCGCACCGAGGTGGACAGTGGTCCGTACATCTATGACAAGGCATCGAATGAGCTTGTTCCTGCGGTCTCCGTCGATCTGGGCAGCGGGACGGGCGAGCGCATGTTGTATGTGGGGATGCACGACGGCATCGGGCGTGCGAGCACAGAGACGGATAAAGAATCTCCGCAGGTTATCAATGCTTCGACCGAGCGGCCGATCGTGTACGCGACGCTCGAGCGGGTTTCCTCTGACGCTGGCCTCAAACTCTACGATTGGGGCGGCAACTATACCGAGGCGGACTATGTTGAGGCGGGAGGGAATCCCTACGACCCTGAGCCCATCGCGGCGGACGAGCTTGCGCGTTACGACGAGCGCGAGCGACGCGAGCGACTGTCCGCTGCAGGTGAACTGGGGGGCGCGATAGAGCAGCTTGGCGCGGCGAACGATGAGATCCTTACCTCGAACATCGGCTATTACGTGTCACAGGCGCAGACGAGTACCGAGACCACGCTCATGTTCGCCCTGCGCATCGCGGCAGGGCTAGCGCCCTTTGCTGTCCTGGGCATTCTTGCAACGGTGTTCTTCAGGCAGTTTTGTCGGGTTCGTCTTGCCGAGCCGTTGGGGTCGCTCCATCACGCGGCGGAGCGTATCGCCGCGCAGGATTTGGATTTTACGTTCGGTGCGGTAGCGGGCAGGGAGTTTGCAGGTCTGGCCTCTGCTTTTGAACGTATGCGCGCGTCTCTTGAGGAGGCCCAGCGCGAGCTGTTTGAGACGGCAGAGGAGCGTAGGCGCCTAAACGCTGCCTTTGCGCACGATCTCCGCACGCCGGTGACGGTGCTCAAGGGTACGCTCGAGATGATGGAGGGCAAAGAGCCGTCGCCGCATATCGCGACCTTGCAAGGGCAAGTCGAGCGCCTTCAATCCTATGCTCAAGCCATGACGGGGATAACCAAGCTGGAAGATCGCGAGGTGGAGCGCGGCTTGGTTGCTTTCTCGGTACTTGCCGGCGATTTGGGCCGCACCGCGCGTACGCTGGCGTCCGAGGCGGGAATTGCCTGCCACGTGGCGGTGCGCAACGAGCTTGCCGATGTGTGCGGTTCCACCGGCGCTGCAGAGCTTTGCGTGGACGCGTCGCTTGTCGAGGAAGTTCTGGGCAACGTGATGTCGAACGCGTGCCGGTTTGCCCGGCAGCGTGTGTCGCTGGCCGTCTGCCTGCGCCGCCGGTGCGAGACGGACGGCGAGAAGGCGTCTGCTCCAGACGAGGCGGAAGGGGCTCTGCCTGCCGTGCTTGATCTGACGGTCACCGATGATGGCCCGGGATTTAGCGCTGAGGCGCTCAGACGCGGCTGCGAGTCGTTCTTTAGCGAGCAGAAGTCTGCGGAGCACTTTGGTCTGGGACTCACGGTTGCTTCGATGCTTGCGCGGTTGCACGGCGGGTCCCTTGAGCTTGCAAATGACACGTCGGGCGGGGCGCTCGTCCACGTGACCTTTGCCGTGGAGTTAGCAAAACCTTAACCGTGCCTTCAAGTTCCGTTTATCGGCCCCTTTCTACACTCTAAGGCGAGAAGTCGCATGCCGTGTAACGGCGTGTGCAGGGGCGTACTGTGTCGTGCCCGCCAAGCGGAAGGAGGCCGATCCCACATGGGAGAAGAGGCGACGTTGGACATCAAGGGTCTCTCTGGAGAATCCACGCTGCGGCGCAAGCGTGCGCTGGTTATCGCTGCCGGCATAGTGGCGCTCGTGGGCGTGCTCATTGCTTGCTGGGAGTATCTTCCGGCGGTTTACGCGTGGCTTGCCGATGCGGACGCGGTGCGCGCGTATGTGGCGGAGCATCCCGTGCTGTCGCGCCTGGCCATCGTTGGAGTGAATATCCTGCAGGTATTGCTGGCGTTTTTACCGGGAGAGCCTGTAGAGCTGGCGAGTGGCTACGCATTTGGGTTTGTCGAGGGTACCATCTTGTGTCTGATCGCGAGCACCGTGGCATCCAGCGTCATCTACTTCGCGGTGCGCGCATGGGGCTGGCGCGTGGTGGGGCTCTTTTTTGACCGCAGTCAACTCGAGCGGTACGGATGGATCAGAGACGCACGCAAGCTCGAGCTCATCATGCTCATCGTCTTTCTCATTCCGGGAACGCCCAAGGATTTTCTCACGTACTTTGCTGGTCTCACGCGCATGCGCTTTGCGGCGGTGCTCGCTATTGCCACGGCGGGGCGCATTCCCTCCATCGTGACCTCGACCATAGCGGCTTCTGCCTTTGGGGACGGCAACTATGTCTTGGCGGCGGTTGCCGTAGTGGTAGCGGGCATGCTGATTGTGGCGGGTGGCATCGCGTACAAGCGCCTCGAGGCGCGTGGGCGAGTGTAGCGCCTCTCGTCTCTTTTTGCTGCGGCGCGCCGGCTCGTCGGCTATTTGTTGCGCTCCATAAAGAAGTGGACCATCGACTCGAGCACCTCGGCCGCAGGATGCGCGATAACGCCCTCATCGGCAAGGGAGTGCGCGGCCGCGATGGCACGCTCGGCGTTTTTGCGCGCTACGTCGCGGCAGGTTGTGATGCCGCCGCCGGCCTCGATGAGCTCCACGGCGCGCGCGAGGTCTGCCGGGTCGCTCGTCTTGGCGCGCAAAAGCCCCACCAGCTCCTCGCGAGGTGCGCCCTCGAGATTCTCGAGCGCGGTTACCACGGCGAGGGTACGCTTTCCCTCGGTGATGTCGGAGCGGAAGTCCTTGCCCTGGGCATCGGCGTCGCCCACAAGGTTCAAGAGGTCGTCTTGCACCTGGAAGACAATGCCCGCGGGCGTGCCCACCTCAATGAGGCGGCGTGCGCGGGCGTCGTCCGCCCCACCGGCGATGGCGCCAATGAGAAGCGGGCTCGCGGCGGTGTACCACGCGGTCTTGCTGTCCACCATGTAGAAGTAGTCTGCGCTCGAGATGTCCCAGCGCGCGTCGCGCACCCAGCCAAGGTCGAGGGCCTGACCCTCGAGCGTGTGGCGCTCCATACGGGCGAGCTCGTCGAGCACGCGCAGGCGCCGCGCGGGCTCGAGTCCCCCATCGGCAAGCACAATCTCAAACACACGGGTGAGCGCAAGGTCGCCCGCGTTGATGGCGATGCCGGTGCCCTCGCTCACGTGCAGGCACGGCTCGCCGCGGCGGAGTTCTCCCTCGTCGGCGATGTCGTCGTGGATGAGCGCGGCGCTCTGGAAAAGCTCGATGGCAACGGCGGGGGAGAGGGCGCGCGCGCCCTCGCCGCCCACGGCTTCGGCCCCAAGCAGGGCGAGCACGGGGCGCACGCGCTTGCCGCCGGATGCGGTGAAGCGCTCGAGCGGCTCGTAGAGGTAGCGCGTGAGGTCGCGCTCCTGCGGCAGGTCGGTCAGGGGGCGTGCCACGGTCTCGGCAAGTGCTTGCTCCACAAGTGGCAGCTTCTCGGTCAGGTAGGCAACAAAGCGTGTGCCATCTGCGGTGCTGCGTGGATTTTTCTCTGCCATGGCGGGCCCTTCTTCTGAGGCGGGGCGAGCCCCAAAAGGAGTTCGCCCCGCGGTGGTTGCTATCGTGTGTGGCGCTGCGGTTATGCCTTGGCCGCGGCGGTGTTCGTTACGCCTCGGGCGTGGCGTAACCGTCGGGGTTCTTGGACTGCCAGTTCCACGAATCGCGGCACATGTCGTCGATGTTGTACTTGGCCTCCCAGCCCATGAGCTCGCGCGCCTTGGCGCAGTCGGCGTAGTTGGCGGTCACGTCGCCGGGGCGGCGCGCCTCGATCACATAGGGGATCTCGTGTCCGCAGGCGGCGGAAAACGCGCGGATGATTTCGAGCACCGAGGTACCCGTGCCGGTGCCGAGGTTGAAGACCTCCACGCCGGTCTTACCGTTCATCCAGGCAAGCGCCGCCACATGGCCGAGCGCGAGGTCGACCACGTGGATGTAGTCACGCACGCCAGTGCCATCGGGGGTGTCGTAGTCGCCGCCAAAGACGTGCACGGCGTCGCGCTTGCCGATGGCGGTCTGCGCCACGTAGGGCACGAGGTTGTTGGGGATGCCCTTGGGGTCCTCGCCAATGAGGCCCGAGGGATGCGCGCCGATGGGGTTGAAGTAGCGCAGCAGCACGACGTCCCACTCCGGGTCTGCGGTGTGAAGGTCGGTCAAAATCTGCTCGATCATCCACTTTGTCCAGCCGTAGGGGTTGGTCGCGGGCTTCTTGGGCGCCGCCTCGGTAAGCGGCAGGCTGTCCGGGTCGCCGTAGACGGTGGCCGAGCTGGAGAAGATGATGGACTTGCAGCCATGCGCGCGCATGACGTCCACGAGCGTAAGCGTATTGCCAATGTTGTTGGCGTAGTACTCGATCGGCTTCGAGACGCTCTCGCCCACGGCTTTGTAGCCGGCAAAATGGATGACGCGGTCGATCTGGTGCGCGCTAAAGATGCGCTCGAGTGCCTCGCGGTCGTTGACGTCTGCCTCGTAGAAGGTGAGGTTGGCCGCCGCCTCGTCGCCCACGATGCGCTTGATGCGCTCGACGGCAACGGCGCTCGAGTTGGACAGGTCATCCACAATGACGACCTTATATCCCTGCTCGAGAAGTTCGACGACGGTGTGCGAGCCGATAAACCCGGCGCCACCGGTTACAAGGACGCAGGTCTGATTGGGGGTAAGCGTGCTGGACATGCGGTCTCCTTCCGCTGATGGTCCCACCGAGTATAGCGCAGGCAACACGCCGTAAACGCCGCAGGGGCAAAGGTTACGACAACGGACACGCCTTCGTGCAACTTGGTCTGTTTTGATGCCGAAATGACACCCTATGCTGCAGAAGTGAACAATTCGCAACACAAACACGTCTGTGTAAATAGAACGGATGCCCGCAAAGTACGCTATCCTTAAGTCTACGTTCGGCGACATATACACACATTACTAACGGAGCACATATGTCACAACGCACAGAAGACGCGCTTACGGATGCGCAGAAGCAAACCGACCTCACCAACGCCTTCCTGAGCATTGCCTATCAGGACCAGGTCTCTCGTCGCACCGCCTTCAAGGGCCTTTTGGGCCTTGCCGGTGCCGCGGTGCTGTTCGGCCTGCCGCGTGCGGCGGGTGCAGCCGAGGCCACGCAGGAGACGCTTGACGCCCTTGCGGAGGCGCAGGCGGAGTACGACGCCGTGCAAGCCCAGCTGAACGAGATTGCCTCGCAGTTCCAGGCGCTCACCGTTCAGCAGGGGCAGACGCTCGACAAGATCGAGGACGTCCAGCTCCAGATCGACGACACGCAGGCAGAGATCGACAAGAAGCAAGAGGAGCTCGAGGGGAAGCAGGGCGAGCTTTCCGATCGCGTGGCGTCGAGCTACAAGAACGGCGGCAACGACGCGCTCGCGCTGCTGTTCTCGTCCGAGTCGTTCGATGAGCTGCTCTCCAACATCTACTACATCGATAAGATCAACGCGGCTGACCGCGAGGCCATCAAGGAGATCAACGCGATCCGGGCCGAGCTCGAGGAGAAGAAGACCGAGCTCGAGGGCCAGAAGGCCGACCTCGAGGAGTTGCGTGACCAGCAGACGCAGCAGCTTGCGAGCATGCAAGCGAAGCAGGACGAGGTCCAAGAGGTGCTGAGCGGTCTTTCTGGCGAGGTGCAGCAGCTTGTGGCCCAGCGCGACGCCGAAATTGTCGCTGCGGCCGAGGCCGAGGCTCGTGCTGCCGAGGAGGCCCGTCGCCAGGCGGAACTCGCCGCCCAGCAGGGTTCGTCGAGCGGTGGCGGAAGCAGCGGCGGCGGTGGCTACATCCCGCAGGCGGGTAGCGGCCAGGACTACAACGCTGCCAGCTCGGCACAGCGCCGTATCGTCGACTCCTGCTACGCTACGCCGTCCCCCGGCGCCAACTATTGCGCGGCATGGGTTTCGCGCGTGTTCCAGCGTGCGGGCTACGGCTACATCGGTGGCAACGCCAACGACATGTATGCGCGCTACTGCACGTACTCCAACAAGGCCCAGCTGCAGGTGGGCATGATTGTTGCCGTGTCGACGTACAGCAAGAACTACGCCGGTCGCATTTGGGGTCACGTGGGCATCTACATTGGCGATAATCGCATCATGGAGAACATCGGCCGCATCGCCACCACCAACCTCGATACGTGGTGCAACTACTACGGCGATACCGTCGCCCCCCGTTGGGGTTGGGCAATGGGCATCAACCTCGCCGCTCAGTAAGAGCCGCGCAGAGAACCACGCCGCTTGCCGGCGTGCCACTTTGGTTTCAAGAGCATCCCGCTTCGCCTGCTTGTGCGGAGCGGGGTGTATGCGTTTGCGGGCCCGTGCCGCGTGCCTTGCCCGGTTCGCTTTGGGTGCCCGCCACCGCGTTGCAGACGTTATCGCCCGCGGCCCGGGCGCACGGCTCGCTGCTCGGCTCGCTGCGGTGGCCATCTGCCACCGAGTTTTTTGCAAGAATTGAGGTAGTGAACCCGGGTAGTGAACCCGGGGATGCGCCCTCGGAGGAAGTGCAGGTAGAGGGCCTGCAATAATCGAGGTAGTGAACCCGAGAGCGGGAAGGGCGCCGAATCGCGTGTTTTGGGGTTCACTACCTCGAATATTGCATGATTCGTTTCCGTACGTGCGGTTTGGGCTTCTATGTGCTGCGATGCCAACTAAATGCAGATGCGGGTACAATACTCCCATCAAGGGAGGGGAGGTTGCCGTGTGCTACACCATTGACGAGATTCGTAACGCCGTTAAGGCGGCGGTATTGGAATACAATTCGGCCGCCGCCCATAACGAGAAGATTAAAAGCGTGAAGTTATTTGGTAGCTATGCTCGAGGAACTGCGTCCGACGAGTCGGATGTCGACCTCCTTGTCGAATTCATAGATCCCGTTGTTAGCTTTTTCACGCTTGCCCGTGCCCTCGAGGCCATGGAGGCCCATCTAGCCACTGATGTCGATATGGTTCAAGACCCTCTTCCCCATGGGTCGCTTTTGGATATATGCGAGAAGGTGCCGCTGTATGAAGCAGCCTGATCGACATATCCTCGAGAAGATACTCGATGAAATTAGTTTTCTCGAAAACTTGTTGCTAGGCGTGGACGACTCGGCTTTTATTGAATGACGAGACAATAAAACGTGCTGCAGCAATGGCATCAATCAATATCGGCGAGCTTGCGAAGCATCTCTCGGATGATTTCTATCAAGCCTATCCTGGTAGCGAATTGAAGTATGCCGCACGAACGCGCGATGTATATGCCCATGGGTATTACACGCTTCATTTTGAAACGGTGTATAAGACGGCAACTGAAGATTATCCTCGCGTAAAGTCGTGGATACTAGAGCATATTGACGACTAAACGATAGCGTTTGCCTTTGACTTAATATCAATTGCCCCAAAGTTCGCTTATGGTCTGGCGAAACGCCTCGGCCGCGGGCGACAGTTCCTGGTAGCGCTTCCAGGCGATGGCAACGCCAGCGGTGACCTCGGGCTCCAGCGGGCGGAAAGCAAGGTCGGTGGCGAGCGAAGCCTCGACGATCCCCTCAAGGCACACCACGTATCCCACGCGCGCCTCGGCGAGTGCCGCAGCGTTGTAGAGCAGGTTGTACGTGGCAACAACGTCGAGTTCTGCGAGGTCGCGGTGGAACCACGGCGCCAGCTCGTCACCGCCTTGGGCAGAAAGGATGAGCGGAAGACCCGCAAGGTCGCTCGCCTGCACGGACTCCTTGCGGCTCAGAGCGTCGTCACGCCGCATGATAACGCCCCAACGGTCGCGCGCGGGCAGCTCGATGCTCTCGTAGCGCGTGAGGTCGACCTGGCCCACAAAGAGGCCAAAGTCGATAAGGCCATTGTCGAGCCGCTCGCGCACGTCCTCGGCGTTGCCGCTGTGCAGGGCAAAGCGCACCAGCGGATAGTCGTCTTGCATCTCGGCGATCACGTTGGCGATAAGCCTTACCGCCGGCGTTTCGCCGCAACCGATGCGCACCTCGCCCGTGAGCGTCTCGGCTGATACGCGCAGCTCCGCCTCCGTGCGCCCCACCAGGTCGACAATCTCCTCCGCGCGCCGACGCAAACGCATGCCCGCCGCGGTGAGCTCGATGCGACGGCTGCCACGGTCAAAGAGCTTGAGGCCGAGCTCCTGTTCCAGGTCCTGCATCTGGCGCGAGAGCGAGGGCTGGGATAGATGGAGCGCATGCGCCGCGCCGGAGATGGTCCCCTCGCGGGCGACCATGAGGAAGTACTGCAGATGGCGGAGTTCCATAGAGTCCCTTCGTTGCCGCTTCGATGTGGCGCGGTTTGAACAAAACCATGGTACTGAATGCTCAGCTTCGAACTATAGCCCAAATGCACGAAACGCTGTTTCATCAGGGTAGGGGCACGTATAATCACAGCAGGGACAACGCGCCTGTCACTCGTGCCGGGCGCCGACGAGAAGAGGTTGCATGAAGGAGCTCGAGGAGTACATTCGCCGCTTTGGCACCGTTAAGGAGGGCAACGTCCTTAAGGTCGACGCGTTTCTCAACCACCAGTGCGATGTTGCGCTGTTTGATCGCATGGGCGAGGAGTGGGCGCGTCTTTTTGCCGGCAAGCCCGTCGACAAGATCTTGACCATCGAGGCGTCGGGTATTGGCATCGCCTGTGTGGCAGCGCGCCACTTCAATAACGTTCCCGTGGTATTTGCCAAGAAGTATCAGTCCATCAATCTCGATGGCGAGCAGTACGCGACCTCCATCCACTCGTTCACCAAGCAGAAGGACTTCCACGTGATCGTGGCCAAGAAGTTCCTGAACGCCGGCGAGCACGTGCTGCTTGTTGATGACTTCCTCGCCAACGGCTGCGCCCTGAACGGCCTCATTGAGATCTGCGAAGCTGCCGGTGCGGTTGTTGAGGGCATTGGCATCGCCATCGAAAAGGGCTTCCAGGACGGCGGCGCGAGTCTGCGCGAGCGTGGCTATGACCTGCAGTCGCTTGCCATTGTCGATGCGATGGATCCCGCGACCGGCGAAATCGAGTTCCGCTAATGGCGGCCGAGGACAAGCGCCCCAACGGCGCGGCGGCCAGTGCAGACGGCGCTGCCAGCATGGCGTCGGCACTCGGTGACTTCTACGCCAAAATATCGATAGCGCAGGGTTTCCCGTATGGCCTCCAGCATGTGCTCGCCATGTTTGTGGCAAACCTCGCGCCCATCTTCATCGTTGCGGCGGCAGCCGGTATGGATGCGTCGCAGTCTGCGGCGCTCATCCAAAACGCCTTGCTTATGGCGGGCCTCGGTACGATGGTCCAGCTCTTTCCCCTGTGGCGCGTGGGCGGCGCGCTGCCCATTGTGACAGGCATTAGCTTCACGTACGTCTCGGCGGTCGTTGCCATTGTCGCCGCCCAGGGGTATAACATCGCGGTCGGTGCCATCATTGTCGGCGGCCTTATTGAGGGCGCGCTCGGCCTCACGGTGCGCTACTGGCGTCGCTTTGTGCCGCCGATCGTATCGGCCGTGGTGGTGACCTCCATTGGTTTCTCGCTGCTCTCGGTGGGCGCGGAATCGTTTGGCGGCGGATCGGGTGCCGAGGACTTTGGCAGTTGGCAGAACCTTTTGCTCGCGACCATCTCGCTCGTGAGCTGCCTTGCCTTCCAGTGCCTCGCCAAGGGAACCAAAAAGCAGCTCTCGGTCCTCTTTGGTCTTGTGGTGGGCTACGTGGTAGCGCTTGTGCTCGGCAAGGTTGACCTGAGCGCGTTCTCGGGGCTCGCGCCCGTCTCTATCCCGCAGTTCATGCCCTTTGCGCCGGAGTTTGACCTTGGCGCGATTATCTCGCTCGGGCTGCTCTATCTCGTGAGTTCCGTCGAGGTCATGGGTAACACCACCGCGCTCACCAAGGTGGGTTTTGACCGTACGCCCACCGACCGCGAGATGTCGGGTGCCATCACGGCGGACGGCGTTGTCTCCTCGGTCGCGGGCCTTTTCGGCTGCCTTCCCATCACCTCGTTTGCGCAGAACGTCGGTCTTGTTGCCATGACGCGCGTTGTCAACCGCCGCGTCATTGCCTGCGGCGGCGCGATTCTTATCCTCGCGGCTTTTGTGCCCGCGGTGGCGGCGGTTTTCAACTCGCTTCCCGAGGCGGTGCTTGGCGGTTGCACGGTCATGATGTTTGGCAACATCGTGCTCTCGGGTGCTCAGATGATTGCCGAGGCGGGCTTTACGCAGCGAAACATCACCATTGCGGCGCTCGCGCTCTCTGCCGGTATTGGCTTTACGCAGGTGCAGGGCATCTTTGTGGCGTTTCCGCCCATTGTGCAGTCCATCTTTGGTAGCAACTGCATCGCCATTGCCTTTGTGGTGGCGGTGGTGGCAAACTTCCTGCTCCCGCATGAGGAAGATGAGGTGGAGGCGGGCGCCGACGCATAAGCGTGCCGGCGCAAATTGCGCTATTTAGGCAAACGTATAACCTCAACCAGGTTCCACGGGCCGGCGCCCTGCCCATCGGGCAGCTCGTCGGCCCGTGCCTCGTCAAAGGTGTAGACGCAGGTGGTGAGATTGCCCCAGCCTGCGTTGAGGATGGGCATGGGGTCGGTCACAGCTCGCAGGAAGTTGAAGTTGGCGCCGCCGTGTCCCACGGCGAGCACGCAGTCGTGTCCGGGTGCGCGCATGATATCGGTGAGCGTTGCCACCATGCGGTCGCGTACCGCATCGGACGACTCGCCGCCAAACTGCAGGTAGTAGGTCCGGCATGCCTCGGGATCGTTCTCGGCAAGAAAATCCTGCTGTGCTTCGAGGTCGCCATAAAACATTTCACGCAGGCCTTTCAGGCGTGTGTAGCTTAGGTGCTGTGCGGGATTGAGCGCACCAAGCAGAAGCTCGAGCGTGTCGCCGGCGCGCTCGGCTGTCGAGCAAAAGGCCGCATCGGGATTCACGTCGCGCTCGCGCAGGATTGCGCCCATCTCGCGCGCCTGATCGCGTCCATGCTCGGTGAGAGGCGAGTCGCACCAGCCTTGGATGCGGTGCTGGCGGTTGAACATGGTCTCGCCGTGACGCGTAAGGTAAAGCGTCTTCATTACAGGGTCACCGCCTCACCGGGAAGCGGCGCGAGCACGCGCTCGGGGTTCGCGACAGCGGCGGCCAGAGCACGCGGGTCACCATTGAAGGTTGACCAGTCGGGCGCGTCCACCGTGCCCCAGTGGATGCAGAGGAGCTGCGCGTTTGGATAGGTGTTTGCGAGCTTGACCGCGCCCTCGAAGGTGATGTGCCACTCGTTGTCCGAGAAGTCGAGCAGGATCATCTTGGGCTCGGACATCTCTAGATGCTCGGGCAGGAGTTTGGAGTCGCCTGGCAGCCAGATGGTACCGTCCGGCGTGTCCAGCCAGTAACCGCAGTAGTCCTCGCGCTTCCACTCGCGGTATGCCCACTTCTTAGAGTCGTTTTGCCAGTTGTGCCACGCCGGGGTGAGGTAGCAGGTCATGCTGCCCACGGTGAACGTCTCGTCGATATTGTGGCCGATGCCGGGAAGCCCCTCCTCGCGCGCCACCTCTGCCACGTACTGCGGCGCATGGTAGGCCGGGCACACGCCGGCGACGTCGTGGCAGGTGGGACGGCTGAAGTGGTCGTTATCGATATGGGTGAGAAGCACCGCGTCGAGCGCGGGGACGTCTGCCGGGGCGATGGGCGCCTCAAAGACCACCGGCATGTCGAACCCCTCGAGCACAGGGTCAATCATGATGCGCGTGCCGCGGGCGTTGATGAGGAGCCCCGCGCCGCCGAGCCAGGTGACGGTGGTCGCTTCTTGCGGGCCGAAGGCGCAGGCGTCGACGGGCACGGTGCCGGTGGGCACAGCCTGCCCGCGCTCGTTGGTGATGACGGTCGTGGCGGGATTGAACGTATGGGTGCAGGCGGTTGGTGCGTAGTCGGTCATAACGCTTCCTTTCGGTATGACGGAAGGGTGCGGGAACCGCAGGGTTCCTGCATGGCGGTATAGATTGTTATGGCAGCGGGTAGCGTCGCGCGGCCATCGCGCGCTACCCGAAGAACAGGGGATTAGGCCGTGTAGTGGGTAAGGCACATCCCTATGAAATCGCGCATCTCGCCCCGGAAGTCCACCGTGCGTCGCTCAAGCCCGGCAAGCTCGATGGCCTCCGCCACGCGGGGGCTCTCCTGACACCAGCCGGCGATGCCCACGGCATGGCAGTACACGGCGTAGAGCATCTGTGCCATGCGGGCGGGCTCGCAGCCGAGGTTCTCGGCAAAGCGCGCAGAGAGCGCGTCTTGACCTGCGTAGTAGCGTGCCTTGAAGGCGGCGAGGCGCTCGAGCGTGCAGTTGGTCTCGATGATGGTCATGAGAAGGTCGCCGTAGCGGAAGTAATCGCGGTGGGCAACCACCTGCTCGCACCAGACCTCTGCGAGCACGGTGGGCGAGAACGTGGAGCCTGCCGGATAGACCGTGAGCAGGTCGTTTTGGTACGCCTCCATGGCATCGTTCGTGAGCTCGAGGAAGATGTCCTCTTTGGACGTAACGTATTTATAGAGTGCGGCGCGCGACCAACCGAGGCGCTCGGCGATGGCGGCGAGCGTTATCTCGTGATAGGAAAGCTCGCTAAAAAGATCGCGGGTAACCTGCTTGATTTCTGACAGGCGCTGTTCTTTCTGCTCGTCGCTGCGCGCTCGGACGAATTCTGCCATATGCGGTCGGTGCCTCCGTATGAACGTATCTTTTCGCCAAGATAGTATCAGAAGTATCTCAAAAGAGCAAATAAGATAATCAAAGTAGAAAAACTACTTTACAAGTAACGTAGCGTAGCGTAAATTACAGACAAGGAAGATCTAGCTTCGGGAGGGATTCGTGATGACTGAACACGAGAAACTGCTGGCAGGGCTTGAGTACGACTACACGGATCCAGAAATCCAGAGCATGCTCGCCCGTACGCGAGAGCTGCTCGTCGCCTACAACGCTGGAAAAGAGCCGGCGCGGCGCGGCGAGATTCTACGTGACATGCTCGGCAGCTGCGGCGATAACGTGACCGTGCAATCGCCCGCAAGCGTTCTCTACGGTAAGCACACGAGCATCGGCCACGATGTCTTCATCAACGGCAACTGCACCATCCAAGACAGCGCGCTCGTGACCATCGGCGACCGCGTGGTGATTGCGCCCGACGTGAAGCTCTTCTGCGGCAGCCATGCGGTGGACGCCCGTGAGCGCTGGAAGCGCGGCGCGGACGGGACGCTTAAGCTCGTGACCACCACCAAGCCCATCACCATCGGCAGCGACGTGTGGATTGGCGGCGGCGTCATTGTGGTGCCGGGCGTCACCATCGGCAGCAATGTGGTGGTAGGCGCGGGTGCCGTAGTCACGCGTGATGTGCCGGACAACTGTGTCGTCGCTGGTGTGCCGGCGCGCGTGATTCGCGAGCTCGAGCCGCTTGGGGCAGATGAGGGATAAGAGACTCAAAGGACATATACCGCGATTTCGGCTATAGGTACGCGGCACGGGCCGCGCAGAGATGAGGAGGACACAATGGCTATTACGGTGAATCTGTATTACACGGGCGAGAACGGCGCGGCGCGCAAGTTCGCGGAGGAGATGGAGGCGTCCGGTACGGCCGACGCCATCCGTGCCGAGGAAGGCAACGTGCGCTACCGCTACTTCCAGCCGCTCGATGACTCGGAGACGGTGCTGCTTATCGACGCATGGCGCGACCAGGAGGCGATCGATGCCCACCACGCCTCGCCTATGATGGCAAAGATCGCGGAGCTACGCGATAAGTACGACCTGCACATGACGGCCGAGCGCTACGTCACGGACGAGGCGGGCCTTCCCGCCCATGACCAGGCGTTTATTCGAAAGTAGGCGCTCTATGGCAGATATGCAGTATGCAACGCTCGGTCATTCCGGCATCAAAGTGTCGCGCCTGTGCCTCGGCGGTATGAGCTTTGGTAAGGCGTCGCCCGATTTCCACCAGTGGACCATCGGACCGGATGAGACCCGTGCGGTCATCAAGCGGGCGCTCGAACTGGGTATCAACTTCATCGATACGGCGAACACCTACGCCTTCGGCACGAGCGAGGAGTATATCGGCGCGGCTCTGCGCGACCTCGGTGTACCGCGCGAGGACATCGTGCTGGCAAGCAAGGTTTACTTCAACGACGGGCACCTCTCGCGCGAGGCCATCAATCGCGAGATCGACGGCACGCTCAAGCGTCTTCGAACCGACTACCTCGACCTCTACATTATCCACCGCTTTGACTACGGCACGCCCATCGAGGAGACGATGGAGGCGCTCGACGCGGTCGTGCGAGCCGGTAAGGTGCGCGCGCTCGGCGCGAGCGAGATGTATGCCTACCAACTGCACAATATGCAGGTAGTTGCCGAGCAAAACGGCGGGACCAGGTTCACGAGCATGCAGTGCCACTACAACCTGCTCTATCGCGAGGACGAGCGCGAGATGATTCCCGTGTGCCGTCAGTTCGACATGGCGCTCACGCCGTATTCGCCCCTAGCATCGGGGCACCTGTGCCGTCCCACGTGGGATTCGGACTCTAAGCGCTCCACCACCGACGCCACCATGCGCAATAAGTACGATGCGGCGCGTGAGAACGACATGCAGATTATTGCCCGGCTGGCAGAGGTTGCCGAGAAGCACGCTGTGCCGATGGCGCGGGTGGCGCTTGCCTGGCTGTGGGCGCGCGGCGTGGAGGCGCCTATTGTGGGCTGCTCACGTCCCGAGCGCGTGGACGATGCGGTGGCAGCGCTTGACGTGGCGCTCACGCCCGACGAGATCGCCTATCTGGAGGAGCCGTACGCGGCGCATGAGCTGGTGGGACCGCTTGCGCGCCCCGGCGAGAAGCCGCTGGCAGGCACAACCGACCCCCACAAGAAATAGGGACTTGCTCTATCTATCCCTAGGGACGTATCGCTCCGAATCGAGAGAGGACCCGTATGAAGAAAAGCATTGGACCCAAACTCGCCCTCTATCCCACGCCCGTCGTGGTGGTGGGCGCTATGAACGGCGACGAACCTACGTGGACGCTCGTGGCGCACACAGGCATCCCAAGTCATAGCAAGATCATGGTGAGCCTCGCGGGAGCGCACTTTATCAACAGCTGCATCGAGAAGACGGGCGTGCTGTCCGTCAACGTAGTGGACGAGAGCTGGCTTGACCGTGCGGACTTCTGCGGCAGCGTGAGCGGCGCGCGTCAGAGCAAGGCCGATGTCTTCGCTTGGACGGATGGCGAGGCCGGCGCCCCGCTTATCGACGACGCCAAGCTTTCCATGGAGTGCCGTGTCGAGGATGTTTACGAGATCGATCACTTTGAGAACTTTATCTGTTCCATTGCGGGCACCTATGCGGACGATGCAATTGTGGCCGACGACGGCAAGGTTGACATCGCAGCGCTGAGCCCCGTGCTCTTTGAGATGCCCACCTACACCTACCTGGCCTGCGGCGAGAAGATTGCCGAGTGCCTGAGCTTTGCCAAGGCGCGCGAGGCCGAGATGGCCGTCACAGACTAACCGGGCGGGCGGAAAGGGTCCCAAGCTGGCCTGTTAAGACGTTCGCATCTGTCAACGATTTCTCGGGAAAGACCGTGGTGCCGTTTTGCACATCGGCATCATCAGGTATAGGGTCGAGTGCCGATGAGCTGGCGGGTATGACCGGTACGGGTACGTGGGTTGCTAGCACGCGCTTTGGCTCCGGTACGCCCACAGCGGATATCGACGCATGGGTTGACGGCCTTGCGTTGTAGCGGCTCGGCCAGGCATTTTACAGCAATCGATTCTGGCGTGTGCTGCTACGGACTTGTGGAGTAGTGGTCACCGGCGAGAGGGCCTTGATGACGGTTTGTCGAGGAGACTTAGCTTGCTAGCTTGGGGAATGCCCTGCTGGCGCAGGGTAATAACGGCGGCGTCTGCTTTGTGCGGGCGCCGTTGCCTGTATATATCCCGCCTTGAGCAGGGCTCTTATGTCGCGGCGCGTGGTCGCCAGGTTGATATCGAGGCTCTCGGATATCTCTTGGATTCCTACCGGCGCCCGCTCCTCGACGAAGTTCATAATTTGCTGTAGACGCTCCTTTCTGTGAGAGGAGCCATCGAAATCGAGACAGACGCGGTTGGAATGTGGCATCGTCGGCAGGATGTCCAGCGCGGTGTCTGTGCTCCTTGATTGAGGAATGCCATTCGTTACATTACAGCTGGTAACGACTATTTCTTTTCTGCGCGACGCGTGCTCCGCTGGTGCCATCTCAGCACTTGGACGCCATAAGACGACTTTGAACTGATCGATGCCGGCGTAAAACGCAGGATCAGGCAGTCCGCGTTCGCGCATCATGTTGATCATAAAGGGGATGCCCGATCCTTGTCGCTCGGCGTGCAGGCCATCTCCATTGCGCACCGGCATCGTCTCCATCAGATGCATGAGCGTGCTGTTGCGACAGCGGGAGGTGCCGTCGGCGAGATTGGCAAGGGTTTTGCCACCCCAGAGCCCTCCGGGGCTCGTGACTTCCACCCGGTCGCGGTAGATGTCGATCGCAACAGACTGACCGACAAACAGTTTCCGGTACTCACGATGGGCGACCGCATTGACAATCGCCTCGCGAAGAACCTCCTCGGGAATCTCGGGGGTATCGTGCCTGCTAACGCCATCGACATAGGATATGGTGCGCAGGTTGCGCAGCACCGCGCGAACGGCATCGGTGACGGTTTCCGAGAGCGCGCCGTCGCACGTCACGCGGTCGAGAAAGCGCGGCTGACCGGGCTCAGACTTTTCTGTGCCCGGGTGGTGCGCAACTTCGATAACCAATGCGGGGAAGTATTGCTGGGGATAGGCTCCTAAGGTCAAAAGGCCGGCGAGCCTTACCGTGCCCTGCTTGTCCGTAATGCCCAGGCGTTCTAGGGCCTGCGCATCGTCCGCGACGCCACGTAGCGCTTTGGATGAAGACATGGCGGCAAGATAGCGGGCAACCTGTTCAGCATCGAGGTCGGATACGTCCGTCTCCGGCACAGGGCGGCGGTCGCTGCCTACGGGAGTGCCGGCGGTTTGCAGCTCGTAGATCTCGGCTTTAGAGAGCAGTAGGTCCTTGTCATCGACTCGCTTGAACGTTCCCGAAGCAACACCGCATGCAATGAGATAGCAAGGTTTTCGGCTGACATCATTTTCTTCTATAGCAATAGCGAGAATCTCGGCGCCTTACATTTCCAGTCGCGCGAGCTCGTAGCGAGGTGGATTGGCAAGGTGCGCTCCTGATGGGCTCCCGTCGCCGATTCCCTCGACAAACTGGTCTATGGCGCGTGGCGTATCAAAGCCGGGACATGGTTCGAACCCGTGGCGTTCATCGACGCCCAGAAGGATTATGCCGCTATGTGTGTTGGCGAACGCGCTGACCGTCTCCCAGACATCGGCGCTAAGGGAGTGGGTGCAGGCCTTTGCCTCGCAATACGCATCGTCTTTCCCTTGGCTTCGCAGTCGATTGATGGTGTAGATAACTTCTTTACGATCAATCATGGCACCCCTCCCATCTGGATCACTGACGGTATAGCTCAGTGACAATATTGGCAGAGGAATACGGGATTGATAGCGTGAGCCTAGTCGGCGGATTGCTGCGCCTGTAGCTCGTCCAAGAACAGCTGCGCGGCGTGGGGGAGGGCCACACCGCGCTTCCACGCAAAGTCGATGGGTGCGACGGCGGGCGGATAGAGTAAACGAAACGCCAGGCCGGTGCCCGGCCCCGTAGCGTTGAGCCCCTCGTAGCCAATCATGCGGCCAGCGCCCTCGCGCACAAAGACCGCCGCGTTGAAGTTGAGATTGTAGGTTGCCACCACCTCAATGTCGTCTGCATGCTCGCCGAGCCAGGTGGCAAAGATGCCCGCCGGAGCATCACCTCGCCAGAGGCGCTCGGGTACGATGAGCGGAGTGTCGCCAAGGTCAGCGGGGCCGACGGTTTCTTGGGCGGTGAGCGGGTCGTCCTCGCGCATGATGACGCCCCAGGCATCGGTGGGGCGCAGCCGCAGGTGTGCAAAGCGCTCGATGTCGGCGTAGTTCATGAGCACGGCGAAGTCGTCCACACCGCGCTCGAGCCGCTCCACGAGGTCGATGGCGTTGGCGCTGTGCAGATGAAAGCGCACGCCGGGATAGCACTCGCGAAAGGCGCGCGCCGCCTGCGCGATGACGCGCACACCCTGGCTCTCGCCCGCCCCGATGCGGATGTCCCCGGCGACGATCTCGTCGGGACAGGTGAAGTCCGAGGCAGTCTGGTCGGCGAGCCCCACGATTTCCTCGGCACGGCGACGCAGGTAGAGGCCGCGCTCGGTAGGGGTGA
This sequence comes from Collinsella sp. An307, assembly GCF_002161805.1. Classification (GTDB taxonomy): domain Bacteria; phylum Actinomycetota; class Coriobacteriia; order Coriobacteriales; family Coriobacteriaceae; genus Coprousia. The sequence continues at coordinate 95,423 of NZ_NFIP01000004.1, read as the reverse complement.
CGCTTCTGCTGTGCCGCTCGAGCAGTTGCGTACCCAGTTCGCGCTCGAGTGCGGCGATCTGTCGCGAGAGCGCCGGTTGCGTCACATGCAAAACCTCGGCGGCACGCGACATGGTGCCCTCTTGGCAGACGGCGAGAAAGTAGCGCAGGGTGCGAAGCTCCACAGTGCCTCCTAACCATAAGTGTCACTCATATCACACTATAGAACATAAGTAGTAGTAATTTATGCTGCGTCGCGCGAAACTAAGGCCAGGTAGAGTTGGCGCGCTGAGAGAAGGTGGTGAGGCGGATGCGAGGCGAACGATCGAATCGCATCAAGTTGGATTTCGATGCCTGCTCCGCCACGGCGCTTCTTAAGGACGCGGCATCCGCTGCTGCTTTTGCTGAGCTGCTGCCGCTATCGCTCACCGCCTGCTGCACGGGCGTGGCGCTTTGTGCAGCTATGCCCTGCGCGCTGCCGGTCGATGTGGGCGCAGTGCATCGCGGCTGGTGCAATGGCGACATAGCCTATAACCCAGCGGGCGGATGGCTCTCGGTGCTCATCGGCGACGAAGAGAATTCGCTACGCTACGGCGATCAGGTGACGCTCGGCCACATTGAGGGCGACCTTGAGGCGTTGCGCGCGCTCGAGGGCCGTCAAGCGTTGCGCATTACGTTCGCGTAGGAGGTCCTGATGGCAGATATCGCAAACACATTGGGGGGCATGTTCTCGCTCATCATCGTTACGATGCTGGGCTATGTGGCGGCGCGCTGCGGGTTCCTCTCTGCCGACATCCGCCCCAAACTCTCGGGCCTTATCTTCAACATCACGCTACCGTGCACGATTCTCGCCTCGGTGGGAGAGGTCGATGCCTCCACAGGCGTGGAGGCCATCACCTGGTCGCTCGCACTCGCTGCCGCGCTCTTCTTCGTGATGCTCGCGGGCGGCTCGCTCGCCAACCTCGTGATGCGCACCCCGCGCGCGGAGCGGAGCCTCTACCTTTGGATGGGCGTGCTCACCAACACGGGCTTTATCGGTTTTGCGGTGCTCGAATCAATCTTTGGTGGTCCGAGCGTGTTTCTGGGGAGCATCTTCATCGCTATCTCGAACGTCTTTCTCTACAGCCTGGGCGTGGCAGTGTTGCGCTCGGGCGGGGCGCGCAGCGAGAACGCCGAGAGCGCTGTCGCGGACGGCAAGCGCCGTCGGCGCACCGTCGACGTGCGCGGCATGCTGCGCGACATGGTGAATGTGCCCTTGGTGGCGAGTCTCGTTGCCATGGTGATTTTCTTCGCGCAGATTCCCGTACCCGTGCCCATCATGCAAGCGACAAGGATGGCGGGCGGTGTCACCTCACCCTTAGCCATGATGCTCGTAGGTCTCTCTATTGCCGACGCGGACCTGGCCGTAGTGCTCATACAGCCGCGGCTTTGGGGCTTCACCCTCGTCCGCTTCCTCGCGGTGCCGCTTGCGGTGTACGTACTGCTGGCGCCGGTGGTGCCGAGCGCGCTTGCCCTCGGCGTCTTTGTGGTGATGCTTGCCATGCCCACGGGTTCCATGGCGGGCCCCATCGCGGCAACCTATGGGCAGGACGGCGAGCTCCCTGCGCAGGGGACCATCGTCTCCACGGTAGCGTCGTTCATGATCGTGCCCGCGCTCATAACCGTCATGAACTTGGGCTAAATCCGCATGTTCAGTTCGCTTATGAGCGTGAGATAGCGCGTTGCGAGACATGGGCACCTAAGTCTCGCTTGTATTGGTAACCGGGGCGGGCCGGCACCCTCGAAAGCCGGCAGAAAAGGAGATCAATATGGCAGTCAAGCAAACCGCAGGCCGCAACCAGCTGGGTGTTGTGGCGCCAAAGTTCGCCGAGCTCAACGACGATGTGCTCTTTGGCGAGGTGTGGTCGCGCGAGGACAAGCTCTCGCTCAAGATGCGCTCCATCGTTACTGTGGTGACGCTCGTAGCCAAGGGCATGGTGGACAGCTCGTTTGAGTACCACATGGCAACTGCCAAGCAAAACGGCGTCACGCGCGACGAGATGGCCGAGATCTTGACCCACGAGGCGTTCTACGCCGGCTGGCCTAACGCGTGGGCTGCCTTCCGCGTGCTGCTCACCGTTTACGGCAACGAGGCGGACGATGGCCAAGGCGAAAGCTTCTCGCCAATGTTTGGCAAGGGCAGCCCCAACGACGCCTATGCGCAGTACTTTATCGGCCAGTCGTTCCTGAACCCGCTGACCAATCCGGCCGCGTGCGGAATGGCGCTCTCAAACGTGACGTTTGAGCCTGGGTGCCGCAACAACTGGCACATTCACCACGCCAACAAGGGCGGCGGCCAGATGCTCATTGTGACCGATGGTCGTGGCTGGTACCAGGAGTGGGGCCGCGAGCCGCAGCTGCTCACGCCGGGCACGGTGGTGTATATCCCCGCGGGCGTGAAGCACTGGCACGGTGCCGCACGCGACAGCTGGATGAGCCACATTGCCTTTGAGGCGCCGGGCGAGAACACCTCTAACGAGTGGCTCGAGCCGGTGACGGACGAGGAGTACCCGCAGGCGTAAGGCGCTTGCGACGCGCGGCTCAGCAAGGTGTTCGCGGCGGATAGGCTGGGCGAGAACTCTGTCGCCTGACGACCCCGCCGCGCGAGCTTACCTCATTCTTAAGTGGGCGGACCCCTTGGAATCGGACGGCATGGGTAGGATGAGACCGTACCGAGAAAGGGGTCCGTTTTGTCGTTTATCTCCGCGCGCTTCTGTATCGCCGCCGCCTTGGCGCTTGGGTGCGCTCTGCCGCTCTCGGGTTGCGTCGTCACGGACAGCGCGACTCCCGCGTCTGCGCTCGCATGGCACAGCATGCACGACGTTGCCGAGCAGCTGAGTGCGGCGGCAGGGGAGGCATCGTCTGCTCTGGGCGAGGGCGCGGTATCTGCCGCGCAAGCGGGTGCGGCGGCGTTTGGGCTCGATTCCGCAGCGATTGCGGGTGCCATCGACTCCGCCCTCGACAACCTCGACGAGGCGCCCGCCCTGCTTTGGGCGGCGCTCAACCGGGAACGCTCCCTCACCGCGGATTGCCGGCTTGAGGTAGAAGATGCCGCCACTGGATCGACGGTCGTTGCCCGGTCGTCGGGCGGGCCGGATGCCGCCTCTGCCCTTGACAAGCTCGATTGCGGGCGCTGGAAGCTTGTGTGCGACCGCCCTGCCGACAGTCAGCGACGGCGTATCTTTCACATCTTCGAGGGGGCGGACTCTGCCTTGTCCGGTCTGGGCGATGCGGAGGTAACGCACGACGTGGAGGTTGCGCGCATCACCACCTACCACGGGTCGCGTGTGGTGCGCCTTGCCCTGCCCGAGATGGATATCGATTATGATTTCGAGCTGCCCGCCGAGGACATCGCCACGCTGCGCGGCATCGCGGCGTAGGGAGGAGAGAGCCATGGAGTTGCCCGAGACCCAGAACTACCGGTTCTTCAACCATGCAGCATGCGAGTTCTACCCGTGCCACGACATGCCCGCAGAGGACCTCAACTGTCTCTTCTGCTTCTGCCCGCTGTATGCGCTCGGCCCCGATTGCGGCGGCAACCCGCGCTATGTGGGCGAGAAGGACGACATCAAAGATTGCAGCGCCTGCACGGTTCCGCACCGGCGCGAGAATTACGACTGGATTATGCAGCAGTTCTCGCGCATTCAAGAGGTGGCGAAGCGTTCTTCGTAATCTATAGCGTCCACGTATGGCAAGGCATAGCTTATAGGTCTTTTACATAGATGAGGCACGCCCGTAGTATCTATGTTGGAAAGGAGACTGCTATGGGCGATTTAAGTTCCGATGTCGAGCGGTGCCTCTGCGACTGCGCCTGCGACGCCGAGCGCGTGCAACGTGCCAAGTGTTCCTGCGAAGAGGGCCGTGCGCGTGAGGCAAAGCGCGTGCTCCTGACCGAGCGGCAGCGCCTGCTCGACGAGATGCACAGCCGTCAGCGCGGTATCGACGCCATCGATCATATGCTTCATCGTGTGAGTTGCGAGTGCGCGCCTCGCCGCACGCAAGCCGACGGTGCGCAGGAGAAAGATGCCGGGGCGTGCGCCGAAGAAGATACCGGCTGTTCTGGCGAAGGCGAGGTGAGCGCCCGTGGATAGTGCCACTATTGAGCTCCTGGTCGATGCGCTGCCCAAGATCTTTATCGCGGGCGTAACGGTCACGCTGCCGCTCGCACTCGTGTCGTTTGCCATCGCGCTCGTTATCGCCACGGTCGTTGCGCTCATCCAGTACGCTCGCGTGCCGGTGCTTCGCCAAATTGCGCGCTTCTACATCTGGGTGGTGCGCGGCACGCCGCTCTTTGTCCAGCTCTACATTGTGTTCTTTGGCCTGCCGGACCTGGGCATCACGCTCGATCCGCTGCCGACGGCGATCCTTGTGCTCTCCATCAACACGGGTGCCTATTCTGCCGAGACCATGCGCGGCGCGCTTGAGAGCGTGCCTGCGGGCCAGGCCGAGGCCGGTTACTGCGTGGGTATGAGCTACTTGCAGGTCATGCGGCGCATCGTGTTGCCGCAGGCGCTGCGGACCGCCTTCCCGCCGCTTTCCAACGAGCTCATCTCGCTCGTGAAGGACACCTCGCTTGCGTCCGGCATCATGGTGACCGAGATGTTCCGCGCCACGCAGGAGATTGTTTCGCGCGAGTGGGTGACCATGCCGCTCTACCTGGAGGTTGCGCTCGTGTACCTCCTCTTCTCGACGGTGCTCACCTGGTTGCAGCGCGTAGGCGAGCGCAAGCTTGCCGCTCAGGGTATGGAAAGGGGCTGATGGTATGTCCGAGATGTTGAGATTGACCGGCGTGCGCAAGTCCTTTGACGGCACCGAGGTGCTGCACGGTATTGACCTTGCGGTCAACAAAGGCGAGGTCGTGGCGGTGCTTGGCCCCTCCGGATCGGGTAAGACGACGCTTCTGCGCTGCGCGAACTTTCTCGAGCGGGCAGACGCCGGCACGCTTTCGCTTGGCGGCGAGACCTATGACCTCGCGCGCGCCACGCACCGCGAGGTCGCGGCGGTTCGGCGGCGCGCCGGGTTTGTTTTCCAGAGCTACAACCTCTTTCGCAACCGCACGGTGCTCGGCAACGTGACCGAGGGCTTGGTAGTTGCGCGCAAGGTGCCTAAGACGGAGGCCGAGGCGCGGGCGCACGAGATGCTCGAGCACGTGGGGATGGACGACCGCTGCGACGCCTATCCGGCAGCGCTCTCCGGTGGTCAGCAGCAGCGCGTCGCTATCGCACGCGCCATGGCGACCGATCCCGAGATCATCTACTTCGACGAGCCCACCTCAGCGCTCGACCCCGAGCTCACCGGCGAGGTGCTCGCCGTCATGCGGCGTCTGGCGGAGGAGGGCATGACCATGCTCGTGGTCACGCACGAGATGAGCTTTGCCAGAAACGTCGCCGACCGCGTGGTCTTCATGGAAGCGGGCCGCGTGGTGGCAGACGCTCCGGCGCGGGACTTCTTTGAGCGCCCCGCCAACGACCGCGTGCGCGCCTTTTTGCGCACGGTCGATGCTTCGGCAACGTAGGCGAGCAACAACGTTTTCACGCGTGAACGTTTGCAAGTACGACTATCTAGCAGCTTGAACGTCAAGAAAGGACGCAGCTATGCACAGCATTTCAAGAAGGGCTTTTATCGGAGGCGCGGGGTCGTTGGCGGTGCTGGCGGGCCTCGGGCTTGCCGGCTGTGGCGGCACGGATGCCGGCTCGGGCTCGACGGTGACGAGCGGCAATCTCCTCGACACGATTGTGGAGAGCGGCAAGATGACCTTTGCGACCGAGGGCACCTGGAGTCCGTGGACGTTCCACAACGCAGACGACGAGCTGACCGGTTTTGATATCGAGGTCGCTCGCGCTATCGCTTCCGAACTCGACGTGGAGGCGGTCTTTGCCGAGGGCGAGTGGGACGGCCTGCTCGCGGGCCTTGACTCGGGGCGTTTCGATACCATGGCAAACGGCGTCTCGGTCACGCCCGAGCGCGAGGAGCGCTATGACTTCACCGAGCCCTACGCTTACAACCGCATCGTGGTTATTACCATGGATGACTCTGACATCGCCAGCATGGAGGACCTCGACGGCAAGCATACGGCCAACACGCTTGGTTCGAGTTATGCCACGCTCGCCGAGAGCTTTGGCGCGACCAACACCGGCGTGGACGATTTCAACCAGACCATCGAGCTCCTCGAGCAGGGGCGTATCGACGCCACGCTAAACGACGAGGTCGTGTTCTACGACTACATGAAGGCGCACCCTGACGCACCGCTCAAAATCGCTGCCGAGAACGCCGATCCTACACCCGTGGCATTCCCGCTGCGCAAGGGTGAGGAGACGGCGGAGCTGCGCGAGGCCATGAACGGGGCGATTGATGTGCTGCGCGAGAACGGCACGCTCTCGAGCCTCTCGGAGGAGTTCTTTGGCGTCGACATCACCAGCGAGTCGTAGCGGGCGGGGGCGCGATGCCGCGCGGCCGCTCCCCGGGGATCTTTCCACCGCGCAAAGTATGTGTATCGAGGGCTCTTGGTACGATTAGCCAAGGGCCCTTTCGCGTTTCGGCCTGCCTGCGGGACGCGGATTGTTGGGCATAGCGTAGAATAAATAAGCAGATGGGGGCATCTTTTCGGAATCTGCAATGATCTAACGCCCCGCCTATCCGATGGTTTGGGATGGCGCCGAGACGCTAGGCCGTGCAGCGTATTGGCATGACGAGACGGAGCATGCAGATGTGGATGATAGCGCTAGCGGCTACCGCTGGATTTTGCTTGGTGTTTTTAGCAATCGCCTGCGTGCTGTTTCCACAGGTTCGGACGGCCGGCATTGTGGTGCTTTGTGTGCTCGTGCTCATCGCCGGGGCGCTCTATATGGCATATGTCCATGAGACGCCGTTGGCGCGCTGGGAACGCATCAACGCCGATGAGATTGAGCGTCGCGACCGGGAGCTCGAGGAGAATATCTTTGCGCGCGCGACCCTGCAATGCCCTCTGTGGTCAAAAGGGTGGGCAGAATAATAAAAGACCCCCTGTCGGACGAGGAGGTTTGAGTCAGAGCGGGGGATGACGGTGACATTTGCGCAGAAAACGAATGCCCCTGCATGCCACGATTGCTGATTTGTCGTCTTCGGAGGGCATGAAGGCGTTCAAAATCACTATTCTAAGCGCTCCAATGACCACGAGGACGCGAAACAAGTGTTTGAGTGCAGGGCCTATCGGGGCTGATGATGAGATTCGATGCTTGACGTTGGGCATCGCTATCCCAAACGGCTTTGCGGCCGCCTAAGCAGCATGGAACGAAAATCTAAGGCGATGGCGGCAGAAGTATCCCCCTGAGTAGAAAACGCTGCATTAACCAATGATAAGACGACGCACGTCGGCGATTGGCTTATGCTAAATGCTATGACTAAGAAAATCTTATATAGAGAGACTTAGATTTGTGTATAACCTCTCACATACGGGCTATAAGGTAGCTGACTGAACGAATGCTGCCCCGCAGGGCGGCGAGGTCGCTCGGCTGGATAGGTCGAGCGACCGCCCTAAGAGAGGTGATTCGCATGAGAATCGACAAGTTGGCTATGACGTCGCGGGAGGCGCTGCAGGCGGCCATTGGTATCGCCGGCGATGCCGAGGCGGGTGCCGTCGAGCCCATCCATTTGCTGCAGGCCCTGCTTACCAGCGGCGAGCGCAACATCTCCGTCATCATCGAGCGTATCGGCGCCGACCCCGCGCAGCTTGCGCGCGCCTGCGCCGACGCGGTCGAGCGCGCCCCCAAGGTTTCGGGCGAGGGCCGAGAGATCGGTCTTTCGCGCGATTTGGTGCGCGTGCTCGAGCGCGCGGAGAAGCACGCCGCCAAGATGGAGGATAACTTTGTAGTGACCGAGCACCTGCTCATGGCGCTCGCTGAGGACAAGGGTGACGCCGGCCAGGTGCTCAAGGCGGCGGGCGTCACGCGCGAGCGCATCGAGGAGGTTTACCAGGAGCTTCGCGGTAACGACCGTGTGACGTCGGCTGATGCCAAGCCTCAGTACGAGGCCCTTGAGCAGTACGGTCGCAACATCTGCGACCTTGCTCGCGCCGGCAAGCTCGACCCGGTGATTGGCCGTACCGACGAGATCCGCCGCACCATTCAGGTGCTCTCGCGCCGCACCAAGAACAACCCTGTGCTCATCGGCGAGCCGGGCGTAGGCAAGACCGCCATCGTTGAGGGCATCGCTCAGCGTATCGTTGCGGGCGACGTGCCCACGACCCTGCGTGACCGCGACCTCATCGAGCTCGATATGAGCGCGCTTGTGGCGGGCGCCAAGTACCGCGGCGAGTTTGAGGACCGCCTGAAGGCTGTGCTCAAGGAGGTCGAGAAGTCGGACGGCAAGGTCATCCTCTTCATCGACGAGCTTCACACCATTGTGGGCGCGGGCGCAACCGAGGGCTCTATGGATGCCGGCAACATCTTGAAGCCGGCACTCGCTCGTGGAGACCTGCATGCCATCGGCGCTACCACGCTCGACGAGTACCGCAAGTACATCGAGAAGGATGCCGCCCTTGCCCGCCGCTTCCAGACCGTTATGGTCTCGGAGCCCACGGTGGAGGACACCATCTCGATCCTGCGTGGCCTGAAAGAGAAGTACGAGATCTTCCACGGCGTGCATATCACCGACGGCGCCCTGGTGTCGGCGGCCGAGCTCTCGGACCGCTACATCGCCGACCGCTTCCTGCCGGACAAGGCCATCGACCTTGTCGATGAGGCGGCAAGCCGCCTGCGCATGGAGCTCGACTCCATGCCGGTCGAGATCGATCAGACGCAGCGCCGCCTTACGCAGATGCAGATCGAGGAGCAGGCGCTCATGAAGGAGACCGACGAGGCCTCTGCCGAGCGCTTGGAGAACCTGCGTCAGGAGATTGCCGAGGTGCAGGAGAAGCTGAACGTCCAGAAGGCGGGTTGGCTTAACCAGAAGAACGCTATCGACCACGTGCAGGACCTCAAGGCCGCGCTCGACGACGCGCGCGGCGAGGAGGAGCGCGCCACGCGCGAGGGCGACCTCGCCCGCGCCTCGGAGCTGCGTTACGCCAAGATTCCGCAGCTCGAGCAGGAGATCCACGCGGCCGAGGCGGAGCTTGCCTCCCAGCGCGAGCAGGAGGGCGCCGGCCTCAACGAGCAGGTCACCTCAGACGAGATCGCCGAGGTGGTCAGTGCGTGGACGGGTGTTCCTGTGTCGAAGATGATGCAGGGTGAGCTCGAGAAGCTCCGTGACCTCGAGGGCGAGCTGCATAAGCGCGTCATCGGTCAGGACGAGGCGGTTTCGGCCGTGGCTGCCGCTGTGCGCCGCAGCCGTGCGGGTCTGGCGGATCCGGACAAGCCCATCGGCAGCTTCTTCTTCCTCGGCCCCACCGGCGTGGGCAAGACCGAGCTCGCCAAGGCGCTTGCAACCTGCCTCTTCGACGACGAACGGGCGCTCGTGCGCATCGATATGTCCGAGTACATGGAGAAGTTCTCGGTCCAGCGTCTCATCGGCGCCCCTCCGGGATACGTGGGCTACGAGGAGGGTGGCCAGCTTACCGAGGCGGTTCGCCGTCGTCCGTACAGCGTGATTCTGCTTGACGAGATGGAGAAGGCCCATCCGGACGTCTTTAACGTGCTTCTGCAGGTGCTCGATGACGGCCGCCTGACCGATGGCCAGGGTCGTCAGGTGAGCTTTAAGAACACGATCATCATCATGACGTCTAACGTGGGTTCCACCGCGATCGCCGAGCACTCGGGCAAAGACGACGAGGCCATGCGCCGCGAGGTCGACGAGGCCATGCGTGCCACATTCCGCCCGGAGTTCTTGAACCGTATCGACGACATCGTGGTCTTCCATCCGCTTGGTATGGCCGAGATCGAGAAGATCGTCGACATCCAGCTCGCCGACGTGCGCGAGCGCCTCGCCAAGGAGCGCATGACGCTTGTCATCACCCCGGGCGCCAAGCAGATGCTCGCGGTGGGCGGCCTCGACCCGGTCTATGGTGCACGCCCCTTGAAGCGCCTCATCCAGACCGAGGTGGTGGACGTCATCGCGCGTGCCATCATCGACGGCAAAGTGCGCGAGGGCGACGAGATCACGGTCGACGTGAACACCGACGGCGCGTTTTACGTGGTGGAGGATGCAACCGGTCCCGCCCCAACCTATGAGGTGCCGGAGGCGTAAGGACCCAGAGAGGCGTCTTAGACGTCGAGGGTGCGACCGCCAAACAAGTGCAGCCGGGTACGGAATTTGGCCGTACCCGGCTGTTTTGTGCCGGTTGGATTCGCTACAATACACCCGCAGCACATCTAGGAAAGGATCGGCATGGCGCTACCCGAGGCAGTGATCTTCGACATGGATGGCACGCTCGTCGATACCGAGCGCGTGAGCCAGACCGCCTGGCGCCGTGCGGCGGCAGATTTTGGCCTCGACGTGCCGGAGCGCATCTGGCATGCCTTTGTGGGCTGCTCGCTGCCCAACGCCCGCGCGATGATCAACGCCGAGTTTGGCGACCCGGCGCTCACTGACCGGCTCTTTGCTCACCAGCGCAAGCTGTTTTTTCAGATCGAAGACGAGGCGCTCGAGCCCTGCGCCGGTGCTCTGGAGGCGCTCGCGGCGCTCTCCGAGGCGAATGTGACGCTCGCCCTTGCCACCTCGACGGCGCGCGAGCGGGCACTTCCCACCCTCGACCGTTTTGGCATGGTGCCGTATTTTACCTCGATGACCTTTGGGGACGAGATTGAGCGCGCCAAGCCCGAGCCCGATATCTACCTCAAGGCCGCTTCGCGTCTTTCGCTCGATCCTGTGACGTGCGCTGCGGTGGAGGACTCCGTCAACGGTGCCCGTGCCGCTGTGGCCGCTGGCATGCGCACCTATCTCGTGCCCGAGTGGGCGGCGCCAACGCCCGACCTTACGGCCCAGTGCGCCGCGGTGCTCGACAGCCTGCACGAGCTGCCGGCGCTTGTTCTTGCAGAAAGGTAGGCTCATGAGCACGTCGGCCATTGTCCTCATCGTTATGGGTGTTGCCCTTCTTGGCTGGGTCGTTGCCTGCGCCGTGCATTTCCTGCGCAGCGGCCGTGCCCTTTTGTGTGCGAGCGGCCTTACGGCACACCTTACCTGCGAGTCTTGCGGCTCGACGTTTGACCTGCCCGCCGGTGAGCTTGCCGATATGTGGTTCTCCAAGTCGGCGAGCGTTACGCGCACGCGCCGCGAGGGGGCCGCGATGGTGGACGAGCCCACCTATCGCTCCTTTGCCAAGAAAGTTACCTGCCCGCAGTGCGGCGAGCGCGTTTGGGCGCAGGTTCAAAACGTCAACGAGATCAATGCCTCCCTGCGTGGGGCGTACCTCGCGTCTGGCCTCAAGCATATTGGCCTCATGCTGGCGGGCGGCTTTCTCATCTTGCTCGCCGCTCAGCTCGTCCTTACGGTTCTGCGCGCGCTCGGCCTACAATAGGAGCGTCAACCACCTCGATGTGAGGAGCGCTCATGAGAACCGTCTGCAACTTCTACTCGTATGTGCTGAACCGCGCGGTCGATATCTCGGTCGTGGTGCCTTCGGTCACCTGCCCGGAGTCGCTCGGCTTAGGGGGTATCACGCCTTCGCACAAGCTCCCTGCCAAGTTCCCCGTGCTGTACCTGCTGCACGGCTTTGGCAACAACCATGCGCAGTGGCTGGGCTATTCCAACGTTGAGATGTACGCCGAGGAGCAGCGCATTGCCGTGGTGACCATGTCCGCCGAGAACAAGGCCTATGCAGACGCGGGCGCGGACGACTTCATGCGCTTTGTGGACGAGGAGCTGCCCGAGTTTGTCTGCAACTACTTCCCCGTTTCCGACAAGCCGGAGGAGTCCTATATCGCAGGGCTATCCATGGGCGGCTTTGGGGCGCTCTTGCACGGCATCACGCATCCCGAGCGCTATCGTGCCATCGGCTCGTTCTCGGGCGGCGTGGGCATCAACCCGGTAACGTTTGTAAAGGACCCCATGGGCTCCAAGGGCGAGGAGGCACCGCTGCCGCATGAGTACGACCTCGCTGCGCTTGCAGACGACGCCGCGGCAGCCGGTCGCACGCTGCCGCCCCTCTACATTGCGTGCGGCACCGAGGACTTCCTCTTCCAGGCAAACGTCGATTTCCGCGATCACCTGGTGGAGCTCGGTGCAGATGTGACCTGGGACGAGGTAGCCGGTTTTGGGCACGAGTGGCGCTTCTGGGACATGCAGGTGGAGAAGTTCCTCGACTGGATCCCGCGCGACGACGTGTACGCAAAGATGGGCAAGCGCCCGGTGTAGGGGTGGTTCATATGGCATCGATGCCTAACACGCAGAACACCGCGCCGACGGAGCAGCATCCTCAGAAGACGCAGCCCAAGCATGGGGGCGCACCGCGCGATCCGTTTATTCGGGCGGAAAACGAGGACGACGACGGCTACGATCCCTATTCAGACCGTCGGCCCGATCCAGAGCCGCTCTTCGAGCGCGATCCGTGGGGCTGATTCCTGTAATTTGAGTTTTGAACGACGCGCCCGCACCGCTGGAAAGGACAGCGGTGCGGGCGATCTGTTGACATGCTTTAGAATCGAAACATTGGCAATGGCAAGTGCTTCGGTCGTCGCGCGCTGTGGCTACTCGACGGTGAGGTCGGCGCGGGCGATCGCCTTCTCAAAGTCACGCGTGCCGCGGAAGACCTCCTGCTTATAGGGGTTCACACCGAGCTTCTTAGCACGGTAGGCAATGTAGGCAAGGGCGGCCACATTGGCGGCGAGGGCGAGTACAGACACCACGAGGTTCACGGTTGGGTCGTTTACCGAATCGGTGGAGAAGACCGAGTAATCCTGGAACATGGGGAATACCTGGGCAAACATGCACCAGAGCGCGAGCGTGTTGGCGCGGTTTTGGATCCAACCGCCCTTGTTCCAGAAGAAGTTGGCCACGGTGGGCGCAAGCAGCAGCGCCAAGCCGCAGTACCACGCGTGGGTGGGCAGGCAGTTGTAGGTGTAGCAGAAGTTCCAGAGATCGTAGGCGATGATAAAGACCCAGGTCATGTCGGGCCAGAGCATGTCGTCGCGCTTCTTGGAGGTGTAGATGCCCCACCAGCCGGTCATACAGAAGATGTTTAGGATGCCGGCGATGCCGTTAAAGACGTTGTGCCAACCTCCCATGAGGGTGACGCCCTCGCTTGAGACCCAGGTGGTGCCCCAGGCGCGCACGGCGCTCTCAAAGTCCGAGACCACGGCAATCAGGATGTTGATGGCAACAATCACAAATGGATAGGCGCGGAACCAATGGCTCTTGCCAAGCGAGCCCCAGCGATACTTCAAAATCATGAAACCGATGCAGCCGGCCGTTGCGGCATAGAGCTTTGCGTAGTGGAACCAGCTGTTCATGTAGACATAGGTCGGATTGGTGAGCGCCCATTCCGCTCCCGCCGCCGCGCCAATGTAGATGGCGGCGAAGTAGACGGTAAGCGCTGCCGGGAGCGCGAGGAAGCATAGGATACCGCCGAGTTTGGAGCGGCGGGCGAATTCGTTGGCGAGGATGAGGGCGGCAAACACCAGCACCCAGCCGAGCCACTGGAACGGAGCGTTCTCCCCATACACTTGGAACAGCATGCAGCCTCCTTCGAACATGCCCCGAGGGGCGCGGTTGCAGGCGATAGCGCGGGCATGCGGGATAGGGGACCGTTCCCCGTGCGAACGACCCGGCTCGCCGATTTCAGTCTTGACCGGAGTTGACGATATGTCAATCTTGAATTTGACGAAACGTCAACACTTTCCGACGAACGGCGGTGCCATGGCTGATTTTCGCGTTATCGAGGTAAAGCAGAGCGTATTTGCCGACAACGACCGCAAGGCGGACGAGCTCCGTGCGCGGCTCAGGCGCGAGGGCACGTTTTTGCTGAACCTCATGTCGAGCCCCGGCTCGGGCAAGACCACGACGCTTCTGCGTACTATCGAGGCGCTTGCGGGCGAGCTCTCGATTGCGGTGATGGAGGCGGATATCGACTCCGATGTCGACGCGCGCACCATCGCAGGCGCGGGCGTGCGCTCCATCCAGCTTCACACGGGCGGCATGTGCCATCTCGATGCGTATATGACCGAGCAGGGACTCGACGCGCTTCGTGCGGAGGACCCCGCGCCCGTCGACCTCGCAATTTTGGAGAACGTGGGAAATCTCGTGTGCCCGGCCGAGTTTGATACGGGCGCCTCTGCCAACGCGATGATCCTCTCGGTTCCAGAGGGGGACGACAAGCCGCTCAAGTACCCGCTCATGTTCTCGGTTTGCGACGTGGTGCTCATCAACAAGATCGACGCGCTGCCGATATTCGATACGTTTAGCATGGACCGCGTGCGCGAGAACATTGCCCGCCGCAACCCTGCAGCGCAGGTCATTCCCATCTGCGCCAAGACGGGCGAGGGCATCGACGTGTGGGTAGAGTGGCTGCGCGAGCGCGTCGCCGCTTGGAAAAGCGGCGCCTAGCGTCGAGGTACGCGGCCGCGTCAGACGGGCGGCCGCGGCACCCATCCGGTAATGCACACTTCGACCCCGCCCCCATCTGTGCACCCACTCGTGCGATTGCACACTTTGACCCCGTCCCCAAATGCGCAAGCTACGTGCGAAAGGAACGAGCATGATCTTGAACGGTCCCGGCATCTCCTATACCGAGCCCGATATCGGCGCGGAGTTTGTGCCACCGCTGCCCGAGCATCCGCGTGAGAAGATCGTCGCGCTCTGCAAGCATCTCACCAACCGTACGCTCGGCAAGGGCAATCTCCTGCCGTACGAGTACTGGGCGTTTGAGAGCGTGACGACCGACGAGATGGCAGACGTGCTGCTCAAGCTCAAGGTGCGCCGCCCCTACACGTTTGAGGAGGTCCAGCGTGCGACGGGGCTTGCGGCGGATGTGCTGCGTCCGCTGCTCGACGAGATGAGCGAGATTGGCCTTCTGGAGTACAACTGGGAGAACCCCACGCGCACCAAGCAGTGGGTGAGCCCCATTTTGGTGCCGGGATCGGCCGAGTTTCTCAACATGCGTTGGGAGCAGATGAAGGAGCACCCCGCGACGGCAAAGTTCTTTGAGCAGGCATCAAAGGGCCCGCTCTCGCGCATCACGCCCATGGTGCCGCCGGGCGGTGCGGGCATAGGCATGCACGTTATTCCCGTCGAGCAGGCCATCGAGACCGAAAACAGAAGCGTCTCCATCGAGCACATCAGCCATTGGCTCGACAAGTACGACGGCAAGTACGCGGCAAGTCCCTGCAGCTGCCGAATGAGCAGAAGCGTGCTCGGCGAGGCGTGCGGCGACGATCCGGCCGACTGGTGCATCGCGGTGGGCGACATGGCCGACTACGTGGTGGAGACCGGTAAGGGCGGGCGCTACATCACGCGCGACGAGGCGATGGAGATCCTCCAAAAGGCGGAGGACAACGGCTTTGTGCACCAGATCACCAACATCGACGGCGAGAACAAGATCTTTGCCATCTGCAACTGCAACGTGAACGTGTGCTACGCGCTGCGCACCTCGCAGCTCTTCAACACGCCCAACCTCTCGCGGTCGGCATACGTCGCGCGCACAGAGGCGGACAAGTGCGTCGCTTGCGGCCGTTGCGTGGAGGTGTGCCCGGCGGGCGCCGTCAAGCTCGGGCAGAAGCTGTGCGAGAAGGCCACGGGCAAGGTTCCCGCCTACCCCAAACAGGAGCTCCCCGACACGGTTTCGTGGGGGCCCGAGAAGTGGTCGCCCGACTATCGCAACAAGAACCGCATCGAGACCTACGAGGCGGGCACGGCCCCCTGCAAGACGGCCTGCCCGGCGCACGTTGCGGTGCAGGGGTACCTCAAGCTCGCGGCGCAGGGACGCTATACCGAGGCGCTCGCCCTCATCAAGCGCGAGAACCCGCTGCCCGCCATCTGCGGGCGCATCTGCAACCGCCGCTGCGAGGACGCCTGCACGCGCGGACGGGTGGACGAGGCCATTGCCATTGACGAGGTAAAGAAGTTCATTGCTGCGCGCGACCTCGACGAGCAGACGCGCTACATCCCGCCCAAGGTGATCCCTCGCGTGGAGGGCGCCTTTGACGAGAAGATTGCCATCATCGGCGCCGGTCCGGCGGGCCTTAGCTGCGCGTTTTATTTGGCAGAGCGCGGCTATGAGCCGGTGGTGTTTGAAAAGAGCGCGCGCCCGGGCGGCATGCTCACCTACGGGATCCCCTCCTACAAGCTCGAGAAAGATGTCATCGCGGCAGAGGTTGCCGTTATCGAGGCCATGGGCGTTGAGTTCCGCTACGGTGTGGAGGTGGGACGCGATGTGACGCTCGCGGACCTGCGCGCCGAGGGCTACCGCGCGTTCTATGTAGCCGTTGGTTGCCAGACGGGCCGTCTGCCGGGTATTCCCGGTGAGAAGGCCGAGGGCGCGTTGACCGCGGTCGACTTTTTGCGCGGCGTGGCTGAGGCACAAGATGCCGGCGGCGAGGCGGACGCGCTTACCGGGCGCACCATCGTGGTCGGCGGCGGCAACGTTGCCATCGACGCGGCGCGCGCCGCCGCGCGTCTGGGCTCGCCCCACGTGGAGATGTTCTGCCTCGAGCAGGAGGACGAGATGCCGGCGAGTGCGGAGGAGGTGCGCGAGGCCGTGGAGGACGGTGTCCACATCAGCCACGGCTGGGGCCCTCTTGAGGTGCGTACCGACGATGCGGGCCATGTGAGCGAAATCGTCTTCCGCCGTTGCACACGCGTCTACGATGACGAGGGCCGCTTCGCACCCGTCTATGACGATGCGGAGCTCCGTACCGTTGCGGCCGACCGCGTGATCTTCTCCATCGGCCAGGGCGTGGCATGGGGCGAGCTCCTTGCCGGAAGCGCGGTCGAGTTCGGCCGCGGCGGTACGGCAGTTGCCGACACGCAGACCTATCAGACCGCCGAGCCCGATATTTTTGTGGGCGGCGACGCCTTTACGGGGCCAAAGTTTGCCATCGACGCCATTGCCGCGGGGCACGAGGCGGCGGTATCGCTCCATCGCTACGTGCAGGGGGCGACCCTCACCATCGGCCGCAACCCGCGGGCTTACCGCGAGCTCGATAAGGATGCCGCTGACCTGGCGAGCTACGATACCGCGAGCCGCCAGCAGCCTGCGGTAAAGCCCGACCTTGGCCGAGCCGACGCGCCCTTCCGCGAGTACACGGCCACCTTCACCGAGGAGCAGGTGCGCGCTGAGACCGCGCGCTGCCTGGGCTGCGGGGCGAGCATTGTGGACGAGAACAAGTGCATCGGCTGCGGCCTTTGCACTACCAAGTGCGCGTTCGACGCAATCCATCTGCATCGCGAGCACCCCGAGGCAAGCACGATGATCAAGTACGAGGACAAGCTCCCGGCGATTGGCAAGTACGCTCTCAAGCGCGCCATCAAGATCAAGTTCGGCAAGCGGGGCAAGTAGAGGAGGCCAGCGCGACCGTTGGGCCTACGCGCTGGGAAAGGAGCGCCGTGCACGAGCTCGGGATTGTCTTTCACATCATCAAAAGTGTCGAGGAGATCGCTGCCGAGGCCCGCATAGGGCGGGTCTCGGCGGTGACGCTCGAGCTCGGCGAGGTGTCGGGCATCATACCGAGCTACCTTCAGGATTGCTGGCGCTGGGCGTGCGACAAACATGAGGTGATGCGCGGCTGCGAGCTTGTGGTGGAGAAGATTCCCGCGCGCACGTTTTGCGAGGCATGCGGTACCACCTACGAGACCGTGGCGCATGGTCGCATCTGCCCCGCATGCGGCAGCGACAACACCTATCTCGTGCAGGGCAACGAGGCCATGATCAAAGAGATTGCCACGCCGGAGGAAGGTGCCTGATGTCGCGCCTGGTCGCGTAGGAAGCGCATTATTCAAGTTCGCGAACACGTCGATAGAACGTGGATGTGCTTATGCCGAGCTTGTCTGCTGCTTCTTTCGCTGTGCAGTGATGGCTCTGAACAGCCGACCAAAGCTCGCGCAGACGCAGGCCGTCTGTTTGAACGCGCTTTCTTCCTGCCCGTCGCCCTTCTGCCCGAGCTTGCTGAGCACCCTGCAGGCGTCGCGCGCGTATGCGTGCGCGCTCACGTGAGTAGAGGGGCAGAAGCAGGCGATACGCCATGGCTCTGGAGGAACTGTCTGCGATAACCGTCCCGTTGACCTCGATATTGTTTCCAGCGCATAGCGGCAGGAGCACTCGCTTCATCATCTCGGCGATGCTTGCGGACGTCTGCCCGTATGTCTCGACTTTAACAAGGCCATGGCGCCGGTTGCGTTCAGGTGCGCGTACGTAGAGATCATCGCCGCTATAGGGGCGAGATGTAGAGATGAGCCATGCCAGGCGATTGAGATGCCTCAGCCCTGCTTGATCGAGCAACTGCCACAGATCTTGTCGGTTTGGTGCGGGAGAACGCTCTTCGATAAACACGGGCGTGCGATTGTCGCGCCGGTATACAGTGCGACGCAGGCTCAGGTTCAACCCCGGGATTCCCTGAAACGCGGGATAGTCGACGAGCAGGTCGATTACCTCGTAGCGGGGATAGAATTCATAGGTGAAGGTCCCATCCTCACGCTCGATATACACCACGTCAGCAACAACGTGGGCAAGGCCCTCTCGGTCAATACAGATCTCTCCAGCAGTTCTTATCTCTTTCATGAACGCCTCCGATCCGCGGAAGTGGATAGCATCTCGTACGGCTCCTGCACGATTACGCGATAGCGTTCTTTCAACATGTGCATCATGAACGTTCTCCACGCATCGCTGGACATGGGCGTATTGTCCACGAGGTGCTCAATTCTCGCCATATCGCAGCGCTCATAGATGCGCGCGACTGCTGCGTTGCACTCTTGGAATGCAAGACTTCGGATGACCTGTGTGTAGGAGCTTTTTTGCCCGTTGTAGCGAATTTGCGAGGTGGGGAAGGTAAAGATGCGCTTTTCGGTCTCCTCGCGCGATGAAACGATGGAGCGCATTTCGTCCTCGTCTGTCAGGCTTGGATAAAGGCAAGACCCGTTATCAAATATCGGAGCAGCGCGATAGGAGCCATTGTGCTTGATGAACCCCCAGTTGGCGCCGTGACGATCAAAGTTCCCGAGCAGAGCATCGACAACATACATGTCCCAAAAGAGCTCTATGGTTTGGTTTACCTGGGTCAGTTTCTGGTTGTCGCGCAGCATACGCATGATGTCGTCGTACTCGTATTGGTAGGTGTCCTTATCCTGCTCCAACGAGCTTTCGCCGACATCGTCAAAGGGGACAAATGTCTCGTCGTCCCGCACAAAGTTCCTGCAGGCGACCACTTCCTCGCCTTTATACCAGCCAAGATGCGTTTCTTGTACAGGAAAGCCAAGCTCTTCGAAAATGTGCGAGCCAAGGAACTCGGAAAGATGGTTGTTTCTTTTGGTACCAAAACGGTCCTCTTTGCGGAACTTAAGCATGAATTCCGCTCCGTCAACCAAGATGCCGAGTTTTCGCTCCGACCCACCATAATACGTGTTGCTCTGTGGGTACATGGTGAAGTCAAAAGCGGGATACATGGCTCCTCCTCGTGCCAAAACCATATAACACATTATGACACAATATAGCGTGAACAAATATAAAATAGGAGGTAACACGTACACGTCATAATTACATATATAGTTATGACATATCAGCTATAATGCGAAAACCGCGTATGGCAAACGATGCCTGATTCAGCGCTCCGGGCGGCGCTCTGGGTACTTCTCGGTGTAGCCCTCGATGTGCAGCGTGCTTGCGATGACGTCTTTGATGGCGGTCTCCTCTACATCGGGGTGCGAGCGGATGAAGAGGATGAGACCGCTGATGAGGATGTAGAACGTCTCGTAGACGTGGTCGATCAGCACCTCGTGGTAGCGCGAGAAGTCGACGACCGTGGTCTCGCACATAAAGCGAGCGCAGCGCTCGGCCACGCGATGTACAAAGGCGGTGTAGAGCACGGCGTCACCATCGGCGGCGATGGAGCGCGAGAGGTCGGGGGTCTCCACCACCAAGGTCTTGAGCAGATGAGATATGCCGTCGAGCGCGCCCTCGATATCGCCCCTCACGCGTTCGCGGTCCCAGGCGCGCAACCGGTCGATAAAGGCGTCGATGGTGAGCTCGAGCGCGGCGTCAAAGGCCGCCTCTTTGCTGGGGAAGTAGTGGTAGAACAGCGAGCGGGTGCAGCCCACGCGGGCGGTGACGCTCGAGACAGATAGGCGCGAGAGCCCCTGCTCGGCGCAGACGGCCACGACGGCGCGCAGAATCTCGTCGCGTCGCTCGTCATGCGAGTGGCGCACGCGGCTGTGCTCGGTATGCTTTTCCATGGCGGCCTTCCCAACGGGGACAGAGGTCCCCAACGTGCTCTAGGGCGGGATGATGTTAGTTTGCCGCGTCGTTAACAGTACGTCAATACGCCGCATACCTACGTTTGAAGCCGGTTTACAGACTTGTCACGAGGGCGCGAGCATGCGCGCGTATGATGGGGGCAGCGGGCGCCGAGCGCGCGCCCGCTGCGACGGAAGGGGGCCGCCATGGACGGGCAGCATAGCGTTGTGGTGTTCGGCAGCATGAACATGGACCTTTCGGTGGCGTGTGAGCGCATACCCGAGGCGGGCGAGACCATCGCGGGGAGCGACTTCTTTACGGCGGCAGGCGGCAAGGGCGCAAACCAGGCGGTTGCCGCGGCGCGCCGCGGGGCCACAACCTACATGATTGCAGCCGTGGGCGATGACGGCTTTGGCCGCGAGCTCATGGCGGGGCTTGAGGACGCCGGGGTTGATTGCGCAAACGTGGCTCACCTCGCCGACGTCCCCACGGGCACCGCCACGATCTTACGCAGTGGCGGGGACAACCGCATCGTGCTTTCAGCCGGCGCGAACGCGGTGCGCACACCCGAGGATGTCGAGAGCGTGATTGATAAGCTGGCGGCATCTGGCGCGGCACCCATGGGCAGCGTCTTTATTGCTCAGGGCGAGTGCGATCTGGGTGCTACGGCAGCGGCTCTTGTGCGCGCACACCGGCACGGGCTTTTTACCATTTTTAACCCGGCTCCTGCCTGCAACCTGCCCGAAGAGGCGTGGCATGAGGTAGATCTTGTGTGTCTGAACGAGACCGAGTGTGCCGCCATCACGGGAATCATGCCGGTGGACGAGGCGTCTTGCACCGCGGCTCTCAGAAAGATAGAGGAGCTCACCGACGGCGGCATGGGTGTCATCACGCTCGGCTCCGCCGGGTCGGTCGCGCTTATTGACGACGACTTCATGCACGTGCCGGCCCAGCGCTGCGAGGCCGTGGACACCACGGGCGCGGGGGACACCTACATCGGCGTGTTCGCTGCGGCGCGTGCCGCGGGCGAGCTTATCTTTGAGTGCATGATACAGGCATCGTTTGCCTCGGGGCTCGCGGTCACGCGCTTGGGCGCGCAACCTTCCATCCCTACGTGGGACGAGGTTGTCGCTTGGATGATGGGTTGGTAGCCGCTAAGGCCGGAGCGTCATGTTGTAACAGGCACGCTGCTGCCGCTGGATTGGCGGGCAGCTGCTGGGGGAGAGGAACTGAGATGAAAAAGCTGATACTCGATCTTGATATGGGCGTGGACGATGCCATGGCGCTCGCCTATGCGCTGGCGAGTCCTGAGGTGGAGCTCATTGGCATCACGACGGTGTTTGGCAACGTGCCCTGTGCCCAGTCGGTTGAGAACTGCCTTGCCATGCTCGAGCTCCTCGGCCATCCCGAGGTGCCGGTCGTTGCGGGTGCGGACCGCGCGCTTGCGGCCAAGGTGCCCTATACCACGATGGTCGACGTGCACGGAACCAACGGCCTTGGCGGGGTTGCGCTTTCCGAGCCCACGCGTGAGGCCGTGGGTACACCCAATGCCGAGGGCGGAGCCGCGGTCGATTTTCTGCTGGACGCCGCGCGTACCTGGGGGAGCGACCTCATCTACGTCCCCACCGGTCCTCTGACAAACCTGGCGCTCGCCGCCCACCGCGATGCGGAGGCGCTGCGTGCCATTGGCGGCATCGTCTTCATGGGTGGTGCCCTCACCATCCCCGGCAACGTCACGCCGGGCGCCGAGGCAAACACCGCCAACGACCCGGAGGCGGCTGACGCCGTTTTGCGCTCGGGCGTGCCGGTGACCATGGTGGGGCTCGATGTCACGCACCAAACGATTCTGCCTTTTGACGAGCTTGCCTGCTGGCGCGCGCTCGGTACCCCGGCGGGCGCGGCCTTTGCCGATATCGTGGGCTATTACTTCAACTTCTACCTAGAGCATCAGGGCTACCTCGGCGGATGTGCCCTGCACGACCCGCTTGCGGTGGCGATCGCACTTGACCCCACGCTTGCGGGCACGCTCGCCATCAACCTCAAGGTCGATCTGGACGGACCGTTCCGCGGGCGCACCATCGGTGACCCTCTGCGCCTGCATGATCCGCAAAAGTCTGCCAAGGTCGCCGTGACCGTGGACGCGCCCCGCTTTGTCGAGCGCTTCTGCGAACGCGTGCGCCAAGCGCTCGGGTGAGCGGGCGTGCCGCCTCGTTAGCGTATGCAAGCGCGCATCTCGGCCGTACGCAGGGGTGAGTCTGGTACCCTTAGACTCATCTGGATATACGTGAAAGGAGCCCATCCATGGAGGCTTATAAGCAGGAGTTTATCGAGTTCATGGTCGAGTCCGACGTGCTCAAGTTTGGCGAGTTCACGCTCAAGAGCGGCCGCAAGTCGCCGTTTTTCATGAACGCGGGGGCGTACGTGACGGGCGAGCAGCTCAAGCGCCTGGGCGAGTACTACGCGCGCGCCATTCATGATAACTTTGGCCTCGATTTTGACGTGGTGTTTGGCCCCGCCTACAAGGGCATTCCGCTCGCGGTGGTCACGGCGATCGCGCTTCACGACCTTTACGGCAAGGAGGTTCGTTACTGCTCCGACCGCAAGGAGGTCAAGGACCACGGCGCCGACAAGGGCGGCATGCTTGGCTACGAGCTCAAGGACGGCGACCGCGTTGTCATGGTCGAGGACGTCACGACCTCGGGCAAGTCCATCGACGAGACCTACCCCAAGCTCATGGCGGCTGCAAACGTAGAGGTAAAGGGCCTTATCGTCAGCCTCAACCGCATGGAGGTCGGCAAAGGCGGTGTCACCACGGCCCAGAAGGAGATTGAGGCCAAGTACGGTTTCCCCGTGGCGTCGATTGTGTCGATGGCCGAGGTCACCGAGGTGCTCCACAACCACGAGGTCGGTGGCAGCGTGGTGATTGACGACGCGATCAAAGACGCGCTCGACGCCTACTACGAGCAGTACGGCGCCAAGGAATAGGCAGGTTGGGTAAAGCTAGTCTGAGATGATAGAGATAAGAAAAATGAAAAGGAAACTCGCTCTAGTGTTGATGCTTCTACTCGCGTTCACTCTTCCGATGTTTGGGGGGTGCAGCCCTTCAGCGGAGGAGCTGATTCGTGAGGACCTCACAGGTCATTTCGAAAAATTGAAATCCGAGGACGAGGATCTACTGGCTCTTATAGGTCAGAATTCGGGTGATTCGCTTGAGCAGCTCGGTATCAACGTTGACGAGTTTGTCCATTCCGCTTTGGAAGGGTTTGATTACGCCATCGATGAAGTCGTCGTTGACGATAGAGCCGCGCGAGCTGATGTGACGTTAACCATCAAGCCGATAAGTGACATTCTCCAGGAATTTCAGATTAAGTATGCTGAATACCTGGTGGACAATGAGTCTGCTGACAGCACAACGCGCATGCAACAAGCTGGCGCGATTTTGCTAAATGTTGTCGATGGTACTTCAGTTGAGGAACAGAAGGCATCGTTTACCTACTCGCAGGATGATGAAGGAATTTGGCATATCGACGATGACATTGTTAGCGAGCTTACTCAGGCAATGATGTAGATAGGCTTTCGTCAAAAACAGATTGGCACTGTCTTTATGCATTATGAGCCCCGCGCTCGAATATACGAAACGCCGGGCTCATAATGTTCTCAGCTATATTTAGATTGCCAACTCTTCACGCCAACGTGTTAGTTGCTAAAAGTCGAAATGTACTCACCTATCGGCTTGGCGTCAAGGTGCCATACCCCATTTTCGTCAGGCATGTTCCCCATGAGGGTTACGTCGCATTTTTCGAATTGATCCTTTATTTCGTTGGAGACGAGCCCGTAGATGAAAACATTCCCGCCCATGAGCGGACCAATTTCATAATTGTGCCCGGTTTCCGTATCTACTACTATATCTGGCTCAATGTCGTAAGTGTCATTTATTTTGTAGCTTGCAGTTAAATGAGCCGTCTTGCCGCTGCCCACTGACTGCGCTGCAGTACCAATGTTTTTAACAGTGGCCCTTATTACGAAATAAGACGCACCTTCGGTCCGCTGGCCGACGGTTGAGGTCCAGCCATCCCCATGTAGTACAACTTCGTCTAGCCACTCTGCGGAATCGAGTGTCACTTCAAACATGTCGGGAATGGTGAATGTTTCTCCGACTCCAACGTGAGTTGGGCCACTGGCGTCAACGTTATGTCCGGTTGAATCGTTGACGTCTCCTACCGTCACACTGCCACTATTTGACGTGGTCGCTGAGCATCCAGCGACTAGTACAACCGAAGCTGATAACACGAGTGCAATAAAAAGTTTGGTAATCCTCATGTCGTCAATTCCTCCAATGCTTTCGTATGAAGATTGAAGCTTGTCTAGTTTTTGCCGATTCAAGAATACATTATATGTGCCTATTTGCAGATTCATCTACGCGGTCGCGTGGCGAGGATGCGCGCAGAGAAGAACTCGGGATGCTGACGCGAGTAGATGACCTCAAACTGGTTGCCGGTTGAAGCAAAGGTATGGGACTCTACAAAAGCCAGGTAGGTATTGGGGTCCAAGGAGAGAAGCTCGCCGTCTGTCGCGCCCGCTTTGCGCATGGTGATGGTGCGTTTGCTGGTGAGGATCTCTATGCCGAGCGTCCCTTCGATATGGGCGTAGGTGCCGGTGACGGCAATCTCGGGCGTGATGCCGGGAACCTCAAGTTCGGAGGTATAGGTCTCCTCTACAGCCACGGGGTCCCCGCTCGCTATACGCAGGCGCAAGAGATGGACGAGCGGTGTACCCGGCGCAAAGCCCGTTGTCTCAGATAGAGTGTCGTTTGTCGTTATGCGCTCAAAGGTGAGCAGGCGCGTCTTGGGGATGAGGCCGCGTGCCGCGCAAATCTCGGGGAAGGTGTCGATTCCGCCGGTGGCATAGCCCTGCACGCCTGTGGGCTCTGGCTGCCAGATGACGGTGACTCCGCGACCTTGGCGCGCCTGAACGTAGCCCTCTTGAGCGAGCTCCGCAAGCGCACGGCGCACGGGGGCGTGCGAACAGCCAAAGCGTTTGCAGAGCTCAACCTCGGTAGGCAGCAGCGTCTGAAACGGGTGCGCTCCGGCACGAATCTCATCGCGGAGCGTTGCGGCTATGGAGTGATAGATGCTCTTCATGGTTTGGAACTCGCAATCTGTTGATTTATACGAATAAATATACTACAATGCTCTTGAGAAATTTATACGCATAAATTACCTCAACCCCAATTCCTTCAACTCCCTGCGTATTTTTTTCTCAAACCGGCTTTTGGGTTACGTATGGCGTCGTGTCCAATTGTCCCCAACCGGCCCTGCCGAGCGGTGTGGATCCCGGCAGGGCCCCATTGCGTATGCCGACGGCATCAAGGAGGACTTATGATTAAGGCGGCGTTCTTCGACATAGACGGTACGCTTGTGAGCTTCAAGACCCATACCGTTCCCGCCTCGGCGCGCCGCGCGCTGCACCGCCTTTACGATGCGGGCGTCAATCTCTTTATCGCTACGGGCAGATCGTCGAACGCCTTGCCGGATGTTATCAACGAGCTCTGCGAGGAGGTTCCCTTTGACGGTGTGCTTGCTTTCAACGGCCAGTACTGCTATCTGAGCAACGGAACCGTCTACCGTGATGTCTCGTTGCCTTGGGAGGATGTGCGAACCATCGCCTCGCAGGCAGATGCGGGTCTCTACGAGGTCGAGGTCATGCAGCTTAACCGCCTGTTTGTGAATCGCCGGAGCGAGCGCGTTCGCAAGGCAGAGGAGCACACGGATTCTCCGACACAGGTCCTGCCCCTTGAGCATGCCTTTGACGAGCCGGTTTATCAGATGTGCGCCTATGTGGAACCAGGCGGCGAGGGCGTCTTCGCTGATGTCTGTTCGCAGGTCGAGCATGTTCGCTGGAGCGATGCGTTTTGTGACGTCATTCCCGCGGGCGGCGGCAAGCCCGCAGGGATTGCCGCGACGCTTGAGATGCTCGGCATCGAACCCGAGGAGTGCGCGGCGTTTGGCGACGGCGGCAATGACGTCCCGATGTTCGGCTGTGTGGGGACGAGCGTCGCTATGGGCAACGCTTCAGACGCCGTCAAGGCGGCGGCGAGCTACGTCGCGCCCGACATCGACGAAGACGGCATCCTCATCGCCTGCGAGGAGCTCGGCCTTATCTAGCGATCGCCCCTGCTTCACTTGTCTGCCCGCCCCGTAAGGCGAACCGCTGTTTTTCGGTCTCTATGGCTTGGCGCAGCTCGTCCTCGCTCGGGAGATAGAGCAGGTAGCTGCTTGCATAGAGCTGGTCGCTATCGTGCAGGACAGAGTAGCGGGCAATGTCTGCGCTTGTTTCCGAGGTGAGGACGATGCCTATGGTGGGATTATCATCGGCGCGTCGTATCTTGTCGTCAAACATGCGGACATACATGTCCATCTGTCCGATGTCTTGATGGGTGACGGGCCCGCATTTGAGGTCCACGAGTACGTAGCACTTAAGGATGACGTTGTAGAAGATGAGGCCGATGTAGTAGTCCCCGCTCATGCCGCGCAGATGGTATTGGCGTCCCATAAAGGCATAACCTTTGCCCATCTCCAGGAGGAACTTTTGGAGGTTGGCGAGTATGGCGCTTTCCAGATCTGTCTCGCGCGCCTCGGCATCGGGTGAGAAGCCGAGGAACTCGGCAACGTAAGGGTCTTTGACGAACTCGGCAACGCGATACGCGCGCGTTTGGTACGGTGCGGCTTTTGTTCGCATCTCCTGTTCCACGGGCGTTTTATTTCCCGAGAGGAGCAGGCGCTCATAGTACTTGGTGCCAATGTTCCGCGCGAGCGTGCGGACGCTCCATCCTTGCTCGGATGCTTCGCGTGCATACCATGTGCGCGCACCGTCGTTACTAATGCGTAGAAGCTCGCGATAATGCGTCCAAGATAGCCTGTGCGCCAATTGTCGACTCGCTGAGTCGACAATTGTGGGAAACAGGCGGTAGAACTGAACATATTTGTGAAGCTCCTGTTTGCTAAATCCTTTGCCCACAGTTTTAAGCTCGTTGGAGAGTCGCTCGATGACCTGCTTGCCGTATTCCGCACGATCGGCGCCTTTGAGCTCCTCCTCAGCAATGCGCTTGCCCAAATACCAGTTGCGCAGCACCAGGGTTGTGTTGACGGAGCGGCGTGCGGCGTCGTGGGCGCTTTCGATAATGGTCCGTGCGTCAGCCACGATATCTGCTGTTGAATGATATGAAGAGTCTACAGGTAGTGCAAAATATTGCCGCTTGGTAGGGATGACTAGGGTCTGCATGGACGAGGCATTCGCGTCGCTGCTGTGCGCTAAGATAGGGCAAAACATAACGACTGGTCCGTACCAGCTTGCCTGGGCGGGTTTTCGGCGTGCGTGGCGCAAGAAATGGTGCCCGCGCCCGGTCAGACGGGAGACCGCATGCTTATCCATCGAATCGCCGCGCAGCTCTTCTGCGCAGAAGGCCCTGCCGCCATCGAGGCCGCGCTCGATGCGGGCAAGGATGCCACGCTTGCGGTGTCGCAGTCGGGCCGCACGCTTATGCTTGCCGCGCAGTTTGCCCGGCGCCCTCGCGCGACGGTCTACATCGTCTCGGGTGAGGAGGCGGCGGACCGCGCCGCCCGCGCTCTTGCTGCGTATCTGGGGCTGGAGCATGTGGTGCGCTACCCCGAGCGCCGCGATCTTCCTTGGAACGCCAAGGCGGACCTGGACGATGCCGCCGTGGCGCAGCGTTGCCAGGCGATTGGCCGCGTGGCGCGTGGTGAGGCCGTCATTATGGTTGCCTCGGCCCGTGCTCTGCTGCGCTGCGTGCCCGATCCCTCGAGTCGCTACTGGCAGGAAGCGCATTTTGCGGTGGGGGATGAGGTTTCCTTTGAGGACGTTCCCCGCCGTCTGGTAGGTATGGGCTATACCGCCGCGGAGGCGGCAGATGCGCCCGGGCTTTTCCGCGTGCACGGCGATACGGTGGACGTTTTTCCCGCGCAGGGCACCTCGCCCGTGCGTTTGGAGTTCTTTGGCGATGAGATAGACCGAATCCGGCGCATGGTGACCTCTACGGGCCAGACCATCGGCGACGAGGATGCCGTCGACATCTACCCCTGCCGCGAACTCGCGCTGACCGATGACGCGCTGCATCGCCTGCGGGCGGCCCTGTATCAGCCGGCACAGCAAGATACCGAGCTTGCGGCGCTGCTTGAGCTTGCCGAGGCACGCGTCGCCACGCCCGAGCTCGACCGATTCCTGCCCCTTCTGTACGAGCGCACCGTGACGCCGCTCGAGCATCTCGCCAAAGACGCGCTCGTGGTCCTCTCGGAGCCGCGGTCGCTTTTTGACGACTGCTCGCGCGCCTACGAGGACTGGGAGCGCCGTGCGGGGGAGGCACGCGTGAGCAGGCTCGACGGTCTGTACGTGCGTCCGCAGGAGCTCGACTTTGGCCGTCAACAGCGCCTGAACTACGTCTCGCTCATCCGCGCAGGCGGTGCGGTCACCGCCGAGCTCAAGATCGAGCAACCCGCCATTGCCGGGTCCGACACGCGCTTTATTTCGCGCATCCGCGAATGCGTCTCAAACCGCTTTGCTGTGGTGTTCGCCGCCCCCGACCGCGGCGCCCGCGAGTCGCTGGAGCTTTCGCTCGGCGACGAGTCGATCCCCTTTGAGGAGTCGCTGCAGGCCGCGCCCGAGAACGAGGGGGCGGTCGATGCGTCCATCCAGATCCGCGTGACCGACCCGCTCAACCTAAAACGTATCGACCCCGCCGAGCGTGCGTCGACGGTGCCCACGCTCACGCGCGGGCGCGTCACCTTTATCGATTTACCGCTGCCCTCCGGCGTGGTGATTCCCGAGGCGCACCTCGCCGTCTTCTCCATTGCCGACCTGAACGCGCGGCTCGACGCCCGCCGCGGGCGAGCCCGTCGCCGGCGTGTGGACATCACCGAGGTGACCTTCCCCTTCAAGCCGGGCGACTACGTGGTCCACGCCACGCACGGCATCGCGCTTTTCTCCTCCATCGTGCGCCAGGAGGTTGCGGGGCGCGAGCGTGATTACTTCCTTCTGGAGTACGCCGGCGGCGACAAGCTGTACGTGCCGCTCGAACAGGTCGACCGCATCACGCGCTATGTTGGCCCCGATGGCGACAGCCCGCGCCTCACGCGCCTCAATACGGCGGACTGGTCACGCGCGACAAACAAGGCGCGCAAGAGCGCCAAAAAGCTCGCGTTCGACCTCGTCGACCTTTACACGCGCCGTAGCTCCATCACGGGTTTTGCCTGCCCGCCCGACACGCCCGAGCAGCTTGAGATGGAGGCGAGCTTTCCGTACGAACCCACGCATGACCAGCTCGAGGCCATCCACGATATCAAGGCCGATATGGAATCCGCCAAGCCTATGGACCGCCTGCTCTGCGGCGACGTGGGTTTTGGCAAGACCGAGGTGGCGCTGCGCGCGGCGTTCAAGTGCGTCGACTCGGGGCGCCAGGTGATGGTGCTCTGCCCCACGACGATTCTCGCGCAGCAGCACTACCAAACGTTTTTCGAGCGTTTTGCGCCCTTTGGGGTGGAGGTCGAGGTGCTCTCCCGCTTCCGCACGCCGGCTCAGCAAAAGCGCGCGCTCGCCGCGTTTGCCGAGGGCAAAGTCGATGTGCTGGTAGGTACGCATCGCTTGCTCTCCTCGGACGTCAACCCGGCAAAACTCGGGCTCGTCATCATCGACGAGGAGCAGCGCTTTGGCGTTCAGCACAAAGAGCAGCTCAAGAACCTGCGCGAGCAGATTGACGTGCTCACGCTTTCGGCAACGCCCATCCCGCGCACCATGCAGATGGCAATCAGCGGTGTGCGCGACATGAGCCTCATCACCACGCCGCCCACGGGACGTCGCCCGGTCATTGTGCATGTGGGCGAGTACGACCCCGATGTGGTGTCTGCTGCCATCCGCCTGGAGCTCGAGCGCAAGGGGCAGGTCTATTACGTGAGCAACCGCGTGAAGACCATCGATGACGCGGTCGACCGCGTGCACGAGGTTGCGCCCGAGGCACGTGTAGGCGTGGCGCACGGCAAGATGAGCCCGCGCGAGGTCGAGGACGTCATGATCGACTTCGCTACGGGCAAGATCGATGTGCTCGTAGCAACGACCATCATCGAGAGCGGCATCGACAATCCGCATACCAACACCCTCATCATCGAGGACTCGCAGCGCCTTGGCCTGGCGCAGCTCTACCAGCTGAAGGGTCGCGTGGGCCGCTCGGCCACGCAGGCGTATGCCTACTTCATGTTCCCGGGTGAGATTCCGCTCACGCCCGAGGCCACGGAGCGCCTGACCGCGCTCGCTGAGTTCCAGGACCTGGGTTCCGGCATGCGTATCGCCATGCGCGACCTTGAGATCCGCGGTGCGGGGTCGCTTGTGGGCGCCGAGCAGCACGGCAACCTCTCGAGCGTAGGCTTTGACCTCTTCACGCAGATGCTGGGGCAGGCGGTGGCCGAGGCGCGCGGCGAGGGCGGCGACGTTGAGGAGGCAAGCGTCACCATCAACCTGCCGGCGGACTTCTTCTTGGCGGAGGAGTATGTGCCCGCGGTCGACAAGCGCGTGCTCATCTACCGCAAGGTTGCCGCGGCAGATACGCTGGCTGCGGTGGACGAGGCCGAAGCTGCGTGCGTGGAGGAGTTTGGCGAGCTGCCTCTTGCCGCCAAGAATCTCTTCGACCGCGCGCGTCTGCGCATCCGCGCCGACCGGCTGGGACTCGAGAGCATCTCGCTGGCGGCAGGGCGCCTCACGTTCCAGGGCGTCGACGTGCCCAAGACGGTTGCCTTCGACCTCAAGAGTCGCCTGTCTGCGGTGAACTTCCCCAAGAGCCGCAAGCTCTCGGTGCCCTACAAGGCGGGGGCCGGGTCGGGTACGGGTGTGGGGCGCGGGCTCGACGCCAACGACCCTGCCGGTCCTGTGGCCGCGGCACTCAAGGTGCTCGAGCAGCTCGGCCCTTCCGGCGACGACGACTAGCTCATTTGGCTCATTTGGGGACGGGTTCAAACCGTGCACCATCCGCCCGGGGGCGGTTGTACCTCGTTACCATAGGTTCTGTACGGCATTCTGATTGTTAGGAGCAAGGCAGCATGAGCGACCTGACCATTCGCGTGGCGCGTCCTGAAACCGATGCGCCCCGCTGCCACGAGATTTACGCGCCCTACGTGCGCGACACGGCGATCACGTTTGAGTACGAACCGCCGACGCTCGCGGAGTTCACCGCGCGCATGGGGCACACGCTCGAGCGCTATCCCTATCTGGTGGCCGAGCGACCCGGTGTGGACGGCCAGCCTCACATTGTGGGTTACGTCTACGCGAGCCCCTTTAAGGCGCGCCCCGCCTACGACTGGGCGGTCGAGACATCCATTTACGTCGACCGGAGCGAGCGCCGCGGCGGCGTGGGCCGCGCGCTCCACGACGCGCTCGAACGCTGTCTGCTCGCCCAAGGCATCCTCAACATGGAGGCCTGCATCGCCACGACCGACGTGGAGGACGAGCACCTCACCAACGATAGCTGGCGCTTTCACGAGCACATGGGGTACCGCCTCGTGGGCGAGTTTAGGCAGTGCGGTTACAAGTACGGCCGCTGGTGGAACATGATCTGGATGGAGCGGCACATCGCCCCGCACCGCGCCGATCAGCCGCCCGTGCGACCGTTTCCCGAGGTGCGGGACCAGCTCTTCGCCTAGCAACCCCCCAACGCCGGGCGCTTTGCTGCGTACAGGGGATGGGTGCGGCCCATCGCATCGCTCGTGACGGATAACCGCGCGGTTGTGACATCGCCCGCCGCGATAGCGCCTTTCCGCAGCTTCCCGATGGTAGTATGGAGCCCTATTCCCCGCATTGGACAGTAGCAGATCACGGGGGGGGGGTGCTCTATGTATACGGTGGCCATAGTGGAGGACGATGCGGCGCACGCCGCCGAGCTCGCTCGCATGATTGCGGCCTCGCCCGCGACGGAGCGTCTTGAGCTCGCGGCAGCGTGGCGGGCGGTCGACAACATCCAGCGGACGCCTTCGGATAATGCTTCTCCGCGCCCCTTGGATACCGACTCCCATCGCGTACTCTCGGCAGCGGCGCTGCCCGACATCCTCTTTGTCGATGTACGGCTGGCAGATGGCCTCAACGGCATCGACCTCGTCCACCGGCTCATTCCGTCCACCGCATCCGTGCAGGTCATCTACGTCTCCGCCTATCTTGAGTACGCACCTGCTGCATATCACACGCGCCATACGTGGTTTCTCTCCAAGCCTGTGGTGCAAGACGAGCTCAACGCGGCGCTCGCCCGCGCCGTCGAAGCGCTGGACGCGGAGCGGGCGGAGCCCTTGCTGGTCCACCAGGGTATCTCGCTCATTCGCATCGCACCGCGCGAGGTGCGCTATATCGAGAGCGACCGCCGCAAGGTGCGCATCCACGAGCGCACGCGCACGGTGGAGGCCTATGCGCGCATATCAGAACTCGAGGCGCAGCTGCCCGACCAGTTTGTGCGCTGCCATAAGAGTTTTCTCGTCAACTTGGCGTATGTGGCGGAGTTTACCGGTCGCGAGCTCGTTCTTGCGGATGGCGCGCATCTTCCAGTAAGTCAGCGCTGCCGCAAAGCGTTTGCCGAGCACCTTATGGCCTTCGTCCGCCGGACACTGTAGGTGGACGATGGGCGAGGGTGCGCTTCAGGTG
Source organism: Collinsella sp. An307 (assembly GCF_002161805.1). Lineage (GTDB taxonomy): Bacteria > Actinomycetota > Coriobacteriia > Coriobacteriales > Coriobacteriaceae > Coprousia. The sequence continues at coordinate 62,435 of NZ_NFIP01000004.1, read as the reverse complement.
CTTATCACGCTTGCCGGCGGCGTCAACACGTTCGTCATGTGCTGGAATATGGCTATGGCGCTACCTATGCGCGGCCGTACAGCCTATCTTGTTGCGAGCGGCGCGGCCATGGCGTTCGATATCGTTACGGGTGAGGTATATCCCGCAGTCACGCGCATACACTTCCTGCTCTGCATGTTCATCCTGCCGCCGTTTTTGATGCGCGGCCCCGTGGCGCGCCGTCTCGTAGCCACGGCGCTCTGCATCGGGGTGGCGATTGCAGGCGAGGTTACGGGCTTTTTGTTTCTTGTACTTGCAGGAAAGCCCATCGATGCTGCGGCAGTGATGGCTGAGGACCCGGTGCTGTTCCTCGCACTCCGCCTGCTCGCGTTTGCTGTTCTTGTCGCCTGCGGGCGCGTCGTGTGCGCGTTCATGGCGCGTTGGACGCACGGCGCGCGCATAAACGTTGTCTTGCCTCGTTTTGCGGCGACCGCCCTTTGCTGCGCGGTGCTCGCGAGCATCATGTATTCCCTGTTCGTGGCAGAGGGCATCTCATCCACCTATCCTCTTGCGCGCGCGGGTGTGACGTGCATGATCGCATTACCGTTGATTTTGGTGGTTCTGTTGGCGCAGGTGGAGCGGGCGCGCCGTACCGCGATCGCCCGCGCGCAGGCGGACGTGGCGCAAGAGCAGCTCGATGCCTGTCTTGCGGAGTACGACCACGTCATGCGCGCCACGGTGCGCACCGCGCAACTTCGTCACGACGCACGCAATCACCTGCAAGCGATCGATGCGCTCATGGCGGAGGGCGATTTCGAGCGGGCGGCAGCTTATGCACGCGAGATGGCCGATCTACTCGCCCACGAGGACGGTGAGTCCTCATGAGGGAGCTCGCTCTTGCGCTGGTATGCGCGGCGACTCTTGTTGTCGGCTTGTCTTTCGTGTCGGTCGTGCGCCGATATCGCGCGCTACCCATCGGCAGCCGCGTGCTCACGGCGCTCATCGCTGCGTGGCAGATGGCGACGTTGATGATTATTGTTTTCGTGGTGCCTGCGGACGCGTCAGCCAGCGTGGTGCTTCTCGAGTTCGCGGCGGTAGTTGCAGGTGCGGGCTGCGCTGTGTCTAATGCGTGGCTCCTTGCCGGTATCGCCGAGGCAAGCGAGCTCGAGGTGAGCCGCGCTCGCGCGCGGGCGCTGGAGGAACAGGTTGCGGTACAACAGGTGCATCTCACGCAAACGGAGCAGGCGCTTGCGGTGGCCCGGCAAGATCGTGAACGTTATGCAGCGGAATTCACCCGTATCGCCGATGCGTTGGCGTCAGGCGACGCGGCGGCAGCACGGGAGGGGTTGGCGCGCACCGAGGAGGCGCTTCCGCGTTTTGGCGGCCGCCTCTGCGCGCACCCCGTTGTCGATGCCCTCCTCAAGGCCAAGATGGCGCAGGCAAAGGAGCGGGGTGCGCAGCTCGTCGTGCATGCCGAGGTTCCGGCGAATATTGGTATCACCGATGCCGAGCTCTGTGCGGTCATCTCTAACCTGGTGGATAACGCTCTCACCGCGGCGGTTCAGGCAGGTGCGGAAGAGGTGGCTGGCCGCGAGCAAACGGCATCGCAAGGTGGGGCGCGACATGAGGCAGATGCGCCCGCGCGCACGGTGCCTACGGTTACGGTGCGCATGCGCACGGCTCAGGGCTACCTCGCCCTTGCGGTGGAAAACCCTTGCACCCCGGAGCAGGCGGCTGCCATCGACCGACTGAAGCCGCGTCGCATGCCACCTCGCCTGCGACACGCGTACCGTGACGGGATGGACATCGGGGAAGCCTCGCTGCTCCCTGAACACGGCTGGGGTCTCACCATCGTGCGCGACCTTGCCGAGCGCCGTGAGGGCACCCTCACGCTCAAACAGCGGGACGGTATGCTTCGTGTCGATGTGATCCTCAAGTTGGATTAGTGGCCCTGTCAGTGCGGGCGTCATTGGTGCAGCAGCCGCGCTGCGCCGCCGCACGCGCTAGCGTATAATCCTCGCTACGGAACTAGTCTGCCCGGGCCGACGGTACCCTCCGTCGGCCCGGGCGTTTTCGTTCGTTGCGATGGGTGCGGGGAGGTGCGCGGCATGGCGGCCACGGTGACCATGGACGAGGCGCGGCAAGCGCTCGGCACGTACTTTGGTTACAGCGCGTTTCGCCCCGGGCAGGAGCGTCTCGTCGCGGCGATACTCGCCGGCCGCGACGCACTCGGCGTCATGCCCACCGGTGCCGGCAAGTCCATCTGCTACCAGATTCCCGCGCTCACGCTGCCCGGCCTCACGCTCGTGGTGAGCCCCCTCGTCTCGCTTATGGGCGACCAGGTGCGCGCGCTCAAGGCGGCGGGCGCCCGGCCCTCGTATCTCAACTCGACCCTCACCCCGGCTCAACAGAACACAGTGCTCAAGCGCGCCCGCGAGGGTTGGTACCAGATCATGTACGTGGCGCCCGAGCGCCTGGCAGACGAGCGCTTCTGCGCCTTCGCGCGCGAGGTGGCGGGGCCGGGCGGCATTGGCATCCCCCTCGTCGCGGTGGACGAGGCGCACTGCGTCTCCCAGTGGGGACAGGATTTTCGCCCCTCGTACCACGAGATCGCGCGCTTTATCGACGAGCTGCCGGTGCGCCCCGTTGTGGCAGCGTTCACGGCGACGGCGACCGAGCGCGTGCGCGCTGACATCGTGCGCATGCTCGGTCTTCGCCGGCCCGAGACGGTGGTGACCGGTTTTGACCGCACCAACCTCTACTTTGGAGTGGAGGAGATGGGCGACAAGACTAAGGCCGTCTGGATTCGCGATTATGCCCGCGCGCATGCCGACGAGAGCGGCATCATCTACTGCTCGACGCGTAAGGCGGTGGACGAGCTCGCTTTCAACTTGGGGCGCGAACTCGCACCGGCGGGCATTCGTGTGGGCCGCTACCATGCGGGCATGTTGGCGGACGAACGCCTAGAGAACCAGGCAGCCTTTATCGACGACCTTGTGCCGGTGATTGTGGCGACCAACGCCTTTGGCATGGGAATCGACAAGCCAAACGTTCGCTACGTGATCCACCACAACGTGCCCGAGAGCATCGAGGCTTACTACCAGGAGGCGGGTCGCGCCGGGCGCGACGGCGACCCTGCGGAGTGCCACCTGCTTTGGAACGGCAACGACTTCCGCCTCAGACGCTACCTTATCGACCGAACCGATGATGAGAGCAATCTGGACGACGAAGCACGCGACCGCGCTCGCCAGAACCGCTACCGCCTGCTTTCCGCCATGGAGGGCTACTGCGAGACTACGGGCTGTTTGCGCGCCTACATCTTGCGTTACTTTGGCGACGAAGGTGCACTCGGGGTGTCTGAGGGCGCCGCGCGCCCTGACGCTTGCTCGCCCGATGGCGCGCGGACAGGTTGCAGCAACTGCTCCAACTGCACGACGGCCTATGAGGTGGAGGACGTGACCGAGATCGCCCGCGAAGCGGTGCGTTTCGTGCAGGCGTGTGGCGGGCGCTTTGGCCGCGCCCTTGTGGCCGATGCCCTGCACGGCGCCAACACCGAGCGCATACGGCAGCACCGCTTGGACGACCTGCCGGGTTATGGCGCCCTGCGCGACGAGCCTGCGGCGCGCATCAAGGACGTGATCGGCCAGCTCATCGGCCGCGGGTATCTTGCGCAGTCCCAGGGACAGTTCCCCGTGGTGGGCCTCGGTCCCCGGGCGGTCGAGGTGCTGGGAGAAGATGGCAGCGCGGCTTTCTCCCTCACGGTGAAGCGCCGCGCCGCCGCCCGTCGTGCTCCCGCGCGGGCGCGCAGGGCGGTCGATATCTTACGCGCCGAGGCAGCAGAAGACGCCCGACCGCGCGTGGGCGACGATGCGGAGCTCTTCGAGCGCCTGCGCGAGGTCCGCCGCGAGCTCGCCATCGAGCGCGCGTGGGCGCCGTATATGATCGCAAGTGACAAAGCTCTGCGCGGCATGTGCCGACGCCGTCCCGCCACGCGTGCGGAGCTTCTGGAGGTGCCCGGCATCGGCGAGAAAAAAGTGGATGATTTCGGCGACGCCTTTCTAGCGGAAATCGCTCGGTTCGAGGACGTGCACGGTGCTGAAGGGCATGTGCCTGGTGCCCACATCTAAGCGATTTTGGGGTAAGGCGTCATTTCGAGCCGGAAATGGGCATCAATTTTTGTAAGCATCGAATAGGCGCTGTATGACCTACCTCGTGTATGGGGCAATTGATCCCTGGGGGATGGGCTTGTTGCCGGGCTGTTTTGGATTTGATGCCCATTTCCGTCGCGAACATGCTGCGGCCTCGCTCGTTCGTCTCATTTCTGTCCCGATGGGAGGTTCGCGGGCGCCGGGTGCCTAGGGGCGTGCGCGCAACGACTATAATGGCTACGTTATCCAGGCTCGCTGTGAGGAGCTCATATGTCTGCCTTTGGTCGCGCTCCATTCGATTCCGCCGCGGCATCCGATGCCGCCTATGCCTCCGTGCGTAACAAGGCGTTTCCGCAGGACATCTTCCGTGCGCCAGAGTTGCGCTGGGCAGTGATCGGTTGCGGCGTCGTTGCCAACCAGATGGCGCAGACGCTCGCGCTCGCCGGTCGCCATCTATCGGGCGTCGCCAATCGCACGTACGAGAAAGCCCTCGCGTTTGCCGAGCGCTACGGTGTCGAGCGTGTGTACCGGACCTTCGATGACCTCTACGCCGATCCGGATGTCGATGCCGTCTACATTACCACGCCGCACAACACCCACATCGCGTTTTTACGGCGTGCCCTCGCGGCGGGCAAGCATGTGCTCTGCGAGAAGTCCATCACGCTCAACGCCGCCGAGCTCGCAGAGGCGCGTGAGCTCGCCGCCGCGCACGGCGTGGTGCTTATGGACGCCACCACGATTCTGCATATGCCCCTGTACACTAAGCTTCTCGACCGCGCCCGCGCCGGGGAGTTTGGCCCGCTCAACCTCGCTCAGGTGAATTTTGGCAGTTACAAGGAGTATGGCGACCTTACCAACCGCTTCTACAATCCGCAGCTTGCGGGGGGAGCGATGCTCGATATCGGCGTGTACGCGCTCAGCATCGCCCGCCTCTTCATGACGAGCGCGCCTACCGAGGTCGTGTCGCTTGCCAACCGCGCCCAGACGGGCGTGGACGAGACGAGCGGGTTTGTGTGCCGTAATGCCGAGGGGCAGATTGGCGTCTTCTCGCTCTCGCTCCATTCCAAGCAGCCCAAGCGCGCTATGCTTTCCTTCGACCGGTGTTATATCGAGGTCGATGCGTACCCGCGCGCCGATCGTGCCCTCATCACCTGGACCGACGACGGCCATCGTGAAGTCGTCGAGGTAGGAGAGGAGGGCTATGCGCTCGTCTACGAGGTTGCCGACCTCGAAGCCGCCGTTGCCGGCGATGAGCACGCGGCTGGCCTCATCGACATCGCCGCCGACGTTATGGACCTCATGACGCGCCTGCGCTACGACTGGGGCGTCTACTATCCCGAGGAGGCCGACGTTGCCCGCGCCGCCGGCGTCGCCGTGGCCGGAGAGGACCGCTAGGCGCCTCGGGCGTGCCGTACGCGCCATTCGCTCAGACAGCTGAGCCGACCGATCGCTAAAGGAGTGCTACCGTGCCTATCCGCATCCCCGACGCTCTGCCCGCAACCGCGGCGCTCGAAGCCGAGAACATCTTTGTCATGACAGAGTACCGCGCTATTCACCAGGACATCCGTCCCCTGCGTGTGCTCATCTTGAACCTCATGCCCACCAAGGTCGCCACCGAGACCCAGATCATGCGCAAGCTCTCCAATACGCCGCTGCAGATTGAGGTCGAGCTCCTGCGCACGGCGAGCCATGAGGCGGCTCACGTTGCGGCAAGCCATCTGGAGACGTTCTACCGCACGTTCGAGGAGGTACGCCACGAGCGCTTCGACGGCCTTATCATCACGGGCGCGCCGGTGGAGGAGATGCCCTTTGAGGAGGTCGATTATTGGGACGAGCTCTGCCGCATCATGGATTGGTCCACCACGCATGTGCACTCAACGCTCCATATCTGCTGGGGCGCGCAGGCGGGGCTCTACTTCCACTACGGCATTGACAAGCACCCGCTGCCCAAGAAGGCGTCGGGTGTTTTCGAGCATCGCATCGTCAAGCCGAGCTCGCCGCTCGTGCGCGGGCTCGACGACCGCTTCTACGCTGTTCACTCGCGCAACACCGAGGTGCGCGCCGAGGATGTGGCGCGCGTGCCGGAGCTCGAGGTGATTGCGGATTCACCCGAGGTGGGGCTCTACATTGTGAAGTCTACCGACAGCCGTCGTTTCTTTATCTTTGGCCATCCCGAGTACGACGTCGATACCCTTGCGCTCGAGTACGAGCGCGACGTGGCGCGTGGCATCGACCCCGAGGTGCCCGCTCATTACTTCCCCGACAACGACCCCTCGCGCCCACCGGTGAACACGTGGCGCGCGCAGGCACAGCTCCTCTACACCAACTGGCTCAACTACTACGTCTACCAGACCACGCCCTACGACATCCGCACGGTCGGTAAGTAGCGCTGCGCGCGGCCCCCTTACTTCGCGCTAAAAATGGCGGCCGGAGCGAAATGACCGCTCCGGCCGCCAACAAAACGTATCAATGCGGATGCGGCGAGGCTGGTATCTAGCCGAGCAGCTCCACGACGTTCCAACCGGTCTCACTCGCCGCGATGATGTCCCGTCCGCCGAAGACGCACGCGGGCGCCTCGGCGGCGACGCGGGTGATGTCGGAGCTAAGCGCGCGCAGCTCTGCGGGCGTGGCCGCAAGCATGTCGGCGCGCACGCGGTCGCGGAAGCCCGGCTCACGTCCGGCAAAGTACTCGCCGCAGCGGCGCTTTGTCTGGGCATAGGGTTTCACCGGCGCGTCGTGCGCCGCCACGCTTGAGACGATAAAGCCCTCAAAGGCGGCCGAATCGGGCTCGAAGCCGGCGAGCCAAGTGCCCGCGGCGCGAATGCGCGCAAGCGACGGGTCGATGGCGGGGTCGCGGTAGGTGTAGAACGCAAGCTGGCGCTCCACCACGGCGCGGAAGCCGCACCCGTAGGCGCCGCCCTTCACGCGGATCTCGTTCCACAGGTAGTCGTAAGAAAGCGCATTTGCGGCCACGCCCCAGCGTCCGTTTGTGGCGATGCCGAGCTTGCGCGGGTCGGTAGAAAGCGCGGTGTAGCTCACATCGCTTGGGATGACGAACGCCTCGTGCTTGTCCTCGGGCGCGGGCACGTAGAGCTCCTTGGCGGGCGCCGTGCGCGGTGCGAGCCCCAAGTCTCCCGCGGCATCCCAATAGGCACGGTAGTCCTCCGATGAGCCCGTGAAGCTTGCAATCGTACCGGTCGAGGTGAAGATGCGGCTTTGCAGGTCGCGGAGCTTGTCGCAAAGCTCGGCCGCGCGCTCGTCAAAGTGCTCGACGAGGTCTTTCAGGAACAGATAGAAGTCCACGCCGCCGAGCTGCTCATGCACCACGCCGGCGGGCGAGACGTAGGAGTAGGCGCGCGCAAGCGCCGCCTGATGGCCAGAGACGATAAAGCCCTGCTCCATGCCAATCTTGAGCTGCACGAGCACATCGCGCATGCGGCCGGTGTCCTCAAAGAGGGTTTCCGCCCACACCTCGCGTGGAATCTCGGCGAGGGCGTCGATCTTCTCGGAGAGCGCGCCCGCCGCCACGCAGAGCATGGGCCGGGCGAGGCGCCAATTCTCGTCACGGTAGAAGACCTCGGGTGTAAAGGAGAGGAAGCCGAGGTTGCTCGTGATATAGCTGTCGAGCTCGGCGGCGGTGTGACGGCGCGTGGCGAGCTGCTGCATGAGGCGGCAGAGCACCTTCACGTAGGGGAGCTCGGCATAGCTCACGTGCGTGAGGTCAAAGTAGGTGAGTGCGTAGGCGATGCGGTGCGTCGGCAGCGGGTGCACAAGGCAGGGCAGGGGCGTCTCGCGGTCGAGGGTGAGCGCGGGCTCGGGTCGCGCCGCGCCGATGTCGGCCACGGTAAGGCGCGGCAGGGTCGCTTTTGCCTCGGGGGTGTCCTCCGCCTCCTGTGCCGCGCGCAGCGCCGCAACGCGCTCTTCGATGCGCGCGGCCTCGTTTGCGCTCATAACCGTATCGAGATTGCCGGAATCGGCGGAGTTCGGGTCGTTCATGAGCGTATTGTCTGCATCTGCAGCAGCGGACACTTCATCTGTGCCGCTGGGCACGTCTGCCGTACCCCGCGCGGCGTCCACGGGCACGAGCTCCACGAGGGCGCGGTGGTCGCTTTCGAGCACGAGCTCGCGCAGGAGCTGCTCGAAGAAGTCCCCATCGAGCTCGCGACGCAGGCGCGCGAACGTCTCCGCATAGGTGAGGGCGGCGGTGGCGGCGCGGGTCTGGCTCGTGTCTTCGGCGTAAAGCCAGGTAGAAAGCGCTTCGCAGGCAAGCACAACACCGTCGGCCGTACCGTAGTCGCGCTGACGCAGAGCGTACTCGTTGCTGGAGATGATGGCCTCCAGGCGCTCCCGCGGGATGCCGTGCTCCGCAAGGTCGCGGCAGGTGTCCTCGATGATCTGGCGGAAGGTCTGCGCCGCACCCGGTTTGGCGTTCTGCAGGATGATGAGCTCGTAGGGTTGCAAGCACGCCGAGGAGGTGTAGGAGGTCACGTTTCCGCCGATGCCCGCCTCGATAAGCGCCTTTTTCACCGGCGCTTCATTGGAGCCCAGAAGCGCGTCAAAGAGCACATCCGCGGCGACGGTGCGGAAGGGGTCGCGCGCGTCACCGAGCACGTACGCCTGACCCACGGGGGCGTTGTCGGGCGTAGTCGCCATCTCGATGCGTTTGTAATCGCAGGTAACGGGCGTCTGATGTTCAAGCGGGTTGGGTGTGCCCACCTCAGCCGGCGCGTGGCCGGATGCAGCGCGGACGGCCGCCGCGCGCTCCTGTGCCGCGGCGCCAAGGTAGTTCTCGTCCAAAAACGCAAGCTCGCGGCGCACATTGCTAAAGTCGCCGTAGAGCACGATGTAGCTGTTCGCCAGATTGTAGTGGCGGGCGTGGTTGTCGAGAAACGCCTCGTAGGTGAGCGAGGGAATGGCGCGGGGGTTGCCGCCGGACTCGTGCGCGTAAGCCGTGTCCGGGAAGAGAGTCCGGTTCACAGCGTTATCGAGCACGTCCATGGGGTCCGAGAGCGCGCCTTTCATCTCGTTGTAGACCACGCCGTTGATACGGCGGTGCGGACGTCCTTCGGCGTCGCGCTCGACCTCCTCGTGCCAGCCCTCCTGCTCAAAGATGGTGGGCTTCGTGTAGATGGCGGGGTTCAGCACGGCGTCCATATAGACGTCCATGAGGTTAAGCAAGTCCTGCTCGTTGGTGGAGGCAACCGGGTAGATGGTCTTGTCCGGGTAGGTCATGGCGTTCAGAAACGTCTGCATCGAGCTCTTGATGAGGTCGACGAAGGGCTCCTTCACGGGGAACTTGGCACTGCCGCAAAGTACCGAATGCTCGAGGATGTGGAAGACGCCCGTGTCGTCTGCCGGCGGTGTCTTGAAGCCAATGGCGAAGGCCTTGTTCTCATCGTCGCAGGCAAGGTAGAGCAGGCGCGCGCCGGAGGCTTCGTGGCGCAGGACATATGCGTCGGCGTCGAGCTCCTCAATCGCCTCGCGGCGGCAGACGGTAAAGCCCGAGACGGTCGCACCGGGGGCGAGCAGGTGGGCGGCGGATGCGCAGGCAGCGGATTCGATGGTGGCCATACAGCTCCTATCAAGGCAAACGTAGTGAACGAGGGTGCTTATACCCATACTACCGCCTGACGCCACCGTTTACCGCGGCAGCCAATCCGTCTGCGGAGCCTATGGTTTTGTAAATAGTGGCAATTCGCAATGTGCGACATGGATTATCGGCACAGCCCAATCGTATCTCCTGGGATGCAGAGAGTCGTCTATTCAGTAGCGAGCGCTATGATTGTCATGGCGCCATTACTGGGGAGGATACGCAAATAGCTCGTACGGTTTATCCCAAAGCGCGAAGAAGAGCAGGCTCAGCAGAAGCAGGAAGACAATAATCAGTACGGCTACCAGAGTCCGATGGTTGTGCACGTCGACCCCCCGATGCCAAATCACCAAAACGTGGTGATGGTCCAGTCGTTTACGGCAAAGTTGGCGCCATTATCACCAGGCCTATAAACCTAACGACATCGTCCTATCCATCATAGTTCTATCTGCCGTTTACCGCAGCGGACAGTCCGTTTGCGGGGGGGGGCGGTCCTCTATCGCTCCCAATGCGGAACCGTTTTGGGTATATAGGCTCTATGGTTTCCTGCTGGGGAGGAGGCACCATGAACGGCATCGTCGACATGCTCAAGACGTCGTGGCAGGTGATGGGGGAGCAGGCGCGGCGCAAGTTCCTTCGGTATCTGGTGTTTACCTTGGTGGCGGACGCCATCGCCTCTATAGCGCTCATCGTGCTGAACGTTATGGATGCTGTAGGCATCAATCCGTTTGGGGAGCTGGACGTAGCGCAGGCATTCAACTTGATAATTGGCCTCTATCTGTTCTTCTTCGTGTTCTTGATCATCACGATTATCTTCATTGCGGGCGCCTACAAGGCAATCAAGCGCGACTACTTTGCTCGGAACTTCGCGGGAGAGACCTTTGTGGAGCAGAATCATTGGAGCAAAAAAGACGCGTTTCTTCTCTATGCTGGGCTTGTGGGTCTGGTGGCGTTCATCCCTAACATCGTGTCGCTTCTGACGGAGCTTGTGCCGCCCATCAATCCCGATGTGACGAGCATCATCACGTGCATCGTCTGGATCGGCATTGCCATCTACGCCGTGCCGCGCTGCTGCGAGCGCTACCTCTCGCCTGCACCTAAACTGGATGCTCCCTCAACCGAAGACGGGTCGCATGCCGATTAGGTAGCGCATGCATCGCCCAGCACATGCTTTAGCCTGCCAAAGCGACTTTGCCCTCTGACGTTCTTTTTGTCCGATACCCCTTTTAACCTGCGCAATCATACGCTATGGTGTGTCGCGGACCAAAGGGGGCAGGCATGGCAGAACAAGAGGATATTACAGCGGAAGATTTCGGCACCGATGCCGCCTCCCGTGCCCGCCGTCGCGGTATTCGCGAGCGTCTCAACGCCTCGGCAAACCGTAAACTTATCACGGGCTTTCTGGCTACGCTTGCGGGCGGTATCTTCTGGGGCTTCTCGGGAACGTGCGCGAGCTACCTCTTTGAGAACTATGCGGTCGACACCGCGTGGCTCATGGTCGTGCGGCAGCTCTGCTCGGGCGCGCTCTTTCTCGTTTTCATCCTCGCGACCGACCGCGCTCGTCTCAAACAGCTGCTCACCACCCCGCGTGACCTCGCTCTGCTTGCGGTCTTTGCGGCGAGCGGCGTCTTTCTCAACCAGTATTTCTATCTGCTCGCCGTGCGCGCTATGAACGCCGGTACCGCGACGGTGCTCCAGTGCCTGCAGCTCATCATCATTATGGTCTACGCCTGCTTGCGCGCGCGGCGCGGTCCCCGCAAACGCGAGCTCGCGGGTGTGGTGCTGGCGCTCGCCGGTACCTACCTGCTTGCGACGGCGGGCAACCCCTCCACGCTCGTTATCCCGCCCGACGGGCTCGCCATCGGCCTTATCGCCGCGGTGGGCGCCGCGTGCATGTCCATCATCCCCACGGGGCTTCTTGCCCGGTACGGCTCCTCGATCGTGACGGGCATGGGCATGCTCGTATCCGGCATCGCGTCCTCGGTCATCATCCGTCCGTGGGAGCAGGTGCCCGCATTTGACGCTATGGGCTGGGGCGCCTTCGCGGTGCTTGTCTTTGTGGGGTCGTTCCTCGCGTACTTCTTATATATGCAGGGCGTCAAAGACATCGGTTCCATGCGGGCGAGCCTCATCGGCACGGTCGAGCCGGTGTCGGCGACCATCACAAGCGCGCTCTTCTTGGGCACGGTCTTCGCACCGACCGATATCGCCGGCTTTGCCCTCATCATCGCGATGGTGTTTCTCACGGTGTAGACTGGCTCACCGCCGCGCTGCAACATGTGTTGATTTTTCGCGCTCGCGCAACTTGGTTATACTGTCCGGCAAGAAACCACCGCCGCGGGGCACGCTTCGCGGTGTCTGATTTGATGTATCAACCGGCCGCCAAGGGGTCCTCGTGAAGCTCGTCGTTGCAGAGAAGAACATCGCCGCGCAAAAGATCGCGCAGCTGCTCTCCACCACCAAGCCCAAGACCGACAAGGTCTACAACACCCAGGTCTACCGCTTTGAGGTAGCGGGCGAGGAGTGGGTCTCCATGGGCCTTGCCGGGCACATCTTGGCGCCCGACTTCCCCGATGACGTGCTCTTTGACAAGAAGCAGGGCTGGTACAGCGTGACCGAGGAGGGCGAGGTGCTCCCCGCGGACATTCCCGACGGCCTCGCGCGCCCGCCGTATGCCACCAAGCGCAAGCCCTACCTCGAAAATGGCATCTCGCTCAAGGGGTGGAAGGTCGAGAGCCTGCCCTACCTTACCTGGGCGCCCGTGCTCAAGAAGCCGGCCGAGAAGGAGATCATTCGCGTCCTCAAGAATCTCGCCAAAAAGGCGGACGAGGTCATCATCGCCACCGACTTCGACCGCGAGGGCGAGCTCATCGGTTCGGACGCGCTCGACATGATACGCGAGGTCGCGCCGGAGCTGCCGGCGTACCGTGCGCGCTACTCGGCGCTCATCAAGGGCGAGGTGACGGCGGCCTTTGAGAATCTCGTTACGCTCGACCAGAATCTGGCCGACGCCGGCGAGAGCCGCCAGTACATCGACCTTATCTGGGGCGCCGTGCTCACGCGCTACCTCACGCTTGCACGCTTTGGCGGGTTTGGCAACGTGCGCTCCGCCGGTCGCGTGCAGACGCCTACACTCGCCTTGGTGGTCGAGCGCGAGCGCGAGCGCATGGCCTTTGTGCCCGAGGATTACTGGCAGATCCGCGGCCTTGCCGCCAAGGACGGCGACGAGTTCAAGATCTCCCACGCCACGGCGCGCTTTACGGACAAGACGGCGGCAGAGACGGCGTTTTCGCACGTCGAGGGTGCCACAACCGGCACCGTCACGCAGGTGGCCAAGCGCGCCCGCAAGCAGCAGCCGCCCATTCCGTTCAACACCACGAGCTTGCAAGCCGCTGCTGCGGCCGAGGGCATCTCGCCGGCGCGTACCATGCGCATTGCCGAGAGCCTCTACATGGCGGGTCTCATCTCCTACCCGCGCGTCGACAACACGGTCTACCCGCGCTCGCTCGATATCGCGGGTGTGGTCAAGGGCCTCGCCGATACCAACCCGGCGCTTCGCCCCGTGTGCGGTAAGGTCCTTGCCGGCCCCATGAAGCCCACGCGCGGCAAGGTCGAGACCACCGACCATCCGCCCATCCACCCCACGGGGCAGGGCGACCCGTCGAGCTTGGACGGCGGTCAGAAGAAGCTCTACCAGCTCATCGCGCGGCGCTTTTTGGCGACGCTCATGGGCCCTGCGACCATTGAGAACACCAAGCTTGCGATTGATGTGGCGAGCGAGCCCTTCACGGCGTCGGGCGACGTGCTTGTTGAGCAGGGTTTCCGCGAGGCCTACCCCTACGGTCTCAAGCGCGACGAGCAGCTGCCCGCGCTTGCCGAGGGCGACGTGGTCGACGTGCGCGACATCAAGCTCGAGGCCAAGCAGACCGAGCCGCCCGCGCGCTACAGCCAGGGACGCCTCGTGCAGGAGATGGAGAAGCGAGGCCTGGGCACCAAGTCCACGCGTGCCTCGATTATCGAGCGCCTCTACCAGGTGCGCTACCTTAAAAACGACCCCATCGAGCCGAGCCAGCTCGGCATGGCCATTGTCGACGCGCTGCACGAGTTTGCGCCGCGCATCACCACGCCCGAGATGACAGCCGAGCTCGACGAGGATATGACGCGTGTGGCAGAGGGGCAAGACACCCAGGAGCGCGTTGTGGACCACTCGCGGGCGCTGCTTGCCGGCATGCTCGACGCGCTCATAGAGCACAAGGACGACCTGGGCGACCGCATCGCGGACGCCGTCACGGCAGACGCCAAGGTGGGTACCTGCCCCAAGTGCGGCAAGGACTTGGTCATGAAGACCTCCGCCAAGACCCGCGGCAGCTTCATCGGTTGCATGGGTTGGCCGGACTGCGACGTCACCTATCCGGTCCCCTCCGGCGTGAAGGTAAGTCCCCTCGAGGGCGAGGCGGCCGTGTGCCCGGAGTGCGGCGCGCCACGCATCAAGTGCCAGCCGTTCCGTAGCAAGGCCTACGAGGTCTGCGTGAACCCCCAGTGCCCCACCAATTACGAGCCCGACCTCAAGGTGGGCGAGTGCCCCACCTGCGCGGCGGCAGGGAGTCACGGCGACCTCATCGCGCACAAGAGCGAGAAGAGCGGCAAGCGCTTTATCCGCTGCACCAATTACGACGACTGCGGCGTTTCCTACCCGCTGCCGGCACGCGGCAAGCTCGAGGCCACGGGCGAGGTGTGCGAGCACTGCGGGGCGCCCATCGTGGTGGTCGAGACGGCGCGCGGTCCGTGGCGCATCTGCGTGAACATGGACTGCCCCAGCAAAGAGAAGAAACCCGCTCGCGGCCGCGCCGGCGCGCGCAAGCCGGGGGCAAAGAAGACCTCGGCCAAGAAGACGACCAAGAAGTCTTCGGGCACCAAGGCGAAATAGTACCCGGGCACCGTGCTTGTACGGTGTCCGGACGTTCGTTTACCATGGGACGATACCGCACATGGTGCGGTTGACGTCTAATAAAGGAGGCACGTATGGCCACCTGTCCCGTATGCGGGCACGAATTCGAGCCCGAAGATTCCCAAAATGCCGTTTGTCCCGCCTGCGGTGCGGTGTTTGCAGGCGATGCGGACGAAACCAGCGCTACCGATGAGGCTCCGCAGGAGGAGCCCGCTGCTCAGGAGGCACTGCGTGAAGAGCAACCCACGCAGGTAATCCCGTCCGAGGAGGCACCCACGCAGGTGGTTCCTCGCGAGGAGCCGGCTACCCAGGAGATTCCGCAGGAAGAGCCCCCCACGCAGGAGATTCCGCACAGCGCGCCGACCGAGCCCTACCCGGCCACCGGCGCATCCGGTGCGGGTGCCACCGGCGAGCCGCCCGCCGGCCCCGAGATCCATCCCGCCATCGCTGACCCGTATCGTCCGAGTCCGCTCAAGCGCGCCTGGATGGACTTCAAGGCGTCGCCCGGCAAGCTCTGGATCATCCTCAAATTGGCCCTCTTCCAGTTTGTTCCGGGCGTGGGAAGCCTTGTGCTCAGCGGCTACGCCTACACATGGGCGCGCGAGCAGGCGCTCGGCCGCCATCTGCCCCTTCCTACCAAGATCGTGCGTCCCGGCGTGCTCGACAACGGCCTCTACATCTACGGCGTCTCGGTCATCATGACGGTCGTCTTCTTTGTGCTCGGCCTGTTTGCCGCGACGGTGTTCAGCGCGCTTCGGCTGTTTATCATCTTCACTCTGCTTGTCATTCTGTTCGTTGTCTGCTGCGGCCCGTTCTTTGCCGTGATGAACATGCGCACGGCGCTCTGCGGCCGCGTCCGCTCAGGCCTTAACCTCAAGCGCGCCTGGTCGCTCTTTGCAGCGCCGGGCAAGACCGGTCAGGTGTTTGCCGCGTACTGGGGCCCCGCTGCCCTCGTGGTGCTCCTTACCTTTGTGTGCTACCTCTTGCTGTTCATGGTGGTCATGGGGTCGAGCGTCTCGGTCGCCTACGGGATGTCGGGTGTCTATCACTCCGATTACTACATCGTCGCGCAGCTGCTTGCCATGATGCTCTCGTTCATCCCCATCACGATTCTGGTGCTGTTTGCGGTTTTCTTTGTGAGCACCGCCGCAACGCTCGTCACGGCGCGCGCCCTCGGTTACTGGGCGCAGGACTTCCACCCCGAGGCGTGGCCCGAGTACCAGGAGAACGTCAAGTACTACATGGACCGCGCGGTATAGGGGGTGCCCATGCCAACAGCTTCGCTTGCCGCGCCTACGCCCGCGTTCATCACCGTGGAGGGTATCGACGGATGCGGTAAATCCACGCAGGCGGCGCGCATTGTTTCTGCACTCGAGCAGGCGGGCTACGACGTGCTCGCCCTGCGCGAGCCGGGCGGTGTGGTCATCTCCGAGAAGATCCGCGCCCTTTTGCTCGATCCTGCGCATGCCGAGATGAGCGATACCTGCGAGCTGTTGCTCTACGCCGCGGCCCGCGCCCAGCTTGTGCATGAGCGTATTGAGCCGGCGCTCGCGGCGGGCAAGGTCGTTGTGTGCGACCGCTTTATCGACTCGACCACGTGCTATCAGTCGTTTGCCGACGGCATCGACCGCGCGTCGGTCGACGCCGCCAATGCTATCGCGGTGGGCGGCTGCCGTCCGGCGCTCACGCTCGTGTTCGATATCGACCCGGCCATTGCGGCCGAGCGCGCGCAGGCGCGCGGGGACGCGGCCGATCGCATGGAGACGAAGGGCCTTGCGTTCCAGGAGCGCGTGGCCGCTGGTTTTCGAGCGATCGCAAAGGAGGAGCCGTCGCGCGTGCGCCTCATCGATGCGGCGCGGTCTGTCGAGGACGTTTTCTCCGATGTCGCTGCCGAGCTCGTGGCAGCGGGCTTTTCGCTAGGGGGCGTCTGAGACGGTGGAAACGACTGCCAAACGTCCCGCACCGGCGAGCCTTCTTGCCAAGCTCGACACTCAGCCGCGCGTGCGCGACTTTCTGATGCGTGCCGTCGAGGGCGACCGCACAAGCCACGCGTATCTCTTCCTGGGTGCCCCCGGTTCGGGCAAGCTTGATGCCGCTTGGGCGCTCGCTCAGGCGATTATCTGCGAGAGCCACGGCTGCGCCTCGTGCGAGGCCTGCGTGCGCGTGGCGCGCCGGACGCACCCCGACGTGCATTATCTTTCTCCCGAGAGCGTGACGGGATACCTCATCGGCCAGACGCGCGACCTGATTGAGGACGTTGCGCTCGCTCCCATCCGCGCTCGCTCGAAGGTCTACATTGTCGACCGTGCCGAACGGCTGCGGGCGGACTCCGCCAATGCACTGCTCAAGACCCTTGAGGAGCCTCCACAGGGCGTGACGTTCATCCTGCTCGGCACCTCGGCAGAGACGATACTTCCCACCATCGTCTCGCGCTGCCAGTGCGTTCCCTTCCGCATGGTGTCGCCCCAAGATGCGGCGACGGCCGTCGCACACGCCACCGGTGCTGCTCCCGAGCGCTGCCGTATGGCGGTTGCGGTGGCAGGAAGCCCGGCGCGTGCGGTGGAGTTTCTTAAAAGTGCGGAGCGCCAGGCGGCGCGCCGCACGATGCTCCGCACGCTCGACGCACTGCCTGAGGCGGACGACCTCGATATCCTAAACGCGGCAAAACAGCTCATCTTAGAGGTCAAGGCGCCGCTTGCGGAGGTCAAGTCCACCCAGGAGGCCGTGCTCAGCCAGAACGCCGACTACCTCAGCCGTGGAGCATTGAAGCAGCTTGAGGACCGTCAGAAGCGCGAGCTCAATGCGCGCGAGCGTTCGGGTATCATGGAAGTGCTGGCGAGCGCCCGCTCGCTTCTGCGTGACGTACTCGGCGTGCTCGAAGGCGCCAGCGACGGCATCGTCAACGAGGACGTTGCCGCAATCGTCGAGCGGCTTGCCGCCCGGACCAACACGGCAGGTGCGGTGCGCGCCATCGACGCCGTGACGCGCGCCGAGCGAACCGTCGCCCGCAACATAACCCCTCAACTGGCCCTCGAGGTCATGTTTCTCGATATCAGGAAGGCACTCCTATGCCGGTAGTTGTTCCCGTAAAGTTCCCCTTCGCCGCGCGTGAGCTGTGGTTTGATCCGCAAGACCTCGACATCGTGGAGGGCGATTACGCCGTCTGCTCCACCGAGCGCGGCACCGAGCTGGGTCTTGTGACCGAGGACCCGTATGAGGTTGAGGAGGAGGATCTTGCGGCGCCGCTCAAGCCGGTGATCCGCATCGCGACCGACGAGGACCTCGACCGTGCCGACGAGCTCGCCGACCGCGGCGACGCCGCCATGAGCGACTTCCGCCGCCTTATCAAACAGAACAACCTCGACATGAAACCGGTGGGCGTGGAGTTCCTCTTTGGGGGCGAGAAGGCGGTGTTCTACTTTGCCGCTGAGGACCGCGTCGACTTCCGTCAACTCGTCAAGGATCTTGCGAGTTGCTTGCATGTGCGCGTCGACATGCGCCAGATTGGTGTGCGCGATGAGACGCGCCTGGCGGGTGGCTATGCCCAGTGCGGGCAGGAGCTTTGCTGCACGCGCTTTGGCGGGCAGTTCGAGCCGGTCTCCATCCGCATGGCAAAAGAGCAGGACCTGCCGCTCAACTCGTCCAAGATCTCTGGCGTGTGCGGCCGCCTCATGTGCTGTTTGCGCTACGAGTTCGAGGCGTACAAGGACTTTAAGAGCCGCGCGCCTAAAAAGAAGACGCTCATCGACACGCCGCTTGGCAAGGCGAAGATCCAAGAGTACGACACCCCGCGCGAGCAG
Source organism: Collinsella sp. An307 (assembly GCF_002161805.1). Classification (GTDB taxonomy): domain Bacteria; phylum Actinomycetota; class Coriobacteriia; order Coriobacteriales; family Coriobacteriaceae; genus Coprousia. The sequence goes on along the minus strand of NZ_NFIP01000004.1, from coordinate 43,970 downwards.
CTTGTGCTCCGCCTTGAGAACGGCAAGGTCTTCCGCGTGAGCCTGTCCGACATGACCTGCTCGGACGCTTGCAAGAAGCGTGCCGAGGAGCAGCATTGCGCCTGCCGCCCCGATTGTGTGACCCGCGACGTGCTCGAGAAGATTGAGTCGGCCGATATCTCGCTTGCGCTTCTTGAGCTCGATCGCCAAAACGGTGTGGATGTGGGCGACGGTCTGTCGCAGGCGGACCGCATTGCTACGTCCGGGCCCACCTCGTCGCGCCGCCGTCGCGGCTCTGACGAGGGCGAGGCCGGCGCCCCCGCGCGTAAGCGCTCGCGCGCCAAGGCCTCTCAGGTCTCCGACGAGGGCGCGGACGCCCCGCGTGAGGGCTCCTCGTCCCGCCGTCGCCGCAAGCGCTCCTCCGAGGCGGAGGTTCGCAACGAGACCGAGGCTACGCCGTCGCAGAACACGCGCCGTCGCCGCCGTCACCTGACGAGCGAGGAGCGCGACGATGCGTTCCGCGCCGCTGCCGCGCGTGAGAATGCCGCTGAGAGCGACGCGTCCCCCAAGCCGACGCGCTCGCGCCGTCGCCGCCACACCGCGGGCACGGACGCTCCTGAGCGCGGTCGTTCTGTCAAACCCGATAAGCCCTCCGTTGCCGACCAACTTGCCGAGGGCGAGGTCAAGGTGACGCGTCGCCGCCCCGGCGACGGGGGAGGCCAGCGCCCGAAGGCGGATGCCCCTGCGGCAGGTTCCGAGGGTGCCGGCTCCGACGGATCCGCCCCCAAGCGTCGCCGCCGTCGTCGCTCGCGCAAGCCGCGCTCCGAGGGCGGTGCCTCCGGATCCTCGGCGGCATCCCAGGCGGAGTAGCGCAGCTCCGGGCTCGCTGCGTATAGCTGCCCGCTTTGCGGGTATAGAGCATGCATCGCCACCTCTCCCTCGCATGTTCGGGGGAGGGTTTTCATGTCTGTATGCGCCGCGTGCACAAAAGAGTCTTCTACATCCGTCCGCATGCCGAAGGCCAACGTGCGCGGGAAGGAGCTCGCACGCCTTGCGCGACCGTTTCTAGAAGTCCTCTCGCCCACGCGGTGCGCCGGGTGCGAGCGGCCCGGCGCCCTCATCTGCCCTGCATGCCTCAACCGTCTCGTCTTAATCGACCCTGCCACGTCCTGTATGCGCTGCGGGGCTCCGGGCGGCTACATCATCTGCACCGAATGCGGGAATCCCACGGGTGCCTCTGTGAGCGGCGCGTCGGCTTCGGACGACGAGTCGCCTCTCGACCGGGTACTTGCCACGGCGGTCTTTGAAGACCCCTTGCCCCGCATCGTGCGTGCGTACAAGGACGGTGGCGAGCGCAGGCTCGCACCGCTCATTGCCCAGATGCTTCTCGATACCGCTGAGCACGCGCAGACCGAGGCGCCCGACCGTTACGGAGGGGTCCTCGCAGGGGCCGACGCGCTCGTGTTTGTTCCCGCTACGGCGCGTGCTTATAGGCGGCGCGGATTCGACCACATGGAAGGCATCGTGCGCGAGCTCGGCGAGCTTGCAGGCGTGCCGATGGCAGACGCGCTCGTCAAGCACGGCAGCGCCGACCAGCGCAGGTTGGGGCGAGCGGGAAGGCAGGCGAGCTCGCGAGGTGCGTACGAGACGGTCGAGCAGGTAGAGGGCATGCGCCTTCTGCTCGTCGACGACGTCATCACCACGGGCGCGACGTTGCGCTCCGCAGCCCGCGCCCTTGCCGATGCAGGGGCTGCGCATATCGACGCCTTGGCTGTCGCGCGGGTGTGTTAGTGCCGCTCCACCCGCGAGCTGCTATAATGCCAACAACCCTCAGGCTGTGGTTGCGGGTGCACATCCACCCTAGTCCAAGACAGACGCGGTCAAAGGGATCCACGTAAGTCGCCGCGTGCGCGCGGGGACGATCATGGCGCGTCCTAGAGGTAAGCCGCACCGTCCGTCCTACCAACTTTGGGGCAATACCGCCCCGCGGGCGAGCGGGTCAGTCGTGAAGGATGCCGCGGCATCCCGAGCAAACGCCCCGGTGCGCAAGTGTGGGGTCAAAGACCAGGTCAGCTGAGGGGCTGAGATTATGGCGCCGTCCGCCTTGTGCGGGCGGCAGGTTCCGCGCAAGGCGGACATATGAGGGATGGGACGATGCCATGGCGAGGGTTGCTATGAGACTTCGAGTAATTGCTACGGCGTGCGCGGTCGCCGTGCTGGCAGCAACCGGCCTGGGCGGGTGCTCCCTTTTTACGCCCCCACTCAGCGAGGCTCCTGCCGTTGAGAAGAACACCCAGGTGATAGAGGACTCCTATCTGGTGACCCCCGGGACGCTGACCGTTGCCATGGACACCTCCGATGCCCCGCAGGCGATGGTCCTTACCGAGGGCGTGGAGGGCTACGACGTGGATGTCGCCTGCGCGCTTGCCGAGAACATGGGTCTGGAGCTTGCGGTGGTCTCTGGCACGTCTGCCGAGAGTACGGTCGGTGCGGGTACGGCCGATCTCTACCTTGGGGCGGAGACGACCGATGCGGCAGAGGGCATCACGGTGTCCGGCGTCTATCTTGAGAATGCAACGGCCGTATTCGGTACGTCAGATGCGGCGTCGCTCTCCGCGGCTGATCTTGCTGCCGCGACGGTCGCCGTTCAGGATGGCTCCGCTTCCCAGGAGGCGCTTGTGCGCAGCGCCATCGGTGCCACCCAGAGCACGTATTCAAATGTTAACGCCTGCTTTGACGCGCTTGCCTCCGGCGAGGTCGATTACGTGGTGTGCGATGCCACGGCCGGCGCCTATCTCGCCCGCGCCTATCCGGGCGTGTCGTTCGAGGGGACGCTCAGCTCGTCGACGGCCTATGGGCTCGCAATCGCCTCCGACGCTCACGAGCTTTCCGACGCCGTCTCCTCCGCGCTGGACGAGATCTCCTCCGACGGAACGCTCGATGCCGTTCATACCGTCTGGTACGGAACCATGCCGTTTAGCCTGAGTGATACCGTGGTGTCGGGCGTCACCATCTCTGCGAGCACCGATGCCACACAGGCGCAGGACGAGGCGGCGGAGGACGGGGAGTCCCTGGATTCGCTCAACAGTCTTGATTAGTTCCATAGTCTTGACTAACTCCACAAGCGTATAACGCTGGTTTGTCTAGCCCGCCTTCGGTAGGCGGGCTTCTTCTTTTCGCCAACGGGAGTCGCCGTCTTTCGTGCTCGGTTCGGCCGGGTTTGGGTACAACGTGAGTACCGAGTCCTATCCCCGAGGAGAACAGGAGCATTCATGGATATCACCGTATCAGGACGCAAGACCACGGTAACCGATGCCCTGCGCGCACATGTAGACGAGAAGATCGGCGGAGCCCTCAAGGTCTTCGATATCGAGCCTATGACGGCAGACGTGGTGCTCAGGTACGAGAAGAACCCCTCTAACCCCGAGCCCGCCATCGTCGAGGTCACGGTCCGCGCCCGCGGCTCTGTCATTCGCGTTGCCGAGCACGGTGTGGACATGTACACCGCCATCGACCTCGCGGCCGACAAGGTGACCCGCCAGCTCCGCAAGTTCAAGACCAAGGTCATCGACAACCGCCAGCAGGGCCCGTCTGCCGCCGAGGTGGCGCCCGAGCTGCCCGTTGAGGATCTGGCTGACCTCCTCATCCCCGAGGAGCAGGACGATATGCTCGTTCGCGAGAAGGTCATCGATATCACGCCGATGACCGAGGAGCAGGCGCTCGTCCAGACTGATCTGTTGGGTCATGACTTTTATGTCTTCGAGAATGCCGCGACGGGCCTCATCAATGTGGTGTATCACCGCAAAAACGGTGGATATGGCATCATCAAGCCCAAGATTGAGGAACTCGACGCGTAAATGCGAGTAAAATACGTCTGTTACACGTAAGGTGATGGGCGGCCATCCGTACGGGTGGCCGCCCGTCGCGTATGAAAGGGTGTGGAGATGGCAGAGCCTTCCTCTTCCGGCCATGCAAACCGCTATCGCATCGTCGTCGACACCTGCGCCGACCTCACGCCCGAGATCGCGGCGACCCTCGACGTCGATATCCTGGGCTTTCCCTACATCGTTGACGGGCAGGAGAAGACCGACGACATCTGGACCTCGATGACCCCGAAGGAGTTCTACGACCAGATCCGTGCAGGGGTGAAGATGTCCACGTCGGCGATCTCGCTCGGTCGCTATCTCGAGTTCTTCACCGAGTGCGCCAAAGAGGGAACGCCCACGGTTTACCTGTGCTTCACCAGCGCGCTCTCGGGTAGCTACGACTTTGCCTGCCAGGCGGCAGAACAGGTCCGCTCCGATTATCCGGAGTTCGAGCTGTATGTGGTCGACAACTGCCTGCCGTGCGCCTGCGGCGAGCTGCTTGCTCTCGAGGCGGTGCGCCAGCGTTCCGCGGGTCTTTCCGCTGCCGAGCTTGTCGAGTGGGCAAACGAGGCCAAGCACTACGTGCACGGCTACTTCACGCTCGACAGCCTCGACTCGCTCGCTGCCGGCGGCCGTATCCCACCCGCGGCGGCGCAGCTCTCGAGCAAGCTCGATGTGAAGGCGTCGCTTTCCTTCGACCTCGCCGGTTCGCTTTCGCTCACGGGCGTCAACCGCGGCCGCAAGAAGGCCTTGCGCGCGCTCATCAAGGCGTTCCAGGACAACTACGTCCTCGACCCCGCGCTCCCTCTCACCGTCGTGACGGCCGACGCGGAAAAGGACGGCGACTGGGTCGAGGCCGCCGTGCGCAAGGAGCCCGGCTGCGCCGACCTCACCATCATCCGCGGTTCGGTGGGCCCCACCATCGGAGCGCACGTGGGCCCGGGCATGGTCGCCCTCATCTTCTGGGGCAAGAACCGCGCCGAGAAGGTGTCGCTCTCCGACCGTATCGCCCGTCGCGTCAGAAAATAACGATAGGAGCAATCCATGGCAGATAAGAAGCTTTCTGTTGCGTTCATCGGCACCGGCATCATGGGTGCGCCCATTGCCGGGCACATCTTGGACGCCGGCTACCCCGTGACCGTTTACAACCGTACCGCCGCCAAGGCCGAGCCGCTCATCGAGCGCGGCGCGGTGTGGGCGGAGAGCGCCTCTGACGCTGTCCGCGGCGCCGACGTGGTCTTTACCATGGTCGGCTATCCGGAGGATGTCGAGGAGCTCTATCTCGCCGGCGACGGCATCCTCGCCGCCTCCAAGCCCGGCGCGATCCTGATCGACCTCACCACGAGCTCGCCTGCGCTCGCCCGCGATATCGCCGGTGCCGCTGCGGTCTCTGAGCGCGTGGCCTTCGACTGCCCCGTAACGGGTGGCGAGGCGGGCGCCATCGCCGGTACGCTCACCGCCATCGCAGGTGCCACCGAGCGCGACATCGAGCCGGTCCGTGCGATTCTCGAGACGTTCACGAGCAAGATTTTCTGCTTCGGCGGTGCTGGCAAGGGCCAGAGCGCCAAGCTCTCCAACCAGGTGGCGCTCGCCGCGTCCATGGTGGGCATGGCCGACGCGCTCTCCTTCGCGCAGCAGGAGGGGCTTGACCTCGAGCAGGTGCGCGAGATGATCCTCTCCGGCACCGGCTCCACCGGCGTTCTCGCTACGCTTGCCCCCAAGGCCCTCGACGGTGACTGGAAGCCCGGCTTCAAGGTCCGCCACTTTATCAAGGACCTCGGTCTCGCCCTTGCCGAGGCGGAGGAGCGCGACATCGCGCTGCCCGGCTGCGACGTGGCCTTCACCCTCTACGACATGCTCGAGGCCATCGGTGGCGCCGAGCTCGGCACGCAGGCCATCACCCTGCTCTATCAGGAGGAGGCCGAGGCGGTTGCCGCGGGTCTCGACTGGTCGCTCTACACCGCCGAGCACGAGCACGATGACGAGTGCGGTTGCGGAAACGACCATGCCCACAGCGATCATGAATGCGGCTGCGGTCACGACCACGCCCACGGTGAGCACGAGTGCTGCCATGGCGAGGGGCATCATCACGAGCACGGCGAGGGCTGCTGCTGCCATCACGGGGAGTAGCGCATGGGAGATTTCGCCTTCCTCATCTGCTTCATCCTGCTCTTTGTCTTCAGCGTGTACCTTGGTTTCACCGTAGGCAACTATTGGGGGGAGCGCGCGCTCAGCGCAGGCGCGTACTGGCTCTACAATGCCATCGCGGTTGTGGTGTGCGTGGTGCTCACCGCGGTGCTCACGCTGTTCCCGCTGCTCTACGCCACGCCGCTCGGCCTTCTCATGGGCGCCGTCGTGGGACTCAAGATGGGATTCGGAGAGTCGGTGGGCCCGTGGAAGGTTCTCGATCGCTTCTTTGACGTCAACCGCCGCCAGCGCGGCGCCGCGGGTGCTGCCGCCCGCGCCGCGCGTCGCCGTAAGAAGACGGGGGAGGCCGCGCCCGACCTCATCTCCGTCTCGGGCGACAAGGCGTCCCACCGCGCGTCGGCTGCAAGCAACGATACGGAAAACAAGAGGTAAACGATATGGCACATTCTGCTGTGGAAGATATTAACGACGAGGAGCGCGCAAAGCTCGACGATGTTGAGCGCGACGGTGCCGCACTCGAGGCCCTTATCGAGGATCTGGCGAGCGCGAGCCGCCGCCGCCGCCAGTTTGCGGCGCGCGTGATGGCACTGCTCTCTGCGGAGGAGCCCGAGCTTTTGGCGCCGCATATCGACGCCCTCATCGACGCGCTCTACCGCCCCGAGGCGCAGACCCGCTGGGAAGTGCTCGACGCGCTCACCCGCCTCGTGCCCACGCATGCCAAGGAGGTCGGTGCTGCGTTTGAGGGGGCGGAGGCCGCGCTTTTTGACGAGCTGTCCTCCACGCTGCGTTTCTCGGCGTTCAACTTCCTCGCCACCTGGGGCGCTTCCGAGCGTGGTCGCTCCAAGAAGGTGTGGCCGATCCTCGACGAGGCCATCCAGTGCTACCACGGCGATCTTGAGTACCGCGATATGCTCGCCTGCCTTATGACCTTTGCCGAGGGCAAGATTGCCGGCGAGGTGGCAGACGAGCTCGCCGGACGTCTGCAGTTTGATGCCCAGAACGGCAAGGGCGCTTCCATTAAGGCGCGCTCCGCCGAGATTTACGACCACCTGGTCAAGCGCTTCAAGCTGAAGGATCCCAAGAAGCGTACCCGCGTTGTTCCTAAGGACGACGACGAGGACGAAGAAGAGGAGTAACCCATGGCTCACGACGTCGCGCTCATCCCCGGAGACGGTATCGGTCCCGAGATTACGGAGGCCATGCGACGCGTGGTCGATGCCTCGGGTGCTCAGATTTCGTGGCATGTGGCCGAGGCGGGCGCAGCCCAGATCGAGCGTTGCGGCACCCCGCTGCCGCCCGAGACCATAGAGCTCGTGCGCGAGCTCGGCGTTGCCATCAAAGGCCCGGTCACCACGCCCGTGGGGATGGGTTTTCGCAGTGTGAACGTAGCGCTCAGGCACACGTTTGACCTGTACGCCTGCGTGCGTCCGTGCCGCTCGCTTCCCGGTGACGGCTCGCGGTATCGCGACGTAGACGTGGTGATCGTGCGCGAGAACACCGAGGACCTCTATGCGGGTATCGAGTTTGAGCCCGATGCTCCCGAGGTCGAGCGCTTGGCCGAGCTGGTGGCGGCGTCGGGACAGAAGGCGTTTCGCCCGGGTTCCGCCATCTCGGTTAAGCCCATTTCTGCCGAGGGTTCGCGCCGCATTGTTACCTACGCCTTTGAGTATGCGCGCCGTTGCGGCCGCAAGAAGGTCACGGCGGTGCACAAGGCAAACATCATGAAGGCGACCGACGGCCTTTTTTTGCGCGTTGCCCGCGAGGTGGCGGAGAGCTACCCCGATATCGCCTTTGAGGACAAGATCGTAGACGCCTGCTGCATGGGCCTCGTGCAGGACCCGGGGCAGTTCGACGTCCTCGTGCTGCCTAACCTCTACGGTGACATCGTCTCCGACCTGTGCGCGGGTCTCGTGGGCGGGCTCGGCATGGCGCCCGGCGCCAATATAGGCGACAAGCTTGCGGTCTTTGAGGCGACGCACGGCTCTGCCCCCGATATCGCCGGCAAGGACATCGCCAACCCCACCGCTGAGATTCTCTCGGCGGCCATGATGCTCGACCATCTGGGTGAGGCCGAGGCCGCCGCGCGCGTGCGCGCCGCTGTCACGGCGACGCTTGCCGAGGGCACAACGGTCACGGCCGATGTCCGCCGCGCGCTGACCGGTTCTGTGGCGGGTGCGGCAGGCACCGCCGCGTTTGCCGATGCGGTCATAGCGTGTATGTCCAAGTAACTTTGTTCACGTAAGCAACGGGTATCGCCGCTGTGTGCGGCGATACGTCTGTAGTGCGGTTGAGAGGAGCACCGATGGGCTTCATCCAGAAAAAAGACGAAGAAGAGCGTGAAGAGATCGAAGGGATTCAGATCATCGAGCGCGAGGATGTGCCCGATGACCTTCCGGAAAACGATGTCGAGCTCGTAGGTGCCCCCTCTTCGGAGGACGCCGAGTCGCCTGCATCAGATGAGCCCGAGGACACGGCGGAGGCAGATACCTCCGAAGCCATAGGCGACGCCGAGGAGGACACCGCGCCTGCGGGTGACGAGGGCGATCCCCGTCGCAGCAAGCTGCCGTTGCTGGTTGTTTGCACTGTTGCGATCGCGGTGGTCGCCGCGGTGCTTGGCTTCGTTATCGGTTCCGGCGGCTTCGCTCCCGAAGGGGTCCACTCTGCCACGGTTACCGAGGATGAACTCGACCGTCCGCTTGCCACCTACACCTACGATGGCGCCAAACACACGGTGAGCGTGCGCGAAGCCATCGAGAGCCAGTACAGCCTCGACGTCGCTCTGACCGATGCGGGGACCTACACCGTTCCCTCGGCAGAGGTGATCCTCACCAACGTGCGCAACGAAATCCTCGTCGCCGACGCCGAGTCGCGCGGCATCGAGGCCACCGACGACGAGATGGCATCCTATGCCGAGGAGACGCTCGGTGTCTCCGACTTTGCTACGCTTGCCGAGCAGTACCAGATAAGTGAGGACCAGGCGCGTGAGATCGTGCGCACCAACCTGCTCATCTCAAAGCTCTACGAGCAGGTTGCCCCCGAAGGTGCAGCGGAGATGCCCACTCAGCCCACCGAGCCCGAGAACGGTGACGAGAGCACCTCTTCTGCAGAATACGCGAGCTACATCATCAATCTTCTGGGTGACGAATGGGACAGCACCACCGGAACGTGGGCGCGCACTGACGGCGAGATGTACGCCGCTATCGACGGCGCAAACTTTGACGGCACGACCGCTACCTACGCGCAGGCAACTGCCGCCTTCTACGTCGCCTACCAGGATTACTACGAGACGGCGAGCACCGCTCAGCAGACGTGGACGACCTACGTCAACAACCTGTACGCCAACTGCAACCTGACGCTTCTGGGCGTTTTCCAGTAACGCACGATAGGGGGAACAGCTATGTTTGTAGGCTCGCTTTGTGATATCGAGCGTTATCGCGGCCTGTTTAAGAGCCTTGACGTGTTGATTGACTGGCTCGCCGACCACGATCCGCAGGATCTGGAGCTCGGATCTCATCAGATTCTGGGCGACAAGGTCTATGCGAACGTCATGGAGGCGACGACGCGCGCGCCTGAGGACGCGCATTTTGAGACGCATCGTCGCTACATGGATCTGCAGATCGACCTTGCGGGGCGCGAGGCGTTTCGCGTGACCGCGGGGGAAACGTCGCCGGTTACCCCGTATGACGAGAAGGACGATTTCGAGCTGGTCGATAGCGACTATGGTATCGACGGCAACCTTGCCGACGGCGCCTTTGCGCTTTTCCTCGCTGGCGAGCCCCATATGCCGACGCTCGTCTTTGGTGAGGACGGGCCGAGCCCGGTGCGCAAGGTCTGCTTTAAGCTGATTGTGGATGAGCTGTTTGCCTAGGCGCTTGCGAGGCGGAGCTGTCTGAAACCACGTGTCTGTCCGCACGACACCGTATAGTAGGAACTGATGTTCGAATCAGGTCTGAAGGGCGGTGGCTCGTGGTTCCCAAGGGTATGAGAACCTATGTGGATGTGTACCTACGGGTTGGGCCCGATGGGCATGAGACCCCGGAGGTAATCGCCCTGCCCGACGGGCGCCTTTTTCGCATCGATGCGGTGGAGCGCTGGCAGCGCGTGCAGGGTGGGTACGCTGTTGCGATTAGGATCGGTAAGCGCATGACGACCCTCTGGAAGGATACGACTGGCTGGTCGGGACCGCGCTGGTACGTGATCATGCGCAGTGCTGCTCAGATGCCTGCTGCGCGGACAGCACGGCCGGAGCTCCAGAATAGCTCGGCATGAAAAAGGCCCCGTTACCGGGGCCTTTGCTATTCGGTGGTGCGGGCGAAAGGACTTGAACCTTCACGGGGTTGCCCCCATATGGACCTGAACCATACGCGTCTGCCAATTCCGCCACGCCCGCGTCTTTCGACCTTCGTCAAAAGCACGGTTCATCATACCGTAGCCCGCGCACTCGCGCAAGAGAAAACTTGCGGGTGGCGGCTTGCCGGATGCTAGGCCTTGAGAGCCTCGAGAACCTCCTGCTCGGCGGCGGGACGGCCGATGCCGGTGAGGAAGGGAACGCCGTTAACGTAAGGGCAGGTGATCCCCTCGGGCGCAACGGTCGTAGCGATGAGGAGGTCGGCATCGGCGCAGGTGTCCTTTGCCTCGCCCACCGGGCACTGAACGATTTCATAGGAATCGGCATAGCCGTTAGCATCGAGCAGGGCAGAGATCTTCTGCGCGACGACGGCCGAGGTGGCCACACCGGCACCGCAGGCAAGTACAATCTTCTTCATGTCGAGCGCCCCCTTGCGCAAAGAGATGGCGGACGCGGTCCGCCAGCGGAATATCTGGTAGGGGCGGTGGGACTCGAACCCACAATCCTTGCGGCCGAAGATTTTAAGTCTCCTGCGTATGCCAATTCCGCCACGCCCCCACGCGCATAGTCTATCAGATTGCTCATCAACGTACGGTGAACCACCTGCGAATGTGCAGGACGAATCATGTTCTAACAAATGTCTGACACGGCGGGGTAATAAAACGAAAAAGCGTGTGTAGCAGCGCCTATGCAACTCGTCTATTTCATTTCGGTGGGACTAGGCGATATATCGGATAAACGGTTTAAATTATAGAACTCAAAACCAAGCGTTCCCATCCAAATAATCTTGCGTCGGCTGCGCACCCGCGATGAGCTGCGACGGTGCGCGCGCCGCTGCAGGCGCGGACGTCTAACCAATGTCTGACCAAAACCTGACCGCCATCCAACCGGCGCGCAGAAAGATCCTGCCACGGTACGTCGGTTGAGCAGCGCTGCGCCTATGGTGAGGGGGAGGGAAAGGACGAGCCTATGGATTCGTACGAAGACCGCATGATCGGTGCAGCAGGAGACGGTGGTGCGTTTCTGTCGCATCTGCCCATGGGGGAGAGCTTCACGGTGAAGCGCGTCGATCTTCTGCGCGAACTGACCAAGCAATGCCGGGCCGCGGGCATGGCGGTGCTCGTTGCCCCGGAGGGGTTTGGCAAGACGGCGCTGCTCATCCAATATGCCGAGGAGGTGAGGAGTGACCCGTTGCGCGGCGTTGCGCGCATCATGGATGCGAGGGGCAAAAGTCCGGCAGAGCTCGCGACGGAGCTTGCCGCCTGCCGCTTGGAGCTGCCGCAGGCAACACGACCGCTTATCGCGATAGACGATGTACCGCCATGGGGAGAAGCGCAGGCTAAAGAGGTGGTGCGCGTGCTGCGCGCTATGCGCTCCGAGAACTTTGAGGTGCTGCTTGCTTGTACGCCGCGCTGCAGAGAACTCATAGCGCTTTTGGGGGATGCGGCGAAGTTTGGAAGCCAGGCGTTGAGGATACGGCCAAGGGAGTACGCCTCGTGGATTCGAACGTTTTCCATATCCGGTGATTTGGATGTGTACGGTCTTACCCAAGGAATACCGATGCTCGTGGCGGCGTTATCTGTGGTTACCCAGGGGGAGGGAGCGGCCTCGACACTCGATGCTTGCGTGGACGGTCTCTATCGAAGTGTCTGGAGTGAGTTGGAGAAGGATGCGCCCGAGGCGTTGCGCGCCGCAGGGATGATGCTTCTTATGGGGAAGGGAGGTCTTGGCGAGTTCGACGTCTGCGGAATCAAGCTACCTCAAGCCGCACGGGTGCGCCTCGTTCACGATTACCCGCTCTTTGGGGTCGATCCCTCCAGCCATTCCTTCAGCTGTCTGGGCACATGGGATTCGCGCAGGGGCATGCGCAAGGTGGTGTCGGAGTGCATGGGAGAGCTCCCCGCTAAGGCTGTGCGGGCGCTGCTGCGCCGTGGAAGTGCCGAGGACGCGGTGCTTCTGGCAGACGAGTTGCTGGGGGCGGCAGCGGCACTTGAGGAGATGGGGAGGTTCCCGACAGCGTGCGCCCTCGCGGGACAGGGCGCGTACGTGGCCCGCATTGCGACGGAGACGACTATGGCGGCGCCGGAGGCGCTTCTTCCTGTGGGGTGCCAGCTTGCCCGTTACACGGCGTCCCTCACACTCGGAGATTTTAAGGTCGCTCGCGCTATGGCAACAGAGCTTGCGGCGCGTGCTCTGGAAGTGGAAGAGGAGGTGACACCTTCCGAATGGGCTGTTGCTTGCGCGCTTAGGGGAATCTGGAGTACCTGTCCTGGTATTGGCCTGCCCGAAGTAAGCCCGCGAAAAAGCGGACGCTCGACAAGTGACGCTGCCCGTGCGCTCCGGTCGTTCAGTACCAGCCTGCGCAACCTTTTGGAGGGGAAGACCAACCGCCAGAAAAGCGGGGAGGTGCGCGCCTCCCGGGATTCGCGCGAAGGGCCGTTGCGTGACCTGCCCTCAATCTTTGCGATGTGCGCCGAGCTCGTACGAGAGGTCTCTTTGGGGCGCGATAGCGGTATAGACGAGCGCGATGACATGCTGCAGCAGGCACTCGACTATCTCCGTGAACGGAGGCTCGCACCGGTATTGATGACCGTCAGGCTTGTCATCTCGATGCGTCGCGTATACGCGGGGCTCCCGGTAACCGATGAGCGCGCGTTCGTCGACGCGGGGACTATGGCCATTCGCACCTCCGACCAACCGCTCCAACTGTTGTGTCTTTTGCTGGAGGGCTGGCAATATCTGAGTATGGATCAGGTAGTGAACGCGCATTTTCGCGCTCAGCAGGTGATCAAGCTCGCCGACCGGCGCGTACCGTTTGTGCGCGAGCATGCCCAGATTCTTGAGAAGATTGCCTACATCTGCAACACCTCACGCGTCGCGTTGAGCGAAGAGGCGGAGCTAATCGACCTCTCTCCGGCGTCATGCCGCCCGTCCGCCGCGTGGACGACGGCGCTCAGCTTGGCCGCTGTCCGTTTTGATGCGGAGCTGTCCGCCTGGATGTCTCTCCACCGTAAAGAAATGCTCGACGAGGGCATTCGCCCGGCAGCGCGACTTGCCCTGCGCGCTCTCGGCGTTCCTGCCGCTGCCATCGTCCGCTTAATCCCCGAGCATCTCCAAGCCGCGTTTAAGACGGGCGCCTCGGCGGAGGAACGCTCGGAGCGCCTCTTTGAGGTGGTAGGAGATATGGAGCGGACGGTTGTTGGCCAGCTGACCGTTCGCCTCTTCGGCGGACTTAAGATCGAGCGCAATGGGCACGTGCTCACAAGTGCTCTTTGGCGCAGGCGAAAGACGAGCGTCGTCGCGGCGCGTCTTGCCCTTGCGCCGGGGGCCTTTGTGCCGCGCGCGACGCTCCAGCAGGAACTGTGGCATGGCTACGACTACACCCATGCGCGTAACAGCCTCTACTCAACGCTTTCGGCACTCAGGCGCGCGCTGGGACAGACCAAGGACGGTCCGCAATACCTGATCTTGCAAGGAGAGGGTATTGCCTTCAATGCGGAGTATGTGGTCTCCGATGTTATGCGTTTCGATATGCTCGCGCGGGAAGTGCTTCTCAAGCGCAAGGGCATAAGCGCTCCGCAGATCATCGACATATGCCTCAAAGTTGAGCAGCTCTACGCAGGACCCCTGTTTGTTCCCGATGGAGAGGGAGGGGCGTTTTTCGAGAAGATGCGCGAGGGGTACCGGACGAAGTTCGTCGACTGTATGCTGCGCGGTGTTGAGGCGGCTCTGGAGGAGCGCGATGTCTCGAGCGCCTCGTGGATGGCGGATGCGGCGCTCCTGCAGGCTCCCCTGCGCGAGGACGTGGTCCGTGCGGCCATGCGCGTGTACGAACTCGCGGGAAGACGGAGGGAGGTGGTCGATTTGTACCGGCGTCACGCGCTAGCGCTCAAGGCGCAGGACAAAGGCATGCCCGAGCCCGAGACAAGGGCTCTGTACGATCGCATCGTCGACGCATCGGGGACAGGATCGTCTGTACGGGCGGATTATGGGCGTTAGGGACCTATGATGAGAGCACCTCGGCAGCTATGCGCGCCGATTCGGCGGCATCCTTCGCGTAGAAGTCCGCCCCGATCATCTTGGCGTACTCGGGCGTGAGCACAGCTCCTCCCACAAAGACCTTAGTGCTGGGAGCCTCGCGTCGAAGGAGCTCGATGGTTGTCTCCATGCTCTTAACGGTGGTGGTCATGAGAGCGGAGAGGCCGACGAGCTGGATGCCGTGGGTTCTCACGCAGTCGAGGACCAGCTTGGGATCGACGTCTCTTCCCAGGTCAAAGACGGTGTAGCCGTAGTTCTCGAGGAGCATCTTGACGATGTTTTTGCCAATGTCGTGGATGTCGCCCTTGACGGTTGCCAAGCAGATTGCGCCCTTGTCTGTGGTTGCGCGTGCGGGCATGACGTCGCGGATGGTGTCAAAGCCCGCCCGCGCCGCCTCGGCGGATGCCATGAGCTGGGGGAGGAAGTACGTACCCGCCTCAAAGCGGTCGCCCACCTCGTCGAGTGCGGGGATAAGCTCGTCGTTGATGATCTCGAGGGGGTCGTGGTGTTTGAGCTGCTCAGCCACGCAGCGCGCCGTGTCTCCACGCCTGCCCGAGATAACGAGCTCCCTCAGCGTGGACGAGGTTTTCGCAGCGGCAGCTGTACCTTCCGGTTGGCGCGTGGTGACGCCATCGCCGATGGCCCCTTTGCCGGGATGCTGGTAGGGATCGACCCATTCGGCGTAGTTGCCGATGAACTGCTCGGCGCCCGTGTCCTGGGCATTGAGCACCCGCCAGGTGCGTACCACGTCGCGGTAGCGCTCCGTAGCGGGGTTCAAGATGGGGGCGTCGAGGCCGGCGCCAAAGGCAGCGGAGAGAAACGTGCTGTTGATGAGCGGACGCTGGGGCAGTCCGAAGCTGATGTTTGAGACGCCGAGTGTGGTGAAGACGCCGAGCTCGCGTTTGACGAGGCCTATGGCCTTGAGCGTCTGGGTGGCTTGGGACTGATCGGTCGATACGGTCATGGCGAGGCAGTCGACGAGGATGCGTTCGCTTCCGATGCCAGCTCGCTTTGCCGCCTCGACGATGCGTCGGGCGATGGCGAGGCGCTCCTCTGCCGTGCGGGGGATGCCCTGCTCGTCGAGGGTGAGGGCGACAACGTTTGCGCCGTAGCGCGCCGCGATGGGGAGAATCGCCTCGAGGCTCTCGCGGCTCCCGTTTACGGAGTTGATGATAGGTTTTCCCGGGTAGCGTCGACATGCCGCCTCGAGGGCGACCGGGTCGGATGAGTCGAGCATGAGCGGTAGCGAGACGCTTGCGCAGAGTCGCTCAACTACCTCGGGCAGGAGCTTTGCCTCGTTAATTTCGGGCAGACCGATGTTGACATCGAGGATATCGGCGCCCTGTTCTTGCTGGGAGATCCCCATGCCCACGACGTAGTCGATATCGCCCTCGCGAAGCGCCTGCTGGAGGCGCTTCTTGCCTGTGGGGTTGATGCGCTCGCCAATAACAGCGACGTGCCCCGCCCCTACAGGGAGATGCACCATGCTTTGCGCACTGGTGGCTGTGAGCGCGCGTTCGATGTGGCGCGACTTAGGCGCGCGGCCCTTGATGACCTCATCGAGCAGGCGGATATAGCTGGGGGTGGTGCCGCAGCAGCCGCCGATGATCCCCACGCCCGCGTCCACGAGCGCGCGCACGCTCTCTGCATAGGACTCGGGTCCAATGTCGTAAACGGTTCGTTCGCCCTCAACGTGTGGAAGGCCGGCATTCGCCTGCACGAGGAGGGGCTTTTCCGTAACGGCGAGCATGCGTTTGGCAAGGCCGAGAAGCTCTCCCGGTCCGAGCGAGCAGTTGATGCCCACCGCATCGGCGCCGAGTGCGTCGAGGGTGACCGCCGCCACCTCGGGGCTCGTCCCCAAAAACGTGCGTCCGTCCTCGCCGAACGTCATCGTGGCGATAATGGGCATGTTTGTGTTCTCGCGACAAGCAAGAAGGGCAGCCTTTGCCTCAAGAAGATCGGTCATCGTCTCGATGATGAAGAGGTCTGCGCCCGCCGCCGCGGCAGCGCGCGCCTCCTCGGCAAAGAGCTCGTAGGCGTCATCGAACGAGAGGGTGCCCAAGGGGCGGAGCAAAGCGCCGGTGGGCCCGATGTCTCCGGCGACGTAGCGAGCCCCTGCGGCACGGGCGCACGCCACGGCTGCCGAGAAGACCTCATCGACCGTCGCCTTACCGTCGAGCTTGAGGCGGTTGGCCCCAAAGGTGTTGGTGGTGATGACATCGCTTCCCGCCTCGACGTAGGCGCGGTGGATGGCGCGCACTTCATCCGGATGGGTGAGGCACCACAGCTCAGGCGTTTCACCTGCAGCGAGGCCCGCCTCCTGCAGCATGGTCCCCATGCCGCCGTCAAACAGAAGATGGCTTTCGCCCTTGAGGGCGCGTGCAAGGTCGCGCGTCATGTCAGTCCTCCTGTACCGAATTCGCTCGCCGCCAGCAACGCTCGCCGCGCGCTCTGAACGCGCAGCTCTCCTTAAGTGCGCAGTGCGCACAGGTGCGCGATGCGTCTTGGACCCCGTTACCTCGCTCAAAGAGACCGATGAGGGCGGTGATGCTTTTGCTGGGAACGAGCAGGTAGCTCTCTGTCACGGTAATACCGAGCGCGCGACGGGCGTCGAGCGCATCGATGATGGGGCCTTGTGCGGTGAGCGGGCAGTCGCCGTAGCCGCAGGAGAAGCGGCCATTGCGGACAAGGCCCGTGCGTGTGGCGTCGGTCGCGATGGCGGCATCTACTGCGTCTGCCGCCGCTTCGACATACGCGGAGGCGGCGGCGTCAAAAAGCGCTGCCTCCACAGGCTCGGTTGCGGCGAGGGTGCGCAGGCGACGCTCGCTTTCCATGCCGAGTGTCACCGCCAAAAGCGCTACGGCGCAGGCACCTTCCAGGTGTCGGTGGATATCGTCTCCGGTGAGCTCGACGACGGTTCCCACGAGGCGCACGCAGGACGCGCCCGCAGCGGTGCGCGCATGGGTGTCAACACCAAACACCTGGCTCACACCGTGCGGCTCAAGCGTCTGCTCAACCTCTCGTGCCACGCGCTCGATGCGGCGGGCGAGGTCCTCGTCGATCTTTTGCCCCGTGTAGCCGAGGTAGCGGAGCATTTCGGCGCGGTCGACGTGGATGTTGCCCAGGCGATACCGTTGGGCGCCGGCGAGGGCGCGCCAAGGGGCGTTGGGCGCATGGTGCGCGTATGCGGCGGCGCGGGTCGTCACGGCGCGCTACCTTCCCAGCGCGGCAATCGCTGCGCGGGCGACCGAGGGGCGGTTCATCGTGTACACGTGCAGGCCGTCGACGCCGTGCGCGGCAAGGTCTTCGAGCTGACGGCAGGCGTAGTCAATACCCGCATGCATAAGGCTCTCTTGGTCATCCTCGTACCGCGCGAGGAGCTTGATGACGGGGGAGGGAAGCGACGCTCCGCACATAAAGACCATGCGTGTTACCTGCTGTTTGCTCATAAAGGGCATGATGCCGCAGGTAATGGGCACGGTGATGCCCGCGGCGTCTGCAAGCTCGCGGAACCGATAGAACAAATCGTTATCGAAGAAGAGCTGCGTGACCAAAAACGAGGCGCCCGCATCCTGCTTGAGGCGCAGGTGCCGAACGCTTTCGGCAAGGTCATCGCAGGCTATGTGGCCCTCGGGGTAGGCGGCCGCGCCCACGCAGAATCCGGCTTCGACGAGGTCGGGGATAATCTGGTAGGCAAAGGAGAAATCCCCACGCGCCGCATCGGCGCCCTCGGGCATGTCGCCCCGCAAGGCGAGGACGTTTTCGACCCCCGCCTTTCGGTAGGCGGCAATTCGCTCGGCAAGCTCGGCGCGTGTTCGGCCGATACCGGTGAGGTGCGCGACGGAGCTCACGCCAAAATCGCGCTCGATCATGGCGGCAATGTCCGCCGTGGCGCTTGAGTCGCCCGTGCCGCCGGCAGAGCAGGTGACGCTTATGAAATCGGGCGCGCAGGCGCAGAGTTTCTCGGCCGCCTCACGAGCGCGCTCCAAGGTGAGCTCGCCTTTAGGCGGAAACATCTCAAAAGAGACGGGGATGCGCCCGCCTGCGCGGGCGTTGGCAAAGATGTTGTCGATGCGCATGGCGTGCCTTTCGTTTGGAGCGTGCGCCGGTAGAAGAGATGGTAGCGCATGCGGACCGTCGCGCTTGCGTGCGGCGAGGTCGGTAACCGGATGGGAACGTTGGGCGTGTCGGCTTGCGCGGACGAGGGATTTTGTTGCGTTTTGGACGAGAACCTTATCTGGGCGCCCCGCAACGCCGCTGGTGCGTTACCCTGTTCACAGCTGCATCGCCGAGGCCGCCCGCTGCATTGAGGCGCGCCACCGAAGGGAGTGCCGTATGGCCGATCTGACCGAGCGTTACGGGACGCTGGTCTTCTCCGAGAGCGTCATGAAGGAGTACCTGCCCAAGGATGTCTGCAAGCGCCTGTTCGCGACCATCGAGGGCGGCGAGCCGCTCGACCTCGATGTGGCCAATGCCGTGGCGCATGCCATGAAGACCTGGGCGCTTGAGCATGGTGCGACCCATTACGCCCATTGGTTCCAGCCGCTTTCCGGTATCACGAGCGAGAAGCACGACAGCTTCCTCGAGCCGGTGGGCGACGGCACCGCCATCACCAAGTTCACGGGCAAGGCGCTCATCAAGGGCGAGCCGGATGCGTCGAGCTTCCCCAACGGCGGCCTGCGCGCCACCTTTGAGGCGCGCGGCTACACCGCATGGGACCCCACGAGCCCGGCCTTCATTAAGGATGACGTGCTGTGCATCCCCACGGCGTTCTGCTCCTATAACGGCGAGGCGCTCGACAAGAAGACGCCGCTTCTGCGCTCTATGACCGTGCTCGACCGCGAGGCCAAGCGCGTGCTCGCCCTCTTTGGCAAGCATCCCAAGCGCGTGGTTCCCTCCGTGGGCGACGAGCAGGAGTACTTCCTCATCAAGAAGGATGCGTATCGTCGCCGCCGCGACCTCGTTATCTGCGGTCGCACGCTTTTTGGCGCACCGCCCTGTAAGGGTCAGGAGCTTGAGGAGCACTACTTCGGTGCCATCCGCCCCTCCGTCTCCAAGTACATGAAGGACCTCGACAACGAGCTCTGGGCGCTCGGCATCCCGTCCAAGACCAAGCACAACGAGGTCGCCCCCTGCCAGCACGAGCTCGCGCCGGTTTACTCCGACCTCAACCAGGCTGTTGACAACAACCTTCTCGTCATGGAGAAGATGAAGCTCATCGCGAGCCGCCACGACTTGGTGTGCCTGCTGCACGAGAAGCCCTTTGAGGGCATCAACGGCAGCGGCAAGCACAACAACTGGTCGCTCGGTACCGAGGATGAGAACCTGCTCGATCCCGGTGACACCCCGCTCGAGAACCTGCAGTTCGTGGTGTTCTTGACCGCGGTTATCGAGGCGGTCGACAAGTACCAGGAGCTGCTGCGCATGTCCGCCGCCTCCTGCGGCAACGATCACCGTCTGGGTGCCGACGAGGCGCCGCCCGCCATCATCTCGATCTTCTTGGGTGACCAGCTTACCGAGGTCGTGCAGAAGATCATGGATGGCAAGGCGAGCGTGCATGCCACCCAGGGCGTGCTCGACCTGGGCGCCGAGGTCCTGCCCAAGCTTCAGCAAGACAACACCGACCGCAACCGTACCTCGCCCTTTGCGTTCACGGGCAACAAGTTTGAGTTCCGCGCTGTGGGCTCCGAGGCAAATGCGTCCGACTGCAACCTCGTGCTCGATACGGCGGTTGCCGAGGCACTCAAGAACTTTGCCGACGTGCTTGAGGGCACGCCTGCGGACGAGTTTGCCGACGCCGCGCTCGAGTACTGCAAGAAGAGCCTCTGCGAGCACCGCCGCATCCTCTTCTCGGGAGACGGCTACTCGGAGGAGTGGCACGAGGAGGCCGAGCGCCGCGGTCTTGCCAACCTGCGCACCACCGCCGACGCACTGCCGGCCATGGTCTCGCCCAAGAGCATCGCTTTGTGGGAGTCCATGGGCGTGCTCACCGAGACGGAGGCCCACAGCCGCTACGAGGCCAAGCTCGAGAAGTATAACAAGCTCATGAACATCGAGGCCACGACGATGGTGCGCGAGGCGCGTCGTACGTACCGCCCGGTGATTACCGCGTACGCGACCAAGGTCGCCAAGGGTCTTGAGACCATCCGCGCCGCCGGCGCCGATTCGGCGATGGAGTGGGAACAGAAGACGCTCAATGCCCTTTGCGACGGCATCACGCACATCAACGAGGCCATTGCCGCTCTCGTGTCGGTCCATACCGAGGCCGAGGCCATTGTGGACGCGCAGGAGCAGGCAAACTGCTACGCGCACAAGGTCGCGCCCGCCATGGAGGCGCTCCGCATGACGGTTGACGCCATGGAGGAGATCGTTGCGGCCGATTACTGGCCGGTGCCGACCTACGACGACATTCTCTTCTACGTGTAAGGCGCCCCGTCACCGCGCACAGCAAACGTTGCATTGATGCACCAGGGCCCTGCAGGTTGTTGACCTGCGGGGCCCTGGTCCGTTAACGGGGAGGGGCTTAGCCGCGGCGGATTTTCTGCCAGAGGAGCGCGAGGCCGCGGAGGGTGAGGTCGCCGTCGACGGTTGCCGCGTGCTTGAGGAGCGGTGCTATGCGCGCGGCGTCACCACCGGTAAGGATGACCGTGGGCGCCGCGCCGAGTTCTCCCGCGATGCCCTCGATAAGACCGTCTATGCGTGCGACCTCGCCAAAGACCACGCCGGATTGCATGGCAGAGCGCGTGCTCGTTCCAATGAGGGACTTGGGCGCGGCGAGCTCGATGATGGGGAGGCGCGCCGCGGCGCGAGCGAGGGACTGCGCGCCGAGCGCGATGCCGGGGGCGATGATGCCGCCCGCAAAAGCGCCCGTAGCGTCGATGACGTCGAAGTTGGTGGTGGTGCCCAGGTCGACGACGACCGCCGGGAGTTCGTAGGCGGCACGCGCCGCAACGATGCCGGCGATGCGGTCCGCCCCCACCTCGGAGGGATCGTCATAGCGCATGCGGATGCCCGATTTGAGCCCCGGCCCCACAACGAGCGGTCGTGTTTGCGCAACGCTTGCGAGGGCGTGGCGCCAGGTTTCGGTGAGTGTGGGAACCACGCATGAGAGGATGGAGCCGGCAAGCTCGGCCATCGGCAGAATACCCTGGGCCTGGGCAAGCTGGATGCGGAGTTCGTCCGCGGTGGCGCGGTCCGGCGTGGTGAGATCGCAGGCGCCAATGAGCTCGGGCGCGGCGGCGTCCTCGCGGTCTGCGGGCAGGGTGTAGACGCCGAGGCGTGTGGTGGTGTTTCCCACATCGACGGTAAGGATATGCGTTGCGGCGCCCATGGCTGCCCTCTTTCTCGCGACGGTTCTGCTTTGATTCTATGATACGCGCCGCGTGCGGCAACGGGCGTTCCTCACCCCGCTATACTGAACGGACTTTGCCGTAACCCGACTCCCCGGCAGAGGGGGAGCGGATATACGAAGGGACAACCTATGAGTTCGAACGCTCGCCGCGCGCCATTGCGCGGGCAGCTCTCGCCGGTCGGCATTCTGATCGGGTGCGTGGGCTGCGTCATCATCACCGCCTCGTCGGTCTACACCGCCCTTAAGATGGGCTCGCTTCCCTGGCCGACGATCTTCACCTCCATAACTGCGCTTGTACTGCTGCGCGCTGCGGGCCGCACGAGCCTTAACGAAGCGAATATCACGCAGGTCATTATGTCCGCCGGCTCCATGGTTGCGGGCGGCCTTGCCTTCACCATTCCCGGCGTGTGGATTCTGGGCGCGGGGGATGACGTGAGCATGCTCGAGATGCTTGCGGTTGCCCTTGCCGGTACGCTTCTCGGTCTCGTGTGCACGGCCCTCATCCGCCGACATTTTGTGGATGAGTCCGATCTGGAGTACCCCATCGGTCGTGCGGCGGCAGAGACGCTGCTGGCAAGTCGGGCTGGCGGGCAGACAGGAAGCATGCTCTTTGGCTCGATGGCGGTGGCGGGTGCCTGGTGCGTGGCGCGCGACGTCCTCGGTATCATCCCCGCGCTCGTGGCTCAGGTTCCCGTTCCGGGTGTGGCGACAGGTCTGCAGCTGTCTCCCATGCGCTGGGCTGTAGGTTTTCTTGCGGGCAGGCGCTCGATTATCTGGTGGACGGTCGGTGCGGTTGCCGGATGGTTTGGCATCGTTTGGGCGGGCAGCGCGCTCGGATTTTGGGATGTCGCCACGGCGCAGGGCATCGTGTCGAGCCTCGGCATGGGGCTCATGATGGGTTCTGGCGCGGGCGTTGTCATCAAGGACGTCACACTGCCGCTTCTTGGGCGAGGACGAGCGCGCGTCGCGGTGGGGAAGGGCTCCGGCGAGGGTCTTTCGCAAGTTCCGCACGAGCCGAAGGTGCCTGTGGCGCCTTCGAGCGAGCTCAGGACTGCCCGTAGCGAAAGACCCTCTTCGGGGACCATTCTCACGCGCGATCGCGGCCTGCTCGCCCTCATGGTTGCTGCCGCGGCGCTTGCGCTTTGCTTTATGCTCGGTTTCTCGCCCCTCGTCTGCCTTGTGGTTGTGGCGCTTTCCTTTGTGACCGCTGTCATGAGTGCACAGTCCGTTGGCCAGTCGGGCATCGACCCCATGGAGATCTTTGGCCTCATCGTGCTGCTCTTTGTGGCGGCCTTCTCTGCAAGCACGCGTGTGCAGCTCTTTTTTGTGGCAGGCGTAATCGCGGTTGCGTGCGGCCTTGCCGGAGATGTGATGAGCGACTTCAAGACCGGCCAGATTATAGGGACCGACCCGCATGTCATGTGGGCAGGCCAGGCGATAGGGGCGCTTCTGGGGACGTTTGTCGCAGTTGGGGCGATGGCGGCTCTCGTAGGCGCATACGGCACCGATGCCTTTGGCGCGGACGCTCTCTTTGTCGCCGCGCAGGCAAATGTGGTCGCCACCATGGTTTCGGGTATCCCGAGCACGGCGGCCTTTGCCGTAGGACTTGCGGTGGGCGCTGCCCTCTATCTCGCCGGCATCCCCTCGATGATGCTTGGGCTCGGCGTGTACCTGCCGTTTTACATGTCAATCTCCACTGTGGCAGGCGCGGTGGTGCGCTGGGTGTGGGACCGTGTGCGCGCCGCGCGCGGAGCGGATACGGCGCAGGCGGAGGAAGCGGGCGTCGTCGTGGCGTCCGGCGTGCTCGGTGGCGAGTCCATCGTGGGCGTCATCATCGCCTTCGCCTCGGTTGCGGCGGGGCTTGCGGGTGCGTGAGCGACGCAACATCTGCTCTACACAACCTCGTGTGTGATGCGCTGTCTTGTGGGTACCACCTTGTAGTATCATCAGTCACCTGCGGGGCAGCATTTCGACCCGCGCCTATAGCACATGAAAGGAGCCCAGCGTGGCTGTTAACGAAGAACTCCTGGTCAAGGTCCTCGACCAGATTCGCCCAAACCTTCAGGCCGACGGCGGCGACATGATTTACCACAGTGTCGATGACGAGGGCGTCGTCTCGCTCGAGCTCACCGGTCACTGCGCCGGCTGCCCTATGAGCCAGCTCACGCTCTCGATGGGCATCGAGCGCATCCTGAAGGAGAACGTGCCCGGCGTCACGCGCGTCGTGTCGGTGAACGACCTCGCCGCCCAGGGCGGCATGGCTGACCTGTACGACGAGTACACGCCGTTCTAAGGCGCAGTTGTGCTGAACGATCTTTATCAGATGCTGGACCCCGTCGCGTTTTCGGCGGGGCCCATCACTATCTACTGGTACGGTCTCGCCTACGTGGTGGGCACGTTTCTCACGGCAGTGGTGATGTGGCGCACGCAGCGCCGTTGGGGCCTCAATATCTCGGCTGATGACCTCTCGATGGTGGTCTTTGGGGTGTTTTTTGGCCTTGTGGTGGGTGCGCGCCTGTTCTATGTCATCTTCTACGGGGATGGTTATTACTTTGCCCACCCGCTCGAGATCTTCATGACCAATCACGGAGGCATGAGTTTCCACGGCGGTCTCGTGGGCGGCATCTTGGGCGGCGCCATCGCTTGCCGTGCCATGCATATCTCCACATGGACCATCGCCGACTTGGCCGTCATTGGCGCGCCCATTGCGCTTGCGCTCGGCCGCTGCGCAAACTTTGTCAACGGCGAGCTGTGGGGCAAGCCGACCGATCTGCCGTGGGGCGTGGTCTTTGGCGGTGCGGCGGGGGATATGCCGCGCCACCCGAGCCAGCTCTACGAGGCGGTGCTCGAGGGTATCGTGCTCTTTTGCGTGCTCTACTTGCTCAGCCGCAAGAAGCCGACGCTCCCGCAGGGTACGTTTCTGGGCATCTTCCTCATCGGCTATGGTATCGCCCGCATCCTGGTGGAGTTCGTGCGCGTGCCCGACGTGCAGCTTGGCTATCTTCTGGGCGGCGTGATCACCATGGGGCAGATTCTCAGTCTGCCGCTGGTGGTCGCAGGCATCGTGATCCTTATTGTCGCCCTGCGCCTCAGGCGTCCCCAGAACGATTACGTGGGGGTATAAGAGGACGGAGTTCGCTAGCGGAGTTTTACCGCCAGCCATTTGCTGAGCTACTCGGAGAACAACAAAGGACGGGGCGTGCCGCCCGCTACGCGTCTGCGCGGACGAGCGGCACGCCCCGTCTTCGGTTATCGATTCGTATCGCGTGGCGCTACGAAAAGAGGCGCCTTAGCTCCTCGGTGCCCTCATCGGTGGTAAAGAGTACGGCTTCATCGCCGGGGGCGAGTATGGTATCGCCGTTGGGGACGGCGAGCGCCCCCTCGTGCTCGACGCCCGCCACGATGGTCTCTGCGGGAAAGGCGATGTCACGCAGGGTCTTACCTGCCACATGCGAGCTGGGCGCCACGGTCGCTTGAACGATGCGGTGGTCATCGCGGCCAAGGCTCATGAGTGTGTAGACGTCGCGGGCGTTCATGCCTTCCAAGATGAAGCGCGCCGTGATCTCCGCCTGGTTCACGCCCACATCGACACCATTTGCCGGGGTGAACATCCATGCGTTGGCCGGGCTGTTCACACGGGCGACCACACGCGGCACCGAAAACTCCATCTTGGCGAGCATCGACACGACGAGGTTGACCTCGTCTTCGCCCGTGACAGCGGCGAGCGCATCCACCATATGGATGCCGGCGCGCTCGAGTACCTGCGGGTCGGATCCGGATCCCTCGATAACGGTAGCGGTGGGGCAGGCGGCGCGCAGGTGGCGGGCCACTTCGGGACGTCCCTCGATAACGGTCACGGCGGCACCGTCTTCGGTCAGGCGCTCGGCTAGGTGCGAGCCGGTCTTGCCGCCACCCACGATGATAATCTGCATGATGAGTCCTCCTTACGCGGCGATGCCGAACATCTGCTTAAATTTGCGCGTGGCACTTGTGGCGACGGCAGCGTAGACGATGTCGCCGTCGACGAGCACGGTGCCCTGCGTGGGGATAAAGGTCTCGTTGTCGCGCGAGACGCCCACAATCTGAACTTCGCCAAGTGCGGTGAGCTCGCGCACCGTGGTGCCGTCGAGTAGCGCCGGCACGTCGGCGCGCACGATGACCACATCGCCGGAGCCCACGTCATACACGCTGTCGAGGTGCTGGTAGGTGAGCAGCTCGGCCGTGCGGGCGATGCCCCAGGCGTTGGGCGAGATCGTCTGGATGTTCAGGCGGCGATACGTATCCGCCTTGGAGAGGTCGTGCAGGCGCGCGATGACGCGCGGTACGTGGAAGGTCGAGCGAGCCACGTGCGCGACGACGATGTTGGCTTCGTCAGACCCCATGCACGATACGACGGCGTCGGTGCGCTCGATGCCAGCCCGCTCAAGAACGTCGCGGTCAAATCCCACGCCGCACACGCGCTGCCCGGGAAAGGCATCGCCCAGCGCGTCGAGCGCTGTCTGGTTCTGGTCAACGGCGGTGACGGAAAACCCTTGATGGATGAGGCGCTGGGCAAGACCGGTACCCATAAAGCCAATGCCCACAATGATAACGTTCATGATGATCTCCTAACTCTCAGAGGGCGTGCGCTTGGCACTGCGCGCGCTTTGGTGACGGCGAAGCCAGGCCTTGCGCAGCTCCTCGACGGCAAAAACGATGGGCGGGATGCAACAGAGGAACACATAGTCCTGCCAGCCGAGCGGCGTGGTGTGGAAAAGGCCCTGGAGCGGTGGGAACACCGTAAGGAAGACGATGAGTGCGATCTCGAACACGATACCGGTGAGTATGCGGTGGTTCGAGAGAAGGCCGATCGCAAAGACAGAGGTGCGTTCTGTGCGGCAGTTCATAACCTGGCCGATCTGCGCGAAGACGATGCCCGCAAGCGTCATGGTCGTGGCCTGGATGTAGACAGGGTCGCCGTCGTTGCCAAGGCCAAAGAGCGGCATACCGGGCGTCCAGCCGTGCAGCATGTTGACGAGGAAGTACCCCGTCATGGCGGCAAGGGAGCCCATAAGACCGTACCAGAGGAAGGCCTTTACGAGCACGCGGCGGTTGAGCAGGCGCTCGTGGGGATCGCGCGGCGGTTGGTCCATGATGGCGTCCTCGGGCGGCTCGGTGCCAAGGCCGAGGGCGGGCAGCATGTCGGTGCCAAGGTCGATGGTCAGGATCTGCATCGTGGTAAGCGGCAGCGGCACGGCACCGCCGGAGAGCAGGTACACGGCGGAGGGCACGGCCTCGGGCGCGTTGGAGTTCAAGATGTAGAGGAGGAACTTGCGGATGTTGCTGTAGACGGCGCGGCCCTCCTCGATGGCGGCAACGATGGAGGCAAAGTTATCGTCCGTCAAGATCATGTCGGCCGCCTCTTTTGCCACGTCGGTACCGGTGACGCCCATGGCAACGCCGATGTCAGCCTTCTTGAGCGCCGGCGCATCGTTCACGCCGTCGCCCGTCACGGCCACGATCTCGCCCATCTCCTGCAGGGCGGTGACCACGCGGAGCTTCTGCTCGGGCGCCATGCGGGCAAACACCACCTGTCCGGCAAGGCGGCGCTTGAGCTCGTCATCGTCCATGTGGGCGAGCTCAAAGCCCGAGATGACCGACACGTCCTCGCCCTCCACGATCTTAAGGCGACGCGCGATGCTCACCGCGGTGAGGCCGTAGTCGCCCGTGATCATGACGATGCGGATACCCGCACGGTGGCATTCCGCTACGGCGGCGGCGACCTCGGGGCGCGGTGGGTCCATCATGACCTCGAGGCCCACAAAGGTAAGGTTGCGCTCGATGGTGTCGGGATCGTAGTCGCTCATTGCGGCAGGGATGTCGCTATCGGCCCGAGGCCCGTCGAGGGGGCGGTACGCCACGGCGAGCACGCGCAAGCCGTCGGCAGCGTACGCGTCGTTTGCCGCCATGATGCGCTCGCGCGTCGCCTCATCGAGCGCAACGGTTGCGCCGTTTGCGCGCACCTGTGTGGAGAGGCGAACGACCTCGTTGGGCGCGCCTTTCACAAAGGCGATGCGGTGCGCCCCATCGACGGGGTTTTCGAGGGCATGCACCGTCGTCATGCGCTTGCGACGGCTCTCAAAGGGAAGCTCCTTCACGCGCGGCATGCGGTGCTCGAGCTCGGTGCGGTCGATGCCGCCTTTCTCGGCAGAGACGATGAGGCACGCCTCGGTCGGGTCGCCAAAGACCTCCCAGCGCCCGCCTTCGGCCTCGGGTGCGGCCAGGCGCGCGTTGCCGCAGAGCAGGCCGCCTTCGAGCAGAAGCTCCAGGTCGGCGTCATCCACGGCGCGCCAGCTGCGCCCCTCGGCCTCGATATGGCCCTCGGGTGCATAGCCCACGCCGGTGATCTCGTACTCGCGCGTCGCCGTCCAGAGATGGTTCACGGTCATCTCGTTTTGGGTGAGCGTGCCCGTCTTATCGGTGCAGATGACGCTCGTGGAGCCCAGTGCCTCAACGGAGTCGAGTTTCTTAACAAGGGCGCATCGCGTGCTCATACGCTGCACCGCCATGGCGAGCGAGAGCGTGACGGTGGGGAGGAGCCCCTCGGGAATGAAGGCGACGACCATGCCGAGCGCAAAGATGAACGAGCTTGCAAACGGCTCTTTCACCACAAACATGCTGAGCAGGAAAAACGCGATGCCCATGCACATGGCAAAGACCGTCACCTGTTTGGTGAGGCGATTGAGCTCGCGGGTGAGCGGGCTCTCGGCAGCCTCCATATTCTGTGTCAGGCTCGCGATCTTGCCAAACTCGGTCGCCATGCCGATGCGAAAGACCACGGCGCGGCCGTTGCCCTCCGACACGCTGGTTCCGGCAAAGACGAGGTTGGGGATCTCGGCGGCCGATAGACCGTCCTCCACAACGGCGTCGGCGGTCTTGCGCGACGGGGTGGATTCGCCGTTTAGGGTGGACTGGTTCACCTGCAAGTCGGAGCTCTGGATGACGCGGGCGTCCGCCGAGATCTTATCGCCTTCGGCAAGGAGCATGACGTCGCCAGGAACGAGGTCCTCGGCAAGGATCTTTTGCTGCTGGCCGTCGCGGATGACGGTGGCGTATGCCGGGAGCATCTTTTTCAGGGCCTCGGTCGCCTGGCTTGCACGGTGCTCCTGCCAGAAGCTAAAGACACCGTTGATGATGTTCACGAGCCACACGGCCACGCCGAGCTCGGGCATGCCGGCGAAAAACGCGATTGCGCCGGCGACCCAGAGCAGGATGGCCATAAGGTGCGTGAAGTTCGAAAGAAACGCGAGAAGCGGCGAGCGCTTTTTCGCGCTTTCGATGAGGTTCTTGCCGGATTTCTGCTGGCGGTCGGCAGCTTCTTGCGAGCTCAGGCCGCCCTTGCCCGAGCCGAGCTCGGCAAGAACATGATCGATTGATTGTGTACGGATTCGTTCGAGCGGGTCGGTGTCCTCGCACCCCTCAGCCCGCTCTGCCACGCCTTGCGTCTGCGCGGCGGACGCATCGCGCATGACAGCGGGCGATGCGCCGAGACGGCTTCCCATGAAACCTCTCCTCTCCCCATGTCGGCAGCTCAGGGCTGCACGACGAGAAAAAGAAACCACACGGTCGCGAGTGCGCCTCCGGATGCGTAGCCTCGCGATGACGCGGTATCCTAGGACTTGGCGCATGTGTTTGCAAGGGGAAAACACAACTTTTTTCATGGCGTTTTACCTGCGGTTTTTACACTTCGCACTAATATATATTCCACCTGCTGGAGAGTCATCTTTTCGGTGAACGGTAGCGCGGCTGCAGAGATGCGGACGGTATTCGTACGACGCGTGTGCCGTTCAGTGCCCCTTTGTACAAGGACGTTGTACAAGAGCGCTGCCGCTGCCGCCGCTCACCAGTGGCCATGCGTTCCTGCCGTTTGCCGCTTGCTATAGCTTGCCATATCGAATCCGTACGTTCCTGACGTTTGCAGGGTCTTTTGCGTCAGGAACGTACGGATTCGATTGCTCTATCGTCGGGAACGTACGGATTCGCCGGCAGGCGATGGGCGGCGCCAAAAGATCCGTCAAGCACGTTTGCGCCTGCTGCCTTTCGCCTCACAACCTTGCATATTGCGTGGCAGCGCCTGCGAGGACTGTACCGGCGGCCGCAAACGGTATATCATGCTAAAGTTCATGCTCACATGGGCCAGCTCGGCACCCTAGCGCCCCGTGGCCGCAAATACTTAGAAGGAGTCTTGCATGTCCGGACATTCTAAATGGGCAACTACCAAGCACCGTAAGGGCGCTCAGGACGCCAAGCGCTCGGCACTCTTCTCCAAGCTCTCCCGTAACATCACCGTCGCTGCCCGTCTGGGCAACGACCCCAACCCCGATAACAACGCTTCTCTTGCCGCGGCGGTCGCCAAGGCCAAGGCTCAGTCGATGCCCAAGGACAAGATCAAGTCTGCCATCGACAAGGCCTTTGGTGCCGGTGCCGATGCTGCCGTCTACGAGAACATCGTCTACGAGGGCTACGGTCCCGCGGGCGTGGCGGTCTACGTCGAGTGCCTGACCGACAACCGCAACCGTACCGCTGCCGATGTGCGCTCCGCCTTCTCTCATTCCGGCGGCAACCTCGGCACCACCGGCTCGGTGGCCTTCCAGTTCGAGCGCAAGGGCCAGGTCGTCGTGGCCAAGCAGATCGTCGACCCCAACGACAAGAAGGAGAACCTCATGGCCAACGGCGCTGCTGGCGATGAGGAGGAGTTCATGATGGCCGTCGCCGAAGCTGGCGGCGACGATTATGAGGACGCTGGCGAGGAGTGGGTCGTTTGGACCAACCCCGGCGACCTCATGGCGGTCTCCAAGGGTCTCGAGGAGCAGGGTATCGAGGTCAAGGGCTCTGAGCTCACCATGGTTCCCACCACGCCGACCGCGGTCTCCGCTGCTGACGCCAAGAAGGTTCAGCGCCTGATCGACCGCCTTGAGGAGCTTGATGACGTCCAGGACGTCTACAGCACCATGGATATGACCGACGAGGTGCTCGCCGCCCTCGAGGAGGAGTAACGTCTCGCCTTTAGGTTCATATGGCAATGTGCTTAAAGCCGGGTCCGTGGCATGACGCTGCGGGCCCGGCTCGCGTATAATCAGACCATATCGCTCCTAGGGCAAAGCGCCGCGGCGCCGCGCCCGACCGTTTGCACGCGAGGAGGTGTGCCCGTGCGCGTCTTCAAGAGGATATGCGCGCTCATCTATCTGCTCTCGGCCATTGTGGTACTGGGGCTGGTGACGGGTCTTACCTACGGGCCGTTCACCGCGCGTTTCGAGCGGCTGCTTGATCATCCGGTGGCGCAGGTAGTGCTCGCCGTCTGTCTGGTTACGCTCGCGCTCGGCGCCCTCATCACCGTGCTTGCCATCTTTCTCGCCCGCCGCGAGCCCACGTGCTTGAATCCCGGCGGCAATCCCGATATAGAGGTGAGCCTCTCTGCGCTCAAGTCAACCGTCCGCTCGGCGGCGGAGCGCGAAGGTGTCATGGTCGAGTCCATCCGCGGCCGCATCTTTGGCCGCAATCGCGACCAGGTCCGCTTCACTGTCGAGGCCATCGCCTTTACCGAGGACGGCCTGACCGAGCTTGCCGAGCGCATTCAGAAAAGCATCGAGCGCGCGTGCGACGAGACGCTCGGGGCCACGGGCGCCACAGCGCTCGTGCGCTTTCTTCCCGCTAAGACCACGGTTGTGACCAAGGAGGTTTCTCGTGAGCGATAGAGACGACGCGCGCCAGGCGCGGATACCTCGGCTTTCCATCGAGACCGAACCCTTTGAGGACGATCAGGACGCTGGTGCCGAGGGCGCCTCTGCATGGGAGACTGCTGGGCACGCGGTTCACGACGCGGTGAATTCCGACGACTTCAAGAACGCCGTCGGGTTCGCCAAAGGCCTCGGCGCCACCGCCTGGGCCTACGCCAAGCGCCACCCGTTTACTGTGACGTATGGCTTCATCGGGTTGGTGCTTGCAGTTCTCATCCTGACCATCGGGCTTTGGGACACGATTGTGATCGCGGTCTTTGTGATCGTGGGTGCCGTGATTGGCCAGATTCGCGATGGGGATAATGGCATCGTCAACTTCTTCTCCCGTCTTTTGCGCGGTGGGAGATAACGCGCGGCCCTGCCGCTGCTGTCTGTAAAGGTTCCAACCGGCCTTACGGCCGATAACCGAGAGGGGCACACATGGCTCAGGACAAGGAACTCCGCGAGAGCATCGAGGTCGCCGACGAGGTCGCCGCTGCTGAGGACGAGGCTATGGTTGAGGCCAACGAGGCTGCCGAGGAGACGGTCGAGGACGTCGCCGAGGCCGTTGACGCCGATGAGGCGGATGCCGACGACGCGGATGACGAAGACTACGAGGATGATGAGGACGACGAGTACGAGGAGACCGAGGACTCGCTCACCTACTCCAACGGCGTCATCGAGAAAATCGTTGCCATGGCCACCCGCGAGGTGCCGCACGTGCTCGGCATGAAGGGCAACCTCATCCACTTCGTGCAGGAGACGCTCGGCGCCAAGGACCTCACCAAGGGCGTGACCGTCGAGGTCACGGACGACAACCGCGTTATCGTGAACATCTCCGTCATCATCGAGTACGGCTGCTATGCGCCGGCGATCTTTGAGGATGTCAAGGCGCGCGTGACCGAGCGCCTGACCGAGATGACCGGTCTCGACGTTGCGGGTATTAACCTGCGCATCGAGGACGTGGTAACGCTCGAGGCCTATAACGAGAGCAAGAAGAAGTACGTCGACAGCCAGAAGGCGGAGGCCGCCGAGTAAGTCCTCTGCCGATTCGACAGGCGAGAAGAACAACGGGCGGGGCCCGGGCTCTGTGCACATGCACCTGCGAAGAGCCTTGCAGGTTTCGTCCGTTGGCTGTTATGGCGACCGCGACCACGATTGCTTGTGCGCTTCTGACAAAAGCCGAAGCGAAATGCCCGAGCTCGCGCAAAGCGCCCTCACCGCTACGAATTCGGCAAGAATCGAAGTAATGAACCCGGTAGTGAACCCGGTAGTGAACTCGTAGAAGAAGTGCAGGTAGAGAGCCTGCGAAAATCGAAGTAATGAACCCGATGTGTCGAAAAGCGCCGAATCGCGCATTACCTGGGTTCATTACTTCGATTCTTGCCTGAAATGTCTGTGCGACAGCAACGCCGCGCACCCGCGCAGCAGCGCGCTGCTGCGGTGTAACCAACCGATAACATTCGCGGGTTGCGTTTGCCCCCCTGCGCTGCTAACCTAATCACCATGTTTACGATTTCCGCACATATCACGATGATGATGGTCATGCAGATGCCCTCGCCCGGGCACTTTGTCATGCCGCGCGATCGTCGCGTGCAGGGAAAGACCGGGCGCCTCAGTTAAGCAGCCTCCGGCGGGAGGCTGTTCGCCTCTTTTGAGACCATCCTCATCGAGCGGAGCCAACCTCGTGATTGAAATCAAACACCTCACTAAGACCTTCGAGAGCGCCGGCGGTACGGCCCATGCGCTAAACGATGTGAGCCTTTCTATCGCCGACGGCGACATCATGGGCATCATCGGCATGAGCGGCGCGGGCAAGTCGACGCTTGTACGCTGCATCAACCTGCTGGAAAGCCCCACGTCGGGCAGTATCATCGTCGACGGGCAGGACGTCACCGGGCTCTCCGGCGCCGCGCTGCGTGCCTATCGCCGTCGCGTTGCCATGATCTTCCAGAACTTTGGTCTGCTCGCACAAAAGACCGTGCTTGCCAACGTGTGCTTCCCCTACAAGGCGGCCACGGGCAAGGTCACGTCCGAGAACCGCGAGCGCGCGCTCGAACTGCTCGACATGGTCGGTCTCAAAGATAAGGCTCAGTCCTATCCGTCTCAGCTCTCCGGTGGGCAGCAGCAGCGCGTAGCCATCGCCCGCGCGCTGGCGTGCGATCCCGAGTACATCCTTTGCGACGAGGCCACGAGCGCCCTCGACCCGGCGAGCACGAACACGATTCTTAAGCTCCTGCGCGACATCAACCGCAAGACGGGCGTCACGGTCATCGTCATCACCCACTCCATGGGCGTGGTCGAGAAGATCTGCACGAACGTCGCGGTGCTCGAGCACGGCCAGGTGGTCGAGCAGGGGAGCGTGGCGGATGTTTTTGCCGCGCCCCAGTCCCATGCTGCACAGGTGCTGCTCGAAAGGGTTGATTGGGATGCTTGATACCGTATCCGCGTTTCTCGCCGAATACGGCGGGCTTCTTTTCGAGGGCACGGGTTCGACCATCATCATGGTCCTCATCCCCACCGCCATCTCCTATGTCATCGGCCTTGCGCTCGGCGTGGTGCTTTACCTCACCGCACCGGGGTCGCTGCGTCCCATCCCTGCGCTGAACGCGGTCCTCGGCTGGGTGGTCAACATCCTCCGGTCGTTCCCGTTCATCGTGCTTATGGTGTTCATCATCCCGTTCACGCGCCTTATCATGGGCACGGGCTCGGGAATCCTCGGCACCATCCCGCCGCTTGTGCTTTCTGCCTCGCCGTTCATTGCGCGTATGATCGAGCAGTCGCTCGCCGAGGTCCCGCGCGAGAGCGTGGAGGCTGTTGAGGCTTGCGGTGCGAGCACCCCGCGCATCGTGTTCTCGGCTCTCTTGCCTGAGGCACTGCCTTCGATCGTTCGCGGCGTCGCGGTCGTGCTCATCTCCGTACTCGGCTATACCGCTATTGCCGGCGCTGTTGGTGCGGGCGGTTTGGGCGATATCGCCATCCGTTACGGCTACTACCGGTATCAGTCTGACGTCATGCTTGCCGCCGTCATCATCTTGGTGGTGATTGTGCAAGTCATCCAGAGCTTGTGCGACTTCCTTGCACGTAAGAGCGATCATCGCTCCGCACACTCTTAGTTACTATGAGCTCCATTTGTCTACAACTTCTCAGGTAAGGAATCATCATGCAGAACTTCACGTTTACCCGTCGCTCCCTGTTCGCTTCCGCTGCCGTGCTCGCCGTGTCGTCTCTTGCTGGCTGCGGTAGCAAGCCCAAGCACGAGCACGGCACCTTGAAGATCGGCGCCTCGCCGAGCCCTCACGCCGAGATCCTGAACGACTTTGTTGCGCCTCGCCTGGAGGAGCAGGGCATTACTCTTGAGGTGAAGGAATACACCGACTACATCAAGCCCAACCAGGATGTCACGTCGGGCGATCTGGATGCCAACTACTTCCAGCACATCAACTATCTCAACAACTACAACGCCGAAAATGGCACCGACCTTGTTAACGCCGGTAAGATTCACTTCGAGCCGATGGGCGTGTTCGCCGGCCGTTCGAACGACCTTGCTGCTATCACCGACGGTGCCACCATCTCCATCCCTAACGACCCCACCAACGAGGGTCGTGCGCTGCTGCTTCTCCAGGAGCAGGGTGTGATTACGCTTTCCGATGATGCTGGTCTCGAGGCCACGCCCAACGACATCGTGGACAACCCCCACAACATTCAGTTCTCCGAGCAGGAGGCCGCCATGCTTCCCTCCACGCTCGCCGACGTCGATTTTGCGGTCATCAACGGCAACTATGCCATCGATGCCGGTCTCACGCTTGCCGACGCGGTCGCGCAGGAGCGCGCCGACTCCGAGATCATCGCCGAGGAGTATGCAAACGTCATCTGCACGCGTCCCGAGCTTGAGGATGACGAGTGCATCGTCGCCCTCGTTGAGGTTCTTCAGACCGAGGACTTCAAGGCCTACCTTGAGGAGACCTTTGGCGATTCCGTCCAGGCTGCATTCTAAGGATTTCGAGCGGAACGCGCTTGAGCGTCGCGTCGAGTGAATCCGTCAGACATCGTTTCGCAAAGGCCCCGCACGCTGCGGGGCCTTTGTTGTTTTGGCATGATATGATGACGCCAAGAGCGACTAGGGAGGCAGGCATGGGGGATGCAGCGGCCGAACGAACCGTGCTCATTGTGGCCCATCAGCATGATTCGATTAGATACGCCGAGGTGGCTTCTGCCGCGGAGCGCAATGGCTGGCGAGTGTTGCCCGATGCTGCCGATTCTGCGCGGGCGACGCTTTGCGTCGTGCTCCTGTCTGAGGCGGCTGCGGCAGACCCTGCGTTTATGGCGCATGCCGAGATGCGTGCCGATGCGGCCCTAAGCGCTGTCCCGGTGCAGCTCGATTCCATCACGCCCGAGCGTTGTGGCCCTGCGGGCTCGCCCCTGCGCGAGCGCCAATGGATTTGGGCGCGCGAGTTGCCCGAAGCATGGGATCGCCTGTTTCGGGCGCATGTTTGGCTGTATCAAGAATTCGAAGACCTGAGAACGCGTGCCGAGCGCTGGGATCTTGTGGGGCGCGACAACAGCTTCCTCATCCAGAATAAAGAGGATGCCGAGCGAGCGTTTGACGTTATCCAGGAGATGGCAAACGACACGTTTTACACGGTCGATAAGACGTTGGCAGCCTACGTGCACGCCTCGCTGCTTCTTTCGGCTCGGGTGCGCAGACACAACATGCAAAGGGCCATGTTTACGGCATTTTTCGTGATTGTGGCAATTGGCGTGGTGCTGCTGGTCCGTTGGGCCGTGTCCGAGCAGGTGAGTGAGTCGCTCGCCCTTGCGCGTAGCTCATTCAGCTCGTCTTACGAGAACGACCCTGCATTCACGGCAGTCGAGACGGCATCGGCTTCCCGCGATGTCACTCTAGGGGATTGGTCTGTGCCAACTACCGTGGGGTTTTACTCAAGCCTCAGGGCACATTGGCCTGCTGGCACCCTGGGGACGGTCGACCTTCAACGCGATGGTACGTGGCAGGGGGATGGGGCCTTTACCGACGATGGTACCTACTGGGTGCGGGCTCGTGGCGGCGTGCTTGAAGCTTGGGATATGCAGGCCCTTTACGGTGCTACGTCCGTTCAGGCCTCTTCGGATGACCAGTTTGTGTTCGATGTCACACCCGACGGCTCGCGAGCGGTTGTTGCCGATACGGAGGGCGTGCACCTGCTCGACCTGGCAAGCGACGCGCGGAAGACCCTCGCAGAAGATGTGCGTGACGCCGTTGACGTTGCGATTTCCGAAGATGGAGACGATGCTGTCATCGCGCAGACAAACGCGGTGACAAGCATTGTTTCTGCGCGTATCGGTTCTTACGCGGATGGTTTTGACGAGGTGCTTGCGTGCGCGCGCACCGCGCTCGGCCCCTGCGCCCTCGTTCGCAAGGGGACGACGGTCGAGCTGCTGAAGGGATTCGACCTGGCGGCCGTGTTTGAAGTTACGGTACCTGAGGCGCAGGTGTACACCGGCGCACTGGCGCCCGACGGCAGCGCGGTCATTTGTGCGGACGGTGCGCTCCTTGAGATAGGGCTCGATGGAGCTGCGCCTGCGCCCAGGCGTATCGGTGCCACCGTACGTGACCTTCCCGACGCGATGGCGGCGACCAACGATGTGGTCATAATCGCGACTGCCGCGGACGGCGTGCAGGTCTTCGACCGCGTGACAGGCGCGCTTTTGGGTGAGATTGCCCAGACTATGGCGGGTGTCTGCTTCATATCCGTATCATCCGATGGCATCGCATGCTGCTCGAACGGTTTCTACACGGCTGTCGATGACCTCGCCGATTTGATTCCCTGCGCTGCGGAGCCCGCCTACGCCCGCCTGAGCACCGGGCTCTTTGACTCTGTGGGGTGGATGAGCGTAGAGGCGGAAGGGTCCCGTATCACGATGTCCAACGATTCGGGCTCAGACGGTGTCGTTCTCAAGGAGCGTATGGGGGAGGTAGCGGCGGTAAGCCTCGCTTCAGACGGCCTGTCATTTGCGGCGGGTACGTCGTCAGGATTTGTGGTGTGCTATTCCCTCTCTCCCAAGATGCGCTTCCAGCAGACGCAGGCTTGGCAGGTCCCCACGGGTGACCCAGTTGAGGCGATTGGCTGGTCTGAAGACGTTCAGCGCTTAGTGGTAAAAGCGGCTGGCAGATGGTGGACGCCGTGGTCCAATCACACCGCAAGAGATAACGAGGGAATTGCCGAGCTGATTCGTGCGCGCCAGCCCATCGTGTGGCGGCAAACCGAAATCGACGTACTGCCCCAAGACTATGTACAGGAACTGGGAATGCGGGCTGCCCCTGCGTTTGGTGAGAGGGGGCGTGGCTAACCTATGGGCTACATCTTTGTTTCCTGTCCCAGGGTTTGTGAGCCTGAGGTTGCCGAGCTGCAAAAGCAGCTTGAAGCGCGCGGAATCGAGGTTTGGCGCGATACCGAACAGCTGCGGTACGGCACGCATTGGGATGCGCGCGTAACGGCGGCCATCCGGTCGGCATCGGCGGTCGTGCTTTTCCAAGCTCCCGCGTGGTTCTCGTCAAAGCCCTGCCACATCGAGGAAGAGCAGGCGCGTTACTACCATCGTCCCTTGATCGAGGTTCCGTTCGATGCGGATTCCGATGACC
Source organism: Collinsella sp. An307 (assembly GCF_002161805.1). Classification (GTDB taxonomy): domain Bacteria; phylum Actinomycetota; class Coriobacteriia; order Coriobacteriales; family Coriobacteriaceae; genus Coprousia. The sequence goes on along the minus strand of NZ_NFIP01000004.1, from coordinate 5,845 downwards.
TCACACAGATCGCGGAGACCATCGCGCAACGCTTTGCGACGCGGTCCGAGGATGACGATCTTGTTGCGGACCTCGAGACGCGTGCGGCGGCATGGGTCGACGGCGGCAGCAGGACGCGACTTTTGGCGCGAGGACGCGATCTTAAGCGCTTCCGTCGCTTGATTGGCCGGCGTGTGGATGGCACCACAGATGTGGCGCGTACCTTTGTGAGTCGCTCGACGGGGCATGCGCGCTTTGTGCGGACGATTGCCGTGCTGGCTGTTGTGGCTATTGGCCTGAGTGGCTTCACCGTCTTGGCTGGCCACGTACAGATTAAAACCATCAAGGACCAACAGGTAGCTTGGCGAGAGACGTCGACTGTTATGAGCGCCGTGCGCCTGACGGCGCCTGAGGAGCCCTTTGCCGCTGCAGCGCTTGCACTCGATGCGTGCGAGGACTCCGACGAGGAGTCCTGGTATACCGATCTGGTCCTGTACCATCGCGCGCTTGAGGTTGAGACACCGGTATCGTATGGCGAGAGCGCTCCTGCGAACATTGCATTTTCGGAGGGTGCACGCACTTCGCTCGAGACGGCGAGCGGTGTGCGGATTGCCCTCGACGAGGCTTCCACGGGCCTTCTTCTGTACGATGCCACAGGTGAGGTGGCGGCTCGAGTCGTGCTCGATGCGCCCGTGCTCGCCATTGCGTCTGACCCCACGGGCGCGTGCGTGGCAGTCGCAACCAAGAAAAACATCAAGCTCATCGACACAGCGCGAGGACAGGTGTTCCGAACGCTCGCAGGGGTGGTGCCCGAGACGGGTTGTGCGCTTGCCTGGAGCGACGCGGGCGACGAGCTCGCGCTGAAGATGCCCGCGGGCACCTATGCGATTTGGAAGACGGCGGCCGCGACGCGCACCGCCGCCTCAACAGACTGTTGGTTTATGGACGGATGTGTGCTTTCGGACGGCTTGCGCTGGGCAGTGCTCTCCAGAGACGGGCGCATTGCCCTTATAGACCGAGCGTCGGGCGAGCTGCTCGAGATTGTCCATCCCCTTGCGACCGACCAGGCAAGTGCCATCGCAGCGGGCGCGGATGTCGACACCGTGTACGTTATCGCTTTTAACGAGTCGGGCGAGAACGCCCTGTGGAAGCTCGATCTTGCGACGGGCGCCGCGGACGAGGTGTCTCTGCCGGATGGCTTTGAGCCAAGGGAGGTGGCATCGTCCACAGCGATGCCCGACCGCGTGGCGGTAGGATCTTCTGATCGCGTGCTTGTGCTTGATGCGCAAACAGGGGACGTCATGCAGGATATCACTGGCTCGTCGGTGTCAACGCTTGCTATGGACGAGCAGGGTAGGGTCTTTATCGGCGCTGTGGGCGGCGGTTTGTCCGTGGTCGAGCCGGGGACAAGCGAGCTGGCGCGTGTCAGGGAGGCCGAAAGCGACATCTTGGGCGGCGCGGTGGGCATTTTGCCGGGTGCGATGCCTCGCGCCATTGCATGTTCGGGCGACATGGCGCTTGCAGTAGGCGATGGATTCAACCAGGGCTCATCTCGCACGCTGACGAAGCGCGCGGGCTGGTGGGAGCTGAACACGGGCGCGACCGGTGCGTTTGTTGCGGGGGATGTTGGTGGGCAGGCGCGCGCTGTTGCGGCGTCTTCCGACGGATCGGTTTTTGCCATAGGTCTTTCCGATGGCGGCATGGCGTTCATGCGCTCAGAGGATGTCGCCATGGGTACCACCGTGCGCGAGCAGGCGTCCGAGATTCGCGCCTGCACCTTTACGCCTCAGGGTACCCAGGTGCTTGCAGCGACGCGAGACGGTGAGATTCTTGTCATAGATGTTGATCTTGGCGGCTTTGACGCCACGACGATGCGCGAACGCGTTGCAGAGCGCGTAAACGCAGGACAATCCTTTGGGCTTTTCACCGATGAGTCGGTTTTTTGGTAGAGGGCGCGCGTTGAATCTAGGGCTATTCGTCCTCGGCAAGAAGGTCCACCGCGTACTGGCAGGTAAGCGCCACGCCCTTGGCGAGCACTGACTCGTCGACCGTGTAATAGCACGAATGCTGCGCAAAGGTGGCACCTGCGGCGGGGTTGCGCGTGCCCACAAAGGCGAGCACGCCTGGTACGCGCTCGAGGTAGAGCGAGAAGTCCTCACCCGAGAGCGTTCCCTGGTAGCTTCCAACAGCATCCTCGCCCAGAACGCGTACCACAGCGCGGCGGCAGCGCTCCGCAGCCTCGGTGTCGTTGACCACGGCAGGGTGGGCGCGCGTGTACTCGGTGAGCGTGGCCTCGGCGCCAAGGGCTTGGGCGGTGTGCGTGGCGATGCGCTTGATGAGCGTGGGCATGGCCTCGTGCGTGCGCGCCCCGTACGTCCTGACCGTGCCGGCGAGATACGCCTCTCCGGCGATGACGTTGCGCGCGCTGCCTGCATGCAGCTCGCCTATGGTTACTACCGCCGGCTCAAAGGGCGAGACATCGCGGCTCACGATGGTCTGCAACGCGTTGGCGATTTCTGCCGCTGCGATAACGGCATCCGCCCCGCGTTGCGGCATCGCGCCGTGGCAGGAGGTACCCGTGACGTCGATGCGAAACCAGTCGACGTTTGCCATGCGCGGCCCCGCCTCGCAGCTTATGGTGCCGGTGTCTACCTCGCTCCAAACGTGCAGGGCAAACGCCCCATCCACCTTGTCGGCCGCACCGGCGCCGATCATGAGGGCGGCGCCTTGGCCGTTCTCCTCGGAGGGTTGGAAGACGGCGCGGACCTCGCCGCCAAGTTCATCGGTCATCTGGGCGAGCACCCTGAGCGCTCCCAACAGCATGGCAATATGGCAGTCGTGCCCGCAGGCGTGCATGACACCGGGACACTTGCTCGCAAAAGGCGCGCCGGTGCGCTCCTCAACGGGCAGGGCGTCAATGTCGGCGCGCAGCAGCAGGCGGCGGCGCGGGCTGCCGTCGGGAAGGTAGGCGCCATCGGCTGTGCCGCGCAGCGTGGCGATGAGCCCTGTCTCGAGCGGGCGCGTGTAGGGGATGTCCATCCGGTCGAGCTCCGCGGCGATGGCATCGGTTGCCCAGAACTCCTGGAGGCTCAGCTCGGGGTGGGCATGAAAGCGCCGCCGCTGCTCGATCACATAGGGTTCGAGCTCTCGTACTGCGTGTTGGATGCGCGATGTGATATTCTCACCGGCCATATGCCGCCTCCTTATCAGGCTTACCTCTCATCATACGCCACGGGCAACACCAGATGAGGGCGGTGAGCTTAGCCCGGAAGTCAAGTCGCCGCGCCGTCACGCAATGGAAACGCTCCTGCTACCTGTCGGTAACCGGCAATCCATCTGCCTGAAACCATTTTGACCTGCAGTGTTCATCACATAGAAGCGTCTCGGCAACCAAAGGGCAACGGCGGCGAAACAGCGGCGCCCTATCTTTGGGTGCGTCCGGACGGCACGGTAAAACCTGTGTCGTTGCCATCCCGTACCACGGCGAGAGCCGTAAGGAGGGACCGCCTATGCCCGCTTTGGAGGATCGATTTGGCACGATGGTGTTCGGCGAGGCCGAGCAAAAACGCTATCTGCCCAAAGACGTGTACAAAAAACTCAACGCCACGGTAAGCGAGGGCAGGCCACTCGATATAGATGTGGCAAACGATGTCGCCCATGCCATGAAGACCTGGGCGATCGAACGCGGCGCCACGCATTACGCGCACTGGTTCCAGCCGCTCAGCTGCATCACGTCCGAGAAACATGAGGCGTTCCTCGACCCGGTGGGAGACGGTACGGCTATCTCGAAGTTCAGCGGCAAGGAGCTCATCCAGGGCGAGCCGGACGCGTCGAGCTTCCCCAACGGCGGCCTTCGCGCCACCTTTGAGGCGCGCGGCTACACCGCTTGGGACCCGACTTCGCCCGCCTTCATCAAAGACGAGGTGCTCTGCATCCCCACGGCGTTTTGCTCCTATACGGGCGAGGCGCTCGATAAGAAGACGCCGCTTTTGCGTTCGATGGCCGCTGTGGATACGCAGGCCAAGCGCGTGCTTGCGCTCTTTGGCAAGCACCCCCGCCGCGTGGTGCCGAGTGTGGGCAACGAGCAGGAGTACTTCCTCATCAAAGAGGAGGATTACGCCCGCCGGCCGGACCTCGTCATTACCGGACGCACGCTCTTTGGTGCAGCTCCCTGCAAGGGGCAGGAGCTCGAGGAGCACTACTTTGGCGCGATCCGCCCCACGGTCAACAATTTCATGAAGGAGCTCGACGACGAACTCTGGGCGCTCGGCATCGCGGCCAAGACCAAGCACAACGAGGTCGCGCCCTGCCAGCATGAGCTGGCGCCCGTCTTTACCAACGCGAACCGTGCGGTGGACGAGAACCTCATTATGATGGAGGAGATGCGCATCATCGCAAGCCGGCACGGACTCGTGTGCCTCCAGCACGAGAAGCCCTTCGAGGGCATCAATGGCAGCGGCAAGCACAACAACTGGTCGCTTGCCACCGAGGACGCAAACCTGCTCGACCCCGGCGAGACGCCCGAGGACAACCTCCAGTTCCTGGTCTTCCTCTCTGCGGTGATCGCGGCGGTAGACGAGTACCAGGACCTCCTGCGTGCGAGCGTTGCCACATGCGGAAACGACCATCGCCTGGGTGCCAATGAGGCACCGCCTGCCATCATCTCCATCTTCTTGGGCGACCTTCTGACCGAGTGCGTCCAGAAGATCGTCGATGGTCGCGCGAGTGTGCACGCGGCGCACGGCGTGCTCGACCTCGGCGCCGACGTGCTGCCCAAGCTCCAGCAGGACAACTCCGATCGCAACCGCACCTCGCCCTTTGCCTTTACCGGCAACAAGTTCGAGTTTCGCATGCCAGGTTCTGCCGTCAACGCGTCGGATGCCAACATGGTGCTCGACACGGCCGTCGCCTACGAGCTCAAGCACTTTGCCGACGCGATGGAGGGCGCCTCTGCCGAGGAGTTTGGCGAACGCGCGCTCGCGTACGTGCGCGAGAGTCTGACCATGCATCAGCGCATTCTCTTTGGCGGCAACGGGTATTCGGAGGAATGGCACGCCGAGGCTGAGCGTCGCGGCTTGGCCAACCTCCCGACCACGGCCGACGCGCTTCCTGCGTTTGTGACGGAGAAGTCGCGTGCGCTCTTTGCGGTGATGGGTGTGCTCGATGGCCCGGAGGTCGAGAGCCGCTACGAGGTTAAGCTCGAGAAGTACGCCAAGCGCATGAACATCGAGGCGCGCACGATGGAGCGCATGGCGCGCCGGACCTACCTGCCGCGCATCAGCGCCTATGCGACGAAGATCGCCAAGGGCATCGATACCGTGATGGGTGCAGGTGGCGTGAGCACGCTCAACTTCGAGCGCGATCTTATGGAGAAGCTTCTTGAGGGCGTAACCACCATCAACGAGGCAATCCTCGCCCTGCGGGATGTTCACGAGAAGGCTCTCGCAACCGAGGGTTGGCAGGAGAAGGCCGATGTCTACGCTCATGAAGTCGCGCCCGCCATGGACGCGCTCCGTACGGCTGTCGACGCTATGGAGGATGTGGTCGCGCACGACTACTGGCCGGTGCCGACCTATGACGACATGCTGTTCTACGTGTAGGTGCCCCTCGTTGTCCCCTTCGTTGTATGAGGGTCGCCAATCGAACGGGACATAACGCACCTTTGTGGACGAATCCGTATGCTTCTGACGTTTAGGGACCTCTTTTCGTCAGAGACATACGGATTCTTCCGTGCATATCGTAAGAGACGTACGGAATTGGGACCGCGGACAAAAAGTTGGACCGCGCGGCGGTCCGGACGGGAGGTCCGCATGCACAGCAGGGAGGACGTGGAGCTGGCGCTGATGGCGCTCGAGGAGGGCTGGAC
>NZ_NFIP01000003.1 GCF_002161805.1 Collinsella sp. An307 | reverse complement strand
TGACCGGTCTCCGGTCGAGGCTTCGCGTACGGGGCTGTAACCCTCTGCGGCCGGCCCTCCCATGCCGTTCCGCTCGCCTCGCCGGACGGCCGCGGGGCCCGGCAGGACCCCGATGCACCGCCCCGCAACCCCGGTGGCGCGAAGGCTGCCGCCCGTATGCGCTCACCGGTTTGCCCTCGGCCCCCTTTCGCTCGCCGCTACTCGGGGGATCTCGTGATTGATTTCTCTTCCTCCGGGTACTTAGATGTTTCAGTTCCCCGGGTTGCCCTCCCCCCTCCTATGTGTTCAGAGGGGGGATGACGGGACCTCTCCCGTCGGGTTCTCCCATTCGGGTACCCCCGGATCGAAGGCCGTGTGCGCCTCCCCGGGGCCTATCGCGGCTTGCCGCGCCCTTCGTCGTCTCCCTGCGCCAAGGCATCCGCCGTGCGCCCTGCATATCTTGCCCCCGCCTCGCGGCGGGGCGCCATGCGTTGTATTCCGTGCTTTTCCATCGTTCGACAATTCGTGGATGTCGCGATCGGGAGCGGTGGAACGCCCCTCGCGGGACGACGCCACTCCAGATTCTTAAATGTCGTTGTCTCTTATCGCTTTCGGATCGGAAAGATCGTCTAAAGTCAGATGGAGAATCGATTTTCGAAATCGTTCCAGTTCCGCGACAGGGACATGCCCTGTCGCTTCCTTCTCGCTATGCGGCTCTCAAGGTACGCGGGGCGAACCCCGGGGACCGGGTACCGCGGGGTGAGGGGCCAGAGAGGAACGGGCGGGCTCGATGCCGCGCCTGGGACCCGGCATACCGGGTGTTCAGTTTGAAAGTCATTATTCTTTCTCGGGCTTCTCCCTAGAAAGGAGGTGATCCAGCCGCACGTTCCCGTACGGCTACCTTGTTACGACTTCACCCCCCTCGCCCTCCACACCTTCGACGCCTCCCTCACGAGGTTGGGCCGGCGGCTTCGGGTGCAGACGACTCGGGTGGTGTGACGGGCGGTGTGTACAAGGCCCGGGAACGCATTCACCGCGGCATGCTGATCCGCGATTACTAGCAACTCCGACTTCACGGGGGCGGGTTGCAGCCCCCGATCCGAACTGGGGCCGGCTTTCGGGATCCGCTCCCCCTCGCGGGGTCGCCTCCCTCTGTACCGGCCATTGTAGCACGTGTGCAGCCCAGCGCATAAGGGGCATGATGACTTGACGTCGTCCCCGCCCTCCTCCGGCTTGGCGCCGGCGGTCCCGCGTGGGTTCCCAGCCTAGCTGATGGCAACACGCGGCGGGGGTTGCGCTCGTTGCGGGACTTAACCCAACATCTCACGACACGAGCTGACGACAGCCATGCACCACCTGTGACCGCTCCTCTCGGCCACCGCGTCTCCGCGGCTTCACGGTCATGTCAAGCGCTGGTAAGGTTCTTCGCGTTGCTTCGAATTAAGCCACATGCTCCGCTGCTTGTGCGGGCCCCCGTCAATTCCTTTGAGTTTTAGCCTTGCGGCCGTACTCCCCAGGCGGGACGCTTAATGCGTTGGCTGCGGCACGGGGGGATCGTCCCCCCACACCTAGCGTCCATCGTTTACGGCTGGGACTACCAGGGTATCTAATCCTGTTCGCTCCCCCAGCTTTCGCGCCTCAGCGTCGGTGCCGGCCCAGAGGGCCGCCTTCGCCACCGGTGTTCCGCCCGATATCTGCGCATTCCACCGCTACACCGGGCGTTCCACCCTCCCCTGCCGGACCCGAGCCGGGCGGTTCGGGGCGCGGGACGGGGTTGAGCCCCGCCATTTGACGCCCCGCCTGCCCGGCCGCCTACGCGCGCTTTACGCCCAATGAATCCGGATAACGCTCGCCCCCTACGTATTACCGCGGCTGCTGGCACGTAGTTAGCCGGGGCTTCTTCTGCAGGTACCGTCTTGACTCGTCCCTGCTGAAAGCGGTTTACGACCCGAAGGCCTCCATCCCGCACGCGGCGTCGCTGCGTCAGGGTTGCCCCCATTGCGCAAGATTCCCCACTGCTGCCTCCCGTAGGAGTCTGGGCCGTGTCTCAGTCCCAATCTGGCCGGTCGGTCTCTCAACCCGGCTACCCGTCGTCGGCACGGTGGGCCGTCACCCCGCCGTCTACCTGATGGGCCGCGGAGCCATCCCCTCCCGTCTGGGCTTTACCCGCGGGGCCATGCGGCCCTGCGGGGCTATCCGGTATTACCCCGGGTTTCCCCGGGCTATCCCGGGGGAGGGGGCGGGTTCTCCACGTGTTACTCAGCCGTTCGCCACTCGCTTCCACCCGGAGGTGGGTGCCGTTCGACTTGCATGTGTTAGGCGCGCCGCCAGCGTTCATCCTGAGCCAGGATCGAACTCTCCGTCCAATATTCCGGCCGGCACGGTCGTGCCGGTCTCAGTCCATATCGGCGCGGTGGAGCCCGCCCGTCTCGGCTGACGCCGAATCGGATCCATCGTTCGCTTAGATCAGCCTGAGCGGAATGCAGGTGAAACCTGTACCACTCTGAAATCTCATCTGGAAGATGGTGTCTCTCTCTGTCTCTCGGGGCGGAGGGATCTTCCTCCGCCTCCCCGCGATATCCGGTTCTCAAGGTGCCCGCTCGGCGGTCCCCGGCTCCCGCCGGGCCGCGCGGCAGGGATATATATTGCCAGCGTCCCATCCCTCGCGCAAGAACGAAATATCGATTCACATTTTGAACACATTCTCTGAATCTTTACTGACTCTTATCCTCATCCTAATCGCCCAACCTGCAACCAGAGCCATCTGCTCTATCAACCTAATATATCCATCCCCCTATGCAGCGCGAGATATATAGCAAACGGGGCACCCAGAGGCACCCCGTCCTACATTGCTATAGCTCCTCGCCGTTTGTCTCTATTACGTGCCGATACCATTCGAACGACTTCTTCTTGGTGCGGCGGCGCGTACCCCGCCCCTCATCGTCGAGGTCTACATATATAAAGCCGTAGCGCTTCTTCATCTGACCCGTTGCGACTGAGACAAGGTCAATCGGACCCCAACAGGTATAACCCATGAGGTCCACGCCGTCCTCGTCAACGGCCTCCTTTATGGCTTGGATGTGCTCCCGCAGGTATTCGATGCGGTAGTCGTCCTCAACGTAACCGTTCTCATCCGGCTCATCGGGAGCCCCGAGGCCGTTCTCCACAATGAACAGGGGCTTCTGGTAGCGGTCGTAGATGTCGTTCATAGTGATGCGCAGGCCGAGCGGGTCGATGAAGCGACCCCAAGGCTCCGTCTTGAGATACGGGTTCGGCGCCGAGCGCAGCAGGTTGGAGTCGTACTGACCTTCCGCCTCCGCTTCCACCACGCGCGTGGAGTAATAGGAGAAGGAGACGAAGTCCACGAGGTTCTGCGCGAGCACCTCGCGGTCGTCCTCAGCCCAGGGAATCTCGAAGCCGCGGCGCTCGTACTCCTTGAGCACATAGCAGGGATAGTACCCACGCACCTGCACGTCGGTGAACATATAGTGCTTACGGTTCTCGCCTTGCGCCGCCTGCACATCAAGCGGGTTGCACGTGGCCGGATAGTAGATGCCGGCATTGAGCATACAGCCAATCTGCCCGCCCGGCACCAGCTTGTGGCACAGACCGACCGCCCGGGCGCTCGCCACCAGGACATGGTGCACCGCGGTGTGAATGGCGGCGTAGCGGTCCTCCCCTTCTTGAAAGATGACGCCTGCACCCATGAAGCAGGCCGAGGTCATGACGTTGATTTCGTTGAAGGTCAGCCAGTACTTCACCTGCGATGCGTAACGCGCGAGCACCGTCTCGGCAAACCGCATAAAACAGTCGAGCACGGTGCGGCTGCGCCAGCCACCGTACGCCGTCACCAGGTGCATGGGGATGTCGTAGTGGTTAAGCGTCACCACCGGCTCTATCCCCCGCTCGCGGCAGACGCGGAAAACGTCGTCGTAGAAGGCAAGGCCCTCCTCGTTGGGCTCCGCGTCGTCACCGTTGGGGAAGATGCGGCTCCACGCGATGGAGAGGCGCAGGGCCTTGAACCCCATCTCGCCGAAGAGCGCGATGTCCTCTCGATAATGATGATAGAAATCGATGGCCTGTTGAGCGGGGTAGTAATGGCTTTGATCCGGTTCAAGCATGGCTAATCTGCCGTCGATCACCGGAATACGGTCGCTACCGTAAGGAAGCACATCCGCATTGGCAAGTCCTCGACCCCCTTCATTCCAAGCACCCTCGCATTGGTTGGCGGCGAGCGCGCCGCCCCAGAGAAAACCGCGTTTTAATGGCATGATGATTTCTCCAAATTGACATGGTAGAAAAACGAGCACCGACCGCAGAAAAAAAAATCAAGCGATCGGTGCAACAGAATTCGCCCTAGCTGCTATGCCTCCATCGCACTCTCGACCGCCTCTTCATCTGATTTCTTGTTTTCGAAACCAAATACCATAGCAAGCGCAAACGTCACCGCTGCACCGGCTAAACAGCTGATTGCACCAGGAATGACGTCTTGAGAGAACATAAGTACGTTCATCCAGGGGAAGCCAAGACCGGTGAAAATCCAGACCCGAGCATCGAGCACCGAGCAAAGCAGTCCGCCAACAGCGCCGCCGATCATGCTCCAGGCAAGAGCCTTTTTATCGCGCAGCAGGATACCGTAAATGATGGGCTCACTCACTCGACCAAGAGCGTAGGTGGTAAACGTGGTCCAACCGAGCTGACGGTTCGCCTTCCCCCGCGACCTCAGTCCATAAGCAAGAGCGGTAACAAGGGTGGCATACATGACAACAATGGTCGCAGGGTAGCAAACGGCATCATAACCCGCTTCGAGCCATGCAGGCGTCATTGCAGTGAGCACCGGGATATGCATACCGGTGGCGATTACGAGATTCCACGTCGCGCCGACCACGATGCCACACAGCGGTCCGGCATTCGTTCCCAGCCAAATGATAAGATCGGCAACAAGACCCATGACGAACGATACCGCCGGACCGAAGATGCACAAACCAAGAGGCAGCATGATGAGCATGGTGCCAACCGGGATAACAAGAATACGCAGTACATCGGGGCATACCTTTTTGATAAAGCCCTCCACGTAAGACTGCGCCCACACAATCATGATGATGGGCAGTACAGACTGCGTGTAATTGATGAGCTGCATCGGAACGCCATACACATCGAAGGGTTTTCCCTCCTCTACGATGGCGAGCATATCCGGGTGAAGCATGCAGGCAACCTGCACCAAGGCAAGAACAGGGCTTGTCTTGAACTTCTTAGCCGCAGCGTATGCCACAAACATCGGCAGATAGTAATACGCCGCATTGCCAACGAGAGTAAATAGTCTATAGATATTGCTATCTTCCGGCATCACTCCAGCGCCCTCGGGCCCCAAGAGAATCGTGAACATCTTGAAGATACCAGCGATGCAGAAGACCGGAAGGATTGGTGCGATGCAGCCGCTCACCGCATCGAGGATGAGATTGCCGATGCGCTTGGGCGCGAAGCGCTCCTTCCAGGGGAGCTTCGGTGCGTCGAGGTTCTCGTCGATGGCCGCCTGAACCTCAAAGCCACCTTCCTTGCAGACCGCATCGTACACCCTGTCGACCGTGGGGCCAATGACAAGTTGCACCTGTCCGCCAGCGCGCACAACGCTGATGACCTCGGGAATGGCGTTCAGCTCGTCATCGTTTGCGAGCCCCTCGTCTTTCAGCACAAGGCGCAGACGCGTCATGCAGTGCGTCGCACTCGATACGTTCTCTTTGCCGCCCACCTTCTCGATGATGGTCGCGGCTAGTTTCTTGTAGTCAGCCATGGTTCCTCCTCACGCTCGGCGTACCCGAGCGCTCGAATCCTATCGGGTCGTGATGTAGGAGGTCATGCCCTGCCCTTACGCAGGTTACAATCCTTCTGGCTCTATCTACGGTTGTCGGCTCTTCCGGTGTCGGCCTGTGAACAGATACGGTTCACGTGGAGCATGAGGTAGAGCTTCTCCTCATCGGTAAGCGACGTGTGCCACTCGCGCTCCATATACGCGCAGATATGATCGATGCACTCGGCAAGCTCGGGAAATTCCTTGCGAGAGTTCCCATACAACGGCAGATTCGCGCTGCTTAGGCTCTCGTTGCTTTGAATGCGCTTGAACAGGTACTGCACGTGCGTGGCGAAGCGAGAAAACTCAAACGACTCTCGGTCGATAATGGTGCGGAAATCACGCTCAACGATCGAGGTCACATCATTGAGCAGCCGCTCGAACGACTGGGCGCGGTCACTCGTTGCCTGAACCTCGGTTCCCGTTTTGGCGTTCACCAAGTTCATGGCGATGCTCGCGACCTCTTCTTGAGGGAGCTCGATGTCAAGCTCGCGTCTCACACGAGCAACGATGTACTGCCCGATCTTGTACTCTTGCGGGTAGAGCTGCTGGACGTCGTAGGAAAGCGACATGTCAAAGCGGATGCCCTTCTTTTGGCGGGCGATGGCAAACGCCAGATGGTCCGCCATGATGAGCACCGCATTGGGACTGAGCTCGTAGGGAAGCTCGTTCTCCACGATATCCATGACCTTTGCCGTAAACAGAACCACATCTGCCGGCAGGTCTTGCATGATGCGCTGACCTTGGGCATCGATGCTGTAGAACGTGCGCTCGATATCCGCCATAGCGAGCTCACGCGGGAAATCCCCGCCAAAGCCTACGCCCTTACCCAGCGCCACGATCTCACGCCCGCGGCTATCGCGGCAGATGACGGCGTTGTTGTTGAGCTTTCTGATCGCCTGCATATCGGTGCACCTCCTTTCCCTATGATACGGCACGGCGATTCGACCGAAAACAAAATCGGGGCATGACCTCGGTGAGATAAACTCCCTACGGTCATGCCCCGATACTGGTGACACCCGAATCTATGTGCATCTTAACGCTGCGTCGCTCACGCGACCGATACCGGATGGCCATGCTCCCTTACGGGATAACAACCCATCACACTGAAGCTTTATAACGGTCCTCGCGGGCGCGGTCAAGCCGTATCGCCCGGCAATCAGCCGAGCGGTTTTTAACATTCGGCAAACGTAGCTCCCAAAGCAAAACGGGGCGCCCAAAGACGCCCCGTTGCATATGCGCATGTGCGCTGATTTAGCCGATTGCCGTAGGCGAGGCCTTACGCCTCGAGCGCCTTCTTGGCGATGGCGGCGAGCTCGTTGAAGCTCTCGATGTCCTCGTAGGCCATCTGGGCGAGCATCTTGCGGTCGAGCTCGATGCCGGCGAGCTTGAGGCCGTGCATGAACTGGCTGTAGGAGATGTCGTTCAGACGCGCAGCAGCGTTGATACGCTGAATCCAGAGGCTGCGGATCTCGCGCTTCTTGTTGCGGCGATCGCGGTACTGGTACTGGAGCGAGTGCTGGACCTGCTCCTTGGCGTGCTTGTAGGTACGCGAAGCGGCACCGTAGTAACCCTTCGCCTGCTTCATGATAGTGCGGTGGTGCTTACGGGCCATAACGCCGCGCTTGACTCGTGCCATAGTGAATCACTCCTATAGGTATCTCGGGATCGGTATCAGAGGTGCGCGCGTTTAGGCGAGACGCGAGCTGATGACCTTGCGGTCGGCAGCGGAGATGGTGGTCTCCTGGCGGAAGTTGCGCTTACGCTTGGTGGTCTTCTTGGTGAGGATGTGGCTCTTGAAGGCCTTGGCGCGCATGATCTTGCCGGAACCGGTGACGCGGAAGCGCTTCTTGGTGCCGCTGTGGGACTTCATCTTAGGCATGGGGTTTCTCCTTATCGCTTACAGGACTTGACTTACCTAGGCGTTGCTCTCGCCCTTGGCGGGCTTCTCGTCGAAGGCGCCCTTGATGGGTGCGAGCAGCATAATCATGTTGCGGCCCTCGAGCTTGGGCTGCGACTCGACCGTCGCGACGTCCTTGAGATCGCCGGAGAGGCGCTCGAGCACGTTCAGACCCTGCTCAGGATGGGCCATCTCGCGACCGCGGAACATGATGGTCACCTTAACGCGTGCGCCTTTCTTAAGGAAGCGCAGCACATGGCCCTTCTTGGTCTCGTAATCGCCCACATCGATCTTCGGCCGGAACTTCATCTCCTTGACCTCGACGCGCGACTGATTCTTACGGGCCTGCTTGGCCTTCATGGCCTGCTGGTACTTGAACTTACCGTAGTCCATGACGCGGCAGACCGGAGGGTCGGCGTTGGGCGCGATCTCGACAAGGTCGAGACCCTGCTCGTCCGCGACGCGCTGCGCATCACGGATGCCAAAGAGGCCGAGCTGCGAGCCGTCGACGCCGATCAGGCGGCAGCGAGTCGCGGTGATCTCGTCGTTGATGCGCGTGTCATCGTGCTTAGCTATTTTCGGTACCTCCCTCTTAAGAGATATGCAGACGAAAAAACCCGGAGGCCAAAGGGCATCCGGGCATCACGTAAGATTCTGCACAGACTCACGCCGAGGCGCGATGTGCATCCGTTGTGTGATAACCAGACAGCTACCCATTTGGCGCCGCAAGGTGGGGGCCGTATGCCCCGCTTCGTCAGGCACCGCTTTCGCAGTGCGGGATGAATGGTACCACATCCCCCAAAGCTTCACGGCATCCCCATGAGTCTTTTTTGAAACCGTTCACCGATATATCGTAACCGCGCCGCCGCTCAAACCGACCGCTCCCCGAACTCCACATACCGCTTGCCCGGCACGCTCCACACGCTCGATACAATACAGCCATTGTGCGCGCTGAGCCCGATTGCGTCGTTGCGCGCCGGAAAGGATGGCCGCTATGGGCCTTCGCTCTATGATCCGCGCCCTTCTGGGACGCTCCTCATCGTCTCGTGGGCACGCCGACAAGACGGCGCGCACCACGGTCCAGCCGCCGCGCGAGCCCGAGATCGCGCCCGGCTACCCCGCGCGCGACTGGGAGGAGATCCCCGCGTACCTGCCGGTCGATCCCGCCGAGCATCGCGAGGCCGTCATCATCGCCACCGCCATCGCCGCTGCCGACAAGCCCGAGAGCTCGTTCTCGGTCAAGCACGTCTCTATGGCAAATCCCGAGTATCGCCGCGTGGCGTGCATCGCCACCGCACTCGGTGCGGGAGCCCTCCCCGAGAGCTCCTTTGTAGTCAAGCACGTATACCGTCAGAAGTCTTTGGAGGAGACCCATGCTGCGTAAGTTCAAGATCTCGATCGACGGCACCGCCTACCTCGTAGAGATGGAGGAGGTCGGAGCCACCGCCACGCCGGCAGACGCCGTCGCCCCCGCCGCAAGCGCGTCGGTCCCCACCGGCGCTCATACGCAGACCGCGCCCATGCCCGGCAAGATCGTCGATATCAAGGTCAACGTGGGTGACACCGTCAAGGTCAACCAGCCCGTGCTCATCCTCGAGGCCATGAAGATGGAGTCCGAAATTGTGGCCGAGCAGGACGGCGTCATCGCCTCCATCAACGTTGCCAAGGGCGACATGGTGAACCCCGGCGACACGCTCTTCTCGCTCTCGTAGCCGCCGCTTGCGCCCCCGTGCCTTCCGCAGCGACCAAACCACCGGCCGTCTGCCCGAGGCATCGCCTACCCACCCCTCTCCTCGCCGGGTAAGGCCGCCCCTTACGGCGAGGCGAACGAAAGGTATCCATCGTGGAGATATTGATTGAAGGCGTGACCGCGCTTATTGCCGAGCCCGGTCGCATCGCGATGATGCTCATCGGCGCCGTGCTCATGTACCTCGGCATCAAGAAGCAGTACGAGCCGACGCTGCTCGTGCCCATGGGCCTTGGCACGATTCTGGTAAACATCCCCGGCTCCGGCGTCCTTATGACCGGCGGTGAGCCCGGTCCGTTCCAGATCCTTTTTGACGCCGGCATCGAGACGGAGCTCTTCCCGCTTCTGCTCTTCATTGGCATCGGTGCCATGATCGACTTTGGCCCTCTACTCTCCAACCCGTTCCTTCTGCTCTTTGGCGCGGCGGCGCAGTTTGGCATCTTCTTTGTCATCATCGTGGCGTCGCTGCTCGGCTTTGACATCAACGACGCCGCTTCCGCCGGCATCATCGCTGCGGCTGACGGCCCGACCTCCATCTTTGTGGCCAACTCGCTCGGATCCAAGTACATGGGCGCCATCATGGTCGCCGCGTACTCCTACATGGCGCTCGTGCCCATCATCCAGCCCGTTGCGGTCAAGGCGGTCACCACCAAGAAGGAGCGCCGCATCCGCATGAACTACAACCCGTGCGCGGTCTCCAAGACGGCCAAGATTCTCTTCCCCGTCATCATCTGCGTCATCGCGGGCCTCATCGCACCCGACTCGCTGCCGCTCGTGGGCTTCCTCATGTTCGGCAACCTCCTGCGCGAGTGCGGCGTGCTCGACAACCTCTCGATGTCTGCGCAAAACGAGCTCGTCAACCTCATCTCTATTCTGCTCGGCCTCTGCGTCTCGGTGAAGATGGAGTACCACGACTTCCTCCAGGTCGATACCCTCATCATCATGGCGCTCGGCCTTCTGGGCTTTGTGATGGACTCTGTGGGCGGCGTGCTCTTTGCCAAGCTGTTGAACCTCTTCCGCAAGGAGAAGATCAACCCCATGATCGGCGCCGCGGGCATCTCAGCCTTCCCCATGAGCTCCCGCGTGATTCAGAAGCTTGCCACCGAGGAGGACCCGCAGAACTTCATCCTCATGCAGGCGGCGGGCGCAAACGTAGCCGGCCAGATCGCCTCGGTGGTCGCCGGCGGCCTCGTCCTCGGCCTCTTGCTCTAGAAGGGAGTGCATGATGACGTTCAATCTTGAGAACCTCGAGGTCGCCTTCCAGATCCTCGGACTGGGCTGGGGCGGCATCTTCCTGGTCATGCTCATCATCTATCTCGTCTCGCTCGTGCTCGGCCGCATCTTTCCGCCGAGCGAGGGCGAATAGCGCGCCATCTGAAAGGGGTGACACCATATGACCCGTAAGATCCGCTTCATGGAAACGATCCTGCGCGACGGCCAGCAGAGCCAGATCGCCACGCGCATGCCCATCGAAGACATGCTGCCGGTGCTTGAGGACCTCGACTCCGCCGGATACTACGCCTTGGAGTGCTGGGGCGGCGCGACCTTTGACGCCTGCTTGCGCTATCTCAACGAGGACCCGTGGGAGCGTTTGCGTACCATCCGCGAGCATGTGAAGAACACCAAGCTCCAAATGCTGCTGCGCGGCCAGAACCTGCTCGGATACCACAATTATCCCGACGACGTGGTCGCTGCGTTTGTGAAGAAGTCCGTGGAAAACGGCATCGACGTGCTGCGCATCTTCGACGCGCTCAACGACACACGCAACCTCAAGACCTCCATCCGCGCCGCCAAGGAGGCGGGCGGCGAGGTGCAGGCTGCCATCTCCTACACCACGAGCGACGTGCACACGGTGCGCTACTTCACCTCGCTCGCCATCGAGATGGAGCGCGCCGGCGCCGACTCAATTTGCATCAAGGACATGGCGGGCGTGCTCACGCCCGACGTTGCCACCGAGCTCGTCAGCGAGATCAAGGCGTCCTGCGACGTGCCGCTGCAGATCCACACGCACGGCACCGCCGGCATCGCTCAGATGACCTACCTGAAGGCCGTCGAGGCCGGCGCCGACATTATCGACACCTGCCTCTCCCCCTTCGCCGAGGGCACGAGCCAGCCCGCCACCGAGTCGATGGCCATCGCGCTTGAGGCGCTCGGCTACAAGACCGACCTCAACATCGAGACGCTCGAGCACGTGGCGGAGCATTTCGCGCCGGTGCGCGACCGCTTCCTCGCAGAGGGCATCCTGAACCCCAAGGTGCTCTCCGTCGAGCCCAAGGCGCTGCTTTACAAGGTGCCCGGCGGCATGCTCTCGAACCTCATCAACCAGCTGCACGACCTTGGCCTCGACGACAAGTACGACGAGGTGCTCGCCGAGGTGCCGCGCGTGCGCGCCGAGCTTGGCTACCCACCGCTTGTGACGCCGC
Source organism: Collinsella sp. An307 (assembly GCF_002161805.1). Lineage (GTDB taxonomy): Bacteria > Actinomycetota > Coriobacteriia > Coriobacteriales > Coriobacteriaceae > Coprousia. Next base: position 235,915 of record NZ_NFIP01000003.1, on the reverse strand, counting down.
TCTCGCAGATGGTCGGCACGCAGGCCCTCATGAACGTGGTTACCGGCGAGCGCTACAAGGTCGTCTCCAACGAGATCCGCGATTACGTGCGCGGCATGTACGGTCGCTCGCCCGTGAAGATCAGCCGCGAGGTGCGCCAGATGATCATCGGTGACGAGGAGCCCATCACCTGCCGCCCCGCCGATCTGATCCTGCCCGAGATGGGAACGCTCCGCAAGGAGATTGCCTGCTACGCGCACTCGGAGGAGGACGTGCTCAGCTATGCGCTCTTCCCCAACGAGGCGCGCGACTTCCTGGGCCGCCGCGAGGACCCCTTCTACGACGTGCCCGTGCAGGAGGTTAACGTCTCCATCGACGTGGCATAGGGGCGCAAGCCCATTCGACAAGCCAATTCAACCGCCCTGCCATAGGGGCAGTTGCCAAGAAGCGCTCGGAAACGGGCGCTTCTTTGTGTTTGCTAGACATGGCGCGGTGCGACGTTCATCCTGAAGCGCCACCTAAAACCGTCGACGCGCTTGGCGCTGCACCGCGTTTCAGCTCACTTCACCACAAAAATGCGCGATGTAAGTGGGCTTCCGGCAGCGTGGCCTGAACACGATGCGACGGAAATCGATGTACCAGCGTGTTTTCTTTGCAAACCCCATGTCCGGCGGGGTAGGTTCAGAAGGTCCACTTACAACACGTAGTTTTCAGCCTTTGGGACTCGGCAATCATGAGCTGGCGCCCAAACTCAAGTCGTTTATGAGCGTATTTCTCTTACGGAACAGCGTACACCGATGGTTTTAGCTTTTTATACCGGTGCTTTTCGCAGGAAAGCGCTTTATCTTACTAAAGTATCGATTTGATCCTTGCGCTTTTACGCTCATGAACGACTTGAGCCGGCAGCTGCAATGTACCTTACTGTGTTGCAGCGAAAATTAGTGCGTTACAGCGCGGCGACAAACTCCCGCACCGCGGCGACCGCCTGATCGAGGTGCTGGTGGTAGCAGTGATCGTCATCGGGGATCACCACGAGACGTGCGTTGCGATAGCGGGCGACCGCCGCCTCCGAGTCGCTCAGCGGCACACCCTCATCGGCGCTGCCATGCACGATAAGAACAGGGCCAGGATAGCGGTCGATCTCGTCCTCCACATGGATGGTCTGCGCCACGCGGGCGTAGTTGCCGGAGAGCGTCCGCTCCCCCACCCCGATCGTAGCGGGGATGTGCACCGGGTCGAAGGGGCATCCTAACAGGACGCCCTGACGGGCCGCCTCGGGGATGAGAATCGCCGGTGAGAGCGGCATCAGCGCCGCGACGTCGTCGGGGCACATGCCTGCAAGAAGCATGGAAAGCAGGCCGCCCTGCGAGTGGCCGGCGAGGTAGAGCGCATCAACGAAATCGAGCCCGCGGGCGTAGTCGATGACCGCAAGGCCCTGGGTCACCCACTTGTAGAGCGTATGGTCGGCAAAGGCACCGTCGCTCTTACCGTGGCCGTAGAGGTCGACGCGCAGCGTAGAGACGCCTTCCGCACGAAGGCCTTCCGCCACGGCGATGATGTGGCGCTCCTCCATATGACCGGTGAAGCCGTGAAAGACGATAGCGAGCGGGCCGCGCTCCGTATCCTCAGAGCGGTCGAGCTTGGCATGCACGCGCTTGCCGTCGACGTCGATGTAGAACTCCTCGCAAGCCATAGGGCATCCTTTCTCGCTACGACAGGACAGGTTCCGCAGGGTCGAGCGCCGGCAAGCGCTGCGCCTATACCACCGTCACGCGGCCGGCGTTGCCGACGATTGCCTTCGCCTCGGCGATAAGCGGGATGGAACGGGCGTTCACGCGTGCGGGGATTTCGGCGCGCATGTGCTGGCCGTCGCGCTGCTCGATGAAGAGCTCCACGCGGTCGCCGCCCGGGTTGGTGGCAAAAAGCGCCGCCAGACGCGCCATGTTGCCCTGGCTAAAGCGCGAGCTCGGCACCATCACCTCAAACACCTTGGGGCGGTTGGCCTCTTCATTGAGCTCGAGCGGCAACACCTCCTGCGCGATAATCTGGTCGCCGCGGTCGCTCCGCTCGAGCTTGCCGCGCACGCGGATGAACGCATCGGAGAGGACGGCACCCGTCTCGGGGTCGGTCTCGCCGTAGAGGTAGCTCTCGCACTCCTTGTAGACCTTGGGGAACATGACGATGGTGGCCTCGCCCTCCATGTCCTCCAGACGCACGATCGCCATGGGGTCGCCCTTCTTGGTGACGCGCTTGGAGACCTCGGCGACCATGCCGGCGAACCAGTACGGCTTGCCCTCGGGGATGGCCTTGTTAACGGTGCCGCCACCGGGGGCCGCGACCTCAAAGCCCGTATCGATCTGGGCGAGGGTGTACTCGCGCGCCTTGCCGAGCGCGTACTCAAAGGGGCGCAGCGGGTGGTCGGAGACGTAGATGCCGAGCACCTCGCGCTCTGCGGAGAGCTTGGTGTGGCGATCCCACTCCTGGCCGTCCGGCTCGGGAATGGAGACCTCAAAGCCCGACCCCTCGACGTCGCCGAACATGTCGAAGAACGAAACCTGGCCCGAGGCCTGCTCCTTCTGACGGCGCGTGGCGGCGTCGACGATGTTCTCAGGGTTGGCCTTGTCGACGAAGCTCATGAGCTGGCGGCGCGTGTAGCCCGACGAGTCGAAGGCGCCTGCCTTGATGAGCGCCTCGATCACGCGGCGGTTGGCCTGGCTCGAGTCCACGCGGTCCACGAAGTCGTGCAGGTTCTTGAAGGTGCCGCCGTGTTCGCGCTCGGCGATGATGGCGTCGGCCACGCCCTCACCCACGCCGCGGATGCCCGCAAGACCAAAGCGGATGCCCTCTTTGACCGCGGTGAACTCGCGGCCCGACTCGTTGACGTCAGGCGGCAGCACCTGGATGCCGTCGTGGCGGCAGGCGGAAACGTAGTGCACGATCTTGTCGGTCTTGCCCGTGTAGGACGTGAGCACGGCCGCCATGAACTCGTTGGGGTAGTGCGCCTTCAGCCAGGCGGTCTGCATGACGAGAATGGCGTAGCCGGCCGAGTGCGACTTGTTGAAGGCGTAGGAGGCGAACTCGAGAACGTCGTCCCAGATGCGCTGGGCGGTCTCGCGCTTGTAGTCGTTGCGCTCCGCACCGTTCATCCAGTGGTCGTAGATGGTCTCCTCGTGACCGTCCTCCCAAGTGAAGACCTGCTCGGTGAGCATCTTGATCTTCTTTTTGGCCACGGGCTTGCGGATACGGCTGTCCGACTCGCCCTTGGAGAAGCCGCACATCTCGACCGAGATGTTCATAACCTGCTCCTGGTAGACCATGGTGCCGTAGGTCTCGCCCAGGATATCGTCCAGACGCGGGTCGTAGGAGACGGCGGGCTCCTTGCCGTTCATACGGTTGATGTAGCTCGTGACCATGCCGGCGCCCAGAGGGCCGGGGCGGTAGAGGGCGATCAGAGCGACCACGTGCTTGTACTCGGTGGGCTTCATGTTCTTGATCGTTGCCGTCATGCCGGCGGACTCGATCTGGAAGACGCCCGCGGTGTGGCCGGTCTGCATAAGCTTGAAGATCTCGGGGTCGTCGAAAGGAATGGCGTCCACGTCGATATCGATCCCGTAGTTTGCCTTGATGTTGGCCTTGGCCTTAGAGATAACCGTGAGCGTGCGCAGGCCCAGGAAGTCCATCTTCAAGAGGCCCATGTCCGCGACCGTGTGGCCTTCGTACTGGGTAATCTCCACGCCGCCCTTGGTGTCGAGCTTGGTGGGGACGTGCTCGTTCACCGGGTCGCGGCAGATGAGAACGGCGCAGGCGTGCACGCCCTCGCCGCGGGTGAGGCCCTCGATGGAAAGGGCCGCGTCGATGATGCGGCGCGCGTCGTCGTCGGAGCGGTAGGCGTCGGCAAAATCGGGGTTGTAGTTCTCCTCATGCCCCGGCACCTGCTCGAGCACCTGACGGAGCTTGACCTTGGGGTCGCTCGAGATCATCTTCGAGAGGCGCTGGCCCATGTACACGGGGTAGTCGAGCACGCGCGCCGCGTCGTTGATAGCCTGCTTGGCCTTGATGGTCGAGTAGGTGATGACGTGCGTGACCTTCTCGGAGCCGTAGAGCTGGCGGACGTGCTCCACCACCTCCAGGCGACGCTCATCGTCGAAGTCCATATCGATATCGGGCATCTCCATACGCTCGGGCGAGAGGAATCGCTCGAACATGAGGCCGTTTGAGAGCGGGTCGAAGGTGGTGATGTCCATGGCGTAGGCAACGAGGGCGCCCGCCGCCGATCCACGGCCGGGGCCGACGCCGATGCCGTTTTGCTTGGCCCAGCGCACGTACTCGGCCACGATCAGGAAGTACGCCGCAAAGCCCTTGTCGCAGATGACCTTGTACTCAAACTCAAAGCGCTCCTTGATCGAGACGCCGTTGATAACCTGCGTCTCCCAGCCCTCGCCGTAGCGCTTGGCAAGACCGGCCTCGCACTCGCGACGGAACTGGCTCTCATGCGTCTCACCGGGGTCGAGCAACGGGTAACGGGGCAGGATGATCTGACCCCACTCGAGCTGCACGTCGCACTTATCGGCAATCTCAACCGTGTTGTCGCAGGCCTCCGGGCAGTACGGAAAGAGGGCGCGCATCTCATCCTCGGTCTTCATGTAGAACTCGCTGCCCTGCATGCGCATGCGGTTGGGGTCGTCAACCTTGGAGTTCATGCCAATGCACATCATGATGTCCTGCACCGGCGCATCGTCGCGCGTGAGGTAGTGGAAGTCGTTGGTGGCGATGACCTTCACGCCAATCTGGTTGGCGATGTCGATTAGACGGCGGTCGAGCTGCTCATCGGTAAGGCCGGCGTCGGTCGAGATGCCGTGGTCCTGAATCTCGATGTAGAAGTTGCCGGGCTCAAAGGTGTCGCGGAAGGTAGTTGCCCACATGAGGGCGTTCTCGTCCTCGCCGCGGTCAATGCACTTGGGGATGATGCCGGCGATGCACGCCGAGGTGGCGATGATACCCTCGCGGTGGCGACGCAGGTTGTCGAGGGTGACACGCGGCTTGTAGTAGAAGCCTTGGACCGCAGCCTCGGACACGATCTGCATGAGGTTGACGTAACCGGTGTGGTTGCGGGCGATGAGGATCATGTGGTAGAGCTCGGGCTTGTGGTCGCGCGCCAGGGTTTCGTCCGGCGTGAAGTAGACCTCGCAACCGAAGATGGGCTTGATGACGGGCTTGGGCTTGGCCGAGTCGAGCGAGCCGGTCTCTTGCCACACCGCGCAGTCGCGCTCCCACTGGGCACGCGCCTTCTCGTCCTCGGGCGCCTCGCCAAAACCCTCGGTGGCAAACGTCGCCTTATCGTGCTTCCACTGGCGAAAATCGGGCGCTGCGTTGTTCACGGCGTCGCAGGCAAGGCCGAGCTCGGGAATGCCGTACATGTAGCCGTGGTCGGTGAGCGCCACGGCAGGCATGCCGAGCTCCACGGCGCGCTTGACCATGTCGCCCACGCGCGTAGCGCCGTCGAGCATGGAGTATTCGGAATGGTTATGCAGGTGAACGAAGGCCACAGGAGCGTCTCCTCATCTGATGTGCTGTCGTATCGTCTCTGGTTTCGCTTGCCAAAAGATTCTACCGCAGCGCCCGGACAGCGACCGTGCCGCCCGAAGCCCTCACACCGTGTTCGATGCCGCACCCCGCGCTCTCGAAACCGATCGGACCCTCCCCGCTTCGAGCAGTCCCTCTTTATCAGTTGATACGCGGAGGCCGTTCAACAGGGCGGGCGGAGGTTTCCGGCGAGTTCCGCACGAGCCGAAGGCGCCAGCGGCGCCTTCGTGCGAGTCAGGACTGCCCGAAGCCGGGAACCTCCGCCCGACTCGGCCTCTTTGTCGTGTCTGCGCTAGTCCTCGTTCTCGATTGCGTCGAGCAGCGGGTTGGAACCGTGGGCGCCGCCGCCCCGCTTGGCGTCGCGCTCGATGGCGTCGAGTGTGCGGTTGGCCCGGCGGGCCGCCTTCTTCTCGTAGTGCTTGAGCCACCAGTCAGCAAAAAGGCCGCTTCTGGGGTTGGGATCGACGAACTTCTCGGAGTAGGTAAGCGTAAGGCCGCCCTCGCCGCGCGGAACGACGTGGTAGCGCACGGTGTTGGTGCCCGTGCTGTAGGTGAAACGGACCTCGTAGACCTCCGGGTAGCGGTACTTCAAGATCTTGACCGTGATCTCGGTGCCGCCCTTACCGCCCTGGCGGGAGAGCTTGCGGTACTTAAGGCCGTTGAGCTTGCGGCGCGTGGGCCGCGTACCCGTCGCACGCGCAGCATCATCCATAACGGTGCGCTCGATCTCGTTGAAGAACTGCTCGGGCGTGATGTCCATCTCACGCGTGATGTCCATGGTCCCCTGCTTTCGGAATCGCTACATTGCGGTCAGAAAATGCAGCGGAGGCCCCGCAGGACCTCCGCTCGTCTCTGTTCAGACTAGATGGGTGAGGTACTACTCCGCACGCGGACGGGCGAGGTCCTCGAGGGAAACGCCCGGATAGCGCTTGTGGAAGTTCTCGTCGAACATGTCGGCGAGCTTCTTGGCAGCCTTGTCGTAGGCCTCCGGATCCGCCCAGGTCTGGCGCGGGTCGAGCAGCGTCGTGGGAACGCCGAGGCACTCGCGCGGCACATCCACACCAAAGATCTCGTCGCGGCGATAGCCGGCGTCGTCGATCGAGCCGTCCATGGCGGCGCGCACGAGGGCGCGGGTGTGCGAGAGAGCGATGCGGTGGCCCACACCGTAAGGACCGCCGGTCCAGCCGGTGTTCACCAGGTAGACGCGGGTGTTGTGGCGCACAATCTTCTCGCCCAGCAGGTAGGCGTAGACCATGTGGTCGAGCGGCATGAAGGGCTCGCCAAAGAGCGCGGAGAACGTAGGCGTGGGCTCCACGATGCCCACCTCGGTGCCGGCGACCTTGGCAGTGTAGCCGGTGAGGAAGTGGAACATGGCCTCCTCGCGGGAGAGCTTGGAGATCGGGGGCAGGACGCCGTAGGCGTCGGCGGTAAGGAAGAGCACCACGCTCGGGCTCTCGCCCACGCCGGACTCGACGACGCGCTCGATGTGCTCGATCGGATAGGCGGCGCGGCCGTTCTCGGTGATGGAGCTGTCGGAGTAGATGGGCGCGCGGCTCTTACGGTCGAGCTTGACGTTCTCGGACACCGAGCCAAAGGTGATGGCGTCAAAGATGTCGGGCTCGCGCTCGCGCGTGAGGTCGATGGTCTTGGCGTAGCAGCCACCCTCGATGTTGAAGATGCCGCGCGGGCTCCAGCCGTGCTCGTCGTCGCCGATGAGCAGGCGCTCGGGGTCGGCCGAGAGCGTGGTCTTGCCCGTGCCGGAAAGGCCAAAGAGGATGGCCGTCTTGCCGGTCTTGGGGTCGACGTTGGCCGAGCAGTGCATCGGCAGCACCCCGTCCTCGATGGGCAGGATGTAGTTCATCATCGTGAAGACGGCCTTCTTGATCTCGCCGCAGTAGCCGGTACCGGCGACGACGATCTTCTTGTGGTTCATGTCGAGGATGACCGCCGCAGGCGCGAGGCCGTCACGGTCGGTGGCGCAGACGTAGGTCGGCGCGGCGTAGACGGTGATGTCGGGGCGGCCGAAGTTCTCGAGCTCCTCCTCGGTGGGGCGCACGAGCATCTGGCGGATGAAGAGCGCCTGATGGGCGCGCTCGGCGACGACCATGACCTTGCGGGCGTACTTGCGGTCCGCACCGGCGTAGCCGCGCACGACGAAAAGGTGGCGACGCTGGGACATGTAGCGCGCAACGTTCTTGCGGACGCGCTTGTAGGTGGCCTCGTCGATGGGCTTGTTCTGCTTGCTGTTCCAGTTGATGTTCTTATCGGCCTCGCCGGCGTCGACGAGGTAGCGGTACTCGGGGCTGCGGCCGGTGAAGGCGCCCGTGGAGACCGAAAGGGAACCGGTGGAGGTGAGGTAGGCCTCGTGGTGGGAGATGGCGTGCTCGATGAGCTTAGCGGGGCTCCAGTCGACGTGCACGCGGTCTTGGTCGACCTCGATACCGAGGTTGATCAGGATGGATTCAATCATGGGCTCGGTCATATACACTCCTTGGGATAGAGGGCCAATATGCACCATCTTTTTCAGTATGGCCGAATGGACGGAGTGCAATTCACCGCAAACGGAAGACCTTCGGCGAACGGTAGCGATGGGCCCGTGGGGAGACGCCCCTTCGCTCTGCGCTTCGAGCAGTCCTGGCTCGCTCGGAGGCGCCGCAGGCGCCTCCGGCTCGTGCGGAACTTGCGCGGAGCGAAGGGGCGTCTCCCCACGGCCAGGGCAATTACCGCTCGTAGGTGACCACTTGGGGCTCGCCGGGGTGCTCGGGGTCGTCGATCTCGACGCGTACGAACTTGAGCGTCACGCGGCCGTAGCCTGCCTTGTGGAGCACGTCGGCGTACACATCGGCCTGCAGGTGATGCTTCTCGTGGAGCGCCTCGGGCGTCTCGCTTGCGCTGCCGCCCGTCTTGTAGTCGATGACGAGCGCCTCACCCGGTCGCGCCGGATCGGTCGCCAGAAGGTCGATCGCGCCCTCCGCATACGCTCCAAAGCGCTCGGCGAGCTCATCCATCCCCTGCGAGAAGAACGGCACCTCCGCACGCAGACACGCCCAAGCGCGCACCTCGGCACGCACCGCAGAGTGCTCCCAACGGCGAAGTGCCGCATCGAGCCGTTCGCGCTGGCGCTCGGTAACCTTCCAGTAGCGACACTGCGCATCGGCACGAGGAGCGGGAACGGTATCCTCCCCCGTCTCTACCAACCACTGTGCGAGTGCATGGAAGGCGGATCCTAGCGCGGTCGGGTCCCCGTCCGCCGCAGATGCTGGTGTCGCCGGCGCGCCGCTGGGCTGCTCGTCCTCCGTTGCGGCAGGAGCAGAAATCTCCCCCGACTCGTCTGCCGGAGCCGGCGCGCTCGCACGGTCCTCCGCCTCGGCATGCAGCTCGGCGGCAAGCGAAGTGTAGCTGTAGCTTGCACGGGCAGGACGCGTGGCCGGGGTGATGGAGACCTCCACCGCAGCCGGACGGACGAGGGCAAAGTCGCGCGGGGCCGTCACGTCGGCAACGCCCGCCTCCTCGGTCAGATCCGCCGCGGCAAGCGGGTAATCCTCGCTGGCAAAATGCGCCTGCGGCCCCTTCTTGCCCTTGGAGGGGTAATAGGGGAAGTCGAGGTCGTCCAGGAGTACCAACTGGTAGTCGCCCGCATGTGCGTCCTCAAACGCCAGCCGATCGCACCCCAGGTCTGGAACGCCGCCGAGCTCGAGGTCGGCAGGCAGGATGCGCGCGAGTACCTCGCCCACCAGCGAAGTGGCGTGCCCCGTCATAAGCTCGCTCGCACTCCCCGCACCGAGCACGAGGATCGCCACCTCGCGGGCGCGCGTGAGCGCGACGTAAAGCTTGCGCGCGGCCTCCTCGTAATCGAGGTCGCTGTTGCGCCGGCGCATGTAGGCAAACGCCTCCGTGGCAGTGCCGGGCAGCGCGTTTGCCGCGAGCACGTCCTCGTCGAGCGCGGGCACATCGCCCAGAAGCTCCTTGTCGGAGGCAGGCTCGAACCGGTTGGGCCGCGCGGTCCACCAGGTCGTGCCATCTGCATCGAGCATCTGAAAGCGGTCGCGCCCGGCGCGGATGCCGTCGCACTCGGTGACGGCCACGACAGGAAACTCGAGGCCCTTTGACGCGTGGATGGTCATGATGCGAACGGCGTCGCCGTCGTCTCCTGTGAGCATCGCCGGTGACTCCTTAGCGTGCTCGACGTGGTCAGCAAAGGCGCGCGCCACCAAGCGGGCGCCGAGTGCGCGACCGCCCTCGGCCTCCTCCACGATGGCGAGGGCGCGTAGCACGTTCGCAGCGACAGCGTGCTCCTGCGCGCCGCCCCGCTCGAGGCGCCAAAGCCAGCCCGACTCGCTCACCGCGTCGCGCGCAATGGCGGAGATACGGTCGCGTCCCACGCGGGCGAGCGCGTGGGCGAGCACCTCGCGGGCGCGCACAAGCAGCGGCAGCTCGCCAAACTCGGGCAGAATCTCGCCCGTGAGCAGGACGTCTGCAGTGACGCTTCGGCTGTCGGTAATACCCGCCTCCGCATCGACGCGCGTGGCGAGCGCCAGAAGCTCCGTCGCGCCGAGCCCAAACATCGGCGAGGTGAGAAGCGGCGTGATGGCGCCCTCGCCGTCGTCGGGGTTGGCGAGGAAGTTGAGGAGCGCCCCTATGGCCGAGACCTCGGGCGCGCGACGAAAGACCGACGTGCCGCCCGACACCACGCAGGGCATGCCCGCCGCGCGGACCGCCTCGGCGTAGATGTCCGCCTTGGAAAGAGCGGACATGATGATGACCATGTCGCCGGGGGTGAAGCCCTCCTCGTCGCGCAGACGGCAGAAGCGCGCCGCGATGGCGGCCGCCCGGGCACGCGCACGCTCCTCGGACGTGCCGCCTGCCACGAGCACCGCCTGGCGGCGCGAGGTCTTAGGGTTTTGTAGCTTGCGGGCACGGGCGCGCACGTCCTCACCGCACGAATCGAGATGCAAGAAGTCGCGGCCGAGCGGATTTGCCGCGCCGCCCTCAAAGAGCGCGTCTGCAAAGCTCAAGATGGCCGCATGGCTACGGAAGTTGACGTCGAGGTCGGCGACCGTGCCACCCTGGGCCTCAACCTCGTCTTTTTTGGTGCGAAAGACCGACACGTCCGCCCCACGGAAGCGGTAGATGGACTGCTGGGCGTCGCCCACCGTGCAGAGCTCGCGCCCGTCGGGGCTGCAGAGCAGGCGCACGAGCTCCACCTGCTGCTGAGCGGTGTCCTGGAACTCGTCGACCATGACCATCTTGAAGCGGCCAGCAAACTCCTCGCGCACCGCAGGGTTGTTCTTGAGGGCGTCGTAGGCGAGCGTCAGGAGGTCATCGTTATCGAGGACCGCGCGCTCGCGCTTGAGCGCGGTGTACTCGCGCTCGACCTCGCGGGCGAGCGGGATGAGCTCGTCGAGGGCATCCTTGCGCGCGGCAAGGTAGGCGTCGGCAAAGAAGGCACCCCGCGCGGCGCGCACCTCCGCCACGGCGTCCTTCTCGTCCTTGCCCATGCCGCGGGCACGCAGGTTGAGCTTGTCGCACGCGGCAAAGCACGCACGCAAATCCGCAAGGGTGCGCGGCGAAGCCGCCCAAGCATCGAGCGCCTCTGCGGCCACACGGGCGGCAGCGTTGTTGGCGTAAGACGGCGCCTCGGCAATCTCGCGGTAGGCCTCCGTGAGGCGCCGGTATGCCGGACGGGGCTCCACCTGGCAAAACGCCTCGAGGCCGGATGTAGAGGACGAGACCTTGCCCATGATGGCGACCACGATCTTGAGGAGGCTGTCGAGGTCGTGTGAGCCGGCAGCGGCGCTCTCGATCTGAAACGCATCGACGAGTTCGTCGAAGGCCCCCGCACCCGGCGCGTCCTCGCCCGCATCCTGCAGCGTTGCACGCTCGGCAAGGCGGCGGATCACGTGCTCGGCGGCAAGACGCTTGAGGTCATCCGCGTAGTCGGCCACCGCAAAGGCAGGGTCCACACCCAGATCGAGCGCATGGGCGCGGATGATGCGCGCGCACATCCCGTGGATGGTCGAGATCCACGAACCGTCGACCCGCTCCGCCTGCGCATCGAGCCCCTCGGCAATAAGGGCCGCACGGATGCGCTCCTTAAGCTCGGAGGCCGCCTTGTCGGTGAACGTGATGGCAAGCACCTGATCGATGCTGTCGAGAAACGCCTCCGGCACGTTGGGGTCCGCCCACTGCTCACGCGGTTTGGACCCCGGCGTGAGCGCCCAGAGCACGCGCTGGGTGAGCGTGAAGGTCTTGCCCGAGCCGGCACCCGCCGAGACAAAAAGCGGGCCCTCGAGCGTGCGTACGATACGCTCCTGCTTTCGATCGAGACGGGGCATGTTAGCGCCTCCTCGGGCACATAGCTACCGGACAGTGGGTGCACGCGTCACGCGCGGGCTCGGGCGCGATACGCCCCTGCTCAAGCGCGTCGAGCTCGAGCTCGACAGCATGCTCTACCAGGGTAAGCAGGTGGCTAAAGTCAAGCGTACCGTCGTGCTTGGCGCTCCGGCTGCCGCGGGGCTTCACGCCCGGGTAGCCCGAAACCGCGTCATGCGGGAAGGCGGGCGGCTCGCTCTCGGTCAGCGCCGCGGCGACCGCGCCCTTGACGACGGGCCCGCGCGTACCAAAGTAGACCGCGCCCTGTGGGGAGCCGCCCGTGAGACGCGCGTAGGCCGTTGCGTAGATGAGCGTCTGCACCTTGGGCGAGCGGTCCTCGTCGCGCCCCGGGAGCCACGCGGGGTCGAGCACCTCCCCCTCGTCCCGCGCCATGGTGGGGTCCGGGCAGGTGAACTCGCCAAGAGCGGCGCGGTTCTTGTAGTCGATAACCACGAAGCGCTCGCCCGAGCCGGCATCCGGCGCGGTATCGATGCGGTCGATGCGCCCGCCGAGCGGCCGGCCCGCGTAGATGACGCCCTCCTTGTCAAAGGAGTACTCGAGCAGCTCCGGGATGAAGATAGAGAGCATGTCGCTCTCGTAACGGACGACCTCGCGGAGTTTTTGCCGTATGGCCTCGATCTGCCCGCGCTCGATCTCGTCGGTCGCCACAAGGGGAACCTTGATGGTCTGCGGGCGGCCGCCGCGCGAGCGGTCGTACTTGCCATGCGTGTACTTGCCCCGAGCGTGGTCGGCGCGCATCTCGTCAAAGGCGCTGTCCATCTCGGCGAGCGACGCGGCGAGGTTCTCGGGAGTCACGCGGCCGAGCCCCGCCTCACGCAGCCGCTCGTGGAAACGCTGCATCACATCGTGGACGAAGTTTCCCATCTCGATAGGACCGAACCCCACGTCAAGACGACGGGTCGAGACACGGTTCGTGACAAACCAGCGATACGGGCAGGCGAGGTAGTTCTCGATCTGCGAGGCGGAAAGCGTGCGCGGACGTGCCTCGCCGCCCACCGCGCGCTCGGGCAGCAACAGCAGGTGCTCGAGCTCGGGCGCGAGCGCGTGCTCGGGAAGACGGGGCTCGGTATCGATGTGTGCGCCCGCGCCTCCCGCCGGGTCGAGGTTGGAAAAAAGCGCGCTCTCTGTTGGCACCTGCGCTGCGGCGGACACCTCGGCAAGGCCGGCCGCCGCGCGACGCGCCTTGAGCTCGCTCACCGCAAGCGCGGGATATACCTCCTCGCCATGCGCATCGTGCGCGACAAAAGCCACGGCGGAGCGCGCCCCGAGCGCGAGCGCCCGGCGGAACGTCACGCGCTGGCGCACCGCCGGAGACGCCGCAAGAGGTGCGACGCCGAGCTTTTGGGCGAGGAGCTCATCCACCGTAGTGCGGTGCGAGAGCGGATAGGAGGTGGCGTCCGCGTCGGTAAGGAGTACCGCAGAGGCGCTGCCCGACGTGCGCGCGGCGGCGGTACTCAGCGAGACGATCTCGACGAGCGGAGCGGAGGCATCCGGGGCGGCAGGAGACGCCGCCCAAGCCAGACGAACGCGCAGGCTCGGCAGGACGGTGAACGCGCGCTCCGCGGAGAGACCCAGCTCCCGGGCGCGCTCGGTCAGTGCGAGCGCGGCGTCGAGCGCGGCGAGCTCCGTCTGCTGGGCAGCCAGGCCATCAGCACCAAAGGAGGCGGGAGATGCCGCCGCCGCGGCATCGCGCATGAGCGTGAGCGCGCGACCGTAGCGTGCCTCACACAGGGCGTCTATCACCGGCTTCATGACCACGGGGCGCGCAGAGACGCCCGCCTCGTCTGCCCGCTCGCGCTCGCGCTGCTGCTCGCGGCTCTGCAGGCGGTCGAGCTCCGCCAGAAGTGCCGCAGCATCGAGCTTGCGGGTCTTGCGCAGGTGCGCGTCGAAAGCGCGCGCCGAGCGCGCCGCCGCAGGTCCCAGCCCAGAGAAGGGAGAGCGCATCCAGTCGGGGAGCTCGGGCGCGGGCCACCAGGCGCTCGGCTCCTCGCCCTCCAAGCGCTTGATGAGGTCGGCGAGCACAAAGAGCATCTCACCCGCGCGGGTCTCGGCAAACGCGGACGAGCCCTCAGCGCGCACAGCCGCACCGCGCGCGACAAGACGCGGCGCGAGGATGCGGAAGGCGCTCACGGGGCGCGGGTCCACCACCACTGCCCCCGCAGCGTGGGCGCCGCCGTCAGCAGACGAGCGCTCACCCTTGTTCAGGAGCTCGTCCAAAAGTGCGACGTAGGCGGCCCCGCGCGCGGTGGGCCCGGCGACCTCGTACACATCGGCAGGAGCGCCCGCCTCCACCAGGGCGGCAGGCTCTGGCGCCCCTGCCCGGGCGACGAGCACGCCGCGGGCACGCAGGGCGCGCTCGATGTCGAGCGCAAGGTCGTGCGCCTCGGCCTCGAGAGCAAACGTCACCTCGCCGGAGGCGGCGATGGGCGTCAGAAGGTCAATCAAGTACACGGGAAGCTCGGCCGTGCCGCGCAGGGCAACAAAACGCTCGCTTGCGGGCACCCCCCGGTCGCGGAAGCGCCGCGCGAGCAGTACTGCGGCCGTTGCCGGCTCGACAAGGCCGTGTTCGGCCAGAAGGTCGGCATAGCGGCGAAGAGCACCCAGCACCTCCCGCTCGGAAGCGGTGAGTGACCCGGCGGTATCTGCCGCGAGCGCATAGGGCAGGTAGCCTCGCGCCGCGCGGGCGAGCATATCGACCGTGCCCGCGCTCTCGCGCAGGCCGCCCTCCCCCGGCGCACGCTCCGCATGGCGACAGAGCACCTCGGCAAGCAGGAGCTTCCGCGCGGCAGCATCCACCATCTGGCGCCCGTCGCCCCAGAGCTCCCAGAGCGCCGCGAGCCAAGACGCCGGCGTCTCCACTGCCACGGCAAGGCCGAGCCCCGCATCGGCAAGGGTGCGGCGGCAGACGTCGCGCTCGGCAAAATCGGGCACGAGCAGCGTGGCGCGACCATGCCGCTCCACCGCGGCGGCGATGCGCGCAACCTCCTCCGGCGAGGGGGCGGGCGCGCGATGCGCTATCGAGATGCTTGCGGGCATGCGTCCTCCGTCCGAGCGAACCGTACCAACTAGATAGATAGTATCCTAGCGTCGCGTGCGGACAAGAAACGGGCGCGTCTAGCCGATTGTACGCTCCATCACGTAATCGTCCATCACAAAGCCGTGGCCGATATCGTTCACCACCGACTCGATTACCGCAAAACCGTTGCCCTGGTAGGCACGAAGCCCCAGCTCGTTGCCCTTGTTGACGTTGAGATACATGGCATGCCAGCCGCGCTCGCGGCAGAGCGCGTCAAAAAAGTCAAAGGTGCGGCTCGCCACGTGGTGACCGCGCGCCTCGGGCAGCAGATACACCTTGGAGATGTAGTAGCGCCCGGTCTCGGGCTCGTCGTGGCCGCCCGTGTACCCAAGGACCCGACCCTCGCCATCCACGATGAACCAGTACTCGTAGCCGTGCTCGGCCATGTCGCGGCGCATGGCCTCGATCGAATGAAACATATCGACCATGTAGCGCGTCTGCTCCTCGCCCAAAAACTGCGGCCAGTAGCCCATCCAGATCTTCTCGGCGAGCGCGGCGAGCTCCTCGAGCTCGGCGTCGGTGGTAACAGGCTTGAACTGGACGGTATCGGGCATGGGGCTCCTCCAAAAACGGACAAAAACGGCGGCGGACCTCATCATAATAGGCCAGCCGCCGGCATACGCGCGCTCTTGCGCAAAGATGAAACAGCGCAGTGGCTGCAACGGTAAAACGACGCGACGCCTTACGCGCCGTCCTCGAGCTTGATGAGCATCTTGCGGTAACCGCCATGCACGCCGTTGAGCGCCTTGGAAACGCGGCTTACCGTGGTGGACGAGGCGCCGGTCTGGGTCTGGACCTCCACATAGGGCTCGCCCTCGTCGAGCAGACGGGCGACCTGGAGGCGCTGCGCAAAATCGCAAATCTCGCGCGGGGTGCAGAGGTCGGCGAGGAAGGCCTCGACATCCGCCTCGCCCTCGAGAAGCGTCAGCGCGTGCACGAGCTGGCGCACATCCTGCCTCTGATACATCTTCTCGATATCCATCGAACCACCGATTCCGCTCGAAGTGACCATATACCGTGTCTGCCCCATCGGTCGCCCAGCGCCAACGCGGGCGCACGCGAGTCTACGGCGGACAGCACGTGCGTAGTGTAGCACACCACTACGCTAAAGTGCGCGCTGCATAAAGACTATTGAATACACAGAAATATACGAGGGCGAGCCTACAACCGCGGCAGCGTGGGGATGAGCGAGAGGCTCTCAGCAAGACCCGAGGTCCACGTCACGCGGTCGCAGTCGTCGATGATAACGGCCTCGACGCCCGGCAGCTCCTCGATGAAGGCACGGGCGTGCTCGGCGCCCATCATGAGGGCCGTTGTGGACCAGCCGTCGCAGTCGAGCGAGCGCTCGGCCACGATCGTGGCGCTCGCCACGTCGCTTTGGGCGGGCATGCCGGTTTGGGGGTCGAGAATGTGGTGGTAAGTGACACCGCCGCGCGTGAACGACCGCTCGAAAAGCCCGCTCGTGACAACCGAGCCGTCGCGCACGCTCACCAGTGCCCGGTGGTGCGCCGGGTCAAAGGGATTCACGATGCCAATGCGCCAGGGCTCCCCCGCCGTGCGAGGCGGACGCGCGGACGTATCCCCCGGGCGGCCGCCCGCCACGAGCACGTTGCCGCCGAGGTTCAAGACAAAGCGCTCCACACCGTGCTCACGCATGATGCGGGCGAGGTCATCGGCGATATAGCCTTTGGCGATGCCGCCGAGGTCGAGTATGGTCGCAGGGTCGGTAATGGCAAGCGTGGGCGTCGCACTGCCGTCTGCCGCCGTGGTCTCACCCACCTCGATACGCCCCTCCGCCCCCACGTGCTCGAGGGCGCGCGCAAGGGCAAGCCGCGAGGGGATCTCGCCGGTATGGAAGTTCCAAAGCGACGTCACCGTGCCCATGGTGATGTCGAAGTGCCCCTCGCTCCGCGCGCCGTACGCAAGGGCGAGGCGGGTGAGCTCGGCCGTCTCGGGCGCGACGGGCACGGGCGCGGGAGAGGCGGCGTGGGCGCGGGAGATATCGGAGTCGGGACGCGTGCGCGAGAGCGTGCACTCGAAGAAGCGGCAGCGCTCGCACGCGGCCGTAAGCGCGGCATCGAGCACCTCTCGCACCACTGGATCTGCCGCAGAGGCGCCGCCTGTGGGATAGGCAAAGAGGCGCACATCGGTGTTGAAGATGAAGAGCTCCGCCATGCGGGCGCCCATCTCGGCGTCGGAGAGTCGCGCGGACGACGAGACGCGAGCGGTTCCCTCGGCATCCGAAATATGAGACTTGCTAGCAGCCATATTCACACCTTCCCCACCAAACGGGCCTCTCGCGCCGCTGAAGCGCGGTTTGGGGCATACTCAGAGGCAGTTGCGCGCCGAGGGACCGGCAGGCTACGCCGCCGCACCCCGGTGCACGACCATCTTAGCTCAGAGGCACGTACCCGCGCGCCCCGCACAAGAGAGGCACCTATGCGTTTTCTGCTCAACTGGCTCGTCAACTCGATCGCCATCGCCGTCGCCGCGGCCATTGTCCCCGGCATCGCGCCCTTTGGGGCGGACCCGTGGGTGGCCTACGCCATCGCGGGGCTCTTCCTCGGCATCGTGAACGGCACTATCAAGCCGATTCTGAGCCTGCTTTCAATCCCGCTCACCATCGTCACCCTCGGCATCTTCCAGCTTGTGGTGAACAGCTTCATGCTCTCCATCGCCGGCTGGCTTTCGCTCAACCTCTTTGGAGCCGGCATCGCCATCATGGGCTTTGGCTCGGCCTTTGTGGGCGCGATCATCGTGAGCATCATGTGTTCGCTGCTGGGCTTCATCACAAGCGACTAGCAGGCGGGCACGGTCCGCAAACACCCGCCGGCGCGCGCCGGCAACCCATACCCCAGATTAGGAGCAACCATGGCTATCTACACCTCCATCGACCAGCTTATCGGCAAGACCCCCCTTATCGAGCTCACCCATCTTGAGGCCGAACTCGGGCTTAGGAGCCGCGTGCTCGCTAAACTCGAATCCAAAAACCCTGGCGGCTCTGCCAAGGACCGTATTGCACTTTCGATGATCGAGGCAGCCGAGCGCGACGGGCGCCTGCGCCCGCACGAGGGCTACACCATCATCGAGCCCACCTCGGGAAACACCGGCGTCGGCCTCTCCATGATCGCCGCCGTCCGCGGCTACCGCGCCGTGATTGTCATGCCTGAGACCATGAGCGAGGAACGCCGACGCCTTATGCGCGCCTACGGCGCCGAGCTTGTGCTCACCCCGGGTGCCGAGGGCATGGCGGGCGCCATCCGCCGCGCCGAGGAGCTCGCCGAGACAACGCCCAAGAGCATCATCGCCGGGCAGTTTGAGAACCCTGCGAACCCGGCCGCGCACTATGCCACCACCGGCCCCGAGATCTGGGCCGACACGGAGGGCACGGTCGACGTCCTCGTGGCTGGCGTGGGCACGGGCGGCACCATCACGGGCGTGGGCCGCTATCTGAAGGAACAGAACTCCGACGTGCGCGTTATTGCCGTCGAGCCCGACACCTCGCCCGTGCTCGAGGGCGGCACCGCCGGCCCGCACAAGATCCAGGGCATCGGCGCGGGCTTTGTGCCCGAGGCGCTCGACACCTCGGTGTACGACGAAGTCATCCCCGTTGCCGCCGAGGACGCCTTTGCAACCGGGCGCACGCTCGGGCGCACCGAGGGCATCCTCGCCGGTATCTCCTCCGGTGCGGCGCTCTGGGCCGCGCTCGAGGTGGCGCGCCGCCCCGAGATGGCGGGCAAGACCATCGTGGTTGTGCTCGTGGACACCGGCGAGCGCTATCTGTCGACCGAGCTCTTTGCGTAACGGCCGGCCATGACGAGCGCGTCTTCTGCAAAACCGCGCGTCCTTGTCGCCATGAGCGGCGGCGTTGACTCGAGCGTTACCGCCTGGCTACTTAAGGAGCAGGGCTATGACTGCGTCGGCGCCATCATGCGCCTGCACGACGGTACGCGCGACGCGGGTGCCGGCGCCGGCGCGAAAGCCGAGGGCAGCGGCCCCGGCAACGAGCCGGACGACACCGCCTCCGCCCGCGCTGTGGCAGAGCGGCTCGGCATGCCCTTTTACGTGCTCGACCGCCGCGAAGCGTTTGCGCGCGACGTGATCGAGCCCTTTGTTTGCGCTTACGAGCGCGGCGTCACGCCCAACCCCTGTTGCATCTGCAACCGCCGCATCAAGTTTGGAGCACTCCTCGACGCGGCGCGCGAGCTCGGCTGCACGCACCTTGCAACCGGCCACTACGCGCGCGTCGTGCATACGGCAGACGGCGCGCACGCGCTTGCCAAGGCACGCGACCTCACCAAGGACCAGAGCTACTTTTTGTACGGCCTTAGCGACGACGCCCTCGCGCACGTGATCTTTCCGCTCGGCGACCTCACCAAGGAGGGAGACGTGCGCCGCATCGCGCGTGAGCAGGGTTTTGCCTCCGCCGAGCGCCGCGATAGCCAGGGCATCTGCTTTGTGGCGGATAACGACTTTGCCTCGTTTATCGAGCGCTGGCGCGAGCACACGCTGCCCGAAGGCGACGTGCTCGCCCAGGACGGACGCACACTCGGGCGCCACAGCGGCGCCATCCGCTACACCGTAGGCCAGCGCAAGGGCATCGGCATCGCCGCGGACCGCCCGCTCTACGTGACCGCCATCGACGCCGTCGCCAACACCGTCACGCTCGGGTACGAGGAGGACCTTCTCGCCAGCGCCCTCATCACCGAGGACTGGACTTGGACGGGTGGGGCGCCTGCCCGCGAGGCGGAGCTTGCCGCTGCAGGCGAGGCGGGCGTGCCGCTGACTGCTAAGATTCGCTACCGCCAACCGGACCAGGCGTGTCGCCTCAGCCGCGTGACAGCGGGCCCCGATGCGGGCGCCATGTGTCTCGACTTTGCCCTCCCCCAAAAGGGCATCGCGCCCGGCCAGGCCGTCGTGGCCTACCGGGGCGATACCGTGATCGGCGGCGGCTCGGTGTGCCGCGCGCTCTAAATTGGCTCACGCCAACATTGACGATGGGGCCTGTGGTCAAATAGACCCGCCATAAAGAGGAGGCCGGCCCCGCGCTGAGCGGAACCGGCCTCGTTCGGGCGCGCCTAGCGTGCGCACCCGCTACCAGATGTCGCTGACTTTACGCCATGATCTGCTTAAAGAGCTCCACCACGGTGTCGTGATCCGCCTCGCGGGGGTTACCCGGGTAGCAGGCGTCGGCGAGGGCGTCGTCGGCAATCTGGTCGAGCTCGTCGGCCTTGATGGCCTCGCAGACCTTGGGGATGTTCACGTCCTCGGAGAGCTGGCGCACCGCGGCGATGGCAGCGTCGGCGGCCTCGTCGGTCGTCATACCGGCGGTGTCCACACCCATGGCAACGGCGACGTCGGCCAGGCGCTCGGCCACAACGGGCTTGTTGAACTCCATGGCGATGGGCAGGAGCATCGCGCAGGCAACGCCGTGCGGCGTGTCGTAGTGCGCGGAGAGCGTGTGCGCCATGGCGTGGTCGATGCCGAGGCCCACGTTAGAGAAACCCATGCCGGCAATGTACTGCGCAAGGGCCATGCCCTCGCGGCCGGAGCCGGGAACGCCGCTCTTGGCCTCGGCCACGGCGTCGCGCAGGTTCTTGGCGATGAGCTCGATGGCCTTCAGGTGGAACATGTCGGTGAGCTCCCACGCGGCCTTGGTGGTGTAGCCCTCGATGGCGTGGGTGAGCGCGTCCATGCCGGTGGAGGCAGTGAGGCCGGCGGGCATGGTGGCCATCATCTCGGGGTCGACGACGGCGACCTCGGGGGCGTCGTTGGTGTCGACGCACACGAACTTGCGGACCTTCTCCACGTCGGTGATGACGTAGTTGATGGTGACCTCAGCGGCGGTGCCGGCGGTGGTGGGCACGGCGATGGTGAAGACGGCGTGCTTCTTGGTGGGAGCAACGCCCTCGAGCGAGCGAACATCGGCAAACTCGGGATTCTCAACGATGACGCCGATGGCCTTGGCGGTGTCCATCGCGGAGCCGCCGCCCACGGTGACGATGCAGTCGGCACCGGACGCGGCAAACGCCTTCACGCCGTCCTGCACGTTCTGGATGGTGGGGTTGGGCTTAATCTCGGAGTAAAGCTCCCACGCAATGCCGGCCTCGTCGAGCAGGCCGGTGACCTTGGCGGTGACGCCAAACTTCACCAGATCGGGGTCGGAGCAGACGAACACCTTGGTGTAGCCGCGACGCTCGATCTCACCGGGGATCTCCTTGATGGCGCCGGCGCCATGGTAGGAGATGGTATTGAGAACGATTCGATTGGACATGGGGCCTCCTTGGCTCTGAATAGGACTTGTGGCGGCATGATGCCGCCCGTTGTTGAGGATATACCCAGCCAGCGCGCCCTTAGCACGAAAACGACCCCTCGCCCGCTATATTGAAAACGCAAGGATGCTATTTCTAAAAAGTTCCGCCGCGCACGCTCGTCCAAACCGCACCCCGCCGCGCGAGACGCCACGCGCCGCACGCGTGCTGAGCCCGCACTACGCCATCAGCTGCAGTGGCGCCACTCGCTATCGGTCAGCATGCGCGCCACGGCCAAACCCATGGGCAAAAAGAGCATGATCATGACGGCGCGCACAATCCAGTTGAGCGCCGAGATGGTCTCGAACGTTCCCATGTAGTAGACAGCGCGGTAGAGATACAGACCCGGCACCATGATGACGATGGAGGGCACCGTGATAGAGATGCGCGGGAAGCCGCAGCGCGCGCTCGCGATGGTGGCGAGCAGGCCCGCCGCGATGGCGCCCGCAAAGGCGGCGGCCTCCGGCGGCATGGCGACGGCGTCCACCAGCGTGAGGCGCAACGTGTTTGCCACCGCACCCACAATGCCTGCCGCCACGGCCATGCGCGGCGGCGAGTTGAACAGCACCGAGAACCCGAGCACGCCCACAAAGCTCGCCACAAGGCGCAGGCATAGCAGCACCGCCGGCGTGAGGCCCAGGGGCGCAAAGTCGTCGGGGCGCAGCTGCACCACCGACGCCACGAGCCAGGCCACGAGCGTCGCCACGATAATCACCGTGCACGCGTAGACCAGGCGTTCCACACCCGAGCGAATGTCGAGCTTAGCGAGGTCAAGGCCGCTCGTGATGAGCGGGAACCCGGGGATGACAAAAAGCATGGCGCCAATGTAGCCGGCGTCGTGGTCCATCGCCCCTGGCAGCACGAGCGAGAGCAGCCAGAGCGACCCCAGGTAGGCGAGGCACGCCACCGTCACGCCCACGCCGATGCAGGCAAAGTGCGTAAGGTTGCGGTCGACCATAAGGCGGCGCGTCAGCATGCCAAGGCCCGCGCCGATGAAAGCGCAGCCCATCTCGATGGGACCGCCGCCAAGCAGAAACACGAAGGCACAGCACGCGGCCGCAGAGGCGAGCGCGACCTTCCAGGGAGCGTAGTTGCCGCGGCGGTGCTCGATCTCGTCCATAAGGGCGTGCCACTCCCCCACCGTGAGCTCGGCGCCGCGTCGGGTGAGGTCGCGCACAAGCCGCTCGGTGAGCCAGATGCGCTCGGTGTTGACACCCGTGGTGGTGAGCGAGGCCACCTCCGAGAAGGAGCCGGTCTCGTCAAAGCAGGTGCACTCGATAGAGGTAAGGCTCACATCGGTGGTGAGCGTGACGCCGAGCACCTCGGCCACGGCGTTCATGGCCTCGCGCACGCGCCACGCGCCCGACCCGCCGGAGAGCTTCAAGAGGCCAAGGCGGCAGATGAGAGACGACTTGTCGGCAATGCCGGCCTCAGGGGCGAGGACGTCGTGATCGTCGAGCACCTCGTGCCAGGGCACGGGCATGTGGTTCTGATGGGATACGTGCGTATGGCGCGCCCGATGGGCCTTAAAGGTGCGAAGCGTCTGGGCGAGCGCATCGCCCGCCGAAAGGTGTTCCTCGTTGCCCGCCATGAGCCCTCCTCGCGCTCGCACGCCGCGCGCCCTGCGCGGCACTGTGACCCTATGGTAGCGTATCGCCGCGCGTCGAGGGGCAGGCAGTGCCAGCGCTAGATGCCGAGCGCGCGCCGGAGCCTGCCGCGGGGGCGGCGCCGGAGTTTGTCGCTGATGCAGAGGAGGCGCCGGCGTCGGTAGCGCCCGCCGCGGGAAGGGCCCCTGCAAAGGCCACCGTGCCTGCGCGGTAGAGCGACGCCCCGCCCGCGCAGAGGGCACCGAGCACGATGAACGCACCCATGGTGCCAAACGCCATAAGCACGACCCACAGAGGGTCGACCGCAAAGGACGCCATGTTTACCACCGCATGCAGGGCGATGTTATACCGCAAGCGGCCCGTCCGCCAAAAGACCGCGCCCAGGGCGAGCCCTATGACAAACGCGTAGCTCACCTGCACGATGTTGATGTGCAGAAGGCCAAAGAGCGCCGCCTGAATCACGTTGGCGACCCAAAAGCGCACAGGCGGCACCGCGACCGAGCGCGCCCGCCAGCGGTCTTCGCGCGCCACGCCGCGCCGCCAGCACGGGCGCCACTCGGGGCAGACCGCACGCAGCGCAAACTCCAGCAGCACGCCGCGACACATCGTCTCCTCCAGAAGCGGCGCGCCCACACCCACCACAAGCACCGAGAGCACGTCGAGGTCGTTTGTGCCCGTCGCCTCCATCATCTGCGAGTACTCCTCGATGATGTGCGGGATGAGCGAGACAAGAAGCGTCAGCGCGAGGGAGACGATCATCTGAACGCTCACGCCGATGAGCACAAGGCCGCAGACGCGCCGCAGGACGGAGGCGCCGTCGCGACGCAGGTAGCCCCGACGCGCAAACGAGAGGGAGCGGGGCGAAAGGATCTTCCACCAAAGCGCAAACACCGCCGCGCACCCCACCTGCGAAACGAATTGCAGCGAGAGGTCAAGCGTGGTGAGAAAGCCCTCGTCCCGCAGATTGACACCGAGTGACCGACACACATCGAGCGCAAGCTGTGCCACCGCCAGGTAGATGGCACCGCTCGCTAGCAGATAGACCGCCACCGCGCCGCAGCAGGCCAACAGCCACGGAAAGCCGCGGTAGGCGCGGGTGATTACCGAGAGGCGCGGCGCGTCCGCTCCCCCAGGAACGGGTGGTTTTGCAGCATGGCGAAGGCGCGGGCGCATCCCGCTCACGCTTCTTGGATACGGCACGCGGCGTCCTGCGCGGCATCGTCCTCAAAGCAAGCCGCGCCAAAGGCGCCTGTGGGAGAGATATCGAAGGGGAAGGTCCCGCACCGGTTAAACGCGGCGATGAACATGCGTATGGCATTGGAGGGCGTGGTGCCCACGCGCTGGGTTGCCGCCGCGAAGGCTGCCTTTTCTTGAGGCAGCACCTTCGCGACGACCGGGGTCATGTGTTCTGCCATGGCGGTCCCTCGTGCTGTGGCGTTGCTGCGTTTCTGGGCCGGCGTGCCTGTTGCACTACTTTTTCCTGATTTGCGCGCCGGTCCGTGCTGCGTTTTGTTGCGATGGTATTACTTGGTTTTACTAAGTTATACCCCGCGAGATAGCGTACCAGATATCGGCGAGGCGAGCAACTCGAAAAGGAAAAGCCCGGAGCCGCTTGGCCCCGGGCGAAACCTCGGATTGCTGCACCGCCTTGAGGGGGCGGCGCTATGCGTTGTCTGCGACGGCTATCGGCGCCCGCCGCGGTCACCGGGACGACGCCCCGTGGCGCCGCCGTGCGGCACGCCCACGCTCTTGGCGGGACGCCCATGGCTGCCGCGGTTGTCGCGGCCGCCGGCACGGCCGGTGCGGGTGCGGGAGCGGCGCTCAGAGACCTGGTCGGCGTTGCGCCAATCGTGTGCCACCTCGCTGCCAGCGCGGCGCTCCGCAGCGCGGCGGCTCTCCGGCTTGCGGTTGCCCTCGGCGTGGCGGTTCTCCGGCCTGGCGCGACGCTCCGCGCGACGACCCTCGGGCTTGCGGTTGCCCTCGCTACGGTGGCTCTCCACCCGGCGGTCGTGGCGCGACCAGTTGGCGTGGTCGCCACCGCTCACCACAGGGGCAGCCTCCTCGCGCGAAGTGGTGCGCACCTCCTCGCGCACACGCGTCTTGCCCGCGCGCTTGGGGCGCGCCGGGCGCGGCGCCGCGCCCGAGCCGGTCTTGGCGCGACCCGCAGGCGATACGGCACCGGCACTCGCACCCTCGCGATCGGCTGACGGAGCAGCAACCGTGCGCTCGCGGGTGCGACCGGCAGACGAAGCAGCGGTCTTGCTCTTCTTGCGCTTGGAGGTCGACTTGCCGCGCTTGGTCTTCTTCTTGGCGGGACGCACCTCCGGCACGCGGCCGGGGTCGACCGCAGGCGGCTTCTCACCCACCACAAGGCCGTGCGCGTCAAAGATTGCCGCCGTCTTGCCCATAAGGGCCTCAATGGCAAAGAACTCGTCCACATCGTTCTCGGTCACAAAGGTGAGCGCCCAGCCGAGCTCGCCGGCGCGGCCCGTACGGCCGATGCGATGGATGTAGTCGGTCGGCTCCTCGGGCACGTCAAAGTTCACCACGTAGCGCACGTCGGTGATGTCGATGCCGCGGGCGAGCACGTCGGTTGCCACAAGCACGTCGCACGTGCCCGTGCGGAACGCCTCGAGGGCGCGCTCACGCTGCGCCTGGCTGCGGTTGCCGTGGATGGGCTGCGCCTTGATGCCCGCGCGGTTGAGGCGCCGGCAGCACGCGTCGGCGCGGTGCTTGGTACGCGTGAAGACGATGACACGGGATGCGCCCTCGCGCTTGAGGACCTCGGCAAGAAGCGCGTTTTTGGCCTCGAGGGACACGGGCAGCACAAACTGGTCGACGGTGTCTGCCGTGGAGGTCGCCGGCGCAATCTCCACGCGCGCGGGGTCGCGCACCAGATCGGTGATGGAGCCCACCGCGGCCTCGTCGAGCGTGGCCGAGAACAGAAGCGTCTGGCGCTCAGCGGGCGTGTGGTCCACGATCTTGCGAACTGCGGGCAAAAAGCCCATGTCGAGCATACGGTCCGCCTCGTCGAGCACAAGCACGCGCACCTCGGAGAGGTCCGCCGCGCCCTGGTCGATAAGGTCCACAAGACGCCCCGGCGTGGCGACGAGCACGTCGCAGCCGCGCTTGAGCGCGCTGATCTGCGGGTTGTAGGAAAGGCCTCCCACCACGGTCACCGCCGTGTGGCGCGTGCGGCGGGCAATCTTGGTCGCCACCTCGTCGATCTGCTGGGCAAGCTCGCGCGTGGGGGTGATGATGAGCATGAAGGGCCCGCGGCCGGCGGCGTCTCTGCGCGCGCGGTTGCGGGAGCGCCGCGAGGAGCCGGCGTCACCCTCGGGCAGCACGTGGTCCAAACGGTCGAGGGCGGGCAGCAGGAAGGCCGCCGTCTTGCCGGTGCCCGTCTGGGCCGCAGCGAGCAGGTCGCGCCCAGCGAGCACCTCGGGGATGGCCGCCGCCTGAACGGGCGTGGGTGCGGTGTAGCCGAGGTCGCGCACAGCGGCGAGCACGGTGGACGAGAGGCCGAGGTCCTCAAAGCGAGCGGCAGTCTCGACCTGGTCGTTCTTCTGGGTTTCAGTCATAGATTTGATATCCGTTCCAAGCATGACGAGCACGCGATCGCATACACGGCCGCACGGCACATGCCTCAAGAAAAGTGTTCGTATCGGCGATATCGCGCGAAGCGGGCGCCAAGGCCAGCTGGAGCAGAAGCGCGGGAGCAGAAAACCGCCGCGGTAAGTATAGGGGTCCCGTCGGCGCCCGTGGGAGGAAGCCGCCGGCGCGCACGCAAACCCCATCATGCGCACGATGCGGGGGCGCTGACCCCCGTGCGCGCCAGAGCGCGTGGGCGGCGAGGGCGATTCGCGCCATTGAAGCCATTGAAGAATGAGCAATGTGCAAAATAGTGCACATTGCCAGAAGAAGCTATGGGCGCAGACGCATGGGCAGCGCAGATATAGCGCGTCTTTTCGCGCGTTCTGAGCGTTTCTCTCAAAATTGTCTTATACACCCCACCCCCCGGGGGTATATGATGGGCAGGAACAATCCCGTCGCACCGCCCGGCAAGACCACGGTGCGACGCTTAGCCCAAGGAGGCAACTCATGGCACACGAATGCTTCGATGTGAGCGGCATGACCTGCGCGGCGTGCCAAGCCCATGTGGAGAAGGCGGTCGAGAAGCTCGACGGCGTCCAGAGCGTTGCGGTGAATCTGCTCTCGGGCTCGATGACGGTCGACTTTGACGAGAACGCGCTTTCAGACGAGGACATCGTGAGCGCCGTTGACCGCGCGGGCTACTCGGCATCCCCCCAAGGGGGTCCTGCCGCCGCGTCCGGCACCGCGAGCACGCAGGCACGCGCCGCCAAGCTCGAATCCCCCACCAAGAAGCTCGAGGCGACCGCACGCGCCATGAAGCGGCGCCTCATCACGTCGCTCATCTTCTGGGCGCCCCTTTTCTACATCGGCATGGGTCACATGCTCGGCTGGCCGGTGCTCGCCGTCTTTACCGACCCCGCCCATGCCATGACGCTCGCCCTGACCGAGCTTGCGCTGGCGCTTCCCATCATGTACGTCAACCGCGCCTACTTTGAGAACGGCTTCAAGTCGCTCTGGCACCGCGCTCCCACCATGGACGCGCTCATAGCCATCGGCTCGGCGGCGAGCGCCGCCTGGTCGCTCTACGCGATGTTCCTCATGGCGGACGCGCTTGCCGCGGGCACCCCCGCAGGCGTTGAGGCAGCGCACATGATCTGCATGGACAACCTCTACATCGAGAGCGCGGGCACCATCCTCACGCTCGTCACCGTGGGCAAGTACCTCGAGACCCGCAGCAAGTCCAAGACGGGCGGCGCGCTCGAGAAGCTCATCGACCTTGCGCCCAAGCGCGCCACGATCGTTGCCGAGGACGGCAGCGAGTCCGAGGTCGCTGTCGAGACTATCCCGCTCGGTGCGACGGTGCTCGTGCGCCCCGGCGAGTCGATTCCTGTGGACGGCATTGTGCTCGAGGGAAGCTCCGCCGTCGACGAGAGCGCGCTCACCGGCGAATCGATTCCCGTGGAGAAGCACCCCGGCGACACCGTCAACGCCGCCACGGTCAACCGCACGGGCTCGTTCACCTTCCGCGCCACGCGTGTGGGCAGCGACACGGCCCTCGCCAAGATCGTCCAGCTCGTGGAGGACGCAAACGCCACCAAGGCGCCCATCGCACGCATTGCCGACAAGGTCGCCGGCGTCTTTGTGCCGGTGGTGCTCGGCATCTCCGTCGTCACGTTTATCGCGTGGATGATCGTGACGGGCAACGTCAACGAGGCCCTCACCGCCGCCGTGGCGGTGGTGGTGATCAGCTGCCCGTGCGCGCTCGGGCTCGCCACGCCCGTGGCCATTATGGTGGGCACCGGCAAGGGCGCCGAGATGGGCGTGCTCTTTAAGAGCGCCGAGGCCCTTGAGACCCTGCAGAAGGTGAGCGTGGTGGTGCTCGACAAGACGGGCACCGTGACAGAGGGGCGTCCCGTGGTGACCGACGTCATCCCCGCGCGCCGCGCCGACGGCACGCCCGCCATGAGCGAGAAGGCCCTCATGAAGCTCGCCGCCGCGCTCGAACGCAAAAGCGAGCACCCGCTTGCCGAGGCCATCATGGCGCGCGCGGAGGAGATGGGCATCGTCGCACGCGTGGTGGACGACTTTGCCGCCGTTCCGGGGCGCGGCGTGACGGCCCGCGAGGGCGAGAGCGCCGTCGCCGCCGGCAACGCAGCCCTCATGGCGGAGCTGGGGATCGAGGTTGACGAAGACCTGCGTGCTGAGCTCGCCCGCGACGGCAAGACGCCGCTCTTCTTTGCGCGCAACGGTACCCTCGCCGGCACCATCGCCGTCGCCGACCAAGTGAAGCCCACGAGCGCCGCGGCCATTCAGGCGCTCGGCGAACTTGGCATCGACACCATCATGCTCACGGGCGACAACGCCCAGACCGCGCAAGCCATCGCCGGGCGCGTGGGCCTCACCCGCGTAATCGCCGACGTGATGCCCGCCGACAAGGAGCGCCACGTGCGCGAGCTCGAGGACGCAGGCGCCGTCGTTGCCATGGTGGGCGACGGCATCAACGACTCCCCTGCGCTCGCCCGCGCCGACGTGGGCATTGCCATTGGGACCGGCGCCGACATCGCCAAGGAAGGCGCCGACGTAGTCCTTATGAAAAGCGACCTGCTCGACGTGGCGCGCGCCATCGAGCTCTCGCGCGCCGTCATCCGCAACATCAAACAGGACCTCTTCTGGGCGCTCTTCTACAACGCCTGCGGCATCCCGCTCGCGGCGGGCGTGTTCTTCCCCATCCTGGGATGGCAGCTCTCGCCCATGTTTGGCGCTGCGGCCATGAGCCTCTCGAGCGTATGCGTCTGCACCAACGCCCTGCGCCTGAGGGGATTTAGGCCAAAAGTGACCGGCCGCATCGCGGGCACGCAGGGCTAGGGCGCCGGCCGCGGGCGACCGTCGCGCAGCGAATCACCACCGCGCGTCTCCCCGCGTTGCCAACCAATAGGTACACCGGACGGCACCGCCGTCCTCAACAGAAAGGACCGACCATGAACTACACCATCAAGACCGAGGGCCTGCACTGCGGTCACTGCGACGCCGCCGTCGAGACCGAGCTCATGAAGGTCGCAGGCGTGACCGACGCCGACGCAGACCACGAGACCAACACGGTCACCGTCGAGTGCGAGGGCGACGTTAGCCCCGAGGCGCTCGAGGCCGCCGTCACTGCCGCCGGCGACGCCTTTAAGGTCGTCTCCATCGCAGCCGCCTAACCATGCAGGCCGATACCGATAAGACCCTTCGCTTGCTGCGCACCGCGCGCGGGCAGATCGACGGCATCATCCGCATGGTCGAGGCCGACCGCTACTGCATCGACATCTCGACCCAGCTCATGGCCACCCAGTCGATCCTCGCGCGCATCAACGCCGACGTGCTCAAGGCGCACCTCGAGCACTGCGTCGCCGGCGCGCTCGCGTCGGGCACGCCCGAGGAGAAGGCCGAGAAGCTCGCCGAAGTGGAACGCGTCATCGACAAGCTTGCGAAGTAACGTCTCCGGGAGTGCACGCACCGGCGCTTCCGCACCCTCAAGTCGCTTATGAGCGTAACGGGCGAACTGCATGATGAAGGGCAGGTAGAAGCTCATTTGAACAAAAGCTTCCACCTGCCCTTTCTTTAGGAAGAAACGCTTTGTCGATTGCGCCTTATGGTAAGAGCCGGCACTTTACGCTCATAAACGACTTGAGCTCCCCGTGCGACCTCAACGAAGGCACAAAGCCGCGTCAAAAGACGCCGCTCGGCAAGGTGCCGTCCTATTCCGCCCAGAACACGCGGCGCTCGCGGCGCGGCTTAGGCTCGGGGTCCTGCGCCGGCCAGCCGAGGATGCAGTTGCCAATGCCCTCGTAGTCGCCCTCGACGCCGAGGTCGGCGAGCAGCTGCTTGAACTCCGGCTGGTCAAAGACCTCCTTGGCGCGGTGGATCCAGCAGCTGGCAAGACCGAGCGTGTGTGCCGCGTTCATGAGGTTACTCATCACAAGCGAACCGTCGTAGACGTAGGTGGGCACGTCGCGCGGGGCGAGCACCACGAGCACAACAGGGGCGCCGTAGAACGGATCGCCGTCGCCGCCCATGACGGCGGCGTTGGCTGCCGAGAGACGGTCGCGGAGCGCCCGGTCGGTCACCGCAACGATGATGGGAGACTGACGGCCCATGCCGCTCGGCGCCCAGAGACCGGCCTCGATAACCTGCTCGATAAGCTCACGCGGGACGGGCTTGTCCTCGTAGGCACGCACGCTCCTGCGCTCTTCGAGTGACTTGATGATGTCATTCATGGGAGGCTCCTTTCGCATAACAGAAACGTATTCCTTCGTTTCATACCCAGAAGAGCCTCTTGAGCCGCACGGGTAGCGACTCGTATCAGAAGAGGCACGCCTCGATGACGTCGCGCCCGCGCAGCGCAGCGAGCCACCGCACAGGAATCGCATCGGCGCCGTAAACGATGCCCGCAAGCGCGCCTGCCACGGCCGCGGTGGTATCGGTGTCGTCGCCCAAGTTCACCGCGGCGAGCACGCAGTCCTTATAGGTCGAGGTCGTAAGCAAACACCAGAGCGCCGCCTCGTAGGTGTCGCGCACAAAACCGCCCGAGCGAATCTCCGCCTGCGGGCGCGCCGCCAGCGCGGCGGCGTCCGAAACCGCATCGCACGGGGCCGTGCCGCGCACAAGCTTCCGCGCGATGCGCACGAGTGCCACGCAGAGCTCCGTAGAGGTTGGGTGCGCGTGCGTGATTGCCGAGACCGCGCGCACCTCATCGTCGGTCGCATCCGTGAAGGCGAGGGGCACCGTGCGCATGAGCGACCCGTTGCCGTTATCCCACTCCCCCGCGCAACCATACCCCTGGTCAAGGGCGCGGGCGCACGCCCCGCCGATGTCAAAGAGCCCGTCAACGGTGTAGGCGCCCTCGCGGTACCACCGCACAAAGCGATGCCGAATGTCCTCGGTATCGATGCGGCCGAGTTCCCGGAAGCTATCGCAGATGCAGAGCGCCATGGAGGTGTCGTCGCTCCACATCCCCGCCGGCTGGTGATGTGAGCCAAAGCCCACCATATCCGTGCAGGCAAAGGTGCCGCGCGCACGGAACTCGTACGGCACGCCGAGGGCATCGGCCACCGCCTGCCCTAGGATGCAATCCCTAAGCATCGCTGCCATATCGACCTCCCGTACCGCAATGGACCTTCCGAGCGCGCGCTGCCGCGCCGCCCGTAATGGCATCATTATAGAAACGAGCCCGGGCATCCGTCCGCATTGGACGGCGTCCCTCAGCAGACGCCACGCCAACCAAAACCCGGCGTCCGCAGGTGCAACGCTTGCGGGCGGCCAACCGTAAGGAGCCAAGCATGATCCGCCCCATCATGACCTCGCGCATCATCCTCGCGCGTCCCTCAGTGGACGCCGCACCCGGCGACGAGCCGCACGCGCAAGACCTTCTGGACACCTTTGCCGCACACCGGGCGGAGTGCGTTGGCATGGCCGCGAACATGATCGGCATCCTCAAACGCATCATCGTGTTTGCCGAGAGCGGCACTGCAACCTCCCCCGCCCGCCTCATGTACAACCCCGAGCTCATCGCGCAGGCGGAGCCGTTTGAGACCGAGGAGGGTTGCCTCTCGCTCGCGGGCACCCGCCCCACCACGCGCTACCGCCGCATCACCGTGCGGTATCAGGACGAGAGCTGGCGCGAGCGCACCGAGCGCTTCAGCGGCTACACCGCAGAAATTATCCAGCACGAGATAGACCACTGCTCAGGCATCGTTATCTAACGCCTCCGCTTAGAAGAATTTGGCGAGGTCCCAAGCGGTAATGATGCCGAGAAGCCGCTCGTCGGGCCTGCCGTGTTCGGTCACAAATACCATGACAAGGCGGTTTGCCTGCCTGAGCGACGCCTGGAAAAGCTCCGCCACCTCGTCGGCGGGCTCGCGGCGCGCCACAAAGGCAAAGCGCCCCGGCTCGTGCGCGTCAAGGGAGAGCAGCCGCTCGAGCTGTTTGAGCGTCGCCGTCTCGGGAATCTCGAGCGCCATATCGTCCACCAGATACGAAAGCACGGTGCTCTCGCTCAACACGCCCACCACGCGCCCGTCGGCCAAGATGGGCACGTGCGCGTAGCCGTGCTCGGCCATGTCGCGCAGTACCGGGCGCAGGGGCTCGTCCATAGTGGCGACGCGGATCTTCTCGCGCCGGGTGCAGACGTCCTCCGCCGCGCCCATGTCCTCAAAGCGCTCGAGCGTAGAGCGGAGCGCGTCGAGCATGGCGTCGCTGGGGATGACGGCGTAGGATCCGTCGATACGCTCGTTATGCTGGAGGAAGTTCCGCACCTCACGGCAGTAGTCGAGCTCGTCGCGAAGCGCCCGGGGTGCCTTGTCGCGACTGAGCAGCCACGCGATGGCGCCTCCGTCGCGCGAGAGGTTGTACCGCTCGCGGATGAGCCGCTCGAGCCGGTTGTACAGGTCCAAAAACTCAACGGTGTTGTCAGCGGTCATGGGCGCCCCTTCCGATTTACCTACGTCCATGGTACCCGACCCACCGCGGACAAATTCGCCAGCGAGCCTCGCGACGTCCAGCTAGGATTATTCCAAACAGAATAATTCTGATCAGAATAATCCTCGACGGCAAAGGCAGCGGTACCGCGCAAACCAGATGTGAACGAAGAAACCAACGTAAGGGTCGTTTCTGCGGTGTTCGAGCTCGGAATCGATGCAGGAGCGTTGGCACACAAAGACGTCATCGCGGTAGTCGTGCATGACAGCTCGACCGTTCTCGCCGCAGCTCTCAACAGTTGAGAGCAACCGCCGACACAGGAAAGAGAGGTCTTCAAGCGGCGACAAAACGAAGGGATTAGAATGGTTTTATGGGGCAGTACCTGGGTGAGGAGCCGGGGCCCACGCCCGGACGGGCAGCGTTCCGATGAGGAAAAGTCGGCGCGTGTGCCCGCAAATCGCGAGGCACGCCCCAACGAAAACGACGGGGGTACCGCCTCGCGCGAGGAGAGGGATTCCTACCGGGATTTCAGTGCACCGGTGCCTGGGCCCTCTCCTTCCTTTTATCACGCGCTCGGACGTTCCATCCCGAGAGGCTCTATCGGCCCCACGAGCGCGACACTCATAGCGAGGCGTCCGGAACTAATGCAAAAGATGGTAGAGGATGCGGCGTTCAAGCGGACGCTGCCCACCACGATCCGCTCGGCGGCGCAGACGAGAAATCATTGCTGGGTTGTCGTGGCGGGGTGAAGCGAGATCCCAGGCGCAACCTGCGAGGAAGAGCAAGGTGCAGCGGTGGCTGCACGAGCGGCTGGCGGGTCTGAGTGAGATCTGCATCGACCCGGAGCGGGCGGAGCGCTACCCGGTGTAGGCGTCTTCGGCGGTGTTCGTGAAGCCCTGCCGCTCGAGCCACTCCCGCTCCTCGTCGGTCTCGGGGACGTCGATGCGCTCGATCTTGAAGATGACGGGGCGGGCGCCGTCATTGCAGCAGGCGATCATCACGCGGTCGTCGTTGGTCCAGCGCTTCATGATGGATCCGCCCTGGAGCGCCGTGTAGACGTAGCGGCTGACCGCGTCCCACGCCTCGCCGCAGAACTTGCCGTTCATGAGGTGGTAGAAGTCGTCTTGCTGGGGCGTGCGCCTGAGCAGGAACGTGTCGCCCGGCTTGAAGAACGAGCAGGGGCCGGAGTGCGGGTCGGCGAGGTACCTCTCCTGGTACTCGGCGAAGCATTTGGTCTCTAGGACGGTGATGCGGCATTCGTGTTTCATGGCGCCCCCTATCGGTGGAACGCGGGACGACGCCGGAAACCTCCAGTGGTAGAGGGCAGCGCGCCGTCCCGTGCGCTCATTATACGGGGCGCGCATGCGGGGTTTTCCACATCATGGCTTCCGGGCGTTCTTCTCGGCATGAAACGCTTTGGAACACGCGGCGACGCTTCGCGCGAAGCGCTGGGAGGTTATCAACATCTTCTCGGACGAATGTGCATAATCGCTGGCTGGCGTGCATGGATGGACGTTCTTCTCGTTCTTCTCGTTCTTCTCACCCCCTGCGGAGCAAGACCCGTAGGGGCTTGCGGAGCCCGCGCAGTGACCGCGAAGCGGGCACGGAGCGGTGCGGAGGGTGACAGCGGAACGCTGGCACCCGTAGCTGCGGAGGCAGACCGCTTGCGGGCTGCCGGAGCTTGGAGCAAGACGGCGCATGGAGCCGCGCCGTGGGCTTTCCTGTGGGTAGCGCCCGTGTGCGGCGGAGTGCGCTGGCTTGCGGAACAAGAGCGCCGACTTTGGCGGCGCGATGCGGAGCGCAGACCTTCGGGCTGCGCGGAGGAGCGAGCGACCTTGGCGCGAGCCGCCTGCTTATGCAGACCGCATAAGCAGGAACACCTTCGACAGCTCATATAGCAGAAACAGGGATAGCAGCATAACGGTGCCATCGCGCGCGTGCATGGATGCCTGTGGCGCGTATGGGATGAGCGGCATGGGCAGCGGCAGTTTGCGACGGGCGCTTAACCTGAGCGGCGATTGACGGAACCGTTCGGGAGGTGCGCCGTGGAGGGTCTGGATCGCGATTACTGGGTGCCGGAGCATGTGAGGGAGTGGCTGCGATCCTTGGGGTTTACGCTGCCGCTGGAGGACATGGAGCCGCACATCCGGGCGTGGGACCGGTGGATGCGGGCGCTCGGGGACTTCTACGACTATAGGGACACGGACGGCGTGGGGCGGGTGTACGAGGTGCACCGTCGGTCCATTCATCCCGCCATGCGGGTGTGCCGGGAGTGGGGGTCGCTGCTGCTGAACGACCGGACGCAGGTGGCGTGCTCCGAGCAGGCGTGCACGGACTGGCTCGCGGCGTGGATGGCTCGCACCGGCTTCCTCGCCTCGGCGCAGGAGTGCGTGGTGAGGGCGTTCGGCCTGGGGACGGGCGCGTGGGCCTTGTGGGTCGATGCGGGGTCACGAGAGGTTCGCGTGAGGCGCTACGACGCGCGGATGGTCGTGCCGCTCACGTGGGACGAGGAGGGCGTGACCGAGTGCGCGTTCGTGACGCGGGCGTTCTGGCGCGGGCGCGCGGTCGACCAGGTGCAGCTTCATCTGAAGGGTACGGGCGGGGCGTTCTTCTCGCCTGGCGAATCTCTTGGAGGGGCTGCGGCGGCGGGTTCT
Source organism: Collinsella sp. An307 (assembly GCF_002161805.1). Lineage (GTDB taxonomy): Bacteria > Actinomycetota > Coriobacteriia > Coriobacteriales > Coriobacteriaceae > Coprousia. Next base: position 200,262 of record NZ_NFIP01000003.1, on the reverse strand, counting down.
TCTCGCCTAACTGACGATGCAAGCAAGGGCACGTATAGGATCGTCACGGCGTGCTTCGACCGGGACGGCAACAGGGTCGAGCCGGAGGGCGTGTGCCCGGTGTACGACACGGGGTCGGTGTGGCCGACCTTCTCGATTGTGAAGCCCGCCGTCGACAACACGCGGGTGGACATGAGCCCCTACGGGCAGTCGGTGTTTGCGGATGCGGTGGACGCCATCCAGGCGGTCGACCTCTGCTATGACGCCATGATGTCAGAGATCGACAACGGGAAGATGCGCGTGTTCCTCTCGGACGTGATGTTCGATACGGAGCGCGACGGCAAGGGCGGGCGCGTCTCCATCCCGTTCGGCAAGGCTGACTGCACCGTGTTCCGCAAGGTCATGAGTACGGAGGACACGATCCACGAGTTCGCGCCGACGCTGCGCACCGAGGCGCAGGCTCGGGCGTTCAGGGTCGCGCTGCAGACGCTCGGCGACCTCTGCGGCTTCGGCATCAACTACTTCGACCTGGAGAACGTCGGGTACGTGAAGACTGCCACAGAGGTGTCGGCGGACAACTCGGCGCTCATGAGGAACATACGCCGCCACGAGCACGCGCTCGAGGGCGCGATCGTCGGCATCTGCCGCGCGCTGCTCGCGGCGGAGCGAAGGCTCGGGGTTGAGCTGCCCGACGAGGGGCTCGTGCGCGTGACGTTCGACGACAGCATCATCACGGACACGACGGCGGAGAAGCGCCAGGACATGGACGAGGTGGCCGCGGGGCTCCTGGAGCCGTGGGAGTACCGCGCCAAGTGGTACGGCGAGGACGAGGCAGCTGCCCGCAGGGGCGCCGCCCGGTCGGGCACCGGCAACGCCGGGTGCGGGCGAGCCGGATCTGGCAGCGCCGGGGCCGACGGCGCGGAGGCGCGCGCCGCCGGGCGGGCGTGACGACGGCGTGCGCGCCCGTGAGACCCGCTGCAGGCCGCGCGGGAGCGGAGGGAAGCGGCTGAGCCCCCTGGCGAGGGCAGACCGCGCAGCGGGCTGGCCCGAGCCGGCGGCGAAGACGCGACCGGAGCGGGGCGCGGCCGTGAGGCTGGCTCCCGCGCGCACGACGGCGGCGCGTACGCCCCGTGCGCGCGACGCAGCGGCGGCGGTCACGGCGCGCTCAGCCCCTGGTTGGCAGCGGCCGGTGGCGGCGGTGCCCGTCCGGGCGGCGAGCTCCCTCGTGAGGGCTGCGGGCGGCGCCGGGCGCGTGTCGGCTACGCGGGCGCACGCGTCGCCCCTGGAGCCCCGAGGCGCTCTTGGGCGCCCGCCGTGGGGGTCGCGAGCGGACGCCACACCCCGCCACCGCCCGTGGACGGGCACGACGGAGCAGCAGCCCAGCTGCCGTAGCGGAGTGCGCGCCGCAGCGAGGGACCGACCCGCCCTGCGCAAAGGCCGACTCCCGTCAGGCCCCGCCCAGAGCGTAGGCTGTGTATGCGCAGCGCCGCGAGGGGCAGACGGCGTAGCCGGAGTGTGCGACCGCCGCGAAGGGCAGACGGCGCAGCCGGCTGACCTGAGCCGGGAGCGACACGCAGGCGGAGCCGGCTGACCCGAGCCGCGGCGCAATACACAGCCGGAGCGGCGGGCGGGGTGTGGCCCCTTCGTCGTGTGCCGCGGGCTTGAGCGTGGCCCCGCGCGGGCGGACGCCCAGCATGGGGAGGGGCGCCCGGCTCGATGCCGGGGCGCCCCTCGCGCGGTCGGTTCCCTCTCGCCGCCTAGCGGCTCCGCCTGCGCAGCGCAGCGCCGGTCGCCAGGGCGGCACCCGCGCATGCGAGCGCCCCGAGGAGGCCGGCGGCGGTCGCGTCGCCCGTGGCGGGAAGCTCGGGGTCGGTCTCGACCGGCTCCGGCTCCGGCCTCGGGTCGGGCCGCTGGGGCGCGACGTAGCCCTCGTCCTTAGCGCCGCAGACGGTGCAGACGCCGTCCTCGAACCTGTGGTCGAGCGCGGGGATGTCGGCCGCGGTGGCCTCTGCGGCGTAAGTGACGCCGTCGAGCTCGACCTCGGCGTAGTAGCGCGTGGTGCCGGGCTCGGTGCAGATGGGCTCGGAGGCGACCGTCGCGGTGGGCTTGGCCGTCAGCTCGAGCGTGTGGGAGGCGTCGCGAGCACAGGCGAACGAGGCGACGAACTCCTCGCCGTCGTCGGACCAGCGCCACGCGGGCTCGCCCCAGGCGTGGCCGAGCGCCGAGCCCTCGTCGGGGCGCGTGTGGGTGGCGCCGCAGCCGTTGTCGCAGGTCGCGGTCTCGGTGCCGTCCTCGGTGCAGGTGGCGTCATGGTTGGACGCGTAGCTCGTGAAGCTGTGGCCGGACGCAGGCACGGTCCGGGTCTGCGTCCTCCCGCACGCGGCGCAGGTGCGTGCCTCGAGGCCGTCCTCGGTGCACGTGGCGGGCTCGGTCGCGGCCCAGGCGCCCCATGCGTGGCCGGCAGCGGGGATCGTCTCGCCCTTTGCGATCACGTAGCCGCAGACGGAGCAGACCGTGTCGCCGGTGTAGCCCTCATCGGTGCAGGTGGCCTTCTTTTCGTTCTGGACGGTGCGCATATGCCCGGCGTAGTCAAGCCTGTCGCCGCAGGCCGCGCACTCGTGCCAGTGTCCGTCCGCGTCGCTCGACCAATCGCTGGCAGGTTTGTGGGCGTGCGCGACTGTGAGGGTCGCGGGGTCGCTTATGACAGCGCCGCCGTCTCCGGTCACAACACAACGGTACTGGTTGCCGCTCATGTCCATTGTGGTTTCCCCTGTGGTATATTCGGCTGCGTTTGCGCTGGCAATATTTGTCCAGTTATTTCCGTTATCGATGCTTTGCTGCCACTGATAGGACAACGGCTCGCTGCCGGTGGCGTTCACGGTAAAGGTGGCGGTTTTGCCCTCGATCACAGATTTATCTGCGGGCTGGGTGATGATGGTACACAGGCTGCCCAGCACCACATCCCCGTCGGCGTTCAGACCAATGTCCCAGGCGTCACCGTCGGAGGAGAAGTAGTCCGCCGGGTTTTCGCCCGCCATATAGTCGCTCCACCCACTGATGAAACTGCGGGGGACACCTTCTGCGGTCACGCCAATGCGCGCGTTTTCGCCCAGAGATCCGGTGATTTTGATAGTATTCCATCCTAAATACAGGTTGTCGGTGGCACCAGCCTTCGTATTGTTTTGAATGATGGAATCACCGGACAGATAAAAGGTGCCGTATAGACACACCCCGCCGCCGTAACCGTAAGTTGCGTCGCTAGTGGCGTTGCCGGTGATGGAGCCGCCGGATAGAGTGAATGAGCCTTTGTTAACCATCACCCCTCCACCTCCACCTGAGGTGACCTGGTTGTTGTTGATGCTGCCGTCTTCCATAGTGAAGGTGCCGCCTTCGTCCACATACACCCCGCCGCCGCTTTCGGCGGTGTTGCCGGCAATGCTGCCGCCGGTCATTGTAAAGGTGCCGCCGCCGCCCACATACACCCCGCCGCCTTTGCTGCCAGAACCGCCGGTGAGAACACCGCCGGTGGAGCAGTCGAACAGGGTAAGACTTGCGCCGCTGCCCACGGAAATGTGCTGCCCCTTCAGATCCAGCTTCTGGCCGTTGAGGCAGAGGATCACCTCACCGCTGACGGTGATGGACTCAGTGCCGGTGTACTCTACATCGCCGAACAGGTAGTAGCTGCCGCCGGATAGGGTGGTGGTGTCCGCCGTCAACTCCGTCCAGCCGTTGCTGTGACTGTCGTGCTCTCCCGCCGCCAGCGCCGTGGCGGGGAGCGCGAGGGCGGCGACCACGAGCGCCGTGAGCAGCAGACTCAGGGACAGCGCCGCGGCGACAAGCCGATTCCGACTCCGTGCGCCGCCCACTTCCAGTTGCTCGTTTCGTCTGACGTTCGGTGTCATATCGCGTGCTCCCCTCTCGGCGCATCGGGCCGCATCGCCGGCGGCGGGCCCGCGTGCCGCCATCCGCGCCACGGCGGACGCCGTGCCCACCGGAAGCGACGCCGGAATAATCGCGATTTCATTATCCCAACACGCGGCCGGGAGCGCATCACCCAGCCGAGGGGCAGAAACGGGTGGTGGGCTCATGCGAGCATGAAGCGAGCGAGGTCCCTCCTGCTCGAGACGCCGAGCTTTCGCATGGACGCGGAGAGGCAGCTCTTCACCGTGTTCACGGAGACGCCCAGGTGCTCCGCGATCTGGGCGTTGGTCCAGTCGCGGGCCGCGAGCATGCACGCCGCGAACTCCGTGGTGGTGAGGTTGTCGGCGACGTCGTCGCCCGTGGCGGGGTTGTGGACGCGCCGCCATCCGGCGGAGAAGCGGTAGGTTATGTCGATGATGCGGCGGAAGTCCTCCGGCCAGGCGGGCTTGATTGCCGCCTCGAGCATGCCGCCGAGGAGCCCGTGGTGCTCGCCGAAGGGCTCGATGAGGCCGTCCGGGCGGGCGAGCTCCCACGCCGCGAGCACGTGCTGGCGCGCCTCGTCGGTGCGGCGGAGCGCCATGAGGCTCATGACGGAGGCGAGGTGCAGGTAGATCGCCGGTATGGGGTAGGTCTCGTCCGCCATGGCGAGGGCGCCGATCGTCATCCCGTACGCCAGCTCGTAGGAGCCCTCGAGGTAGAGGCGGTGCGCGCGCACGTAGCAGGCGAAGAGCCTGAGGCCGGGCGGCAGGAGGGGAAGCGGGTCGGATGCCGGTTGCGCGGCCTCCGGCGCGGGCAGGTGCAGCAGCACGCTCGCCGCGTGCGCGACGAAGACCCCGGCGGCGGCGAGGCGCGGGTCGGCGGGCGCGCCGGAGAGGGCGCCGCGCGCCGCCTCGAGCGACCGCCGCGCGGCGTCGATGCGGCCGAGCGACAGGTTGGCGTAGGCGCAGATCAGGCAGGCGGACAGGCGGGCGCCCGGGTCACCGTGGCCGAGGTAGGGCTCTGCGGCCGCCGCGGCGTCCTCGGCGCGGCCGGCGAAGTAGGCGAGCTCGGCCCGGGCGATGTCGCGCGGCGCCCCCTCGGGGAGGGACGCGGCAGCCTCCTCCGCCCGCCCCGGGGCGAACGGCGTCGCCATGAGCGGCATGAGGGCGCCGAGGGACAGGGGCGCGCGGGCGGCGTCTTCGGCGCCCGCCGCGGACGTTGGCGTGGCCGGCGCGCCCGCGCGGCGCGGGTCGGCCGGCTTGGGCGCGCCCTCGGGGATGCGCCAGGCGCGGCCGAAGCGCTCGGCGCCCGTGACGCGCCCCTCCGCGCAGAGGATCTGCACGCGCCGGGGCGTGACGCCCCACTCCCTCGCGGCCTCCGCCGCCGTCATCCAGCCCATGGCCCCTCCGTCCCCTCGGTTTCCCCTCCTCCCATCTTACCCGAAACGGATTCGCGTACGCGAACACTTCGGTGCGCGGTGGCGGCTTTGTGACGCCGCCGTAGCCTGTGCCCATCTGATGGGTGCGGGCTGTTTCTCTGCCCGCCCGGAGAGAAAGGCGGGCTTTTCTATGGGTGACGGGAACGATGGCGCGGCCGCGCAGGCGCAGGTCGCGGGTGAGCCGCAGGCGCAGGTCGACCAGGCGGCGCAGGCGGCGGTGACGGCGGGGCTCCAGGGCGCAATCGGCGCGGACGGCGACGCGGCCGCCCAGGCGCGCGAGGACTACGAGGCAGCGCTCGCGGAGCGCGACGCGCGCATCGCGGAGCTCGAGGGCGAGATCGCGGAGGTGGCCAAGACCGCCGAGGGCGCGGAGGCCCTGCGCAAGAAGATGGACGAGCTGCGCCGAAAGGGCGACGAGGAGCGCGTCGGCTTCGAGCTGCAGCTCGCGGGCGCGCGCAACGTCAAGGCCGCCCGCGCGCTCCTGCCCGACCACGACAACGACGTCGAGAAGCTCAAGGCCGCGGAGCCCTGGCTCTTCTCGGCACCCGCTGCCCCGGCGCCGACCGGCGCGACGGGCCTCCCGAGCGCGGGCGCCGCCGGGGCCGACGCGTCCACGCAGATGAGCCGCTGGCGCAAGATCGCCGGCCTTCCCGAGAGCGAGGAGTAGCAGATGGCAAACAGCATCGCGTACACCAAGAACTACACGGCCGTCCTGGACGAGGTCTACAAGAGGGCCGCGTGCTCGACGTGCCTGAACAGCCCCCGCCGCATGGCGCGCGCGGGGCGCAACGCCAAGGAGATCATGGTCCCCAAGATCGAGGTGACGGGCCTCGGCGACTGCACGCGCAACGTGGGCTACAAGACGGGGTCGATCACCTACGAGTTCGAGACCAAGGCGTTCAACTACGACCGCGACCGTCGCAATCTACCGAATAGTCGCGATGGAAGCCGGATGGCGTCAGCGCCTAGCCTACAGCTAAAAGAAAAGTCCGCGCCATCGAGTAGAATGATTTCATTCCTCACTTTGTCGTTCGGAGTCCGCCATGAATGCTGCGCCGCAATCAATCGTCAGCTTGCTCACCTCTGCTAACCAGCGAATGGTCATTCCTGTCTACCAGCGTCCTTACTCCTGGGACGAGGAGCAGTGCCGGCAGCTCTGGGACGACATCGTCGCCATCGGCCGTCGTCAAACCGGCACGCATTTCACCGGCTCCGTAGTTATGGTGCTGGGTGATGAATTCAGCATATCCGGGGTAAATAAGCTCCTCGTCATTGACGGCCAGCAGCGCATCACCACACTCAGTCTGCTCATCGTGGCCTTGGCAGAATATGCCAAAACACGCCCCGAGAGGCTCACGCATGTCTCGTACGACGAGATTATTGATAGCGGTTATCTCATCCTGAAGTACAAGAAGGGCGACGACCATTACCGGCTCTCCCTCTCGCAAGGCGATGAACAGACCCTGCGGTCGGTTCTCGACCATCTTGAGGACCCTAATGTCGAAATACTTGAAGGATCCCATCGCATCATCAACAACCTTGAGCTCTTCCGCACCTGGCTGAGCAAAATCGATGATCCCAACGTGATCTGGGATGGCATCCAGCGACTTGAGATTGTGGCGATTGGGCTCAAGCAGGGGCAGGACAACCCTCAGCTCATTTTTGAGTCGATGAACTCCACCGGCAAGGACCTTTCCACCGCGGACCTGGTGCGCAATTTCGTACTCATGGGCCTTCCCATGGACGAACAGGAAAAGCTCTATGCCAACTATTGGCGCAAGATTGAAGAAACGCTTGGCGCTGACAGCTACGACGAGGTCTTCGATGAGTTCCTCCGCAACTGGCTGACGGTCATCAATGCCCCGTCCACTATCGCCACACGTGATGTGTACCGCCTATTCAAACGCCACGTTGCGGATAACGGCTACGACAAGCCGGGCCAGATGGCTATCCTGCTCAAGGACATCCGTCGCTACGCCGGACACTACGCGTGCATCACCGCCGGCGCCTGTGAGGACAAGGCACTCCGCACCCTGTTTGTGCGGATCCAGGTGCTCGACGTCTCGGTAGTCAACCCCTTGCTCATGTCACTTTTCGAGGCCTACCATGACAAGGCTCTCTCGCGTGACGATTTTATCTCCATATTGAGAACAACGGAGAGCTATCTCTTCCGGCGTACCGTGTGCGATGCGGCGACCAATAGTCTGAACAAGTTCTTCTCTTCTGTTATCGCCCGTCTTGCAACCGTGCGCGATGACGGCGGCAACATCCGTGAGGCATTTGAGGCAATTCTTCTGGGCGAAGAAGGCACCGCACGAAGGATGCCGGATGATGCCGAATTTGAGCGAGCGCTCAAAACACGCGACTGCTACGCATTCAAGCGAAGGTTCTATCTTCTCACCACCTTGGAAAACAGTTACCACACGAAGGACCCGCTGGATTTCTCTGGTGGCAACTTTTCCATCGAACACATCATGCCGCAAAATGCGCTCAACAGCCCTGCGTGGCGCACAATGCTCGGCGATGACTGCGAGCGCGTCTATGACGAGCTCATCAACACGCTCGGCAACCTCACACTCACAGCCTACAACCCTGAACTCTCCGATGCTCCGTTTGAGGTAAAGAAGGCGCACCTCAAAGGCGGCTTTAATAAAGACTATCTGATGCTTTCCCAAGCACTACATCACACCAACGTTTGGAATGAGGCGACCATTCGCAACCGCGCCGAGCAGTTGGCGAAGCGCGCGCTCGAGGTCTGGCCGTGCCCCAAGCTCGATTCTACCGTCCTCGCACGTTACAAACCTAGTAAGAAGAAGCCCCAAGCTGCCATGCGAGCTGTGACGTTCCGGACGGTTTGCGCCATGACGCACATCGCTCCAGGAACCAAGCTCTTTGCCCATGAGACGGGAACACTCCTTGAAGCCGAAATCTCCGAAGACTACGGTATCCGTCTTGCCAACGGAGAGGTCTTCACAAGCCCCTCCCGTGCGGCAACACACGCAAAGGAGCTTGTGACAGGCGCGCAGGTTTCAATCAACGGATGGAAGTACTGGCACATAGGAGAAGACGGTCCGCTGCTCTCTGACAAGCGCTCCGAGTATCTTAAGCATGTTGAGGGCCCCAGCCTCAAAGCGGCATTCTGGAGCGGTTTCTACGACTATTGTGCAGAGCGGCAGGATTTTGTCATCGCGTATAGCGATCCCTCCAATAGGGTTGAGAACAACGAGTGGTACGCCACATTTGGACTGGGCATGCGCGACGCCCATGCGACAGCGTATTTTGCCCCAAGAGACGGATGGGTCGGCGCAGGCATTTGGTTTACCAGCATCACGCTTTACAAGAGCCTTCAAGCACGCCGAAATGAAGTTGAGGCAAAGCTTCACGGCATCGACGGCACCGTCGAGTGGCGGTCGCCGAGCAGCGCCTCACGAGAACTGCTAATCGAACTTAAAGCCGACCTCGCTTCGGAGCATTGGGATGCGCTCTACGAGTGGCTTGTCGCCGCTATGCTGAGGCTGCACGTCGTAGCCGACATGCTTCGCACCACATCGAACGATAATTCAGGGGGCGCAGGCACCAACGGTGATACCGGTACATACCAGAAAGACGATTCAGCAGTGTCTAACCATGAGCAGCAGCTTTGCGAGACTGATTTTGACGAGCCGGCTGTCCTGATCAAGATAACTGGTGTCGACCCCTCTAGTATGTCCGAATCCGAGCTTTACGACCGCATACGATGCTGCTGGAAGGTTTCCCCTAACCGAGTTAGCGCCATCCATCTTGCGCTAGGCGTTTGCAACGGGCGCGTTGTTGAGGTTTATCGCGTAGATAAATGGCTCAACGCCGAGGAGGCCAAAGAGCAGGGCGACGGTCTTCTACCGGAAGACGGCCGCTACTTGTTTGTGGGCAAGATCGCTAGCGATGAAATACGCAATCGCTACAAGGGCCGCTTTGCCAGCGAATTGAGCCACGGCCAGAATCCTATCCGCTACGTTGGGGACGTTTAGGCTCGTTAGCGCATCTGCCGTCCTATGACACGCGAGAACGAAAGGCAAGCGTTGGATACCTTCTCATATGAGATTCTTTCGCTGCTGAAGTCAGGGTACCTTGCCGCCAGCGAGAGGGATGACTTTGAGGTCCACGACATCGGATCTTCCTTCTCGGCACGTCAGTTTTACGTGGCGCGACTTGAGGACAATCTCATCCGCTCCATGGACGTCCGCCACATTGAGGAGTACCGCCGTGGCAGCGGATCCGAGTTGGACGACAAGATGCGCGCCCTGCGATCTTCCTCGGCAATGACGTTCAACCTGCTCGGCAATGGACCTGTAAACGTTCTCTGGAGCAACTCACGGGAGAGCTACGAGGTTTCCTACGAGGTGCAACTCCCCACGCGTGCCAGTGGCCTCCCCGCCAACCTTGATGCCATGCTCGTCAATAAGGACCACGTCATCGCCTGTGAAATGAAGATGCTCGAATGGCTTCTCGGCAAACCGGGCGTACTTAAGAGCGCATACCGCAAACGAGAGACGTATCGCGACGAGCGCACCGCAAATGCGTTTCTCAACCTCGCTGACACGCTCTTCGATCAGAACGGCCTGCCGCTTCTCGCACGCTACGACGCTGCACAGATGTTCAAGCACGCGCTTGCGCTCTACAACTCGTGCGCCGAGGGCAGATGGCCCACACAACGCCGCGTTGATCTGGTGAACGTGGTGCATGAAATGGGCGAGAGCGCCCTGAGGCAGCTCTCTCCCCTCTCACGCAACCATTATGAAGACGCGCTTGCCGAGGAGCACCGGGGCGCTCAGCACTTCGTCGAGGCAGCGAGCGAGACGCTCGCCCCGCTATTCGAAACGCCGGGCTTCGCATTTACTATCGTCTATACCCCGGTCTCAGACCTCATCTCGATGCTGGAGCTTGACGATGCGACGTGCTCAACTTTGAGAACGCGCTATCTGCTCGAATAAAAAACCGAAGCAGACGGGGATATGAGACAACTCATAAGGTAAAAGCTATCTTGAGCAGCAGCCATACGGTTAAGTCCTATGTCGAGTGTGAGCGACGAGCGTTTCATGAGCGCAAGGCAAAAGCGAAACGGAACGTATTGGCTGCGGACGAACTCCTCTCCTGGCTCCAGTATCTCACCTATAAAATACCTGAAAAAAAAAGCACTTATAAACTCATGGGACGGGTTTTTGCGCCAACGGTGCTGCTGCACCAGCTTTTCGTTTAACGCCCCACCGAAGCGGTGTTTGCGGTATAACAGTCGGGGCGACACGGATGCGCGGGGCAGGTGCAACGCAGACACCGAGCCGTCCATCCCAGTTCACATATCACCCACTCGAGGCGTCAAGAGGGCTCGGAGGGCACCCTCCCCGCCGGCAAACACCTCGAGCATCGCTAGATAGGATCTCGCCCATGAAGACCGCCAAGAAAGCATCCGCGCGCATGCAAGACATGACCGTCGGCGATCCCTTAAAGCTGCTCATCGCCTTTGCCATGCCCATGCTCATCGGCAACCTCTTCCAGCAGGTGTACACCATGATCGACACCATGGAGATGGGTTACTTCGTCGGCGACGACGCCATCTCTGCCGTGGGCGCGGTGTCTGCCCTCTATAACCTGCTCATGAGCCTTGTCATCAGCATGAACAACGGCTTTGCCATCCCCGTCACCCAGGCGTTTGGCTCGCATAACGAGAAGCGTCTGCGCCGCTCCATCGCCGGCATGCTCATCCTAAACGGAGCACTCGTGGTGATCGCCACAACGCTCTCGGTCATCTTCCTCACGCCGATGCTCCACTTCATGAACATCCCCGAGGGCATCTTTGAGCAGTCCTTTGCCTACATGCTCATCTTGAGCTTGGGGCTCTTCACCACGGTGGGCTACAACATGTTCTCGAGCATTCTGCGCGCGGTGGGCAACAGCCGCACGCCGCTCTACGTGCTTGTGGTGTCGAGCCTCGTGAACATCGCCCTCGACCTCTTCTTTATCATCGTACTCGGCCTTGGCGTGGTGGGAACGGCGCTTGGCACCGTCCTTGCCCAGGCGCTCTCGGCGGTGCTCTGCGGCGGTACGCTGCTGCGCAAGTACCAGGCGATCCTGCCCGAACGCGGCGACTGGCGCGCCTCGCAGAAGCTCTGGCCGGAGCTTCTGAGCTCGGGCTTTGCCATGGCGCTCATGCTCTGCGTGGTCAACGTGGGCACGCTCATCTTCCAGCGCGCCAACAACGCGCTCGGCGAGACGCTCATCGCCGCCTACGCCGCCGCCCGCAAGATCATCGAGGCGTTCATGACGCCCTCGGGCACGCTTGCGGCCGCCGCCTCGACCTTTGTCTCGCAAAACTGGGGCGCGCGTCGCTACGACCGTATCCGCCAAGGGCTGCGCATCGCCCTTGTGCTCGAGATTATCTGGGGCCTCATAGCCTGCGCGCTCGGCTTTGCCGTGGGCGAGTTTATGGTCCGCCTCATCACCGGCACGCAAAGCGCGGGCATCATCGAGGGCGGCACGCTCGCCATCCACTTCAGCCTGCCATTCTTTGCCGTGCTGGGCGTTCTTTTGTGCCTGCGCACCGCCATGCAGTCCATGGGCTACAAGGCGGCACCCGTGATATCCAGCTGCGTGGAGCTCGCCATGAAGTTCCTCGCCGCAAGCTTCCTCATCCCCGTCTGGGGCTACATTGGTACCTGCGCCACCGAGCCGGTGACCTGGGTCCTTATGACGGCCTATCTGGGTGGCGCCTACTTCATCAGGAGGAAGAAGATGTATCCGGAAGAGGACGAGCCAAAAATCGAAGCCGATTCCTCAAACGCATAGCCCGTGCCAAAGCGAGGTGGCAGTATACTCAAGCTACAGCAGTATACCGAGCAAAGGGGCTGCCATGAGACGCTTTGCCTGCATCGCCTTCATCCTCCTCGCACTCAATCCGTTACTGCTTTGCGGATGCTCGTTTATCCATAACAGTGAGCCCGTCTCCTATGACTACGAAGAAAACGACGGGCATCTTCACGTTTACCTCCATGCTCTTCGCGATGACACCTACATCTGCGAGAAATGCGGAAAAGAATACGACGGCGATCCTGACAACCTAGTGGAGAGTAACGAGGTTGACACCTCTTCACCAAACACCGAGTGGAATAGATCTGAAAGCAATTCCAGCCCTCATTCAGGGGGCGGAGCTCACCGCGCTTTGCCAACGTATGACGACCCGCGCTGGCCGACCACATCCCCGGACCTTCTCTCCATTCCCGAAAGCGATCGGTGGTACAACGCGTGGGCAAAAGCCGGTACCTGGTGCACAGTCGCCGGCCCCGTCGTAGGTGTAACCCACTCAAGCGATTCCGCTGGCAAGCCCGTCTTCGTTAATATCGGAAGCGCATACCCCGCAACAGACAGCGTCCAGCTCGTCATCTGGACCGAGGGGGACTGGAGCGCATTCTCGCCCATGCTTACCGACGTTGATCAGATTCCTAACTGCTGGCTCTCGGTGACAGGGTATTTGCAGGTATACAACGGTTATCTGCAATTCAACTCCGCAGATGGATGCGAGTTCACTTGGTGGACAAACGTCAGTTAGCCCAATATCACCTGAGTAGCAAGAAGGCGCCTGCTGGAACAGGCGCCTTAACCACACCGCGCCGCCCGTAGCTACCTTTAGATCACGGGCCCGCTGGCATCTTCAGTATACCTCGTAGTCCGCATCGCCAGTCAACCGCTGCCTATAGATTTCAATGGCAGCCGAGGCACAGACTAGCAGACACCCTGCCCCTCGGCCGGATCGATGAGCTCGACGGGCGTGAGATGCTCGCCGTCCCAATCGCACACCAGAATCGCCGCATTAGGGATGGGCTGCGGGTTGTCGAGGCGCGCGAGGTGCTCCTTGCCAGCCGCGAGCAGCGTGAACCAGAGCACGCCGCCGTGGACCGCGGCAAGCACGCGCTCGTGCCCCTCACGAGCCATAAGCTCGGCCATGCACGCCGCCATGCGCGCGGCGGCCTCCTCCTCGGACTCGCCGCCAAACTGCGCATAAAAACCGAGCGTGCCGCGCGGCGGGTTGGTATCCTCGGTGAGCCCCTCGAAGACACCGAAGTTCTGCTCCTTCAAACCCTTTACGCGCTCGTACGGCGTGCCCGCCAAGCCGAGCTCATCGAGCACAATCTCGAGCGTGTCGCAGGCGCGCTCGGCGGGAGAGGAGTAGAAGTGGTCGAAGGTGATGCTGCGCTCGCGCAGCACTTTGCCAGCGAGGTGGGCCTGCTTGATACCCACCTCGGTGAGGGGCGAGTCGCACCAACCCTGCTTGCGGCGGAGTGCGTTGAAAAGGGTCTGACCGTGGCGGACGAGGTAGAGCTGGGACATGAGAGCTCCTTGTAGAAGAATCGAGCGGAACGACGATAGGGACGCTGTTGCAAACGGCGAGAACGTCGGCCTGCGCCGCTGACGGCAGCAAGCAGACGCCACGGGCGGCAATGGGCGGGCGGTATGCCACCACCCGCAGCTCGGCTGTCGTCCGCTTCGAGCTGCATGATACCCGTATCAGGGTGTGAAGCGCCAGCGGGACCAGTGCTGCGGGCAGCCGAAGACCTCGACCGCCGCTCCTTCTGCCGTGCAATAGCTCTGGATACTCCCCTCGAGTATGAGCGAGAAGCCAGCACGGCCGAGGTAGGAATAGGTCTCGCCGTTGTCGGACATATGGACGAGCGTGACGGGGCGCCGGGCCTCGCGCGCAAGCTTGTCGAGAAAACGGGTGAGCACCGCTGTGTCGAAGGGATTGAAGAGGTAGATGTGGGTGTAGGGCGTAAGGTCCAAATCGAGCACGCTTGCCTGCCGGACCGCGAGGTTGGGGCGTGGTTCCGTCCACGCCTGCGCGATGCGGGCGAGCTCAGGATCGAGCTCGACGCCGGTCGCGAGCGCCGCCGGGAAGCGCTGTGCCGCGTAGGCGAGCACGCGGCCGCACCCGCAACCCACGTCGAGCAGGTGGTCACCCTCGCCCAGATGGAGAGGAGCCAGCAGCTCGTCCAGCACAAAATACGGCGTAGGCGTGGGGTCGTGAGCGCCTTCCTCGGCAAAGCGCGTCGCGTGCGGGGCGGCAAGGGGCCTGCCTGCGAGCGCGATGTCGCGGGCCATGTCTGCCTGAAAGAGCTCATCCCGCGTCATGCGCGCCCGCTCTCCGCCAACAACTCGTTCACCGAGACGATATCCCGGTAGAGCGCGCGGTGGCGCGTGTCCGGCATAACGTCGGTGTGGTAGTGGCCAAAGAGCCACATGCGGAAGGAGAGGCGGTCCTCGATGTCGTCGAACCACGTTGTAAGGGCGTCGGTCGTAATGCCTTCGGCGAGGGAGTCGGCGGGCAGCACCGCGGGCAGCCACCGCGTAGCGCAACAATGCGAGATGGCGAGGTCCACCTGCCAATCGGCAGCCGCGAGGTTGCGCTCGGCTTCTGCGTACTCGTCCCACGAGGGGAGCTCCTCGGGAAACCAGCTCAAGCCGGGCGTGCGCCACTCCTTGTCGTGACTATCGGCGCCACCCATGGTGAAGATGCGCCGCGTGGAAGGCGCGGGGTTGGCGGGCGAAGCCGGCGGCTCGTCGCCCTCGTTGACGGCGCCGCGGGAAACGTTGGGCAGATCGAAAACCTGCCCGCGCATGAGGCGGATGATGTTGGGATACTCAGGGTAGACCTGGACCTTGCCGCCCCAGCGCTCAGTCACGGGAAGATCCTCGAGATAGGGGTAACATTCGTGGTTGCCGTCGACGTAGAGCGTGGTCCAGGGGCGATTGTTCAACCAGTCCAGCCAGTAGAGCTCGTCGTTGGAACCGCTCCACGGCATCCCAAAGTCACCCGCGACGATAACAAAGTCCTCACGCGTGAGGAGGCGCCCCTCCGGCCAGCGGCGGTACGAGAGCTTGGCGATGTCGATACCGCCGTGAATGTCTCCGGTAATCCAGATGGCCATACGCTCCTCCCCTTCTCCGGTCTCTGTGCGCCGCGCGTTCCGTACACCTCGGCCTGCGACGCCCGGGACGCGCGCCGTTTGCGGTGCGCACCATTCTACCTGCATACGGTACCTGTGCTCGGCAGGCGCAGAAAAAACCGTTGGGAACGCCGGGGCAACCGTTGCCGGGTTCGCACTTGACAGGTCGTTACTCTGCCCGGTGCAATCAAGGTATAGTTTTGCGCTCGGCGCGCATAATCCGCCGGGCGCCACGGCGGAGGGAGGCCGCATGCGCTACGTTTGCTCCATCTGCGGATACGTCTACGACGAGGAGGTGGAGGAAACGCCTTTCGCGGAGCTTCCCGAAACGTGGACCTGCCCCCTCTGCGGCGCTGCCAAGAGCGCCTTCGAGCCCGAGCGTGCGGCAGCCTCCACGGACGCCGGCGCGACGGCCGCAGGCGCATCGTCGGCCGTGACCTCGCCTGCTGACGCGTCGTCTGGTCCTGCGATGGCCGCCGCCGCGTCTGCGGACACGCCCCTCGACCACGATCTCACTGAGCTTCCCGCCGGTGTGCTCGCTGCTATCTGCTCTAACCTCGCTCGCGGCTGCGAGAAGCAGTACCTCGCCGAGGAGTCCGCGCTCTTTGGCGAGCTCGCGACGTACTTTACCGCGCGCGCGGCGGCCGAGCCGGGCACCGATGACGCCCGAGCCATCAGCGAACTTGCCGACCACTTCCAGCGCGACCTCGACACCGGCTATCCGGCGCTCCGCTCCGCTGCCGAGGGCGCGACCGACCGCGGGACGCTCCGTATCTGCACGTGGGGCGAGAAGGTGACGCGGACCCTCGCCTCGCTTGCCGAGCGGTACCGGCGCGAGGGACCCGCGATGCTCGATGGCGCTCGCATCTGGGTCTGCTCGGTATGCGGCTTTACGTTTGTGGGCGAGCGCCCGCCCGCGCTCTGCCCCGTCTGCAAGGTGCCCGATTGGAAGTTTGACGAGATCCGCGGGAGGGCCGCATGATGGCAACCGAGAAGACCCACATTGCCGTAAGAAACCTGCGCCTTTGCACCAAGGACTGCCTCTGCCTCTACGTGTGCCCCACCGGCGCAAGCGATACCGAGAACAGCATCATCGACCCCGAGAAGTGCATCGGCTGCGGCGAGTGCGCGGCCGCCTGCCCAAGCGGCGCGATCTCGCTGGTGCCCCTCTCCTACCCGCCTCAGCAGATGAAGAGCGAGACGGTGCTTGCGCCCGCGCTCGCCATGGCACGCGAAAAGGCGCGCACCGAAGAACTCGCCCGCGCGCTTGCCGCCTCCGCCGAAGATGAGGGGGCAGGCAGGCTCGGCGCCGCCTTCGCCCGGGCCACGCGTCTTGTTGCCGAGGACCTTCTACGCGAGAGCGGCTACATGCTGCCGCAGAGCAAAAACGCCCACGACCTGTTGCGCGCGCTCGTGGCGGCGCCTCCCTCGGACGACTTTCCCGTAGCTGCCGCCGCCGAGCGCCTGCTCAAGCTCATCCCCGAGAACGATGCAGCAGCGGTCGCGGACGCGGCCACAGACCCGGCCGGTGCCGCTGCACCTGCGACGCGCACCTACCGCTGCCTCATGTGCGGCGCCGTCTTTGACGTGCCCGAGGGCGAGCCGCCCGCATGCCCGGTCTGCGGCGCGGGCGAGGACTACCTCGAGCTCGTTTGACGCACAAAACAAAACGAAGTAAGTGGGCCTATTCGGCTCAGCGGTCTAGCAGCTTAGCGTGAGTGGTAAACGCCCTGATAAGACTCATCGATACAGGCTGACTATGTAGCCAGCGAAATTAAGTCCACGTACTTCGAAGGTTTTCCGAATACGTCGGGCGGCGCAGCGCTACAGCAAAGAGGCCGCCGAGCGCTCGAGCACCACGGGTGCCACGTGCTCGACCTCGCCAAGCGGTTGGCCAAAAATAAACCCGCCCGCCGTAGCGAACGACGCCGTGTCCGCCGAGGTTGTGGCAAAGCGATGCCGCACCGGCACCTCCGAAGCGGCGAGCTCCTCGCGGCGCATGAGCATCTCGGCGAGTTCGCGCGTGATCTCCTCTGCGGAGGACACCACCCGCACCCCCTCGCCAAGCGCAGCGCGGATGGGACCTACGAGCAGCGGGAAATGCGTGCAACCGAGTACCACGGTATCGACCCCGCGGTCGCGCAGGGGCGCGACGCGCTCTGCCACGATCGCGCGGATCGCAGGGGTGTCGAACACGTCCACGCCGCCAAGCCAGCGGGTGCCGTCGCGCACACCGTCGGCAAGCTCGTGCTCCACCAGCTCAACAAACTCAGGCGCCGCGCAACCGAACACGTCCACGCCCGCGTCAAAATCCTGAATGGCGCGCGCGTAGGCGCCCGAGCGGATGGTGAGCTCGGTGGCGAGCACGCCCACCTTGCGCGAGCGCGTACTGTGAATGGCAGCGCGCGCACCGGGCACAATCACGCCGATGACGGGCACGTCAAAGGTCTGCTGGGCAAGCTGCAGCGCCGCCGCCGTGGCGGTGTTGCAGGCGATGATGATCATCTTGACGTTCTGGCGCGTGAGCCAGCTGCCCACCTGCAAGACAAACGAGCGCACCTCGGCCTCGGAGCGCACACCGTAGGGGCAGCGCTCGGTATCGCCGATGTAGCAGATGGACTCGTGCGGCAGCGCCTGCGAGATGGCACGCGCCACGGTAAGGCCGCCGAGGCCTGAGTCAAAGATGCCGATGGGCCGCTCGTCGCCCTCATAGGCCGGAATGGCCGCCGCGATCGCCTCGGCCGCGTGACCCGCGATCGCCGACGCGACGCAGCCCTCGGCCACCTCAGCCATACCGTTTGCAGTCGCCTTAACCGTGCAGTCGCTCACCTCGCCCATAGCCGCCTCCCTTATGCGTTGCGGACGGCTTCGAGCACCATGCGCATAGCGCCCGACCAAGCGTCGATGGTGCGGCCGCGCGCGATGCAGGCGTTGTCGTGCCCGGCGAGGAACAGCTCCGCGCCCGGGTCCTTGAGGCCGTTTTCCACCAGGATGAACTGCGCGGTCGCGTCCGCCATGAGGAAGTCGGACTCGGCGTCGCCGATGGAGAGGGTCTCCGCCGGATCGATGTCGCGGCGCTCGCAGAAGCGGCGGATGGCACGGCCCTTCTCGAGCCCGCGCGGCTGGATGTTGAAGGCGCGCCCGCGCACGCCCTCGGGAAGCTTAAGGGTGGTGGGGGCGGAGATGTAGTTCAGAAAACCGTTGCACGCCCAGTCGAGGGGAAGGCCGGACTCGTCGAGGATGGCCTGCGCTACCTCGTCATCAACCTCGCCGCGGAAGCCAACCGTGACCTCGCGGTACTTGTAGCCGGTCGACATGTCGTTGTGGTACTCGAGCATGCCCGGCCAACGGCCCACAAACTCGTCGCACACGCCCGCCGCCTCGATAACCTCGTGCGGGGTGCGGCCGTCGGTGGGGTCATAGGGCATATCGGCCGTGAAGTACTCCCACTCGTTGTGCTCACGATCGAGCATGATGAGGCCGCCCATCTCGCCGATGTAGCTGTTGAGGCCGAGCACGCGCGTATCCTCGTGAAGCATGGAGCGGTTGCGCCCCGAGCACGGGATGACCTCGATACCGGCGCGCGCTAGATCGACGAGAGCCGTGACGAACTCGAGCGAGGGCTCGCCCGCCGCGTTCTTGAGCACGCAGGACCCCGGGCCCATCATGGTGCCGTCGAGGTCGGTGAAGACGTAGCGCACGCGCCCGTAGCGCTCCTGCAGCTCGTGGGGGGTGAGATCGGACAGAAACACGTGTGGCATGGTTCCTCCGCAGCCGGCGTTTGCATAACCGTCCCTATCATACCGGTCGCGGCGCCCGACGGCACGTTCGGCGGCGCGGCGCCATCGCAAAACCGTCTTGTGCGCACGCGGGGTATAACGGAAGCGAGTATCGTCCGCGGCGACGATGGGAGGGTGACGATGCTATTCAAGAAAGTGCTGGTCCCCTATGACGAGTCCGATCACGCCAAAAGCGCCCTGCATGTGGCCTTTGGCATGGTGGGCGACGACCCCGAGGCGGAGGTGCATGTGGTGACGGCCGTCTCGGTGGGGGCGCTGCCCGACCCGCTCTTTGGCTCCAGCTCCTCCGAGGACCCGTTCTCCGTTGCGTCGCAGGTAGACTACGACAACCTGCTGGGCGCGCTTCTGCAGCGCACGCGCGATGACATGACGGGCGTGATTGACGACGCGCTCGACGGCGCCAAGTGCAAGGTTGTGACGAACGCGATCGTTGCCTCCTCGGCGGTTGAGGGCATTGCCGACTACGTGGAGAATCACGACATCGACCTTGTTGTTATGGGCAGGCGCGGCTTGGGCCGCCTCTCCGGCATGATCGGCAGCGTGAGCTTTGGCGTCCTCCGCTCGGTGAACGTACCTGTGATGACCGTCAAGTAGCATTTGCTGCGTGCAATTGGCACGGTGCGTGTGCATCCCGCACGCCCTATGTGCATTCTGCACACCCTGTGTGCATCCGTAACGCTTAAAAGGCTCTAAAGCGTGCAGGATGCACACGGGGTGTGCACTTTGCACACGGGGCGTGACGGATGCACCCGAAGCGCCGTTACTTACCTAACAGATGACGCACCGCCGCCACAGGGTGGTGCAACAGCATGCGCGGGCCCGCGTAGCGCATCACCGCGCGGATTTGATCGCGCTGCTGAGGTGGATAGCAGTGTCTGGCGCACTTGTTGCACGAGGTCTTGGTCGCCATATGGGGGCAAAGCTCCGTGCGGCGGGCGGCGAGCGCATCGAGCTCGGCACACGCCGGGCACACGGCCTCGCCGCAGAGCGCGCGCTCGGTCCGCTCGGATGCACCATGATGGCCGCGGCAGTACAACGCAATCATCTGCGAGACAACGCGCTTCTCTCGTGCGCGGCGCCGGGCGACGGCGGGCGTGTCGGGTGTCTTGGGCATACATCTCCCCTATCGGTTCACAAGGTAAACGCGGTCGCGAGGTGCGGACGGCCGCGAGGCGCCCGCCAAGCGGGCATGCGCGCTACGCCGGCCCGTGGGCTACGCGGACCTGCGCGCTACGCGCCGAGACGCGCCTCCTCCTCCGGCGTGATGGTCCTGATGCGCGTCATGAGCGCGATGCCCATACCGCACACCACAACCACCAGAATCGCCCGCGCCGGCACAAAGTCAACGAGCATGAAGCTCACGGCGCAGGTCGCCGCCGTCACAGCGAACATCGTAACCTTCTTGCGCGCCGTCATGCCTCCCGTCTCGCGGAAGGGCACCACGTAGCTCTTGTATAGACGCGTGGTGCGCAGCCAGGCATCAAACCGCGGACTGCTCTTGGCAAAGAGCGCCGAGGCGAGAAGGACGAGCGGCGTCGTGGGCAAGATGGGCACGACCACACCGATCGCGCCGAGAGCGAGTACAAACCAGGCGCATACAAAGAGGACCTTCTCGATAAGGGTGCGGTGCAGAGCGCGCTTCATGTTGCTTCCTTTCTTTCGGGGCGCTAGCTCAGGCGTCCGTCTGCAAGCGAGACGACGCGGTCGGCAATGGCAAGCGTACTCGGACGATGGCTCACGATGACGACGGTTCTGCCCGCACGGGCATCTTCCAGCGCACGGAGGATCGCCGCCTCGTTCAGGCTGTCGAGATTGGAGGTCGGCTCGTCAAGCAGCATGAGCGGAGCGTCGCGCAGAAACGCTCGCGCAAGCCCGATGCGCTGCTTCTCGCCGGCGGAGAGCACATCCCCCAACTCGCCCGCGCGCGTGGCGTAACCGTCCGGAAGCCCTGCAATCACGTCGTGGATACGGGCGGCGCGGGCAGCCGCCTCGACCTCCTCATCGGTCGCATCCGGCCTGCCGATGCGGATGTTGTTGGCAAGGCTCTCGTTAAAGAGATGCGTGTCCTGCGTGACGAGGCTCTGCGTTCGGCGAAGGCCATGGGTCGATGCCCGGCGCACATCGGCCGCGCCCACCTCGATACGCCCGCGGTCAACATCCCAAAAGCGCATGATGAGCGAGAGCAGCGTGGACTTGCCCGAACCGCTCTTGCCCGCAAGGCCCACGATAGAGCCCTCGGGCACGTCAAGCGAGATATCGTCGAGCACGGGGTCGCCGCCGTAGGAAAACGTCACGCCCTCCACGCGCACCTCGGCACCCGCCGGCTCCTCGCCCGCAGCGACCTCGGCAACGGCGGGCTTCTCGTCGAGGATGCCGAGCACGCGCTCGCCCGCCGCAAACGTCTGCTGAAGGCCGGTGCCGAGGCTCGCAAGCGCAAGCACCGGGCCAAACGAGCTCATGAGCAGTACGGTCCCGAGCAGCATGTGCGCAAGCGTGATGTGGCCGAAGTAGAACAGGTGAAGGCCTACGATAGCGATGGCGAGGTCGAAGACCCAAACCACAACGGACATGGCCGCCTGGTTGGTGCCAGCGCGGTCCTTGAGCTCCGCCTCGCGCTCGGCCAAGGCGGCGGAACGGCGGAAGAACTCCTCGCCCCGTGCGCGCGCCACACCGTACTGCATGGCCTCGCCAAGACCGCGCAGGCTATCGAGAAGATAGGTGTCGAGCGCGCCCAGCTCGTCACGGAAGCGCTTGCCGCTTGTGCCCGATGCAGCGTTGGCGATGACGGGCACCGCCACGCCCACCGCGGCAAATGCCGCTGCAGCAAGCGCAGCAAACAGCGGATGCAGCGCAAACTCCGCCGCCACCACGACCGCGCTCACCCCAAGCGCAATGGCAACGGGCGAGATGGTGTGCGCGTAGAACACCTCGAGGAGCTCGATGTCGCCCGTGATGACCGAGATGAGGTCGCCGCGGCCGCGCCCCGCAAGCTTGGCGGGCGCGAGGCGGCGGAGCGCCGCGAACACCAGATGCCGGATGCGGGCGAGCAGTTTGAAGGCGATGTAATGGTTTGCTGTCTGCTCCAGATAGTGCAGCACACCGCGTGCGACGGCGCAGGCGGCAAGGACCGCAAAGAGCGTTCCGTAGGCGGGCATGAAGTCGAACCCCGCCGCTGAGAGCGCGGCGGCAAGGCCCACCGTGGGCACCGCGATGGCGGCGAGGTGCCCGGCGATACCCGCCAGGATAGCGAAGGCCATAACGGCCCAAAGCGGGCCCACTAGCCCGATGAGGCGCCGCATGATCGTGAGTCTGCTCATGAGAGGCTCCTCTCGAGGTCGTGCTGGGCGCGCCAGAGTTTTGCGTAGGCACCGCCCGCCGCGAGCAGCCGCTCGTGGCTCCCCTGCTCGACAAGGCGCCCGTGGTCGAGGACGCAGATAGTGTCGGCACGCTCGAGATTCGCGAGCCGGTGGCTCACCACCACGACGGTGCGCGTGCCCGCGATGTCGCGGATGAGGCTTGCGATGGCCGCCTCGGAATCGGCATCGATGTTGGAGCTCGCCTCGTCGAAGATGAGAATCTCCGCACGCGTGAGCAGCGCGCGAGCAATCGAGAGGCGCTGGCGCTGCCCGCCGGAGAGGTTCTGCGCACCCTCGGCAATCTGCATATCGAGCCCGCCCGCCTCACGCACAAAGCCGTCGATGCGCGCCTGCGCAAGGACGTCCCATAGGCGCGCATCGCTTGCATGCGCATCGCCCATAAGGAGGTTCTCGCGAAGCGTCCCCGCAAACAGATGTCCGCGCGTGGGCACCACCACCAAGTGGCGCGCGAGGCTTTCCGGCGCGATATCGCGCACCTCGGCGCCGCCCACGGAAACCGAGCCCGAGTACCCCTCGAGCCGGCCCGCCACGAGCGCGGCGAGCGTCGACTTGCCCGAGCCCGAGGCGCCGGTGATGCCCACGAGCGACCCGGGCTCCACGGCAAGCGTCACGTCGTGCAGTACCTCGCGCTCGGGCACGTAGGAAAACGAAAGGCCCTCAATCGCAATACGGCCGATAGCGGCGCGCGCCTGCGCGGCGTCGAGGTCGCGCTCGCCCACGCGGGGCTCCGGGGCGTCGAGAATCTTGAAGATGCGGTCCGCCGCAGCCGAGCCGTTCATGGCCGTATGGAAATAACTGCCGAGCGTCCGCATGGGAATGAAGAACTCGCTTGACAGCACGACGATCGCAAACGCCGCGGGAAGGTCGATGCGCCCCGCAGCGAGCTCGTTCACCGCCAGAAAGATGCCGAGCGCCGCCCCACCGTAGGCGACGAGGTCCATGATGATGATCGAGTTCAGCTGCATCGTGAGCACGCGCATGGTCACGCGACGGAAGGTCTCGGCCTCCTCGTCCATCTGGCGCGCTTTGGCCTCATCCGCCTCAAAGACCTTGAGGGTCGTGAGGCCCTGGAGGTTCTCGAGGAAGCTGTCGCCGAGCTCGGCGTACTGCTCCCAATACGATGCGAGCAGGCGCTTGGCGATGGTCTGCACTGCCGCGATAGCGATGGGGATAAGCGGCACGCACGCGATGAGGCCCGCCGCAACGGGGAGGGAGATGGGCGCGATGCAGGCAAAGAGTGTGATAGGCGCCAAGAGCGCATAGAAGAGCTGCGGCAGGTAGAGGCCAAAGTACGTCTCGATCTGCTCGACGCCCTCGCCCGCCACTTGCACGACCTCGGATGTGGGAACCTGCTGCGCATAGGCGGGTCCCAGGCGGAGCATCTTGTGGTAGAGCGCGCGGCGCAGCGTCTCCTTAACACCGCGTGAGGCGAGATACCCCATATTCGCCGCGGCGCGCGTGGCTGCAAAGCGCACGGCAAGGCAGCTCGCGGCGCCCACGACCGACGGCAACGCAAACGCAGCTGTGATACGGCCCTTGAGCAGGGCGCCCACCATCAGCGCCACACCTGCGACCAGGGCGATGTTGGCCACGAGCGCCACCCATTGCAGCGCCACCTGCGCGGCCACATAGCGCATGGACTCGCGCCCCATCTTTACCAGACGGCCGTTGACCATCCTACAGCGTCTCCTCCCGCTGACCCCGGCGCGTACCGGGGATGCTCACAAGTTAGGTGAACGTAACATATGAGTCAGAGGGAACGGCCCACCAAAAGAAGTAAGCCACAGTAAACCTATAAGTTCACTGTGGCTTACCTTATCTGCTCTGGGGGCAGCGCCGTGTTGCGCGAGCGCCAGGCTAGAACGTGACGTTGCCAAACTCAGACAGCGTGAGGTCCGGGTTGTGTTCGTTGGCCCAGTCGACGTTCCACGGGCTCGTGAAGAGGAGGAGCTTGCCGCCGCGCATGTCCTCCACACGCAGCGTGTCGCGCGTGAGGTTGAGCGCGCGAACCGCATCCTCGTCATACTCCCCCTGGATCCAGCGGATATCGGTGTAGCCGAGCGGCTGGCGTCGCACCGCAACGTGGTACTCGCTCTTAAGGCGCTGCTCGAGCACGTCAAACTGAAGCTCGCCCACCACGCCTACGATCACGCTCTCCATACCGGCACCGAGCTCGCGGAAGATCTGGATGGCACCCTCTTGGGCGAGTTCTTCCATACCCTTCACAAACTGCTTGCGCTTGAGCGTGTCGACCTGGCTTACGCGCGCAAAATGCTCCGGAGCAAACGTGGGGATGCCGGCAAACTGCACGCGGCGCTTGCCCGCGCAGAGGGTGTCGCCGATGGAGAAGATGCCCGGGTCAAAAAGGCCCACGATGTCTCCCGCGTACGCCTCGTCCACGATAGCGCGGTCGTCGGCCATCATCGCGGTGCCGGTGGCGAGCTTGATCTTTCGGCCGCCTTGCACGTGATAGGCGTCCATGCCGCGCTCGAATTTGCCCGAGCAGATGCGCACGAACGCGATGCGGTCGCGGTGGTTCTTGTCCATGTTCGCCTGGATCTTAAAGACAAAGCCCGAGAACTCGTCTGCGATGGGATCCACGGCCTCGCCCGTAAGCGCGTCGGTATGCGCCCCGGGCGCGGGCGCCAGGCGCAGAAAATCGGCCAAGAACGGCTCCACGCCAAAGTTGGTGAGGGCAGAGCCAAAGAAGACCGGCGAGAGCTTGCCCGTGCGCACCGCCTCGAGGTCGAACTCGTGGTCCGCGCCGTCGAGCAGCTCGATGTCGTCCATCAGGTTCTTGTGGTTCTCCTCGCCAATGAGCGCGTCGAGCGCCGGATCGCCGAGCTCGGCCTCGACCTCGGCCACCTTCTTGGCGGCGTTCGCACGGCCGTCGCCCTCAAAAGCGAGCACGCGGCGGCTCGCGCGGTCAAATACGCCGCGAAACGTCCTGCCGTTGCCGATGGGCCAGTTCATGGGATACGTTCCGATGCCGAGTACGTCCTCGATCTCTTCCATAAGGTCAAAGGGATCGCGTGTCTCGCGGTCGAGCTTGTTCACAAAGGTGAAGATGGGGATGCCGCGCAGGGCGCAGACCTTGAAGAGCTTCACGGTCTGGGCCTCGACGCCCTTGGCGCCGTCGATGACCATGACCGCGGCGTCGGCCGCCATAAGGGTGCGATAGGTGTCCTCGGAAAAGTCCTGGTGGCCCGGCGTGTCGAGGATGTTCACACAGCAGCCCTTGTAGGTAAACTGCAGCACCGACGAGGTGACGGAGATGCCGCGCTGCTTCTCGATATCCATCCAGTCGGACACCGCGTGCTTGGCGGAGCTCTTACCCTTGACCGAACCAGCGGACTGGATGGTGCCGGTGTAGAGCAGAAGCTTCTCGGTAAGCGTGGTCTTGCCCGCGTCCGGGTGCGAGATGATGGCGAACGTGCGCCGCGAGGAGACGTTCTCCGCGAGAGTAGGCATGCGGTCCCTTTCGTTGGATTGCAAGGCGCGAGACGTGCCCGCGCACAGCCGACGAGGCAACGTCGCCCGTCATCGGCCTGGTGTATTGTAGCTATAATCGCAGCGACACGCACTCGCATGCCGCTTTCAAGACGAAAGGACCACCGCATGCCCGCGCCCACGCTCACGACCGACCGCTTGGTGCTAAGGCGCTTCACACCCGATGACGCCGATTTTATCTACGAGCTCTTCTCGCATGAGGACGAGATGCGCTTTGTGCCGGCGGGCCCCATGGTTAGCAAGGCGGATGCGCTCGCTCATCTTGAGAAGGAGTACCTGCGTTGGTACCGTGCGGCCGATGCCGGCGAGCGAGGCAAGTACGGCACGCCGCTTGACCTTCGCTTTGCCATCTGCCTGAAGGACGGCGCCACGGCGGGCGGCGGCGACGCCGAGCTGGCGGGCGCGCCGATTGGCTACGCGAACATCGACAGCCAAAACGACGCGCTCGACCTTGGCTACGGGCTCTTGCCCGCCCACTGGCGCCGCGGCTATGTTGCTGAGGCAGCGCGCGCCGTCGTTGAGGCTGCACGATCAGCGGGCTTTCCCTTTGTCACCGCCACGCACGACGTGCTCAACCCCCACAGCGGCTACGTCATGCAGCGGCTCGGCATGACCTACCGTTACACCTATCGCGAACACTGGACGCCGCGCGACATCGACGTCGATTTTCGCCTGTACCAGATTGACTTCGCGCCGGACGCTAAGACCTATCGCGCCTACTGGGAGCGCTACCCCCTGCACTGGGTGGAGACCCTGTAGTACGATAGCGCACGCACCATCTGCATCCACCGAATCGAAACCGTTTAGGAAGGACCCTCATGAAACTCTTTGCCTATGCGCTGCGCCCCTTTGACGAGCTCGGCTACCTGGAGGAGCTCGCGCGCGAGGCGGGCTTTGAGTTTGGCTGGACCGCGGAGTACCCCACGCTTGAGAACGCGCATCTGGCCGAGGGCGCCGAGGCACTCTCCATCATCACCAATCCCATGACGCCCGAGCTCCTCGACCGCTACCACGAGCTCGGCATCCGCGCCATCGCCACGCGCTCCATCGGCGTTGACCATATCGACATCGACCACGCGCGCAAGCTGGGGATCCGCATCGCCCACTCGGCGTACCCGCCTGAGGGCGTCGCCGACTACACCATCATGCTCATCCTGATGGCGCTCCGTCGCGCCAAGCTCGTGTTTCGCCAGGCGGCCGCGCAGGACTTCTCGCTCACTGGCAAGCTGGGCCGCGCCCTCTCGTCGTGCACCGTGGGCGTGGTGGGCACGGGCGCCATCGGCTCGTGTGTGATCCGCGAGCTCACCGGCTTTGGCTGCCGCATCCTCGCCTGCGACCCGTATCCGCGTGATGGTGTGCGCGGGCTCGCCACGTACACCGACCTCGACACGCTGCTCTCCTCCTCCGACGTGGTGACCCTCCACGCGCCGGGCCTGCCCGAGAACCACCATATGATCGGTGCGCCCGAGCTCGCCCGCATGCGCGAGGGCGCGGTGCTCGTGAATGCGGCGCGCGGTCTGCTCGTCGATACCGCCGCGCTTATCGACGCGCTCGAGTCGGGCCACCTGGGAGGCGCCGCGCTCGACACCATCGAGCACGAGTCCAATCTCTATTACCTCGACAAATCACGCGACGTGCTCCCCAACCGAGACCGTGCGATTCTGGACGCTCTGCCAAACGTCATCGTGTCGCCGCACATGGCGTTTTACACCAACGAAGACGTGCGCCACATGGTGCGCTCGAGCGTGGGCGCGCTCATGGCGTTTAGCCGCGGCGAGGATTCGCCCTACGAGGTACGCTAGCATGTTCAACCTTGTGCTCGTAGAACCCGAGATTCCCGCCAACACTGGCAACATCGGGCGCACCTGCGTGGTCACCGGGACGCGTCTGCACCTTGTGGAGCCCTTGGGCTTCTCGCTCGACGACCGCGCGCTCAAACGTGCGGGGCTGGGTTACTGGGAGAACCTCGACGTGCACGTTTGGGGTTCGTGGGAGGAGTTCCTCCGCGGCGAGGGGCTCGACACGCCCGCTGGCGCAAAGCGGCTCCACTTTCTTACCAAAAAGGCGCGGCGCATCTACAGCGACGCCACCTACCGTGACGGCGACTATCTCGTGCTTGGCAAGGAGAGCGCCGGTCTTTCCGAGGAGTTGCTCGCCGCGTACGCCGAGCGCTGCGAGCGCATCCCAATGCTGCCGGACGGCGCATCGCTTGCCAATGCCGAGAGCTGGAAGCACCCCGCCGACGAGGACCTCGACCACGCCGCGCTGCGCCAGCAGGACATTTGCGGCAACTTTGTCGACCCCAACGACTGGCGCATCAGCGCCCTCAACCTCTCCAACGCCGCAGCCATCGTGCTTTATGAGGCGCTCCGTCAGACGGAATTTGCGGGCATCGAGGGCTAACCGGACGCGGCCAGCCTCTCCGGTGCGTAGCTCCTCATCACGGCTGCCGCGTATCCCGGGTATAAGGGATGTGTTGGTACGCGTCGGAAAGGAGCAGCGCATGGATGAGGTTCTGGCCTACCTCAAGAAGAACAAGACCTATTTCCTCGCCACGGTGGACGCCGCGGGCAACCCGCAGGTCCGCCCCTTTGGCACCATCGCCAAGTTCGAGGGGCGCCTCTACATCCAAACCGGCAAGGTAAAGCCGGTCTCGGACCAGATGCTCGCCCATCCGCGCGTGGCGATCTGCGCCATGGGCGACGACGGGTCGTGGCTGCGCATCGAGGCCGATGCGGTGGTCGATGACCGCGTCGAGGCACGTCAGGCAGTGCTTGACGAGCACCCCGAGCTCGCCGGTATGTACGCCGCCGATGACGGCAACTGCGAGGTGTTCGCGCTCGAGAACGCCACCGCCACGTTCTCGTCGTTTACCGCCGAGCCGCACACGGTCACGTTCTAGCGGCTGCAAACGACAACGCCAGCACGGTAGCAAAAAGGCCCCCGAGCTGGTCGGGGGCCTTATCGTTTGCTGGTGGGCGATGAGGGATTCGAACCCCCAGCCTTGTGCGTGTAAAGCACCTGCGCTAACCGTTGCGCCAATCGCCCGTAGGGGGAAGTATAGCGAAAACCCGCCCGCCGCGCTACCGCTCGTGCGAGAGCTCCGGCGTCCAGCCCACAACGGGACGCTCACCGGCAAGCGCCTCGCCGATAGTGGAGGCCGCACCCGCAAGCAGGCTGTTCTCGCTTACGGTGAGCTCGTCGTAGCCGCCGGCGCGCATGAGCTCGCGGATGACGACCGCGCCCGCCAGCATAACAGGGGCGCGCTTGGGCTGGATACCCGGAAGCTGAGCGATCTCCGACGCCGGGAGCTTGCGCATGCGGTCGATGGCGCGCTCCACCTCGAGCGCCGTCAGCGCATGCAGGTGCACAAAGGATGCATCGTAGGGCACCAGCTCGTGCGTGAGCGCCACCAGCGTGGTGACGGTTCCACCCACAGCAACCAAGCGATCAGGGCGCTGCGGGGCGGTTGCCCAATAAGCCTCGAACTGCTCGCGTGCCCAACGGCCCGCGGCAAGAATGTCCGCCCCCAAGGGCGGGTCACCCGGCAGGAAGCGGTCGGTCACGCGGCGGCAGCCGATGTCGAGCGACTGCACGCGCTCGAGCTCAAGCGAGCCCTGCTCCGGCAGGTAGCTTCCCACCACGATCTCGGTCGAACCGCCGCCGGAGTCCGCAACGGCTATGCGCTCGCCCGGGAAGTCGTGTGCAACGCCATAAAACGTGAGGCGCGCTTCCACCTCGCCGGGGATGATCTGAGGGATGAGGCCAAGGTCGCGCAGGCGCCCGAGAAGCTCCTCGGCGTTTTGAGCATCGCGCGCCGCGCTCGTGAGCGTCGTCGATATTGCCTCTGCCCCAAACGCGCGGGCCTCCTCCACAAAGGTGGCGCAAGCCGTGGCAACGCGCTCGACGGCGGCCTCGTCAAAGCGCCCTGTGGCGTCGACCCCCTGTCCGAGGTCCGTGATCTCGGTGTGCTTGCGTGCAGAGAGCACCGTGCCGCCCGCCACCTCGGCAAGCGACAGGCGCGACGAGACCGTACCCAAATCAATCGCGGCTACGCGGTGCATAGTGGGCGCATTCTCCATCGTGAGAACCTCCTTGTATGAGCTTTGGCGCCGGGTGACCTATGAGGACGAAGACCCCGTCGAGGTGACCTTCTGACCGGAGGTCCCTTGGTAGAAGAAGATGGCATCGAGCAGCTGGATGTACCACGGTGCATCCTCGACAACCGCGCGCTCGGCGGCCTCCGCCTCGGCGCTTGTTGTGGGCTCGGCGGGTGTCTCGGGCTCGGGTGCGGCGGCATCCGGCTCCCCCGCGGCATCTGCCCCGGCGGCGTCCCCCTGCTCCGCGGCATCTGCTGCGGCGTCGGTGTTGGTTGCATCGGGATTGTCCGCATCGGCTGTGGTATCGGCCGCATCGGGCGTATCAGCGTCCGCAGCGGCGTCGGCGCCCTCAGCATCCTCAGCTGGCTCGGGCTCCTCATCGTCGAGCCCGACGATATCGATTGCCGTCTCGCCGGGTTTAACCAGACCGAGGTTCTCGCGCGCGGTGTCCTCGATGCCCTCGGTGGAGAGGAGCTTGTTCACCTCGCCCTGGAGCTTCTCGTTGTACGCGTCGCGGATCTCCTGCTGCTGGCGCAAAATCTCGCCCGTGCGGTGGGCGGTGTAGAGGTCGCGCAGCGGGAAGTAGAGGCTGAGCCCCACCACGAGGATGACGCCGAGGTAGAAGAACAGGCGATACGGACCCGTTGTGATGGTATAGATAGCGCGAACGACGCGGTTATCGCTCGCATAGCGCATGAGCGCACCACGGCGGGCCTCGGTGCGGGCAGCGCGAGCGGAAGCAGCAGAGCCGCGACCGGCGGCGGCGCGGGTGCGCGCGCTTCCCTGGGCGGCCGAGGGCCGCGCGGCATCGGCCTTGCGGCGGGCTGCGCGCGGCGCGGACTGGGCAGAAGACGCCGCGGTGTCTCTGCCGCCAAAGCGACGGCGCCCTCCGGCGGCAGCCTTCGTGCCGCCGCGCGCATCTGCGGCGCGCCGGCGCGTTGGGCGGCCGTTCGCACGGCGAGCGGCTTCGGCGAGGTTGCCGGTAGCGCCAGCGTCCGAGGGGACACCGGAGCGCGTCGAGGCCGCGCGAGATGCGTTATTGCGGAAATCGTTCATGAGCGCCTTGCTGCGATTGTGGTGTGTATGCGCGAGATTGTTATACCACAAGGGCGCGCCGCACATGTGATGGGCGGATGGGGCTTGTGGCTCGCGCCTCCCCATCCGCCCGCTACGTGCGGCTTTGGCACTCAGATGCGCAGCGTGGCCGCTACCTGAGATTGTAGAACGCGCTTCTGCCCGCGTAGGAGGCGGACTGGAAGAGTCCGTCCTCAATGCGGATCAGCTGGTTGTACTTGGCGATGCGGTCGCTGCGGCAGGGTGCACCCGTCTTGATCTGGCCGGCGTTGGTAGCCACGGCAATGTCCGCGATGGTGGTGTCCTCGGTCTCGCCCGAGCGGTGGGAAACGATGCAGGCGTAGCCGGCGCGCTTGGCCATCTCGATTGCCTCGAGGCTCTCGGTAAGCGTACCGATCTGGTTCACCTTGACGAGGATGGCGTTTGCCGCACCGAGCTCGATGCCCTTGGCAAGGCGCTCGGTGTTGGTAACAAAGAGGTCGTCGCCCACAAGCTGGACCTTCTTGCCCAGGCGCTCGGTGAGCTTGACCCAGCCGTCCCAGTCCTCCTCAGCAAGACCGTCCTCAATCGAGATGATGGGGTACTTCTCCACGAGCGCCGCCCAGTAGTCGATCATCTCGTCCGTGGTGAGAGTGCGGCCCTCGCCCTTGAGCTCATAGGTGCCGGTCTCGGCGTTATAGAGCTCGGTCGTTGCCGGATCCATAGCGATCATAAAGTCGTCGCCCGGCTTGTAGCCCGCGGCCTCGATGGCGCGCACGATGTACTCCAGCGGCTCCTCGTTGGTGGCAAGGTCGGGGGCAAAGCCGCCCTCGTCGCCCACGCCTGTGGCGTGGCCAGACTCCTTGAGGACGCTCTTCAGCGTGTGGTAGACCTCGGCGCACCAGCGCAGACCCTCGGCAAAGTTGGGAGCGCCCACCGGCATGATCATGAATTCCTGGAAGTCAACGTTGTTGTCGGCGTGCACGCCGCCGTTCAGGATGTTCATCATGGGCGTGGGCAGGGTGTGCGCGTTCACGCCGCCGAGGTAGCTAAAGAGCTCGAGGCCTGCCGACTGCGCCGCGGCACGCGCGACGGCAAGCGACACGCCCAGGATCGCGTTCGCACCGAGGTTGCCCTTGTTGGGGGTCCCATCCGCCGCGATAAGGGCGGCGTCGACGGCGCGCTGGTCAAAGGCGTCCATGCCAATCACGGCCTCGGCGCACTCCTTGTTGACGTGGTCGACAGCGCGGGTCACGCCCTTGCCGAGGTAGCGACCCTTGTCGCCGTCACGCAACTCAACTGCCTCAAAAGCGCCCGTGGAGGCACCGGAGGGAACCATAGCGCGGCCGAACGACCCGTCCGCCAGCACAACCTCCACCTCAACGGTGGGGTTGCCGCGCGAGTCGAGCACCTCGCGCCCGTAGACATCTAGAATCTCGCTCATCGTATCTTCCTTTCTCGAAGACATCAGGCGCGGCTAAAGGTTAGCCTGACTAAACTTTTGTCAGTATGCCCGTTGTCCCGAGTTTTAGGCAGCAGAATCGTCGATTCCCGATTGTTTTGCGCGCTCCTCACGCTCCGCAGCTTTGATCGCATCCCACATGGCATTCAGCTGCTCGGTCGAGAGATTCTCAACCGGGATGCCAGCGTAAAACGCAGCCTCCTCGATGGCCGCCCAGCGCCGGCGGAACTTCTCGGTGCTCGCACGCAGGGCGCGCTCGGCATCGATGCCCTCACGGCGCGCCACGTTCACGAGCGCAAAGAGCATGTCGCCAAACTCGAGCTCGCGCTCGGTGCTGCCCGGCGCCTCCGCCAAAAACTCCGCGCGCTCGGCGTCAACCTCGTCCCACACGTCATCGACGGTTTTCCACTCAAAGCCCACCTTGGCGGCGCGCTTTGACACCTTCTGCGCCTGCATAAGGGCAGGAAACGCCTTGGGCACGCTGTCGAGAAGCCCCTGGGGCCGCTCGGCGCCCTCCCCCGTTTGGGCTCGCTCGTCGCTTTTCACCTGGTCCCAGATGTCGAGCACCTCGTCCGCATTCCCCGCGGCACGCTTGCCAAACACGTGGGGATGGCGCCGCACGAGCTTGTCGGAAAGCTCGCGCACCACATCGGCGATGGTGAACTCATGCGCGTCAGCGGCAATCTGCGCATGCAGCATGACCTGCATGAGGACGTCACCAAGCTCCTCGCGCAAATGTGCCGTGTCGCCCGCCTCGATGCATTCGACGGCCTCGTAGGCCTCCTCAATCATGTTCTGGGCAATGCTCTCGTGCGTCTGCTCGCGGTCCCAGGGACACCCGTCAGGCTGACGCAGACGCCAGATAATCTCGGTCAGGCGGTCGAACTCCGCCTGTGCATCCGCGCGCGTGCTCTGGTCGCGCTCGGGCCTGCGCATCGTCCCTCCAAAGCGATCGAGCATGTCCTTACGCCTCCTCAAGCACGACGTGACGAAACGCCTCATCCGCCGGCCAGCCGCTCACGTAGATGCCATAGCTGTGGCTGCCGTCCTTGGGAATTGAGACGCTGCCGGGGTTGAACGCCCAGATGGCCGGATGCCCGGGCACCTGCTCGTTCACCTTCACATGCGTGTGGCCGTAGACGATGGCGGACCCTGCGGCGAGCGCGGGCAGGTTGTCTACGCTGTTGTGGAACCCCGCCCCAAAGACGTGGCCGTGCGTGAGGAAGAGCGCGCGGCCATCCTCGTCGATGAGCTCGGCATAGTCTGCCATGCAGGGGAAGTCGAGCACCATCTGGTCTACCTCGGCGTCGCAGTTGCCGCGTACGGCGATGAGGTTGCCCTGCTCAGCTAGGCGGTTCAGGATCGGAATCACACGCTTGGGCGCATAATCGCGCGGCAGGTCGTTACGCGGCCCGTGGTAGAGAAGGTCGCCCAGAAGGACGATGCGGTCGGGTTGCTCGGCCTCGATGGCCTCAGCCAGGCGCTCCGCCCAGTAGGCGGAGCCGTGAATATCGGATGCAATAAGGACCTTCATGGGAGACCTTTCTCACGAAGCGGCGCGGCGCAGGCGCTGCGACTTGACCAAAACAAAGGGCGCCGCCCGAAGGCGGCACCCCCATTGTACCCATATGATATGTGCCGGCGCAGGCGTCCCGATCAGTCGAGCGCCTCCTCCCGGACGTTGCGTGCGTAGAAGAAGTAGAAGAAGACCACGATGGCGTTAAGGATCGGCGCCCACGGGAAACCACCGATGAGCACGGTCACCACCACCGCCACCACGTTTAGCACAAGAGCTAGCCAGTTGAGGCCCACAAACGGCGTCTCGACGCTGCGCGTAGGCTTGTTGGCGGCGGCGATGCCCCACACGCCCATGACCGCATCGAGCAGGCACTGCACGATTACGCAGATGGCGAGCAAAAGACCGGGACCGGTGTTGGCAAACGCAAGCGTCATGACCGAGTCCGCTGCCATGCCAAACGCAGCGAGAAGCGTAATGAAGCTCGCGACCTTGAGCATCTTCTGGTTCTGAGACATACCGGACTCCTTCCCTCGCACTCGCCCGCTCGCTCGCAGGCGGCCAGGACGCTTCGTGGCTTGGAAAGGTTATACCCCGTGTGTCCTTGGTGAGGCGCCGGATGTACCCGTCTTCTGCAAACGGCGATCGCAGCCGGTGGGCGTAGGCGATAAGCGCAATCCCTATGCGCGCGTCGCGGCGTCGATAACCGCGCGCAGCGGCACGCCCTCGGCCCGCGCAATACGCGCGCAGTCCGCATACTCGGGCTTCACGCGCGCAGAGCCGTTGGGAAGCGTCGCTCGCTTAGCGCGAACCTCGCCCCAGGGCGTCTCGACCGTAAGTTCTTCGCGCGCAAGCACCGTGCGCTCACACACCCAACGACGAACGCCGATGGTAGTTGTCTCGGCAAAGATGACATGCTCCACAGCGGCAACGTCGCCGGCAGCGGCGACAACCTGAAGCTGCCACGCAGGGCGCTCCTTCTTGGTGAAGATCGGCGCCCAGTGGACCTCGCGCGCGCCTGCCTCACGGATGCGCTCCGCGGCGTACGCGAGCTCCTCCCCCGTCGCGTCGTCGATATCGCATTCCAAACGGACGACCTGCGTAGGCGCGTCGGCCCCAATGGTAGGCGCCGCAAGCGGATTGCCCGTAAACGAAGCGCTCGTCGCAGGCGCAGGATCGCCCTCACCAGGAAGCTCCTCGATCAGCATCGCGCGCAGGATGCTCGGGCACTCATAGGTGCGCTTGCCCGCACCAAGACCCGTCTTGACCACCCTAAACGGCTCAGGAAGCACATGCTCGGCCCTCGTGGCGGCAACGATAGCGGCACCGGTGGGCGTCACCAGCTCGCCTTCGACATCAGAGACCGAAAGCGGCAGGCCGTGGGCCTCGACGATATTGAGGGTCGCAGGAACCGGAACGGGGATGACGCCGTGCTGGCAGCGGATGGTGCCGTGTCCGTCCACCAAGCGCGGAACGATAACGCGGTCGATATCCAGGTCGTCAAGAAGCACCGCCACCGACACGATATCAACGATAGAGTCGATGGCCCCCACCTCGTGGAAGTGCACCTCAGAGAGGGGGACGGCGTGGGCCTTGGCCTCCGCATGGGCAATTACGTCGACCATGCGGTGCGCAAGGTCACGGGCACGCGGCGCAAGCTGGCCAGCATCGATGATCGCATCTATGTCAGCGGGGCCACGATGCTCGTGATGATGGTGATGGGCGTGCTCATGGCCGTGGTTCCCGTGACTATGTCCGTGATCATGCTCGTGGTCGCAATGGTGATCGTAATCTTTTCCCAGCTCATGGGAGTGGACATGATTGTGGGTATGCTCGTGGCAGCACACATGGTCACGGGAATGATGGTGCTCACCGCTCTCACCGTGCAGATAGGCCATGTCGTGGTCATGGTTCTCGTGCGCCGCATCGAGCACGACGTCAAAATCGCAGCAGTCGATTCCGGCTTTCTTTACGCGACTGATGCGCACCTCATATCCCGAAACGGGCAGGCTCGCCAGCGCGTCACGCAGACGCGCCTCGTTGGCACCCAAGTCAAGCAGGGCAGCGACGGTCATATCGCCGCTGATGCCGTTTGTGCAATCAAGATAGAGCGTCTTTCCCATGATCTCCCCGTTTCAGCGCACCACAACAGCGCCCACAACAAGATTGCGGACGGAACGCAGATGTATTCCGTCCGCAATCACTTTTTGGTCCGCAACGTATCTACCCCATCGCGTGCGGGGCGGATACCAAAAGGCTTGGCAAGATTCAGCCGGACTTAGGCGCCGAGCTCCTTGTTGATCTGAGCGATGATGGCCTGGGCATCAGCGGAGGCGAAGGCCTCCGGGTCGATGACGGCGATCTTCTTCTCGGGATACGTGACCTTGACAAGGTCGAGCTTGAACTCAACCTGCGGGGTGAGGAGCAGAAGGTCGGCAGTAGCGACCTCGTCGTCACCGGTGACAGGGCCAGCGGTCACGTGCATCTCGAGACCGAGGTTGTCGGCGGTCTCCTGAACCTTCTTGGCGAGCACCTGGGTGGAGGTGCCAGCAGCGCACAGCAGCTTAACGTCCTTCATGAAAGAAATCCTTTCTCTATTTCCCCAGCGCCTCGAACATAAGGCGCTTATAGGCTTCTACGCCGGGCTGATCGAATGGATTCACACCCAGCAGACTACCAGAAGCATAGCATGCAAAGGCAAACCAGTAGAACAGCATACCGAAGTGCTCCTCATCGATGCGGTCGATCTCGAGCGTGAAGACGGGCAGGACCTCGGCATGCGCCGCACGCGTGGCGGTAAAGCTCGCCTTGTTGATGTCCCAAAAATCCTTGCCGTCGAGATACCCAAAGGCATCGGCAACATCCGTGCCACCTAAGACCAGGCTATCGCCCTCGCCGGGCGTCGTGAGGTCGATGAAGGTCTCAAAGAGCTGATGGGTGCCGTCCTGAGCGTACTGGCCGAGCGAGTGCATCTCCTCAGAGCATTCGAGCGACGAGGGGAAAATGCCCTTGCCGTCCTTACCCTCGCTCTCGGCAAAGAGCTGCTCCCACCACTTGGAGAACCAGCGGAAACGCGGCTCAAAGAAACCAAGAAGCTCGACGCGGTAGCCGCGGTCCCACAGGATGTTGCGCGCGCAGGCATAGCGCCATGCGGAGTTGGAGACACTGTCGGAGCAGCGGCAGAGCTCCTGCATCTTCTTGGCACCGGCGGCAAGGGCGCGGATGTCTGCCCCGGCAACGGCAAGCGGCAGCAGATGGACCTCGGTGAGCGCGGTGTAGCGGCCGCCTACGTTGGTCGCAAACGGCACGAAGGTGTAGCCCTCCGCATGGCAGAGGTCTTCGAGCGGCGAGCCAATGGTGCCGCAGCAGACGATGCGGCGGGCGGCCTCCTCACGTCCATAGCGCTTAACAAGGTACTGACGGAGCAGGCGGAACGAGGAACCGGGCTCGAGCGTCTCGAAGTTCTTGGCGATGCAGTCGATGACCACTTCATGCCCCTCGAGCTCCTCGATAACCCGGTTGAGCTCATAGGCGGAAAGCGTGTTGCCCGCGTAGACGATGCGCGCACCGCTCGGGTGCGTGGCCTCCACCACGGCGCGGGCGGAGTTGTTGGAACCGCCGACGCCGATGATCACGAAGGTGTCGGCAATCTCACGGATGTGCGCGGCGAGCTTCTCGGTACGGTCGAGAATCTCGGGCCCCGCCCACTCGTCCACGTCAAGCCAGCCCTGGGAGTCAGCGTAGCGCTCCTCGCCCGCTTGACAGCGCGCGAGCACGTCAGCGTGCGCAGCGGCGTAGGCATCCAGCTCGTCGGTTGAAACGAACTTCTCAGCGAACTTGATGTTCAGATCGAGCATGTGAAGCTCCAATTCGTATCGGAGGAGTTCGGACGTGTCCACCGTGCTCAAACAGCTTCTCGCTGCGCGCGAAGAACTGCGCGCGGCGGACACGTCCGAACTCTCAGCAACGTTTAGGTCCTATTCCAGGAAGGCGTAAACGTGCGGGCGAACAATCACGTCGACGGAATCAGTCCTGCTCAAGCAACCGTGCAGGCTGGCTGGCCGGGCATATGCTCCGCGCGCAGTTCTTCGCAAAGCGAAGCTGTCTGAGCACGGGGCATATGCCCGGCCCAGACAGCTCCAAAGCGTTACTAGCAGCCGCAGGGATGCGCCGGAGCGTCATCCATGAAGTGGCTGTTCTGCGAGGGGTCCTTCATGCACAGGTGCGGCACGGCGCGGTTGTACGCGTGCGGCAGCGCCAGGATGTTGGGGTTGCCGTCGGTGTACTTGCGCGTGGCGTCGGCGATGGCCTCCTCGAAGGTCGGGCGGGTCTTGAGGCCCATGGTGCGGGCGATGCCCGGCTTCTGCGCGCCCACGATGTAGGTGGCAGCGAGGTACTTCTCGGCGAGGTTGCCGCAGGTCATCATGCTGAAGCCATGGAACGGATGGAACGCGTTCGCGAAGCGGTACTTGCGGATGTACTCCTGGTTGGTAGCGAAGTACTCGCCGTACTTGATCATCTCGTCGAGCGTGTTCATCTTGTCGGACTGCCACAGCTCCCACTGCTCGCGCAGGTACGGCCAGCGCTCGTCATGGAACCAGCCGTTGCAGTAGCTCGCAATCACAAAGACGCAATGGTCGGAGAGGATGCGCTTGTGGCGGATGACCTGGGCAGAGACGGCCTGCATCATCTGGATGGGGTTGGTGCCCATGCCGTCGCCGTAGTGGAAGTTCGTGGGCATGCCCATGACCACGATGTCGTACTTCTTCTCGGCCCAGTGCACGTAGGTGCGCTTGTCGGCGAGCTCCCAGGCGATGGGCTGCATCTCGGCGGCGTAACCCGAGAAGATGGCGATCTGGCGGCTCCAGGTGTCGAGCACCGCGTCCACGCAGAAGAACTTCTTGCCCATCTTCTCTTCCATGAACATGCCCTGCTGGTCGAACTTGTCGCGCATGAGGGAAGAGGTGGAAACGGGCACAAAGTCGGGACGGCTCATGACGCGCGGAACGTGATGAGCGGAGATGCTCTTCCAGTGGGTGATGCCGGTAGCGCAGTGCTTATAGCCGCCCGAGTAGCCGCCGTAGGGGTTGCCCTGCGTGTGGCCGATGAGGATGGCGATGTCGGCGTCGTAGACGTACTTGTTCATGATCACGTGGTCGCCCTGCGGCGTGAAGCCGAGGTCGACGAGGTGATCGTAGTCCTCGGAGTCGTGGCTCGTGATCTGGCCCGTGCCCTCGAACTCGTTGTAGAGGTCAAGACCGAGAATCTGCTTGGCCTCGGCGGTCGAGGTGCGCGGATGCAGGCCGTTGGAGAAGAGCAGAAGCACGTCATCGTGCTTGACGCCGTGGGCGAAGAGCTCGTCCAGGCAGGCACGGATGGCGACCTTGCGGTGCGCGGTAGGCTGGGTGCCGCCCTTCACGATGTCGGGAATGACGATGACGACCTTTTTGCCCGGGCCGGCATAGGAGGCGAGCGGATCCATGCCGATGGGGTTGCGGATGCTCTCGAGGGTGGCGGCGTACAGGCTATCCCAGTCCTGCGGCAGGCACTCGGGGTCCTTTACGGTCTCGCCGGTGACAAAGACATCGGTGTTATCGGGGAGCTCGGCTCCCATCATGCCGGTGCCCCACTCGAAATCAAGATGCATAGCGGTTCCTTTCTGTCGTAAAACCCGCTGGTTGCCAATGGTTGGTATGCGTGTCTACGCGTTCATGTACAGGTCAACGATCTCGGCGTACTCCTCCGGATAGAAGCCAATCTCGCCGGTGAAGCGCGTGAGGGCGATGAGGCCGCCGTCGATCTCGGGGATACCGGCGAGCATCTCGGCGTTATCGGCCTTGAGGCCACCGCCGTATACCACGTCGACTCCCGGTACCGTCTCTTTGATGAGACGGGCGACCTTCTGGATGTACGGAGCGTCTGCGGGGGTCTTGCCCGGACCGATGCTCCACACGGGCTCGTAGGCAACGCGCACGCCGGCGAGGTCCGCCTCGGCGAGACCCTCGCGCACCTGCGTGGCGAGCACCTCGTCCCAACGGTCGACCTCTTCCTCGCGCTCGCCCATGCAGAAGAGCACCTTGAGACCCGCAGCCTGAGCCGCGGCGACCTCGCGGGCGAGGATGCGGTTGACCGCGGCCTCAACGGCCTCCGGGTCCGCGCCGGCCTCACCCATGATGGCGCGCAGGTTCATGCGCTCCTCGCAGTGGCCGATAAGCGCCCAGGTGCAGCCGAGCTGGGCCACGGCGTTGCCGGTGCGCAGCGTCGTGAACGCGCCAAAGTTGCCGCCCGGGGCGGTGTCGGCGGTGTGCACGCCCTGGCAGCCCACGCCCAGAGGCGAGCCCTCAGCGCCCGCAACGGCGCTCGTAAGATGCGCCTCGGGCAGAAACGCGGCAAACTCCGCGTCCGCATAGCGGCTCGCAACCTCCTTGATAGACGAGGTCACGGCCTCGCCCCAGCGCTCGGGCTCGGCCAAGCGATTCACGCCGCCCAGCTCGGGCTTGATATCAAAGCGTTTGAGGTTCAGAAAGATATGTTTCATACGCCGGTCTCCTTCGGTTCCGCTCTTACAGGAAGCTCACGAAGCGCGGCAGCTCGCCCACAAGGGGTGCAGCCCAGGTCTTGAACTCGGGCGTAACGCCATTGCCCGCCTCGTTGATGAACGTATCGGGCAGCAGACGCTCGATCATGCGAACGCGCTCGACATCGATGAGATTCGTCTCGATGCCGTACACGTCGCCCGGGATGCGCTGGATGCCGACCATCTTGCCGGTCTCGCCCGCGAGAGCGGCGCGCACCGCGGCGCGTCCGACCTCTTCGGCCTCGCGCACGTCCGACTCACTCCGGAGCGCCGTAGAGGCGCGGCCGAGCAGACCGGGCTTCTCGGAGCGGGCCTTGTAGCCGAGGTGCTTGATGATGAGGTTCGACAGGTGCGAGGAGACGTCACCGTAGTAGGTAGCGCGCTCGACCTCCATAACCGGCTCGACGATGGGGGTGCCGTCCGCATAGTGCAAACCCTCGCTCGCCACGACCACGCCGCCGCCCTTGGTGTCGATGATGCGCTGGCAGTCAGCGAGGAAGGCATCCTGGTCAAAGGCGCGCTCGGGCATATAGATGAGGTCGGGGCCGCCCTGACCGCAGGTCTCGGCGAGCGCGGTCGCCGCCGCAACCCAGCCGGCGGCACGACCCATGACCTCGACGACCACGATGTGGATGGGCATACTGTGCACGTCGCAGCACACCTCGCCCACGCTCTGGGCGGCGTAACGCGCGGCGCTGCCGTAGCCCGGCGCATGGTCGATCTCGGCGATGTCGTTGTCCATGGTCTTGGGCACGCCGATGACCTGGATGTCCACACCGGCCTCGTTTATGGCCTCCTGCAGAAGAGCGCAGGTGTTCATCGTGCCGTTGCCGCCGGTGGGCATCACGATGTCGATCTTGTTCTTGACGAGCAGCTCGACCATAGCCGGGTAATGACCGGCGAGCGCGTCGCGACCCGTGCCGATGGCGGAACCCGGCGCGTCGCGCAGGCGCACGAGCTCGGAGTCATCCATCGAGCTGAGGTCGATGAGGGTGCCGTTCATAAGACCGGAGGGGCCGCCGTGCGCGCCGTAGACGTGCGCGATCTCGGAATGGGCCTTGCCCTCGGCGACGATGCCGTAAAGCGATGCGTTGATGACAGCCGTCGGGCCGCCGCCGTGCATCACGAGGATGTTCTTACCTGCCATGATTACTTCCCTGCCTTCGCGTAGCGCTCAGCCATCTCGTCGAGCGTGGCGACCTCAACGAGCGGCGCCTTGCCGTAGCTACCAAACTGGACGATGAGCGTGCCCACCGCCTCCTTGACGCCCGCCTCGATGGCGGCAACGAGCTTTGCCTGGGCGTCGTCTGCCACGGTGCCGTACATAACGAGGTCATAGACCGGCGGCAGGAAGGCGCGCGGGTCAAACTGGTCGCGCTTCTCGTCGAGAAGCTGCCAGACACCGGAGAGCGAGCTCTCCTTGAGCTCGGGCTCGCGCTCGAAGAGCTCACGCATGTTGCGCGTCACGGCAAGGCGGATGTCGGTATCGACGTTGATCTTGTTGATGCCCGCGGGGATGGCGTCGATGAGCTCGGCCACCGGAATGCCGTGGGCCTCGCCGATCGTGCCGCCGAGCTCGTTGATCTCGCGCACGATGTACTGCGGGACGGTCGAGGAGCCGTGGCTCACGAGCGCGCAGTCGAGGTTCTCGTGCGCCAGGCACTCGCGGATGGCGATGGGGATCTCGCGGCGGAGCTTGACGTTTTTGCCCTTGGAGGCACCGTGCATGGTGCCGTAGGAAATGGCGAGCGCGTCGCAGCCGGTGTCGCGCACGAACTCAACGGCGGAAAGCGGGTTGGTGTAAGTCGAGGAAGCCGCGAAGACGTGGTCCTCCACGCCGGCGAGCACGCCGAGCTCGCCCTCGACGGAGACGCCGCGCTCGTGGGCGTACTTAACGACCTCGCGGGTGAGCTCCTTGTTCTCCTCAAAGGGCAGCGACGAGCCGTCGATCATGACCGAGGTGTAGCCGCCGGCGATAGCTGCCTTGACGGACTCCATGTCACGGCCGTGGTCGAGGTGGAGCACCACCGGCACCGGGGAGTTCTCGCCATACTTCTTAACAGCGTCGCCGATGTTCTTGGCGCCGCGAATCTTGTCCTCAACGGTGCCGTTGGCAAAGTCGGCGCGACCGCCCATGAAGGCGTTGGCGAGGTCGGCACCCTGCAGGATGACCGGGCTGCGGAACATCTCATGCACCTCGATGGCGGCCTTGGCCTGGCAGACCGCGTTCACGTTGAACGCACCCTGTGCATAGCCGTTAGCCTTAGCGGCATCGAGCACGGGCTTCAGGGGGACGAGTGGCATAGCGATCACAGCTCCTTTGCTAGTGCCGGATTCGGTCCGGCGCCGGTATTACCTTGGTTCCCGCCCATAGACGCCGCGCCTTCCGTCGCACACGTTGGTGAGGTGCAGGATACGTGCGCTCGAGGGTTTGCCGTCTATAAGCGAAAGCATCTCGTCGGCGCAGGCGACGCCCGCGTCGAAGTTGGGTAGGCGTAAGTAGAAATCGGGGTAGAAGTTGCTCTCAGCGTTGTTGGCGAGCTCTGCGGTGATGATGCCGCGCTCGCGGCAGCGGTAGCGGATGGATTCGGTCCAGCCCGACCAGCTCGCAATAACAGCATCTCCGCGGTCGAGGTCATCGACCGCACGACGCAGAATCTCGGAAAACGCAGCCGTCAAGCGATCACCCTCGGGCGTGGTGCCGACCGAGTAGCGAAGGTCCCAGACGTCGAGGTTCTCGAGCGTGACGGGGGTCGTCACGGTAATGAGCTCAGTCTCGGGGTGCGCCTCGAGCGCGTCTGAAAGACCGCGCTCGCGGTCGCGCTCCTGCGGGGTGTCGATATCCGGCTTGACGTAGAGCACGCGTGCGGGCCCCTCGGTAAGCACACGCTCAGCAAGGGCGCGCGCGCCGCCCCGGTAATCGAAATCGATAGTGCTATACACGTTAGAGTTGCCCGTGCAGTCAAAGGCCACGAGCGGAATA
Source organism: Collinsella sp. An307 (assembly GCF_002161805.1). GTDB lineage: Bacteria > Actinomycetota > Coriobacteriia > Coriobacteriales > Coriobacteriaceae > Coprousia. The sequence continues at coordinate 156,596 of NZ_NFIP01000003.1, read as the reverse complement.
TGGTCGCGCTTGATAACGGCGAGGCTCGCGGCACTCGGTCCAACGTTGTCTTTGCCCAGGAAGATGACGCCGTCGACGCGACCCTCGAGATACGCGATCAAGTAATCGCTCAAACCGGCCGTCTTTACTTTATTAGTACAAAGAAGAAGGTTGTAACCCAAATCCTCCAGACGGCTCTGGATACCGCGGATCGTCTGGGAGAAGCGGGGCACGGCGACGTTTTTCTTCGCAACGACGCCCACGCACAGCGACCGGCGGCGGCGAAGCGTCCGGGCGGCGCTGTTGGGCACGTAGTTGAGCTCGCGCGCAGCGCGCAGCACGCGCTCGCGCGTCTCGGGCGCGATGGATTGGCCGGGCGTGTCATTTATTACATAGGAGACCGTCGCAGCGGTGACATTGGCAGCCTGAGCGATGTCTTTTAATGTCACGCGCTTTGCCATGTCGCCTCCTCGGCTCCAAATCCTCGGCAGACCCACCTCGGATAGGCAGAATGAGTCCGCTGCCGAACTTACACGTTTAAGTTACCACGAAGCTGCAAAGATATTCTCGACTTCTTGTAAACAAATCGAAATAGACCGTTGGGCGCTCTAAAACTACCGTTTGGAGAAAAGGGGCACGCTCAAAGATAAATCGTTTATTCGCATGTTTACCTGCGCTTTTAATGCCCTTGAAACACGGTAATCCGACGATTGAAGGCCAAGCTTCCCCCTATCAATTCGGCGAAAAGGCGGCTACTATGCTTGATGAGAATGTTCGTCCGGCTACTTATACGTTTAAGTAACCAAATCGAGCGACTCCGGCATCGATCCTCACGGAGAAAGGAGCTTGTCGCGATGCAGAATGAAAAGAAAGTGCCCATCTGGGCGAAGATACCCAACTGGGTGTGGGTGCTTATATCGGTGGCTTGCGCCGGTGCACTCTGGTTCTTCGCCAACAGCGCCTGGCCGGCGGTCTTCGCATCGCCGATCGAGGTCTGGGACGCCGCGGTAACCCGAGCTGTTTCCGGCACGCTCTGGGAGCACACCTGGGCGTCGCTCTCCCGCGTCCTTACGGGCTTCGGAATCGCTTTTGTCACGTCCATCCCCGTGGCATTCCTCATGGCGTGGTACGACCCGTTCCGCCACATCGTCGAGCCGTGGATCCAGTTCATCCGTAACATTCCGCCGCTCGCCTACGTCTTCCTGATCATCGCCGCTCTCGGCATCGGCAACGTCTCCAAGATCACGGTTATCTTCATCGCCGCGTTCCTGGTCCAGGTTGTTACCATCTATCAGGGCGTCAAGGGTGTCGACACTACCCTCATCAAGGCGGCGCGCGTGCTCGGCGCCAAGGAGTCTGACATCTTCTTCAAGGTCATCATCCCCGCCTCCACCCCGTTCATCCTCGTCGCTGCGCGCCTGGGCCTCTCCACGTCGCTCACGACCCTCATGGCCTCCGAGATCGTCGGTGGCGACCGCGGCCTCGGCATGATGATTCAGCAGGCCAGTGGCTACTATCAGATGGACGTCGTGCTGCTGGGCATCATCATGCTCGGTATCATCGGCATCGCCTTCGAGAAGATTGTTCGCTTCCTTGAAAGGAGGTTCACCGGATGGCAGGAAACAGTGCAGCAGTAAAGGTCAAGATTGACCATGTGGTGAAGAAGTTCCAGACGCGCAAAGGTGAGATGACTGCACTCAACGGCGTCGACCTCGATATCCACGAGAACGAGTTCATCACGGTCGTCGGCCCGTCCGGCTGCGGTAAGTCGACGCTCCTGAACATCATCGGCGGCCTTGAGAAGCCCACCGATGGCCAGGTCCTCGTTGATGGCAAGCCTGTTGAGGGCCCGAGCCCCGAGCGCGGCATCGTCTTCCAGCAGTACGCGCTCTTCCCGTGGCTCACGGTCATCAAGAACGTTATGTTCGGTCTGAAGCTCCAGGGCAAATCCAAGGAGGAGGCCGAGGAGATCGCCCATAAGTACCTCAAGATGGTCGAGCTCGAGGACTTCGCCAACCACTATCCCAAAGAGCTCTCCGGCGGCATGAAGCAGCGCGTCGCCATCGCCCGCGCCTATGCCACCAACCCGCAGGTCCTGCTCATGGACGAGCCCTTCGGTGCTCTCGACGCGCAGACCCGCACTCAGCTCCAGCAGGAGCTCATCGAGACGTGGGAGAAGGAGCGCAAGACCTGCTTCTTCATCACCCACGACGTCGAGGAGGCAATCATCCTTGGCAACCGCTGCGTGATCATGAGCGCACGTCCCGGCCGCGTGAAGGACATCATCGACATCGATATCCCCTATCCGCGTGACCAGGCCACCAAGATGAGCCCGCGCTTCCTTGAGCTCAAGAACGAGATCTGGAGCCAGGTGTACCAGGAGTACCTCTCCGTCCGCAAGTAGGCACGACCGCGGCGCGCTTCTCGCGCGCCGCGTTTTCCGGGTCTAGCACCCGGGTCTATTGGAAACAGCACCCTTAAGGGTGCGAGGTTGTACAAGAGAAGGAGAACACCATGTCCAACCTGAACGACTTCATGCTCAGCCGTCGCAGCATGCTTGCTGGCCTCGGTGGCCTCGGTCTTGCCATGGCCGGCCTCGCCGGCTGCAGCAACGGCGAGACTCCTGCCGGCAGCACCCCCGCCGCCAGCTCTGAGTACGAGCCCGTGACCCTGCGCGTTGCCTACATGCCTAACCTCGGTTCGGCTTCCTCCCTCTTCTCCGCCATGGATCAGGGTTACTTCGACGAGGTCGGCATCACCATCGAGGCCACCAAGTTCGAGGCCGGCCCCGCCGAGATCACCGCTATGCAGTCCGGCAGCATCGACATCTCCCAGATCGGTCACGGTGCTCACAGCCTCTGCATCAACGGCGACGCCGTCGTCTTCGCCTTCGACCAGCTCTCCCAGGCTGACGCTGTGGTCTGCGACAAGACCAAGATTGCTTCCGCCGCTGACCTCAAGGGCAAGAAGGTCGGCCTCCAGTCCGGCACTTCCTCCGAGATCATCCTCGACTACGTGCTCCGTGACGCCGGCCTCACCCGTGACGACATCGAGGTCCAGGAGATGCAGGTCGCTGGTATGACCACCGCTCTTCTCTCCGGTCAGATCGACGCCGCCGCCACTTGGTCGCCCAACACCGTGACCATCGCTAACGAGCTCGGCGACAACTACCTCGTCCTCGGCACCAACACCGACTACTCCGACGAGGTCGCCTTCCCGTCCAGCTTCGTGTGCCTGCCCGAGTACGCTGAGGAGAACGCTGAGATTCTCGCTCGCTTCGGCGCTGCCATCGCCAAGGCTCAGGTCTATCGTGCCGAGAACATCGACAAGGTCGCGACGCTGCTCGCCACCGAGCTCGAGGTTCCCGAGGAGACCATGCAGCAGGCTACGGGCGAGGGCGACTGGGACGGTACGGTCGAGGCGCTCGGCAATGACGACGTCATCCTCGGTTACTACGAGGCTCAGCAGAAGGTCTTCCTCGACGGTGGCCAAGTCACCGAGGAGGTCCCCGTGGAGAACTACGTCAAGACCGACATCATGGACGAGGCGTACAAGATCTACGAGGAGATCAAGTAGCTTTTGCTGACCAGGCGAAGCCTGTGTAGCATCTAGTCGACAGCCGGGCCTTGCACATGCGAGTGTCCGGCTGTCGTTTTTCTGGGCATTGCGCCCCAAGAGAGAGGAAGCATCACCATGAAGCATGACTACTATCACATCCCCGCTGACAAGCTGGGCGAGGGCGCCAAGATTCCGCTGGAGGTCCTCGGTGACTCCGGCGAGATCTTCTACGAGATCGCCCTCACCATGGTCGAGGAGATCGAGGCCCACAACGCCCGCGGCGAGAAGACCGTCTTCATCTGCCCGGTTGGCCCGGTCGGCCAGTACCCCATCTTCGTGCGTCTCGTGAACGAGCGCCGCGTCTCCCTCAAGAACTGCTGGTTCATCAACATGGACGAGTACCTCACCGATGACGACGAGTGGATCGACGCCGAGGACGCCCTCTCCTTCCGCGGCTTCATGGAGCGCACCGTCTACAGCAAGATCGACCCGGAGCTCGTTGTCCCCGAGGCGCAGCGCATCTTCCCCGACCCCAAGGACCCCGCCAACGTCGGCCGCGTGATCGACGAGCTCGGCGGCGTTGACATCGCCTTCGGCGGCATCGGCATCACCGGTCACCTCGCCTTCAACGAGCCCGAGCCCGATATGCCGGTTGACGAGTTCGCCGCACTCGACACGCGCGTCCTCTCCATCCACCCCGAGACCCGCGCCACCAACTGCGTGGGCGACCTCGGCGGCGCCCTTGAGGACATGCCCCATCGCTGCGTGACCATCGGCATGAAGGAGATTCTCGGCGCTCGCAAGGTGCGCCTGGGCGTCTTCCGCGACTGGCACCGCGCCGTGGTGCGCCGCGCCGCTTACGGCGACATCACCGCTGCCTTCCCGGCGACCCTTCTGCAGAACCACCCCGACGCGAAGATCTTCGTCAACAACGTCGCAGCCGGTCAGGCCTACTAAGGAGGCCCCGTTATGGCTTCATCTGAGAACTCGTTCTACCTCAAAGGCGCCACCGTCCTTCTTCCCGAGGGCATGACGCGCACGGATGTTGTTGTCAAAGACGGCAAGATCGCCGGTCTCCCCCGTGACACCGCCAACATCGAGGGTCTGCCCGAGCTCGATGCCACCGGCATGACCGTGCTCCCCGGCTTTATCGACATCCACACGCACGGCGCTGCCAACGTTGACGTGAACGCCGCTGACGAGGAAGGTCTGCGCACCATCGGCCGTTTCTTTGCGAGCCAGGGTGTCACCGGCTGGCTCTGCTCGGTACTCACCGACACGCCCGAGCAGACGCTCTGGTGCATGGAGCAGGCCCGCAAGGTCATCGAGGGCGGCCCCTACGACGGCGCCGCGCTCCTTGGCATCCACCTCGAGGGTCCGTGCCTCTCCAGCGAGTACAAGGGCGCCATGCCCGAGCACCTGCTCATGCATGAGGCGACCTCGGAGCTCTTTGGCCGCTATCAGGAGGCGTCCGGCGGCAACGTCCGCTACACCACCCTCGCCCCCGAGGTTCCCGGTGTGGAGAAGATCATCCCCGAGCTCAACGCGATGGGCATCGTCTGCGCCATCGGCCACAGCGGCGCGGGCTACGACGAGTCCATGGCATGTGTGGCGGCGGGCGCCGCGAGTGCGACCCATCTGGGCAACGCCATGCGCCTCTTCCACCAGCACAACCCCGCCATCTGGGGCGTTGCGCTTGAGAGCGACCTCTACGTCGAGGCCATCTGCGACGGCCGTCACCTGCACCCCGGCAGCGTGCGCCTCTACCTCAAGGACAAGGGTTGGGACCGCGTGGTCGCCATTACCGACTCCATCATGGCCGCCGGCCTGCCCGACGGCAACTACAAGCTCGGTGTGAGCGACGTGGTTGTTGAGGACGGCGACGCCAAACTCGCCGACACCGGCGTGCGCGCCGGCTCCACGCTCACGCTCGCCCAGGCGCTTCGCAACATCGTGAAGTTCGCCGACACGGACGTGGCTCACGCCGCGCACCTTATGACCGCCAACCCCGCGCGCCTCATCGGCCTGCCCACCAAGGGCAACATCGCGCGTGGCTGCGACGCCGACCTCACCATCGTGGACGCCGACCTCGAGGTCGTGCGCACCATCGTGGGCGGCCGCACGGTCTACACGCGTTAACGCGCTCGACTTAGGGTCGTGGCGAGCAGCCTGACCCACATGCAGGGGCGCCGCCACCGCTCATCGATGCGGTGGTGGCGCCCCTTTGTTATGCCTCGGATATGCCGCGGCGCCCCTCAAGAGACGGCACCGCGGCAACTCCCAGGCTATTCCCGCGGGCCGGGCAGATGGTTGATAAGCGAGGCCTGGTACGCCGCGCCAAAGCCGTTGTCGATATTTACGACCGAGATACCGCTCGCACAGCTGTTGATCATGGCAAGAAGCGCGGTCACACCGCCGAGGTTGGCCCCGTAGCCCACGCTCGTGGGCACGGCGATAACCGGGCACGACGCCAGACCGCCCACCACGCTCGGCAGCGCCCCCTCCATACCCGCGATGGCGATAATCACCTGCGCGCGGGCGATGTCATCTGCATGGCGCAGCAGGCGGTGGATACCGGCAACACCCGCATCGTTTACCACGTTCACCTGGTTGCCGAGAAAACGGGCCGTGAGCGCCGCCTCGGCCGCCACCGGAATATCGCTCGTACCTGCGGTGATAACGAGAATCTCGCCGTTACCGGACGGCTCGGGGAGCTCCCCCACCACGCCCGCGTGAGCGTCGTCGTGATAGGTATAGGAGCCGAGCGCCGGGGCAAAGGCCTCGAGCGCGAGGAGCTCCTCGTTTTTCTGCGCATCGACGCGGGTGATGAGGATGCGCCGCTGACCCGCAGCGCGCATGGCGCCCACAATGCCCGCAATTTGCTCGGGCGTCTTGCCGGCACCGTAGATGACCTCAGAGACACCCGTGCGCGCCCCACGCGCGGTGTCGACCTGAGCGTAGCCAAGGTCGCTCACCGCGTCGAGGTGCACGCGCTCCACGAGCTCGTGCGGCGCCATCTCGCCCGCAGCGACCCTGCGTGCCAGTCTCTCCAAATCGTATGCGTCCATGCGCATCCTCTCCCGCCGCATCGCACGGCGCGCTTCATGTCCCCCTTACAGCAGGGCCTCTGCCCATGCGGCCTCACGGAAGCCCACAAGCACCGTGTCGCCCGCAACCACGATGGGACGTTTGACGAGCATGCCGTCGGTCGCCAGGAGCTCGCGCGCCTGCTCATCGGTCATGCCGGCGTCGAGCTGAGCCTTGATGCCGAGCTCGCGATACTTCATGCCGCTCGTGTTGAAAAAACGCCTCACGGGAAGATTGGCGCGCGCCTGCCAGTCGGCGATCTCGGCGGCGGTGGGATTGTCCTCCACAATGTGGCGATCGGTATAGGCTACGCCATGCTCGTCGAGCCATTTCTTGGCCTTCTTGCAGGTTGAGCACTTGGGGTACTCGATAAAGAGAATGGTTGCGGCAGACGGCATCTGGGCCTCCTTGTGTCGTATCATGAATACACCCTACCATGGTACCCCGTCGTGCGACGAAGCGTCACATGGGGCATTTCGACCCCGTCCCCAAATGGCCACCTCAAATGGTCATTTCGACCCCGTCCCCAAACATGCCCCAAATGTGCCAGTAAGGAGTTTCACATGGGCCTACCTGCACGCACTCTCGTAGATTGCCATACCCACACCCTCTTCTCGGACGGTGCGGCAACGTTCGCGGAGAACGTGCGCGCCGCGGCGGGCGCGGGCTGCCGCGTTATGGTCTCGACCGACCACCTCACCCTACCGGCGAGTATGGACCCCACCTGTGCGGTATCCGTTGCCGAGGGCGAGCTCGCCCATCACCGTGCCACCTTTGACGAGGCGCGTGCGATGGCCGCCGAGCTGGCGCCCGAGCTCGAGTACATCTACGGGTTTGAATGCGACTGGTACGAGGGCTGCGAGCCGTACGTAGAGCGATGGAGCGCAGGCGCGGTGGTGCGCCTGGGCAGCGTTCACTGGTTAGGCGACCCCGGCGACATATCTGCCGGCGCCGCGCACCCCGGGGATACAGACGACCCTGCTGCACGCGTGGCCGCCGCAGGAACGCCCGGGTCGGGCGCGGGCTGGATCGACGACGGCGACGACCTTCACCTTTGGTTGGAACTCGAGCCCGATGAGGTGTGGCGACGCTACGCGCGCACTTGGTGCCGCGCCTGCGAGAGCCCGCTCGCCTTTGACGTGATGGCCCATCCGGACCTCGCCCAGCGCTTTTGCCAAGAGGGTCTTGCCGCCACCTGCGACCTTCGTCCGCTTATGGACGAGATGGCCGTCTGTGCCCACGACACGGGCAGACGCATTGAGATCTCGACCGCGGGTCTCCGCAAGGGCGTGGGCGACTACTACCCCAACCGCGCGCTCCTTGAACGCTTCTGCCGCGCGGGTGTACCCATCACCTTTAGCTCCGATGCGCACGTGGCGCGCGACATCTGCTCGGGCATTGCCGACGCCATGGGCCACGCCTTTGCGATTGGGTACCGGAGCTTTGACGTGCCGCACGCAGACGGCTCGTGGGAAACCGTGCCGCTTGCCTGACGCTGTGAGCAGATGAAGCTGCGTTACCTCATGCGCGCATTGAGCTCGCCGGCGAGCTCGTCGATAGTGACCCCGTAGCGCTCGAGCGTCACAAGCAGGTGGTAGACGAGGTCCGCCGCCTCATAGCGGATGTGGTCGTGGTCGCGGTCCTTTGCCGCCATGACGACCTCCGTCGCCTCCTCGGTAAGCTTCTTGAGCAGGCTGTCCTCACGGCCGGTGAGAAGACGCGCCGTGTAGCTCTGCTCGGGCGAGGCGTCGCGCCTGCCATGTATGGTTGCGGCGAGGCCGCTGATGGTCTCACCGATATCGCCCGCCTGCACGTTGGCTGTGCGCTCCCCCATATCAGACTCCTTATCTCACGCGTGCCGTGCGCGCTGTTTGCCTTACGCCTCGACGCCAAGCTCGTTGAAAAAGCAGCTGCGGGCGCCCGTATGGCACGCGGGGCCCGGCGAGTCCACCTTTACGAGCAGCGTATCGCCGTCGCAGTCCGCCCAAAGCTCGCGCACCTGCTGCATGTTGCCACTCGTGGCGCCCTTGTTCCAGAACTCCTGGCGGCTCCGGCTCCAAAACCACGTTGTGCCCGTCTGTTGCGTGAGCGCAAGCGACTCGGCGTTCATCCACGCAACCATGAGCACCTCGCCGGTGTCGTACTGCTGCACCACGCAGGGGATGAGCCCCTGCGCATCGAATTTGAGCTCGTCTGTTGTCATCTGCCAGCTCCTCGCCTAGAAGTCGAGCCTTGTGGGAATGCCCTGAGAGGCCATGTACTCTTTCACCTCGCGGATGCTAAAGGTCCCAAAGTGAAAGACGCTCGCCGCGAGCACCGCGTCGGCCTCGCCCTCGATGATGCCCTCGGCAAAATGCTCGAGTGTGCCCACGCCGCCAGACGCGATCACCGGAATGGACACGGCGCGCGCCACCGCGCGGGTGAGCGCAAGGTCGAAGCCCTCCTTGGTACCGTCGCGGTCCATGCTGGTGAGCAGAATCTCGCCCGCTCCGCGACGTGCGGCCTCCTCTGCCCACGCAACCGCGTCGATGCCCGTGGGCGTGCGACCGCCTGCAAGGTAGACCTCCCAGCGATCCGCCCCGGGCGCGCCCGGCTCGCCTACGCGTTTGGCATCGATGGCCACGACGACGGCCTGGCTGCCAAAAGCTGCCGCCGCCTCGGATATGAGCTCGGGGCGGCGCACCGCGGCCGAGTTGATCGAGACTTTGTCCGCGCCCGCAGCGACCATCTGGCGCATGCCGGCGAGGTCGCGGAAGCCGCCGCCCACCGTGTAGGGAATGGCGAGCTCCTCCGCCGCGTGCGCGGCCATGTCGATTGTGGTGGCACGGTTGTCGCTCGTGGCGGTGATATCGAGAAAGATTACCTCGTCTGCGCCCTCACGGTCGTAGGCGCGCGCGAGTTCCACGGGGTCGCCCGCGTCGCGCAGATCGACGAAGTTCACGCCCTTGACCACGCGACCGGCCTTGACGTCGAGGCAGGGTATGACGCGCTTTGTTAGCATAGGCGGACCTCCTGCTTGGCGGTGGCGGGGGCGCCCGTAGCGGCAGGGGCGTCCGCGGCGTCGCGCGCGAGGGCGCCAGCGGGCCCTGCGGCGGCGAGGGCCGCCTCGAGTGTGAACGCGCCCTCGTACAGCGCGCGGCCCGTGATAGCGCCCTCGATCACATCGGGACCCGCCTGGGCGAGCGCACGGATGTCTGCGAGCGACGATATGCCGCCCGAGGCAACCACGGGAAAGCCCGCGAGGGCGGCGACGCGGCGATATGCATCCACGTCGATACCGGTCTGCATGCCGTCGCGCGCGATATCGGTATAGACAAGATGACGAAAGCCCAAACTCGCGAGTTCGGAGACCACGTCGTCGAGTGTGCGCGACACGTCCTCGCGCCAGCCGTTCACCCTGACCTGGCCGTCCCGCGCCGCCACATCGGCCACCAGCACGTCGCCAAAAGCGCGGGCCGCCACCTCGGCAAAACCCGGCTCGGTCACAAGCACCGTACCAAGCGCGATGCGCGCGCACCCAAACCCTACGAGCTCGTCGATGCGCGCGAGCGAGCGCACGCCGCCGCCCACATCGACCGAGAGGCCCTCGACCTCGCAAATTGCCTTGATGGCCGCGGTGTTGGCGGCTCGCGCGTCCTCGTCCTCCTCAAGGGCGGCAGAAAGGTCCACCACGTGCACCCACTCCGCACCCGCCTCGGCAAACGCACGCGCCTGCGCGACCGGGTCGTCCGCATAGACCTTGCAGCGCGAGCGGTCGCCGCGCTCGAGACGGACCACGCGGCCCGCTACCAAATCGATTGCCGGAAAGAGAATCATGCGATCGCCCCCTGGCAGATACTCGTGAAGTTTCGCAAGATGCCCGCGCCGTGGGCGGAGGACTTCTCGGGGTGGAACTGGCAGCCAAAAATGTTGCCGTGCCAGATGACCGAGGGGATGGCGCGCGCGTAGAACGTGTGCGCGGCGACGTCTTGCGCGTCGGCATCCTCGGCCACCGCATACGAATGGGTGAAGTAGACGTTTGCGCCCTCGTCAAAACCGGCGAGAAGCGGGCAGGCGCGGCCCTGCTCGGTCAGATGCACCTGGTCCCACCCCACGTGCGGAATCTTGAGGCGGCGCGCGGGCAGAAGCGTGCAGGAGCCCTTGAGTACGCCGAGGCCGCGCACCCAGCGCGTGCCGCCCTCGGCAAAGACCGTGCCCGGCGCAAGCCCCCCTCCGCGGGGCGCTGCGACCTCCGCAAGCGGCGCCTCGGCAGGCACGCCCTCGTCGCCACAGTCAAACAGAAGCTGCTGCCCCAGACAGATGCCCAAAAAAGGCGTGCCCGCGCCGCCGGCGATGGCCTCGGTTATGGCAGCGTCTTGCCCCGATGCCCGCATGAAGCTGATGGCGTCAAAAAACGAGCCCACGCCGGGCAGGACGATGCCGTCCGCCTGGCGGATCTTGTCTGGATCGTCGGTTGCCACCGCCTGCGCGCCGGCGCGCGAGAGACCGCGCACCACGCTCGAGAGGTTTCCCTTGTGGTAGTCGACAACGACGATACGCGGGCTAGCCCCCACTTTCCGTCACCCCTTTTTTGGTCAAACGCACGCCAGCGGAGCCGAGCGCACAAAACGATCCCGTCCCCAAATTGGCAGAGTGCACGAAACGAACCCGTCCCCAAATGAGCCCAAATGAGCCTAGAGGGCGCCCTTGGTGGAGGGCACGCCCGTCACGCGCGGGTCGAGCGCGCAGGCAGCGCGCATCGCGCGGCCTGCAGATTTAAACGCCGCCTCGACGATGTGATGCGTGTTGGCGCCGGCGAGCTCGCGCACGTGCAGCGTCAAGCGTGCATCGCGGGCGAAAGCGTAAAAGAACTCGACCGCAAGCTCAGCATCGAACGCGCCCACGCGCTCGGTCGGCAGCGGCAGCGTGCAATACGCCTGGCCGCGACCGGAGATATCGACCACCGTCTGCACGAGCGCCTCGTCGAGCGGGACCGTACAGTCGGCAAAGCGCGCGATGCCCGCCTTGTCTCCCAACGCCTCGGCAAAGGCCTGGCCGAGCACGATACCCGTGTCCTCGACAGTGTGGTGAGCGTCGATATCGGTATCGCCCACCACCTTGACCTTGAGGTCAAAGAGACCGTGGCGGCCAAAGGCGTTGAGCATGTGGTCAAAAAACGGCACACCCGTGTCGATGTCGCAGATACCCGAGCCGTCGAGCCCGAGCGTGATGGTGATGTCGGTCTCCGACGTTCGGCGCGCGACACTCGCGGCGCGAGGCGCGTCAGCCGGCAGATTCGACCCCTTGAAAAGCGAGGTCAACCCCGAGCTCTGGCGCGCGTCCACCTCAGACACGGTCGCCGCCGAGGTCTCGGCCAAGGTCTTGGGCTGTTTGCGGTAAACGGTCATCGTCCCTCCTTACCCGTGAGCTCGCTGAGGGCACAGACGAGCGCATCGTTTTCTTCTGGCGTACCCACCGTGAGGCGCAGGCACTCCGCGAGCCCCGGTGCAGAGCTGAAGTCGCGGACGAGTATCGAGTAGTCGTCGCGCAGGCGCCGGCGCACCTCGGCCGCATGCGCAACGCGCACGAGCAGAAAGTTCGCCGCACTCGGCCACACGCGCACGCCGTCGAGCGCGCCGAGGGCACGTGCCAGGCGCTCGCGCTCGGCGCAGATGGTCGCAACACAGGGCCGGTAGGCGTCGCGCGTACGCACCGCAGCGAGTGCCGCTGCCTGGGTGAGCACGTTTACCGAGTAGATCTGGCGCACCGCGGCAAACACATCGATGATGTCCGGCGCGGCGAGCACGTAGCCCAAGCGGATGCCCGCCTCGCCAAAGGCCTTTGAGAGCGTGTGCAGCACCACAAGGTTGGAGCAGCGCGCAAGCAGCACCTCCGCAGAGGAGCCAGCAGGCGCGAACTCACCGTACGCCTCGTCTACCATAACGATACCGGGGCACGCGGCGCAGACGCGCTCGATAAGCTCGAGCGGCACAAGGTCGCCCGTGGGGTTGTTGGGCGAGGTCAGAATCACCATCGCCGCGTCCCGCGCAGCGGCGAGCAGGGCTTGCTCGTCGAGGGCGAAGGTCTCCGCATCGCGAAAGACGCGCACGCACTCGGTTTGGACAAGCGAGGCGAAAAACCCGTACTCGCTGAAGTCAGGCGGGCAGGTCACAAGCGTGCGCCCGGGCCCGCCAAAGGCGAGCAGGAAGTTGAAGAGGAGCTCGTCACCGCCGTTGCCCACACAGACGTTCTCACGCGCGAGGCCGTGGCGGCTTGCAAGCTCGTCGCGCAGCTCGTTTGCCATGGGGTCGGGGTAGCGGTTGAGCGGCGTGGCGGCAAGCGCGGCGTCGATGGCCTCGCGCACGCCCGCGGGCAAGGGATAGGTGTTCTCGTTGGCCGAGAGGTTGATCTTGCACGGCGAGAACGCCGGGTCGTAGGGCTCGATGTCGGCCAGATGCGGCTGGACGAGAGCGCGCATGCGCTCGGAGAGCTGGGCCATGGCCTACTCCTCCCCCACCTGGGCGTTACGGGCGCTGCCGCACGCGCCGTCCGCGACCACCGGGGTGTCGTCGCCCGGCCAAGCGATTGCCGTGAGGTCGGCGCCCTCGAGCGCCTCGGGCGCGACGGCGTCGGCGCCGCACTCGAGCACGCGGCGGCGCAAACCCGCCGAAAGCGCGTGTGCCCACAGGCCCTCGGCCTCGGCCAGACGCTGTGTTGCCGGCGCATCGGCAAGCAGGCCCTCGGGCGTGTAGCAGATAACCGACGACTTCTTTTGGAAGTCCTCGACCGAAAGCGGGCTCGAGAAGCGGGCCGTTCCGCCCGTGGGAAGCGTGTGGTTGGGACCGGCGACATAATCGCCCAAGGGTTCGGAGCTCCAAGCGCCCACAAAGATCGCGCCGGCGTTGCGGATCTTGCCGAGGAGCGCCATGGCATCCGCGCAGTGGAGCTCGAGATGCTCCGGCGCGATGGTGTTCACCGCGGCGACGGCCGCCTCGAGGTCGGCCGCGACGATGATCATGCCCTCGGCGTCGAGCGAGGCGCGCGTAATCTCGGCACGCGGGCTCTGCGCTACCAGCGCATCGATCGCACGCTCGACCGCCCGCGCAAAGGCGGCGTCGCAGGTGACGAGGTAGCAGGCGGCAAGCGGGTCGTGCTCGGCCTGCGCCATGAGGTCTGCTGCCACCACGGCAGGGGCGGCAGAGGCATCCGCCAGCACGCAAACCTCCGAGGGGCCGGCGACCATATCGATGCCCACATCACCCGAGACGAGCTGCTTTGCCGCGGCCACATAGGCGTTGCCGGGGCCGGTGATGACATCGACCGCAGGAACCGTCTCGGTACCGTAGGCGAGTGCCGCGACTGCCTGCGCGCCGCCCACGAGGTAGACCTCGTCTACACCGCCGACCTTTGCCGCAGCAAGCGTATAGGGGGAAATGGCGGGCGCGCCCGGGGCGGCGTCGCGCTGCGGCGGCGTCACCATGACCACGCGCTCCACGCCGGCCACCTTGGCCGGGATGGCGTTCATGAGAACGGTCGAGGGATACTGCGCGCGACCTCCCGGCACGTAGATGCCCGCCGCAGCAACCGGCGTCACCTGGACGCCGAGCAGGGTGCCGTCAGCGCGTGTTGTGAACCAGCTCTGGGTGAGCTCGCGCTCGTGAAACGCGCGGATTTGCGTCGCAGCGCGCTCAAGCGCAGCACGAAACGTGGGGTCGACGTTATCAAGCGCCCGGTCGAGTGCCTCGTCCGGAAGCCGAAGGTTCTCAATCTCCACCCCGTCAAAGGTGCGCGCAAAGTCGCGCAGGGCAGTGTCGCCCTCGGCACGAACGCGCGCCACGATGCCACGGGCCGCCTCGACGATCTCTGCCGGCAACACGCCCTTGCGCGTGAGCTGAGCGGCCTTAAGGCGCTCGCCCGCCGCCAACGTTACCGTCCTCATAACTCCTCCTCGCCGCCCCCAGGGCCGCCATGTCATCCGTAATTTGCAAACACGGGGCGCGCGACCCAGCTGAAGTGCCGCGCACCCCGTATGCGGAGTGTTTACTTTATCATGCTAAAGCGCTTGCCTCAACAAGGGCAGCTCTTGCAACCATCTGCTAACACAGCCGCCCGTCGCGACGGTGCGCTACGCAGGCAGCCTGGCAGCTGCACGCACGAGCGGCCCGCTACGCGGTCACCTCGCCAATAAAGGCGCGCGTGCGCTCGTTTTGGGGATGCTCAAAGACCTGCTCGGGCGTCCCCTCCTCCACAATCACACCGCCTTCCATGAAGATAACGCGGTCGGCCACGTCGCGCGCAAAACCCATCTCGTGCGTGACGACGACCATGGTCATGCCGCCCTGCGCGAGCTCCCGCATGACGTCGAGCACGCCGCGCACAAGCTCCGGGTCGAGCGCGGAGGTCGCCTCGTCAAAGAGCATCACGTGCGGCTCCATCGCGAGCGCTCGCGCGATGGCGACGCGCTGCTGCTGACCTCCCGAGAGCTCGGAGGGGTAATGGTCGGCGCGGTCGGCCAAGCCCACGCGGTCGAGTTGCTCGCGCGCGATGCGCTCCGCGTCTGCCTTGGAGCGCCCGAGAACCTTCATTTGGGCGAGCATGACATTGTGCAGGGCGTCTTTGTGCGGGAACAGGTTGAACTGCTGAAAAACCATCCCCATGTGCTCGCGCACCTTGTTGATGTTGACCTTAGAGCCGGTTATGTCCTGACCCTCGAAGATAATCTGGCCGGCAGTGGGCTCCTCAAGCAGATTCAGGCAGCGCAGAAGGGTCGACTTGCCGGAACCGGAGGGGCCGAGCACCACCACGACCTCGCCCTTGTGAATATCGAGCGAGATGTCCTTCAGGACCTCGACATCGCCAAAACTCTTCTTGAGGTCGCGGATGGAGATGATGACGTCGTCTGCGGGCGCGGTGCAAGCGTCCTGAGTTGCGTTAGGCATGGGCGACCTCCCCCTTCTCGGCGGCGTCCGCTACGGCGCGACGACGGCGACGCCCGCCGTGCACGCGGTCCTCCAGATGACGCGTCACCTTGGAAAGCGGCAGCGTAATGATGAGATAGAACACAGCGGCCACGATGTAGGGCGTGATCGAACCCGTCGAGGCAACGATGGTGCGCGCGTACATCACGAGCTCCATGACGCCCACGGCCGCGAGCAGCGACGTATCCTTGTACAGAACGATGAACTCGCTGGTAAGGTTGGGAATCACGAGGCGGAACATCTGCGGCAGCACCACGTACAGGGTGGTCTGCAGGCTCGTCATGCCGAGCGAACGCGCCGCCTCGGTCTGGCCCTTGCTGATGGAGAGGATGCCTGCACGGTAAATCTCGCACATATACGCGCCCGAGTTCATGCACATGACGGTCACGCCAAGCGGGAAGTTGGGGATGTCAATGCCCGCGAGCGGCAGACCAAAGAACGCCACGTAAATCTGGAGGAAGAGCGGCGTGCCGCGCACCAGGTTCACGTAGGTGGTCGCGATGCCGCGCACGACGGCGATCTTGGACAGGCGCATGAGCGCGAGCAGAAGACCGAGCGGAATCGCCAGCGGGAAGGCAACCGCCACCACGCCGAGCGACATGAAGAAGCCCGTCAGCACCACCGGGAAGCTCGTCACCAAGATGGTGGGGTCAAAGAACAGATGCAGGAAGCGGTTCTCGTTCCACGCCTGCACCCAGGCCTGCTCCTCGAGCCACTGCGAGAGCGCCTCGGGGCCGGAGATACCCTCGACGGAGATGACGGGCACATCGGAAACGGTCTTGAAGTCCGATCCCTTTGTCTGGTAGCTGATACCTACCTGCATGTCGCCGCCGCTCATGGGGAAGTAGACGCCGTAGATGATGATGTTCAGGTGCCCCGCCTCAGAAAGCGCCGGGTCGAAGTGCAGGGTAAGCGAATCCTCGTCGGCGAGCAGGTCGAAGGTAAGCTCGTTGCGCGTCATAAGGTCATCGCCCGTGAGCAGCGTGGCGGCGAGGTCATCGGTCTCGTACTGCGTCCCCTCGGGGATGTGAATCTGCACTTGGGAGACGTCCTCGCCGGCTTCGAGCGCGAGCTCGATCGTGATACGCGACTGCGTGCCGCCCTGGATGGTCGTCTGGTCCTTATCGGAGTTGGGGCGGCCCGTACATTTGACGATCTCCATCGCCTGCGCCGGCGCGGCGGGTGCCGCGAGCGCTAGAAGCGAACCGACCAGGCACGCGAGCATAACCCTCAGTGCCACGCGCACCCTGCGGCGCGGAGCTACCGGATGAGCGTGCGACCGCATCCGAACCTGTGATGTGATGGGATTTCTCACCATGACCTCGCTTAGATACGATGGCGGCCCCTCCCGCACGAGAGGGGCCACGCGATGATCGAGCTTGCTGTTGCTCAGCGCCTAGCCCATGTTGGCCGCGATGAGCGAATCGAGGGTGCCGTCCTCCTGAAGCGTCTCGATGGCACCGTTGATGGCCTCGAGCAGCTCGGGGTTATCCTTGGAAACCGCGATGGCATACTCCTCGCCCGTGGCGGAGGTCAGAATGGTGTGCTGGTCGGTGTATGCGCCAGAGAGCATCTGCTGGACGACCGCGAGGTTGCCGCAAACCGCATCTGCCTGCCCGGCCTGAACGGCGGCAAAGGCGTCGGTGAAGTTGGGGAAGGTCACGATCTTGGCGTTGGGGAAGTTCTCGCCCGCAAAGTCGGCACCGGTGGAGCCGCTCTGAACGGCGATGGTGACCGTGTCGGAGTTGAGCGCCTCGGCGGCGTTCTCCTCGGTAAGCTCGGTGTTGCTGTTCATAACCGCAACGGCCTGGTTATCGATGTAGTACGGCGTGGAGAAGTCGACTTCCTCCTCGCGCTCCGGGGTGACCGAGATGCCGGAGAGACCGGCATCCGCCTGACCGCCCGCAACGATAGCCGGGACGATACCGTCGAAGTCGATGTTGGTGTACTCGCACTCGAGACCGAGCTCCTCGGCGATGGCGCGGCCAAGATCCATGTCGAGACCGACATACTCGCCGTCAACGAGGTTCTCGAACGGCGGGTAATCCGGCGAGGTGGCAAAGGTGATGGTGCCCTCCTCGAGCGTCATGCTGCCGGAGTCTGCCGCAGCGGGAGCCGAACCCGCGCCGGAACCGTCCGCTGCCGGGGCTCCGCCGCAGGCAGCGAGACCGAGCGCGAGGGCGCAGGTGGCGGCAAGCGCAACGGGCGCTTTTAGCATGGTCTTGATGTTTTTCATGATGACTTCCTTCCCTAAAGCGTCAAATCAGACGTCGGTTTTCTTCTCGCGGCTTAGTATGCACCTATTCGTATCTTTTTACAAGTTTATTCATAGTTATGAAATACTATGTCGATATGCCCGAAACACAAGGCTCCTGAACAGGAAAAGTAGGTCAGGAAAAGCTTTTTTGCGCATGCGAGACCATGTCTCCTACCTGCAACTTCTAAGCATTTACGCTGGTAGCTAGGGCTGCGCAAAAAATCGTTTCGTGACCTGTTTTTCTTCGCTGCTCTCTAAAGAGGCATATAAAAGCACAGGAATCAAAATAATGAATACGCGATTGAACTGAAGAGGACATGCTATTTGCCCAATAGCTCTACAGGATGTGCATATTCCTAGCGCTATATTCAAGTTCTATGAATATCAGTTCAGAACCACTCACTCAAAGCGACAAAATAAGGGCAGAACCCGCATTCGCATACACGGACCCTGCCCTATTGGTTTCAGTATGTCTCGGAGGGCGTCACGCCTACATCAGGCGCAGGTCGACCTCCTTGAGCTGCGCCATGGAAACCTCGCTGGGGGCGGCACTCATAAGATCGGAGCCAGAGCTCGTCTTGGGGAACGCCATGACGTCGCGGATGGAATCGCAGCCCGCAAGCAGCATGCACACGCGGTCGAGGCCAAGCGCGAAACCGCCCATCGGGGGTGCACCGAACTCGAGGGCGTCCATGAGGAAACCGAACTGGGCGCGGGCGCGTTCCTCGGTAAAGCCCATGAACTCGAGCATCTTGAGCTGCAGCGCCGAGTCGTGGATACGCATGCCGCCGCCGCCAGCCTCGAAGCCGTCCATGACAAAGTCGTAGGTGCAGCTGCCCATCGCGAGCGGGTTGGTCTCGAGCAGGTCGAGCTCGTCCACATGCGGCAGGGTAAAGGGCTGGTGCTCGGCCTCGTAGCGCTTGGCGTCGTCGTCCCAGTGGAAAAGCGGGAAGTCCACGACCCACAGGAAGTCGTGGCCCTCGCGCGGAACCTCGAGGGCGTCGGCCATGTGCGAGCGCATGCCGCCCAAGATCTCGTCGGAGGCAAGGCGCGGGCCTGCAGCAAACATGACGAGGTCACCCGGCTCCACATCGCAACGGCGACGGAGCTCGGCCATCTCCTCGTCGGAGAAGAACTTGACGATGGGGCTGTTCATCGAGCCGTCCTCACGGAAGGCGATCCACGCCAAACCTTTGGCGCCAAAGGTCTCGGCAACCTTGGCGAGCTTGTCGATCTTGGCGCGTGCCCACGTGCCGGCGCCCTTGGCGTTGAGCGCCTTGACCACGTGGCCCTCCGTGTTGGCAGCGCCGGAGAAAACCTTGAAGGCGGAGTTCTTGAACACGTCGGTGAGGTCCACGAGGTGCATACCGTAGCGCGTATCGGGCTTGTCGGTGCCGTAGGTATCCATGGCGTCCCAGTAGCTCATGCGGCGCAGCGGCGTAGGCATATCGACGCCCACCTTGGCGAAGGCGCTCTTGAGCACGTCCTCAAGCTCGCCCATGACATCGTCCTGGTCGACGAAGGACATCTCGATATCGACCTGGGTGAATTCGGGCTGACGGTCGGCGCGCAAGTCCTCGTCGCGGAAGCACTTGGCAACCTGGTAGTAGCGCTCGACGCCACCCACCATGAGGAGCTGCTTCAGAAGCTGCGGCGACTGCGGCAGCGCGTAGAAGCTGCCCGGCTGCAGGCGCGAAGGCACGATGAAGTCGCGCGCACCCTCGGGCGTGGACTTGAAGAGCGCAGGCGTCTCGACCTCCATGAAGGCACGGTCGTGGAGGGCGCTGCGGATGGCAAAGGTGAAGTCGCTTCGGAGCTGCATGCGCGCCATCATCTCAGGGCGACGGAGATCCAGATAGCGGTAGCGCAGGCGCGTGTCCTCAGCGGTCTCGATGCCGTCCTCGATCTGGAAGGGCGGGGTCTTGGAGCGGCCAAGGACCTCGACGCGGTCGGCCAGTACCTCAATCTCACCGGTGGGGAGCTTGGGGTTCACCGTCTCGGCGTCGCGCGCGATGACCGTGCCGTGCACGAGAATTGGCCACTCGGGACGCATAGTCTCGGCCGTGTGGAAAGCCTCGCCCGCAGCGTGCTCGGGGTCGAAGGTGCACTGCGTCATGCCCGTGCGGTCGCGCAGATCGCAGAAGATGAGGCCGCCGTGGTCACGGCGACGCCACACCCAACCGGTAAGCGTGACCTCCTCGCCGATGTTCTCGGCGCGAAGCTCGCCAGCGGTGCGGGTGTGCAGCGAGTGGATGTCTGCGGGATTGGTATCGGCTTGGCAGCCGGCAACGTGGTTATCTGCCACGGTTTCCTCCTTATGATCTGTGCCGCCCCGTGCCGGTACGGGCGGCTGCGTACAGATGTGCCGGAGCGCGTAGACAGCGCGTCCCAGCACGCGAAGCAAGATACTACCATCTACCGGCCCGACGGGACCGCTCGGACCGCAATCTGACCGCTTTGGAAACAAAAAGGACGGCACTTGGTGGAGTGCCGTCCTTGGTAGAACTATGAGCCGCTACCGCACAAACGGCCACTCGTCTGCCGCCAGCTGCTCAATGGCAGTCGCCACCGCGTCGTCCGCGCAGGCGCCGATGTGCCAGCGCGCCGCCGCGGCAGCCTCGGGCGAGGCGTTGGCAACGGCAACCGCATTCTCCACCACATCGAACATGGTGAGGTCATTGCCCGCGTCACCAAAGACCACCACCTCATTAAGGCCGATGCCCAAATGGTCGCACAGGTGCTTGACCGCTGAGCCCTTGTTCCAACCCGCGGGCATGATGTTGAGGTAACCGGGCAACGGAATATCAAAGTCGAGAGCGGGAGCCGCGCGGTTCAGCTGCGCGCAGAACTCCTCGGTTGTGAGGGCATCGCTCGCCATAAAGGCATTCGCCTTGATGATGGGCTGGTCGGGCAAGGCGCCCACCACGTCGCAAGCCTCCGCGTAGCCGGGCATGCGCTCGGCAAGGTCCGCGCGCTCACCCGCCACGAGCAGAGGGTGCGCCCCGTCGAAACAGATCAGGCCCGCGCGCGGAATATCGCGCAGGGCGGCAAGCGTCTGCTCGAGCGCCTCACGCGGAAGATACTGCGCGCAAATGCGCTCGCCGCCATGGTAGACCTCGAGCCCGTTGGTGGCGATGCACGTTGCAAAGCACGCCGTGTCACCTGCAAAAAACGGAGCAATCTGGGCAAAGCCGCGGCCGCTCGCGGGACCGATGACCAGCCCCGCCTCAAGCGCGGCGTGGAAGGCAGCAAGCGTGCGGTCGGACACGCGCGCGGCGCCACGCGGCATGATGGTGCTGTCGATATCGGAGAGGATGAGCTTGATACGCGGCATAGCGGCCTCCTCGGCTGAGTGAAGTTGAGCCAAGTATAGCCGAGGGCCGCGCCCGCTATGGGCTATCAGCCCAAAAGCGCGTTGGCGATGCTGGCGCCCCAATAGCCCACAAAGGCGCCGACGGCGGCGGCGAGAAGCCCGAGGCCGATGGCGCGAACGACCTTCATCCAGCGCGGAATGAGACGCTCGCGACGGCCCTTCTCGGTATCGCGATCCACCGGCTCGCCGTGCCAATAGGCAAGAATCTCGTCGTAGGTGACGAGGTCGTGGTCGCGCTTGATGCGGTCCACCCACGTCGCGGCGAACATGGCGACGCCCCAGAGCACGAGGGCGAGCACCGCCGTGGGCACGGTCTGCTCAAGCGACCAGTCCCAAACGCTGAGCTGCACGGAAAGCCAAATGAGCGCCGCTACCATAAGCAATATGAAGACAGTCATCACGTAGCTCAGGCGCTTCATGGTTTGAACGTCGCGGTCGATAGTCTCGGTCATGGTGTCCACGTCTCCTTTGATGAGGGAGTCCACAGTCACATCGAAGATCTCGGAGAGCAGAAGCAGGCTCTGGACGTCGGGGTAGGTCTTGCCGTTCTCCCACGAGCTGATCGTCTGGCGGCTCACGTACACGCGCGCCGCGAGGTCGTCCTGCGACATCGCACGCCCCGCACGGAGCTCGCGTATACGTGTCCCGATTTCCATTTTCTGCCTCCCTTCGGCCTTCAGTGCGATCCTTACGGCCACGACCATGCCACGTCGCATCGCATCGTACCATCAAAGGGTCCCGACAAACGCGCCCGCGCCGCCCAAATCAACCGTCAAGAGTTCTTTACACGCCGTCTACCTGCAGCGATAAGCTAATGCGCATCTCCTCAACCGCCTTGCGCACAGCTGTAAACGCAGGATGTCCCGAAGCGGAAGGCCCCTGTGCTCAGCGCGATTTCACGCAGTGCATGAGCGCTGGGGACAGGGCCTTCCGTTCCGGGGCATCCGGTGGGAGTTTACGGGTGTGCCTTACCCCGTGTTCTGAAGACCCGCGGAGACGCCGGTCACGGTCGAGAGGATGAGCGCCAGGTACTCGGCCTTGGCCTCGGCAGAGAGCTCTTCTTGGTTCTCGCGGACCACGCGGAGCGCCCGCACCTGCGCAAGCGAGAGCGCGTCCACGTAGGGGTTGCGCACGCGGACGGCGCGGCCGAGCACGCGACGGTGCTCGAGCGGCCACTCGTCACCTACGATCTTCAAGACCCACGAACGGGTGAGCTGCATCTCGCGGTAGACGGTCTCGGCCAGATCGCGCCGGTCGCCGAGGGCGAGGTACATCTTGGCGATGCGGCCGTCGGTCTTGGCGATCGACATCTCGATGTTGTCGATAAACGTCGCAAAAAGCGGCCACTCGGCATAGGCGCGGCGCAGAAGGTCGATATCGCCCAGGGCCTCGCAGGCGGACCCTAAGCCGTACCACGCGGCAAGGTTGATGCGCGCCTGGCTCCATGAGAAGACCCAGGGAATCGTGCGCAGGTCGTCGAGCGACTGCGCGCCGAGGCCGCGCTTGGCCGGACGGCTGCCGATGGGTAGCAAGCCCACCTCGGTAAGCGGCGTCACGGTCGAGAACCACGGTGCGAAGTCGGGGGTATGGAGCAAGCTCAGGAATGCCTCGTGAGACGCGTCCGAGAGACGAGCCGCCATATCGGCATAGCGCTCCGTTGCCTCGGTGTTGCGACGCTCCACCGAAGGCGCCGAATTGAGCAGGGTCGCCGCAGCAACGCTCTCGATATGGCGCATGGCGAGCGCCTGGTTGCCGTAACGGGCGAAGATGACCTCGCCCTGCTCGGTTACCTTGAAGAAGCAATTGACCGAGCCCGCGGGCTGCGCGAGCACCGCCTTGTTGGCGGGACCGCCGCCGCGACCCACGGCGCCGCCACGGCCGTGCATGAGCACGAGGTCGATGTCGTGCGCGTCCGCCCACGCGGCGAGGCGCTGCTGCGCGGAGTGCAGGGCGAGCGTCGCGGTGGTGGGGCCGGCGTCCTTGGAGGAGTCGGAGTAGCCGAGCATGACCTCGAGCTTGCGGCCAGTCTTCTCCAGGCGCTTCTGCACGGGCGGCAGGGCGATCATCTCGTCCAGCACGTCGATACAGCCCTCGAGGTCCTCCAGCTGCTCAAAGAGCGGGATCACGTCGAGCTCGGGCACGTCCTCGGCATGCGCGAACGCGAGGTTGGCGAGCTCGTACACATCGGCCACGTTCTGGGCGCACTTGGTGAACGAGATGATGTAGCGGCGCGCCATCTTCTGGCCGTAGCGGCGCTGGATCGAGCCGATGGCGCGGAAGGTGTCGAGCACCTCGCGCGTCATGGGGTCGAGCTGGCCGTGCTCGCCGTGCAGGCCGTGCTCGCGGATATCGGCAAGCGCGCGGGTGTGCACGACGGAGTGCTGACGGAACTCCATCTCCACCATGTGGAAGCCAAAGCTCTCCACCTGCCAGATGAGCGTCTGCACGGGGCCGTACGCGGCGCGCGTGGCGCCCGCGGCGACAAGTGAGCGCTGCACCACGCGCAGGTCGGCGAGGAAATCCTCGGCCGAGCGGTACATGGTGTCCGCGTTGCGGCGCACCGTCGCGTCGAGGCGCGACGCCATGACGAGCATCACGGCGCGGTGCGGCTCGGACTCCGAGATCTCGCGCGCGCGGCTCGTGAGCACCTCGCTCATCTCTACCTGGTGATTCCAGAGGTTGAGCAGCTCCTCGGAGGGCTTGGTGTAGGCCGCCTCGAGCGTGAGGTTGCGTCCCACGCGGCGGCACTTGTCGGCGAGCTTCTTGACCATATGGGTCGAGAACTTGGCAGCCACCTCGCGCGAGACCTTGGCGGTGACATTGGGGTTGCCGTCGCGGTCCGAGCCGATCCAGCTGCCGGGGTGGAAAAACGCCGGGCACACAGGCTCTACGCTGCCGGCAAGGTCGCCCATGACCCAGTCGTCAAAACGACGGTAGACGAGCGGCACAATGTCAAAAAGCGTGTGGTCGAAGATGTCGATGATGGTGTCGGCTTCCTCAACGGGCGTGGGCTTCTTCTGCGCCGTGGGGCTCGTGCGCACCAGCGCGTCGATCTCCTGCAGCATGTGGCGCTCGTTCTCGATGAGCGCCGAGCCGCCCAGACGCGGATGCTCGTCAAGAAGCTCCGCGATACGGCGGATCTTGCCCTCGACGGCCTTGCGGCGCGCCTCGGTGGGATGCGCGGTGAACACGGGATGGAACTCGAGCTTGCGCAGAAGGGCGTTTGCCTGCTCGGGGCCGACCTCCTCAAGCAGCTGGTGGTAGGCAACCGTGAGCTCGTTGGAGGGGTCGATGACCGAGTTGATGTCGACCGCCTGCTCGCGCTCGCGCAGCTTGCTCACGCGGTAGTTCTCCTCGGTGAGGTTCGCGAGGTGGAAAAACGTCGTGAAGGCGCGGATCACCACCTGCGCCTGGTCGTGCGGGAGCTCGTCGATGAGCTCGACCGCGTGACGGAACGCCGCCGCACCGGGCGCATCGGAGGTAGGCACGCCCTCGTCATCGACCGGCTCGTCGGCGGCGTCGGTACCGGGGTTCCCCTCGTTTGCGTGGATTACGCTGTTAAGCAGCTTGTCGAAAAGCTCGCAGATAGCGGGGTCGTACTCCTGGAGCACGCGGCGCTCGAGGCGCAAAAACAGTGCCAGGTTGTCGCGCAGGCTCTGCGGGATGTCGATCTCGGTATAGGCCTCGATGGCGGAATCGGTGTCGATGGCACCGAGCTGGTGGGCGCTCGCCCACGCCTGCCTCGGGCTGCTCGTCATGGCGGATGATGCGGTCACGTTGCCTCCCTACGTGTGCAGTCAACGGACTTCATTATAGGCACGCCGTCTCGTGTGTAACGAACGCGTTACCAAAGCAAGCCTATCTTCGCAAGAAAAACTATGCGGACGGGCCGTCTGCATCGGTCGACGGTCCGTCCGCATGGGTACGTGGACAGCTGGATGTTGTGGGTGGCGAGGGTACTCCTCGTGGGCGTTGCCGCTACAGGCGGGCGTTGCTGTTACAGGCGGGTGCGCACGGCCTCGGCAAGCGCGTCGAGCTCGACGAGCTCCTCCTCGTGCGAGCGCATATCGCGCAGGCGCACACGACCCTCGGCAAGCTCGTCTCCACCCACCACAACGATGAGCGCGGCACCCAGTTTGTCGGCCTGCTTGAACTGGCTCTTGAGCGAGCGTCCCTGGTAGTTGGCCTCGGTAACGATGCCCGCGGCGCGCAGAGTGCAGCAAACCGTGAACGCGGCGGCACGCATCTCGTCACCGGCGTTGGCAACGTACACGCACGTCTCCTCATCCTGACCGAGTTCGACACCTTGGGCTTCGAGCGCAAGCATGATACGCTCAAAACCAACGGCAAAGCCTACACCGGGGGTGGGCTTTCCGCCCTCGAGCTCCACGAGGCCGTCGTAGCGCCCGCCGCCACCGATGGAGCCCACGCCGGCGCCCGGCGCCTCCACCTCAAAGACGGTGCGCGTGTAGTAATCGAGGCCGCGCACGAGCGTCGGGTCCTCTACGTAGGCGATGCCCGCCTCGTCGAGGTAGCGCTTCACCTGGGCGTAGTGCTCACGACATTCGTCGCACAGGCAGTCGCGCATGAGTGGGGCGGCCTGCATGATCTCGCGGCAATGGTCGTTCTTGCAGTCGAAGGCGCGCAGGGGATTCAGCTCGGCGCGCTCACGGCACTCGTCGCACATCTCGTCCGCATGGTCCAGAATGAAGCTGCGCACCTGCTCGCGATAGGCGGGGCGGCACGCGGGGTCGCCCATGGAGTTAATAAGCAGGCGCAGCTTAGAGAGGTCAAAGCCAAGGCGCTTGTAGAACTCCATCAGCATGATGATGCACTCGGCGTCCGCTGCGGGATCTGCCGCGCCCAGCCACTCGATACCCACCTGATGGAACTGGCGCAGGCGGCCCTTCTGCGGACGCTCGCCGCGGAACATCGCCTCGGCATACCAGCCCTTGAACGGCGTGCCGCCCTGCGGAACCAGGTTGTTCTCTACAACAGCGCGAACCACGCCGGCCGTACCCTCGGGACGAAGCGCCAGGCGCTGCTTGGCCTTGAGCTTAGCGTCGGTGCCCTCCTCGAGCACGCGCGCAAAGTTCGCGCCGGAGAACACGCGGAACATCTCCTTGCGCACAACGTCGGTGGACTGGCCGATACCGTGCACAAACACGTCGAGCTGCTCGATGGCCGGCGTCTCGATTGCCGAGAACCCATACGGGCCAAACACCTCGCCCGCCACCTGCTGCATCTTTTGCCACGCGCGCATCTCGCGCCCGATCAGGTCCCTCGTGCCCTCGGCTTTTTGTGCCTGCATGGTTTCCTCCGTATCGCCGCGGCAACGGTGCCGCTGCATCTGCCCTGACAACCGCGGGCGCTCAGCATGCGCGGCGCGGTCGTTCTCGCCCGTATTCGGCCCACCATTATACGAGAAGCCCCGCCCGTGCGCAGAAGTGCGACAATAGGCTCGCAAACAATGCTCGCAACACGCCGCGCGCAGGTGCGCGGGCACATTTTGGAGGCCACTATGCACCAGTTCCGCAACGACTACAGCGAGGGAGCCGCGCCCGCGATTCTCGACGCTCTTGTTCGCACCAACGCCGAGCAATGCCCGGGATACGGCGAGGACGCCCACTGCGCCCGCGCGGCGGAGCTCATCCGCGCCGAGGTTGGGCAACCGGACGCCCACGTGTCCTTTGTCCCCGGCGGCACCTCGGCAAATATCCTCGCCATCACTGCGCTTACCGAGGAGTTTGAGGGGCCGCTCTGCGCGGCCGATGCGCACCCCACCATCCACGAGACGGGCGCCATCGAGGCCCACGGCCGCCGGCTTCTTGCCACGCATGATCCCCTGGGACGCCTGACGCCCGAGGGCATGAACCCGCTCTGGGAGGCGGCCGTCGCAAACGGGGCGGCAACGACGCGCCCGGGGATGCTCTATTTCTCGCACACGAGCGAGCTCGGCTACGTCTACACGCGCGCTGAGTTCGACGCCCTTTGCGATTGGGCAGAGGAGCGCGACTTTGCTGTCTACGTCGACGGCGCCCGCATGGCGAGCGGCATCATGGCAGCAGGCGGCGACCTTACCATCCAGCACATTGCCGAGCGCGCGGACATCTTCACACTGGGCGGCACCAAGAATGGCATGCTCTTTGGCGAGGCTCTTGTGGTGAGCCCGCGCACCGCACGCGGCCGCCGCGCCATCGAGCGCCTCCCCTACCTCACCAAACGCGCCGGCCAGCTCTCCGCCAAGGGCCGCGTCATGGGCGTGATGTACGAGGCGGCCTTCGATCCGGCCGGCGCAGATGATACCGGCAGGGTTCTTTACTGGCAGCTCGCCGCGCACGCCAACACGCTCGCTTGCCGACTTGCCACGGGGCTTGTCGATGCCGGGTATGAACCCGTTCTTTCAACTACGGGCAACCAGCAGTTCTTCTGGGTTACCCCCGAGGAGGGCGCGCGCTTGTCCGAAGCCCTTGGAGCCGAGCTGCAGGTGCAGCCCGACCCCGCGGGAGCGGGACGCGTTGTCGCTCGCTTTGTGACGAGTTGGGCCACCGAAGAGGCCGACGTGGACGAGGCCGTCGCGTTCGCTCGCACGCTGCGGGCCTAGCGCTAAGCCCGCCGGGGCAATCCTGCCGGGGCAAACCCGACTTGTCTTGCCGCCCGCTTAGACGAACCGGAACTCTCGCCCAGCCGCCCCCTTCACCTGTTTTCACCAAAACCGTGTTTACCAGCTCTCCAGAGCTCTGGGCAGCTGGTAAACACGGTTTTGATGAATTAGCCCCCTCACGCAGCCACGTTAACCAGCTCAAATCGTCCGTAATTCGAACCACGACGCCTGCCCGGCAAAACGTAGCCCAAGCTCACCACAAAAGTAGCGTCTCGCGACACGCAGCAAAAAGCGGCGCCGCCCTGGTTGTTGAGGCGGCGCCGCTTCAGCCGGCATAGTGCCGGCGGCTCGTTATCTAGAGCTGCGAGGGTGTTACACGCTACATGACCTGCGAGACGTAGACCACGTTGGTGGAGACCTCGCTGTCGCGCAGCTTCACGGGAATGGCCGGGTCGCCGGCGGTAACCACCACGAGGTCGTCCTGCTTGACGATGCCCGTCATCTTGGCCTCGACCACAGCGTTGTCCACCACGTAGGCGATGCTGCCCACCGAGCGGCCGGAGAGGATGGGCTCGACGCCCCAATAGATCGTCATCTTGCGGACAGCCCACTCGTTGGGCGTCACGGCCTGGATGGGAAGCACCGGGCGGAAGTTGGAGACCAGACGTGCCGAGCGACCGGAGTTGGTGGGCGTGAGGATGGCCTTGGCACCCACGTTGAAGGCGGTGGTCACTGCAGAGAGGCCCACGGCGGCGTTGACCTTGTTGCGGCCGGGCTCGAGCGCCTCAAAGTCGAGCGGCTTATGCTCGGGCATGGTGGCCTCGGCGATGAGCGCGACGTTGGCCATCATCTTCACGGCCTCGACCGGGTACTTGCCGGCCGCGGTCTCGCCGGAGAGCATCGTGGCGTCGGTGCCGTCGCTAATCGCGTTGGCGACGTCGGTGACCTCGGCGCGCGTCGGGCGCGGGTTGCGGATCATGGAGTCGAGCATCTGCGTGGCGGTGATGACCGGCTTGCACGCGGCGTTGCACTTGGAGATGATCTCCTTCTGGATGACCGGGCAGACCTCAGGCGCAACCTCGACACCCAAGTCGCCGCGGGCGACCATGATGCCGTCGGAGACCTTGAGGATGTCATCGAAGTGATAGACCGCGAGCGCGCACTCAATCTTGGGAATGATGCTCACGTGCTCGCCGCCGTTCTCGTCGC
Organism: Collinsella sp. An307; assembly: GCF_002161805.1. Taxonomy (GTDB): domain Bacteria; phylum Actinomycetota; class Coriobacteriia; order Coriobacteriales; family Coriobacteriaceae; genus Coprousia. Next base: position 127,572 of record NZ_NFIP01000003.1, on the reverse strand, counting down.
AGAGGTGGCGGATCTCCTTGACGCCCTCGGCATCGCGCACAAACGAAGCGGCGATGAAGTCGATGCCCTCGGAGAGGCCGAAGAGGATGTCGGCACGGTCCTGCTCGGTGATGGTGGGAAGCGACAGCTTGGCGTTGGGGACGTTGACGCCCTTCTTCTCGCCCAGCTCGCCACCGTTCTGCACGGTGCAGCGGATATCCTGACCGTCGATCGAGTCGACGGTGAGGCCGATGAGGCCGTCGTCAATGAGGATGGTGCCGCCCACGCCGACCTCGCGCGGCAGCTCGAGGTGATCGAGGTAGAAGTGCTCGGCAGTGCCCTCAAGCTCCTCGGAGGTCTCAGCGGCGGTAACCGTGACCTGCGAGCCCTCGGCGAGGGTGACCTTGGCGTGGTCCTTCAAGAAGCCGGTGCGGATCTCGGGGCCCTTGGTGTCGAGTAGGATGCCGACGGGGATGCCGAGCTCGCGGGAGATGCGCTTGACGCGCTCCATGCGCTCGTGATGCTCCTCGTGGCTGCCATGGCTAAAATTAAAGCGGGCGACATTCATGCCCGCCTTGATCATCTCGCGCAAAATGTTCTCGTCATCGCATGCCGGACCCATGGTGCATACGATCTTGGTGCGCTTGTTCATGCATCCTCCCAATCAAACGGAGTGTCATACCTTATACCAGTGTACCGAGTTAACGCCCCTCGCGGGGCGTCAACTTTTACAATTTGAGCTTCAGCACAAGGGTTTACATCGGTGATACGCTGCGCTTACACGCACGAAGCAATAATATGCTTGATTTCGCCATCATTTCTCCCCGATCGCGGCACTGCCAAAACCTGCCCATCAGCGCGACGCGCGCTCAAAGGGACAGGCGGTGCATACATCCGCCCTTCTCACCAAAGCGAACATAAAACTGAGCCCCAGGCTTCTCGTTGCGAGATTTCCGGCAATGCTCTTCGTGATACGCCGCGATCTGGAATATAGCCCTCATCCCTCGCCGTTTTCACCGTATAACCGCGCGCGAAGGGACATCCTCGCGCAACTTTCAAGAACCGGCACAAGTTCAAGCCTCGTCTGTGCATCAAATAACAAACAAGCCGAGTAGCTAAGCTTCAAACACAGCAAATCCCCTGTTGATCACCGTCTTCCTACGACCTCTACGCCACGTTTCCAGAATTTGATGCACAGAACTGGCTTGAACCTCTCCCCAGCACCGGCAGAGGGAGCGAACCCGTTCCGTGTGCACCAACGCGGTCCTACAAGCCCGCTCTGCTCCAGCTACCCTTGAAGCCTCGCCTGCGTGGCCGAGCGCGACCACCATGCGTTCCGCCAGCTCGTTCGAGGACAGCCGGTTCGTGCGAGCATTCGACGGCACCGTCCATGAGCTGCTATGTGCACAACCTGCGCAATCAGTATGCGGAACCGGTGGGCGGCAAACAAGAAAGGCCGGGCAAAACCACACCGGCAACAGCATGGTTTTGCCCGGCCGCCTTTTGGTGCCAGGAATATGCACAGGGCCGTCCCCCTCGCCGTTTCGGGCACCTCAATGGACCCACCGGCGCTCATGGGTACAACGCCCTCGGAGACACGCAGTGTTACGCGCGACCCACCGAACCGAGGTTCTCCATGCGGATCTTCACGATCTTGGTAATCTCGGCCATGCCCGCCTGGCCCGGCTTCTTGGGGTCGAAGCAGGTGGGGTTCTCGGCCATGTAGGCCATGAAGCCCTTCGTAAAGGCCTGGCGGAGCTCGGTGGCGTAATTGACCTTGCAGATGCCGTTCTTGACGGCCTCGGCGACCTGCTCATCGGGCACACCGGAGGTGCCGTGCAGAACGAGCGGCACGTCCACCGCGGCGCGAATTGCCTTCACGACGTTCTGCTCGATGTGCGGCTCGGCGGTGTAGACGCCGTGCGAGGTGCCCACGCCAATGGCGAGCGAGGTGCAGCCGGTGCGCTCGACAAACTCGCGAGCCTCGTCCGGGTCGGTGTAGGGGCTCTCACCCTCGACCTCGACGTCGTCCTCCTTGCCGCCGACCTTGCCGAGCTCGGCCTCAACGGGCACGCCCATGGCGGCACCGGCATCGGCAACGAGCTTGGTGAGGGCGATGTTGTCCTCAAAAGTCTCGTGGGAGCCGTCGATCATGACGGAGGTGTAGCCGGTGCGCAGGGCCTTCATGCAGCGGTCGTAACCGTCGCCGTGGTCGAGGTGAAGCGCCACGGGCACCGAGGTGCGCTCAGCGGCGGCCTTGACCATGCCGTAGAAGTAATCGAGGCCGGTCATCTTGATCGTGCCCGAGGTGGTCTGCATGATGACGGGGGACTTGGTCTCCTCGGCAGCAGCGAGGACCGCCATAACAAACTCGAGGTTCTCAACGTTGAAAGCACCCACAGCGTAGTGGTTCTTCTGCGCGTCGAGCAGCATCTCCTTGGTGGTAACGAGCATCTTGCCCATCCTTTCGTAACGCCCCGCGTGTACGATCGCGGGTATTCGCCTGCCTCTATTCTAGGCAACAGAGCACCGTGTAACTGGCTCAAATTGGTAGTACCAGCTGGATACGCTGCTAAACGTCTTGGCGAGGGGCCGGCTGACGACGCTGCCGCCCCGCCCGTGTGTGCGCTTAGAGCTCGTTGACCTGAATAGCGTTGTACACCTCGTCCCAGCGGTCGATTACCAGGTGGCCCGTCTGGGGGTCCATGGCATTGAGCTTGCCGCATGCGTTGCCGCAGCGCAGCACCGTATCATCGTCGGCGTTGCGCGCGATGGCGTGGGCAAAGCCGGCGATGGTGGAATCGCCCGAGCCGGTAGCGTTCACGGCGGGGATGTTGGGCATAATCACGCGGTAGCCGCGGCCCTCATGGAACGCAACCGCGCCAGCGCCGCCCATGGTCACCACGACCCAGGGGATGGACGCAAAGCGCGTGTCGGCCTCGAGCGCGGTCTTGAGCGCCGGCAGGTCGTCGGGCGTGAAGCTCGTGCCCAAAAGCCCGTTAATCTCGGTGAGGTTGGGCTTGATGAGGGTGGGCTTGACCTCGGCGTTGAGCGCGGCGTCGAGTGCGGCGCCCGAGGTGTCCAGAAGCACCGGACGGCCAGCGGCGGCCGCCGTGGCAACCATGCCCGCGTACGTGTCTGCGGCGACGCCCTTGGGCAGGCTGCCGGAGATGGTCACGCAGTCGGCCTGCTCGACCAGCTCGGCATAGTTGGCGAGAAACGCCTCGAGCTCCTCGGCCGAGACCTCGGGGCCACTCTCGAGCAGCTCGGTCTGGTTGCCGTCATGGAGGATGGCGACGCAGGTGCGGCTCTCGCCCGCGATGGGAGTAAAGCGGTGCGAAATGTTATCGGCGTCCATCAGGCTGCCGAGGTACGCGCCCGCGTGTCCACCGAGGAGGCCCGTCGCAAGCACGTCGTCGCCCAGCTGGACGAGCACGCGGCTGACGTTTAGGCCCTTGCCGCCCGCGGTCTTTTTGGGCACAACGCGGTTCACGTCGTCGATGATGAGGTGGTCGAGCTGATACGCCGTATCAATCGACGGGTTCATGGTAACGGTCAGGATCATGGCTGCTCCTCGATGGGTCGAATTCCGTTCCTCAAATTGTACCGCGCCATGCGGACAAGGGCAGCATCAGCGCAAATCCGCCACTGACGCGCGCGTGACGAGCGTTCCGGGAATACGCACCGTTGCGGGCTCCGTGCTCTGGGCGAGCACACCCACCGCGTGCTCGAACACGGCTCGGCCACGCTCCTCGAGGTTCAGGCGGACCGTCGTGAGCATGTTGTGCGGCACGACGCCCTCGAGCGAGTCATCGATACCGATGACGCTCAGGTCCTCAGGCACGCGCACGCCCCGTTCGCGCAGGGCGAGCATGGCGCCGTAGGCCATCTGATCGTTTGCGGCAAACAGCGCCGTCGCCGAGCGGTCCTCGGCTAAGCGGCACCCGAGCTCATACCCATCGTCTGCCGACCAATCCCCACAACAAGGGTCCACAACGGGAAGACCATGCCGCTCGAGCATATCGCGCCATGCGCGCTCGCGCTGCTCAGCCGGGACCGAGTCGACCGGACCTGCAATGTGACGAATCTGGCGGTGCCCATGCACGATGAGGTGTTCGACCGCCATGACGGCCGCCCCGTAATGATCGGAGTCAACGGTGGTGCAGCGCGGATGCGGCAGTGCACCCACGATGACCGTCTTGAGGCCGGGCAGCGGCACGAACTCGTCGAAGTCCGCGGTCTTCTGACTCATGTTGATGACGATGCCGTCCACGGGAAGCGCCGCCATCTGACGTGACTCGCGTGTAAGCGAACGCTCGGCGGCATTCGGCTGGTCGGCGAGCGTCACTGCGTAGCCGCGCTCGGCAGCAGCCGCCATGAGGCCGTTGAGCGTAGCAAGGTTTCCGGCGTACATGAGGTCGGGCATAAAGAGGCCCACCGCCCGGTACGAGCCGCCGCGGAGCGACCGGCCCGCGTAGTTGGGGCGAAAGCCCAGCTCCTCCATAGCGGCAAGCACCCGCTCGCGCGTTGCCGCCTTGACGTTTGCCTGATCGTTCACCACGCGCGACACCGTCTGCTGGGAGACACCGGCGACGCGCGCCACGTCCGCCATGGAAACCGAATGGGGCGCATCTGCCGCCCGCGAGCCGTGAGGTCGCATGCTCCTCCCTCTTGCCGTCTATTCGCTCATCTGCAAAACGCCGTAATCGCACCCTTACGCATACGTTAACAACACATTCCATCATAGCGAAGCCGGCGCCTGTCCGGTATGGCCTCAATCGCACGCGTACCGACGTCCGCTCGCCGGTCCAAATCTACCGTCTGCGGATGCGCCCTAACACCTCATAACCCGATTACCTGCAAAGTGTTAACGTACTCATAAACACAATGGCAGTCTTTTGTCGCTCCAACACATCTTGGGAGGCCTCCTAGATGATTACCATCAACTCGTTCGGTACCGCTCCGGACGGAACGCCCGCGCACGTCTACACGCTTGCGAACGGGCCCGTCACGGTGCGTCTGTCTGACTTTGGCGCGACGATCCTTGGTATCGACGCCCCTGACGCTGCCGGCAACAATGCAGACATTGTGCTGGGCTTTGCCGGCATCGGCGGCTACGCGGGCACGAATGCCGCCTGCTACGGCGCGACCATTGGACCCGTTGCCAACCGCACGTGCGGCGCCGAGGTGACGATAGCGGGCACCTCGTGGCACCTTGCCGCCAACGAGGGCGAGAACAACCTGCATAGCGACCTTGAGCATGGCCTCCATAAGCGCATGTGGGCGGCCGTCGTGGACGAGGGCGCCTGCCGTGTGACCTTTACGTGCCATCTCACGCACGGCGAACTCGGCCTCCCCGGCGAGCGCACGTTCACGGCGACCTACGAGCTTGCATCGGACGGCACGCTCACCCTCACCTACCGCTGCGAGACCGACCAGCCCACCTTTGTCAACATGACGAACCACACCTACTTCAACCTCGCAGGCCACGCCTCGGGCGACGTTCGCGCCCAGGAGGCGACCGTGCACGCCAGCCGCTACCTCCCCGTGCGCGAGGACTCCGTGTCCGAGGGGATTATCGAGAGCGTCCTCGGCACGCCCTTTGACCTGCGCTCTGGCGCAGCGCTGGGCACCGGCGTCGACGCCCAGAACAACGTGCAGATCGCCCGCGGCCGCGGCTACGACCATTGCTTCTGCATCGACGGCTTTGAACTTGATGCCGCACCGCGCCCCGCACTCGAGGTGCACGACCCGGCGAGTGGCCGCAGCCTCGCCATCGCCATCACTCAACCGGGAGCGCACCTCTACACGGGCAACTGGCTCGACGACGGCGCTAACCTTGCCAAGGGCGGCGCCACCTACAGCCCGCAAGCCGGCTTTGCCTTTGAGCCCGAGTACTACCCAGACGGCATGCACCACGCCGACTGGCCGCAGCCCGTCTGCACGCCCAACCATCCCTATGAGGAGACCATCGTCTACCGTTTTGGCACCTGCTAGGCGCCGCATCCATCTGTCACGCAAGCGGCCCCTCAGGGCCCCGAAAGGAAGGATCGCCCATGTCCGACTTCACGCAAGCCCCCGAGTTCGCCCGCGCCCGGGCACTTTTTGAGGAGGAGTTTGGCGCGCCGGCGGCAGACGCCCGCCAGCTTGCCGTCTATGCCCCCGGTCGCTCCGAGATTGCCGGCAACCATACCGACCACGAGGGCGGCCACGTTATCGCCGGCGCCGTGAACGTGGCGGTCTTTGGCATCGCCGTCGCCAACGGCACCAACAAGATCCGTGTGGCCGACGAGGGCTTCCCCACGTTTGAGATCACGCTAGACTCGCTCGAGCCGCGTGAGGACGAGAAGGTCTCCTCCGCAAGCCTCGTGCGCGGCATGGCGCACGCCCTTGCCGAGACCGGTCGCACACCCGAGGGCTTTGACTTTGCCTTTGTGTGCACCGTTCCCTCTGGCGGCGGTCTTTCCAGCTCAGCCGCGGTCGAGGCGGCGTACGGTCGCGCCATGGAGGCGCTCTGGCCCGGGCGCGCCATCACGCCGGTGGAGCTCGCCCAGATGAGCCAGATTGCCGAGCGCCGCTACTTTGGCAAGCCCTGCGGTTTGATGGACCAGCTCGCCGTGTGCATGGGCGGCCTCGCCTACATGGATTTTGAGGAGACCGAGCCCAAGACCGCTAAGCTCGACTTTGACTTTGACGCCGCGGGCTACGCGCTTTGTCTTGTGAACGTGGGCTGCGACCACAGCGCCTTTACCGACGACTACGCCACCGTTCCCGTTGAGATGCAGCAGGTTGCCCGCGAGTTTGGCGCCGAGCGCCTCTGCGAGGTCGACCCGGCCGCCTTTGACCGCGAGCTTCCGGCGCTGCGCGAGAAGCTCGGCGACCGCGCCCTTTTGCGCGCCATTCATTACTGGTACGAGAACGACCTCGTCGACCGTCGCTGGGAGGTCCTGAACGCCGGCGATATCGACGCGTTCCTCAAGCTCACCCGCGACTCGGGCGCGAGCTCGGGCATGTTCTTGCAAAACGTCTCCACCGGCGGTGCGTACCAGCCTGCGATGCTCGCCCTCGGCATGGCGGAGCGCCTGCTCGACGGGCGCGGTGCCATCCGCATCCACGGCGGCGGCTTTGGCGGCTCGATCCAGTGCTTCGTGCCGGTTGACATGGTCGACGCCTTTATTGCCCAGATGAACGCCTGGCTTGGCGAGGGCGCATGCCGCCACTACGTCATCTCCGAGGAAGGGGCGACCGCCGCATGGCTGTAACCGAAAACGACCTGCGCACCTGCGTGTGCTCGCTTGTTGACTACGCCTGCACCACAGGCATGATCGACGCCGCAGACCGCATCTGGGCCTACAACACCGTGCTCGACACGATCGGCGCCGAGGGCTCCGCGCTCGCCGAGGAATGGGTTCTCGCAGACGCGGCGCACGACGACGATTTTGACCTCGACGCCGCGCTTGCCCTGCTTGCCGAGGTTGCGGCCGCACAGGGACGCGTAGAGGACACCTCGACCGGGCACGACCGCGCCGCTATGCGCGTCATGGGCGCCCTCATGCCCCGCCCCTCTGCCATTGCCGCAGCGTGGACCGAGCATGAAGCCGCAGGCGGCCCCAAGGCCGCAACCGACTGGTTCTACCGCCTGTGCTGCGACGCCGGCTACGTGCGCCGTAGCGCCATTGCGCGCAACATCGCTTGGACCACGCCCACCCGTTGGGGCGACCTGGAGATCACCATCAACCTCTCCAAGCCCGAGAAGGACCCGCGCGACATCGCCGCGGCAGGTGCCGCCAAGAACACCGGCGAGAAGTATCCCGCCTGCCAGCTCTGCATCGAGAACGAGGGCTACTCCGGCCGTGGCGCCGCGAGCCCCTCGGGCGACCACCCCGCGCGTCAAAACCTCCGTATCGTGCCGATCGAGCTCGGCGGGGAGCGCTGGGGATTCCAGTACAGCCCCTATGCGTACTTTAACGAGCACTGCATTGCCATGAGCGCGCACCACCGGCCCATGCACATCGACCGCGCGAGCTTGACCTGCCTGCTCGACTTTGTCGACACGCTCCCCCACTACTTCATCGGCTCTAATGCCGACCTGCCCATCGTGGGCGGATCGATTCTCTCGCACGACCATTTCCAGGGCGGCGCGCACGAGTTCCCCATGATGCATGCCGAGGTCGCATCGAGCTTCACCATGCCCGGTTTTGAGGACATCGAGGGCGCGGTGCTCACCTGGCCGCTCTCGGTGCTCCGCCTGCGCGGCGCGGACCGTGCCCGCCTGCTTGACGCATGCGTGCACGTAATCGATACGTGGCGCAGCTGGTCGGACGAGTCCGTGGGGATTGTCGCGCACACCCCCGACGGCGTTGCGCACAACACGGTCACGCCGGTCATCCGCCGCGTGGACGGCGCCGGCAACGTTGGTGGCGACCGCTACGAGGCGTACCTCGCACTTCGCTGCAACATCACAAGCGACGAGAACCCTCTGGGTGTCTTCCACCCGCATGCGGAGTACCACCACATCAAGAAGGAGAATATCGGCCTCATCGAGGTCATGGGCCTCGCGATTCTGCCGGCACGTCTGAAAGACGAGCTTGCCGCTGTGGGCGCGCACCTAAGCGCTGCGGCAGAGGCCGGCTCCTCCGCCATCGACATTCTTGCCGCGCTTGAGGCGGACCCCGCGTGCTCCTCGCACGCCACATGGGCAAGCGGTGTGTACGCGCGCCGTGCCCAGGAGATCGCTTCGGGCGATGTGGACACCATCCTGCGCGAGGAGGTGGGCGCAGTCTTTGGGCACGTGCTCGAGGACGCCGGCGTCTACAAGTGGGACGAGGCGGGCCGCGCCGCCCAGCAGCGCTTCATCGACGCGCTATAGGGCAATAGAATTATCTGCAACACCGCTGACCGTGCGGGCCGGACATTCAGATCGGATGCCCGGCCCGCCCCTTTCTATCGGCAACGCGGCGTACCGTGACCGCTTGGAACAGGTCGGTTTGACCCATATGGTCAAATCACCCCGTGAGGGGGCATTCCTGACAGCTCGGCACCCACCAGATGAATCGTTTCCATCCTGTGATGGCGTCCATTGACGTTCAAATACCCCTGTATTTCGCTTTCCCGTGCACTCAGCGCCGTAGAAAATGCCCTCTCACGGGGTGATTTGACCACATCGCCATTCGCAAACAGAATACCTCCCGTCCTTTGGGCCTCATGGAGCAACGGACGGGAGGTTTTAGTCAGGCGAAGCAGCTTCGCGGGCGATCGTCAGCCCTCGTGCAATGGCGCGATGGCGTGCTCGGCGGCTACGCGTTCACGGAGATGCCGTTCACATAGGTGTCACGCAGCGTCATGTCCGCATTGAAGATGGTAAGGTCGGCGTTGCGCCCGGGCTTGATGTAGCCCACCTTGTCATCCACGCGGGCGGACTTGGCGGCGACCTCGGAGGCCATGCGGATGGCCTGCTCGGCCGTCACGATGCCCCAGTCGACCACGTTCTTGACGCCATGGGCGAGCGTGAGCACCGAGCCGGCGATGTTGCCCGTCGCGCCGTCCTCGCCCTTGAGATAGCACAGGCCGTCTTTCATGATGACGGGCATGCCGCCCGAGACGTACTCGCCCTCGGGCATGCCGCCGCAGATAAGGCAGTCGGTGATGAGCACGGTGTGCTGCCAGCCCTTGGCGTCCACCAGCGCCTTGATGGCGGCGGGCACCACGTGCTTGCCGTCGCAGATGACCTCGGCGTAGGTGTCCGGCGTGGTCATGGCGCAGCCCGTCACGCCCGGGTCGCGGTGATGCAGACCGCGCTGGCCGTTGTAGGTGTGGACAAAGCAGCTCGCACCGGCGTTCACCGCGGCGAGCGTCTCGTCATAGGTGGCGTCGGAGTGGCCGATGGCGGTCACCACGCCCTTCTTGTCGAGCGCGGCGATGTAGGGCAGCGCGCCGGCCTTCTCTGCCGCGAGCGCGCTCTTGCGGATGCGCCCACCCGCCTGCTCCTGCCAGCCGTCGAAGACCTCCTCGGAGGGCTCGATCAGATAGACCGGGTTCTGCGCGCCCACGTGTGCCGTGGTGAAGAACGGCCCCTCGAGGAAGATACCTGCCACGTGCGCGCCGGTGAAATCGGCGCTGCGGCGCTCGTCCGCCTCGGCGATGGCGGCGCAGGCGCGGCCGATGTCCTCCACCGACTCGGTGAAGGTGGTGGGGAGCCATGCCGTCGTGCCCGCCTTGGCGAGCGCGATACTCGAGTCATCGATGGCGTCGGGGTCACAGTCGGTCGTCGCGTGGTTGTGGAAGCCGTGGATGTGCGTGTCCACCAGACCCGGTGCCACCGTGCAGCCGGTGTAGTCGCGAATCTCGTACGCGGGCGCATCGGCGCTCCAAGCGCCAAAGACCCCGTCCTCGATCGTGAGGTAACCGCCCTGCATGAGCGCGCCGGGAAGAACGAAGCGGTCGGCCTTGATAGCAAATGTTGCCATGGTGAGCGCCTCCTTAGGCGAGCGGGTGAATCGTCACGCCCTTGACGACGCGGTTCACCGTGCCGGTGGGGCTCGGCGTGTCGGGCGTGTTGCCCACGCGCACCGAGTTCAGAAGCGACACGGTCTGGCCGACCATGATGAACGGCAGGGCAAGATAGCCCTCGGGCAGCGCCTCGTGGCCAGAGAAGGTGAACGCCTCGTGCTCAAAGGCGGGCGCCACATCCTGCTGGATGGCGATGGTCTTCTGGGCGATGCCGTCGCCGTCGATCTCGTTCAGGATGTCAAGGTCGTACTGACGGGTGTAGGGGTCGTTGTTGACAAAGACAAAGACGAGGGTCTTGTCGTCAACGAAGCTCTTGGGTCCGTGACGGTAGCCCATGCAGCTGTCCCAAGAGGTCGCCACCAGACCGTGGGCGAGCTCGAGGATCTTCAGCTGGGCCTCCTGGGCAAGGCCGGTGAAGGCACCGGAGCCGAGGTAGGTCACGCGGTTGAAGTCGCCCGCCAAAAACGCTGCGACCTCGTCCTCGCGCGCGATGACCTCGCGGCCCATAGCGGCGATCTCATCGACCCAAGCCTTCTTCTGCTCGTCGGAGGCGGTGTCGAAGATAAGAGTCGAGAGCAGCGTCATGCAGCTGAAGCTGCCCGTCATGGCAAAGCCGCGGTCGTTGGCGCGCGGGATGAGGAGCGTGAGCGCATCCGGATCGTCGGCGCTCTCGACGGCGAGCTTGCCCTCGGGCGCGCAGGTGATGTTCAGGAACTTGACGTTCTTCACGACCTGCTTGGCAATCTGCACGGCGGCAAGGCTCTCGGGGCTGTTGCCCGAGCGCGCAAAGGAGACCACGATGGTGGGGTCGTCGGCGCGCAGGCAGTCATACGGGGCGGAGACGATGTCGGTCGTCGCGATGGGCTTGAAGTCGTAGGTGTCGGTGTCACCGGCGCGACGGAGGTAGCTCGCGCAGGTGTCGCCCACGTAGTCGGACGTACCGGCACCGGTGAAGACTACAACGGTGCGGCCCTCGCCCATGGCGTTTGCCTCGGCGAGGAACTTCTCGATGGCAGCCTTGTTGTCGGCGTAGATCTGGAAGGTATCCTCCCAGAGGTCGGGCTGCTGGGCGATCTCGGCGGTGGTGATGTCGGCACCGAGTGCCTTGAGCTCGTCCACACTCTTCTCGAACATGTCTCTTAGTCCTTTCTGGCTAATCTCTGCGGTGGTGATAGACCTTGTATTTGAACTGGTCGCCGCGCGCCACAGAGAGCGTGTACTCGACGACCTCGTTGCTGACGTTATAGGTGGTGCGCACCAGATCGAGCACAGGAGCGTTCTCGCCGATGCCAAGCAGACGCGCGTCGGCGGGACGAGCGATGCTTGCGTAGAACTCCTCCTCCGCCACGCTGATCTCTTCGTGGAAGTCCTTCTCAATAATGTCGTAGAGGGGCTTGCGCTCGAGGAGTGGACGCTTAAGGGAGAGGAACTTTCGCACCGGGAGGTACGAGCGCTCGACCATCATGGGCATGCCGTCGGCAGAACGCAGGCGCTTGAGCTTGAAGATGCGGTCGCCCGGGCGAATCTGCATGCACTCGGCCATCTTGGCATCGGCCTCGTGCTCGCTGAACTCGAGAATCGTCGTCTCGGGCACGCGGCCCATCTCGATCATCTGGTCGGTAAAGCTATAGGCCTGCAAGAGGTTTGTCGTGCGGGCGGAGCGGTCCGCAACAAACGTCCCGCGCCCGTGCTGGCGTACAACGAGACCCAGACGCTCGAGCTCCTGCAAGGCCAGGCGCACCGTGGTGCGCGAAAGCCCGTAGCGCTCGGAAAGCTCACGCTCGGAGGGCATGAGGTCGCCTGGCCGGTACTCGTATTCGATTTTCTCCGACAGAATGTCCACGAGCTGGTCGTAGAGCGGCTGCCGCTTGGCTCGCATGGCCATAGCTCTCTCCCGAATGATCGGGCACGCACGGTGGGGCGCTTGCGGCGCTCCCTCACGAGGTGTCAGTTCTTACATCTCGTCGTCTTCGTCGTCATCGTCCGCGCCAGCGGTGGGCAGCGCCATGGTGATAACGCCGTCCTTACCCACCTGGACCGCCTTCTCGACGAGCTCGCCGAGCTCGGAGGAGTCGGAGCGGGTCATGATGAGCTCGATGAGCATCGGTAAGTTGGTGCCGGCAACGACGGCCATGTTGTCAACGTCGGCAGAGACGAGCATGGACTGGTTAAAGGGCGTGCCGCCGAGCAGGTCCACGAACACGAGGACGCCGTCGCACTCAGAGCGCATCTTGGTGATCGCGGCGCGCAGGGTGTCACCGTACTCGCCAGCCTTATCGCCCTCGAAGGGGACGATCTCAAAAGCGGGCTGCTCGCCTGCGACCATGTCGATGGCGCTCTTGAGGCCGTTCGAGAAGTGACCGTGGCCCGTAAGGATGAATCCAATCATAAGAGGTACCTCCTTTATACACACCCCAACTTGCCTGGGGCATATGCCTATATCTGCGGGAACTGAACTCCCGGGGTTATCCAACCTAAGGTCGCGGCGGTGCCACGAAGTGGGCGCGTTAGCTCTGCGAGGGCGAGGCGGGGCGCTGTGCCTCCATCAGCTCGTCAAAACGAGCACGATAACTGCGTGCGCGCTCCTTGTTGCCGGCGTTGGCATACTGCTTTGCCAGCAGGAAATACAGCTTGCCGGTGAGTGCCTCGTCTGCACCGGGAAGCATCGACTCCATCTTGTCGATCATGTCGTGCCGATGCCCAAAGACGATCTCGTAGGTCAGCTGGCAGTCGGCGATAAGAGCACGGTCCGCACCTTTGACCTGCTTGAGGTCGGCAAGAAGCTCCTTAGCGCGCTTCTTGTTGCCGGCGCGGGTGTAGTAGTTGAAAGCCATCGCGTCGACCTGCGCCTGACGCTTGGCGGAATTGCGCATACGCACCAGAAGTTCGAGCATGCGCTCGGCAAGCTCACGCTCGCCGCGCCCCTCATGGGCAAGGAAGCGGTACTGGTGCTGCGTGAAAGTGGTGAGCAGAATGCGCGGGAGGAACTTGTTAAGCTCGTCGAGCGCCTCGTCGTAGAGCCCCGTCGCCAGAAACGCCTGGATACGCGCACTGTAGTAACGCTTGGCGCCCTCAGTGCCTATGAAATAGACGATGAGGAACACTATGAAGGCAATGACTTCGGGTCTCACTTCAAACCTTTCTTACGGAGTCGTTTGAAAACGTCCCCTTCTTGCGAAAGAGCGGGCGCGCACCTCGGGAGAATGGGAAGGAACAAAACGTTCCAACCGTGAGATGCGCGCCCGCTCCTTTCCGTTTTGCAACGGGGTGCGGCGCCCCAAGCGACAGGCGCGGAGCGCCGCACAGGCGACAAGATAGTCTTAGCCCTTGGCAACCCAGCCGAGAGCGCCGAGCACGATGCCGAGGATCAGGACGATGAAGATCGCCTTGGTCGAGGTCATGCCCTTCTTGCCGAGCAGCCAGTACACGAAGCCAACGAGCGCCGCAGGCACGAGCTTGGGGCAGATGACGTTGGCGATGTGCTGCAGGTCGACGGTCACGCCACCCAGATCGATCGGGGCGGAGATGACGATGCCGACGTTGGTGGAGACCAGCGCACCGACCATGAAGACACCCATGACGGTGGCAGCGTCGGTGATGGCGTTGAGCTGGTCGCTCATCGTGGTGACGAGCTTCATGCCCTGATCGTAGGCGATGTAGGTCTGCTTGCAGCGGAACCAGTCGACCACGATGTTGACGGCAATCCAGATGAAGATGCCGAGCGGGTTGCCCTGCATGGCCATGTTAGCGGCAAGAGCGCCGAAGATGGTCGGGAGCAGGGAGCCGAAGATGGAGTCGCCGATGGAGGCGAGCGGGCCCATGAGGCCGGTCTTCAGCGAGGCGACCGTCTCGAGGCTGTCGAGACCGTCGGTCTCCTCGAGGGCGAGGTCGATACCCGTGATGATGGTGTTCAGGAAGTTCGAGGTGTTGAAGAACGGAGCGCACTGGGTGCGGGCAGCGGTCTTCAGGGCCTCGGTGTTGTCCCCGTAGATTTTACGGAGCTGGGGCAGGATGATCCAGAGGTAACCGGAGTGCTGCATACGCTCGTAGTTCCAACCGGCCTGGAAGCCGAGAAGGTTACGACGGTTAATCTGCTGGAAGTCAGCCTTAGTGAGCTTGTAGCCAGTGGTATTAGAGCTCATCGTCGTCATCTCCCTCCGCACCAGCAGCGACGGCGGCAACGGGAGCGGCCTGATGCTGCTGATAGTAGATGTAGGCGAGCGCGAAGCCGATGAGGGCGATCGTCAGCATGGACAGCGAGTTGTAGTCGCCGCCAGCGATCTCAGCACCAGCAGCGCCGGCAACGGTGGCGACATCGCCGCTGATGCCAGCGATGCTCGTGAAGGCGGTGCCGAGGAGGGCAGCGATCACGAAGCCGAGGATCAGGTAGGCAACGTGCTTCTTAACGGGCAGGTAACGAAGCAGGATGGCGAAGCCCACAGCGGGGAGCATGCCACCGGCAACCGTGAGGCCGGTGCCGAGCCAAGCAAGATCGCCGTTGAGGGCGGTGGTGATGGCCTCGACCAGCGGCTGACCGAATGCCAGAGCCAGGAACACGGGGACCATGCGGCTGAGCATCCAGGAAACGGCGCCCATGAGGTAGTGGACGTTGTAGGCGTTCCAGTTCATCTTCTCGATATCGGCATCGCAGGCGTGACCCCAGAAGGTGTTGGCCATACGACCGAGGATATCGGTGTAGACGAGGATCGCGGCCACCGGCACGCCGAGGGCGGCGAGCGCCTGCTCCGGGTCCATGCCAGCGCTGACGGCGAAGGCCGTAGCGATGAGGGTACCGGAGTTAGCGTCGATGCGGGACGCGCCACCAAAGGTGCCGACGCCCAGGATGGTGAGCTGCATGCTACCACCGATGAAGAGACCAGTTGCCATATCGCCCATTACCAGGCCGGTGATGAAACCGGAGAACACGGCGGAGCCAGCACTGGAGTACCAGTGGAGCTCGTCCATGATCTGGAAGCCTGCATAGAGGGTGAGCAAAAGAATTTGCCACCAAGCAATCATGGTTTTCCTCCTTCTTCCAATCTCGAACGTAAACGTACAGTTCTTACGCTATGTCAAGCCGTGCATCTCCCCTCACGGCTCAGCACCAAATGAAATGACTTAGAGCTTGAAGTCCTGCGGGTTGTCCTGCGGGGTAAGCTGGATAACCATCGGAACGCCCATGCTCTGAAGCTCGGTCAGCGCGTCGACGTCGTCCTGGCCACAGTTGATGTTGCGGCTGTAGCTCTTGACGATATCCATCGACGTGATGTTGCCGAGGATGATCTGATCAAACTTGACGCCGGCCTTGGCGAGCTTGAGATAGGTCTCGGGCTTCTTGACGACGATGAACAGACGCTGAGCGTCGTACTTGCCAGCAAGGATGTTGGCAGCGGCCTTCTCAACGGGAAGGACGGAAAGCTTGCAGGTAGCGGGCGTAGCCATGCGCAGAACCTGCTTCTGGGTGGCATCCTCGGCGATCTGATCGTCGACGACCATAAAGCGGCTCACCTGACGAGCGTTAGCCCAGAGGTTGCCCACCTGGCCATGGATGAGGCGGAAGTCAACTCGTGCACCTACGATCATGTCACTCAACTCCTTCGGTCTCGAGTGTGTGGATGAGGGGTTCGGCGCGCAGGGAGATGGCGTCGTGCACGTGCCCCTCGGTCTCGAACAAAACGAGCTCGTTGACGCCGGCACGCGTAAGCCCGTGCGGCACATAGAGGGTCGCGATGGGACCGATCTCCCAATAACGACCGACGTTCGTGCCGTTGACAAACGCGACACCTTTGCCAAAGCCCGTGGTGTCGATAAAGGTATCGGCCGGCTCGTCGAGCGTGAACTCAAAACGGGTGAACGAGGGCGTGCCCTCGCGCCAGCCGGCGGAGTAATCCAGCTTGGAAATATCCTCGAGCGGAAGCGTGTAGGCCTCCCAGTTGAGGATGAAGTGCAAGTCAACGCAGACGCCCGTGCGAATGCCCTTGCGCTGCGTGTCTGCCAGGAACTTGTGGCCGTAATTCACGCGGCCCATGTTCTCCATGAGGATGTCGAGGCGGTTGTGCGTCGCGGGAAGCGGGCAGCGGATGTCCTCGCCAATGTGCTCCTGGTACTGCGTGGCAACGAGCTCGCCCTCGACAAAGACCTGCGCGCGGTCACGGCCGTCAATGACGCGGATACGCTCGTCGGCGCCCTCGGCAACGTCGCGCTCAATCTCGGTGCGATAGAGGGTATAACCGTAGCTCTGGCCCATGTCCTCCATCGTGCGGGGGTAGAGCGAGCGCTGGGGCTCGGAGAGATTGTCGAGGTTCTCGAACAGGCCGCAGCGGCCGGTGAAGGTGATGTCCTCGGCGGGGATGGCGCAAGCCTTCTTCACGAGAGGCTCTGCCGTCCAGGCGTCGGGGAAGAGATCGCGCACGACGTCACGGAGCTTGTACCACTTCTCGGTGGGGTTGCCCTCCTCGTCGAGCGGCGCATCGTAGTCGTAACTCGTGACCTGGTGCAAGTCATGGGTGTGGCGCGCGGAGCAGCCGTTCATGAAGCCAAAGTTCGTGCCACCATGGAACATGTAGAGGCTGAGGCTTCCGTCGAGCTCAAGGAGCTCGCGCACGGAGTCCGCCAGATCCTGCGCGTCACGGCGGATGACGTTCTCGCCCCAACGGTTGAACCAGCCGTCCCAGAACTCCATGCACATAAGGGGCCAGTTCTTGCCGTGCTCCTCATGGAAGGCCTTGAGCTGGGCAAAGTTCTCGCCCGCGCGGGAACCAAAGTTACCGGTCACAAAGACATCATCGTCGATGAGCGTGCCGGCGCGCAGGCAGCCGCGCCACGGGCCGTCGGAGGTGCAAAGCGGCACATCCACGCCGCGGTCGAGCATGAGGTCGCGAATGGCGCGGAGGTACTCCTTGTCCTCGCCATAGGAACCATACTCGTTCTCGACCTGCATCATGATGATGTTGCCGCCGTGCGTGATCTGGCGGTCAACGAGATGGGGCATGAGCTCGTCGTAGTACGCGGCGACGCGCTCGAGGAAACGAGGGTCGCGCGAACGCGGACGCATGTCGCGGTCGGCGAGAAGCCAGGCAGGCAGGCCGCCCCACTCCCACTCGGCGCAGATGAACGGCGACGGGCGCACGATGGCCCAAAGACCCAGCTCGGCAGCCTCGTCGAGGAAGCGCGCAAGGTCAAGGGCGCCGGTGAAGTCGAACTCGCCGGGCTTTGCCTCATGGAGGTTCCAAGGGACATAGGTCTCAACCGTGTTGAAACCCATGGCCTTCAGGTTGTAAAGGGAATGGTGCCAATCAGATGGATGGACGCGGAAGTAGTGGATCGCACCGGACAGAATCGTGAACGGCTTTCCATCGAGCAAAAAGCGTTCACGGATCTCAAACGTGTGCATGGTCCTCCTTGCCTGCGGCTTCGGTCGAGCGGCTCAACGAGAGAGCATACGGCCCGACCCGTTGATAGCCATCATACACGCTTTCGGTACAAATGTCGAAGAAATGTGAAGAGACAGACGAGCGGTATGGTTTTACCCGTGAACGGTAAATTGCGTTTCCGCAGGTAATTTGGTACTTCAAAAAGATACCACTTAAGGACAAACTGTTTATCCGCTGTTCAACTGGTTGTAACAACCCCAACTGTTAGACCACTGGTATTGCCTTCGCTGACGCTTCGTCAGCATGGTTTTGCGGTGCGAGCTGGAACATTCTTCCCGTCAGCAGGGTCGCCCGCTCGCCCGCTCGCTTGTATTTCTGGGTGCGTAAAGCTGTCCGAACAAGCATCGTTCCCAAGCGCTTTGCTAAAAACAGAGGGCAACATGGTTTAGAAGCGTTTACCTACGCAGGGACAAAACGCCCATAACTCGGTTTTTGCTCATTGCATCTTGCGTGCAAGAACGTTTCCACGTAATATAGTCATCCGTTGGAGCGCATATGCTCTAACAGGTGCCAGCATAGCTCAGTTGGTAGAGCACCGCTCTCGTAAAGCGGGGGTCATCGGTTCGAGTCCGATTGCTGGCTCCAGTGATGTGTCAAGGGCGCCGGGGATCACCTCGGCGCCCTTTTTCGTTCTGCCCTCCCTCGAGGTCGTTCTGCCCTCCCTCGAGGAGCCCGCT
Source organism: Collinsella sp. An307 (assembly GCF_002161805.1). GTDB lineage: Bacteria > Actinomycetota > Coriobacteriia > Coriobacteriales > Coriobacteriaceae > Coprousia. The sequence goes on along the minus strand of NZ_NFIP01000003.1, from coordinate 108,974 downwards.
GGCTCCGTCTTTCTCCGTCCGCAACCGGCTCTGATCCAATAGTGGCGACGTCGCAACTGCATCCACAGCAGCGAGCGCTGCGAACGCAGCTCTTTGCGCTGACAAACTTGGTTTTGCAAGGAGGCCATTTTGCCAAAACCGTGTTTACCAGCTGCCCACAGTCCGGGAGAGCTGGTAAACACGGTTTTGGCGTCTGGAGCGGTCTCAGCGAGTGCGCCAAAGGGGAAATGGCGCGCTACCCTACCCCAGCACGCGCGCGAGCGCCTCGATGAGGGCGTCCACGTGCTCCTTCTCGCAGATGAGCGGCGGCAGGAACCTCAGCGTGTGCGCGCCGGTGGCGTTTGCAACAACGCCCTCCTCGAGGAGGCGCGCGACCACGTCATGGGCGTCCCCCGCCTCCTCCACGAGGTCGCATCCGCGCATGAGACCCGCACCACGCACGTCTACCACCTGCGGGAGCTCTGCCAAGCGATCGGCCAGGTAGGCACCAACTTCAACAACATGCGCAGCAAAATCGCCCCGCACGAGCTCGGCGAGCGTTGCCTCGGCAGCAGCGACGGCAAGCGCGCTTCCGCCGAATGTCGAGCCGTGGTCGCCCGGATGTAGCACGCCGGCCACCTCGGCGCGCGCCACGACGGCACCCATGGTCATGCCGCCGGCGATGCCCTTAGCGAGGCTCATGATGTCCGGCGTGATGCCAAGCAACTGGGCGGCAAACGGCACGCCGCAACGGAAGACGCCCGCCTGGACCTCGTCGGAGATGGTAAGGCCGCCCACCTGGTGCACCAGCTCCTCGGCCTTGCGGGCAAACTCCGCGGTCAGCGGATGCACGCCGCTCTCGCCCTGAATGGGCTCGAACATAAACGCGCAAATCTCTTTGCCGTACTTCTCAAAGATGGCGGTGAGCTCGTCGATGTCGTTGGGCGCGCAGGCCACAAAGCCGCCCGGCAGCGGCGTGAAACTCTCCTGGAGCCAGTCCTGCATCGTGGCTGCGATGGTCTCGAGCGTGCGTCCGTGGAACCCGCCCTTGAGGCAAACGATGGTGTTGCCGCCGTTGCCCTGGCGCCGCGCGTAAAGACGTGCGAGCTTCATGGAGCCCTCGTTGGCCTCCGCGCCGGAATTGGCAAAAAACGTTTTCCACACCTGCTCGCCCGGCGCCGGCGTGGCTGCCGCGGTGAAGTGCGCGGCGTCCCCCGCGTCGAGCGCCTCAACAAGCGCGCGAGCGCCTTCGATGTCGTTGTTAGCGAGCTTGGAGAGCAACGCTGCGACTTCGCCGCGGTGTTCGGTATAGAAGTAGTTGGAGATCGACGTCAGCTTCTCCGCCTGACTCGCGATGGCGCGCGTGACCGCCGGATGGGCGTGACCGAGCGAGCACACGCCAATGCCAGCGAGAAAGTCGAGGTAGGTCTTGCCCACGTCATCGGTAAGCGTCATGCCCGACCCCGCCACAAACTCCACCGGCAGGCGCCCGTAGGTGTGCATGATATACGTGTCGTCAAGTGCTTTTTGCTGCTCGAATGCCATGGTTGGGCTCCTTGTGGGATGAGAACCGTTACTGAACGCCGCCGGCGGACGCGTCGATGTTTTCTGCCAGGCGCGACGCAAACGTGCCGAGGGGGTGCGGATGCTGGTCGAACTCGTACGCCTCCTGCGTCGAGTGAATCACCGTACCCACGCCCGCGTCGGTAAGGAGCTCCAGCAGAAGCGCGTGCGGCGTCGTGCCGTTGATGATATGCGCGCGGAAGACGCCGCCCTTGAGCGCCTCAACGCATGACTGCAGCTTGGGGATCATGCCTTTGGCAAGGGTGCCGCCCGCAAGCATGGCCTCGCACTCCTCGAGCGTGAGGTTGGAGATGAGGGAGTCCTTGTCGGAGAAGTCCTCGTACAGACCGTCCACGTCGGTCAAAAAGATCGCCTTGTGCGCATGGACCGCGGCGGCGATGGCACCCGCCGCCACGTCGGCATTGATGTTGTAGAAGCCGCCGTCCTCCCCCTGCGCGACCGTTGCGACCACGGGGATGTACTCGCTCGCCATAACGCTTGTGAGGTAGTCTGCATTGACGCGCACAATTTTGCCCACACGGCCGAGGTCGGGGTCGAGCGTCTCGGCGATGATGGTGCCCGCATCGGTGCCCGCTACGCCCACGGCAACGCTGCCGTGGCGGTTGAGCGCGGCAACGAGCTCTTGGTTCACCTTGCCCACGAGTACCTCGCGCACGATCTCCATCACCTCGGGCGTGGTCACGCGCTGCCCGCCCTTAAACTCGACGGGCAGGTCGTAGTGGCTGAGGGCCTCGTTGATATCCGCCCCGCCGCCGTGCACGATCACGATGTTGGCGCCGATGATCTTAAGGAGCAGGATGTCGCCCATAACGTCGGCACGCAGCTGCTCGTCAACCATGGCGGCACCGCCGTATTTGATGACGATGGTCTTGCCGGTGAGGTTCTTGATCCAGGGAAGCGCCTCAAAGAGGAGCTTAGCGGTCTGTTCGTTTGAGATGGATGAGCGGCGATCGCGCGCGTACTTCATATAGAACTCTCCCGTCGGTTGGAAGGGATGGCCTGGCAGAGCGGTTGTGCTGTCCATGGAGCCTCCTTGCGCCTATGTGCGGTAGTCGCCGTTAATGGTCACGTAATCGTGGGTGAGGTCGCAGGTCCAAACCGTCGCCGAGCCCGCGCCGGCGCCGAGGTCCGCCGTGATGACGATCTCGGGCGCCTCGAAGCGGCGGAGCGCCTCGTCCTCATCAAACGGGACGGTGAGGCCCTCCCGGCAGACGGGGATGCCCATGATGTCGATGGCGACTTTTTCTTGCGAGAAGTGAGCGCCGCTTTTACCGAGCGCCGCGGCAACGCGCCCCCAGTTGCAGTCGCGCCCGGCGATGGCGCACTTGACGAGCGGCGAGTTTGCCACGGTGCGGGCGGCGAGGTCGGCCTCGGCGTCATCCGCCGCACCCGTCACGTTTACCGTCACAAGACGCGAAGCCCCCTCGCCATCGGCGGCAATGGCGCGCGCGAGCGTCTCGCAGACCACCTGAAGCGCGCGGCCGAGTTCCTCGGCAGCAAGGGACGCCGGATCGATCACGTCCGCACCCTCCGGGGCGGCGGCACCCGAGGCAAAGGCGACGCAGGTATCGTTGGTAGAAGTGTCGGAGTCGACCGTGACGCGGTTGAAGCTCTTGTTCACCGCGTCGGACAGGAGCTCATGCAAGTGCTTTGGCGCCACGGGCGCATCGGTGGTGATGCAGGCAATCATGGTCGCCATGTTGGGCATGATCATGCCCGAGCCCTTGCACATACCGCCCACCGTAAAGGTGACGCCCTCCCATGCGGGATCGGCAGAGACAAAGGTGACAGCGTACTCCTTGGGGTGCGTGTCGGTCGTCATGATGGCGCGCGCGGCATCCGCCCCGCCCGCGGCCGCGAGCGCATCCGCCGCGGCGGGAACGCCCCGCTCAAAGGGGTCGAGCGAAAGGAGCTGCCCGATGACGCCCGTGGAGGCCACGAGCACCTCCTCGGGCTCGCAGGCGAGCACCTGAGAAACGATCTCGCAGGTCGCGCGCGCGGTCTTGAGCCCCTCGGGTCCGGTCGCCGCGTTGGCGTTGCCGGAGTTCACCGCGAGAGCGCGCGCGTAGCCGTACCCCACACCGCCGAGGTTCGCGCGGCTCACCGTAACCGGGGCCGCGCAGAAGCGGTTCTGCGTGAAGACGCCTGCGGCTGCAACCGGCTCATCGGCTGCAACGAGGGCAAAATCGAGCCGCTCGGGGTTCTTGCGAAAGCCCGCATGGACGCCGGCGGCGGAAAAGCCGCGCGCACTCGTAACGCCACCGTTGGGAATACCGCGCAAGCGCAGGTCGAAAGCCTCGAGATCCATCTGGTCCCTCCTTTGCCCTACACCGGCAGGGCGCTCGTGGGCAGGCCCGCGCTCTCGGCAAGGCCACATACGATGTTGGCACACTGCACGGCCTGGCCGGCGGCGCCCTTGCAGAGATTATCTATCGCGCCCATGGCAACGAGCACGCCCGTGCGCGCATCGAGCGCAAGGCCGATCTGGCACACGTTGGACCCCACAACCGAAGCGGTCTGCGGGCAGGCGCCCGCGTCGAGCACCTGCACAAACGGTCGTCCCGCGTAAAACGCGCGGTAGCGCTCGACGATGTTCGCCGCGGTAAGATCTGCCGCAACGTCCTTGGCAAGAACCATCGTCACCGTGGAGAGTAGGCCGCGGCGCAACGGCGCCAGATGGGGCGTGAAGACAACGCGCCCCGGAGCAGCGAGAATCTGCTCGATCTCGGGCGTATGGCGGTGACGGCAGACGTTGTAGGCCTCGAGGTTCTCGTCCGCATGGCAAAAGTGCGTGCGCGCGCCGGGCGTTTTGCCGGCCCCGGTCACGCCCGAGATAGCATCGACCACAATCGGCGCGACAGCGTCGACGAGCCCCATCCTCAGCGCCGGGGCGGCGGCAAGGGAGGTTGCCGTGGGGTAGCACCCCGCGCAGGCCACGAGCTGGGCCTCGCCCTTGGCGTGGCCCTCCGCCGCGCGCGCGAGCCTCTCGGCAAACAGCTCCGGCAGGCCAAAGGCGCGCGTGACGAGAAGCTCCGGCGAGGTGTGGGCGGCGGCGTACCACTGCTCAAAGACCGCCGGATCGTCGAGGCGGTAATCGGCCGAAAGGTCGATAACCGTCACGCCCTGCGCCAAAAGGCCGGGGGCCTGCGCCAAGGCCGCCGTGTGCGGGACGGCCAGAAAGACGACATCGCAGGTTGCAAGTGCCGGATCGTCATGCGTGGTGAACGCCAGGTCGCTCACGCCGGTGAAGGCGGGGTAAGCCGCGGCGAGCGGCGTGCCCGCATCGGCGTTGGAGGTGATGACGGCAAGCTCGAACTCGGGATGAGCGATAAGCAGTCGGATGAGCTCGATCCCCGCATAGCCCGCAGCTCCGACGACTCCCACGCGATACGTCATCTCACTCATCTCCTTTTGCATTTTATTGGTCAATTCATGCGTTATTTTGCATAACAATAGGCCAACTATTGAGTTGAGTGAAAGAATAGCACGATGCCATACGGATTGACAGACCGCAGATGTGTGTCACCGTTTCGCAACAAGTCCGACACGGTCACGGCAAACCGAGCGACGCCGCGCCACGCCGGGCCCCACAAGCGCAAGAGACGCGTGCTAGATGAGGCCAAAGTGGGCGAGCCCCGCGGGCACGCCGTCGTCTGCCGCGGAAAGGGTCACGTAGTCCGCCGCGGCCTTCACACTCGGCAAAGCGTTGCCCATGGCAACGAAGGTCTCCACCGCGCCCGCCATGGAGAGGTCGTTCTCCGAGTCGCCGAAGGCAAAGGTCTGCGCGCGGCCGTGCCCGATGAAGTCGAGCGCCGCCGCGATGCCCGAACCCTTGTCGACGCCCTTGAGGGAAAACTCAAAGCAGCCGCCCTGCAGGTCGCAGACGGTATAGTGCTCCCGCATGAACGGCAAGACCGGCTCGAGCGCCTCGAAGGCAACACCGTTGGTGCAGATCTTTTGGATGCGCACGGCAGGCATGGCGGTGCTGCCGTCGAGGTAGGCTCCCAGCTCTTGCGCATCGCGCGCGGCGAGTGACCCAGCAAAGCGCACCGGCGCACCTGTTGGGTGAAGCTCGACGGAGCGTGTGTCGCTCTCAAAGGTGGCGTCGAGGCGCGCCTCCGCAAAACGGGCGGCGGTCTCCTCCACCAGGTCGCGCGGCAGATAGACGTTGCGCACCACGGTATCGCCCACGCTCACAAATGCGCCGGCAGCGGCCACGATGCCCGTGGGCTCGAGCGCCAGAAGCGAGGGCATCACAAAGGGCATGGGACGGCCCGTGCAGATGAAGGTGGCGTTGCTGCGCTCACGCATGCGGCGAAACGCATCGGCAACGCCCGCAGAGGGCTTGATCTCAGTTGCGGCGTTGACCGACTCGCCGGTGCGTTTCTTCATCCGTTGGAAGTCGCGCCATACGAGCGTGCCGTCCACGTCAAAAAACGCCGCCGCACCAAAGTCGGATGTCTGCGCGGTCTGAGTCGCCTGAGCGGTCATCTGGTCTCCCTAAATCAGTCCGAAGTGCGCAAGCGCCGATACAACACCGTCGTCGCGCACGTCGTCGGTCACGTAATCAGCCGCCGCCTTCACGCCCGGCAGGGCGTTGCCCATAGCGACGAAGGTCTCCACCGCGCGCGCCATGGAAAGATCGTTTTCCGAGTCGCCGAAAGCAAAGGTGCGCGCGCGGCCGTGGCCGAGGTGATTGAGCACGTCGGTGATGGCACGGCCCTTGTCGATATCGATGGGCGAGAACTCGTACGTATCGAACTGCATGTCGTCGATTCTGAAGCGCCCCTCAAAAAACGGGCGGATGCGGGCGAGCAGCTCGGGCGAAAGCTCACTTGTGGCGATCTTTGAAAAGCGGTAGCCCTCCGATGCGCGCACGAGCTCGTCAGGGGTGCGGACCGTGATCGCGCCGGGGAAGAAGCAAGCGCCGTCGCTCGCGTAGAGCGCCACATCGCCCTCGTTGCTCTCGAGCGTCACATCGATCCCCTCCCGCCAGAGATACGCCGCCGCCTCGAGCGCGGTATCACGTGGGATGCGCAGGTCGCGGATGACGGTATCGCCCACACAGGCATACGCTCCCGCCTGGCAGATGAAGCCGTCGGGGGCAAGCTCGTGCAAAGGCTCGTTGATGAGGAAGTAGGGGCGGCCCGTGCAGATAAAGACCGCGTGCCCCTGCGAGCGCAGCCGCGCGATGGCGCGGTAGACCGCTTGCGTGGGACGCTCGGTGCCCATCTTTTCGTGGACTTCTGCCTCGGTCATCGAGGCGATATCGCCGGGCGCCTCATCGCGCCACATAAGCGTGCCGTCCACATCAAAAAACGTCACGGCACGCGCCGGGGTTGTCGTGCCCTGGACCACGTTCTCGTCCACGCTGCCCCCTAAATAAGCCCAAAGTGCACAAGCGCGGACACAATGCCGTCGTCGCGCACATGATCGGTCACGTAATCGGCAGTGTCCTTCACGCGCGGCAGGGCGTTGCCCATCGCCACAAAGGTCTCCACCGCGCCCGCCATGGGCAGGTCGTTCTCGGAGTCACCGAAGGCGAAGGTCTGCGCGCGGTCGTGCCCCAGATAGTCGAGCACGATCCCGATGGCAGCACCTTTATCCAGACCCTTGAGAGCGACCTCGTACACGCCAAACTGCATGTCGCTCACGGTGAAGTGCTCGGTGAGGTAGGGCATGATGCGCGCGATGCGCTCGGCGGGAACGCTGCGCGTGCTGAACTTGTTGACGTTGAGCTTAGGCGCCTCAGCGGCAAACTCATCGAGGCTGCGCACAGTCAGGCTGCCCGGGTACGGGCAGACACCGCCCGTGGGATACAGGCCGACGAGCCGCTCGTTGCTCTCGACATCGACGTCGATGCCCGCCTCAAAGAACAGGCGCGCCGTCTCCATGACCGCATCGGCGGGAATATGCTCCTCGTGCACGACGGTGTCTCCCACACGCACGTACGAACCCGCGCCGCAGATGACGCCCGTGGGGTTGAGCGCGCGCAGACCCGGCGTGATCATGTAGTAGGGTCTACCGGTGCAAATGAAGGTGGCGTGGCCTCGCTCGCTCATGCGTGCAAAGGCATCCGCCACGCCCTCGCTCGGACGCTCGTTTGCAAAGTAATCCGCAAACGCGGCCGCCTCATCCTCATACGCCGTAGGGTCGTCATCGCTCCAAACAAGCGTCCCGTCAACGTCGAAAAAGGTTACCGCGCCATGCTCGTCGAGCATCGAATCCTCCCCTGGTTTCCCAACTGCCAGACAGCTCGATATTGTAATAGCCCCATGTAAGAAAACAGTAGGCAAAAACTGCCTCTTAAACACTCTGTGCAAGCTCCATATCCTGTGTGTCAGGCACATTTCCAGATAGGTACGGACGCCACATTACAGCGGGATGCGGGTGCTACACTGTGCAGCCAACACGAGCACGCCACCACAGATAGGAGACGCCCATGAACGAAGATAGACTTGCCCGCGTACGGAAGAACCTGAGGACGCGCGGACTTGGTCAGCTTCTTCTGACCGACCCGCTCTCCATCTGGTGGCTTTGCGGGTACTACACCGAGCCCTACGAGCGTTTCTTTGCGCTGTACGTGCCGCTTGAGGGCACGCCCACCATCTTTGTGAATCGCCTCTTCCCCGACGCGAGCGCAACCGGGGCGCAGGTGGTGAGCTTCTCGGACACCGATAACCCCGTGCCGCTCGTCGCCAGCGTGTGTGCGAGCGACCAGCCCCTCGGCGTGGACAAGGAGCTTGCGGCGCGCTGGCTCGTGCCGCTTATACAGGCGGGCGCGACGAGCGGCTTTGTAGTTGCCTCCGACGCTGTGGACGATGCGCGCTCGATTAAGGATGCGCGCGAGCGCGAGCTCATGCGAGCTGCCTCCGCAACGAACGACAAAGCCATGGCATGGCTTGTCGAGCAGGTGCGACCCGGTGTGACCGAGCAATCCATCGCGGAAGGCCTCCTTGGCGAGTACCGCCGGCTGGGCGCGAGCGACCACTCCTTCTCCCCCATCGTGAGCTTTGGCGCCAACGCCGCCGATCCGCACCACGAGCCGGATGAGACCGTCCTTGCCGCGGGCGACATGGTGCTCTTTGACGTGGGCTGCAAGCAGGACTGGTACTGCTCGGACATGACCCGCACGTTCTTTACCGCCGAGCCGACCGCCCACCAGCGCGCCGTCTACGATGCGGTGCGCCGCGCTAATGAGGCGGCCGAGGCCATCGTGCGCCCAGGCGTCACGTTTGCAGAGATCGATCTCACCGCACGCCGCATCATTGAGGACGCCGGCTGGGGCCCTGCCTTCAACCACCGCCTGGGGCACCAGATCGGCCTGCAGGACCACGAGCCGGGCGATGTATCCGCCACGCACGACGAGCCCGTGCAGCCGGGCATGTGTTTTTCCATCGAACCGGGCATCTACCTGCCGGGCGACATTGGCGTGCGCATCGAGGACCTCGTCATTGTGACCGAGGACGGCTGCGAGGTGCTGAACAGCTATCCGAAGGACATCCGGGTTTTGTAGCGGCAACAGGGGCCTCGGGGGTTGCCCCGTGAAACGTCCTCGCCGCTTTGCGGCTGCGAAATGTTTCACGGGGCAACCCCCGAGGCCCTGCGAAGGCTAACAGAATCGGCAGCACCCTAAGTATCAGATAAGTGCCCCTGGCTACAGCTCTACGACGCGTTCGCTGCCGTCGATGTCGCAGAAGCGGGCATGGCCGTGGCGCACGCTAAAGAACGCTAGGCGCCCGTCGCGCGCCGAATCGTGATGTTCACCGATGCCGAGCATATGGCGGAAGCCCTCCTCGCGCACGCGCTCGCTCACGTTCGCATCGTCCGCCAGATCGGCCTCGCCCGTGACCACAATCCAGTACGCTCCCGGCTTCCAGCCGGAAAGCTCAAACTTGGGATGCGCCTCGAGCTCGCGCCACACGTCCTTGTCGCGCGAGGTGCAAAACCAGAGTTTCCCGTCGTCGACCATGGCAAACGAGAACGGTCGCACGCGCGGTTGCGTGGGGTCCGCCTCGTCAATGGTTGCCAGATACCAAGCGGGAATAGAGGTCAAATAGCGTTCGATCTCGTCCATAGGTGCCTCCTGCCCCTTACAGTTCAACCGGCTGCCACGCGTCGTGGTTGCAAATCCACGCCTCGGGCTCTTCTGCACTAAAGAACGCGAGCACAGGATCGTCCGCACCGTCGTAATGCTCGCCCAGACCCTCAAGGTGGCGCCAACCAGCCTCGCGCACCGTCGTGCTTGGCTGGCCTGCAAGGCCAGCGCGACCGCGGAGGATAAGCCAGCCGTGGCCAGGCCACCACGCCGTCGCCTCAAGAAGCGGGTTCTGGCAGAGCTCCTCCCACACGTCTTTGGTGGTGGCGGTGCAAAACCAGAGCTTGCCGTCCTCGAGCGCCGCGAACGAGAACGGGCGCACATGAGGCTGGTTGTCGACGCTCGTCGCAAGGTACCAAGCCGGAATGGAGGTGAGGTAGGTGAGCACAAGCTCGAGCCCTTGGGGAGAGGTCGAGGGGGCATCGGGCGCACAGGCGCCGTCGATACCGGAGTTGTTCGACTTGTTCTCAAGCATGGAACTTCCTTTCATTTCGAGCATACCGGCCCAAATTCGCACCTACAGGGATGTGAGCGCACTCACCGCCATCACCGCGACGGCAAGCGCGACCAGACACGCCGCGGCGCCGGCGTCACACGCGGCAAAACGCAGGGGATGCATGCGCGTGCGGCCCTGCTCGCCGTGGTAGCAGCGTGCATCCATGGCAGCGGAGAGCGTCTCCGCGTGACGGAAGATGCTGGCAAACAGCGGTATGGAGACCGAGGAGAGCATGCGCACGCCTCCCAAAGGCCCGCCCGCAAGGCGCGCACCGCGGCTTACCTGCGCACGGTAGGTTTGCGTGAACTCCGATGCAAACTGCGGCATGAAGCGCAGGGCTAGCCCTAGCATCATGCCAATCTCGTGCGCCGGCACGCCAAAGCGCGCAAGCGGCGCAAGCAGGCGCTCCACCGCATGGGTAAGGTCGAGCGTTTGCGTGGTCATGGTCACAAGGCTCATCGCGCACATCATGATGACCATGCGTACTGAGATGAAGGCAAAGGAAGAGAGGCTCCCCTCGCTGACGGCAAGGGGTCCGAGCTGGACGAGGATGGCACCGCTGTGGTCGGTGAACAGGTTGAGGATGCCCACGACCACAACGATGCCGAGGAGCGGCGCCACCGAGCGAACGGCGCGGCCGGCGGGTACGCGGGCAAGCAGATAGAGTGCCACGACAAACAGCGCCGGAGGCACGAGCGCCGCAAAGGTGCGCGCCAGAAGCGTAATGATGAGAAACGCGATGCCGCCCAGCAGCTTCACGCGAGGATCGAGCCGGTAGAGCACCCCGTCGCCAGGATAGTAGCTGCCAAAGGAGAAGGCACCCATTACGACCTCATCCCCTTGAGGGCGCTGAGAGCGCCGGCGAGCTCGTCCACCGTGAGAAAGACGTCCTCGCCTACCGGCACACCCGCCTCGCGCAGACGCCGCGCCATGCGCTCTGCGGCGGGGAGGCCGAGCCCGATGCGCTCGAGCTCCTCCGCGCGCGCAAAGACCGTGCGCGGCACCCCCTCGAGCGCCACCCGGCCCTCGTTCAAGACGACGATGCGATCTGCCAGCGAAGCGAGGTCGTCCATGCCGTGGGAGACCATGACCACGGTGAGGCCCTGCTCATTTAGGCGGGCGATGAGGCCGAGGAACTCGCGCCGAGCAGCAGGATCGAGTCCGGCGGCAGGCTCGTCGAGCACAAGAACGTCGGGGCGCATGGCGATGACGCCGGCAAACGCGCAGCGGCGCTGTTGCCCGCCGGAGAGGGCGAAGGGGCTCTTTTCTGCCACCTCGTCAAACGCAAGGCCTACCGAATCGAGCGCCTCGCGCACACGCTCGGCAACCTCAGCCTCGGACATGCCGAGGTTACGCGGACCAAAGGCAACGTCCTCAAAAACCGTACGCGCAAAGAGCTGCTGCTCAGGGTACTGAAAGACGATTCCCGCGCGCCCTTTTGCTACGGCTGCGGCGCGGCGGCCGGCAAGGTCCGCACCAAAGAGCTCGACCGTGCCTTCCGTGGGATGGATGAGTCCGTTCAGATGCTGGATGAGAGTCGACTTGCCCGAACCGGTGTGACCCGCGATGCCGAGGAACTCGCCCTGGTGCACCGCGAGGTCAACATCGCGCAAGGCCCAGACCTCATTGGGGTCGCTCCCCCACGCCGCACGCCGCGCGTTCGCGCGTCGGCGCGACCGGCGAGCGCGCTCGCGCGAGGACGTCTCGTAGCTGTAGCTCACACCCTTGAGCGCAAGGCATACCTCGCCCGCGGACGCCGCCGCAGCAGGACCTGCCGAGTCCGCCGCAGCAGGGCCAGCCGGATCCCCCGCAACGGAACGCGCGGGCGCCTCTGCTTGGGCGGCGGCACCGGTAAAGGCACGCGCAATCTCGACGACCATGGCATCCTCGTCAACCCGAGGCTCGACCGCAATCCCGCCGCGCGCAAGCGCCACCGCGAGTGCGCAAGAAGGGGGCACATCGAGCTCCAAGCGGGAGAGTTCATCTGCGTGCGTCAGCACCTCGGCAGGCGTTCCCTCAAGCGCGATCTTGCCCTGGTCAAGGACCACCACACGATCGGCGTCGGCCGCCTCTTCCATAAAGTGCGTAATCATGACAACGGTCATGCCCTGCTCATGCAAGGCGCGCGCTGCGCGCATGAGGCCGCGCCGGCCACGGGGGTCGAGCATAGCGGTTGCCTCATCGAGCACGATGACATGCGGTTTCATAGCAAGGACGCCCGCGATAGCGACACGCTGCTTCTGCCCGCCGGAGAGCGCATGGGTCTCGCGCCGCTCGAAGCCGCCCAGGCCCACCGCGTCGAGCGCACGGGCAACACCCGCCTCGATATCCTGCGGCGCTACACCCAGATTCTCCGGACCGAAGGCAACGTCGTCTGCGACCAGCGTGGCAACGAGCTGGTCATCGGGATTTTGGAACACAAGTCCTACACGGGAGCGAATGTCGTAGACGTACTCGGGGTCTGCCGTGTCGAATCCCTCAACGGTCACGCGCCCCTCGTCGGGAACGATAAGCGCGTTCAGGTGCTTTGCGAGCGTGGACTTACCCGAGCCGTTGCCGCCGAGCACGCAAAGAAACTCGCCATCTGCAATCGTAAGATTGACCCCGTCGAGCGCCCGCGTCTTCCCATCATAGGAGTAGACGATGTTCTCGCAGCGAATCATAGCTGCTAGCGACGCTCGCCCGTGATTGCCGACACGGCGGAGAAAACCGCAAGCGAGAGCACCGCGTTGAGCGTGGTCTTTGCAAGGTTAAACGGAATCACCGCAGGAACCATAAGCGGAAGGATAGCATCGGCCGATCCGTACCAGAACCACACGCCGATAGTGAGGTTGGACACAATCGAGGCAGCTGTTGCCAAGATAACGCCGAGGACCAGGCCCGCCACGCGACCGGGAAGCGACTGGACACGGCCGGCCACAAGCGCCGCTGGCAAGACAAAGAAGATCGTTGCCACGACGTTCATGAGTGCGCCGACCCAGTCGCCCGTGGTGAGCGCGTGGATGGCAACCGCGGCCACACCCACCGCCACGCCCGAGCCCGGACCGTAGATAAAGCCCGAGATCATCGCCGGTACGAGCGAGGGGTCGTAAGTCAGAAACGGCGCCGCCGGGATGAGCGGTATCTGCACGAACATGAGGATGGCGGCCACCGCGCACATGAGCGCCATGGTCACCAACTGCTTGGTGCTCCACCGATTCGTATTCTCAAAATGGATGTGCGAAGACTGTTCAGCCATATGAGTCACCTGCCTCTTCCATCCGGACTCTAACCGTTGGCCCCGGGATCTCACCGGATCGGCCCGCAGGCAACCCAATGCCTGACGGGTTCGCGGGCTCATCGGCATTGCATGTGACACCTTTGCCGCACACCCAGACGGAAGGCATCTTGCCCCGCACGCCACAGCGCACACGCGCCGCCGCGCCCGGCCGTCTGACCGATTCACCGCCAGTGGGGAATTCCACCCCGCCCTGAAACAGCAGCGTCATCGTAGCACTTCGCTTTGCCCCCGTACAGGGCGAGCACAAACAAGAAGGGCCGGGCACGATGTCCCGACCCTCCTGAAAGACCATGTGGGCGAAGCTACCTCTTGCGAGATGCCGCTATTGCAGCGATGCCGGCCGCAGCAATACCCATCGGCGCGAGAACGAACAAGGAGAGGCACCACAAATGGTGCGCGCCGCACATCAGACGGAGTGCTCGGGACCGCCTAATCCGCGCGGCGCTCCTCAGCGGTCATGGCGGGCGGCAGTGTGCAAAGGTTCACGAATGGCAGCAGATACAGCGGAAGCGAGACCTTCTTGCCCACGCGCCCCACGTTACCGTCCAGAAACTTGTAACCCACGTGTACGTCGTCGCGGTCCAGAAATTCGTTCAGCGAGACCGTGCTCCCCCGTCCAGCCTTTACCTCTATCGGTACCACCGTCGTATCCGCACCATCGAGTAGAAACTCAATCTCACGGTCACCACGGTCGTTTCGCCAAAAGCGCAGGGGGTAATCGCGGGCGGACAACATGCAGGCGACGAGATTCTCGTACAGGCCGCCTTTCATAGGCCCCTTCAGTGTGTTGTTGACCACCGGCGCCATCATGGTGAAGTCATGCATACCCATGAGCAGTCCCGTGTCGTTGGCATACAACCGGAACCTATCGTTCTGCTCATAGCTCTTCAGCGGGAAAGCCGCCGTGCTCAGCGCCCGGCACCGCAGCACCATGCGCGCCCCCTCAAGCCAATCGACGGAGCCTTCGAACTTTCGCGCCGAGGCGCGCTTCTCAACCACCGAATACTGGAATTTGGTGTTTTCCTTGGCGAGCTGCCGAGGTAGCGAGCGATAGCATGCCCGCGCCTTCACGCGCTCCGACGCAGTCGCATAACGCGCTATGTCGTCCTCATAAGAAGCGAGGATGGCACGCTGTACCTCGTGAGCGACGGCGAAGCTCTGCGAGTCGACGAACTGCTGGACGACGTCAGGCATTCCGCCGACGGCGAGGTACTCGCGCAGCAACCCCATCATGTGCTCGTGGACTACATTCGGCACCTGTGCAAGATCGACGGCATATTCCCTCAGGCCATCAAGGGTTTGGGCATCGTACCCACGCGCCCAGAGAAACTCCTCGAAATCGAGCGGATGCATCTCGACCTGGCGCTCATAGCCCACGGGAATCGACGTCTGCTCTTCCTTGAACTCGATTCCCAAAAGCGAGCCCGAAGCTATGACATCGATCCGGTCATCCAAGGCGAGATACTTCAACGCTGTTCGTGCGAGGGGACACTCTTGAATCTCGTCTAAAAACAGCAATGTCTCACCAGGCACGAAACGAGCGTCCTCTTTTATCAGAGATATCCGGCGGAAGATGGAATCCGCGTCGATAGAGCCTTCAAACACTTCGCGCAGCCCCGGCTCGAGGATGAAGTCAATTTTGATGAAGTGTTGGTACGCGCGCTCGCCAAAGCGCTCCACCGCATATGACTTACCCACCTGACGAGCGCCTTTGATGAGTAAGCATTCCTGGTGCTTGTTTGCGCGCCACTGCTCAAGGAACGTGGTTATTTTTCTTCTCAGCATCGAACACCATCCAACCTGGTGAATTGCATCTTTTCAAACCCTATTTTACCTAGATTTGCAACTTTTCAGGCAGCTGTTCTAGATAGAAATGCAACTTTTCCGGCCATTGTTCCGGATAAAATTGCAACTTTTCCGGGTTTCCGATGACAAAGAATGGGAGCCGCAATCGACTGCGCCCTGCTCTCAAGCACTAGTGAAATGCAGAGAGGCCCCGGAGGGTATCCCTGAGAAACATTCCGCAGCCGCAAAGCGGCGAGGACGTTTCGAAGGGAACCCTCCGGGGCCTCTCGGTGGGAGCCGAAACCTCGCTTAGAAGTCCACGTCCACGTCGTTGTAGACGCACTCGAGGAGCTTCTCCATCTCCTCAGGCGTGGGCTGACGCGGGTTGGAGCCGGTGCAGGCGTCGCCGATGGCGTCGACGGCAACGCGAGCACGCTTCTCCTCGAACTCGGCGTAGTCAATCACCGACTCGTCTGCCTTCACGCCGCCGGGGCCGTAGTTCTTGATGCCCTGCGGGATGTCGAGCTTGTCGTTGAGGTCGCGGATGCACTGGACAAGGGACGCCACGAGCTCGTCCTCGGTCTCGCCGGCGAGGTGCAGCACCTCGCGCGCGATGTAGGCGTAGCGGCTCTTGGCACGCGCGTCTTTAGCGTTGAACTGAATGACCTTGCCGAGGTACATAGCGTTGGCGCAACCGTGGATGATGTGATCGCCCGTAAAGGCGGCGCCGGTCTTGTGCGCCATGGAGTGCACGATGCCCAGAAGACCGCTCGAAAAGGCGATGCCGGCGATGCACTGCGCCTCGTGCATGTGCTGACGTGCCTCGTGATCGCCCTCGTAGGACTTGGGCAGCCACTCGACGATCTCGCGGATAGCATGCAGCGCGTTAGCGTCGGTGAACATGGAGCCCGCGGTGGAGACGTAGGCCTCAATAGCGTGGGTGAGCGCGTCCATGCCGGTGTGCGCGCAGAGCTTCTTGGGCATGGTGTAGGTGAGCTCGGGGTCGACGATGGCCACATCGGGCGTGATGTTGAAGTCGGCGAGCGGGTACTTGATGCCCTTCTCGTAATCGGTGATGACGGAGAACGCCGTCACCTCCGTCGCCGTGCCGGAGGTGGAGGCGATGGCGCAGAAGCGGGCCTTGGTGCGAAGCTCCGGGAAGCTGAACGGGACGATGGCCTCCTCAAAGGTCTCGTTCGGGTACTCGTAGAAGAGCCACATCGCCTTGGCGGCGTCGATGGGGCTGCCGCCGCCGATGCCGATAATCCAATCGGGCTGGAAGGCCTCCATGGCCTTGGCACCGCGCATCACCGTGTCGACCGACGGGTCGGACTCAACGCCCTCGAAAATCTCGACCTCAAACCCGGCCTCTTTGAGGTCTGCCTCAACGTCCTGCAAAAAGCCACCGCGGCGCATGGAGCCGCCGCCGGTGACGATCATGGCGCGCTTGCCTTTTAGGTTTTTCACCTCATGACGAGCGCCCTCGCCAAAATACAGGTCACGCGGGTTGGTAAAACGTCCCATGGGAACCTCCTTGCCGATGCCCGGCCGAGCCGTGGCATCCCTCGTGGCGCGCCGGCCACCCAAGGGCCGTCGTCGCCGTACCCCGCACCTGCGCAGGGCTTTCGTTAGGGATTGTACCGTCGGCACGCCTTCTCTATGCGGTTTTGAAGCTTAAGGTTTGATACGGGTACTATGGATGGCAGCAAATAGATGACGGTAAGGCATTTTGGGGAGGAACCGTGGCAAAACTCAAGCCGGGAGATCGCGTGCTCATCGCCGTGGCGGCGCTCGCCGCAGCGGGTGCCCTCGTCTGGTTTGCCGTAACCACGCTCGCACCTGCGCCTGCGCAAGATACACTCATGGTCGTCTGTCAGACACGCGAGGGCTTCTATCGCGCCGACCCCTTAAACACTGAGGTCACCTATACCGTAGAAACCTCTGAGGGCACCAATGACGTAGCCATCTCGGGAGGCAAGGTGGATGTTGTGCGAGCAGACTGCGACAACCAGGTCTGCGTTGAGCACGACCCCATCGCTTCTGCCGGCGAACAGATCGTGTGCCTGCCCCACGGCATGGTGGTTGAGGTCGTAGAGGACGAAGCGGATGCCGCCCAGCTCATGTAGCAGCGCCGTTCCCGTGAACCTTCATGAAGCGCGTACACTGGTGTGGTACGCTATCCGATTCACGGGACCCAAGCCGCACTGCACTTTGATGCGCGTCCCGCTAAAACGAATCTGAAGGGAGGCGCCATGGCGTTCGACCCCATACAAGAAGATTGCCTGCGCCTCACCCTCGAGACGCTTCGCCGTGAGCACATCTATCCGCTGGAAAACGAGGCCGTTGTCCAGCGCTGCATGGACGCCTACCATAGCGACCCTGCGCAGCTCATCGTGCACGACCGCGACCGCTCGTTCCATCTGGTTGCCGCGGCGACGGAGGCCGTCGACTACCGTGCCCCCTTTATTGCCGACGATGCGGAGGCCGAGCGCGTAACCGTGCAGGCCGAGCACCAGCTCCAAGAGGCCTGCGAGCTCGACCCCGGCAACTGGGACGCAAAGCGCATGCTCGCCGCCCTTAGCGCGGCGTCCAACGACGAGTACGTCGCCTACCTGATCGAGCACCGCCCCGAGGTGGAGCGCGACCTTGCGCGCATGCGCGCCGAGGCGACCGACCCCTACGACCGCGAGTTTGCCCTCGACCTCGGGCAACGCCCGTACCTGCGCTGGCTCGGGGCACTCGCCAGCCACGCGCTCATTGCGGGCAAATACCGCCTCGCACTTACCTGCGCCGAGGACTGCCTCAAGGCGGCTCCCGACGATCCGGGCGAGGTGCGTCATACCGCCGAGCTCGCCCTCGCCAAACTCGAGGCGACGCGTGAGGAGCTCGCCCAATTCAGACGCACGCACGCGGCCGCCTACCTGCCGCCCATACCGTTTAGGCGCCGTCAGGCAAAGCCCGAGCGCACCCTCGATGCATGGTCGATTATCGCCGAGCTCGCCTGCGCCTACCACGACCTCGACTTTGCCGGCGCAACAAGGTCGTTGCGCACGCTTATGAAAACGTATCCGCGCAGCGCTCAGCCCCTTTACTACCAGGCGGAGTTTCCCGAGGGCGTCTTTGCACGTGTGCATGTGCTGCCCGGCAGCGAGGACGAGCTGATCTTGGCGCTCTCGGAGGCCACGCCGCTTCTGCAGGAGGGGCTCGGCGCGCCCGACAACGCCTCGCTCGCCACGTGGGTCGCCACGCACCCGCTCGTGCAGGAGGAGCTCTCCTCACTCGACGTGCCAACGCCGGGGGTGGTGCGCCGCGGGCGCCCCGGGGGTGATAACTGATGGACCCGCGTGCCTATCTGAGCGCCTACCTCGAGCGCCGCTATCTCGTCGCACATCCCGACCTCACGCCCGCGGCACGTACGCTTGTCCACGACGACATCGCCGCCCGGCCCGAGAAGTACGCAACCGAGCCCCATGCCCAAGCGCTGCTTGCCTATATGCAGACGCACGAGCGCATGCGCAAGCACATGGCAGATATGGAGGACCTGCCCGACGAGGAGTTTGAGCGCCGGCGCGCCCAGCTCTTTGGCGAGTCGCGCATCGCGTTTGCCCATATTGCCGAGCGCGATCGCCTGTGCATCGATGCGCAGCTCTGCACCATCATGCTCGCCGACGTGCCCCTGGACAGCGCCCTTGCGGATCTCCTCAAGCTCGAGGGCACGGTGCGCACGCACCTTACCGCCAACGTCCAGGGCTTTGACCTCGAGGCGCCGCACTACTGGTCGACGGCCTCACTCGAGGAGCTCGGCATGAGTGCGGCGGAGCGCACGGCAAGCGAGCCGGAGGTTGTGGGCTGGCTGCATACGCTCGAGGCGCTCTCGAGCCTTTGCCTTGCAAGCGCGCGCTACCGCGTGGCGCTCTCCTACGCGCGCATGGTGCGCGTGGCGACAGGCTATCCCAACCATGCCGAGGGCACCATCCTGCTCGCCCTCGCCCGTCTTGAGGACGAAGAGGGCTTCTTCTCCTTTGTGCACGAGCTCGAGGCAGCGGGGCCGGCGACCGACGGCCTTGCGGTGGACGACTCGCCCTGGTACCTCCTTGCGCGCACAATCCTGCTCTACAAGCTCGATAAACAGCGCGCCGCCAAACGTGCGCTGCGCGATTTTGCCGCGCGCTGCGACGGCGGGGCATTCTTTTTGCTCAATCCAACCTACCTCGGCCCGTACCTGCCCGTACGCCCCGCGCCTACGACCTCGTGGGACCTCACTCACCAAGCCGTATGGGAGGCGGACGGCATCATCGCAGACACGCCGGATTTTGCCGCGTGGGCAGAGGGCGTCGAGGGCATCTTTGACAGCTCGGAGTCCTTCGCCGCACGCAACGGCTTCTAGCGCAACCTCGTCCGCCGCACGCCGCGGCCCCACCCCCTGCGTTGCGATGCTTCGGTCCTCGCGCGGAGAAGCCCTGCTTTGGGCTATAGTGGATAAGTTACCGGCAATGATTTGCAACCGAGGAGCACGATGGCGAACTTCTCCCTTACCAACAAAGTGACCGTCCACTACACCGGGCGGTTTGAGGACGGCGGGGTTTTTGACACCACCGAGGGCTGCGCGCCGCTTACCTATATCGAGGGCGCCCACGAGGTCGTTCCCGGCTTTGAGGCCGCCGTCGCCGGCATGATACCCGGCGAGAAGAAGACCGTCACGCTTGAGCCGCGTGAAGCCTACGGCGAGCGCCGCCCGGAGCTCCTCTACACCATGCCGACGGTCGAGATTCCCAACTACGACGACCTTGTGGTGGGCCAGCTCATCTACCTTATGAACGGCGAGGGCGAGCAGCGGCTCGCACGCGTCGTGCGCGTTCAGGATGACGGCGAGACGGTATTTGACTTCAACCACCCCATGGCCGGCTGCAAGCTCACCTTTGACCTCGAGCTCATCTCGCGCGAGCCCGTTGACGGAAAGGACGATCCCCATGCATAAGCCCCAGACGGGCATTGCCTGCCCAGGATGCCCCCATCGCGCGGCCTTTGTGGTGGTGAAAGACGCCGTTGGCCGCGGGCGAGGGCGCGTGTTCTGCGGAGACGCCGGATGCGCCGCCGTGGGCCCTCTGCACCCGGCTGCAACCACCTGCCCCGGGGGCGAGGCGGCGCTCCTTCCCCGCTACCGCCAGCAGGTTCCCACCGGCGACGAGGATACGCCCGCTCGCGTCTGCGCGCACTTTGTGACCGATCGGGCCCTTTTGGCAGACGACGCCGCCGGCTCGCTCGATCATTTGGCGCGCGAGGGCGAGACAGTACTGCTCGTGGTGCTCGCCTCGAGCAAGGCCTCGCTTGCCGAGGGCGCGCTTGCCACCCTTGCTGACCGTGCCCGCGCACTTGGCTGCGCCGACGTGCGCGCGCTCGACCCCTTTGACACCCTCGCGAGCTCGGGCGCTGTGTTTGAGGCGCTCGATGCACCCGGCGTGCATGCTCTCATCTTCGTCTCGCCCTGCGCCCAGCTCATGCGCGACGCCTTTGAGCCCGCCGAGGTGAACACCTTTGCCTGCATGGGCTGCCAGCGCTGCAACCAGATAACCGGATGTCCGGCACTCTCGTTCACACCGCCTACCTGCACCATCGAAGCAGACGCTTGCGCCGGCTGCGACCTCTGCACCGATTACTGCCGCACGCACACCATCCTCTCGGCACGCCAGCGGCTCTCCCCCGCCGAGCGCCATGCCGCCCGCATCGCCGCCGCGCTCGGTGAGACGGTCGCGTAGGTTCAATTGCCGCGCTTGCCCTGCTCGCGCGCTCTGGTATACTCAGATTCCCTGTCCCCATCGTCTAGCGGCCTAGGACGCCACCCTTTCAAGGTGGATATCGCGGGTTCGAATCCCGCTGGGGGCACCCTCGACGTTCAGCGCCCGCCCACCTTCTCGGTGAGCGGGCGTTTTGCTATATGGGTCGTATGGCGGACAGACAGTAGGCAAGCGCGTAAGATAGAGCTATCTGACGGGAACGGTGTGCTGCGATGCGCCGTGCGATGCAAGCGTATTTCTCAAGGTGGGGGTTTACTGTGGACAATCTGCCGATTATCGGGACCGTATTAGGCACGGCAGTGGCGCTTGCGATCGTTGTCGGAGCGGTGTATCTCTTGCATGACCGGCTCGACCACGGCAGGCGGCCGCGGGTGTTTGTCGCCACCTTCATCGCCGTCGCCCTTATCTGCTTTGCCAAGCAGCTCCTGTTTGAGACCGATGCTGCCGGCGCCAGTCTCCTCTCCTCGTTTGCCACCTCGGCGACCGCCGCACTCACCTCACTCGGCATGGCAGGGGCGGCGTTTCTGGGTGGCAACGGTTTTGCCCTGTTCCCCGATGCAGCAGGAGACGCCGCTGGCCTCGCCTGGATTGCCGCCAACCCGGGGCATTTCGCCTTGCACGCACTCTTTGAACTTGGCAATCTCCTGTCGCTCGCCCTTACCGCGGAATTCGCCCTCACGCTGTTCACCGGATTCTCGACGCACCTAAGCCTTACGCAGGGGCATTTTGGCGACGTCCTCATCGTGCACGCGAGCGAACCCATGGCGGTACACGCCGAGCGCTTCATCACCGGCGCGAGCGAGAGCGCGACGTCCACCCCGCCAGCCATCATCTTCCGCCTGAGCGGGGATGACCCCTCCCATGCGACCTGGCGCATCTCCGCCGCCGGCCATACCGAGGCAACTGATCGCGAGCGCGCCCTGCAGGAGCTTGCCTCCATCGCACGTCACCTTGGCAAAGCATCTGGCAAGACGCAAAAGCGCGGGCGTGAGCGGTCGATATACATCGCCGTCTTTCGCAACGGTCGCGTCACCGTTGCGCTCTATCATCCCGACCGCGCGGCCTCGTGGCGCGACGAGGACTGGGAGCGCGCCCTTGACGGCGCGGAGCCCGCGAGCGATGCGCCCAGCAGTCCGCGCGGCATCGATAACCCCTCTGACCTCTATTCCTATAGCGTCGAGGAAATCAGGGTGCGCCAGCTCGTCCGCCAGCTCCTGCCGCCGCAGGGCGCCGATATTGGCATCGGCATCCACCCTCTCACGGCTATGGTCATGGGCAACGACGTCGAGCGCATGGTGCTCACCATCGTCTACCTCGTGCGCAACGGTCAGGCGCTTTTGGTAGGCGACGACCTTGCCGCGCAGCCGCGGCAGCCCCATATCGCCATCGCGAGCGCCAAGGCTGGCCGCATAGAGCGCCGCCTCAGGCGCGCGTACCCCGCGCTCTTCCCCGATGGACTTGATGCGACCACCATCTCGAGCGAATCCGCTGAGCAGCAGCCGCGTCTCACGCCGCCCGCCACGTTTGCCTTCTTCTCCAGCAAGCTCGACATGATCGAACAGACGCCGCTTGACGCCGGCGGCGTCACGCTGGTGATCAACACCGAGCCAGACGAGGGGCGCGCGCCCTCCCAGCGTGAGGTCTGGCATCGTACGCTCGAGCGGCGCTGCCCGGCTATAAGACCGGTATATGTGCAGTTTGACGAGTCGGAGCACCCCGGCTTTGTATGGGAAAACAGCTACGGCGGGCGCGAGCGCGCGCATGCCGAGGACCTCAAACGCGTTCTCATCTACGGAAGTACCGCCGACTGCATGCAATCGAGCCTGGTGCTCCACCGCTCTATCGACCGCCGCGCCATGATGGTGAACCTCCGCTATGCGGACAGCTCCGCCAAGCCCGATTTGTTCGACGATGCCGCCAACGAGCCCTATCTCTCGCGCGCGCAAAACGCCTGGAATGACCCCGCACTCACCCTCTACGACCGCGAATCGAGCCGCGCCACTGCCGACTTCATCGGTGCAGAGCGTCTGTTCTGGAACGAGCAGGCGCAGGCCCTTGCCGCGCGCAGCGGGCACGACATGCCCACCGATGAGGACCGTGCAACCCTGCAGGACCTCGTTGGCCAACTCGAGCATCTCCGCTGGAACGCATACATGGTAACCTCGGGCTACATTACGCGACCGTGGGGCGACCTGGCACAGGACTTTGCAGCGTCGTGGCGCGGCTACCTCCGCGAAGGCGGTGATGCAAACGATGGCGGCGCTGTCAAATCACTGGTAAAGAGCGCGATTCGCGACAAGCACCTCAAGCGCCACGTCGCCCTTGTCGATTGGGAGTTCCTGCCGCTTGCAGACAAGGCGATAGCAAGCATCGCCGACACGCCGGAGAATGAACGCGTCCTCTCGCAGGCGGGCGTCCTCACGTGGGTTCGCTCTCGCTACAACCAGCAGTCGGACCGCGACATCGCGGACCAGTTCATCACCGTGGACTAGCGCGCCCCGCTCGCGCTTATGCCCCCGCAAGACCGATGTCGGCAGAAGGTCCTGCCGCATCGCCGTGGACAACGCCCGTGGCGGTACCCTCCGCCTCAGGTCCTTCTACCACAAGCCCAGTTGCTTGAACGCGCGCCGCCTCCGTGTGAGGCGCTGCGATACCGAGCACACTGGCAACCTCGGCGTCGGGGATGAACTCGAGCAGATCCCCCGGTTGGCAGCGAAGCACCTCGCATATTGCCTCGAGCGTCGAGAACCGGATTGCGTTGATCTTTCCCGTCTTGATGCGCGATATGTTCACGGGCGATATCCCAATGCGCTCCGCAAGCTCTTTAGATGACACTTTGCGGTCTGCAAGCATGCGATCGAGTCTCATAACAATCATGGCTGTCCCCTACAGTAAGGTGTCGTCCTGCCGTTGCAGAATCTGTCCGTACGTAATGATAGGTGCAAAGGTAAGGATCAAGATGCCCAATACACCGATGGCAAAATGCTGAGCCCGCGGTATGGCGCCCTCTGCTATCAAAAGGCCCAAATCGAATTGCCCGTAATTAAGCGTGATATACAATCCACCAACTACAGAGGGCACAATCGCCACCAGAAGACAGGTGATGCCGATAAGTCTCAGCCTTCGCTCTGCTTTTTTCTCAAACGGCCTGCCGGTGCGAGAAATGTCGGCAAACAGAAGCGCCGCAACAATCAATCCAGCCGTTGCGAGCAAGGCCTCCAACGAGTCGGGGATATGGAGTGCCCCAACGAGAAGCCCGTTCGTATCCCATATCTCAATCACAGGAGAGGCGATAAAGATGACACGATTTCCGTCCGCCGTCTCATCGAGTGAAACACCCGAAGAGGTCAACAGCGCCTGCGTCATCTTCACGACCGGCAGCAGGACTCTCATACAACAAAGGACTGCCCCTGCTGCGCATATCACGGCTGCAATGCGCGAGGCTTGGCGAATGCGCACGAGCACGCGCTTGCGCACCTCTTCCTCAACATGCATGGTCCCGAATAGGTTGCTCGTCGTCATGACTCCTCCTTCCGCCTATGTTCAATTTGATTATAGCAACTATTTAATGTTTTTCATTATTTATTTTCATATTATAACTGACGCATAATATCCCATCGGCGAGCACCCCAAGCTAGTCACATTCGCTTCTGCCAAGATGGTCAAATCGCCCAATTCCAACGTCGAGGAGCTGCGCCGTACCGGGTGCTATGGGCAAAACCTCACGCGTATACGGAAACGGCCGCCTCTGGCAAGGCGGCCGTTCGATACGGAATATGATTGGCCCCGGTGGCGCTTGCAGCGCACCGTCCTAAGATGGAACCCCCTAGTTCTTAAGCGAGTTCAGCGGTGCCGGGAAGCGGCCGCCACGGTGGGCAAACACGGTGCCCGCATGACTGTTGACCGGCATGATGGGTGCGCGACCAAAAAGACCGCCGTACTCAACGGACTCGCCCACGCCCTTGCCGATGGCCGGGATGATGCGCACCGCGGTGGTCTTGTTGTTGATAACGCCGATGGCCATCTCGTCGGCGATGATGCCGGCGATGGTCTCCACGCTCGTGTCGCCGGGGATGGCGATCATGTCGAGACCAACTGAGCAGACGCAGGTCATGGCCTCGAGCTTCTCGAGCGTGAGCGCGCCGGCCTCGGCGGCGGCGATCATGCCCGCATCCTCAGACACGGGGATGAAGGCGCCCGAAAGACCGCCGACGCTCGACGTTGCCATGACGCCACCCTTCTTGACGCAGTCGTTCAAGAGGGCAAGCGCGGCCGTGGTGCCCGGGCCACCGCAGGTGCCGACGCCGATGATCTCCAGGATGCGCGCAACCGAGTCGCCGATGGCAGGCGTAGGCGCGAGCGACAGGTCGACGATGCCCTTCTCCACGCCCAGGCGGCGCGCGGCCTCGCGGCTCATGAGCTCGCCCGCGCGGGTGATCTTGAAGGCGGTCTGCTTGATCTTCTCGGCGACCTCCATCATGCTCGCGCTCTCGGGAAGCTCCTCGAGCGCGGCAGCCATGACGCCGGGGCCGGAAACGCCCACGTTGATGACCGCGTCTGCCTCGCCGGAGCCGTGCACGGCACCCGCCATGAAGGGCGAGTCCTCCACCATGTTGGCAAAGACCACAAACTTGGAAGCGCCCACGGAATCGGCATCGGCAGTGAGCTCGGCGGAGCGACGGACAATCTCGGCGACCTTGAGCACGGCGTCC
Organism: Collinsella sp. An307; assembly: GCF_002161805.1. Lineage (GTDB taxonomy): Bacteria > Actinomycetota > Coriobacteriia > Coriobacteriales > Coriobacteriaceae > Coprousia. The sequence continues at coordinate 83,245 of NZ_NFIP01000003.1, read as the reverse complement.
ATGTTGATGCCCGCGCGCAGGCTCGCCACGTTCACGCTCGAGCACACGCGGCTCGTGGCCGCCAGCGCCTCGGGGATGCAGTTCATGAGGCGGCGATCGGCGTCGCCGATGCCCTTGTGCACGAGCGCGGAGTAGCCGCCGAGGTAGTCGATGCCGAGGGTTTCGGCCGCGCGGTCAAGAGCGTGCGCGAGCGGCGTCAGGTCCTCGTCCTTGCACGCCGCAGCGATCTGGGCGACGGGGGTGACCGACACGCGCTTGTTCACGATGGGAATACCGTACTCGTGCTGGAGGTTCTCTGCCGTCTCGACCAGGTGCTCGGCCGTTGACGTCACGTGGTCGTAGACCTTGGTGGCCATGCGCTCGAGGTTCTCGTCGGCACAGCCCATAAGCGAGATGCCCATAGTGATGGTGCGGATGTCGAGGTTCTGCTCGGCAACCATGCCACGGGTCTCGGCGATCTCTTGCGGAGTGATAGCCATGATGCGGCTCGCTTTCGCTCGCGATTTATAATCGGGGTTATTGTACCGTGGCAACCTCAGGGAGGTAGTGCGTTTCATGCCGCTTCACAAGCAGAACGGGACACAGGGGGTCTCGGGCGCCTCTAATCCCGAAGCCACCCTCATCACCACCGACTGGAATGAGGAGTGGAAGGCGCTTCAGACGATGCGGCGCTCCCCCGACAATCCGAGCTGGTGGGACGGGCGCGCAAAGCACTTCCGCCCGCGTGAGACGCACCCCTACGCCCAAGACTTTCTTGACCTCGCCGCGCTTCGCCCCGGCGAGCGCGTGCTCGACATGGGGTGTGGCGGCGGCACACTCGCCATCCCGCTCGCGCAGGCGGGACATCCCGTTGTTGCCTGCGACTTCTCGCGCGCCATGCTCGACGTCCTCGCTGATGGCTGCGCCTACTACGGGGTTGGCGACCTTGTGGAGGAGCATCTGCTCGCCTGGGACGAGGACTGGCAGGCGGCGGGCATTGCGCCCAAGTCGGTCGATGTGGCCTTTGCGAGCCGCTCTATCGCCACGCGCGATCTTGCCGATGCGCTCACCAAGCTCGACCGATCCGCGCGACGCCGTTGCTGCATCACGCTCGTGACCGGTGCGAGCCCACGTGTCGACACCACCATCATGGCCGCAATCGGCGCCTCGGTGACCGAGAGCCGCGACTACGTCTACGCCTTCAACATCCTCGTAGGCCTCGGCCGCTATCCCGAGGTGCGCTACATCACCTCGCCAAGGCGTGACACCTTCGATTCGCTTGAAGACGGTGTGCAAGATTTTTCGCGCATGCTCGAAGGCGGCAACGAGGGGCGCGTCGACGAACTCAGGAATTACCTCGCCGCGCACATGGTCGAGAACCCCGACGCGGGAAAACCCGGCCAAAAGGGCAAACCGCAGGGCCGCTATATGCTCGACCATGAGCGCATCATGCGCTGGGCGTTTATCGCTTGGAACACGTCCGCGTCATGACGCGATGCTCCCGCCGTTTGCGGGGTACCATCGGATACGTAGCACAAGAGAGGGAAGTCTCCATGAACGCAACCGAGATCGCGCAGATGCCCAAGCTGGGATTCGGGCTCATGCGTCTACCAGAGACGGATGGCGCCATCGACATCGAAACTGTCAAAGGGATGGTCGATGCCTCCCTTGTCGCGGGTTTCAACTACTTCGACACCGCCTACGTCTACCATAGCGGCACGTCCGAGAACGCCGTCAAGCAGGTACTTGTGGAGCGTTACCCGCGCGACGCCTTTATGCTTGCAACCAAGCTCCCCGCCTGGGCGATGGAGAGCACCGAGGATCGCGACCGCATCTTTAACGAACAACTCGAGCGCACCGGTGCCGGGTACTTCGATTTCTACCTGCTCCATAGTGTGGAGAACGGCAAGAACTATGACACCTATGAGCGCTTCGGCTGCTTTGACTGGGCGCTCGAAAAGAAGGCCGCCGGCCTCATCCGTCACTTTGGCTTCTCGTTCCACGGCACGCCTGAGCTTCTCGAGGAGGTGCTCGATCGTCACCCCGAGGTGGAGTTCGTCCAGATTCAGCTCAACTACGCCGACTGGGAGAACCCGCTCGTCCAGTCGGGACGTCTGTACGAGATCCTACGCGAGCGGCAGATTCCCATCATCGTGATGGAGCCCGTGAAGGGTGGCAAGCTCGCCGACATCGATCCCGAGCTTGCCTCGATGCTCGACGCTGCGCGCCCCGGCGCGTCGCCTGCCTCGTGGGCGCTACGTTACGTGGGCTCGCTCGACGACGTCATGACCATCCTGTCGGGTATGTCCACGCCCCAGCAGATGGCAGAGAACATCGAGACCTTCTCGCACTTCGAGGCGCTCTCCGCAGACGAGCAAACCGTTCTTGCCGAGGTCGTCAAGAAGATGCTCGATATGCCCCAGGTCGCCTGCACGGCGTGCCGCTACTGCACCGACGGCTGCCCGCAGCACATCAACATCCCCGAGGTGTTCCGCGCCCTTAACATCGCGCGGCGCTACCCCAAGGACAGCAGCCCCAAGAGCCTCTACCAGAGTATCGTCGACGCAGGGAGCGGACGCGCGAGCGACTGCATCGCCTGCGGTCAGTGCGAGGGTGTCTGCCCGCAGCACCTCCCCATCATCGAGCTTCTGCAAGAGGCGGCGGAGCGTTTTGATTCCTAGGAGCGTTTCGACCCTTAGGGGCGTTTCGATTCTTAGGAGCACCTGACTGACAGACAAAGCGCCTGAAACCGTTTGGGAGTACACCGTGACCGAAGCCAAGCACGCAAAGAAGACCGCCCCGCGCCATGCCGCGGCACCGCGGGGCGCGCACGCGCCCATCAATGCCGCCGATGCCGCCCATCGCGCCGCGCGCACCGTCGATACGAGAGAGCGTACGCGCCAGCGCCAGGCTGCCGCCGGCGTCGGTCGTGCGCGGGCCGAAACGCTAGGGCGCTCAACGTCGAGCGGTCATGCCGGCGCGATAGCAGGCGCGGTCATAGGCATCGCGCTCGCCTGCGCGCTCATCTGGTTTGTGGGCGGCGCGGTCCTGCGCGCCTTTATGGCAGACGAGCCCGTGGCAGATGAGCTCATCGCCACAGACCAAGCCGATGCCACCGCATCTGCCACCGCTGACGCCTCGGGAACACTTGACGTTATAGGCTTCACCTACTCGTTTGAGATGACGCCCGAGGGCGACTATGCCCTCGCCCGGCAAAACATCGGCTCCAGCGCCGACCCTCTGACGGTCTTCCTTGTGACCGGAGAACCGGTGGGCATGGCCACCTATAACGGCGTTATCTACGTCGTATCCAACCTCGATGGCAGCTTCTACCTGCAAAGCTTCATCCCCGGTGACGGTTCTCTTCCCTCTGAACCAACGCAGGAGGAAGGCACCGTCACCGGGATGGAGCTCCAAGGCTCCGAACTTCGCCTCACTGAGGAGGGCGGGCGCATCTACACCCTAGAACTCGGCGCCTAGGGCAATCAGCTGCAGCCGGTTGTGGTCCCGCAGTCCATGCAAACCTTGCAAGTCCCGTTCTGCACCATGCGAGAGCTGCCGCAGTTAGGGCAGACGCTACCGTCGTAGAGGCGCTCGCCGTGAATCGCCGTATCGTGCACCGCCTCACTCACAAACGCCGCCGTGAAGAAGTCCTTGGTATCGACCTGACCGGTCTCCTCCTCGAGCTCCTGCTCCTTGACGGCCGTAAGGCGGTTCAGCTCCTCTTCCGTCGCAACGGGCTCCTCGTCAAAGGCGGGCTCCACGGCAACGGGCGCGGTCGCCGGCGCCGGCGTGGCTCCGGCGATCTGACCCCAACCCTCAGGCTTTACCTGCACGCGTGAGTAGTCACCAAGCTCGATATCGATCACCTTGGAGATGAGGTCTGAGATGGACGTCACGTACTTGATGTTGGGATGGCTCTGGACAAAGCCGTAGGGCTCGTACATCTGCCCGCGGAGCATCTTGGAGATGCGCTCGGCGGGAATACCGTACTGGAGCATGACCGAGATGGTCTTGGAGAGCGAGTTCAGCAGGCCCATGATGGTGGTGCCCTCACGGTCGGTCGTCACAAAGAGCTCGGCAATCTCGCCGTCCTCGTTGCGGTTGACCGTGGTGTAGATCTTGACGCCGTCGATCTGCGCCAGATGGGTGTGGCCGTTGCGGATACCGATGATGCGGCGACGCTCCGCAGCACGCGCCGGAGCATCGCGCATGATCTGCTCTTTTGCCGAGCGCGCATAGGCGAGGAGGTCTGCGTAGGAGAGGTCGCCGAGGTCGCGGTCGGTCTCGTCATCCACCAGCGAGTTGTTGAGCGGCTGGGCGTTTTTGGATCCATCGCGATACAGCGTGATGCCCTTGCACCCCGTCTGCCACGAGAGCATGATGACGTCCTTAAAGTCGTCGACGGTGGCAGAGTGAGGCAGGTTCACCGTCTTGGAAATGGCGCCCGAGACAAGCGGCGTGAGCGCGGCGACCATAAGGACATGGCCCCTGGGGTCGATATAGCGCTCGCCGGTGCCGCAGGTGTTTGCGGTATCGAAGATGGGCAGGTGCTCGGGCTTGAGATGCGGCGCGCCCTCGATCTTGCCGTCGACGATCATGCCGTTGTCGTCGGTCGCCTGAACGTAGGCGAGAATGTCCGACACCTCCTCGTCGGTATAGCCGAGATGCGCCAGAGCATCGCCGATGACGGGGTTTGCGAGCGTCATGAAGCCGCCGCCGGAGAGCTTCTTGTAGATCATGTGGCTAAAGAACGGCTCGATGGAGGTGGCGCCGCAGTCCATGGCAAACGAGATGGTGCCCGTGGGCGCAAGCACGCTCACCTGCGCGTTGCGATACCCGTAGCGCTCGCCGAGCTCCTCGGCAAACGTCCAGCTCTCGATGAGCGCCTGCGCAAGCTCGCCCTCCCCCGCTTGAACGAGCAGGTCGAAGTCGACGACGGGTGGCTCGATGGTGAGCTCCTCGAACGGGTCGTTTCTGGCGCCCGCCACGCGGGCGTGGTTGCGGATGACGCGCATCATATGGCGCTTGTTGATATCGAAGCAGTCAAACGGCCCCACCTTGCGCGCCATGATTGCCGACGCCGCGTAGCTGCGGCCGGTAAGCGTCCCCACGAGCGCGGAGGCGAGGGCACGTGCCTCGGGCGAATCGTAGGGCATACCCTTGGCCATAAGCAGACTCGCAAGGTTGGAGATGCCAAGGCCCGTCGCGCGGAACCGATAGGTCTTGCGCGCGATGTCCTTTGTGGGGAACTGCCCCCACGCAATCGATGCCTCGAGCGCCAACTGGATGAGGTCAATGGCATGCTCGTAACCCTCGACGTCAAAGACACCCGTCGCAGGGTCGAAGAAGCGGTAGACGTTAATGGAGGCGAGGTTGCAGCTCGAGTCGTCGAGGAACGCGTACTCACCGCACGGGTTTGTCGAGTTCAGCCGGTTATAGGTCGCTCCCACAACACCGTCCTCGCCACCCGGGCAGGTGTGCCACTCGTTAAAGGTGTCCGAGAACTGCGGTGCCGGGTCGGCGCAGCGCCAGGCGCATTCGTTGAACTCATTCCAGATGTGCGCGACCGATACCTCGCGGTCAAGGGCGCGGTCCACGCGGCCGCGCAGCAGGTAGGTGGCATCCGGATCCTCGTCGAGCGCAGCGACCTTTGCCATGAATTCGTTATCGATACGCAGGGAGTTGTTGGAGTTCTGGCCGGACACGGTGGCGTAGGCCTCGCCGTTGATGTCGCCGTCATAGCCCATCTTCATGAGGGCGAGGGCTTTGTCCTCCTCTTTGGCCTTCCACGTGATGAACTTCTCGATATCGGGGTGATCGATATCAAGGCAGACCATCTTGGCGGCGCGGCGCGTGGTGCCACCGCTCTTGATGGCGTCCGCGTTACGGTCGAGACCGCGCAGGAAGCTCATGACACCGCTCGACACGCCGCCGCCCGAGAGGCGCTCTCCCTCGGCGCGCAACGCGCTGAAGTTGGAGCCCGTGCCCGAGCCGCCCTTGAAGAGCTTGGTCTCGGTCACAAACTCATCGGAGATGGAGTGCTCACCGAGCAGCTTATCCTCAACGCTCACGATAAAGCATGCAGACGCCTGTGTGCGCGTGTACTGATCCAGCGCCTCGACCACCTCACCGGTGGTGGGCTCGACATAGTACATGCCCTGCGGCTCGCCGGCGATGCCATACGCACGCTTGAGGCCGGTGTTGAACCACTGCGGCGAGTTGGGGGCGAACCTCTGGTCCAAGATCATATAGACGAGCTCGTCGTAGAGAATCTGTGCCTCGTCGCCCTCGTCGACAAGGCCCTCGTCCACCAATGCCGCCACCCAAAAATCGACCATGCGATGTGCCACCTGGCGCATGGAGGTCTCGCTGCCGCCACCGGGCACTCCTGCGCGGCGGAAGTACTTAGATGCGATGATGTCGACGGCGTTTTGCGAGTAGTTTGCCGGGAACTCGAGCCCCTCCATGTCGCAGAGGGTCTTGCCCGTCTTGTAGTCGGCGAGGTGTACCGACCGCTCCGACCACTCGAACAGGTCGTACACCGTCTTTCCCGCGTTCTCGGGCGCATCCAGCGCTTGTGTGAAACGCCTCACGATAAGCTCGTCAACGGTCGTAGCCATGATCCCTCGCTCTCTCACCGGCCCGGGGCCCTGCCCCGCGCTTCCGGATGCTTGCGAACAGTATGGCGGCCCGTGCGGACAGAGAAATGACACGCGCTGAACGTCCACGATAGAGCCAGCCGACAAAAGTCTATCAACTTGAGCGCCAATATACATACAAGATGTAGGGTATTAGGCGAATGGACGCCCTATATATAGTCTCTCTTAGGTATCTTTTCTCGACCTGCGCCCCTGTGCCTCGCCTCAACGACCTCTTCAACATCTCGCTCGCCGCTCACCGAAAAACAGCGCCCGTCACGCTTGTACGCGCGGCGGGCGCTACAACATGTAGTATTCGAGACGAGACCCCGGCTTTGCACGGAGCGGCACTTCGCTGTATTGCGCGTCCGCCCTGAGGAAGCGCAACCTATCGCTTACTCGACATCGAAGAGGTAGTCGAGGTCGGCCTCCCAGCTTTCCTCGTCGATCTTCCACGCGCCATCGACATTGCGCAGGACAAGATCCATCGCATAGCCATCGTTTAGGGGTGCGCGGCGCGCCGCCTCCATGAACATGATGCCCACGCGCTCGACGTCCTCCTCGTAGCTCGAGACCGCGTACTCCTCCGAGTTCTTGTAGACATCCATCAACGTGTTGAACTCGTCGATAACCGAGAAGACGTCGCGGCAGGTCACGGTCGTGCGCACGAGCGCGGCATCGTCCTCGTAGCTCGCATAGACGTCGTTGATGGTGTAGCTCATATCCTCGAGCATGACACGGGCGTACTCCTCCGCGTCGACCCCGCAGTCGGAGAGGGTGAAGATCTCCATCTGGTCCGCAAAACCCTCCGACACCAGCGCCGCGATAAGCGAGGTCTCCACTGGATCTGCCGCGGCAAGCGCCGCCAGGCGCTCGTCGGCAGCGTCGTAGATGGCGCGCTCCTGCTCGTCGAGGCCCTCGGGCGACACGGCCCCGCCATAGGCGAAGTCCTCGCCCTCGTCGAGGTAGCTCTCGATGTCCTCGGCATCCTCGCCAAAGATATCGTCGGCAAAACCATCGTCAAACGTGTCGTGATCAAGCGGGTCGAGCCCCTCAAACACCTGGTCATCTTCCCGGGCAGGCTCCGTCGGCTTTAAGAGGTGCGGCCCTACGAAGGCAATCGCAACGGCAATCACCACGGCGATCACCCCAATGGCCACTACAGCACCCGCGCCGATACCGCGCCGACCCTTGGCAGCCGGAGTGCCCTCCCCATATGAGGGGTCCATGGGTCCGTTCCATGGGTTGACCTCGGGTTCCTTCCCATAGTCGGGATCCACCGGACCGTTCCAGGGGTTGACCTCGGGCTCCTCTGGGGTGGCGGGAGCTGCCTGCGCGGCGGAGTCAGCCACCTGCGCGGCGGGGTCGGCATCCTCGGCTGCAGGCGCAGGCGACTCGGACTCGGTGCCCTCCGCAGGGCGCTCGGTCGCCTCGGGGGCGACTGAAGGCTCGCCTGCCGTAGGCGGTTCCTCCGTCGCGAAAGCACCCGGAAACACCTCGAGCTCGTTTACCGGCTCGTTTGCCTTATCGTTCGTATCCATAGCGGCCTACTTTCTGCCGTCGGCTGTCGTTTGTTCACACCATAGTATCCAAGGCGGCCCGCTCGCGTGAGGACGTATCGGCATACGGAGAAAATCGTGTGCTGCCTGACCTTTCTGCTGCACAATCGGCATTTGCGTTGTCTTGCGCGAGGTATATGCGGTATCGTGGGAGAACTTGAACCCTACCGGCGCCCAGCGCCGAAGAAAGAGAGAAGCTAATGGCACTCACCGGACGCCAAGTCAGACAGCTGCGCAGCCTCGCGCATCACCTCGACCCCGTTGTCATGATCGGCAAAGGCGACATCAGCGACGGCATCATCGCGCAGGCAAGCGACAGCCTTGAGGCACATGAGCTCATCAAGTGCTCGGTCCTCGACAGCTCCATGCTCACCGCGCGCGAGGCGGCAGACGACCTCGCCCAGGCGCTCGGCGCCGAAGTCGTCCAGGTCATTGGACGCCGCTTCTCCCTCTACCGCGCGAGCAGCCGCAAGGATATCGAGCACATCAAGCTCGACTAAGTGCCGTTCACCGCTTTGGGAGGGTCCATGCTCGCCGACTACCACGTTCACTCCGAGTTCAGCGACGACTCCGTCTACGCCGTCGACGACATCTGCCGCGACGCCATCCGGCTGAACCTCTCCGAGATCTGCTTTACCGATCACGTGGACTACGGTATCAAGCCCGACATCGACCACCCTGAGCTTGCCCCCGTATTCGACGGCGAGCCGGCCCTCAACGTCGACTACGAGCGCTACTTCCCCACCCTTGCCGAGGTGCGCGACCGCTATGCGCGCGACCTCACCGTAAAGCGCGGCCTTGAGCTCGGCGTGCAGATGCACACCATCGACCGCTACGAACAGCTGCTCTCGCGCTGGGGCGGGGAGATGGACTTTGCCATCCTCTCCATCCATCAGGTAGGCGATGCCGAGTTCTGGACCGGCGATTTTCAGCGCGGCCGCACCCAGAAGGAGTACAACGACGCGTACTACGAGGAAATGCTCAAAGTCGTCACGAACTACACGGGCTACAGCGTGCTCGGCCATCTTGACCTTATCAAACGCTACGACGACGCGGGCATCTATCCCTTTGAGAACAGCCGCGACGTAATCGCCGAGATTCTCACCCGCGCTATCGCCGACGGCAAGGGTATCGAAGTCAACACCTCGAGCTTCCGCTACGGCCTTCCCGACCTCCAGCCCTGCACCGAGATCCTTCGCCTCTACCGTGACCTCGGCGGTCGCATCATCACCGTCGGCAGCGACTCGCACGAGCCGGCGCATCTGGGGGCGTATCTTGCCCTCGTCAAGCGGCGCCTCGCCGAACTCGGCTACACCGAATACTGCACGTTTGAGGGTTGGGAGCCCGTCTTCCATCCCATCGACGCGTAGAGGCTGCCATGGGGGCTCCGCAACGTATCCTTCTTGTGCATGCCAAGGCTCCGGCGGACTCACCTGAGCCTCTGCGGGAGCTCGACCAAGCTGCTGGTTTATTGCTGGATGATTTTGCCGAGGCCTTTGCCGTATATGCCCGTCTTTCTGCGGCAGGGCACGGCAATGCGGCGGCTATACCCTCACTGCAGCGAATCTCTCTACCAGACATGTCAACCGGCACTCAAGGCGCTCTTGGCGAGACGGGCCGCTTCGATGCCGCCGTCATCGGCTTCGCCGCGGAGTGCCCCCACGTGCCCGAGCTAAGCCACATGGTCGTGCCGGGCGCCCGCGTTTATGCTGTGGGCGCCCTAGCGGACGTGGCCGCAAGCGACGGCGCAGACCAGCGCAACATCGATGAGGCCTTCGGCGCGCTCGCACAGGCGTGCCGCCGGGATGGTCTCGCTTGGTCGGGCCATCTTGCCGTCGCGAGCGCCGAGGTACTCCCGCGACTTACCCGCAGCCCGCGCATGGGCATGTTCCGCCGCCCCGTCTCCGAGGCAATCGACCGCCTCATCCTCTCGGTGCGGACCGCTTCCCCCTTTGCGTCCGAGGCCGTACGCCCCGGGGCGTGCCGCCTTGCGCGCAGGCTTCATCCTTTTAGACGGTAACCTTGGTTTCCGTGACCCCTTAATGCATGAAAACCAAGTTTACCAGCGCAAAACGAGCTTGAGCAGCTGGTAAACTCGGTTTCCTGTAGAGGACACTGACTGGTCGGGCGCCAACCTGTAGAAGGCGCTACCAGACGACAGCCATCCCGCCTCTGCCGAGAGCGTTAGCGGACCGTGAAGAACGTGGCGCTCGCCGCGGGCATGGCGAGCGTTCCGTCCGCAAGCTCCGAGGTGCCGCCCAAGGTGTAGATAACCTCGTCTGCCTCGTAGGGGCACGGGCAGGTGGCAGGACGGTCGGCAGGGTTTAGCGCAACCAGCACGCGCTGGCCGCCCTCGGCGCGCTCGGAACGCAGGTACACGAGCGGATAGGCGTCCTTCTCGCAGTACGCAAACTCAATGGCAGCATTCACACCGAGCGCCGGCGTGGCCTTGCGCAGGGCGATGAGCTTTTGCACCTCATGCCACAGCGATGAGTCATCGGCCATCTCGGCAGCGACCGTCGGCGCGTCGTCCGCGGGATCCTGCGAGATATAGAGGTCCTCTGCCGAGGCGCCGGAGAACCCAAAGTTCTTGCCCTCGTCCCACTGCATGGGCGAGCGGGCGCCCGTACGCATGTAGCCGCCCTCGACGGAGGTGACGTCCAGGTGGCGCATACCGATTTCGTCACCATAGTAGATGAAGGGGCAGCCCGGCATAGAGAGGATGAAGGCAAAGGCCATCTTCATCTCTTCGGGGTCGAGGTAGCGGCGCAGGCGCTCCATATCATGGTTGCCCGAGGGGATGCACATAAGGCCGCGGCCGTCGGTGAGGTCGAGGTTGCGCTTGTAGGTGGCCACAAACTCGCTTGCGTCGCCGGCGCCCTCGCGGCTGAAGAACGGATGCGGCGTAATGGTGCTGTGCTCCGGACGACGGAACAGATCCATGTAGTGCGACGTGCCAAACTGCAGCAAGAAGTCCATGTGGAAGCCGGCGCGAATGGTCTTGTCCGGCTCGCCCCACTCGGAGATGAGGACGGCATCGGGATAGTTGGCGTCGAGATAGGCGCGCATATCCTGCCAAAGCGCGATGGTCGCCTCCTGGCCCGGGTCGTTTTTGACGAGCGAGCCCGCCATGTCCACGCGGAAGCCGTCGCAGCCGCGCTCGAGCCAAAACGCCATGACGTCCTTCATGGCCTGGCGCGTGGCGAGGGCCTCGGGGCTATCGACCGCGCTCTGCCACGGCTGGTCGCGTTCGGCAAAGCCGTAGTTAAGCGCGGGCTGGAAGGCAAAAAAGTTCACGCCCACGGCGCCGTTGCGCTCCGAGATACCGCGCAGCACGCCGTTGATGCCCTTGATGTCCATAGGTGCCCAGACGCTATCGTTCCACACGTAACGGCCGGTGTACTCGTTCTCGGCAGCCTTGCAGGATTCGCGGAACCACGGATGCTCAATAGAGGTGTGGCCGGGCACCAGGTCGAGCAGCACGTGCATGCCGCGCGCGTGGCACTCGTCAAACAGGCGGATGAGGTCGTCGTTCGTGCCGTAACGCGGCGCCACTTGGCAGTAGTCGGCAACGTCGTAGCCGGCGTCTCCAAAGGGCGAGACAAAGCAGGGGTTCAGCCACAGGGCGTTCGCGCCGAGCTCCTTGATGTAATCGAGCTTTTCGATGATGCCGGGGATATCGCCGATGCCATCATCGTTGGTATCGTTGAAGCTCTGCGGATAGATCTCGTAGAAAATGCCGTCGTCCAACCACGTGCTCATGTTGTGCTCCTTGTCTCTTCACCCCTCGCAAGAGGGCCCCTTCTGGCATCGTACTACCCAAGAACAACAGCCGCCGACGGACGGATTCGCCGGAAACGTTTTCCAGCCATTGGAAACGTTTTTCATTGCGGGACGGCGGGCGGTACGTTTTAGACGCTGAGGGACGGAGGAGCATGTCGAGTCGAAAACCATCGGCGCGTGCCAAGCGCATCGAGCAGTTCCGCGAAGAGCTCGGCGGCTTCGACGATATCTTTGCGCGCGAGGAACAGCGCCACGACGCGCTGGCAGAGCGCCGCGAACAGGCGCGCTACGAGAAGGCCTGCGCTTCCAAGAAACGCTACGCCACCAAGGGCGAGGCCCTCCTTGCCATAGAGGCGTGCGCCGAGCACGGCAGGCGCGGCCTTACCTGTTACAAGTGCAGCTACTGCGGCGGCTGGCACCTCACCTCTCACCCATGGGAGTAGCGGCGCCCACCGGTGCGGAAGACCCCGCTAGCCGAGGCACTGCGGACAGAGGTTGTAACCCAGACGCTCGGCCTCGGCAATCGAGCCGGTGAACTCCTCGCGGTTGCGGGGCGACATATCCTGCACGCCCTCGCAATCGGGCTCGTGAATCTTCTTGGAACTCGTGTTGAGGATATAGGTACCCTCTGCATCACGGTCGATGGCATCGTCACCCCGCGAAGAAGCGTCCTCAACCACATCGTCGATCGTCTCTTCATCGATCCAGGCATCGCCCGTCGCATAATCGATGGTGACCCCGGGCTGGAGGTTCGGGCACCACACGTCAAAGTTGATCTCGCGGCCGCCATCCTCAAGCGACAGGGCCTCTACGCGAATACCGCGACATACCAGCTCGTCGCCCTCAAACACCGGTGTCGAGCGGTAGAGGACATGGTTATCCGTCTTGTAGATGTAATCTGCCACATCCTCCTCAAACGGGCGCATCACGTCGGCGTTCATCCAGCGCGTACCCGTCACGAGGTTGCGCTCGTTGGCATTCTCTGCCGAGAGGGCCCAGCCGATGAGGTGGCTGCGGTTGTAGAGCGAGCCGCCGTCTACAAAGTCGTAGCGGATAGAGTGCCAGCCTGTGGGGTGAACCTCGCTGATGCTCTCGCGCTCCTCACCGCGGGCGGGCAGCGTCTCGGGACCGAGGCAAGCCATGGCCTCGCCGCATCGACCGAGTACGTCGAGGTCGCTGTAGCGCTCGTAGCCCAGATTGTCCTCGGCGTAGGCAATCTCCTCGTCGGTGAAAGAGGCGTCGTCAACCGTAATCTGCTGTGCATAGGTTCCGGCGCTCTGCTGAACGGAGGCGGCCGTCTGATCGGTCTTGCTCTGCGTGTCTGAGCAGCCGGTGGCACCCAGAAGGACAGACAACAACAGCGTGACGACAAGGGCAAATCTACGCTTGCGCATGGGCTCCCTCAAAAGATCTCCTCACCAAAGGGATGCAACAGAACAACAGGATGTTCCATGGTACCGCGTAGCTCCGCCGCGGAAAGGAGGGCGGCGCGGCATCAACGATTCTTTGGAATCGCAGGCACGATAACGTCGTAGCGCACGGCCTTGCCCGCAAGGCTGTAGCTCGGCTTGACCCCAGCAAGATGCGGTCCCTTAACAGGGCGCTTCACCACGATCTTTTTGGGATGGGCCGCGAGCGCGGCGTCCATAAGCGCGTCCGCGTCGTCGCAGGGGCGCTCGAGATGGTGCAGAAGCTGGAACTTCTTCTTTACCGCAGCGCTCTTGCGTCGCTCGGGAAACATCGGATCGAGGTAGACCACGTCGGGGGTGCGGTCGAGGTGGCGGAGCCCTTCTGTACTGTCAGAGCCCGTAAGCGTCATGCGGGCGGCAATCTCCGCCGTCGCGGACGCGCGGCGGGCACGCTCGAGCGCATCGGCAAGAAGGGCGGCGATAACGGGATCTCGCTCAAAGAGCAGCACCTCAAAGCCCGCGGCTGCTAACAGGAAGGAATCCTCGCCAAGACCTGCCGTCGCATCCACGGCAAGGGGCACCGTACCTGTGGGAGCCTTGACCTTTGCCGCCCGCACGAGGAGCTCGCGCGCAAGCGCCCCGGCACGCACACGCGGAAGCATATCGGCAAAATCAGGCGTGAGCGTCATGCCATCGCCGGCGAGCGTGAGTCCGGCTTGCGTTTGTTGAAGCTCGAGTCCTTCCGGCAGCACGAGGCCCTGTTCCGTCACGCGCGCTCCCCTCCTCTACCTTGCCGCACCTTCACCCATGATGATACCAACAGGGCGGACGCAGCGCCGAGCGCTACGCCAAGGGCCACGCCCGCGGCAACATCGCTAGGCCAATGGACGAACAAGTAGAGCCGCGAGAAGGCAACGGTTGCTGCGAGCGCCCAAACAGGTAGCCAGAGCTTCCAGCGCGCACGCCCGAGCGACACCGCCATGGCAGCAGCGCAGGCAAAGGCGCAGGTAGTATGACCCGAAGGAAACGACCAGCCACCCGGCGCGGGCGCGATAAGCGCAACGGTGGTATCAACCATATAGGGTCGCGGGCGCATAACAACGGCCTTGATTGCAGGTACAGCGAATTCGGCGGCAGCAACGGCAACAAGGATTGCCACGCCCGCGGTGCGCGTCCGTCGAGACACCAAAAGAGCCGCTGCTGCAACGAGCCATATCAGTGAATGAGAGCCGAGCGCCGACGCCGTAACCATGAGCGCATCGGGCGCGGGACCATGCAGCCCCTGTATGGCATGAAGCGCATCCAGCTCCCATCCGCCCATTGCTTCCCCTAATCGTTAAGCCAGAACGGATCGACCGGCTTCCCGTGGTCAAAGAAGCGCTCGTCAGCCTCGTCGATCTTGCGCAGGACACGGCAGGGGTTGCCCACCGCAATCACGCCGGCAGGGATGTCGTGCACGACCACACTGCCGGCGCCCACAACCGAGCCCTCGCCCACCGTCACGCCTGGCAGCACGATGCTGCCAGCACCGATCCATGCGCCGCGGCAGATGCGGACGGGTTTGTTGTACTGGGCGCCCTTTGCACGCAGGCGCGGAGCGACCGGATGCGTTCCGGTACAGAGGGTGACGTTGGGGCCGATCATCACATCATCCTCGATGAAAATGTCTGCATCGTCCACGAGCGTGAGCCCCATGTTCGCATACACCCGGTCCCCCAGGTGCAAGTTGGCGCCGCCCCAGTTGGCGTGAAAGAGCGGCTCGATCATGCAGTCCGTTCCCGCCTCGGCGACGAGCTTGCGCAAGAGTCTCTCGCGCTCGTCCGCATTACCAAACGGCAGGCGATTATATGCGTCCAGCACGTCGCGGTAGCGCGCTTGCTCAGCAAATAGCTCGGGGCTATTGGAGGCATAGAGCCTCCCGTCGGCCATGCGCGCACTCACCTCGGCAAGATCCATAAGCGTCACACCCTGATTGTCATCGTGATTCGAACACTACCCGGTAGTCTACACGCTATCACCGAACAGGTTTTGCCCCTCGGCTTTGAAATCGATGAGGATGAGGCGCTTCACGCCCTCGTGCTGATAAAGGAGCGGGTCGAGCGTGAAGAGATAGCGCGGATAGCCGTCGCGTTTGCAGTCGAACGGCCGAATCTTCTTGAGATGCTACCTGCGACGGCTCAGTCTCACAGAAAACGCCTCCCGGCTCCCATAAAGAGCCAGGAGGCGATATTCGGCTTTTACCGCAACATTTTTAGCATTTTTCAAAACCATGTGCGTTACACAGGCTACTCCCACTCGATGGTGCCGATGGGTTTGGGCGTAAGGTCCATAGCCACGCGGCAGATGCCCGGCACCTCGGCGAGGATGCGCTCGGCAATGCGCTTCATGAGCGCCCAGTCGAGCTCCGGCACCGTGACGGTCATGGCATCGACCGTGTTGACGGCGCGAATGATCGCCGGCCACTCGTAGGCGCGCTTGCCGTCGCGCACGCCCGTGGCGCGCATGTCGGGCACGACAACAAAGTACTGCCAGACCTTGCCGGCAAGACCTGCCTCGGCAAACTCCTCGCGCAGAATCGCGTCGGCCTCGCGCAGCGCCGTTAGGCGATCGCGCGTAATGGCACCGAGGCAGCGCACGCCCAGGCCCGGGCCAGGGAACGGCTGGCGCTCGACCATGGACTCGGGGAGCCCCAGCTCGCGGCCGACCACACGCACCTCGTCCTTAAAGAGGAGCTTCACGGGCTCGCAAAGCTCGAACTGCAGGTCCTCGGGCAGACCGCCCACGTTGTGATGGGCCTTCACGCCATCGGACTCGAGGATATCCGGGTAGATGGTGCCCTGCGCGAGGAACGCGACGTCGTCGGCGACCTTGCGGGCCTCCTCCTCGAACACGCGGATGAACTCGGCGCCGATGATCTTGCGCTTACGCTCGGGCTCCGCCACGCCCTCGAGCAGGTTGAGGAAGCGGTCGGTTGCGTCCACATAGACGAGGTTGGCGTCCATCTGGTTCTTGAAAACGTCGATGACCTGCTCGGACTCGCCCTTGCGCATGAGGCCGTGGTTCACGTGCACGCAGATAAGCTGCTTACCCACGGCGCGAATGAGAAGCGCCGCGACGACGCTCGAATCGACGCCGCCCGAAAGCGCGAGCAGCACCTTCTTGTCGCCAATCTGCGCACGGCAGGCCTCAACCTGCTCGGCGATGAACGCCTGTGCGAGCTCGGGGGTGGTGATGCGGACCATGTCGTCGGGACGCTTGTTGAGGTCCATGGCTCCTCCTAGGCAAGGGGGGTTTCTACATACAGGTCCAGTATATCAGCCATGGATGCAAAAGATGCCCGCCGCACCTGCGACGGGCATCGATGTGAGGGGTGCCGGGAGGGAGCCAGCGGCGTATCATGCCGAGCAATCCGCGCGGGTCCCTCAGCCCTTCTGCTTCTCGGCCACCTTGATGGCAGGCGTCGACGCCAAACCGAGCAGCACCACGGCGGCACCGACCGCATAGGCGATGCGCGTCGACTCGAAGCGAGCCTGTGCCTGAATGCGCACCAGATCACTCCGCTCGGCATCGGTCATGGGGATGTCTACTATCTGTCGCTCAAAGTCCGCGTCGCTACCCAAGTTGATGTTCACGGTAGAGAGACGCTCCGCAACAGAAGGAGAGATGGCCGGGTCCGCGGCGGCGCGGACGCGCACCGAGCTCGTGATGCCAAAGAGGAGCACCGCGCCAAGCAGTGCCACGCCGATGGCCTGGCCCACGTTGCGCATCGTGCTCTGAATACCGCCGGACTGCGCCGCATCGCGCTCGGGCAGCGCCAGAGCGACCACGTTGCTCGCGTGCGACGACACCGTGCCCGCGCCCACGCCAGCCATAAAAGCACCCAGGTAGACACCCACACGGCTGCACCCGTCGACGGTGACCGACAACGCCATGATGCCGAGGGCGAGTGCCATGGCGAGATACCCCGTCTGGATGACGCGCCGCGGGTGGGCGTTGGGCATGAGCTTAGGGATGCCGAGGGCGAGCGCAAAGGTGGGAACACCGGTTGCGATGGAGATGGTCCCCACGTCGACGGGCGTCCACCCGGCAACGAGCTGGAGATAGGGTGCCATCAGGATGGACTGCGCACCCATGAAGAAAAAGGTGATGGCGTTGGCGATAAGCCCCGCGAGCACCTGCGGCGTGGTGAGAAACGACCGCGGGAGCAGCGCGATGCCGTTCTTTTTCTCGACCGTCCCCTCGACCTTAATAAGAATCGCAAGCACCACAATGCCGGCGGCAGCCATGGGAAGCGCCGGCGAGATGCCAAAGAGCGTGAAGGGGCACCCGTCAAGCGGACGCACAAGACCCCAACTCGACACACTCGAGAGACCGATGAGGAAGAGGAACAGGCCGAGTGCGGCGAGCGTGACGCCTATGCCGTCGAAGCGCAGCTTCTCGTCCGCCTCGGCGATGGGCGGCAAGGCGAGCGACGCCGCTGCCACCGCTACAAAGTACGCCGCAAGCGTGAAGAAGGTCACGTGCATGCCCGCGACTTCCATGACCACGCCCAACATGAGGGGCAGCACCGCCGAGAGGCCCGAGGCCGCGCCGATGCACCCAAAGGCGACCATGCGGTCGCGCCCGGTGTACATGACCGGGATGAGGCCGAGCACCGACGGAATGAGAAAGCTCGCACCGAGCCCCACGAGCACACGCCCAACCCAAATGAACACGAACATGTTGGGCGCGACGGCGAGCGCCACCTCGCCCGCCGCGCAAAGCACGGCGCCGATGCGAAACGCCCGCTTCCAGCCGAGGATGGTGCCCATAAGGCCGCCGGCGATCATAAAGGCGCCGCCCACGAGCGGATAAATCATGTTGGCGAGCTGAATGTCTGAGGTCGTGGCGCCGAGCTCGCGCGTGAGCGCCGAGGTAGCGAGAGACAACGCTCCGTTATCGCCCGTGGTGCCCATCTGCGCCAAGATAAGAACAATGACCGGCAGAACCATGAATTTGTGCCGCGCAGAAGTGCAATCCGGCGCAGCCGTGACCGGAGTGGAAGACATATCGATCCTTTTGTTGAGGGAAACGGTCGGCCGGCGGGCATCGCACCCGCCGGCCGCATGGCGCTACGCCGCAGAGAGAATCTGCAGCTCCTGGGAGTTTAGGTTGCACGAAGAGAGCGGATAGGCAGCGATGCGCGGGTTCTCGTACGTCGCATGGTAATAGGTGAGGGTGTTTGCCGAGAAGCAGCTCGTGTAAAGCGTCTTTTCCCATGCGCCCTGGGCAGTGCGGGCGGCGCCCATGGGCACTGCGACCGAACCAAGCGTGCGGAAGAGGCGCACGACGTTTGCCGCCTCGCCGGTTTCGGTCGGATAGTGATTGTTCACAAAGGCCGCCTTGATGAAACGCGAGGGGCCGCTGTAGTCACCGGGGATCCCGTGCATGCCCACGCCCGTGCCAAAGGGGGCGAGCGTTGCCTCTCCCCACGCGGCTGCCTTGGGGTCGTCCACGTTGAGCGTGAGGTAGTTGCGCAGGTTCTCGCGCTGCCAACCAAAATCGGGCTCGTTGGTGAGCGTGTCAACGTCGTTTTCCCACACGCGCAGCCCGTCGTCCAGGCACTCGACCGCAAGGCTGCCCGTTGCATCGGCGATAAGCCAGTGGAGTTTTGCCACCGGCAGCGCTTCGTTCACGGGCTTTGCCACCACGGTCACATCGGCGAGCGCGTCGCGAACCTCGTCGATAGTCGCAAAGTTGCGGGCGATCCAGAACGGGAACTCGTAGGCCGCCACGTTGGTGCGTCCCACCACGGGCGCTTTGGCGTAGCGGGCGCTCTGCGGGAAGTTGAGACCCGCGACGGCAAGGCCCGCGTCGTTGCCGCAGTCAAAATAGAGCGGCACGTCGTCCACCACAATACCCATGCCAATGACAGCGTGGCCCCATTCGAGATCTGTCGAGCGGCTGAACGCCCCGGGGACCTTTGCCGCGTGGGGCGTCACCACCACGCGTTCGCCATAGCCCTGGGTCCAATCGAGGTTGCGGCCAAAGAACATCTTTCCCGCCGCGTCGGTAAAGCGGATGCCCGTGCACATAGGGCACGCCCCTTTCTCGCCCGTCGCACCCAAAAGGCCTCCGAGCGCCTGGATAGTAGATACTCCCCTCTTACCCGTCCCTTGCGCGAGAAGACTGAAACGAAGCTTACATAAGGCTTGCGAATCAGCAAACACCGCGGCATGCGGGCGACAAGATAGCTGCGTGCTGATAGCGCACCGGGCGTGCTGGGTAGGATGCCAAACAAGCACTATCTGCGGAAAAGGGGTCGGTTTCCATGCTGGATATCAAGCGCGCGCTCGACAGCGCCAAGGTGCCCGAGCGTACCGAGACACGCTCTCTCTTTACACCTTGGGGCGATGCGATCCTGCGCGCGGGGGACGCCGCCCAGATTCTGCCCGAGCACCCGCGGCCGACGATGATACGCGAGCGCTACACGATGCTAAACGGCATGTGGGACTACGCCATCGTGCCTACCGGGCGTGCGCGGACAAGCGCCCTCGACATCGACGAGGCGCTCGAGGTGGTTGCCACAGCCGAGCCCCCACGCACCTGGCAGGGACGCATCCGGGTACCCTTCTCCCCCGAGACGGCTCTCTCCGGTGTTGAGCGGCGACTGCAGCCAGACGAACTCCTTTGGTACCGCGTGGCCGCACCCGTGCCGGCGCTCGGCGAGCACGAACGGCTCATCCTCCACTTTGAAGCGGTCGACTGGGTCTGCGCGGTGCACGTAAACGGGCATCTTGCCGCCACGCATGCCGGTGGCTACCTGCCCATCGACATCGACATCACACCCTACCTTGCCTGGGGTGCCGGGGGCCATATGTCAATCACGGTCTGCGTCTACGACCCCTCGGACGCGGGCGTGCAGCCACGAGGCAAGCAGCGCCTCGCCCCCGGGGGCATTTGGTACACCGCCCAGAGCGGCATCTGGCAAAGCGTCTGGTACGAGGTGGTGCCTCAGACCTATCTCACCGCGCTTGCCCTCGAGGGCGATGCGCAGGGCAACCTCACCATCGATGCGGAGGCGCGCACCGACACCGAGCTCGCTATAGACGTGGCGCTGAACCTTGACGTCGAGGTCATCGCTCAGGACGGGGCCCTCGCCGCGCATGTGCTCCTTCCCTTCGAGCGGCGCGCGGCGCTGGCGGCCGCCCCCTCGACGGAGGGGTTCGGCACCGTCACACAGGCTACGGGCACTCGGCGGCGTCTGCGCGCGACCATAGCCCTCGACGCGCCGCACCTATGGTCGCCCGAGGACCCGTATCGCTATCGCGTCGACGTCGCGCTCACCGCACCGGGCTCTGGCGCCGACGCCGACCGCGTGCGCAGCTATACCGCGTTTCGCACCGTAGAGGTTGCCCGCGACGAGGCAGGTGTGCCCCGCGTCCACCTGAACGGCAAGCCCATCCTGCTCAGGGGTGTGCTCGACCAGGGCTACTGGGCGGAGGGCCTCATGACCGCCCCGTCTGACGAGGCGCTCGTCAACGATATCGTTGCCATGAAGCGCGCAGGCTTCAACATGATGCGCAAGCACCTCAAGATCGAGAGCGCGCGCTGGTACTACCACTGTGACCGCCTTGGCATGCTCGTCTGGCAAGATGCCGTCTCGGGCGGCGGCGCCTACAGCCTCTGGCACACGAGCCGCAAACCCACCGTCTTCAAGGTGACGTGGGGGCGCTACCGCGACGATATCCCCCACCACCGCGTCGCGCTCGCCGCAGACGACACGCGCTACCAACTGGAGTGGACAGCGACCTGCGCCGATATGGTCCGCCATCTCAAAGGCCACCCCTCCATCATCGCCTGGTCGCTCTTTAACGAGGCGTACGGTCAATTCGACGCGCGCGCCGCAGCGGAGCTCGTCCATACCATCGACCCCACACGCCCCATCGACGCGGTGAGCGGCTGGTACGACCAGCGCTGCGGTGACTTCCTCTCGCATCACAACTACTTCCGCCCGCTCACGGCGGACCGCGACCGGGCGCGCCTGGCAGGCTATGTGTGCGAGCGCGGCTACCGTGCCTTTATGCTCTCCGAATTTGGCGGCTGGGCCCAGCCCATCGCCGAGCACCGTTTCTCGACGGCAACCTATGGTTATGGCGACTTCCCCTCGCTCGACGCCTGGCGCGACGCCGTGCACGGCTCGCTCGACCAGGCAGAGGCTCTGTGGGAGCGGGGCCTCGCAGGTTTTGTCTACACGCAGGTGAGCGACGTAGAGGACGAATCCAACGGAATCCTCACCTTTGACCGGCGTATCAACAAGCTCGAAGACGACTGACCGCCCCCGCCCGACGGCAGGGGCGGTGCCGCCCGGACTACTTGCCTGGCACCATGGTGAGCGAGATCTTGCCGCGGTCGCGATCGACCTTTTCGACCCAGACCTTGACGGTATCGCCCACCGCGACCACGTCGCTCGGGTGCTTGACAAAGCGGCGCGACAGCTTGGAGATGTGCACGAGTCCGTCCTGGTGCACGCCCACATCCACAAAGGCGCCAAAGTCCACCACATTGCGCACCGTGCCGGTGAGCTCCATACCCACCTCGAGGTCGTCGATGGTGAGCGCGGCGCGGCTAAAGACCACCTCGGGCGCGTCGTCGCGTGGGTCGCGCCCCGGCTTCTCAAGCTCGGAGACAATGTCGATGAGCGTAAGGATGCCGCAGCCGAGCTCGCCAGCGAGCGAGGCGACGCTGCCCACACGCTGGTTGATGTCGGCGACACCGCCGCGGGCGAGCTCATTGGCCGTCACACCCGCACGCTCAAGCACAGCACGCGCGACCTCGTAGCTCTCCGGATGGACGCTTGTGGCGTCGAGCGGATTGTCGCCGCCCGTGATGCGCAAAAAGCCCGCCGCATTCTCAAAGGCCTTGGGTCCGAGCTTGGGTACCTTGAGGAACTCTCGGCGGTTGCGGAAGCGCCCGTGCTCCTCACGGTAGGCCACGATGTTTTTGGCAACAGCCGGCGTGATGCCCGAGACGTAGCCGAGCAAGCTTGCGCTCGCCGTGTTGACGTCCACGCCCACGCGATTCACGACGTCCTCAACCACGTTACCGAGCGCGCGGGAGAGTTCTGCCTGGTCAAGGTCATGCTGGTACTGCCCCACGCCGATGGACTGGGGCGGGATCTTCACGAGTTCCGCGAGCGGGTCCTGCAGGCGACGCCCCAGGCTCATGGCGCCGCGCGTGGTGACGTCAAGCTCGGGATACTCCTCGCTCGCGAGCTCGCTTGCCGAGTAGACCGAGGCCCCAGCCTCGTTGACGATGGTATAGCGGAGCTCGGGCGCAGACCCGGCAATGAAGTCCGACACCACGGCCTCCGTCTCGCGGCTCGCCGTGCCGTTACCGATAACGATGGTGTTGATCGCATACTTCTTGGTGAGGCGCGCGAGTTCACGCTTGGTACCCGCCTCGTCGCGGCGCGGCGGCGTGGGGTACACCACGCCGTGGTCGAGGAGCTTGCCCGTCTCGTCAAGCACGGCAACCTTGCAGCCCGTACGGTAGCCGGGGTCGAGCGCAATCACGCGCGCACCGCGCACGGGTCGGGCGGAGAGTAGGCTCTCGAGGTTCTTCGCGAACACGTGGATGGCGTCCATCTGAGCGCGCACCGTAAGGCGTGCGCGGAGCTCGCGCTCAAGCGAGGGCGCCATAAGCCGCTTGTACCCGTCGGCAATGGCGGCGTCGAGCACGGGTGCGAACACGCCCTGGCGGCGGGGCCAACGCGCGCCCAGACGCGCCACGGCGGCCTCGCCGTCCACGCGCACCCGCACGCGGAGCCTCTCCTCGCGCTCGCCACGGTCGATGGCAAGCACGCGGTGGTTGGGAATCTTGCGCGCCGGCTCGGCGTAATCGTAGTAGGGCTCGTAGGGCGTCTTCTCGTCCGCATCCGTCGCAACGGACACGATATCCGCCGTGTTCTCCGTAAAGGAGCGCATATCGGCAACGTTCTCGGCATCCTCCGCCACGGTCTCTGCCACAATGTCGGAGGCGCCGGCGAGCACCTTATCGGGCGTGTCATACCCGGCCTCAGCCGCTTCAAGCGTCATGAAGCGCGATGCCTCGTCAAGCGCCGTCCCCTTGGTCTTCACCTGCATGATGATCATGTTGGCAAGCGGCTCGAGCCCCGCCTCGCGTGCCTTCTGCGCGCGCGTCTGGCGCTTCTTGCGGAAGGGCTTGTAGAGGTCCTCCACGCGCTGGAGCTGAGTGGCGGCGCGAATCTCTGCCTCGAGCTCGGGCGTGAGCTTGCCCTGCGCGCCGATGAGCGTGATCACATCGTCTTTGCGCTGCTCAAGATTGCGAAGGTAGGTGAGCCGATCGTCGAGCGTGCGGAGCGCAACGTCGTCCATGCCGCCCGTGGCCTCTTTGCGGTAGCGGGCGATAAAGGGGATGGTCGCCCCCTCATCGATAAGGGCGACCGCCGCCTCGACGGCAGCGGGCTTGAGCGAAAGCTCAGCGGCAAGTGTGGCGATGATATCCATAGACGGACTCCCGTCATATCGCTACCGCGCGGGCGCGCCGCGCGGCCTTTGATTCGTAAAGCCGAACTAGAATACCCGCCCGTGCGGACAGGAGCAAGACTCATCCAAATAGTGCACCCCTCACAACATTCGTATGCGCAACCTCGCATCTGGGCATATGAG
Organism: Collinsella sp. An307; assembly: GCF_002161805.1. GTDB lineage: Bacteria > Actinomycetota > Coriobacteriia > Coriobacteriales > Coriobacteriaceae > Coprousia. The sequence continues at coordinate 59,204 of NZ_NFIP01000003.1, read as the reverse complement.
AAAGCAGCACTGCGTACGCAACGGGCGAAAGGAACGCTTGCGATGAACACCGAGGCGATGATGAGCTCTCCCACCGAGGCAACCGAGCCGTACCGGGACACGTACGGGGCGATTGCCTTCGAAGGACTTCGCAACACGCGTGACCTCGGCGGTCTTCCTGCCGGCGAGCACCATATTCTGCCTCGGCTCCTGCTGCGCTCCGGCATGCTTGCGCCCGCAACGGATGCGGACCTCACCCGCCTGGGAGAGGTCTATGACGTACGACTCGTAATAGACCTGCGCACTGACGTAGAGGCCGACCGCTGGCCCGACCCCATCGAGGCGCTACCGAATGCCAACCTCGTGCGCCTGCCTGTTTTTCAGATGCCGGACGCGCACAATAAGGAGGCCCTCGATAAACTCGCCGAGCTATCCCGCGACCTCTTGGCGGGAACGGGCGATATCTCGTCCTTTTTCCTCGGCCTCTATCCGCATATCGTACTCGGCGCGGACGGTATTGCCGCATACCGAGGGCTCTTCCAAGCACTGCTTTCGCTCGACGAGGGCGCGGCGCTTTGGCACTGCTCAGCCGGTAAGGACCGCTGCGGCATGGCATCGGTGCTCGTGGAGGCGGCGCTCGGCGTGCCCTGGCACCTTGTCGAGAGGGACTACCTTGCCACCAATGCTTTGCTCGAGGCCAGAAGCGATGCCAAAAGCCCGTTTGACGTTGGCGGCGTCGATATGCGCTACCTCCGCGCCGCGCTCGATGCAATCGAGGAGGCCTACGGATCGCTCGAGGGCTATCTCACCGAGGCGCTCGGCGTGGACGGCGAGGCGCGGGCTGAGCTGCGCGCCCGCTTCACCGCATAGGCCACCTACTCAGCGCCCTTGCGCATCGGACTTCAGGCGCAAAAGCGATTGGCCCGGTTGAACGGTGCCGCAGATTTAGCGACAATACGTGGCAGGTAACTGGCGGCAGGGAGGCGCCCATGTTCCGCATCATCGCCCTCGCGCACACGTACGCATGCGCCACGTCACGCCGGGTCGCCGCTGCCCTGCCTCCCCTTTTCTCGCTCGTCCTCGGTACATTCCTTTGCGTTGCCTCGCTGCTTGCGCTCACCGGCTGCACCAATCTTGGCGAATTCGATAAGGGGGCCGTCATCAGGCAGGCGGAGCGGTATTACGCGCAGAAGTACGACTCAGACGCCACGGTTACCGACCTTTGGGAAGACCGCTCCTACCAGCTCTTCGGTTACCGCTCGCACGGTCAGGCGTTTTGCACTATGTCAGATGGCGCCACGGTACTCGTTGATTTTGAGGAAGGCGTCGTGGGCGACAACCATCAGCAAGACGAGATTGTCTCCGCCTACGAGTGGAAGTACCGCGAAGCCCTCGACCTAGGGAGGGCGCGGCTCGAAGATGCCGGTTATACCGTTTCCCTCGTCCTTATCAACGGCCATTCCCCTTCGGATACGGGCTTCCTTGACGGTTGCATCTCAACAGAAACCTGGTGCAAAAATGAAGACGCTGGCGAGGAATCTGGGTCGTTCTTCTACACCCGCTACACGGGTGACGAGCGGTTCTTCGAAGAAGAGGCCTCTCGTGTAAGCTTGGGGTTCCCCGTTGTCGAGTTTGAGGTCGCAGGCGTTGATGCCGCATACGAGGAGGGCTTTCCCACCGATGCCCCCGAAGAGCCCGGCTGGGTCGACCCCATCGACGAGGCCTGCCGGTCCCTCCTCCCGCTCACCGACGGAGAGCCCGAGACGAGCGTGAAGGTCTTTCAATCGGGCTGGCGCGGGCGCGCCATCGAGGAAAACGGCGAGAGCGGCCTGATCGGCGAGTTGAGCCCGCACGACCACGAGAGCCCCGCCGGTAACTGGCTCATTGTCGAATGGATCTCCCTCGGCAAGGGTGTCTACATCACCTCTCATGAAGATGGGGTGCGCCTGCGTGAAGGCGACGCCATGCTCACCTCGGTTGAGGCACCGTTCACCTTTGATGAACTCAAGGCAAGCGGTAGCCTCGAGGAGCGGAAACAGCGCTCGTACCACCCCGAGGCGTTTGAGACCTACGAGCTTGCCGTATCCTCGGACTTCTTCACTTCGCTACCCGAGCATATTCGGGGTAAGGGCTGGTTCTCGGTAAAGGTTGCCTATGACAACACGGATCCGGAGACCGGACTCACGCAGATGGGCATTACTCCCAGCGCCCTCGAGCCCTCCCTCTACACCATCAAGGACAACCCCGTCACAGAGGACGCAGAGGACGAACCGCCCTTTGAAGTCAACGCGATGCGCACATCGACGCTCTACAACGGCTACCAGTTCCTCACCTGCGCGGTGAGCGATGGCGAATCCCTGCTGTTTGCGCGTATGTAACCGCTGGATCGTTCGCCCAGCAGCTATTCCCAGCTCTTCCAGACATCGGGCTCGTAACCCACGGTTGCCTTGCGGCCGTTACGCACGATGGGCTCGCGGAGCACCTGCTGGTTTTCGAGCAGGGCGTCAAAACGCTGCACCTCCGCGAGGTGCATCACGAGCGCCGCCGCCTCTTCGTCGCGTGCTTTAGGGTTCACCAACGCATCAATACCGCCCACCGCGCGCATCACGCTCTCGAGCTCGCCTTTGCTCATAGGCTTCTCCGCAAGGTTGATGAACTGGAACGGAATCCGGCGCTCCTTGAAGTAGCGCTGCGCCTTCTTGGTATCAAAGCTCTTCTTGGTACCGAAGATCTGGATGTTCATCGTGCTACCTTTCAAAAGACTTGTCTGCCGTCACTTCTCGCACAGATCCGTACCCATTATTTAGCGTACGTCAAACATTGTGTACGGTGAAACTAGTGAAGGGAGCCGTGAACGAAAAACGGTCAACCTCTCTACCAGCTATTTTGTTGAAGACGGCCGGCCTGGCCGACAATCGGCGGAAGTTTCACCATACACAATGTGACCGAGAAAACGTCATGCGGCAGCATCCCGCTCATCAGGAGAGCTGAGAATTGAACCGTGCCACGTCCGCAAGTTCTTGAGTACCAAAGACACGGTCCACCGCAGCTTGATACTCGTCAATTCTGCGCGCCTTCCGCACGGCGCGGTGTACCGCAAGCGGATCGGTGAAGGCGCACTTGGCGTAGAACCACCACTCCTTCATGCGAAAGACCGCGTTGCCGCCTATTTCTTCTCGATAGGCCTCAAAGAGCAGGTTGTGGAAGCGTTCGAGCTCCTCGCGCGTAGCAGCAGCCCCACCGCGAATCATGCGGCCGAGCGCCGGGTTGGCAAGAATGCCACGACCGAGCATCACGTGGCGCGTGGCGGGGTAGGTTGCAACAAGCGCCTCGTAATCCTCAACGTCGAAGATGTCCCCGTTATATGCCACGGGAAACGGCGCCACCGCCAAGGTCTTGCCGTATGCCTCCTGCCTGGGCGCCCCCTGATAGCGGTCCTTTTGGACACGCGGATGCACGATAAGCTCCGCGAGGGGATGTTTGAGGTACATCGCGAGGATGGCCTCGTACTCCGCATCGTCCGCAACACCAATCCGGGTCTTTACCGAGACCGGAAGGGGCGACTCGGCACAAATTCTGTCCAAAAACACATCGAGCTCCTTTAGGCTGCGGAGAAAACCCGAGCCCTTACCCTTAGCGACGACGGTCCCTGAGGGGCAACCTAGGTTGAGGTTAACCTCCCGATAGCCCATCTCGGCCAGAAGTTGAGCGGCCCACACAAACGCTTCGGCATCCTTGGTAAGCAGCTGCGGCACCACGTTGAGGCCGCGGTTGCTCTCGGGATCGATCTCGGCTGCCGCCTTCTTGCCAAAAGCGCTCCCCACATGCGGCGGGGCAAGAAACGGCGTGTAGTAGCGGTCGAGCGCACCAAAACACTCCGCATGCACCCGCCTAAACACATGGCCAGTGAGCCCCTCCATAGGAGCAAGCGACAATATCATCGTCTTATCCGTCTTCTGTTCATCTCTTCGTTCGAGTATCTAAACTGGCTCTTATCAGCGGTTTTGCGGACGCGTCATATCCATAGCGCGATAGAGATCCTCAAAGCCAAGTCCCTTGCGGTCCCGGCAGCGATACCACGTCGCATAGGTGTTCCAGTCAGGAGCAAAAACATGGTTGCAAAGCAGTATCCACAGAGGGATGAACGGGACGAACAACACCCCAGCGAATCCGAGCCATACCGTAACCTTGAGGCTTGCGTCCATGGGAAACGGAAACGCTAGGATAACGACTAGGGCCAGCACCGCGATCGCCGCATAAGCGGCCATTCCACGAATCTGCAGCCTCTTTGCCTTTTCATAACCAGAGACAATGCGCTCGAGCAGCTGCTCGTGACCCCGGCTGAAAGTCCGAAGCGCGTAAGCCAGCATCTCGTTCCGCTCCGCAACCGAGGCGGCAACTCCCGCAGCCGTCGCTATCTCTGAAAAGCCGTCGGGTGCACGCAGCGGGGCATCCGCTGCCCGTTCGTAGAAATCATTGTCCATACGCACTTCCTTCAACTATGAGATGGCTACGTTCGTTGGCGGCAAACATATTGGATAAGTTTAGCATCCGTCCAAAACGCTATAGGGTGATTTGCGTGCGGAAACGACCGTACAGACCGCGCAGGCAACCTCACGACAAAGGGCTCAAAAGACACCTCTCCGGCACGTACGACGAGCGGCAACAACAATGCAAGGCCAACCCCCTGCTTCCGTGCAGGACACAAGGGCTCCACAGTGATCCCTATTGAGCGATTTTGCCGCATGGGGCAATTCCTCTCAACATGAATGATGATTTGTCAGCATACTCCTCCACAGCCGCTGTATCATTCTTCAACATCCGGAAGCTTTTACCCACTCAGCCCTTCAGGACGAGCGGGCAAGAACAGGTCCAAGTAGGCAAGAGCAACTTCTTAGCAGTCCGTCTCAGGAGAGGCGTTCCGCTGCGCCAGCCCGAACGTCCGTCCCTCCCCGATCAGCTCTGTCACGTTCTCGTGCACGATGCCGCTGCGGTGCTGGATGGGGTCGTTGCGCGTGATGACGAACTTGGGCCAGTTGTCCCGTATCTGCTCGAGCGGGCGGTACTCGCGATCCTCGGTCGAGAGGCTATTCATGATGGTCATCGCCACCTGCACGTAGGCGTACTCCATCGCAGGCGACCTCATGACGAAGTCGCACTCGAGCTTGCCGATACGCCCCACGCTCACCTCGTAGCCCAAACTCCGCGCGTAGCTGTACACGATGTTCTCCAGCACGGGCCCGTAGTTGATGCGGTTGTCCGTGTTGAGCGCGAAGTAGAAGCTCAGGTCGGCAAGATAGTACTTCTGCTCACCTCGAAGCGACCTGCGCGACTTCATATCAAAGCGCTCGCAACGTCGTATGATCTTGGCGTCCTCGAGTATCCGAAGGTAGCGGTCCAGCGTCTCGCGCTTAATATGGACACCCTGCTTCGCAAGGTCGTCAAGGATATTAGTCAGGCTTGTCGTTGCCCCAAAATTGTTCGTGATGTACTTTCTGACCGTTTCGAACACGGGCATGTTACGAACTTGAACCCTGCGACGGACGTCCTTCTCCAGAATCTCCTCGACAACGGACTTGACGTAAGCTCGCTTATCGACGAGTGCCTCGTATCCGAGCGCCTTGGGAAAGCCGCCCTCCAAGATGTAAGCATCGAGCTCTACCACGGGATTGGGGTTGACCGACTTGCCGAGAAATACCTTCATGTCCTCGTATTCCTTGAAGGTGAGCGTCTGCATCTCGAACTCGATGTAGCGACCGGTCAGCTTGGTCATGAGCTCGCCCGAAAGCAGGTAGCTGTTAGAGCCGGTGATGAAGATGGACCAACCCCCATCGGTGCGAAAGGCGTTCACAACCTCCTCGTAGCCCCTCACGTTCTGAACCTCGTCAATGAACAGGTATTTCAATCCGTCAGGTGCGCCGGCGGAAGCACTATCGATCGCTGCCTCGAGCTCGTCGGCAGTCTTGACCTTCCGCAGCTTGCGACTGTCGAGATCGAGGTAGACGATGGAAGCCGAGCTGATGCCACTCTCGACGAGCTCTTGGGCAACGGTTTGCATAAGACAGGACTTTCCGCAGCGCCGCACGCCGGTGATGACCTTTATGATCTCGTCATCATGATAGAAGCCCCTAATCTTCCTGAGATAGTTCTCACGTCTGAATAGCTCCACTTCCCACCTCCATCGTCGTGCTTTGCTTCGTTCGTACCCAAGTTAGAGGGTATTTAGCACATAATTTCAATAAATACCCCCTAACTTGAACAGTTAGGCAATGGGAGCCCAAAAGAGACCAGCAAGTTCTTTGAAGAGAGGCACGGGACACAAAAAGACGGCCCCTCTTGCCTTTACGGACAAAAAGGGCCGCTCAGGGGAAGCCTGCCGGCACCGCTTTTTGAGTGAATTGGCCTAACCGGGCAGAGCCGGAACGCGTGGAAAACGCCTCGGGAGCATGTCGGCGATACCACCCCTAGCCGGGGCGCTGGCCAAGGGCTATGTGGGCCGGGGCGGTGCGCCCCGGCCCGCGCCTCCCCACGAAGACCGTGTGCTATGCACCCGCTGCGCGCTGGGAGATGCTCCAGCCGAGGCTCTCGGCCTGGATGCGGACGAGGCGGGCGTAGAGGCCGCCCGCTGCCATGAGCGCGGCGTGCGCGCCCCGCTCGGCCACGCGGCCGTCGTCGAACACCACGACGGGGCGCTTAACGAGATCGCGCGCACGAACCCTGCGGCCCCGGGGGCGGGGCTCGTCTACGAGGGGGCGGCGAGGATGCTGCTCGGCTCCCTCGTCGGCACCGCGGTCGCGGCCCTGCCCGAGGACCGCCGGGCGCGGGTCGGGATCCTCGCCGCCATGGAGCTCGCGAACTCACGTTGGCGCGATGGCGCGAGGCAGGAGGAGGCGGCATCGGTCGCCGGCATGGGACTTACCAGGTTCAAAAGCTTCTTCAAGCAGGCGACCGCAGGCACATCCGGTAATCGGAACCCCTCGGATGCCGCGGCGCGCCACACTTTGCTCGCCCTATCGCACCAGCCCTTCCCCTCAGGCCCAACCCGCTACAAGAACAGTGCGCTCACGTGGTAGACGACGCACCCCAACAGCAGAGAGCAGCAGATGTAGAAGAGCGCCGTGATGACAGTCCACTTGGTCGAGTGCACCTCACCCCAGGTCGCCGACACGCTCGCCGCGCACGGCATGTTGAACGTGAACGCGAAGATGAACGCGAGCGCCTCGGGAGCCGAGATGGCCTGCGCCATGACCTCGCCGATGTTCGACGCCGCCGCGGCGGCGCCGGTCATGACGCCCACGAGCACGGCGTTGGGCGTCGCGGCACCCGTGAAGAGCCCCGAGAGCACCCCGAGCGCGGACTCCTTGAGCACGAGGGCGCACAACCACGCGGTGAATGTCTGCCAACCCATGCCGAAGAAGCGCGTGACCGGCTCGATGGCGGTACCGAGCGCGTAGAGCACCGACCCCTCGACGCTGCCGGTCGCGGTGTAGGTAAGCGCCCAAATCGCGAAGGCGAAGAGGGCGACGACCCGGATGGCTCGCACGAACATCTGTCGGCTCTTGAGCAGGGCGCCGCGCGCGACGTTGCCCAGATGCGGCCGATGGTACGGAGGAAGCTCCATGACCATGCCGGCGCGCTCCCCCTTGGCCACCAGGCGCGGCCCGAACACCCTGCCCACGAGCCACATGATGAGAATCGTCACGGCGAAGATGCCCACGATCACGAGCGGCGCGCCGGCCACGCCGAAGAACGCCACGGCGAGCACCGGAACCACGCCCCAGGTCGAGCCGCACGGGATGGCCCAGGCCATCATCACCGTGAGCATGCGCTGGCCCCACGAGTCGATGACGCGCGAACCCGACACGCCGCCCATCGTGCAGCCGAGGCACATGAGGAAGGGCATGAGCGACTTGCCCTGCAACCCGAAGCGCGCCATGGTGTGGTCGAACACGTAGGAGATGCGCGCCATGTAGCCCGCCTCCTCGTAGAGGCCGAACACGAGGTTGATGCCGAAGACGTAGCCCACCATCATGGTGCCGAAGCACAAACTGTTGAACACCACGCCCGCGAGGAAGCTGCCCAGAACATCGGGGGCGCCCGCCTGCGCGAGCGCGCCCGCCACGACCTGCCCGAGCGACGAGATGGCGCCGCCGAGCATCATGATGGGAATAGCCGGCACGAACGCCAGGATGAACCCGAGCAAGATCATGCCGATGGTGATGGGCTTCGACCAGCGCGAGCCCGTGACCACGCGATCGAAGCGCGAAAGCGCGTGCGGGCGCGCGGGCGCCTCCACCGCTCCGTCGAGCAGCCCCTCGATCCAGGCGAACTTCGCTGCGGCCGTGCCCTGGATCGTGTCGGGGGCGGCAGCGATCCCCTCGCGCAGGTGCGCGCCATCCACGACGGAACGCTCGCGCACCGTGCGTGCAAGCGCGTCAAGCAGCGCGCCGTATCCCTCGGGGCGCGAGGCGACGAGCGGCACCACAGGAACGCCCAGCCGCCGCGCGATAAGGACGGCGTCGATCCGCTTGCCCTGGTTCTCGGCGACGTCCATGAGGTTGAGGGCGAGCAGGCACGGCTGCTCCGGGCACGCCGCAACGAAGTCGGCGAGCATGTAGAGGCTGCGCTCGAGCTGCGACGCGTCGGCCATCACGAGCACGATGTCGGCAGCGCCCGATGCGAGGTAGTCGCGCGTCACCTCCTCTTCGGGCGAGTTGGCCGCGAGCCCGTACGAGCCGGGGAGGTCGACGACCTGGAACGCCGTGCCGCCGCGCTCGAACGTCCCCTCCTTCCGCTCCACGGTCTTGCCGGGCCAGTTGCCCACGTGCTGGCGCGCCCCCGTGAGCCCGTTGAAGAGCGTCGACTTGCCCGAGTTGGGCTGGCCGAGCAGCGCGACCGTGACGCCGCCCGCCGCCTTGCGGGCGGCGGGCGCCTTCGCGCCTCCCGCCGCGGGGCAGGAAGCCGCACATCTCTCGCAGCTCATGCGACCACCTCCACCTCGATGCGCACGCAGTCGCCGCGATCGAGCGCCACGTCGCTGTCGCGCACGTGCACAAGCACGGGCCGGTTCTTGACGTTTTGCAGGACCTCGACGGCGCATCCCTCCGTCAGCCCGATGGCCGTGACGCGCGAGACGAACCGGTCGTCGCCGGATACGGATGCGATACGGGCAGAAAGCCCCGTCGCCACATCGCATAGTCTCATGGAATCGCTCCTTTCCTTGAACGGGCATGACGCCCGCGGCCACCAAAGTAAGCCTGGAACGTATGCCCCCTCAACTCCGCGATGTAGGTTCAGCTCCAAATCTCATCAAGTTAGATAAAATAAACTTTTGAGACGAATGGGGCTGGACTGCGCGAACGGGAGATAGCCTATGGGGAACGCACCCTTCACCGATACGGAGAGCAACCGGGGGACGCGCCTGCGCGTCGCCTCCGGCGTCGAGCTCGTCCAAGACGCCGACGGCGTCTACGAGCTGGTGCTGTCGCACCCGGTCGGGAGCGGGTGCATGCGAGGCCGACCCCTGTCGCGCGACCTGTTCGTCGCCAACGTCGACTTCGCGTGCGAGCGGTGCCCCAACGTCCCAGAGGCCCCGTCCGTCCCCCTCCCCGCGTTCTCGCGGGGCAAATGGCTGACGATAAACCTGTGCCACGAGGGCCGCTGCGAGGTCGACGTCCCGAGCGGGGGTCTGGCGACGGTCTCGGCCGGCGAGGTGTGCATCAGCTGCTCGCAGGAGCGCCCCGCCGAGTTCCGGTACCCCTCGGGACGCTACCGGGGCGTCGAGGTGTTCGTGAACACGCGTATCGCTCGATCGCCACTTTTCTCGCTGCTCGATGACGAGGATGCCGTCGAGGCCATCGCGCGACAGGCGGGCAGCGCCGCCGTGCTCAGCGGCGACGGCGAGCTCAACGAGCATATGAGACGCATCGCCGCCCTCGTCGAAGCACCCGACAGGGCTCTGGCCACCTACGAGGTTCTCGGCTTGCTGCTTGGCCTCCAACGTCGCGACCTCTCCTGCGCCAGACCCCGCTTCATCCTCACACGCACCCAGATGCGCATCGTTGCCGCCGTGCACGACGAGCTCGAGGGCTCTCTCGACTGTGCCCACGACGCCCGCGTGCTAGCGTCGGAGTTCGGTGTGAGCGCGGCGACACTCAACCAGTACTTCTCGCGGGCATACGGGAGCACTGTCGCGGGGTACCTCCGCAAGCGGCGCATGGAGGTCGCCGCCGCCCTGCTTGCCAGGGGAATGCGCGTCGCCGAAGCCGCCGTGCGCGTCGGCTACGCGAACCCGAGCAAGTTCTCCTCCGCGTTCAAGAGGGAATACGGAACCGCACCGAGCGAGTGGAGGCGGCGTCGATTCGGCGAGAGGGAGGGCGTTCACGAAGTCAAGGGGGAGTTCTAGGAACGCTAACGCGCGGCGGCTTGCCGGCGGCATGGTCACCGAGCCGAATCATTTTTGACCCCGAGATACTCAAGCCCGTTCGGGCAGGGGCCGAACGGGCTTGAGCGACCTTCAATCCCCGTCGGTCAACAAGGCCCTCATCCGCCTCCGTGCGCGCGCAAGGCTGTACTTCACGGCGCGCTCGGAGCACCCCTCGCGACGGGCGATCTCCCTGACCGGGAGGCGCACGACGGTATGGGACTTCTCGTTCCCCTGCGCCTTCTACGAAGGCGTCGAGCTGTTCCTTCATCGGAGCAGCCTTGCCCGCCCGCCCGAGTTCTTCGCCGCGTGCGGCGTCAACTTGAACGAAATCGCCGCACATCTGAGGGCTGGACGCATAAGGAACTGGACGAGGGCAGCAGCGCCGGAGGAATCCCGGCTGTTTCGTGAGCTTATACCAAGCGCGGGAGATTTCGAGCATGCGCGACTCCGCCTCACGATACCCTTGCTTCTGCTCCGCATCGCAGGCTCTGGGGCGCCGCGCCGGGAGAGCGAGTCTGCCATCTACTCGAGGCGTCAGGTCGACATCGCGAAGCGCGCGGAGGCTTTATTGACGGATGACATCAGCCGGCGTAGGAGCATCGCCGAGGTGGCGGCCCTCCTCGGCGTGAGACCAACCACGCTGAAAGGGTATTTCAAGGGAGTGCATGGGGTGTGCATATCGGACTACCTCTTGGACGTCCGCATGAGCCGGGCAGAGAAGCTGCTCAAACACGGTGATTCGCCGGTGGCTGACATTGCGCACGCCGTGGGTTACGCGAACGTGGGCAAGTTCTGCGAGGCATTCAGACGGAAGTTCGGCATGACGCCGCTGAAATACCGTTTTCAAACTAGAAGCGCTGCACACGCGTAATCTCGGCAAAACCGGCGGGCTCGCACTTTACCCGCGCAACGTTCGCGAACGTCGCCTAAAGCGGCCTGGCTCTCGCACGGGCAGCGCCTTCGCCTGTGCGGCCGTTGTTTGCGAAGCCGACCGAACCTTGCGCGCGCTACACCCTCCTGCTCGAAATACTTCTTTCGAACGTGCGGTTCCAAGCTCTCCGAGAGTATACTAAGGCTAACATTTTATACAAGAGCGAGCCATCTCGTTCGAATGGAAGGAGCGCATCATGGCAGATTTCATCATCGTCGCAGCCGCCATCGTCCTGGTCGCCGTAATCGCCGTGCGCTATGTGCGTCGAGTTGGCTCCGGCGGTTGCGCCTGCGGCTGCAGCGACAGCGAGCGCGCACCCAAACCAAAGCGGGTCGAAGTCGCGGATACCGACGAGGCGCACTATCCGTATGCCGCGGAGCTCATTATTGGGGGCATGAGCTGCGAGGGGTGCGCGCGCAACGTCGAGAACGCGCTCAACGCGCTCGAGGGCACCTGGGCGCGCGTCGATCTTGGCCGCAATACAGCGCACATTCTGTCGAAGACGCCCATTGACCGCGAAGCCTGCGCACAGGCAGTCCGAGACGCCGGCTATTCCGTGCGCGACCTGTAGGATAGGAGAACCATGCCACTCGTCCTCACATTCATCGCCCTCGGCCTTCTCGGATCGCTGCTCATGTTCGCCGGAGACATGCTGCTCTACTTCACCCCCGGTGTCTACGACATGGACGGTACGCTCAAGCCGTACCTGCACATCATGCGCGATATTCCCGCTGCGCGCGTGCGCGTGGGAGGGGCGCTGGGACCCGTCGCAGCCTTCCTCTACGTGCTCGGTTTTCTGGCACTTCCCCTTATGGCGCGCGGCGACCTCGCCTGGCTCGTCTGGCTTGCGGCAGCCATCCTTGCCTTCGCGCTCATCTGCGGCGGCGCCTACCACGCGCAGTACGCCTACCTCTCCATCATCGCCAAGGCGGGGCACGAGGATCTCTACGAGGAAGTCTCCGCCAACATCATGCTTCTCATGCGCCTGGCAACGACCCCCATGTACGCCGGGTTCATCCTGTTCGCCATCGCCATCGTGCTCGGGCAGACCGTCTTCCCGGCCTGGTTTGTCGTCTTCACGCCCATCGTGACGAGCTTTTTAGGTCTCGTATAGATGCGCGTGCCACAACCAGCGCGATGCATTCTCTTCGGCGGGTGGAGCAACCTCGTGTTCACGATCATGTTCACCGCGATGCTCATCTGCCTGCTCGCCTAATCACCACCGGACCTATACTATATGCAGACCGTCACGATCGTCTGCGGATCGCTTGTCGGCGGTTCTCCCTCGCCACATCGAACGCCAGCCGCCCGCCGGGAAAGCGCTCCGCCATGGATGCGACCAGCCGTCGCATTCTTTCGAATTCTTGGCGGCAAGTTCTTCCCAATTCGCAAATCACGCCACTCCCCTCCTCAGAGTGAGCTACAGTTAACTTGTAATTGTTTACCAAGGCGTACTGTTGTGCGCGGAGAGGAGTTTCGCATGAGTGCTCTGGGCTTTCTCAAGGGGACGCACGGCCTACTTTTGGGCGCGGGCGTACTGATTGGGTCTGTTGGCGCCAAGGTGCTTACGAGCGACGGGGCGAAACGCGTCTACGTCGAAGCCGTCGCGGCTGGGCTGCGCGCGAAGCAGGCCTGTGAAGACACCGTCGAACGCGCGCGAGCCGAGATGGACGACATCGTCGCCGAAGCCGCGTATCTCAATGAAAGCGTCTACGGCGTCGAGGACGAAGAAGACGGCGCGTCGGATACCGCCGCAGAGACCGTCCCCGCTAAGGCGTAGGCGCGCCCGTGCGATACGTCATCGAACACGAGGTGCCGGGGCGGCTGCGTCTTACGTTTGCCGATCACCTTGACGCGTCCGACGCCCTCGCCCTCGAGACCTCGCTCTCTTCGTGGACAGGCGTCGAGCGCGTGCGCTCCTACCCTCGCATTCGCTCGGTCGCCATCTGGTACCGCGACGCCCTTACAAGAACCTCCCTGCTCGATCGGCTGAACGAGCTCAGCCGCGTCCAGCTCGATGCTGCGAGCGCCCAAGCGCCCACGGCGCTCGCACCCGCGGTCCCGTCCGCCGCGCGCAGCATCATCCGCCTAGTGGGCAACCATCTCATCCGCCGCTGGCTCCTCCCACCCGCACTGAGGGCGGTATGGGCCGGCCTTCACTACCTCGGTTTTCTGCGCGCCGGCCTCACCTCGCTCATGCGGCACCGCCTCGATGTGCCGGTACTCGACGCCACGGCCATCGGCCTGTCGTTTGTCAAGCGCGACCCCAAAACCGCGGCGAGCACCATGTTCCTCCTCGACCTGGGAGAGGTCCTCGAGGACGCCACCCGTGAACGCTCAGAGCACGAACTCATTCGCTCCCTCATGGCCATTCCCCAAAACGCCCGGCGCCTCGAGGACGGCGAGGAGGTCACCGTGCCCGCCCAGAGTCTCCGCGCGGGCGACCTCGTCGTGGCGCGCACCGGCATGCCCGTGTGTGTCGACGGCGTGGTGGTACGCGGTGCGGCCATGGTCAACCAGGCGGCACTCACCGGCGAGCCGCTTGCCGTCGAGCGCATGGCCGGCGACGACGTCTTCGCCGGCACCGCGGTTGAAGAGGGCGAGATCGTCATCCGCGTGGGCGCCGAGCCCACATCGACCAAGCTCCGCTCCATCGTGAATCTCGTTGAAGCCTCCGAGCAGCTCAAAAGCGAGATCCAGACGCGCCGCGAGCACCTCGCGGACCGCTTCGTGCCGTGGAACTTCCTGCTTGCGGGGCTTGTGGCGGCGACCACGAAAAGCCTTGCCAAGACATCGGCCGCCCTCATGGTCGACTACTCCTGCGCTCTCAGGCTCACGTCGTCCATCAGCGTGCTCGCCGCCATGAGCCAGAGCGCGCACGAAGGCATGGCCGTCAAGGGTGCCAAGCATTTCGAGGCCATCGCCGCCGCCGACACCATCGTGTTCGATAAGACGGGAACGCTCACCGAGGCGACGCCCCGGGTCGCGCGCGTGCTCGCCCTCGTGCCCGATTGGACCGAGGACGAGGTGCTGCGCACCTCGGCCTGCCTGGAGGAGCATTTCCCGCATCCCGTGGCGCGCGCCGTGGTGGCGGCCGCCGCCGCGCGCGGCCTCGAGCATCGCGAGCGCCATGCCGAGGTTGCCTATATCGTGGCGCACGGCATCGCATCGGCGCTCGATGGCAAGAGAATCGTCATCGGAAGCCGCCACTTCGTGATGGAGGACGAGCACGTCGAAGTCGCTCCCGAGGCAGAGGCGCGCATCGACGGCGACCTCGAAGGCCTCTCACCGCTCTACCTCGCCCAAGACGGAAAGCTGGTGGGCGTGCTCGGCATCGAAGATCCCTTAAAGGCAGGAGTGCCCGAGGCAATTGCGGCGCTTCGCTCACAGGGCATCGACCACATCATCATGCTCACCGGCGATAACGAGCGCACCGCCGCACGCATCGCCACCGAGGCGGGCATCACCGAGTACCGGGCTGACCTGCTCCCTGAGGAAAAGCATGCCTACGTGGAGGCGCTCGTGGCTCGCGGACAACGCGTCGTCATGGTGGGCGACGGCGTTAACGACGCGCCGGCGCTCTCCGCCGCCGACGTGGGTATCGCCATGGGCACGGGCACCGCCATCGCGCAGGAGGTCGCCGACGTCACGCTCGCCGCGGGCGGGCTCGACGCCATCGTGCGCCTGCACGCGCTCAGCCGCTCCCTCATGGGGCGCCTCGACCGCTCGTTCACCGCGGTTATGGGCATCAACTCGGCTCTTCTCGCTGCGGGAATCATCGGCATCATCCGACCCCAGACCTCGGCGCTCCTGCACAACGGCACCACCATCGCGCTGGCCGCAAAAAGCGCTCGACGTCTCTAGGAAGCATCAAACGGTCCGCTGTGGGGCCTGTCGTTGGGAAGTGGGACATGGAACGGTTCACCGTCGAGCAAGACGGCTTCTTCGGATTCCTCCACTTGCCGGAGCGGCACGTTGAAGCGTACTCCGGCAAGGCGCTCATCGTGCTCGGCGGCAGCGAGGGCAACGAGAACATCCCGCGCAACCTCGGTGCGCGTTTCGCACGGGAGGGCATCGCGGCGCTCGGCCTGTGCTACTGGAACGTGCCGGGACTCCCCGACGAGCTCATCGAGGTGCCGATCGAGCCAATCGAGCGTGCCGTCGCCCATCTCCGCCAGCGTGGCTTTGACCGCGTGGGAATCTACGGCATCTCCAAGGGCGGCGAGCTTGCGCTTCTCGCCGCCTCGCTCATGCCTCAGATCACCTGCGTCGTCGCCATCTCCCCGCTCGCCTGCGCCATGCCGGGCATCACTGGCAACAAAAGCATTGCCGGCAAGGGCCTGAGCGACCGCTCGAGCTGGACCTGGCGCGGCGAGCCCGTGCCCTGCGCGCCGGGCGGCGGGAGGCTCCCCTACCTCGGCATCATCCGCCGTATCGTCGCCGAGCGCCAGCTCGACATGCGCTTCGTCTACGAGCGGATCGTTGAGCGCGCGCCCGACGATGCCTGGATTGCCGTGGAGCGCATCAACGGGCCCGTCCTTCTCGCCAGCCCATCGCATGACGCCATGTGGCCGAGCGACGAGGCCTGTCGGATCGTCGAGCAGCGCCTCGCCGAGCATGCCCATCCCTTCGAGATCACGCGACGCTCCTACGAGTACGCGAGCCACATCCTCGTGCCCATGGAGACACCCTCGCTCAGGCTCTTCCGCGTCGAGCGCGCCCACCCCGAAGCATGCCGGCAAAGCCGCGAGGACGCCTTCACCCAGACGCTCGCGTTTCTCGCCCGGTGGTAACGGATGCTTCTACAGCGACGCCTCGTAAGCGTCAATCATCAAGCTCGCCGCTAGGCCGAATACCGCCCCTAGCAGCCTTACCGAACGCGCGGCTTCCATCCCAGTAGAAGCGCGGAGTTGACGATAACGAGCACCGAGCCCGCGTTGTGCACGAGGGCGCCCACCACAGGGTTCAGGACGCCCGAGATGGCGAGCGCGATCGCGATGAAGTTGAGCGTCATCGAGAACGTGAGGTTGATCTTGATGGTCGTCATCATGCGGCGGGAGAGGCGCAGGAGGTGCGGCAGCTCGGCGATGTCATCGTTCACGAGTGCGATGTCCGCCGCGTCAACGGCGATATCGCTGCCGACGCCTCCCATGGCGATGCCCACAAGCGCGCGCTTGAGCGCAGGCGCGTCGTTGACGCCGTCGCCGACCATACAAACGCCCTTGCCCGCGCGCTCCGAGTCATCGATGAAGGAGAGGGTAACGTACAATTTCTTGCGCACTTTGACAGCGGAATAGCGTCCAGGTAAGAAAGGAGGGCACGGCCCGCCCCGGTATGATTCGAGTTGCCTAGACAAGAAGCATATTGGAGGTAGACCATGCCCGATTCCATTGTATCTTTGAACGAGGAGTCGCTGAGGGCCGACCTGCGCGAGCTCGTCAGGAGGACCGTCGAGGAGATGCTCAACGGCCTCCTGGACGAGGAGGCCGACGACCTGGTCGGCGCGGAGCGCTACGAGCGGACGGCTGATCGCGAGGCGTACCGCGCCGGCCATTACGAGCGCAAGCTCACGACGACGTCCGGCGAGGTCACGATCCGCATGCCAAAGCTCAAGGGGATGCGCTTCACCACGGCGATCATCGAGCGCTACTGAGTAATCGTCCTTCTCGGTACCGGGTGTAGCACGAATCGATACCGCCTCGCGCCCACGCAGATATTCCCTTTCGATACCACCGATATTCCGCCTCGATACCGGCCGCAGATGCCACCGCGCCGCGGCATCGCGCCAGCGCTACGCTCGCAGCGCCATGTGTTCCAGCGAGACAAGGAGGTATCGGGCATGGCGAGAAGGATACCCGTGAGGGAGATACTGAGGCTCAGGGCATCGGGGCTGTCGGCGACCGTGATAGCGCGGACGCAGCCGGTCTCCAAGACGAGCGTGGTCGACACGTTCCACGCCGCCGACGAGAGGGGCGTCGCCTGGGAGGACGTCGAGGGGATGTCGGACGCGGAGGCCTACGCGCTGCTGTTCCCCGAGAGGGTGCATGAGGGGCCCGTCTACCGCGACCCCGACTGGGACCGCGTGCACCGCGAGCTCGCCCGGGTCGGCGTCACGCTGAAGCGGCTGCACGAGGAGTACCGCGACGATGCGAGGTCGAAGGGCGAGCCCTTCATGTCCTACGGCCGGTTCTGCAAGCGCTACCGGGAGTTCACGGTGAGAAAGCAGGTGGTGAGCCGGGTCGGGCACAAGGCCGGGCGCATCATGGAGGTCGACTGGGCCGGGCCGACGATGCGGCTCGTCGATCCCGCGACGGGCGAGGTCTCCAAGGTCTACCTGTTCGTGGCCTGCCTGCCCTTCAGCCGGATGTCCTACGTCGAGCCGACGCTGGACATGAAGCAGGATACATGGCTCCGCTGCCACGTGCACGCGTTCGCCTACCTCGGCGGCTCGACGCCCTGCATCGTGCCCGACAACCTGAAGACCGGGGTCAAGAGCCATCCCCGCGAGGGCGAGGTCGTGCCCAACGGCGCGTACCGGGAGATGGCGGCCCACTACGGCTCGGCCGTGATGCCGGCACGCGTCGCGACCCCTCGCGACAAGCCGAGCGCGGAAAGCGAGGTCTGGCAGGCCGCACTGGAGATCATCGCGGCCCTGCGCGACACCGTGTTCACCGACTTCAACGAGCTCAAGAGGGCCGTGGCGGAGCGACTGGAGGAGCACAACGCGCGCCCCTTCGCCAAGCGCGAGGGAACGCGCCGACAGGTCTTCGAGGAGCAGGAGGAGCCGCTGCTCCACCCGCTCCCCGCCGTCCCCTACGAGGTCTGCGAGTGGGTCTACGGTCGCAAGGTCCAGCGCAACCGCCACGTCGCCTACAGGCGCAACTACTATTCCGTGAGCCATCTCGCGGTCGGGAGGACGGTCGACCTGAGGGTCACGGACTCGACGGTGGAGGTCTTCCTCGGAGGCGAGCGGCGCGCCACGCATCCGCTGTTCCCGGCCTACGCCCGGAACCGCTACTCGACGCACGCCGGCGACCTGCCCGTGGGGAGGTCGTACTCCGATTGGGACGCCGGGCGCATAAGGAGGTGGGCGGACCGCGTCGGCCCGTCCTGCAGGGAGGTGGTGGACCGCATCTTCCAACGAGTGGACTACGAGGAGCAGGGCTTCAACGCGGCCCTCGCGGCGCTCAGGCTCGAGCACCGCTACACCAGGCCCAGGCTCGAGCGCGCCTGCCAGATGGCGCTGGCCTCGGGCAGGCCGTCTCCCAGGTACAAGCACCTGAAGCCGATACTGGAGACCGGCCAGGACCTGGCAGCCGGGGCGCGGCCCGGCGACGACGGCGGCCCCGGCGACGACGAGGCCGGCTACGTGCGCGGCGCGGACTTCTACGGGGAGGTGTAGGGCGATGGAGCTCTCGACGGAGACCAAGAGGAAGCTGCGCGACATGGGCGAGATGAACATGAGGAGGAAGCTGGGGGCCGGTTTCGAATAGGGCGCGCCTCACCGGTACCTATCGAAGACGCCGGCGGTATCGACTCGCGATGCCGCCGGTATCAGATCGCAATATCAGACGGTATCAAAAGGGGCAAATACTCACGTTACCGGCGCCGGGAGACCAGCGTCGAGGAGGCCATGATAGAGATGTACCTCGCCGGCGTCTCGACGCGCAGGATTGAGGACGTGAGCGAGATCCTGTGGGGGTCGTCGGTGTCCGCGGCGACCGTCTCCAACCTCAACGAGAGGGCGTTCGAGGCCGTGGAGGCGTGGAGGAACAGGCCCCTCGAGCGGGCGTACCCCTACGTCTACGTGGACGGAATCTACCTCAAGCGCAGCTGGGGAGGCTCCTACGAGAACGTGGCCGTGATGGTGGCGATAGGTGTCAACGACGACGGCTACCGCGAGGTCATAGGCGCGGCCGAGGGCTTCACGGAGTCCTCGGAGTGCTGGCGGGAGTTCCTCTCCCGGCTGAGGTCGCGCGGCCTGCGCGGGGTTCGCATGTTCACGGGCGACAAGGCCGCCGGCATGGTGGGGTCGATCGCCGAGGTCTTCCCGGAGGCCGCCTACCAGCGCTGCACGGTCCACTTCTACAGAAACGTTCTGGCGAGGGTGCCGAAGACCAGGCGCCCGAGGGTCGCCGCCATGCTGAAGGCGATCCACGCGATGGAGTCGCCCGAGGCCGCCGAGGCCAAGGCCCTCGAGGTTGCATCCGAACTCGAGAAGTCCAAGCTCAGGGAGGCCGCCATGGTCGTCAGGGACGGCTGCGCCGAGACGCTGACGTACGCCAGGTTCCCCCGCGAGCACTGGCGGAGGATCAGGACCAACAACGCCATCGAGCGCCTCAACCGCGAGATTCGCAGACGCACGCGCGTGGTCGGCACCTTCCCCGACGGCAGGTCGGCCCTCATGCTCGTGACCGCGAGGCTCAAGTACGTTGCGGAGAGCTCCTGGGGCTCCCGGCGCTACCTGGACGTGACTCTGCTGGATGAGTAGCCGTACCGGAAGGCGGGTCAGTTAGGCTGTCGGAAAGTGCGCAAGGATCTTGACGGTACCGGAGCGCAAGCAGAAGCATCGCGGGCACTGATCGCCATTTGCAGCAAGCCTCACACAAAAGCGGTGCCGGTTCCGCCTGAAACCGACACCGCCATCTATTGCGCCGCTCGTCAACAGCCGATCTCCATCTCACCTAGAAGGTCCTCCCCTCCTGCATGAACTCGGGGATGTTGGCATGGATGGATGCCGCCAAAACTTCTGGGTATCCGTTATCCAGCAGTTGTCTCTTCTGAAAACTAAGATCAGCCGTTGTAATGACCAAGATTGAAAAACATCTCAAGCGCTTTAATACGCTCGGTTTTGGCGAGGAATCCACAACGAGACTACCCTTGTTCCTTAGCTATGAATGTTTCAACCCTGGTATCAAGGATCTGGTCGGGGCGAAGGTTGTGCTGGTCGATTAGCATCTCGCATTCCGCCAATCGACCTCTCTCATTAAGCGTTCCATGACTTAGGATCGCAATCAATTGACCAATCGATTTTACAAGTCCGTTAAGCTTATTAAGCGTAAGCACTAATGCTGATTCTGCACTTGCATTCTTGTATGCCAAATTATTTGGATGAACAGATATTGCAAAACATTTCATTTTTGGATACTGAGCTCGTAACCACTCTTTTGCGACCTGAAGCTGTCCATGCTCTTGTTTCGTGAGCGGATTATCCGAAAGTTTTTCGTTTTTTGCTTCAAAGGCAAAAGCAATATCCTCTTCTTCAAAAACCCAGGCAACGTCGGGTCCGTCACCGTTATCGTCGTAACGTTTCGAGCTGGCACCAAGGTATTTCCCCAGCAGCTCGAGTTTTGATTCGAATTCTCTTGAATCGCATTGCTCCGATAAGGATTTCAAGTCTGTGTCGAATTTCGTCGACACATCGCTGCTTTTTCGAGTTTGGTGCGAAATGAATTCAATTATCTTTCTTGCTTGCAAGCTAACGCCAGAGCCTGAGCTAGAGAACATGGGCTTAGCAAGTGAACGGTTGAGCCCGTTTGCGCGAGTCTGTAGCTCTTTGGAAGTCTCTACATCGTCATCCGAATAGGCAATTTGAGCTGCCAGGCGGAGGACAAGTCCCTTTACTGAATTGTCTATATTTTCACTATTCGTAAATTGTTTTAGGAGCTCGACAGCTCGACCACTCCTGCCTTTGCGCCATTCGTTTAGCGCTTTTCTTTCACAGAGAGCAAAATCTTCGAGCATGCTGTCGTCAACAAATTCAAAATCGTTGACCTTATCTGCCACATAGCTTGACAAATAGGCTGCAAAATCGGGGTCGTCATTGACTCCCTGATCGATAACCTCAACGAAGTCTTCTGCTGACTTTACTTCGTTCATAATGCCTTGCCCGCATTCGATTTGGGCTCTTGTTGTAGGGGTCAAGAACACAGCATGGCGGTTGTCATTAACCCACTCGCAAAGATCGAATCCAATCAAAGCAACGACACAGTAATCACCCGAACCCCTTGTACCTCTGCCCATTGCTTGCTCAATGTTTTGGGCGATTGAGCGGGCATAGACTTTGCTATGGACTAGGATTTTCGACATCAATTTATGGTGATCGGACATCCCCTTGGGGATGCCTGAGACGACAAGCATACGGCATGCATCGCCTGGCAAGTCAATACCGTTGTATCGATTTGCAAATACAATTGGTGTGTCCAGCTTACTTACCTTCAGGGCGTTTACAGCCTGAACAACCTCGCTTCCTTTTACAGTGGGGATTCCCAATTGTTCCCATTGCTCTGCAGTTGCAAAGCTCGGTTCGAGGACTACGACGCCCTTTTTGTCTTTCGCAAGGGCAATCATTTTCTCGACGAGCGCGGTTCGAAGCTCTTCTTTTGCCCCAATCTCGAGAACCATCCTCCGCCCTACACCAGCAAGTGTTTTGGGGGAGATGACGTTGATGTCATCTTTCTTGCATCCAAACGATCTAACGATTGCACTTTCGTCAGCAAACGTTGCAGACATGTACACTCTTCTAGGTGCTTCTTCGAATGTCGGAAACTTCTCCACAAGGGGAAGAATTGGAGTAATTGAGAATCTGTCACGACTCAGCGTTGCAAGACAGTACTTGAGATCGTCTTTGATGAGATCCCAGCCAAAGCTTATAGAGTTTGCCGTAAGCGTGCCTTTTTTATTTGATGCTGCGAAATCAGAAATGCTTCGGGCGACCTTCTGTCGATGCTTTTCCCACGCCCAGAATGGGACCTCCAGCACCTCTTCGCCAGCTGTGCGAGTCCCAGAAACGAAATCGTCGAAAGTTGACACTTTATCGATATCATCAAAGCTTGAGCGAAAGAGCGTCGCAACTTCTTGATATAAGCCAGGCGCATCCGATGCATTTATCTCCACCGTGAATGCGCTTCGAACCGAGTCAAAGGAAGAGTGTGCATCATCTATGATGATTACTGAAACTTCCTCGGCTTCGGGTCCTCCTTCCAAGCCGAAGGAGGACTTGCCGTTAAAGAGGGCTTGATAATGGGCAACGAGAATCGTTGAGCCATTTCTGAAATCCGCAGTAAGCGATCCCCTTCCGTTATATTCGGAAGCGGGTATTCCAAGTGTCCTTGCTTGTTCGCACACTTGATGGACAAGCTGTTTGTTGTCGACAAGGTACAATGCTCCACGTTTTAGCTCTCGTGCACTAGAGAGGGCAATCAGCAGGCCTATAAGGGTTTTGCCGCCTCCCGTATTAAGCTTGATAACGGTGTCTTTCGTTTTTCTGTTAGCAAACCATGCATCAAGTACCTCAGCCTGGCTGCTATGTAAATCATCAAAGGATTGGGGTTTCGGCAGCCTATCGAAAATCTCATCAGGCTTTATGCGCAGCGTAGGGTTCTGCGATGCTGCCATCTTTTTAAAATCAACCATTTGATAGTCCTTAGCTATGCTGTTCGACGTTGCAAATCAGATGTTGCCTGTTTTGACCATTTCATCGCTTCGAAGCTGCAGTTCGATTCTGCCTTGAGGTTTTCAGTTTGTTCCAGGACCTTCTCAGATACCTCTTCGTCCCGCTCCTGCGGATAACCGTTCTTATAAAGCAGAACGGTAAGGTCCATGTTGAGCTGGTTTTATAATGTTATCACGCGTTGACCAGTCAGCGTATTGAGCCTTGTCGTCGACGGGTTCCTTGATAGCCTTGGCGAGAACAAGGTACTTCTCCTCCTCGTAGGGAAAGCCATGCTCGTTGCGCACCTTCACGAGGATGTCGCAGAAGGCCTTCTCCTCGAATGTAATGCCGAGCTTCTCGAACGACTTCTCGTCTTCGTCCAGCTCCTTATATTGTAGCGCGCCTTGCCGCCTCGGTCGCCGCTCTCGTCCACGAATATGCTGAGCTCTCTCGCCAGGGGCTCCTTATCGGGGCAGATAATCAAAACCACCCCTAAAAGGGGTGGTTTGCTCTTAGGGTATAACCCTTGGGTTGCCGGCACGCGTCTAAAGGCGCCGGCCCTCACGGGGTTCGGGCCGCATGCAGATTGACCCGTGACGGGCCGGTCGAACCGGCGCTATTTCCGCTTCGGCCCCCTATCGAAGGGGTCCTCGTACTCCTTGACGCTCAGCCGGTCGAGCGCGATGTCGGCCTTCTCCTGCTCCCGGATGTACTTCGCGATCGTCGCCTCGTTCAGGCCGACGGTGGACACGTAGTAGCCCTCGGCCCAGAACTTCCTGTTGCCGAACTTGTACCTCATGTTCGCGTGCCTGTCGAATATCATCAGCGAGCTCTTCCCCTTCAGGCAGCCCATCACGCTGGACACGCTGTACTTCGGCGGTATCGCCAGCAGCATATGGACGTGGTCGGGCATCAGGTGCCCCTCGATGATCTCCATCCCCTTGTACCGGCAGAGCTTCCTGAAGATCTCCCCAAGGTCGGCCCTCACTTGGTTGTAGACGACTTTGCGCCTACGCTTCGGCGTGAACACGACGTGGTGCCTGCACATCCACTTCGCGTGCGACAGGCTGTAGGCCTTCTGGGCCATACGCCATCACCGCCCTCCCCACTCGGATTCCCTGCGGCCTGAACAATCGCAAGTGTCCGGCGAGGGGGCGGCTTTGTAAAGCCGGTTGGCGCCACCCGCATAGCGGGTGGTTTCTGATGCGCCGCGCTGCGCGCGGCGCACAGGCTAAAGCCTTTAACAAGAGCGAGGCCCAGTGGGTCCCGCCCTTACAAAACCCGAAGGCTTTCCATGTGTCTGTACTATGAGCCGTTGGGGAGCCAGATGTCAACCAGCATACCGAGCTCAGTCACCTCATCCTAGGGAAAGGAGCAAAGGGGCGTCACTGCTTTTGACGGCGCTCTTAGCTACAGCAGACCTTCCACGAAAGGTTTGAGCTTGACGAGCATCGCGTCGCTTCTGATGACTGTACCTAAATCGAGGTGCTCACTCTTCTCCTTCGTAATCGTTTGAGTGATTACGCCCATGAACAGCAGCCTGGAGCCGATGGCAATTCCGTCGGTCGTGGGATAGCTGCCCTGGTTGAGAATGAAGGCGGGACTGCCGCTGGAGCCCTCGAATACAGATGCGTCAACGAGGAACTCGCGCTTACCCTTGTAGTCGTTCCAAGCGGGCGTGGAAGTCCAGCCTTGCCTGATGAGGGGGGTCTTGTTGTAGTCGTCGTAGAGCCCGCTGGGGTATCCGATAAAGGTGATTTGCTCGAGCGCCGCCAAATTGTCCAGCACACTCTTCTTCGGGATGAGTCCAGAGTCGATGGATCGGTAGAAGGGCCTCTTCCCGTTTTCTTCAAGCATGCTGAGAACAGGGGCCACCGGCATCGCAACCAAGTCGAGCTCTCCGAGCTTCTTCCCCTCGATGAATGACTTGTCGAAGTTCACGCTGATGGTCTCGCGTGACGGGGCGTCACCTTCGGCCAGATTGATGACGAAGCGACCCTGAATCACATCCTTGAGGACATGGTGATTGGTAATGAGCAGGGGCACGTTTCGCCCGTCTTCAAGGTCATAGGAAAAGAAGAATCCTGTACCCGAGACGCCCGTGCCTTCGGTAGTAATGCCCACGATAGGGACCGTGGTAAAGAGCAGCTGTGTGCTCGTATCATTAATGTTCATCGGTCTTGGTCTCCTTGTCATCGGGATCCGCCAGGTGTTCTAGGACGCGCTCGGCCAGATCAGATTTGCCCTGCTTCTCTTCTTTTCGGATAAAGATAAAAGCGACAAAGAGTCCTACTGCGCCACACGGTGCTACGCAGAGCATCAAGATACCGGGCAAAGATGCGAGATTGACAGATGACGACAAACCCCCGAGAAACCAGCCCAGGAACGTTGTCGCAAGACCTAAAAGGATGTCAGGTTTGTAGGAAGGGCGTTCCTGCTTGGCCTGAAGGAGCATCTCCCTTGCTTTTCTCAGGTCGCTGTCGCGCTGTCCGACGTATGATTCCTGCAGGTATTCATTGGGAATGCGAACCTCGTGGTCCTGGCGCACGGCGACGTGCTCCCGGTCATTTATGAGGTGGATGCCGTTACTTGCCTCTCCAACGCTAGTATTGTCGCCCATGTGCTCGAATACGCTGTCGAGGTCAGCCCACCTGACTCTATGGGCAAGCGCCTGGTCTTGTGGTGGGTTCTCTTGACCTTTCTCCACCAGATCTCCTTAGAACAAGGTCCTAGCGTCTTGCGGAGGTTTATGGTCACAGCAGAGACGCCATGGTTCAACCAATATATCGATGGATAGATTATACCGTGCGGCTGATATGGCGACCAAGGGATGCTGTCGGCACGGCTGTGGGGTGCTAGTGACTTGCAGATTGCTGGTGACAGGCTACTACTAGCGGCGTGGCTTTGCTGTTGGCTCACTCCGCCGCCCGCCTCACGGCGCCGGGGGTTTCTCGGCGCAGTGAGGCGGGCGGCGGTTGTTCTAGCTGTTCTGTGCCAATAGGTTGTTTACACCCGGGTAGTGACAAATAGGGAGGGCTCCCACATGCTGTGAGTTGTCTAGACGAACAGCAGAGGAGCCCTCCCATGGAGCAACATCCTAACGCAAGGCTCACCCCGAGGGGACGCGAGACGCTCGTCTCGCGCATAGAGTCCGGCCTCGGCGTCGCCGAGACCGCGCGTCAGATGGGCGTCAACCGCCAGACGGCGAGCAAGTGGCTGCGCCGCAGCAGGTCCGGAGAGCCCATGTCCGACCGCAGTAGCCGCCCGCGCAGGCTCGCGAGGTCCACGCCGCGCGAGGTCGAGGACCGGGTCCGCGAGGCGCGCTCGTCGCTGCCGCTCGCCCCGCCCGGGCTGGCGCCGGGCGCGCTATGCTTAGGGAGCGGTGGGCGCCTCCGGGGCAGCAGGGGACTCGGACGCGGTGATGCCGGAGGTGTCGACCTCGCCGATTCCAGCGAGCTGCTCGATGAGGGGGAGGCCCGTCGGGTCGTCCACCTCGACGCCGCCGAGCACGATGGTGTCGTCGCGCATGTCTATCTGGGTCGTGAAGACGGCCGGGTCGAAGCCCGAGGCGATAAAGCCGGTGCCCGCGAGGACGACGCCCGCGGCGACGAGCCCTCCCGCCACGGCGAGGTGGATCTTCTTCGCGCTGGTCATGATGCACTCTCCTTCCTATGCCGCGAGGTGCGCGGCCACGCCGCCCTTCTCGCCCCTGTCCTTCCAGAAGGGCGAGGCGACCTTCCTCGCCCAGAGCGCCGAGAGGCGCGCAATTTGTTTTGAGGCGGCCCAAGCGCCAGCACCAACGAAGAGCGCCGCGCCGACGAGGCCGAGCCCCACGCCCGCCGAGGCGAGGGCGTACGGGAAATGGCCGATGGTGACGCCGCTTACGGCAAACAGGAGCTCAACTACGCCCACGCCCCCGAGCGCCGCCGCGACGATCCACACGCAGAGCGCCAGCACCCAGATGCAGATATAGACCGTGACGGCCACGGCGGCGAAGGCGGCGAGCAGAGGCACCCACACCGGGGAGCCCACGATGGTCAGCACCCACAGCAGCGCGGTGCTGCGCCGGCGCGTCCTCGCGATCGCGCGCGGCACGGCGGGCAGGTCGTCGAGCGTGGCCTCCGCCACCTCGCCGGGCGTGCCCATGGCGGCCACGGCCTCCTCCTCGCTCATACCGTCCTCCATGCGGTCGGCGATGGCCTCCGCGTAGAAAGCCTTGGTCTCCTCCACCTGCTCGGCCGGAAGGCAGGAGAGCAGCTCGCCCAGCCGGCCCAGGAACTCATCGCGCATCATGGTGCGCCTCCTCAACGTATGCGTAGATCTCCTGCACGGACGGCCACTCGGCCAGGAACTCCTCGATGCGCTCGCGGCCTTCGTCCGTGATGCGGTAGTAGCGCCGCAGCCGACCGTTGTGCTCGGCGGAGCGCGCCGTGATGCATCCGGCTTTCTCCAGGCGCTTGAGCAGCGGGTAGAGCGTCGACTCCGTGAGCCCCATGCTCGCGGGCACGTCCTTCACGATCTGGTAGCCGTAGGACTCCTCGCCCGAGACGGCCGCGAGCACGCAGGCCTCGAGGAAGCCGCGCTTCATCTGGGCCTCCATCCGTACACCTCCCCTCGTCGTATACTGTGCTATACATACTATACGATACAAGGTCTTAGACGCCAACTCTCCTCGTGAAGATTCTCCGGTCCCTGCGCGCTGCGAACGTGATGTTGCGGGGCGGTTGGCATTATGCATGAAACGCAAAGCAACGCACAGGCGACAGCAGCAGTCCAACACTGGCTGGAGACGCCGGGATGCCAAGAGGGGGCACGCGCCGCGGTTGAGGACACCGCCCACCCCAGGGGACGCGATCGAATCAACCCGATAGCAAGGGGCCGGATGCCCGCTAATGCGCAGTGCGCGCGGTCGCGGATGACTGCCCGTCCCGAGCGGAAGCCATAGGCGCCAACGCGACCTGGTCACGGCGCCGTACCCCGAGATCCGGGGTACGGTCCACCTTTCGGCCCAACCATAAGATTCGAAAGACCGAAGACACCGAGAGAGATCCAGCCAGGACGGCGCCGGATGGCCTTCAACCCTGTCCACGGTCCGCGAGCTCAGGAATATTGCCCGCAGGCCGCGGGAAGAGCTCCATCCGAAAGCAATCATCGCCAGAAGCTCTAGCTCGCGAAACGTCCTCGTGAAGCCGCACGTGAGTGCACCCGAAACCACATGAGTCCACTATGAGCGCACTCTTTTCGCGTTTTGTTCCCGAAGCAAAAGGCCCCCGTCGGCCTGGCGCTCGACCCCATCAATAGGACACCATTGTTCTCCCGATGGAGCAGGACAACATATTCGTCTCGTTCATGCAGATAGATAGTGCCGTTGGCTTGCGTGTATCCAATTTGATCAAACATCACGGCATACACGATAAGGTACGAGAAAAACGAGGGAGACCGCATTCGGCCTCCCTCTTAGCGAAGTGAATCGTAGCCAGTGGCTGTACCGTCTTACGTTCCCGCAGACCAGAAGGGATGTGCAAGAGCGATGACCGAAAGAATCGTCGCAGGCGGCTTATTCACCCAAGAGTTCAACGGTTCCACTTTCAAATGCATGAGGAAATGCGAATGACCTCAATGCGCTCCCGAACTCAGCGTTGACGCAAACTCCGATTCCGTCGAGCGAAGACTGGCTAATAATGAGTCACAACACCGTCTCCAAGGCTGATATGCCTAAGATGGCTTCCAACTGGGGGCGGGGTTTGCCAATAGGAACAACATGAAGAAATGCAGTCTCCTGGGAGTCCTGCTCAGTGATTCCGTCAGCGTTCTTCTCAAGGCAATCCAGAAGAGCAATCAGATCGCCCATCACGTCAGGTGACGGAGTTGGCATGGAGGGCAGGTTCTTGTTGGTTTCCACCTATTGTACGCTCGTCGTCGTGCACGACCAATCGGGCAGCATCCCAGATTCGATAGCTGCATGCGAGGGGGTTTCAAGCTAAGCGCTCTTGAGCATGGCGTTTCATGCGCCGGTGTTCATGAGCGGCAAGGACTGCTGTTTCGAGCTCGATCTGAGGATGCGCGGCTGCAGTCTCTTATGCTGTTCAGCTCGCCCAGTCTGCATCTTGGTTCCTCGACAGCGCAGCTTGGTTGAACGCCGAAGGTTCAGCTATCTTCGTCAGCTAGCATGAGAGCGGTCCGAAGGGAGACGCATGAAGATCACGATCGAAGAACAAGAAGCAGCTCAAGATATAGAAGTCACGATCGTCTGCGTAAGGGCCGATCGCCGCGTGCTTGATATAGCGGCTCGGCTGCGCATGCTTGACAGAAAAGTGACGGGCACGGCCGACGGCTGCACGCGCGTGCTGAGCGCAGAAGACGTCCTGTTCATCGAGTCGGTCGACAAGCACACGTTCATTTATACGGCCGACACGGTTCTCGAGACGAGCCTGCGCCTTTACGAGATGGAGGAGCGCCTGGCGGACTGTGACTTCCTGCGCATCGCGAAAGGTTGCATCGTCAACTTCCGCGCGATCACCGCCCTCAAGCCCGACGTCAACGGCAGGATCATCGCCACCTTGGAAAACGGTGAGCAGGTCGTTATCTCGCGCCAGTATGCGCCCGACGTCAAATCGAAGCTCGGTCTGAAGTAGTCGAAACGAAGGAAGGAAGACTGAAATGATTAACAGGAACATTATCGACACCGATAAAAAGACGCCCGTGGAAAACCTCGGACAACTCGTGAAAAGTATCTGTATCGGCTTCACTGTTGCCATGATAGCCTTCTTGGCATTAGGGACTTGTTTCGCTGATGACACCGCCAAGCAGGGCATTTACTATTGCTGGTCGATTCTCGCCGCGTGCATCGCCGCCCCCGCGCTGCAGCTCGTGTTCTTCACGCCCGCGGTGATCAGACGGATGGCGTATCCCACGCGCCTGGTGCTGTTCGGCGTTTGCCTCTACGCAGCCCTCTGCGCATTGGCGTTTATCTTTGCTTGGATTCCCGTGAACAACCCCGGGGCGTGGATTACCTTCACGGTTGTCTATCTCACCATCCTGGCGGTCCTCACTCTTGTTTTCAACGCCAAGCTGAGCCGCGAGACCCGCGAATTGAACGACAGGCTCGCGGAATACCGCAAGAGCAGGGAGACGGAATAAGGGTGTAGCTGAGCATTATCGATGCTGGGCAAATCCTTACTCCCGTTCCTCGGATTACCGCCCAGTGCGAGGACCTGATGACAAGGCCGGCGCAGGGCGATGCTCGGCCCCGTTCGCTACCCCAAACGCTTCCTGCGCGGTCATGCCCTTGTAGCCCTCGTTCGCGCGCATAAGCGGGTTCATGTGCAGGGGAATGTCGATCCGGGTGCCGATTGCTCGGTCAGCCTGATCGGATTGGAGGGAGACGACCTCGTGTTCAGCATAGACGATGGCGAAACTTCCTACGTATTGCGGTCTACCCAAGCCATCATTCGGTCCTCCTCGGTGTCGAAACTCGAATTTTTTTAAAGTTTCGTAACCGGGGAGGCAATATGTTCAAGAATGCGTCGAGAAGCGAGTCCCGGTCGCGCCATGTCAGCAGCGCTGCCGGCGCACATTCGCGCGTGCTACAATGCGGGCACCAAAGATGAAAACACAGTCCCCGTCGGGTAGTCGTGGGCGTGC
This sequence comes from Collinsella sp. An307, assembly GCF_002161805.1. Taxonomy (GTDB): domain Bacteria; phylum Actinomycetota; class Coriobacteriia; order Coriobacteriales; family Coriobacteriaceae; genus Coprousia. The sequence continues at coordinate 28,790 of NZ_NFIP01000003.1, read as the reverse complement.
GGGAGTCCGCATCAGTAACCTGCCTCCTTGGTTGTCCCTTCTCTGCATGGTCATCTACATAAAGGAGGAACCAGCCATGCAGATCAGCGTGTCGTCCACCCTGACCGTATATCACGACGGCCAATTCTGGGTCGGGCTGGCGGAGCACGTCGAGGGCGGCAGATGCGGCGTCGCCCGCATCGTCTTCGGCGCGGAGCCGTCCGATGAGGAGATCCTGCGATTCGTTGTCAACAAATGGACGAAGCTCGCGTTCTTCGGCGACGAGGCCACTGAAACAAGCAAGCCCGCGAAGAACCCCAAGCGGCGCGCCCGCGAGGCGTCGAAGGCCCTTAAGCGGCCCGCAGTGAGCACCAAGGCACAGCAGGCTCTCGCGGCACAGCGGGAAGCGATGAAGCGGGAGTCGGCTCAAGCAAGAAGCCAGCGTCGCGCGGATGAGGCGGAGGCACGCTTCGAGCAGCGAAAGCTGAAGCGCAAGCGGAAGCATCGCGGGCATTGATACCGCCATCGACCAGTATATATAGCAGCAGGCGTAGCTTCGATTGAAACTGCGCCTGCCACCTGGTGCTATAACGTTATACAGAACGTATGTTCTATTCCCACTCAGTGACTGATCCAGTACGGGTGCTGCAGATGCGAGTCGCGTCGTACCGCCTAAGGGCTGATTCGCGATTTCGGGAATGACTCAATTGATTCGCGAAACCGCAGGTCGCTCCTTTAATCACTCCCTGATTTCCGCCGGGGTTCGTAGCGGGTGGCGTGAAAAGGGGTGATTCAAAGGGTCGGAGAGATGCCTATAGCGCAATCGTCTGGTATTGGCGCGGTGGGGGACTTCTCGCCTCCATCAGTCTAAATCGTCAAGCTCCGAAAGACGTCGAGCTAGAGAAAAGGACCTATTTCCCGTCATGGATTGGGTTTACAAGCATGACTAGAGCCCTGGTGTAATTGGCTGGATCACCGTTCCGGGAACCGGTATCGACCTACCTGTCCGCCAAGCTCCTTCTTCAGCTCCAGCCTAGTATCTGACTCGCGCCGTTATAAGCGAAAACCGAAGAGATGCGTCTTAGCCAAGAAAATAAGGTTAGCCTTATCTTACTGCATGATTCGTGTGTTACAGTTAGATGGCTCTAACTATTTGGGGGCGATAGCCATGCACGAACGCAAGGGCTTCTGGGACAAGAATGCCGGTCGGTACGACCGCTTCATGCGAAAGGACCGGGCGGCGTATGAGAAGATGTATGATCTGATCAGGCCGGTGGTGAAAGCAAAAACCGTACTGGAAGTTGCCACCGGCACGGGGCTTATCGCAAAGAGCATCGTGAATGCGGCGGCGCATATCGAGGCTACGGACGCTTCTGCAAAGATGATCCTTGAAGCAAGGCGGGACAATCAATCCGCAAAGCTGCACTTTTCCGTACAAGATATGTTCCGCCTGCCCTATGCACAGAAGTCCTTCGAAGTGGTGATCGCGTCCAACGCGCTTCACATAGTGCCGCATCCGGAAAAGGCACTGCAAGAAATCAGGCGGGTACTGAAGGACGACGGCGTGCTCATCGCGCCAACCTTCACCCACGCGGGAAACTCGATTTCCGGCAAGGCAAAAGCCTTTTTCATGAGCATGGCGGGATTCCCCCTCCACAGCAGGTGGACAAGCGAGGAATACCTGCGTTTCCTGCGTCAAAACGGCTGGGCGGTGCGGAAAAGCGCGGTGCTGAAGGCCTCGTTCCCGTTGACCTATGCGGAATGCACGAAATCGGAGGGGCCAGATGTCGTTCTTTGAAAACACCCGCAAGCCCGTGGGCCTCGGCGGAAAACTTATGGTTGCCATGATGAACCTGGGCCACGACCCTGTGGCGCGGTGGGGACTTCGATTTCTACGACTCGCGCCAAACGCCAAGGTGCTGGATTGCGGCTGCGGCGGCGGGGCGAACATAAAACGGCTGCTGGAAAAATGCCCGCATGGCGTCGTCAAAGGCGTCGACTATTCGCCCGTCAGCGTGGAGAAGGCCAGGAAGCTCAACCGAACCGCAATTCAGGAGGGGCGTTGCGCCGTTCTGCAAGACAGTGTGGCGGATATGGCGTTTGAGGATAGCTGCTTCGATGCCGCCACGGCCTTCGAGACCGTCTATTTCTGGCCTGATTTGCCCCGATGCTTCCGTGAGGTCTGGCGGACGCTGAAGCCAGGCGGGACAATTCTTATCTGCAACGAGAGCAATGGCGATACGGACAAGGACGAGAGGTGGACGCGGATCATCGGCGGCATGACCATCTACAAGGACATTGAATTGAAGGCGTGCCTGGAGCAGGCGGGTTTTCACGAGGTGCAGATACGCAAAAAGAAAAAGTGGCTCTGCGTCACGGCGCGGAAGTAAGGGCATCAAGCACGGGCATTTTTTGCATCCATCCTGCACATGGCGATAGGCATGACGGTCATAGCAGCTGTGCTGGCGGCAATTATGACAGTTTTTATTCACTGAGGAAGAAACCTATGAAATGTAAAATTGAGAAAAACACCGTGCAAGAGACGCTGATCCTCCCGCTGTATTCCCGGAAGCTGTGTACGGAGCTGTACCCGAACCTTTACAGGGATGAAACAGCGGTTCGTCTGCTCGACCAGATTGACTACGACTTTTCAGAGGCAGAGAAAAACTCCCGCAGCCTGATGCAGCGCTTTGGTGCGCTGGAGGTGGCCATGCGGCAGAGTGATCTTGCTTTCGAGGTGCGGGATTACCTGAAAGGCCACCCCAATGCAGCGGTGGTCAATCTGGGCTGTGGGCTGGACAACACCGGCAGAACCTGCGACAACGGTAGATGCAAGATCTACAATCTGGACTTCCCGGATGTGATTGCCTTGCGGCAGCAGCTAATGCCCGCCGGGAATCGAGAACAAAATATCCCCTGTGACCTGAAAGACACCGCATGGTTTAGCAAAATCGATGCCTCCGGCGGGGTGGTGTTCTTTGCCTCCGGGGTGTTCTATTACTTTCTGACCCGGCAGGTCCGGGAACTGGTGCGGGGGATGGCGGACGCTTTCCCCGGCGGTGTGCTGGTCTTTGATGCTGCCAATCGGACGGCAGTAAAGATGATCGCAAAAACATGGCTTAAGACTGCAAAAATCAAGGATGTGGGGGCATATTTTGCGGTTTCGGATGCCGCCAAGGAAATCGGCACGTGGGACAGCCGTCTGCAGGTCACGAGTCGCGGCTATATGCTGGGTTACAACGATTTGAGGGACCCTTCTGTCAGCGGCTTTTTCCGGTTTCTCGCAAGGGTCGGTGACAACGGGATGAAAATGCAAATCGTGAAAATAAGATTTTGAGAGGCAAAAATGAAGCGCATTCACTTTGACGTTGAAGAGGACGGCTTTTACGGCGCATATTGGGCGTGCTAGGACACACATACAGCAGCGGGCACGGATTCGATTGAAACCGTGCCCGCTATCTGATACTATATTGTTTTATCGAACGTCTGTTCTATTCCCACTCGATATACTCAGATAGCAATATATCTGCAAGAATACAGGTATAGTTATGAGTGTACAAGGTGGATGTACAAGGTTTCGTAACGTCTTTCCTCTACTCAGCAAGCGCCGTGTAGATATCGACAAGACTCTCAGTAACGTACCATTCCAGCATCTGACGCTCTTGCGCGTAGAAATCGGCGTACTTTGAATCGGTGTCAGTGTCCGCCCACTGTGAAAGCTGTTTCCAGCGCTTGTAGTTCTCGTTATAGCGGCTCGAAAGGCTCGCGCGCCCATCTGTAGCCACTTTAGTGTTATCTCCCTCAGCAAGGCCCTTATAGGTATCCCAGAGAATCTCAAACCTCTTGCGCTCGGTTACGTCTTTACCGCACAACGCTTTGTAGAGCTTGAAATCCTCCATCTGCTCAGCAAGATTCTCAAGCTTCTTGAGGTTATCTTTGGTCGGGGTTACGTAACTCTTAGCCCTTGGCATTGCTGCTCCAATCTCCGAATACCGTTGGACTTAGTTTAGCAACGTTCGCCTAACCTACCGACCGATAGCGAAAGAAGATAATGGCTCGTCTTGCTAAAATTAGAGGTGCCACACTGCTGCCCTAACGGGTGGCGTTCACAACACAGTTCGTGAGTCTCTAGTCAGGGGGAGTCTTCTCCCTCCCTGACGTGACTCACGTACACCGTGAACACCAAGGGCAGTGTGGCAACTGTGGGCGGAGACTCCCCCTCACTGTTTGGCACGCGGGGCTTCTTCCACAGTCTCTATTGGGCTGCTTTTGGAAGGAGCAAGTTATGAAACCACGGCTACTTTTTTCCGCCTTCTTGTGCTTTATGCTGGCGTTTGGTGCAGCTGGTTGCTCTGTATCGGTGAATCGCGATAGCGACGAATCATCTACCGAATCATCGGCAATAGGTTCAGAGGAAGTGAAAGCCGAGGATACTACCACCGACGAAGATGAGATAAAAGAACCGGAGAAGCCTGCTCCTCAGCCTATCAGCGTGGGGCAAAACATCTCAAATGATGATTTCAGTATCACGCTAACCAATGCCCGCGTTGATTCCGTTCTTCAATCAGACGCTTCTTCTACCTATTGGCAACCGCAAGATGGAGGGGCTTTCGTAATACTTGAGTTTGACGTTACCGCCCTGAACTCCAATCAGCTACCAGTAGACGATTATGCCATCACAGATTTGGTAGCGAAGTATGGTGAAGATTCCTATCAAGGCTGGAGACTCCAATACATCACCAATCAACTTTGGCTGTCCATCAATCACAACTACCTAGACGCTAATCTCCCCACACATATCTATGCTTACACAACCGTCCCCTCAAACGCTTTGAATGAGGGTTCGCTTTCGGTTGATATGACTCTTGCGGGAAATCCTTACACCATCACCATTCGATAAGTTGATTGAATTTCGCAAGGTGAGTTCGATATGAAGAACGAGTTGATGAAATAGCATTTTGAAGGGGTGAGCCACAATGAACCTAACCCGCAGGAACTTTCTCTTAGGCTCTCTTGGAATAACCGGTGCTCTCGGACTTACGGCTTGCGGCGGTAATTCCTCAACTGGTGACAACGCTGAATCTGAATCCCAAGAGCTTTCGCAAGAAGAAATGCTTGAGCAGGCGGAGGATTTCGACGGAGATGCTTTCTACGATATGCGAAAAGAGAACGAAGCCAAGACTAAGCAGGAATACGACGGCAAGGTATTCCGCGTCTCCGGTTACGTCGAGGAGATTACTACGGACTACATTATCGTCAGTGAGTATGGCTATGGCGTTTATTACAACCCCCTCGTTGTCGAACTGCCTGAAGAAGAGATTGCTAACTTGACGAAAGAGCAGGAGATTACCGTTTGCGGAACATTTGAGTATGCGGATGACCCAAACATCTCGCATCTCGTAGACGCTTTCATTGTTGAGTAGGTTGACGGGAGACTAAGATGGATAGTGCGGTATCAAGACGAACATTCATGCTCGCTTGCTCCATTGGGATGTTGGGTGCGGCAAGTCTGAGCGGATGTAACAATGCCTCCACCGAAGAGTCAGACTCCCCCGCCTCCGAGCAAGCTGTCTCAGAAGTTATCACTCCGCTCTCACTCGTAAACGACGATGGACGGCGTTTGTTCTTCGTCGTGGATAAAGTGGCTAAGGATGCACAGGCTCAACTCTATGTCTTCGAATCCGGCATCATGACGTTCCGCAGCAACGTTACCGCCGAACTTGGTGAGCTTAGCAAAATGTCCGATGATGAGATTGTCGAGCTTTTCACCGAAGAGGATGAGAGGTACAAGTCGGAATATCACGACTATAGCAACCCCTACTACCTCTTCGAAGGGAACCCAACGCTTCAAACGGTAGAGCTTGAAACCGACGATAGCGGCAACAACGTAACTTCCGAAACCCTTGTTTTTGGTGACTTTGAGAAGTATCAGATTGTCAACGACGGAGACGTTGTGGATATGAACGGCTCTGCTTGGAGCGATGGTTGGCAACTAAAGCTATTTGGCGTTGTTGAAACCGCACCAATCTATGAAACCTATTATGGCGGTTTCAATATGAACAACTCGGCTGACAACGGCTGCTTTGTAATGAGGGTTGATAGCCCGGACTCTGTTGAGTTCTCCTTTGACGAAGTTGGAACCGAAGGAACCGAAACTGTCTAGCTGCTGTATTCAACCAACGAAAAAACGGGCACCCGCCACTAAGGTAGGTGCCCGTTTCTGTTATGTGCCGATATATCATGAAACAGCTTGAAAAGCAGATTGTTTTCAGCGATATAGCCACGAAAAACAGCGGGCACCTCACCGCTCAAAGGTTGCCCAATATTAATGCTTTATCGGGCTAAAGTTCCTTTCTTTTCTGCCTAAAGCCGCAACTTTACGTCCACTTTCTCAGGCACCTTCTTTAGTTCCTCTTGTACCGCGTCCAGAAACAACGTCTCTTCAAACTGCTCTTGGCTTATCTGCGGCGTATCCCAATCAGAACGTATCTGCTCGCTACATATCTCGTGAACCTTCTCTATCTGTGCGTCCCCTACGTAGTCCGCCTGATAGCCGCCCTTGTCCGTCTGTTGCTTCAACTGCCTTGTTCTCTTGCTTATTCGGCTGTCGAAATCCAAGGCGTTCAGAAGGTATTCGGCCATCTGCTTGCTGTTGGCGTGCTGGTAGCCGTCAATCATTATCTGCCGCTGAGCGTTCTTTAGCAGCTCGTGCCTGTTCCATACCTTGTACCAAAGGAAGTAATCATTTACTAAGCTCATACCTTTCACCTTTCCTTCTTGGGAGTGTGTGTTGGACGGGGGCGTGCCGCGTTTGAAAGAGATTTCGGAAGAAATCCCGAAACCACCCCCCTATCGCTATTGAAGGTATTTTCGGGCTATCTCCTCGTCTTTCATCCCATGGTCTTCTATCTCGTACTGTCTGAGGTATTCGTCTTCTTCGCCGTAGGTATCAGGCCAACAGCGGGCGCAGAATAGTTCTGTCTGGCGGCGCTGCTCGATAACCATTGCCCAGAACTCCGCCTCCGTCATCTTGTCTATTGGCTTTGAGGTTGCGGGGCGAGATTTGATCAAAAACGTCTCAGCGCCACGGTGAACTTCTCTGAGGCCACCGTCGTTGAAAGCAACTTTGCTGGCGGTCTTCTCTGGCTGCTCGTCCTCTGACCAGAGCGAGCCGACCTCTCGGCTCTTCTGCTTGCTGAGCTTCTTTTGAACCTGAGCGCGGAAGGTATCAGTGAACAGAAGGCCGAAACCGTACTTCGACCAGTCCTCTTTGCTCTTGATGCTGAGCGCGGTCTCAAGCCATTCCCAGCTGATGCCGTTCTGGCGCAGCTCCTTGATTGCGGTCTCACCGATGAACCGTGATTCATTCGGCAGGCTCTCGATGAACTCTCTTACATTGGTCATTGCTGACATACTTCCTCCTGTCTCTCTTGGAATAACAAAACGGCTGCTACGCCGTGAGGCGTAACAGCCGACAAGAGATTGGAGAAAAGCAGACAGAACTATCCCTTCTGCTCTTCTCTCTCTTCTCTATCTCGTTTGGTTTTGGCTGGCACCAAACCAAACTCTTTCTTTCTCTTCCTCTCTTCTCTCTCTTCTCTTGTTCTGCCTCTACTCTCTATGAAAGTGAGAGGCACGTATTTACAATCATTTGCCCATACTTTTTTGTTTATTTTCGTCCACACAACTAGAGATATAGCGAGATAAGTTCATTCCGCTACTGTTTGCGGCGGCTATCCATTCGCTCTTTCTTGACGGTTCAATTCTTAGAATGATGTTGTCCGTTTTTCTCTCTCGATTGTCCATATTGAGTCTCCGTTTCATTTTGTAATCGTCTTCTCAAAAGTACACTTTTGGCAAAGCTCCACACTATCCAATAGAGGTCGGATAAATCGCAGGATACATTCTCACCGTCTTTGTCAAAACTATTGCCAGAACTCTGTCTTTGTCATAACCTATTGCTAGCACCTTTTGATAATGATTGGAAAGGCGGCGAGGGGATATGGCAACTTTCGGGTATGCTCGCGTGAGCACCAAGGGCCAGGAACTTGCTAGGCAGGTTGACGCTCTGAGGGCTGCGGGCGTAGAGGAAAAGTATCTCTTCACTGACAAGTTGAGCGGTGCCAAGGCCTCGCGCCCTGCCCTTGACGAAATGCTTGGCAAGCTCCGAGAGGGTGACACGGTAGTTATCGCGTCTCTTGACAGGCTCGCACGCTCAACTAAGCAGCTTCTTGACCTTGCGGAGAGGTTCAACGCCGAGGGCGTTTCCCTCGTGAGCCTCCACGAGCAGCTTGATACACGAACCCCGCAGGGCAAGTTTATGTACACCGTCCTTGCGGCTATGGCCGAAATGGAGCGTGCTCTCATTCGTGAGCGCCAACGCGAGGGCATAGAAGCGGCAAAGGCTCGCGGTGAAAGCGGCGGCAGACCCCGCGCCGACAAGAACGCCGTGAAACGGGCTATTGCGCTCTACAAGAGCGGAGATTACTCCGTCTCGCAGGTTTCGGCAGAAAGCGGCATTTCAATCAGCACGCTGTATCGCTACCTGAGGGCAGAGGAGCGCGGAGAGACAGCCTAGCGCTATCTAGTAGGTCGTTTCAAGGTGCCTCGTCAACACCCTAAGCTCTTCGGGTATCTCCTCACCGCTCTCATTGAGTCGGTCGATATAGTCCATAAGGTGATAGATACAATCCTCCAGCCCCTCAGGGCTATCAAAGAGCCGCGCAAGTTCTCGCTTGAACATATCTTCGTTGAAATCTGGCCTCTTTTCCTTGAGGAACCGAATGCGTTCTGTGAAGCCATACTTCACCAAAAGGGAAACGATTATCGCGCCCATCTCGCCATACTCCCCACCAAAGAAGCTCTCTTCACTAGGCACAAACCAGCGCACAAGACCAGCTTGGTTATCCATACATCGGTAGCCAAGATAGTCGCGCACGTCATGAAGGCAATCTTGCGGAACTTCGCTCCGAATGTCTTCGAGATTCATCACCCGCTCATACCACGGTTTGACAATGAGATAACACAGCATTTCGCCACTGAGCATATAGCGCATTATGAAACGCCTGTCTTGATCAAACAGCGTTGAGTGAAGCTCTCGATAGGTCTCTATCACCCAAGAGTCAAACGAATCTCTATCCTCGCTAATCATCGCTCTCAACCTTCCGCCTCAGTGCATCGCCGATACCCCTCATACCTGCTTCACGCATGGCGTTATCGCCGAACCCCGCATAGGTGTTCAGCGTCATAGCGGTATTTGAGTGACCGAGAATCGCAGAGAGTGACTTGATATCTATCGTCCTCTCTTGAACGCCAACGGTTGCCAACGTGTCCCGCAAACCGTGAAGGGTAAGATAGCGCCCCTCTGAGCCAATCACGTTGTTTCTACGGCATACGCGCCCGAAGTTCTGCGTTGCGTACTGCGGTAGTTTGAACGTCTCTCTATCGCCCGTCACGAACCAGTTTGGGTTAGGCTCCTCCACATCGTTTTCCCAACAAACCCGCTTCTTTCGCACCCTAAGAGGTTCAGCAAGCTCAGGAATGATGGGGATTCTTCTTCTCGATGTTTCGTTCTTTGGCGGCTTCACATAGCCCTTGTTTCCGATACGCCCAATAGCCTGTGTGACCTCGATTATTCCCTGCGGGATGTGAACGTCCTTCCATGTGAGACCACATATCTCCTCGCTTCTCATGCCTGTGTAGAGCGCGAGATAATAGCAAAGCGTATCGGGATTTCCCTTGTCCTCCTTCCATTGCCTATCGAGAATCTGGACAAGCTTACGCAAGGTCGCATCCGTCGCGTAATTGACGTTTCTTTTCTCCGCTTTTGGAGAATGGAGAAATCGAAAGGGCGTATCTTCTATCCTTCCATGCTCCATATCGAGGTTGTACATCCGCCGCATAATCGAATACGGATTGACGATTGTATTGTTCTTGATTCCCCGCGCTCTAAGCCCCTCTTCCCAATCAAGAATGTCTTCTTTTGAAAGCTTCTTGTAGGGGATTTGGGCTATCGGTTCTTTGAGGATATACAGCTCGGTTTGCTGTCGTTTTGCAGCGAGTGTTGACAGCTCGATATTACCGTTAGCGGCCTCAGTTTCCAGATACGCTAGATGTTCTTGAACCCTATCACCAACAGTTTTATCCTTCGGCTCTTTTATGAGTTCCTTGGGCGCAACAAGACGCGCTTTTCGGTTCAATTCAGCCTTCCACTCCTCGAAAGCTTGTTGAGCAGAACGCTTCTTTGAGCCAAAGAGCTTGCTCTTTTGTTTCTGCTTGCCGCTCTCGTCCGTGTAGTAGAGAATCCCCTGCCACTGCTTGCGGTTCTCACGCCAGTAGAGCTTGCTTCCCTTGAAGTAGTCACGAGCCATAGCAAAGCCCCCAAATCTTGTACCTTGTACGCGATAATATCACTGTACAATATTTGTACAAGATTTGAGGGCGAAATTAGGCTTGAATTAGCCTTATTGAACTAGATAATAGCAGGTAGATTAGCTATCATTTCAATTGATGCTACTCCCACTCGATTGTCGCGGGAGGCTTTGAGGTGATGTCGTAGGCCACGCGGTTCACGCCGGGAACCTCCGCCACGATACGGCCGGAGATCTTGGCGAGCACCTCATAGGGCAGCTTCGCCCAGTCAGCGGTCATGGCGTCACTCGACTCGACGGCGCGCAGAATCACCGGGCGGGCGTAGGTGCGCTCGTCACCCATGACGCCCACGCTCTTGATGTCGGGGAGGACCGCGAAGTACTGCCAGCAGCTGTGCTCGGAGTTGCGCTCGCCCGTCTCCTCAAAAAGGCGCTGGTTGTAGGCATCGAGCTCCTCGCGCACAATTGCGTCGGCATCCTTTAGGATGCGAAGCTTCTCGGGGTCCACCGCACCGATGATGCGGATGGCAAGACCCGGGCCCGGGAACGGCTGGCGGTAGACAATGTGCGCCGGCAGGCCGAGTGCGAGGCCCAACTCGCGCACCTCGTCCTTAAAGAAGTGGTCGAGCGGCTCGATAAGGTCGAAATGCACGCCCTCGGGAAACGGAATCAGGTTGTGGTGGCTCTTGATGGTCGAGGCCTTGCCGCCGGTCTTGCGCGCGCCGGACTCGATGATGTCGGGGTAGATGGTGCCCTGCGCGAGATAGGTAACGGGGCGACCGTCCTGTTCAAGCTGCTTAGCCACGGCGAAGAACTCGTTCCAGAACTGCGTGCCGATGATGCGGCGCTTCTCCTCCGGATCGGTGACGCCGGCAAGGAGCTCGGCATAACGGTCCTCGGCATGCACGTGAATGAAGTCCACGTCGAACTGCTTGGTGAAGACCTCCTCCACCTGCTCGGGCTCGCCCTTGCGCAGGAGCCCGTGGTTGATGAAGACGCAGGTCATCTGGCGACCGATGGCGCGGGCGCCAAGTGCTGCCACCACGCTCGAGTCAACGCCGCCGGAAAGTGCGAGGATAACGCGGGCGTCACCCACTTGCTCGCGAATCTCGGCGACCTTCTGCTCGACCAGGTTGTCCATGGTCCAAGTCTTCTCAAGACCGCAGATGTTAAAGAGGAAGTTCGAGAGAATCTGCTGGCCGTACTCGGTGTGGCGCACCTCGGGATGGAACTGGGTGGAGTAGAGCTTGCGCTCGGGGCACGCCATGGCGGCCACGGGACAGACGCCGGTCTGCGCCGTCACGTGGAAGCCCTCGGGCACGCGCACAACGGCGTCGCGGTGGCTCATCCACACGGTCTGCTCGAGCGGGGTGCCCGCAAACAGAGCAGAGCCGTTATCGCAGGCGATGGTCGCTGGGCCGTACTCGCCCACCTCGGAATGACCGACCTCGCCGCCGAGCGTCACGGCCATGATCTGGTGGCCGTAGCAAAAGCCCAAAACCGGCAGGCCGAGGTCGAAGATGCCGGGGTCGATGGACGGCGCGTCCTCGGCGTAGACGCTCGCGGGGCCACCGGAGAGAATGAGGGCCGCGGGCTCCATCGCGCGGACCTCGTCCGCGGTGATGTCGCAGGGCACAATCTCGGAATAGACATGCAAGTCGCGCACGCGGCGGGCGATGAGCTGGCCGTACTGTGCGCCGAAGTCGAATACGAGCACCTTATTTGCGGCAGCGGATGCGTTCTCGGGCATGGGTCTCCTCTCTGGCGCCGGCGGGCGGCTGCGTCTTTGTAACCTGTTTATCATACACGCTCGACATGGCGCGCGGCAAAGCGCGGTACATCTGCACGCCATCGTCAACTGCGGCGAGGCGCCTGCCGGGTGCCGCGCGTGCACACCCGAGCCCTCGGCGTACCGCTACAATACTAAGACCGGCAACCGCGCCGGCACCTCGAGCAGAAAGCAACGCCTCATGAAGAAGATCCTCCTTATCGCCACCGGCGGCACCATCGCCTCGACCGAGGACGGCAACGGACTCTCCCCCGCCCTTACCGGGTCGGAGCTTGCCGCCTGCGTACCCGAGATCGAAGGCCTCTGCGAGCTCGACGTGGTCCAGCCCATGAACATCGACAGCACCAACATGCGCCCGAGCGACTGGCTGCACATCCGCAACGTGGTAATGGAGAACTACGATCGCTACGACGGATTTCTTGTTCTTCACGGCACCGACACCATGGCTTACACCGCAGCGGCCCTCTCCTACCTCATCCAGGCGAGCCCCAAACCCATCGTGCTTACCGGCTCGCAGCGCCCCATGCTGAGCCCCTTCACCGATGCAAAGCTCAACCTCTACCAGAGCCTGCTGTGGGCAGTCGATGACCGCGCTCGCGACGTTGCCATCGTGTTCGGCGGCCTTGTGATCGCCGGAACGCGCGCCCGCAAGCAGCGTACCATGAGCGCAAACGCCTTTACGAGCGTGAACTTCCCCCCGCTCGCCTACATCCGCCACGACCGCATCGTCCGCGGCGGCGCGTCGCTACCCGGCTGGACCATCGACGACCGCGCGCTCGAGGCGGCGGTTGCCTCCACCGAGACCGACGATGGCGTGCAGGCGTTTATCGCCGCCTTCCGCGCGGCGCGCGCTGCCGACAGGACGGCGCCGACCACCTTTGACGCACTCGATGACCGCGTCGCCGTCATCAAGCTCACCCCGGGGTTTGACCCGCGCATCTTCGAGGTGCTCAAGCCCGCCTATGACGCCGTCATCCTCGAGACGTTCGGCCTTGGCGGCGTGCCGGAGTACGGCCCCGACGCCCCATCCTTCAAGCAGGCGATTTTCGATTGGGTCGACTCGGGCCGCACCGTCGTCATGACCACGCAGGTCCCCGAGGAGGGACTCGATCTGGGGGTGTACGAGGTGGGACGCGCCTATGCCGACCACCCGGGCATCCTTCATGGCGACGACATGACCACCGAGGCGCTCGTCGCCAAGACCATGTGGGCGCTCGGCCAGTCGCGCGATCCGCGCGAGGTATCTCGCCTGTTCTACTCCGTGATCAATCACGACCGCACGCCGGCGCGCTGAGCGCAGCGCGCTGCCATACGACGATATGCCGTTGATTATGTAACGTTCATTCGACGATAAAACGGTACGAGCACGTCACTTCAAGAGGTCGATGGCATCCACGTCAAGCCCTTCCGCCACACGCACGAGCATCTTCACCGTTACGTTTGCGGTGCCGTTCTCGATACGGTTGAGGTAGGGGCGGCTGATACCGACCATAAGGGCAAACTCGCCCTTGCCGATCCCCTGCTCCTCACGCATCCTGCGGACGCGGTCGCCGATTCTCTGTACAGCCTCCTCTTTCATGCGTAAAAGTGTGAAGAAGCACTTAACGTGATAGGTAGCCTATAGTTTTCGCTTTACCCAAACCGCACACCGCCTGCCGCTTTACGCTGCATCGCGAGGCAACAAAATGAGCCCCCAGCCGCTGTGGCCGAGGGCTCGAGCGCAAAATCGCGAGTAATGACGGTTTCTACCCGGCGAAGGGAATACCCTGTCCCGTCATCGCCATATAGATGAGGTAAAGGTTCGCCGCGTTAAAGATGACGGCGGCGATAAGGCCGCTTTTCACGTAGCGCTTAAAGGTAAGCGCCGCAATGTGATCGGGCTCTCCGGTAGCTCCCGCACGCTTGAGGGCGCTCACAAGCGAGACAATGCCCAGCGCCAGGCAGATGACCGGCAGCAGCGCGAGGTGCCAGCGGCTGCCCGTGCGGGCCGTCTCGGCAACAGCATTGAAGCCAATCACCACAGTATCGGACATCTGGGGCAAGAAGATGGCAATCTCAATGAGAGGAATCACAGCGAGCACGGCAAGCGCCACCGCCATAATCCCATTGGTCTTTCCGTATTTGAACATCGTTGTCCTTTCGGCGAGCGACTGCGAGCGCGGCGCTCGAGCTTACACGTTGAAGCGGAAGTGCACCACGTCGCCGTCGGCCATGACGTAGTCCTTGCCCTCCATACGAAGCCTGCCCGCGGCACGGGCGCCCGCCTCGCCGCCGAGCTCAACGTAATCGTCGTAGGAGATAACCTCGGCCTTGATGAAACCACGCTCAAAATCGGAGTGGATGACGCCCGCCGCCTGAGGCGCGGTCGCGCCCTGGCGCACGGTCCACGCCTTGACCTCCATCTCGCCTGCGGTGAAGAACGACTGCAGGCCGAGCAGCTTGTACGCTGCCTGAGCGAGAACCTCAAGACCCGGACGCTCGAGACCGAGGGTCTCCAGATACTCCGCCGCCTCCTCGGGGTCGAGCTCAGAGAGCTCGGCCTCGACCTTGGCGCAGATGGCAATCGGGGTCACACCGTCGATGGGCTCGAGCTCCTGGCCGAGCATGTCCTCGTCAACGTTTGCCACATACAGAATCGGCTTCATGGTGAGCAGGAAGAGCCCCTTGGCAGCAGCGCGCTCCTCGGGCGTCATCTCGAGCGTCGCGGCGCGGTTGCCCTCGTTCAGCCACGCGGTCAGGCGCTTTGCAACCTCGAGCTTGGGCATAAGCTCATGGTCGCGCTTGGCCTCCTTCTCGAGCTTGGGCAGCTGCTTTTCCAGCGTCTGAAGGTCGGCCAAGATAAGCTCGGTCATGATGGTGTCGGCATCGGCCGCAGGATCAACAAAGTCACCCGTGCGTCCCACCTCACGCATGACATTGGGATCTTTGAAGTAGCGCACGACCTCGCAGATAGCGTCGGTTTCGCGGATGTTTGCGAGGAACTGGTTGCCCAGGCCCTCGCCCTCGTTGGCGCCCTTAACGAGGCCGGCGATGTCGACAAACTCGACCGTTGCTGGCACGATACGACCCGGGTTCACAATGTCTGCGAGCTTCTGCAAACGGTCGTCCGGCACGTTTACGATGCCGACGTTGGGGTCGATGGTGGCAAAGGGATAGTTAGCGGCAAGACCGCCCTTCTTGGTGAGCGCGGTGAACAGCGTCGACTTGCCCACGTTGGGCAGACCGACGATACCGATGGAAAGTGACACGACGTATCCTCTCAGAGTGTGGCGACACCGCGCGGTCGTAACGCGGCGGGCAATCGTAACGGCATCCATTGTACGCGGAAAGCTCCGCAGGCGCCGATGGCAGAAGCTCTACTTGTCGAGCTTCTCCATCTGGTCGAGCACGCGGTTGAGCTTCTGCTTGGCCTCCGCCTTGAGCTTATCGGCATCCTTTTTGGCCTGAGCCGCCTGGAGCGCCTTCTTCTCCGCCTCGGGATCGGGAATTACCAAGTCCGAGCCGTCATGCTCCACGAGCGTAAGGGCGTGCTCCGGGCAGACCTCGGCGCACAGGCCGCAGCCCACGCAATAAGTCGCCTCCAGCGCAAAGCGGCCCGCACCCACCAGATCGCAGGCGTGCAGCGGGCAGGCGCGCACGCAATCGCCGCACATGGTGCACTTTGAGAAGTCGCATTCGGGCACCTGGACGCGCACGTTCTCGGCGAGCTCGGGATGGGACTGCAAGGTGGAGAGCAGAAGCTTCCGCGACTGCGTGAGTATGCGACGACGCTTCTCGGTCGTGGTACCCGTGGCCTGGGAGAGCGTCCGCTCAAGAGCGGAGAGCTTCTTGTTGTGCTCCTTCAGGCGCTGCGTCACCGTGGCGACTGCCGCGGCGGCGGGATTTAGCTTAGACACCGTGAGGCCGGTCGTGCGCATGATGTTGTCCAGGAACTCCTTGCGCTCGTACTCGCGACGCTTCTCGCACGTGAGCGCACGGGCCTCGACCTCAAGACCCATGCCGGCACCGGCCCATTCCTCGGCCGTGGCGATGGCGTCCCCGAGCATCTCCTCGCCGCGGGCGTTGCGGCACTTGTCGCAGATGCCGAGGGGGAGATAGACGCTCACCTGCGGGAAGTCGCTCATGATGGCAAACCAGGTCTCGGGCGTGATATCGCCCACACAGGCGATGACGACCTCGTTCTCGCGCGGCACGCGGCGAAGGGCACGCGTGCAGGTCACGTACGCGGTGGTGTGTGCGGTGGCGGCTGCCGCAACCGCATCGTAGAGCTTCTTAGGTTGAATCTTGGGCGAGAGGACTGCCTCGGTGGGGCACACCGGCACGCAAAGGCCGCACTTGCGGCACGCGTCGGTGATCTCGACCTCGCCATCGTCGATATCGACCGCGTTCACGGAACAGACCTCGGCGCACTTGCGGCAGCTGCTCTTCTCGGACTTGCAGGTAAGGCACGGCAGCGCGTTGACACGCGGGCGCTCCTTATAGTCGGCGGGATTCCATTCCTGAACCGGCGCACCGGCGGTTGTGGTGCCAAGCAGCGCATCGGTCACGCCGCCGAGCGGGTCCTTCAAGACGTCGATGCCCTTAGTGATATCGATGATGTCATCGAAAAGGTCGTGTTGCTGCGCCATGAAACGGTTCCTCCCCTGCGCGTCATGAGCGGTAACCTCGATATCGTACCGCATCGCGCCGCCTCAGAGCGCCCCGTCCCCCTCCTGCGCGCAACGACCACGACGCTGACTACCGAGCAGCCTCCAGAACGCGCAGAGCCTTCTCAACCGCAGCCTCTCGCATAAATGCGGATTTCTTCACGCCGGATAGCTCAGCAGCACGCGCTATGAGCGCAGCAGCAGAAATCGGGCATTTAAAAGAAAGGTTTGCATTTTCCTCTTCGGAAAGGCGAGGCCTGCCGGCGCGGGTATTCACAAGGGACCCCCGCCATGTTCCTTCCTCCCATTCACGCGCTCGCTTTTCGATTTCTTCATCGGAAAGCTCGTAGCCATTTGCAAGCCTATACACCGCCATTACCTTCTCTTCTCTTATCTACTCCTATTTTCTACTACAAAATACCCTTTCTTCCGAGTTAGTTAAGAAGAACAGCTCATCTCCAATCTGCAGAGATGAGCCGTTCACGTATTCATGTTGTCAGCCGACCGCCGCCAGCTTGTTGCAGCATAGCCCTTATGCGCTCAAAACGCGGAATCCCCCGCCGGTGATTCCCTAAGCGAACATTCCGCAGGCCGTAAGGCCGAGGCCGTTCGTGTGGGACCACCGACGGGGGATCCGACAGGATTCAGCCGTTTATGGCTTAGTACATACCACCCTGCTGCGCGTTGGCGGTAGCGGCAGCGATGGCATCCTCAAGCTGGGTGTTCTTCGGCACGTCGGTGACGGTGGCCTCGGTGATGAGGATGAGCGACGCCACGGAGGCGGCGTTCTGGAGCGTGGTGCGGGTGACCTTGACCGGGTCGAGCACGCCCATCTCGATCATGTCGCCCCACTCGCCGTTAGCGGAGTTGAGGCCCTGGCCGGCGGGCAGGCCCGCGACCTTGTCAACCACAACGGCGCCCTCGTAGCCAGCGTTCTTAGCGATGGTGGCCACAGGAGCGGTCAGCGCCTTCTTGACGATGTCGATACCGATCTGCTCCTCGGGATCAGAGATCTCGATCTTGTCGAGCGCGGGCAGAGCGTCCATAAACGCCACGCCGCCGCCGGCGACGATGCCCTCCTCGACCGCAGCGCGGGTCGCCTGCAGGGCGTCCTCGACGCGGTGCTTGATCTCCTTGAGCTCGGTCTCGGTCGCAGCGCCGACCTTGATGACGGCAACGCCACCGGAGAGCTTGGCGAGACGCTCCTGGAGCTTCTCGCGGTCGAACTCGGAGTCGGTGTGCTCGAGCTCAGCGTGAATCTGAGCCACGCGGGCCTCGATGGCATCCTTGGAACCAGCGCCGTCAACGATGGTGGTGTTGTCCTTGGTGACGGTAACGGTCTTGGCGGTACCGAGCATATCAGCGGTGATGTCGGCAATCTTGATGCCGAGCTCGTCGAGGGCAGCCTGGCCGCCGGTGAGGGCAGCGATGTCCTCGAGCATGCGCTTACGACGGTCGCCGTAGCCGGGGGCCTTCACAGCGCAGACGTTGAGAGCGCCGCGGATCTTGTTGAGAACGAGCGTGGGCAGAGCCTCGCCGTCGATGTCCTCAGCAATGATGAGCAGGCTCTTGCCGGCGCGCGAAACAGCCTCGAGCACGGGCATGATGTCCTGAACGTTGGAGATCTTCTGGTCGGTGATGAGGATGTAGGGGTCCTTGAGGACGGCCTCCATGCGATCGTTGTCGGTCACGAAGTACGCGGAGACGTAGCCCTTGTCGAACTGCATGCCCTCGACGGTGTCGATGGTGATGTCAAAGGTCTGACCATCCTCGACGGTGATGACGCCGTCCTTGCCCACAACGTCCATAGCGTCGGAAATCTTGCTGCCGACCTCGGGGTCACCAGCGGAGATGGTGCCGACAGAAGCAATCTGCTCCTTGGTCTCGACGGGCTGAGCCTGCTCCTTCATGGCCTCGACAGCGGCGCGGACGGCCTTGTCGATACCGCGGCGGATAGCGAGCGGGTTAGCGCCGGCAGCAACGTTGCGCAGGCCGTCGTTGACGATGACCTGGGCGAGAAGCGTCGCGGTGGTGGTGCCGTCACCCACGGTGTCGTTGGTCTTGGTAGCGACCTCCTTCACCAGCTGGGCACCCATGTTCTCGATGTTGTCCTCGAGCTCGATCTCCTTGGCAACCGACACGCCATCGTTGGTGATGGTCGGGGCGCCGTAGGAGCGCTGGAGCGCAACGTAGCGGCCCTTGGGGCCCATGGTGACGGTGACCGCGTCGGCCAGCTTGTTCACGCCCTGCGCAAGCTTGGTGCGCGCAGCGGTGTCAAACGTGATGTTCTTAGCCATCTTATCTGTCCTCCATTACCGAGATGTGATACCTAAGTGAGAAACGACTTGGCGTTTACTCGACGATCGCGTAAATGTCGTCGGCGCGCATGAGGAGATAGTCCTCACCGTCGACCTTAACCTCGTTGCCACCAAACTTACCGTAGATAACGGTGTCGCCGGGCTTGACGTCGATGGGCATACGCTCACCCTTGTCGTTCACCTTGCCGGTGCCCACGGCAACGACGGTGCCGCGCTGCGGCTTCTCCTGGGCGTTGCTGGCGATGTAGAGACCCGAAGCGGTCTTCTGCTCAGCGGCATCGGGCTTGACGAGAACGCGATCTCCAAGCGGCTTGAGACTCATGTGAGATTCCTCCTTCGCTGGTGCCCCGGCATGTTACCGTGCATCCATGCTTTTACGTACGCAGAGAATAGTACCCACGTTGCGAGACTTATACAACTCATAAGCAAAAAATCTTATGAATCGGCACTTAGATTTCTTCAGTGCGCATGAAGGGGCAGGGGCGTTGCGCGCGCCCTTTCGCTTCGGACAGTCCTGGCTCGCTCGAAGGCGCCACGGGCGCCTTCGACTCGTGCGGAACTTGCGAAAGGGCGCGCGCAACGCCCCTGCCGGTGCTTACCAAAAAAGAATTACTCGTCGATCGTCTGTCGCTCAGCTTTATGCAGCAGTTGTACGCGCATGGTCTCGTACCTGGGGACAATTGGCTCCTCGCCGAGGGCGGCTAGGTCGCGCGCCACTTCTGCCAAACGGCCATGGGCAAGCTCATAGGCGTCGAGGCGCAGACGCAGGCCGATGCGGTTCAAGTTCTTGTCCGCAAGACCCATCTGCTCGCGGATATAGCGCGCATCCTCCTCGCTCCACTGCTCAACGGGCCTGCACCTCAGCTCCAGATCGCGTACAAGATTGGTCGCCGTTGCCGCAAGCTTGGAACCGGCGCGGTACCGCACCGCCATGGCGCGAATACGGTCGAGCGCCTCATCGCGGCGGACGGTATCGTTTTGCGCATTATAAAGAAGCACCTGCAGGTTGAGCGAGCGGAGGCGCTGGGTACTTTTACGCCCCTTGAACGTCAACCGTGCAAGACGCTCAAGCGCCGCATCGTCGAGCCCGTCGAAGTAGTCGCAAAACGCGAGCTCCAGCTCGAGCGTGTTCCGCGTGGAGCGGTTCTTTGTCTGCCCATAGTAGGCCTCGAGGGCGGCGCGGTATTTTGCTACGTCCGCGTCCTGCCAAAGGATGTCTTGGAACTGCGACACCGCTTGCGTGAGCCGATAGAAGAAGAGAAGAAACGTCGCGATGATGCCCGCAAGGCCGAACAGATAGAGTACGGGCGCTCCCTTCTCGACAGCGAAGAGCGCCATGGCACCAAGAACGAGCACCATCGCAATGTGCTGCACCCTCAGAGCCAGCAGGGTCTTCTTGTGGTGGGCGAGGGCCTCCTCGGCCGTCATGTCCGCAGAAACCGATTGCATACACCCTCCTATCGCGTCGCGACTTCAAACCATCATAGAGCACGCCTGCTATGTTGGCGGCGCGTTTCCATCTCGTTTGCGATGGGTTACGGCGCGGTTACCCTCCTGTTTCGAAATATACGGGTAACACACGCACGCGTTTTCACTCCTACTATGCCGCGCATGCCCTCATGCCGCCCGAGCAGGCGGCGTAACGGCATTCACCGACAATAGCGAACAGGAGGGGACGCCATGCCCTACCTCGCCTCGAGCGATTCCGCCCGCACGGCGCAGATGCCGCGCAGCCTCTACCGGCCCGAATTCGAGCACGATGCTTGCGGCATCGGTGCGCTCGCCAACATCAATGGTGTCAAATCCCACCAGATCCTCGACGACGCGCTCTCGGTCCTCGTGAACCTCGAGCACCGTGGCGGCACGGGGCTCGAAAAGAACACCGGCGACGGCGCGGGCGTGCTGTTTCAGGTTCCGCACCACTTCTTCCGCAAGGAGGCGCAAAAGTGCGGCCACCTTCTGCCCGAAGAAGGCGACTACGGTGTGGCGATGGTCTTCTTCCCGCAGGATGAACGAGGCGCCGCAGACGCACGCAGCGTCTTTGAGGCGGGCTGCGCCGAGGCGGGCGTGCCCGTGCTCTTTTGGCGCGAGGTGCCCGTGGATCCGCACGACCTAGGAGAGACCACACGGGCCTGCATGCCTACCATCGTGCAGGCGTTTTTGGGCCGCCCCGAGGGTATCGAGCGCGGCGACGCCTTTGAACGCAAGCTCTATGTTTGCCGTCGCACTATCGAGAAGCGCGGTGAGGCAGCCCACGCGCTTGCAGGCAAAATCTTCTACATCTGCAGTATGTCGAGCAGAACCATCGTCTACAAGGGCATGCTCGTCGCCACGCAGATGCGGCGCTTTTTCTGCGACCTCAACGATGCCGCGGTCAAGACCGCGGTAGCGCTTGTGCACTCCCGTTACTCGACCAACACTACCCCCAGCTGGGAGCGCGCGCATCCCAATCGCCTTATCATCCACAACGGCGAGATCAACACGCTCAAAGGCAACGTCAACTGGATCCGTGCCCGCGAGCCAAACCTGTACTCGCCGGTACTCGGACAGGATCTCGAGCAGGTACTCCCCGTCATTAACCGAGAAGGATCCGATTCGGCCGTCCTCGATAACGTGCTCGAGTTCCTGGTCATGAACGGCCGGCCGCTCTCCCGCGCCGTGTCGATGCTTCTGCCCGAGCCGTGGGACAAAAACGATGCGCTCAGCGACGAACGGCGCGCCTACGACGCCTATCAGTCCATGTTGATGGAACCTTGGGACGGACCGGCGGCGATCGCCTTCACCGACGGGCAAACACTCGGCGCCGCGCTCGATCGCAACGGGCTGCGCCCCGCACGCTACTACATGACGCGCGATGACCGCTTTTTGCTCTCAAGCGAGGTGGGAACCATCGACGTGGACCCCGAGAACATCCTTGTCTCGGGCTGCCTCGGTCCCGGCGAGATGCTCGAGGTCGATTTTGCGCAGGGGCGCATTGTGTACAACGACGAGCTCAGGCGTCGCTGGGCCAAAGAGAAGCCCTATCGAGACTGGATTGCGGAGGAGACCATCGACCTCGCCGACCTCGATGGGGCAGGCGCCACGCTCCCCCAGGAGGACGCAGATGTTGCCGACACGGTCGCTGCCGCCAAGCTCGGCTACCACTTTGACGACGTCGAAGAGGTCATCCGCCCCATGGCGGCAAGCGGCAAAACACCTCTGGCGTCGATGGGCATCGATGCGCCGCTCGCCTGCCTCTCCACCAAGACGCGCTCGTTTTTTGACTACTTCTACCAGCTCTTTGCCCAGGTCACCAACCCGCCCATCGACGCGTTGCGCGAGAGCTTTGTTACCTCGACCGTTCTCTACCTGGGCAACCACGGCAACCTGCTCGAGGATTCGCGCGCCGCGTGTCGGCTCGTGCGCTTGCCGGGGCCGCTTCTGACGGCAGAGGACCTCGACCGCATCGTCTCGATCGACCGCGTGGGCTTTCGCGTCACACGTTTTCGCGCCGTATTTGAACGCAGTGCGGGGTCAGGCGCCCTCGAGCAGGCACTCGATGATCTCAACGGCGCGGTCGAGGCCGCGGTGCGCGCGGGAACCAACATCGTGATTCTCTCGGACCGGGCAGGCGCCACCGAGGTGCCCATCCCCTCGCTGCTCGCCGTTGCCTCGGTGCACAACCACCTTATGCGCGCCGGTGTGCGCACGTTCGCGGACATCGTGGTCGAGAGCGGCGATGCCATCTCGGCACACGATCTCGCCTGTCTTGTGGGCTACTCCGCAAGCGGTATTCTCCCCTACCGCGCGCATGCCCAGGTTCGCAAGCTCGCCGATGAGGGTGACCTCGTCGCCGCGGACGGCCACACGCTCACGGCGGCGGAGGCCATCGAGAACTACAACCGCGCCGCCTGCGCAGGCATGGTGTCAATCATGTCCAAGATGGGCATCTCGACCGCGCAAAGCTACCACTCCGCCCAGATCTTTGAGGCAGTCGGCCTTGCGGATGACCTGGTGGCGCGCCACTTTGCCGGTACCGTGAGCCGTGTGGGCGGCCTTGGCGTCGCCGATGTGCAGCGCGAGCTCGAGGAACGCTTCGATGCCGCGCAGGCGCTGCTCGCCAGTCCCTCGCCCAATCAGCTCCCCACCCTCGGCCTCACCAAATGGCGCCCCGTGCGCGGCGAGGATCACTTGATCGACCCCCAGGTCATCTACACCCTGCAGCGCGCCTGCCGCGAGGGCGACTTTGAGCGCTTCCTCTCCTACAGCGAGCTTTTGCGGCGCCCAGGGCGGGCGGTGCGCCTGCGCGACCTTCTGGACTTTGACACCGCCGGGCGCGCTGCCATCCCCTTGGACGAGGTTGAGGACGCGCGCAGCATCGTGCGCCGCTTCAACACCGGCGCCATGTCGTTTGGCTCCATCAGCCGCGAGGCGCACGAGTGCATGGCGATCGCCATGAATCGTCTTCACGGCCGCTCGAACTCGGGCGAGGGCGGCGAGGACCCGCGCCGCGAGACCCCGCTTGCGGGCGGCGACTCGGCAAACTCCGCCATCAAGCAGGTGGCGTCGGGGCGCTTTGGCGTGACGAGCCGTTACCTCGTCTCCGCGACCGAAATCCAGATCAAGATGGCGCAGGGCGCCAAGCCCGGCGAGGGCGGCCACCTGCCCGGCAAGAAGGTCTATCCGTGGGTGGCCGAGGTACGCCGCTCCACACCGGGCATCGGCCTTATCTCGCCTCCGCCGCACCACGACATCTACTCCATCGAGGACCTCGCCGAGCTTATCTTTGACCTCAAGTGCGCCAACCCCAAGGCGCGCATCAGCGTGAAGCTCGTGTCCGAGGCGGGCGTGGGCACCATCGCCACGGGCGTTGCCAAGGGCGGCGCCAACAAAATCCTCATCTCGGGCCATAACGGCGGATCGGGCGCGGCGCCGCGCGACTCCATCTGGCACGCGGGGCTCCCACTCGAGCTCGGCCTCGCCGAGACGCAGCAGACCCTCGTTATGAACGGTTTGCGCTCGCGCGTGGTGCTCGAGGCGGACGGCAAGCTTATGGACGGCACCGATGTCGCGGTCGCCTGCCTCCTTGGCGCCGAGGAGTTTGGCTTTGCCACCATGCCGCTTATTGCCATGGGTTGCCTCATGCAGCGCGACTGCCACCAAGACACCTGCCCGGCGGGTATCGCCACGCAGAACTGCCGCCTGCGCCAAGGTTTTGCCGGCAAACCCGAGCATGTGGAGAACTTCATGCTCTTTGTGGCAGAGCAGCTGCGCAGCGTCATGGCGCGGCTCGGCTTTAGGACCGTAGAGGAAATGGTCGGCCACACCGAGTGCCTCCGCCAGATCGAGGTGCCGGGCAACCGCAAGGCCAACCTCATCGACCTCTCCTGTGTCCTCGCGCCCGCGCGCTGCACCTTTGGCGCGCACATCCCCGGCGCTGACGCCACGCACTACCTGCCCGAGATGGTCGCAGATGCCGCGCTCGAGAAGACGCTCGACGCGACGCTCCTCATCCCCCAGACGGCGGATGCCCGCGCACACCTGCGCCCTGTACACCTCACAGTCGATATCGACAACGTCAACCGCTGCGTGGGCACCATGCTCGGCAGCGCGGTGACCAGCGCGCACCCGGACGGCCTGCCCGATGGCTCCATTGTGGTGGACAGCACAGGCTCCGCAGGCCAGAGCTTTGGCGCGTTTCTGCCCGCAGGCATCACCTTAAATGTGGTTGGCGATGCAAACGACTACGTAGGTAAGGGACTCTCGGGCGGCATCGTTACGGTGCGTCCACACGAGGCGGCCACGTACAAGTTTGACGAGAACGTCATCGTGGGCAACGTTGCCTTCTTTGGCGCTACAGACGGCAAGGGATTTGTGAACGGTCTCGCCGGCCAGCGCTTTGCCGTGCGCAACTCAGGTGCGACGCTTGTGGTAGAGGGCGTGGGCGCCCACGGTTGCGAATACATGACCGGCGGGCGCGTGCTCGTGCTCGGCGAGGTGGGCCCGAACTTTGCCGCTGGCATGACGGGAGGCTTCGCGTACGTCTACGACGAGCGAGGGACGCTTGCCGAGCGCGTGAACGCCGAGCTTGTCCGGCTGCGCCAGCCCACCGAAATGGAGCTCGCCGAGATTCGTGCGCTCATTGAGGAGCACGTCGAGCGCACCGCGAGCCCGCGTGGCATCAAGCTGCTGTACCGCTTCGCTGCTGAGTCGGCGCGCTTTGTTGTGGTGGCACCGGTGGAGTACGAGCGCGTGCGCGCCGTTGTCGATGCCGCCGAACGTGCCGGCGCCTCACCCGAGGAGGCGCTCGAGCGCGCCTTTGAGACCGTGACCGCCCAGACCCTCGACTGATTGAGGCGCCTGGCCCCGCCGGGCCGCACCGCCCCAGAAAGGACACTGCCATGGGAAAACCGGGAGCATTCCTTACGCATGACCGCCACGCCCACCGCGCGCGACCGGTTGCCGAGCGCACGCGTGACTATCGCGAGCTCTATGTCGAACCCGACGAGGAAACGCGCCGCGAGCAGGCGAGCCGCTGCATGATGTGCGGCGTCGCCTTTTGCCAGACAGGAGCGCCCTTTGGGCATGCCCGCCCGAGCGGATGTCCGCTCCACAACCTCATTCCCGAGTGGAACGACCTCATCTGGCGCGGACGCTGGCACGATGCCGCTGAGCGCCTGGCGCTCACCAATCCCCTGCCCGAGTTCACCAGCCGCGTCTGCCCCGCTCTCTGCGAGGCGGCGTGCAACCTCGGGCGCGTAAACAACGAGCCCACAACGATTCACGACGACGAGCGCGCTATCTCCGACTGGGAATGGGATCACGGCGGACCCCGCCGCTTTGCACCTGCCACCGAAGGAGCCCCACGCGTCGCCGTCGTGGGATCGGGGCCAGCGGGACTTGCCTGCGCTTGGGAGCTTGCGCGACGCGGCGTGCGCGTCACCGTCATTGAACGCGCGGACCGCGCCGGCGGCCTTCTTATGTACGGTATCCCCAACATGAAGCTCGAGAAAGACGTCGTTGAGCGGCGCGTAAACCTTATGGAGGAGCTGGGTATCCGTTTCATGCTCAGCACCGACGCGGCGAACCCCGCCGTTGCGCAGGACATCCTCGCTGATAACGACGCCGTTGTCCTCGCCGTAGGAGCGCGGCACGCACGCGGTCTCTCGGCGCCCGGCACAGACGGAGGCGGGGTCGTCTTTGCACTCGACTACCTCACCGCTGCGACCAAATCGCTACTGGACGCCGAGCCCGTGGCCCCTTCCCTTTCCGCTAACGATCGCAATGTGGTAGTCATCGGCGGCGGCGACACCGGCAACGACTGCGTCGCCACCGCCGTGAGGCAGGGGGCGCGCAGCGTGCGCCAGATCGAGGTTATGCCGCGCCCCGCCGAGAAACGCGCGGCAACTAACCCCTGGCCAGAATGGCCGCAGGTCCTCAAAACCGATTATGGTCAGGAGGAGGCCATCGCCCTTATGGGAGGCGAGATGAGATCCTGGGCAACCGACACGCTCGAGATCCTACACGACGAGCGGGGCGCAGTGCGCGCGGTGCGCGTGGTCGACCTTGACTGGTCCGGTGGAACGCCGTCACCAATCGCCGGGACAGAGCGAGAGATCCCCTGTGAGCTGGTCCTTATCGCGTGCGGATTCACGGGGCCGGAACGCACCATCTTCGATGCCTTTGGTGTCGCACTCGCGCAAGAAGGACGCCCGATGCCCCTTACGGAGGCGCCGGGGAGTCATCGCTGCGCCATGTCCAACAGCAGTGCGCCCACCGGGCCGGCATCGGAGATTGCGAAGACACCGGAGACGCCTCTGTTTGTCGCGGGCGATGCGCGCAGCGGCGCATCGCTTGTCGTTTCCGCCATCGCCGACGCTCTCGCCTGTGTCGACGAAATAATGGAGACACTCGCCACGCGATAACCGAAAGTGCTAGATAGCACCTGCCACTGCCACAATCTGTCTCGCTCGACCGCGCGCGAAGAATTCGCGTATTCCTAGCGTTGGCAGAGCCAAATCCGTACGCCCCTGACGAAAAAGGCATCCAGAACGTCAGGAGCGTACGGATTCATTTCCTGCCTCGTCCAAATCATACGGATACCCTGTCATCCCCTGC
The DNA here is from genome assembly GCF_002161805.1 of Collinsella sp. An307. Lineage (GTDB taxonomy): Bacteria > Actinomycetota > Coriobacteriia > Coriobacteriales > Coriobacteriaceae > Coprousia. The sequence continues at coordinate 1,591 of NZ_NFIP01000003.1, read as the reverse complement.
GGTAGCACCAACTCGCCAAAGAAGACGACGCCCATCGCATCTCGTCACCGCACAAACGAGAACCGTGTCGCCCTGCATCAACGGCGAAAAAACGGGCATACCAAGCTGCAACACTATCGTAGGCGCGCGGTCGGCGCCAGCGGTCGCATGCGCCATCCGTATCGGAGGCCGAGGAGGAGCCGTGTCGACAGCTGTCAACCATGAGATTGATCAGCTCTTCTGCGATGCCGAGCGACGTCAACGGCTCGTGCGCGTGTCGTCCAACCGGCTCGGGGCGGCGTTAGCGCGTCGCCTCAAGGCAGGCTACGTCATTCGTCCAGCTCGCTCCCTCTACGCACGCGTCACCTACTGGGAGGCATTAACGCCCATAGAGCAGGCGTGGCATCTCATCCGTAGCATCCATGACGCGCAACCCCACTGGGTCTTTTGCGGCGAAACGGCAGCGCTCATTCACGGCATGCCCGTTTCCTACTCGCGCGCACTACCCATCCACGTTGCTGACGGCCCCCACGCCCGGCCACGCACAAGCGGGGTTATCGCACACCACGCGCTACCGTGCGACAATCCCGTCCTCGTGAACGGCATCCCCGTGACATCGCTCGCACGGACGCTTTGCGACTGCTTACAGGCGCTTCCCTTTGGCGACGCACTCGCCTACGCGGACGCTGCGTTGCGCGTCTCAAAACGCTCGATTGAGGAGCTCCGTACCAGTATCGAAGCGCTCCCCCTGCGCCCGCGCGGAGTGCGACGTGCCGCAGGCATCTTGGGTTACGCCGACGCCCGCAGCGAAAGTTGGGCGGAATCGGTTGTGCGCGCCACCATCCTCTCGCAAGGATTCGCACTGCCCGAGCTGCAAGTCACTCTAGCCAGCCCTGTAGACCCTACACAGACGTATCGGGTCGATGGCATCTTCACGCGAATAGATGGAACGTGCGTTGTACTTGAGGTTGATGGGGTCGAAAAGTATGTGAATGAGCACATGCTCCACGGCAAAAGCACCGTGCGCGCGCTCGCCGATGAACAGCACCGTGAGGCAGAACTCACCTTGCTCGGCATGCCGGTGCTCCGCATTTCTTCGAACGAGGCGCACGACCCAAATCGCATGGTGGCCAAGCTCACCGCCTATGACATACCACGTGACCCAGAAACTGCCCATGCCATTCGTCGCCTTGCCCGGCGCGACCCCATCTCAACAGCGACGTTTCGCACCCTGCGCCTAACCGATAATCCGCTCTGCGTCGCTACTTTGCGCTGCGGCGCCGAAAATCCGCCGCGAATCCCCGCCCCGCTGCTAGCCCTTGTCGAAGAGATGGCCGCATAGCCTAACATCGAGCAGCGAAACACGCGCTCGCAACCTCTGCGTCCGGTTGTGCACGCCGCTATCTGCACATGCATGCCGGCAGCCGCGCCCATACCGACAGGCGCGCACGGCACCCCCCTGGTGGCGTGCATCCCAACGGTCGCACAAACATATTTCAAGCAATGGGACTGCGGACGTTTTCCTGTACATCCTACACCGCGTAGCCGAGCAGCCTGCGGTTCTCGTCCGGCGTCCTCCAGCCCAGCGCCGCCGACGCCCGCTCCGACCGGA